>MOEB01000002.1 GCA_001939945.1 Aerophototrophica crusticola | reverse complement strand
GGAAGCGCGGCAGCAGGTGGCCGCGGCCCTGGGGGCGCGGCCTTTCGACCCCGCCGCCGCGGACGCCGCCCTGGCCAACCTGCGTGCCCACGGAGAGCAGGTGGCGGACAAGCTCCACGCCACCCTGGTCAGGACAATGGCCGAGGCCCAGGCCAACGGCACCCTGCCCCCGCCCCGAGTGGACAGCCGGGACGGCCACGACGATGACGATCCGCCGGGCCCGCCGCCCCGGCGCTGAAACGGGCAGCGCAATGAAAAAGGGCCGCCCCTTGCCGGGGCGGCCCTTCCCATGTCCGGCAGTCGGAAGCTTACGCCGCCGCCTGCATGGCCTTCTTGTTCACGTCCTCGATGGCGATGCGGTTCAGCAGCTCGTCGGTCTGCTTCTCCTCCGCCAGGGTCTGCTCCAGCAGCTTCGCCACGTCATTCAGGCCGCAAGCCTCGGCATAGGCATGGACGGTGCCGTACGCGGCGATCTCGTAATGCTCCATCTTCTGGGCGGCGGCCAGGATGGCGGCGTCCAGCAGCTGGGGCGGCAGGCCCTCGTCCAGCAGGCTCTGGGCCTCCTCGATCAGGCCCTCCATGGCGTCGCAGTGCTTGGCGCGGGGACGCTGGTCAAGCAGCTCGAAGCACTGCTTGAGGCGCTCCACTTGGCCATCGGTCTGCTCGCGGTGGGTCTCGAAGGCCTTCTTGAGCTGCTCGTTCTGAACGGCCTTCATGATCTTCGGGTAGGCCTTCAGGGCCTGCTTCTCCGCGTCATAGATGTCGCGCAGTTCTTCGACCAGCAGGTCTTTCATGGACTTCGTGGCCATGGTTGTCGCGTCCTCTCAGGGTTCCGTTCTCAGGGCAGGATGGCGGACCGCTCGGGGCGTTCCCCCCAACCGTCCCTGCCGTGCTCCCCAACAGGGTCGGGGGCAGATCGTTACGGGCCTACCGTTTTTCCCCGGGGGGTGTTTATCTGGCCGAAAGCCACCGAGAGAGCGGACACCGCCATGGCCGACCAGAAACGTCTCCCACCGTCCCCGCCCCCGGCCGAAGACGTGCCGCGCTGGACCGACGTCTATTTCCAGCGGACCCGGGCCATCGTGGAGCGGTTCGGCGACGCCAACGTGACCTATGCCGTCTTCATGCGCCGCCCGGTGGTCTTCGCCCCGCGCCTTGCCCTGGAGTGGCTCCTCGATACCGGTGCCGCCCGCGGCTTCACGCCGGACATCCAGCAGAACTATGAGGAGGGCAAGTGGGTCGGCGCGGGTGAGCCGATGATGTGGATCTCAGGCCCCTTCTCCCGGCTGGTGGAGTTGGAGACCTTGTTCCTGATGAAGCTGGGCCCTGCCTGTGTGGCCGCATACAACGCCTACATGATGACCGCGGGCCTGCCCAAGGTGGCCTTCCTGGCCATGGATGCCCGCCACTGCGCCGGCACCGAGATGGCTGAGCTGATGGCCTACGCCGCCTCCGTCGGTTCCGCCCGCGCCCGGCGCAAGGACGGCGCCGTGGGTTTCGTCGGCAACGCCACCGACGCCACGGCACACCATTTTGGCAAGCCCCGCGGCCTGGGCACCATGCCCCACGCCTTGATCGGCTATGCCGGCTCTACCCTGCGGGCCGCGGAGATGTACCGGGAGACCTTCCCGGACGAGCCCATGACCGTGCTCTGCGATTATTTCGGCCGGGAGGTCAGCGACAGCCTGGAAGTCTGCCGCCGGTTTCCCGACCTGGCGGCGGCGGGAGACCTATCCTTCCGCCTGGACACGCCCGGCGGCCGTTTCGTGGAGGGGTTGGACCCGCCGCAGAGCTATGCCGTGCTGGAACGCCGCGCCCCGGCCTGCCTGCGCGGTTATCGGGACGAAGGCGAACTCCGCCACCTGATCGGCCCCGGCGTCTCTGCCGCCGCCATCCACTGGATGCGGGAAAGGCTGGATGAGGCGGGTTTCCCAAAGGCCAAGATCGTCGCCAGCAGCGGCTTCAACCCGGAAAAGTGCCGCGTGATGGCCGATGCCCTTGCCCCCATCGACGTGGTGGGAACCGGCAGCTACCTGCCGGACAAATGGTCGGAGACCTACGCCACCGCCGACATCGTCGAATATGACGGTGTAAGGCGGGTCAAGGTTGGGCGGGAGTTCCTGATGCGGAAGGCGCCATAGCCGGCGCGCGGCGCCGCGACCTTCGAATTCGAAAGTCGCATCTGCGGAAGGGGGACGGGCAGTTCCCCGCCCCTCACCGGATCAGATGCTCACCGGCCCCAGTTCTTCGGGTCCAGCAGGTTGGTGTTGTCCGGCTTGCGGACGTCCAACAGCTCCACCGTGAACAGGAGGGTCGCCCCCGGAGGGATGTCGTCGCCAGCCCCCTTGGGGCCATAGCCCAGGTCGGACGGGATGGCAAACTGCCACTTCTCCCCCACCCGCATCATGGAGATGCCCTCCTGCCAGCCACGGATCAGGCGGTTCAGGGGGAAGGTGGCCGGCTGGCCCCGCTTGTAGCTGCTGTCGAACTCCTTCCCGTCGATCAGCGTGCCGCGGTAGTGGACGGTCACGATGTCGGTCAGGGCCGGGCGGACGGCGGCGGGATTGGTGGCGCGCTGGTCAATCTTGAACTGGAGCCCGCTGGGCGTGACCTGCCAACCCGGCTGCTTGGCATTCTGGGCCAGGTACTGGCGCTGCGGGTCGGGTGTGGGCTGCGCGGCTTCCGGCGGCGTCGATGGCGCCTGCTGGGCCATGGCGATCAGGCCGGCGGGCGGCATGGCCAGCAGGGTGGCGATCAGGACAAGGGTACGGGTCTTCATCAGGGGGCCACTCCGGCGGCGACATCAGGCAACTGGGGCTGCATCTAGCAACCCCAACATGGCAAGTCGAGGGCGGTCATTCCCGGGTCCAATTCTCCACCCATTGGGTGCTGTGGTACTGATGGCCCGTGGGCTCCAGCCCCTTGAGCCATTTGGGCATGAAGAAGACCTGGGACCGGAACCAGAGCGGCAAAGCCGGCAGGTCCTCCGCATACAGGTCCTGGAAGCGGCGCCACAGGGCCGCGTTCTCCTCGGGCTGGCAGACATTCTCCATCTTCACCAGCAAATCGTCCATCTCCGGCACGCTGTAACCACCGTAATTCTGGCCGGACCAGCCATTCTGCTCCGTGGGGATGTAGGTGGTCTGGAGCACCGTCTCCGGCACGTCGTTGGGGCTGCTCTGCCAAGTGAACATGGTCAGGCCACCGAAGGTGCGCTTTCGCAGGAACTCCCCGAACATGACCCGGGTGGTGACGGTGCGCAGCTCGGTGGCGATGCCAACCCGGCGCCACATGTCCTGCACCACCTGCTGCAACAGCTCCAGCGTCCGGTCCGACGCCGCGGCCAGCAACTCCAGCTTCAGTTGCCGCCCCTGCGAATCGTAGCGCCAGCCGTCGGGCCGCAGGGTCCACCCGGCCTCATCCAACAGGGCCGCCGCCTTGGCCGGGTCGTAGGCGTAGCGGTAGACGCCCTCGTGGAAGACCTGGTTCAGCGGGTTGATGTGCGTGTCGGCCACCAGCCCCTTGCCATAGAACAGCTCATCCACGATCAGGCCGCGGTCCATGGCATACATCAGGGCTTGGCGCACCCGGCGGTCCTTCAGGGCCGGGTGGTCGTGCCGCAGGTCCATGTGGAAGTAGGACAGGCTGGGCTTCCAGACCACGTTCATCCGGTCACCCACCCGCCGCTCCAACTGGGCACCCTGCACCACGTTGAAGCCCACCTCCCCCGCCACCATGTCCACGCCGCCCGCCACCAGGGTCTGCTCCAGGGCGGTGTTGTTCTCCACCGACTTGACGACGATCTGGTCGAAGGCCGGCGGATTGCCCTTCCAGGTGGGATTGCGCTCGAACACGACGAAGGCGCCGCGGGTCATGCGCACGGGCCTGTAGGGCCCGAACCAGAGGCCGGGGTTCAGGGTGTCCGTGTCGTACAGGTTCCGCTTCAGATACTCCCCCGGGTTGGCACGGAAGACCGGGCCCTCCAGATGCTCCGGCAGCAGGCGGAAGTCGTTGATCTGGTTGTAGTCGCAGACATATTTCCGGTGCAGGACGAAGGTCTTCTCATCCTCCACCTCGATGCCGGCGATGTCCTGCTGGTACAGGCGGGAATTGCTGAAGCCGGACTGGGCGTTCTTCCCCACCTCCAGGGCAAAGGCAGCGTCCCGGGCGGTCACCGGCTTGCCGTCACCCCAGGTGGCGTCCGGGTCGATGCGGAACCGGACCTTGATGCCGGGCGAGCCGTCCGGCAGGGGCGCCATCCAGGCGTTGCCGTTCTCGACGGTCGGCAACTCGACACAGAGCAGGCAGGTGAGCTTCCAGTCCTTGTCGAAGGTGGTGAACGGCCGGTAGGCCATCCACAGCATGTAGGATTTGGCCGCCTGGGCTTCGATGTTGGGATGGAAATTGCCGGGGAAGCTGGTGATGCCGATGGTCAGGGTGGCTGCGCCCTCGCCCGCCGGCACATCCGCCGCCCCTGACGGCAGGGGCCCGAACAGGGCCGCCGCCAAGGTCAGGCCCGCCAACAGCCATCGCCGCGCCATGAGCCTTCCTCCCGTCGCCAAGCCCCGATTCCCCATGGCGCTCCCGAACTGGTGGACATTCGGCCGCGCCGGCAGATCCCCGGCATGGCGCGCTTGGAGCCGCAGCCACAGGGCGCGTTCACCCGCAGCAGCGCACACCGTTCCTACATTGTCCGGCAGCCGGTCCATCCATGGGTTGTTATAGCCCAGGTAATCCTACCCGGCAAAGCCGTTGGTCGGGCTTGGCACCTGGCTGGGGTTCGGGAGGCGGGTGTCGGACAAGGCCCGAGCATCCAAGCCTCAGGCATCCAGTACATCACCGCTTAGCGGAATCAGCCTTGCACTGACCCCCGCAACCCGCGGGGGAGAATTCACGGCTTACCCGGAGTCGCGGGCGGCGCCGGCACACGGTCCGGCAGGGTGCCCATGTCCATTAGGCGCACGCCGGCGGGCAGTTCGAACAACGCCGGGTCCTGGCGTCCGCGCTTCACCTCGCGCAACTCCATGCGCACGGCGACGGGTTCGCCGCCGTCGGTGGCCGTGCCCTCCACCTTGGCATAGATGCCGTCCTCCGTGGACCAGACATGGCCGTCAAACCCACCGCCCTCAGCGAAGACGTCCTGCACCCGGTACTTCACCGTATCCAGTCCCGCCACCTTCTCCTTACCCGCCGGCTCCCCTTCCAGGGTGGCGAGCGCGGAGGGGTCGATGCCGATCTCCGGGTCCATGGGGGTCAGCTCCATGGCCATGCCCGATTCCGGCTGGACCACCCAGGCCTTGGCCTTGTCCGGGCGGAGCAGCAGCAGGTTGGCCAGTCCGTCCACCGTGGTCTCCCTCCGCTCCTTGCCGCGGGAATGGGCCAGCTTGGCCTCCGTCTTCGCGCTGTTCACCACCAGTGTCTGCACCGCCGCATATTCCGCCCTCAGCGGTGGCAGCTTGGCAGCCAGGGCGGGTGACGCCAGCGACAGGGCGGCGGCGGACAGGATCAGGGGCAGGCGCATGGGACGGGTCCGTGGGGGCTTGGGATGGGGCCGGACCCTAGCCGCCAAGCCGCCCGCCCGCAACCGCAAGGCCGGGGTGGGACGCGCCGTCCCACCCCGCGAGCCTATCTCCGGATCAACCCTGGCCCGTGTGGTCCACCGGCTTCAGTGCCGTCACCGCCGGCCCGGCGATGACGGTGCCGTCGGGGGTGAAGCGGCTGCCGTGGCAGGGGCAATCCCAGCTGCGCTCCAGCTCGTTCCAATGCACGGTGCAGCCCAGGTGGGTGCAGGTCGCCGAGACCCGGGTGAAGGTGCCGTCCTCCCCGCGATAGACCGCCACCTTGGTGCCGCCCTCCCGCATCACCGCGCCGTGGCCGACGGGGATGGCGGCCTCGCTGCTGGCCTCGCTGGGACCGAGGTGGCCCTTGGCGTATTCCCGGGCCACGTCCAGGTTCTCAGTCAGGTATTCCGTCAGGTGCTTGGTGGGCTTGCGCGACGGGTCGTACAGGCCCGCCCAGGCATTGGGACGGTGCTGCAGCAGGTCGGTCAGCAGCATGCCGGCGATGGTGCCATGGGTGGTGCCCTGGCCGCTGTCGCCGGTGGCGATCAGGATGTTGGCGGTGTTGGCCGGGTCGCGCCCGATGAAGGCCAGCCCGTCAAAGGGCTCGTACACCTGCCCGGACCAGCGGTGGGTCACCTGGCCCGCCATGGGGAAGTGCTTGCGGGCCCAGTCCTCCAGCCGCAGGAAGCGCTGCTCCATGTCATGGGCCTCACCCACCTTGTGGTCCTCACCGCCCACGATCAGGTTGTCTTCCGCGCCCTGGTCCTGGGCGGCTTGCAGCCGGACATAATGGTAGACGTCCCGCGTGTCCCACCACAGGGCCGGCTCGACGGACCCTTTGGGCACCGCCAGACAGACCACATAGGTCCGGTACGGCGCCTGCTTGGTGTGCATCTTCACCTTGTCGACGATGGGGGAGTTGGTGGCGACGACGCAGTTGTCGGCCCGCATCGTCCGCCCGTCGGCCAGGGTGATGGTGGCCCACTGGCCACCCTCGATGCCCGTCACGTGCTGGCCGGAGAAGATCTTGCCACCCAGCCTCTCGATGGCCTGCGCCACTCCCACCACATAGCGTTGCGGGTCGAACTGGGCCTGGTCGGGGAAGCGCAGCGCCGGGCCGCGATACCCCTCGCCCAGCCGGAAATCCTCCACCCATTCGGTGTCGCCCAGCCCAGCCCGATGGCAGGCATCCAGTTCCTTGCGCAGGTAGTCGGGACCGTCGTTGGGGCCCAGGAACAGGTAGGCGTCCAGGCGGCGGTAGTCGCACTGGATGCCCTCGGCCTGGGCGATGCGGCCCACCATGTCGCGGGCGGCGACATAGCTCTCGGCGATCAGCCGGGCGCCCTCCTCCCCGTGCTGCTCCTCCAGGAACTGGTAGTCATCGTCGCTGTAGGTGGCCAGGTGGGCGGTGCTGCGGCTGGTCTCCCCGCCGCCCACCGGACCCTTGTCCAGCACCCAGACCTGCCGTCCCTCCCGCGCCAACAAGTAGGCGGTGGTCAGGCCGGAGATGCCGGCGCCGACCACCACCACGTCGATGGGGGTATCCTGATGGCTGAGGAAGTCCGGCGGCGCGAAAGCGGCGGCGGACGCCATGTCCAGGCCGGATTCGTGGGGCGGCGGGTCCACCTCCGGCATGGAGCGGGGCCCCTCCGGCAGGGGTGCCGTGTCCATCCACAGGCTCTTGGTGACGCCGGTACCCCTATACGCCTCGGCCATGTCCAGCCTCCGTCCCGATCCGTTCCATCCGCGGCACGGGAACAGGTCCCTCCCCCGTAAGTTCCGGTCTTGGCGGGCCCGCCCGATATGGCAGAGTGCCCGCGGCGGGCTTGACACTTATGCTCATCCTGAGCATAGGCTTGATATGCTCGCAATGAGTATAAGGGCCCCAGCCCTCGTGGAGATTCCGATGACCGACAGCCTGACCATCGCCCTTGCCCAGGTGAACCCCACGGTGGGCGCCCTGCCCGCCAACGGGGAGCTGATCCGACGCGCAAGGGCGGAGGCCGCGGCCCGCGGCGCCGACCTGGTGGTGTTCCCGGAACTGTCGGTCTGCGGCTATCCGCCGGAGGACCTGGTGCTCAAGCCCTTCTTCATGGACCGGGTGGAAGCGCTGGTACAGGCCCTGGCGGCAGAGACGGCGGACGGTGGCCCGGGCCTGCTGGTGGGCGCCCCCTGGCGGGTGGACGGCAAGCGCCACAACGCCGCCCTGCTGCTGGACGGCGGTGCCGTCGCTGCCGTGCGGGTGAAGCACGACCTGCCCAATTACGGCCCCTTCGATGAGAAGCGCGTCTTCTCCCCCGGCCCGCTGCCGGGGCCGGTGAACTTCCGGGGCGTGCGGTTGGGTGTCATGGTCTGCGAGGACATGTGGACACCGGACGTGGCGGAGACGTTGGCCGAGACGGGGGCGGAGATCCTGGTCGTCCCCAATGGCAGCCCGTTCGAGCGCAACAAGGCTGACACCCGCCTGAACCTGGCCGTGGCGAGGGTGACGGAGACGGGCCTTCCCTTGGTCTATCTGAACCAGGTGGGCGGCCAGGATGAGCTGGTGTTCGACGGGGCGAGCTTCGTGCTGAACGCCGACCGCTCGGTGGCGGCCCAGTTGCCCGCCTTCCGGGAGCATGTGGCCATCACCCACTGGCAGCGCGCTGGCGATGGCTGGGTGGCCAGCTCCAGCGAGTTCACCCCACCCCCGGGGGATGAGGAGGCGACCTACCAGGCCATGGTGCTGGGCCTGCGGGACTATGTGGAGAAGAACCGCTTCGCCGGAGTGATCCTGGGCATGTCAGGCGGAGTCGACTCCGCCATCTCCGCCACGGTGGCGGTGGACGCGCTGGGGGCGGACCGGGTGCACTGCGTGATGATGCCCAGCCCCTACACCAGCCGGGAAAGCCTGGAGGACGCGGCGGAGTGCGCGGAGCTGATCGGTGCCCGGATCGACTCCATCGCCATCGAGCCGGCGATGAAGGCCTATGAATCCATGCTGGCCCCCTTCTTCGCCGGCCGCGACCCGGACATCACGGAGGAAAACCTGCAAAGCCGGGCCCGCGGCATGACGCTGATGGCGCTGTCCAACAAGTTCGGCGCCATGGTCCTGTCCACCGGCAACAAGTCGGAGATGTCGGTGGGCTACGCCACCCTCTATGGCGACATGTGCGGCGGCTATTCGGTCCTGAAGGACGTGTACAAGACCATGGTCTATCGCCTGTGCCGCTGGCGGAACGACAACCTGCCCACCGGCGCCCGAGGCCCCGCCGGCCGGGTGATCCCGGAGCGAATCCTGACCAAGGCCCCCACGGCGGAGCTGAAGCCGAACCAGACCGACCAGGACACCCTGCCGCCCTATGACGAGCTGGACGACATCCTGGAGTGCCTGGTGGAGAACGACCTCTCCATCGCGGAGATCGTCGCCCGCGGCCACGGGCGGGAAACGGTGGAGCGGGTCTGGCGCATGCTGGACCGGGCCGAGTACAAGCGCCGCCAAGCGCCCCCAGGCGTCAAGGTCACCCGCCGCAGCTTCGGCAAGGACCGCCGCTACCCCATCACCTCGGGCTTCCTGTCCCTGGCCAAGGAGGGGTGACGCGGAACTGGCCCGCAAGACCCGTGTCAGCGGGGCAAGAAAGGGGAATGAAGTGCGCCAAACGCTTCGCCCGTCTTGACAAGCCCCTGCCCTGCCGACCAAAGTGCCGGCCTGCAAGCCGTTCGGAAGGGGTACGGGACGACCGGTGGGAACCTCCGGTTAACCCTCTTCTGAGATAAGGTCTGCACCGGCCGCGGTGGGCCGGGCTGATCCGTGCAAACTGTCCAGGTGGGGGCTCCCGCGTGTCCGTGACCAATCTCCAGGTGCTGGTTGTCGATGATTACGCGACGATGCGGCGCATCATCAGGAACCTGCTCACCCAGATCGGCTTCACCAAGATCGAGGAAGCCGGTGACGGTGCCGACGCGCTGGCCAAGCTGCGCGCGGGGAGCTTCGGGCTGGTGATCTCCGACTGGAACATGGAGCCGATGACCGGCCTCCAACTCCTGAAGGAGGTCCGGGCCGACATCCGCCTGAAGGCCATGCCCTTCATCATGGTCACCGCCGAGTCGAAGACGGAGAACGTCATCGCGGCGAAGGAAGCCGGCGTGAACAACTACATCGTGAAGCCGTTCAACGCCGACACCCTGAAGAAGAAGATCGAGAGCGTCCTCGGCGCCATCGGCTGAGCACCAGGGTAGAATTGTGTCGGACCTGATCGCCGACCTTTCCGACCTCGAGTACGAGCAGATCGAGGACGCGCTGCTGTCCAGCGCCCGGGGCCGTGCCTTCCTGCGCATGCGGGACCGGCGGCACCGGGTGGTGGCGGTGGATGATGTCCGCCGCCTGTTCCGGGAACATCGGGACAACCCCGACCCGGACTCGAAGCTGCACATCAAGATCCTGCGGCGGGAGTTGCAGGAGCTTTCCTCCCACATCGCCCAGACCCGGCGGGAGATTGCCTCCCTCAAGCCGGACGATCCCTCCGCCAACCGTATCCTGATGGCGACGGAGGAGTTGGACGCCATCCTGGAGGCGACGGAGCGCGCCACCACGGAGATCCTGGGCGGTGCCGAGCGGATCCAGTCCGTGGCCGACCGGCTGCGCCTGCCCCATCCCGACCTGGCCGCTACCCTGGACAACGAGGTGACGGAGATCATGATGTCCTGCAGCTTCCAGGACATCACCGGGCAGCGCATGACCAAGGTGGTGAACACGCTGCGCTACATCGAGCGGCGGGTCCACGCCATGATCTCCATTTGGGGTGACCTGGACCCGGTGGAGGCCTCGTCCGACGAGGGGCCGCAGGACACCCGCCCCGACGCCCACCTGATCCATGGCCCCGGCGCCAAGGGCGGCATCAACCAGGATGCCATCGACATGCTGCTGGCCGGTGCTGCCGCCTCCGTCCAGGCCAGCGCCGACCCGCTGACGGCCACCCCGCCCGCCACCGCACCCAAGCCCGCGGAGCCCGCGCCGGAGCCGGAGGACGACAAGCCTGCCGCCGCTACCCTCAGCCAGTCAGCCGTGGACGACCTGTTCCCGTAACCCCCTAGGTCGGGGTGAGGCATCAACCGAACCCCGACTGCACGGCCTTATGCCATTTCATGTCGGGGTTCCCGTTGGTCACCCCGACCTACTTCACCCGCACCCCACCCTTCACCACAGCCTCCGCCCGCTCCAGCACGGAGATGTCGGCCAACGGGTCACCCTTTACGGCCAGGATGTCGGCGTAGCGGCCCACCGCCAGGGCGCCCACCTCCTCCTCCGCGCCCAGCGCTTTGGCGGCGTTCACCGTGGCAGCCTGGATGGCCTGCAACGGGGTCATGCCGAACTTGACCATGCGGCTGAACTGCTTGGCGTTCTCCCCATGGGGATAGATGCCGGCGTCGCTGCCGAAGACGATGTTCACCCCGGCCTTCACGGCGCGTCCGAAGTTTTCCCGCTGGATGCGGCCGGTCAGGCGCTCCTTCTCCAGGCTTTCCGGCAGGATGCCCGCCTTCTCCCCCTCACCCAGGATGTATTCGGTGTTGTAGATGTCCATGGACAGCCAGGTGCCTCGCTCCTTGGCCAGGCGCAGGCCCTCGTCGTCGATGAAGCTGGCATGCTCGATGGTGTCGAAGCCGGCGCGGATGGCCGCCTTCACCCCGTTCACCCCGTGGGCATGGGCGGCGGTGCGAAGGCCCAGTCGCTTGGCCTCCTCCACGATGGCTCTCAGCTCCTCATCCGAAAGCTGCTGCGCGCCCACGGCCGTGCCCTTGGACATGACGCCGCCGGTGGCGCAGACCTTGACCAGGGTGGCGCCGTACTTGTGGTTCTCCCGCACCTTCTGGGTGACGCCCCAGGGCCCGTCGGCCACGCCGTCGCCCTTGGCCTGGAATCGGGGCGGCAGCAGGTTGTTGTCGCAGTGCCCGCCGGTGGCCCCGATGGACGGGCCAGAGACCCAGAGCCGCGGCCCCGGCACCCGCCCCTGGTCGATGGCCTTCTTCAGCGCCACGTCGGCATAGCCACCGGCCCCCACGTTGCGGGCCGTGGTGAATCCGGCTTTCAGGGTGCGCTCAGCATGCACCACGCCGTTGATGGCCTCATCGACCGGGCTCTGTTCCAGGCGGCGGAAACCGTGCATGTCGTGCCGCCCGGTCAGGTGTACATGCATGTCGATCAGGCCGGGCAGGATGGTCAGCCCGGCCAGGTTCACGATCTCCGTGTCCGCCGGCGCGGCGAGTTGGCCCTGGGTGCCGACCTCAACGATTCGCCCATCCCGCACCAGCAGGGCAGGCTTCTCCAGATAGCGCCCTGCCTGCACGTCCAGCATGCGATCGGCGGTCACCATCACCGTCTGCGCCCCGGCCGGCAGGGCGCCCAGGGTCAGGGCGGTGGCAAGCAGGGCGGCGCGCATGAGGGTCCCCTCGGTTCGTGTCCTTGGAAGCCGTAGGGGAACACGCGCTGTGGGGTCAAGCGAAGAACGGCGTCTAGGGGATTGCGATCATTGGATTGCTAGCGCAGCGATATCGGCCCCACCCGAGCCTCGCCGCTTCCCCCGCGAAGGCGGGGGTCCACAGTTTTTCGGCCACGGTGAAAGTGCAGGCTGGGTCAAGAACTGTAGACCCCCGCCTTCGCGGGGGAGGCAGGACATCGGGGATTCGATGATGGGGTGAGCGCCCCCCCCTTACTCCGCCGCCACCCGCACCTTCGGCTGCAAGGCCCGGGCCTTCTTCAGCTGCTCTGCCAGCAGGAAGGCCAGTTCGAGCGACTGGCTGGCGTTCAGGCGGGGGTCGCAGGCCGTGTCATAAGCGTCGGCCAATCCAGCCTCGGTGATGCCCACGGCCCCGCCGGTGCACTCCGTCACGTTCCGGCCGGTCAGCTCGAAATGCACGCCGCCGGGGTGGGCACCCTCCGCCCGGCAGACATCCATGAAGCTGCCCACCTCACCCAGGATGTGGTTGAAGGGCCGGGTCTTGAAGCCGGAGCTGCTCTTCACCGTATTGCCGTGCATGGGATCGCTGGACCAGACGACATTTCGCCCCTCCCGCAGCACCTTGCGCAGCAGCGGCGGGAACTTGGCCTCCACCTGATCATGGCCCATGCGCACGATCAGGGTCAGACGGCCCGGCTCGTCCTCCGGGTTCAGCACGTCGATCAGCCGGATCAGGTCGTCCGGGTCCATGGACGGGCCGCACTTCAGGCCGATGGGGTTCTTTACCCCGCGCAGGAACTCCACATGGGCGCCGTCAAGCTGGCGGGTCCGGTCGCCGATCCACAGCATGTGGGCCGACACGTCGTAGCGGTCGCCCGTGGTGCTGTCGATGCGGGTCAGCGCCTGCTCATAGGGCAGCAGCAGCGCCTCATGGCTGGTGAACAGCTCCGTCTCGCGCAGTTGAGGTGTCGTCTCCCCGGTGATGCCGCAGGCGGCCATGAACTCCAGCGTCTCATCCAGCCGGTCGGCCAGGTCGCGGTACCGCTCCCCCGCCGGGCTCTTCTCCACGAAGTCCAGGGTCCAGGCATGGACCTTGTGCAGGTCGGCATAGCCGCCCTGGGCGAAGGCGCGCAGGAGGTTCAGGGTGGCGGCGGACTGGTTGTACGCCTGCACCATCCGCTCCGGGTCGGGCACCCGCGCCTCCGGCGTCGTCTCCGGGCCGTTGATGATGTCGCCGCGGTAGCTGGGCAGCTCCACCCCGCCCACCATTTCCGTGTCGGCGCTGCGGGGCTTGGCGAACTGGCCGGCCATGCGGGCCACCTTCACCACGGGCGTGGCCCCGCCGAAGGTCAGCACCACGGCCATCTGCAGCAGCACGCGGAAGGTGTCGCGGATGTTGTTGGGGTGGAACTCGGCAAAGCTCTCGGCGCAGTCCCCGCCCTGGAGCAGGAACGCCTCCCCCTTCACCACCTTGGCCAGCGCGGACTTCAGTCGCCGCGCCTCCCCGGCGAAGACCAGGGGCGGGTAGTTGGACAGCCGTTCCTCCACCGCCTTCAGCTTGGCCTCATCCGGGTATCGGGGCATCTGCCGCACCGGCTTGAAGCGCCAGCTGTCCGGCGACCAGCGGCCAGACGCGAGGGCGGCGTTCGATTCCGTCGGCATGATAGACCCCATTGCTCCAAATACTTCTGATCCAACCCCTGCCGCGGCGCGGCATCGGGGGACGACCGTTCTACCGGAAGCGCCTTGGTATTTTCCAGTCCGGAACACCTGCGTTTTGCGCAATCTTCGTACGCAAATAGCTTACCTGTGTCCCAGGCGCCCTTCTATACTGCTGGGGTCGACCGCCACCGATTGCCAGGGCCAAATCCCCCTTGTCCACGCATAGCTCGACTGCCGCCGATGTGGCGGCCCCTGCTCCGGCCGCTGACACCGCCAGGAAGGCCGCCGGCTGGCGCGACGTGCTGCGGGCGCTGCGGCAGCCGCGGGTGCTGGTCATGCTGCTGCTGGGGTTCAGCTCCGGCCTTCCCTTCATGCTCACCGGCAACACGCTGGGCTTCTGGCTGCGGGAAGGCGGGACGGACCTGGCCACCATCGGCTTCCTGTCCTGGGTCGGCCTTGCCTATTCGCTGAAGTTTCTTTGGGCCCCCTTTGTGGACAAGGTGGATGCGCCCATTTTCGGCCGGTTCCTGGGCCGGCGGCGGGGCTGGATGGCCCTGTCGCAGGTGCTGGTCGCCGCTGGCCTGTTCGGCATGGCGGCCACGGGGCCAGGGGCGGGACTGGGCTTGTTGGCGACGTTTGCCCTGGTGGCGGCATTCGCCTCCTCCACCCAGGACGTGGTGGTGGACGCTTGGCGGATCGAGGCGGCGGCCAGCCCGGATGAGACGGGGCTGCTCTCCGCCGCATACCAGTTGGGCTACCGGGCAGCGTTGATCGCCACGGACGCGCTGATCCTGATCCTGGCGGCCCAGGTGGGCTGGGCCACCTCCTACGCCGCCGCCGGTGCCGCCATGGCCATCGGCTTGGGCGCCACGCTGCTGGCGCACGAACCCACCCGTGTCGTCCTTGCCGCCAAGCTGGGTGCGGCGCCGTTGTGGAGCGGCCGGGGGTTGCTGGATGCCGTCTGGGGCCCGTTCGAGGCGTTCTTCCGCACACATGGGGCCATGGCCCTGCTGATGCTGGCGGCCATCAGCCTGTACCGCCTGCCGGACTTCCTGATGGGCCCCATGGCAAACCCGCTCTATGTGGATGTGGGGCTGACGAAGGAAGTGGTGGGCTCCGTCCGCGCCACCGCCGGCCTCTGGGCCTCCGTCGCCGGCGTGGCGCTGGGCGGGATCTGCGCCGTGCGGCTGGGCTTCCGCAAGACGTTGGTGCTGGGCGCCATCCTGGGCCCCGGGTCCAACCTGGCCTTCAGCGTCCTGGCCCTGTCGGGGCCGGACCTGCCCATCTTCACCGCGGTCATGGTGGTGGACAATGTGGCGACGGGGTTCGCGGGCACGGCCCTGATCGCCTACATGTCCAGCCTGACCAGCCTGGGCTACACAGCCACGCAATACGCCTTGCTCAGCTCCTTCTATACGCTGCTGGGCAAGTTCCTAAAGGGCTTCTCCGGCGGGATCGTGGAGGGGTTGGGGGCCGCCTATCCCACCATGACGGCCTATGCCCTGTTCTTCGCCGGCACCGCCCTGATGGGCCTGCCGGCCTTGCTGCTATGTATCCTGCTGGCCCGGCGGCAGCCCAAGGATTAGCCGCCCCGGCAGGGGCAGAAGCATACCCCGGGCTGGTCCGGCACCGGGATGGGGCTGAACCCCTCTGTCACCACCGGCCCGCGCCCGCCTGGAAAGGCTGGGCTGGAAGCCCCACCGCCGGCCAGCCCGGGATTGCTGCCGCCGCCCGGGACATTCGCCCGTCCAGGACCCTTGCCGCTCCCGGCCTCTGCCGGGAAGGACCCGGCCGACGGACCGACGGGCGAATAGGCACCCTGCCCGCCAGGCCCGACATCTGCCCCGCTTCCGTTATAGCCAGGCTGACCGGCCATCCCCGCCCCACCACCGGTCACCTGTTGCCCCGGGTGTTCCCCGAACAGGTCGTTCCACAGGCCGCCGACGACGCCGGCAAGCCCGCCCTGTGCGGCGATCGCTTCACCTCCGCCGGAGCCCGTGGCCTGCGTCCCACCGCCCTGCGCGATACCGACTGGTCCCGCACCGTTCCCGGGACGGGGAGAACCGCCGCTTGCTGTTCCTGGCTGCGCTCCTGACGGGCCCGCCGCGCTGGGGCCCACATTCGTACCACCCGCTCCAGGGCTGGAGGCTGCGCCGCCGGCGGGACCGGGACGCCCGGCACTTGCCGTCGCCTCCGATCCGGGCACCGTCCGGCCCGCCGTAGTGCCCTCGGTTCCCTGTGCCCGACCATAAGCCTCCCCGGCCGCAACGCCGCCCGCAATGGCGCTTCCCGCCCCGCCCTGGCTGCCGCTCGCGGTTCCTGGCCGCGCCGGGTTACCCGGCTGCCCGACTGCCCCGGGCTGCGAGATGCCCACCGCACCGTTATTGGCGCGGAGGTCGGTACCTGCCACCGCACCCCCCGGCGCGGCTGGACGCGTCTCCGATGGGGTAGATTGTCCAATGGTATCCGGGGGCGGAAGGGCTGCGACCTGGGTCTCGGCCGGGCCCAAATCCACCGTGCTGCGGCCGCCGGCCGTCACCACCTCCCCACCCGCCAGCACCAGTTGGGTCGGCACGCCCAGCGCGCCCGAGACGGCCTGGGTCACCCGCTGGAGGTCCAGGGGACGATCGGCATGGATCACGGGGTCTTCGATGACCGCCTTAACCACCACCCCGCCGGCGAGGAGAGAGGCCAGGGCATCCACCCCCACATAGGCCGTGCCTGCGACCAGGGCCGGCGGTCCCCCGGGCCCATCGGACAGGGCGAGGTTCCGCACCACCAGCCGGGGCGGGAAGCCGATGACCGAGTCGGGGCTGGCCTGCACCCGCACGCCGGGCAGGTTGGCGTTGTTCACCGCCGCCAGGAGGGTCTTCGCCCGGCCCGGCCAGTCCACCGCATAGGGCAGCGCGAACAGCAGCAGCAAGGCTGCCATCAGCAGGAACAAGGCGAGCCGGAACAGCCAGCGCAGGGGGGCGAGGAGGATGCCGAGCATGGGATGGACCGACCGGAAGGGGTATTCCGGCGGAGCCTACAGCCTTGACCCCGCTCCCGCCACGGCCGGGGACAGCCAGCCATGGCAGCCCGCCGCTTGTCTCAGCCGGCAGGACCGACGGTTCCGCCACCAAATCGTCCCGCAGCCGCAACCCTGGACAGCAGGGCTGGCCCGCCCCATGCTCCCCGGCATAGGACCCCGTCACAGCCCCCCCCGGCGATGAGCGAACCATCCGGCCCCATCCCCTTCGAGTTCCAATGGCTGAACGCCGAGGGTAAGCGAACCGTCCTGACCTGCTGGGCCGCAACCCAACGGGAAGCGGAGGAGTCGGCCCGCCGCGCCGGCTGGCCGGGCCATGATGGCACCCGGCTGGGCCAGTATCGCGCCTGGTTGAAGGAGGCGGTGGCCGGGGATGTGCCCCTTCCGCCGCCCTCCGACGGAAGCCGTCACCGCAGTGCTTGACAGGCCGGATCGATTTCACTACATCACCGGCCTCACCGGGCTGCGGCCCGGCCCTGGGGCACCGTAGCTCAGGGGTAGAGCAGGGGACTCATAAGCCCTTGGTCGGGTGTTCAAATCACCCCGGTGCTACCAATCGGACAGAAGGGCGCCTCGCCGGCATGGCGATGGCGCCCTTCTTGTTTCCGGGCTGCCCCCGCCGCCCTGCCCCCGCCCCGCCGCATGGGCTATCCGCTTCCCTGCCCCGCTGCCATGCCCCTAAGCTGGCGCGAAAGGATGATGGGAGGATACCAGTGCGAATCACCGACCCGGCGGAACTGGACCGCCTCTATGGCCGGCCCGGCGCGGCTTCCGTCCTCAAGGTGGCCGACCACCTGACCCCGGCCTATCGGGATTGGCTGGAAGCCTCCCCATTCTATGTGCTGGCCACCCGCGGGCCGCAGGGCTTGGACTGCAGCCCCAGGGGAGACCGTCTGGGGGAACTGGCTCGGGTGGCGGACGAACGCACCCTGCTGCTGCCAGACAGGCGGGGCAACAACCGAATCGACAGCCTGCGCAACATCCTGCACGACCCGCAGGTGGGCCTGATCTTCCTGACTCCCGGAATCGGGGAAGCCCTGCGTGTCAATGGCACGGCGGAGATCCTGGCCGACGAGGCCCTGAACGCCACCTTCGCCGTGGATGGCAAGGCACCCAAGGTGGTCGTCAGGGTCAGCATCCGCAGCGTCTATTTCCAGTGCGCCCGCGCGGTGGCCCGCTCCGGCCTGTGGGACCCGGCCACTTTCCGGGCACTCGGCACCCTCCCGACCGCGGGCGTCATGTTGGCCGAGGCCAGCGCCGGCCGGGAGGGGGGTGCTGCCTATGACGCGGCATTGGCTGAACGGCAGCGGCAGACGATGTACTAGGACACCGCCCCGCCAGCCTTCAGTCGCACCGACACCGGGCAATGGTCGGAAAGGGCCTTCTGCAACGCCCGGTCCGTCTCCGCATAGGTCAGCACGGCGAAGCTGTCCTGGACCAAGTGCTTCGGGGCGTCGTTGCCCAGGACGATATGGTCGATGAAGTCAGGGTACTGGCCGCCCCAGCAGGTGGACTTCTTGCCCTCCGTCACCCGGACCAGGGGCGTCGGCCCGTCGTCCAGGGCCGCCCAAAGCGGGTCGCCGGCGGGGAAGCGGCGGTTGAAGTCGCCCAGCACGGCAAAGGCCACGCCTTCCTTCTGGCGGGCGTCGATCCAGGCGTCCAGGAACGGGATCTGCTGCTGGAGCTGGTCACAGGCCTCCCCCGACCGGCCCGGGGTGAAGCAGCCGCTCTTCAGGTGTACGGCCAGCAGCCGCAGGTCGCCGCCGGCCAGGTGCAGGGTCACGTCCACGCCCCGGCGCAGGGAGCGCTTCTGCCCGGCCAAGACATCCAGCTCCGCCAAATCGGGGTTGCGGGTGAACTTGATGCCTTTCGAGATCGCGAAACCGGGGCGCTGGTAGTCCCCCTCCTCGCTCATCACCACGGTGTAGCGCTTGCGGTCGAAAATCTTCGCCGCGGTCTCTGCCCCGTCCACCTCCTGCATGGCCACAACGTCGGCACCGAGTTGGCCCACATAGCCCTTCAGCCGGGCATAATCCGCGGCCGTGCGCTGGTAGATGGCCCGGTTCGGGTCCCGGTTGTCCGCGTTGATCTCCGCCGTCCGGTCGGTCAGCCAACCGATGTTCCAAGTGGCGAGCTTCACCTCCGCCGGACCGCCCGGCCCTTGGCTCGCGCAGGCGGTGAGGAACAGGCTGGTCACTGCAATCAAAGCGAACTTACGCACGGGCGACTCCCTTTGGTAGAGGGCCGCACTATGCCTCGCGAGGCAACTACATACAATCGAGCGCAGATGAGGGTTTTGTGTCTGACCAAGGGGACGGAAAGGCTGCCGCTCGACATGCCATGACACCTCAAGGGTTGCCGGACTACGACGCCGACCGTCGCACGAATCCTCCCTCACCCGGCAATTCAGGAAATACCGGTCAAACCCTTGGTATAATTAGAGATCAAGCCCGCGAGGCCGTGCCGCTGATCCAGCCACCGCCCAGCAGCCGGTCGCCCTGGTAGAAGACGGCGGCCTGCCCCGGGCTGACGCCGTACTGGGGCTGCTCCAACTCCACCCGCGCTGTGCCGTCGCCATGCAACAGCACGGTGGCCGGGCTCGCCGGCTGGGCGCTGCGCAGCTTGACCGCCACCGGCAGGGGCACGCCCACGGCGTCGGGGCCCAGCCAGTTGACCTCCTTCACCAGCACGACGTCGCGCGCCAATGCCGTGCGCGGCCCGACGACGACACGGTGCTTCTCCGGCTCCAGCCGGACGACGTAGAGGGGGTCCAGCTCCTCCCCCTCCGCCGTCTTGCGGCCACCGATGCCCAGGCCCTTGCGCTGGCCGACGGTATAGTTGATGACGCCCTGGTGCCGGCCCATGACGCGGCCATCCACATGCACGATCTCCCCCGGCTCGATGGCCCCGGGGCGGAGCTTCTGCACGATGGCGGCATAGCCGCCGGTGGGGACAAAGCAGATGTCCTGGCTGTCGGGCTTGTCCGCCACGGGCAGTCCCAGCCGGTCCGCAATGGCCCGCGTCTCCGCCTTCGGCTTATCGCCCAGGGGAAAGCGCAGATAGTCGAGCTGCTCCTGCGTCGTCGCAAACAGGAAGTAGCTCTGGTCCCGGCTGGAATCCGCACCGCGCAGCATGTGGGCGCCGGACACCCCGCCTTCCCGTCGGACATAGTGGCCGGTGGCTAGGCAGTCGGCGCCAAGGTCCTGGGCCTGGGCCAGCAGGTCCTTGAACTTGACCGTCTGGTTGCAACGGACGCAGGGGATCGGCGTTTCCCCCCGCAGGTAGCTGTCGGCGAAATCCTCGATCACCGACTGGCGGAACCGGCTCTCATAATCCAGGACATAATGAGGAATATCAATGGCATCGGCGACGCGCTTCGCGTCATAGATGTCCTGTCCGGCGCAGCAGGCGCCCTTCTTGCCCACGGTCATGCCGTGGTCATAGAGCTGCAACGTGATCCCCACCACGTCATAGCCTTCCTGGCGCAGGATCGCCGCGGTGACGGACGAGTCCACGCCACCGGACATGGCGACCACCACGCGGGTGTCGCCGGGAGCCTTGTCGAAGCCGAGCGAGTTCATGGGGGCGGAATATAGGGACTGCCGCCTGTTCCACAATCGCCGCCGGCGCGGGGCCCGGCTATGCTGGGCACATGACGGCGCCAAGCCGCATTTGGGAGGGGGAAACGCATGGACAGCATCCAGGGCAAGTTCGTCGAGGCGAACGGCATCCGCATCCATTACCTGGAGCTTGGCGAGGGGCCGCCGGTCCTGCTCTGCCATGGCTGGCCAGAGCTGGCCTATAGCTGGCGGCGGCAGATGAAGCCCCTGGCCCAGGCGGGCTACCGGGTGGTGGCGCCGGACATGCGCGGCTTCGGCCTGACCGACGCGCCGGACGACCTCTACGCCTATGGCATGCTGCACAAGGTGGGCGACATGGTGGCCCTGGTGGGCGCGCTGGGGGCCGACAGCGCCGTGGTGGTGGGCCATGACTGGGGCGCGCCCGTCGCCTGGCACTGCGCCCTCTACCGGCCGGACCTGTTCCGTGGCGTGGCCGGCCTGTCCGTGCCCTACAGCCCCCGCGGCAGCCAGAGCCTGCCCAGCCTGTTGGGCAAAATGGGCCTGACCCGTTTCTATATGATGTACTTCCAGGAGCCCGGCGTGGCGGAGGCGGACCTGGAGCGCGATCCCTATCAGGTGCAGCGCCGACTGCTGGTGGGCGCCTCCGGCTATGGCGTGAAGCATGGCAAGAGCTGGCCTGCCATCATCCCGCCGGGCATGGGCCTGCTGGACGCGTCCCCCGAAGCCGACACCCTGCCCGACTGGCTGAGCGAGGAAGACCTGGACACCTATGGAAAGACTTACGCCAGAACGGGTTACCGGGGTGGGCTGAACTGGTACCGCAACATGGACCGCGACTGGGAGCTGAACGCCCCCTGGGCCGGCGCCCCCATCACCATCCCCGCCTGCTTCATCGCCGGCTCCCTGGACGGCGTGATCCGCATGCCCGGCATGGACAAGGCCGTGGACAACCTGCCGAAGACCTGCCGCGACTTCCGTGGCACCACCCTGGTGGAGGGCGCGGGCCACTGGGTGCAACAGGAAGCCCCGGAGGAGGTGAACGCGGCTTTGCTGAGCTTCCTCAAGGGATTGTAAGGACAAGCTGCTGGTCGAGCTGAGCCTGAGCCACGCTCGACCTTGCCAATGACAGCCCCTTTCCGGCACGCCTTTCCTTGGTCAGCCGGGCTTGTGCGGCTCGATCAAGTCCCACCTGTTCCCGTACAAGTCCTCGAACACGGCAACGGTCCCATACCCCTCCTGCCGGGGCGCCTCCAGGAAGCGCACGCCTGCCGCTGCCAAGCGGGCATGGTCGCGGGCGAAATCGTCGGTGTGGAGGAAAAGGAAGACGCGGCCGCCGGACTGGTTGCCGATGGCGGCCTGCTGCTCCGGCGTGGTGGCGCGGGCCAGCAGCAGGCCGGTGCCGTCCGAGCCCGGCGGGGTGACCACTACCCAGCGTTTGCCCTGGCCGAGGTCGGTGTCCACCACGAGGGCGAAGCCGAGGGAGCGGGTGTACCAGTCGATCGCCTCGTCATAATCACGGACCAGCAGGCTGACCAGGGCTAGGCGCAGTGGCATGGCGGGTCAGGCAGCACCACCGAAGTCGAAACCGGCCCCCTCCACCGCCTTGCGCACGGCGGACTCCTCCAGGGGGCCTTCCACGCTGACGGTACCGGCCTTAAGGTCGACCAAGGCGCGGGCGCCTGGGGCCTGCTGGGTGATGGCGTTGGACACGGCGTTGGCGCAGCCCTGGCAAGTCATGCCGGTCACGCGATAGGTCTGGCTCATCAGGGTCCTCTCATCTAGCTCCCCGCCCAACAGCTCAACTGGCCGGCGGTTGCGCCCGGATGGTGGCGGTCAGCGGCACCAGTTGGAACCCCTTGGCCGACAGGGTCGGCAGCCAGCGTTCCAGGGCGGCCACGGTCACGTCGTGCGGGTGGCCGATGGCGATTGCCGTGCCCTTTGTCCGGGCAACGGCCTCCACCTTGGCCAGGGCCGCCTCCACCGCGGCGGGCGTCATCTCATGGTCCAGGAAAACGTCGCGGGATGCCAGCGGCACATGGTAGCGGGGCGCCAGCTCCGGCGCCTTGGTCTGGGCCGTGGTGCGGCTGTCCAGGAACAGCAGCCCGCGGGACGACAGTTCCGCCATGACCACCGCCATGCCGGCCGTGTTGGCGGTGAAACGGCTGCCCATGTGATTGTTGATGCCCACATAGCCGTCGAAGGCGGCCAGGTTGCGGGCGATGCGGGCCTTGATCTCTGCCGCGGGCAGCTTGGTCAGAATGGCGTCGCGGCCGGGGTCGCCCTTGCCGTCCGGCTCCATGGGCATGTGGACGATCAGTTCATGCCCGTTGCGCCGTGCAGCGGCGGCCTGGTGCGGCAAATCCCGGGCATAGGGCAGCCAAGCCAGGGTCAGCGGGCCCGGCAGGGCGGCGGCACGGTCACTGCGCTTCCGGTCCGGGCCCATGTCGTCGATGACGATGACGATGCGGGGCCGGCCATCCTGGGCCGGGGCAGGCACGGCGTTGCGCTTCCAGAGCGGCGTCCCGGCCGGGGGCGGTACCGGCGGGGGCAGCATGGCCGTCTGGGTGGGTACCTGTCTCGCAGGCTCGGGCGCGGGCGGGGCTGGCGTGGGCGCCACCGGTGCAGGCTCAGGCACGGTGCGGACCTGGGGAACAGTCGGGGCCTCCCGCGGCAGGGTCGGGGCATCCTCCCCCAACTCGGCCAACTCTTCCTCCCCTGCCTCCGGTTGGGCGGGCGCCACGGCGGTGTAGCCGGGCGCTTCCCTCGAGCCGTCGCCATAGACGTTCGCCAGCAGCACCACGAAGGCGGCAAAGCCCAGCAGCGCCGCCAGGGACTGCAGGGTGCGACGGTCCAGGTGGGCGAGCAACCCTTGCGACCGGGCCTTGCCACGGGAGCGGCTGCCGGCGCGGGACGGGGCGGCCTTGGCGCGGGGGCGCTTGGCCGGGGGACGGCGGGTCTCGGTCATTGATGGTCTGGGGTGGCGTGGCACGGGCCGCCTGACGCGGCGAGGCTGTCCAGGATAGGGCAATCCGGCCGGTCACCGCCGTGACACTGTGAGACCAGGTCGGTCAGGGTACGCCGAAGGGATTGCAGGTCGGCAAGGCGCTGGTCGACCTCCGCCAAGTGCGCCTCCGCCAACCGCTTCACCTCCGCCGCCGAGCGGTCCCTGTCCTGCCAGAGCGCCAGCAGCCCGGCCACCTCCTTCACCGAGAAGCCCAAGGAGCGGGCGCGGCTGATGAAACGCAGGGCCTGCACGTCCTGCTCGTCATAATCCCGGTATCCGTTCCCAGCCCGCCCGGCCGAGGGTATCAGGCCGATCTCCTCATAATACCGGATGGTCTTGGCCGGGACGCCGGAGCGTTCCGCGGCGGTGCCGATCTTCATCGGGGGGCCCTCTCCAATTCGCGGCCAGTCCTGCCTCAATCCCAACGCAGCCGCAACCGCGGCGCGGGCGCGGATGGCTGGAAATCGGGGGCCGCGGGCGCTACGTTAGCCTTCCCGTAAGGATTTGGGCGCGCCATGCTGCTGCTGATCGACAATTACGACAGTTTCACCTGGAACCTCGTGCATTACCTGGGTGAGATGGGCGCCCATGTGGAGGTGCGCCGCAACGACGCCCTGGCCCCGGAGGAGGCGCTGGCTCTGAAGCCGGAGGCCATCGTCCTGTCCCCCGGCCCCTGCGACCCGGACAAGGCCGGCATTTGCCTGCCCCTGATCGCCGCGGCGGCCGAACGGCGTATTCCCCTGCTGGGCGTCTGCCTGGGCCACCAAGCCATCGGTCAGGCCTTCGGGGGCAAGGTGGTGCGGGCGCCGGAGCCCATGCACGGCAAGGTGAGCGAGGTGCGGCATGCCGGCACCGGCCTGTTCCAGGGCCTGCCCAGCCCGTTCAAGGCCACCCGCTACCATTCCCTGATCGTGGAGCGGGCTACCCTGCCCGCCTGCCTGGAAGTGACGGCGGAGCTGCCGGACGGGATGATCATGGCCCTCCAGCACCGCGACCTGCCCATCCACGGGGTGCAGTTCCACCCGGAAAGCATCGCGTCGGAGCATGGGCACAAGCTGCTGGGCAACTTCCTGCGCTTGTCCCGCGGGCCCACGGCCAAGGCCGCCTGAGCCATGTCCGGCGACATCGGCGACATGAAGGCCCTGCTGGCGAAAGTCGCCACGGGGGCCAGCCTGTCCGAGCGGGAGGCGGAGGACGCCTTCGGCATCATCATGTCCGGCAACGCCACCCCGTCCCAGATGGGCGGTTTCCTGATGGCCCTGCGGGTGCGTGGGGAGACGGTGGCGGAGATCACCGGTGCCGCCCGCACCTTGCGCTCCAAGGTGATCGGGATTGAGGCGCCGCCGGGCACCATCGACACCTGCGGCACCGGCGGCGATTCAGCCGGGACTTACAACATCTCTACCGCCGTGGCCTTCGTGGTGGCGGGGTGCGGCGTGCCGGTAGCCAAGCACGGTAACCGGGCCATCAGCAGCAAATCGGGTGCGGCCGACGTCTTGGGCGCCCTGGGCCTGAACCTGGACGCGGACTTCGGCCTGGTCCGCCAGGCGCTGTGGGAGGCTCGCATCGCCTTCCTGATGGCGCCGCGGCACCACACGGCCATGCGCAACGTGGCGCCCACGCGGGTGGAGCTGGGCACCCGCACCATCTTCAACCTGATGGGCCCGCTGGCCAACCCGGCGGGGGCCAAGCGGCAGCTCATGGGCGTCTTCGCCCGGCAATGGGTGGAGCCGCTGGCCGAGGTGCTGGGCCGGCTGGGGTCGGAGGCGGCCTGGGTCGTCCACGGCTCCGACGGGCTTGATGAGATCACCACCACCGGCCCCAGCTATGTGGCCGAGCTGAAGAACGGCACGGTTCGGTCCTTCGAGATCACCCCGGAAGATGCCGGCCTGCCCCGCGCGAGCGCCGACGACCTTCGCGGCGGTGACGCGGAGGCCAATTCCGTGGCCCTGCGCGCCGTGCTGGCCGGGCAGACGGGGCCCTACAGGGACATCGTGCTACTGAACGCGGCGGCAGCCCTCATCGTCGCCGGCAAGGCGGGGGACCTCAAGCAAGGCGTGGCCCTGGCGGCGGAAAGCATCGCCAGCGGGGCCGCAGCCAAGGCCCTCGACCAGCTTGTCGCCATCACCCACGCCCCGGGAATCAGCGAATGACCGACGTCCTGGCCCGCATCTGCGCCGACAAGCGGGAGCATGTGGCCCGCCGCAAGGTGGTGCGCCCCCTCGCCTCTCTGGACGCCGCCGCCCGTGCCGCCAGCCCGCCCCGCGGCTTTGCCCGGGCGCTGGAGCTGGTGACGGGGGTGGGCCGCTGGGGCCTGATCGCGGAGATCAAGAAGGCCAGCCCCAGCAAGGGCGTTATCCGCGCCGACTTCGACCCGCCCACCCTGGCCAAGGCCTACAAGGCGGGCGGGGCCACTTGCCTGTCCGTGCTGACGGACGTGCCGTACTTCGAGGGGGACGACAGTTACCTCCAGGCCGCCCGGGCCGCCGTGGACCTGCCCTGCCTGCGCAAGGACTTCATGGTGGACACCTACCAGGTGGCGGAGAGCCGGGCCCTGGGCGCCGACTGCATCCTGATCATCATGGCCGCCCTGGACGACGCGCTGGCCCGCGACCTGTACGACGCCGCCACCCATTACGGCATGGACGTGCTGGTGGAGGTGCATGACGCGCCGGAGATGGAACGGGCCCTGAGGCTGCCCGGCGGGCTGCTGGGCGTGAACAACCGCAACCTGAAGACCCTGGCCGTGGACCTGGCCACGACGGAGGCCCTGGCCGCCATGGTGCCCCCCGGCCGCGCCCTGGTGGCGGAGAGCGGCATCCACTCGCCGGACGACCTGTCCCGACTGGCCAAGGTGGGCGCCCGGCGGTTCCTGGTGGGGGAATCGCTGATGGCCAAGCCGGACGTGACCGCCGCGACCCGCGCCCTGCTTTCCGCCACCCTGACCGACGCGGCCTGAGCCATGGGCGAGGAGAACCGCCTGACCCATTTCGACGCCAAGGGCAACGCGGCCATGGTGGACGTTTCCGCCAAGGAAGAGACGGAGCGCGTCGCCACCGCCCGCGGCACCGTGACGATGAAGCCGGAGACCCTGGCGCTGATCCGCGACGGGCAGATGGCCAAGGGCGACGTGCTGCAGGTCGCCCGCCTGGCCGGCATCATGGCGGCCAAGAAGACCTGGGACCTGATCCCCCTCTGCCACCCGCTGCTGTTGTCCAAGGTGGCCGTGGAGTTCACGCTGGACCCCGCCCGAGACGCCGTGGACATCGAGGCCACGGTGAAGCTGAAGGGCCGGACGGGCGTGGAGATGGAGGCGCTCACCGCCGTTTCCGTCGCCGCGCTGACCATCTACGACATGTGCAAGGCCGTGGACAAAGCCATGGCCATCTCCGACATCCGCCTGGCCTACAAGGCCGGGGGGAAGAGTGGGACGTTTACCGCGGAATAATGGAGACCAGGGGTGGGCAAGCGGCGGTGGCCAAAGGCGGTCTTCTTTGCCGGGGCTGGCTTTCTGGCAGGCGTGTCGCTGCTTCCACTGCTGCTGTATTTCAACAGTATTTTCCTAAACCGTGAATGCATTCCATTGGCCGTAACAGTGAACAATGGGCAACCAAATGCGTCAGCTTTGATGATGAAATTGGATTCACTTGGGAATTACGGGCCGGGTAGGACATTACTGACTCAAGCTTTGATTGCCGCTCGCGATAGCAAAAAGTTCACTCACATTGTACTAGTGCGATTGAACCTTGAATCAATTCCGGAAGAAAGTTTTGCAATTGTAATAGATTTTTCCCAAACAAATAAATCTTGCTCCAAACAACTGGAAGAATTTTTGGTATCTTACATGCCAATCAATGGCCTAGTGCAGGCAATGCTGGATGCTGGATTGATGGCAAGAGAATTTGATTGTCCAATTATAAGCAAAATGTATGGCTCTGTGCCAGATTTTACATATATAAATGTCGAAACAAATTTGACTCAAATGGAAGCATCCGCATACAGAGAAATATACGTTTATAAAGATGGCCAGAAGGAAAACTTGAGATCGATTGTATATCCAATTTACCTTTCGAATAAGTTCCATCGCTTGTTCCGTTTCATATTCAAGAACTACTCCATTTCGCCCTTGAGTTGTGGCTATGATGACAGAGCCCTTGAAAACATCACGGAAAGTGAAGCCAAGTTTCTTCTTGGACTGATCGATGCGGTGGAGCCGCCCTTATGATTCCCGTCGCCGAGGCCCGCGCCCGCATCCTGGCCGGGGTAGTACCGCTCCCGGCGGAGCAGGTGGCGCTGACGGAGGCACTGGGGCGGGTGTTGGCGGAGGATGTGGCGGCGCGGCTGACCCACCCGCCGCTGGCGGTGTCCGCCATGGACGGCTGGGCGGTGCGGACGGCGGATATCCAGGCCCTGCCCGTGGAGCTTCGCCGCATCGGCAGCGCCCCGGCGGGCCAGCCCTTCCCCGGGACCCTGGGGCCGGGGGACGCCGTGCGCATCTTCACCGGCGGCGCCCTGCCGGACGGGGCCGACACGGTGGTGGTGCAGGAGGATTGCGACGATCTGGGCGAGTCCGTCCGGGTCAAGGACGGGTCCGGCCCGGGCCGCTGGGTCCGGCCGGCGGGGCAGGATTTCGCCGCCGGTGTCGTCGGTTTTAAGGCCGGGCGGCGGTTGGGGGTGCGGGACCTGTCCCTGGCGGCGGCCATGAACGTGCCCTGGCTGAAGGTGCGCCGCCGGCCGCGGGTCGCCATCCTGGCGACGGGGGATGAGATCGTCATGCCCGGCGATACCCTCGCCCCCGGCCAGATCGTCAGCTCCAACGCCCTGGCCATCGCCGCCCTGGTGAAGACCCTGGGCGGGGAGCCGCTGGACCTGGGCATCGCTAGGGACGAGGCCACCGCCCTGTCCCAGGCCCTGGACGGTGCCCGCGGGGCCGACCTGCTGGTCACCTGCGGCGGCGCGTCGGTGGGGGAGCATGATCTGGTGCGCAAGGTCCTGGGCGACCGGGGCCTGGACCTGGGTTTCTGGAAGATCGCCATGCGCCCGGGCAAGCCGCTGATGTTCGGCCGGCTGGACGGCATGCCGGTGCTGGGGCTGCCGGGCAACCCCGTCTCTTCCCTGGTCTGCGCCCTGCTGTTCCTGCGGCCCCTGCTGCTGGCCCTGCTGGGACTCCAGGCCGAGCCGCGCTTCATCCGCGCCGTGGCGGGCACGGACCTACCGGCCAATGACGGGCGGGAGGACTATTTGCGGGCCACCCTCGCCCCAGGCCCCGACGGCATGCCCGTCGCCACCCCCTTCCCCAAGCAGGACAGCGGCATGCTGAGCCGCCTCGCCTGGGCGGACGGGCTGGTCCTCCGCGCGCGCCACGCGCCCGCTGCCCCTGCCGGGACGGTTGTGGAAGTCCTGCCCCTGGACGACGTCTGATCCGAGTCTCAGGTCATAGGACCAGCTGCCGCACCGAATCGTCTTTGTCACGACTTCGACGTAATTCCCCGTCATACCTTGACGCAAATCGTGAACACACCTAGAACATATGCTTGACGTTCCGGGATTGTTCTATATCTTGTGGGACAGATAAGTCGGGGTACGACACCAGGGGGCGATATGCTCACGCGCAAGCAACAGGAACTGCTGCTCTTCATCAACACGCGCCTGAAGGACGGCGGCGTGTCCCCCTCTTTCGATGAGATGAAGGACGCGTTGGGCCTGAAGTCCAAATCCGGCATCCATCGTCTGATCACCGGGCTGGAGGAGCGGGGCTTCATCCGCCGCCTCGCCCACCGTGCCCGCGCGCTGGAGGTGGTGCGCCTGCCGGAGCAGTTGAGCCCCGGGGTGGTGACGCCCAAGGTGGCAGAGCCGGCGACCTCCCCGCGCTTCCGGCCCAACGTGATCGCCGGCAACTTCCGCGCCAACCTCACCGGCCGGGAGGCCAAGGGTGATACGGAGGCGGTGTCCCTGCCCCTCTATGGCCGCATCGCCGCGGGCTTGCCCATCGAGGCCATGCGCGACAACAGCAGCAGCATCGAGATTCCCGCCAGCATGCTGGGCGGCGGGGAGCACTATGCCCTGGAAGTGGCCGGCGACAGCATGGTGGAGGCCGGCATCCTGGACGGCGACACCGTAATCATCCAACGCTGCGACGGGGCCGACAACGGCACCATCATCGTCGCCCTGGTGGATGAGGCGGAGGTCACCCTGAAGCGCCTGCGCCGCAAGGGCAACTCCATCGCGCTGGAGCCCTGCAACCCGAACTATGAGACGCGGGTGTTCGGCGCCGACCGGGTCCGCGTCCAGGGCAAGCTGGTGGGCCTGCTGCGCCGCTACCACTGATCCCCTGCCCCACGTTCCCTCAGTTCCACGGCCGCGCCCCCGGGTGCGGCCGTACTGATTCCAGGGTCACCCGGCCGTCCTCACCGATGGACAAAGCATGGGCGCCACGCCGGGCGAGATCCAGGGCGTCAATCACAAGGGGGGCCGGACACTGCCGCGCTTCCAGCTTTGGCGCGATGACAAGGTCGGCGCGGCGGCAATCCTCCATCAGCGCCTCGGGACGCCACACCAGCGCGATGACTTTGCCGTTCCGGCGATATTGGCATCCAAGGCTGTCGCAACGAACGACCCCGTCTGATGTCCCTGCCTTGGGCCAAGCCTTCGGCTCTCCCTCCAGGCCATCCCGTTGCTGCCACTCCGCCGCCTCGAACCGGCCGGAGCGGCTACTGGAGAGCAGCAGCCCACCATCGGGCATCCGAAGCCCGACGAGGCTTCCGGAGTCGTTGATGCGCAGGTCCGGCTTTGGGGAGAGCGGGATCGCCAGGACGAACAGGGCGATCCCTGCCAACCCCGCCATGCGCCAGGGACGCAACCAGATCATCAGCCAAAGCCCACCGAACGTCACCGATGCCAAGGCCCAGACGGGCACCGCAGGCACCGTCAGCACCGCTCCCGGCAAGGCCGCCACGGCATGGGCCGTCCAGAGAATGAAGCGGATACCCCACCCCATCCCTTCCACGGCCCAGCCCTCGAGCCCGAGTGGCATGAGCAGATATGCCAGCAGGCCGCAGGGCATCACCCAGAAGCTGGTCACCGGCACCGCCAAAAGGTTTGCCAGCAAGCCGTAGTTGGCCACCTGCTGGAAATGGTAAAGGGCGAAGGGCATGGTTGCCGTGCCTGCCACCAAGGACGTCAGGCACACGCCGAAGACATAGAGCATCGCCTTCCGCAGCGGGCCGGCGCCCATCCGCCATGCGGCCATGCGCGGCTGGGCCCATTCATAGGCGGCGATCAGGGCAACAACGGCCCCGAATGACATCTGGAAACTCGGCCCCAGCATGGCGTCCGGCTGGAAAAGCAGTACTGCCGCCGCGGCCAAGGCCACGACCCGCATGGAGAACGGGTTTCGATCCGCCAAGACGGCCAGCAACATGACGCCGGTCATCAGGACGGAGCGCAGTGTCGGCACGGCCGCGCCCACCAGGGTCATGTAGGCCAGCACCGCCAACAGCGCCGCCACGGCCGCCCATTTCTTGATGGGGAAGCGGAGGGCGACGGGCTCGGCCAGGGCCAGCAGCGCCCGAAGGCTTAGAAACACCAAGCCGGCCACAAGCCCGATATGCAGGCCGGAGATGGACAAAAGGTGCTGAAGCCCCGACTCGCGCATGGCGACCAGATCGTCGGGGGGGATCGCCCCTTGTTCACCCGTCAACAGGGCCGTCGTCACCGCGGCTTCCGCCCCCTCCAGCCGCATCCCCACCCGGTCGGCAATACCCAGGCGCGCCCCCTCCAGAAAGGCGCCGAACCGCCCGGTCCAGGTCAGCTGCGGGCCGGGCCGGGGCTCCACATGGCCCAGGGCGAAGCCGACGGCACCGATCCCCAAGAAATATGCGTGCCGACGGAAATCGTAGCCGCCGGGCTCAACCGGCGCCGGCGGCGGTTGCAGGACGGCGAAGACCCGGATGCGCTGGCCCGGGCTCGGCAACACGTCACCCGCCCGAAGCCGGACGCGGGCCCGGCCCGGTGTCGCTTCCCGTGCCAGTCCAGGGACGGAAAGCTCATCCAGGAGGACACGCGCCCCCTCGTCCAGGCGCTCCACATCCACCACGCGGCCTTCGATGCCGGAAGCTTCCAATTGCCCCTTGAGCACCGGTGCCGCCACCGACCAACTCCGCACCTGGGCACTGGTGAAGCCGAGGGCGCAGGCCAGCAGGGCCCCGGCGGCCAACCGACCCCAACCATCGGCCGCCCATGCCGCCCCGATCGCCGCAACCAATAGGACAAGGCCTGACCAGGCTGGCGGCTCTACCGGCAGGCTGAAATAGGCGCCGATCCCGACCCCGAGCATGACCGGCAACCACAGGGCCCAGCGCTGACGCTCCCGCGCCAGTGTGTCCGCCAGTCGGGCGCCGGTATCACGCAGCCGGAACAGAATCGGGTCCGCCCAGTCCGGGAGGCGGGGCCTATGGGCGTGCGAGCGCGTCACCTGGGTCATGCACGAGGGCTTCCGCTGTGCTAAACCAGCCTCCGCACACGCTATCACCTAACGACAAGATTGTGTCAGCCATGACCGTGGTCACCCGCTTCGCGCCCTCGCCCACCGGCTATCTCCATATCGGCGGTGGCCGAACGGCCTTGTTCAACTGGCTGTTCGCCAAGCGCCATGGCGGCAAGTTCCTGTTGCGGATTGAGGACACGGACCGCGCCCGCTCCACCCAGGCCGCGGTGGACGCCCTGCTGGACGGCTTGAGCTGGCTGGAGCTGAACTGGGACGGCGAGGCCGTCAGCCAGTTCGAACGCAAGGACCGCCATGCCGAGGTGGCGCGGGAGATGCTGGCCAACGGCCACGCCTATTACTGCTACGCGACGCCGGAAGAGCTGGAGGCGCTACGCGAGGAGCAGAAGGCGAAGGGCTTGCCCACCCGCTATGACGGCCGCTGGCGCGACCGCCACCCATCCGAGGCTCCGGCAGGGACCAAGCCGGTGATCCGGTTGAAAGCGCCCCAGGCGGGGGAGACGGTGGTCCATGACAAGGTCCAGGGCACCGTGACCGTGCAGAACACCCAGTTGGACGACATGATCCTGCTGCGCTCCGACGGCACGCCCACCTATCTGCTGGCGGTGGTGGTGGACGACCATGACATGGGTGTGACCCATGTGATCCGCGGCGACGACCATTTGACCAACACCTTCCGGCAGCTCCAGATCTACCACGCCATGGGCTGGACCCCGCCGGAGTTCGCGCACGTCCCCCTGATCCACGGGCCGGACGGGGCCAAGCTGTCCAAGCGCCACGGGGCACTGGCGATCGACGCCTACCGCGACATGGGTTTCCTGCCGGAGACCATGCGCAACTACCTGCTTCGGCTGGGCTGGGGACATGGCGATGACGAGATCATCAGCACCGCCCAGGCCATCGAGTGGTTCAACCTTGAGGGCATCGGCCGCTCGCCGTCGCGACTTGATTTCGCGAAGATGGAGAACCTGAACGCCCACTATATCCGAGAGGCGGAGGACACCCGGCTGGTGGCCCTGACCACGCCCTTTGTGGAGCAGAAGCTGGGCCGCGCGCTGATTGAGGCGGAGAGGGACCGGTTCCTGCGCTCCATCCCTGGCTTCAAGCCGCGGGTGAAGACCCTGGTGGAGCTGGCCGACGGGGCCCTGTTCCTGTTCCGCGCCCGGCCCCTGCCGCTGGACGAAAAGGCCGCCGCCCAGCTCAACGCCGAGGCCCGGGGCCAGCTCGCCACCCTGGCGGAGAAGTTTGCTGGCCTGAACGATTGGACCGCCGCAGCCGTGGAGCAGGTGGTGCGCGACTTCGCCGAGGCGGGCGGGTTGAAGCTGGGCAAGGTGGCCCAGCCGCTTCGCGCGGCGCTTACCGGCAGCACAGTCTCCCCGCCGATCTTCGAGGTCGCGGAAATCCTTGGAAAGGACGAGACATTGTCGCGCATGGAAGATGTCAAGAACGGTCCTTAAAATGGTGCAGCTGCGTTGCCAACGGTGCGACGCAGCACTACACTCCGCCCGCTTTTGAAGAACCCCCTGGGGCCCGGCCCCGCGACCCGATGCTTGAGGACGTGCCGACATGAGCCAGACGACGGCAAACCCCGCTGACACGGTGACCCTGACCGACAACCGAACCGGCAAGACCTTCACCCTGCCGATCCAGCACGGCTCCACCGGGCCGGCCGTCATGGACATCCGCAAGCTCTATGCAGAGACGGGCTGCTTCACCTACGACCCGGGCTTCACGTCCACGGCAAGCTGCGAGTCGAAGATCACCTATATCGACGGTGACGAGGGCATCCTCCTGCATCGCGGCTACCCCATCGAGCAGCTGGCCGAACAGAGCGACTTCCTGGAGGTCTGCTACCTGCTGCTGAACGGTGAGCTGCCCAGCCCCGCGGAGAAGGCCAAGTTCGAGCAGACCATCACGCGCCACACCATGGTGCATGAGCAGCTGGCGAACTTCTTCCGCGGTTTCCGCCGCGACGCCCACCCAATGGCCATCATGTGCGGCGTGGTCGGTGCCCTGTCGGCCTTCTATCATGACAGCACGGACATCAATGACCCGCACCAGCGGATGGTGGCGTCCCATCGGCTGATCGCCAAGGTGCCGACCATCGCCGCCATGGCCTACAAGTACTCGGTCGGCCAGCCCTTCGTGTACCCGCGCAACGACCTGGGCTACGCCGAGAACTTCCTGCACATGACCTTCGCGGTCCCGTGTGAGCCTTACAAGGTGAACCCGGTCATTGCCAAGGCGATGGACCGGATCTTCATCCTGCATGCCGACCATGAGCAGAACGCCTCCACCTCCACGGTGCGCCTGGCGGGCTCCTCCGGCGCCAACCCGTTCGCCTGCATCGCGGCCGGTATCGCGTCCCTCTGGGGTCCCGCCCATGGCGGCGCCAACGAGGCCGTGCTGAAGATGCTGACCGAGATCGGCCACAAGGACCGCATCCCGGAGTTCGTGAAGCGCGCCAAGGACAAGAACGACAGCTTCCGCCTGATGGGCTTCGGCCACCGGGTCTACAAGAACTTCGACCCGCGGGCGAAGGTCATGCGCCAGACCTGCAGCGAGGTGCTGGCCGAGTTGGGGATCAAGGACGACCCGCTGCTGGACATCGCGGTGGAGCTGGAGCGGATCGCCCTGCAGGACGAGTATTTCGTCGAGAAGAAGCTCTACCCGAACGTGGACTTCTATTCGGGCATCATCCTGAAGGCCATCGGCTTCCCCACCAGCATGTTCACCGTGCTGTTCGCCCTGGCCCGCACCGTGGGCTGGATCAGCCAGTGGAAGGAGATGATCGAGGATCCGGTCCAGAAGATCGGTCGTCCCCGCCAGCTCTATACCGGTGCGACGCGGCGCGACTATCGCCCGCTGAACGAGCGTGGCTGAGCAGAGGCATACCAACCACACAGGGGGCGGGCCGCACGGGCCCGCCCCATCGCTTTCCTATGGCCCGGCGTCTGCCCTTTTCTGGCGCCGCCCGGGCGAGGTTGCCAATGACAACCCGGTCCCGATGGCCAAGCAGGTCCGCCGGGTCATACGATTGGGGATCATCCTGACCCTGGTCGGGATGCTGGCTTACACAGTTCTGGCACTCTGAGCGGCAAGGCCCCCAGCGGGGCTGATCAAAGCCGGTGCCGGGCTTTCATCACATCCAAAACGACAGCTGCCGCCCGATGACTGGGCGGCACGTCACCCTGCCCCAGCCACCGGGAGACTTCCTCCACGCCCTCGATCTGCACTTGGCGGGCAGCCGGGTCGGACAGCAGGCGGCCTACGGCCGACGCGAGCTTCTCCGGCGTACAATCGGCCTGCAACAGCTCGGGCACCAACGGTCGGTCGAGCATGATGTTGACCAGGTTCACGTACTTGACCGTGATCAGCCGGCGGTACAGCCGGTAAGTCAGCGGGTGGATGCGGTAGGCGATCACCGCCGGCAACCGCGCTAGGGCTAACTCCAGCGCCACGGTGCCGGAGGCTGCCAGTGCAGCCGTGCTGGCGGCAAAGGCGTCGTACTTGTCCTGGTCGCCCTCGATGAGGATGACCGGCACCGGCCAGGTCTTCACCGCATCCCGCACCAGCCCCGCAACCTGCGGCACGGTGGGGACCACGACCCGCAAGCCGGGATGGCCGTCTACAAGCAGGCGCAATGTTGCCCCGAAGTCGGGCAGCAACGTCGTCACCTCGCTCCGTCGGCTGCCGGGCAGGATGGTCAGCAGCGGTTCATCTGGGCCGATGCCATGCTTGGCCCGGAAGCGGGCGCCATCCCCCTTGTCCGCCCCGCCCTCCACCACTGGGTGGCCGACGAAGGTGCAGGGCAGGCCCTCCTTCTCGAAATAGGGGGGCTCGAAGGGCAGCAGGGCCAACAGATGGTCCAGGAAAGCGGCGACCTTCCTCGCCCGCTTCGGCCGCCACGCCCAGACAGTCGGCGCAACATAATGGATCAGGGGAACCCCGCTGCCTGCCTTCCGCAGCCGCTTGCCGATGCGGAAGCAGAAGTCCGGTGCGTCGATGGTCACCACCACGTCCGGCCTCAGCGACAACACCGACTTGGTGGTCTGGTTCAGCCGGCGCAGCAGGTTCGGCAGCTTGGGCAGCAGCTCGGCGAGGCCGAACAGGGCCAGGTCCGACATGGGGAACAGGGATTCTAGCCCTTCCGCCATCATCCGTTCGCCGCCCACGCCAGCGAATCGCACCCGCCCGCCCGTGGCCTCGCGCAGGGCGGCCATCAGACGGGCACCCAGCACGTCGCCGGAGGGCTCGCCGACCAGCAGGAAGACCAAGGGCGTGTCGCTCACGGTTTCGGATCCCCCGCGTCACCAGCCACGCCGACGACGAACAGGCCCATGGAGTCGGCCAGCCGCCGCACCTCATCACGCCCGAGAAGCAGGGTATTCCCCGCCTCCGCCGCGATGCCTGCAAATCCGGCCGCGGCCGCCTGCCGGACGGTCACCGGACCGATGGTGGGCATGTCCAGACGCTGGTCCTGCTGCGGCTTGCGCACCTTGACCAGGACGGGCCCGGGGCCCTGCCGCTTCAGGCCGGCGCAGCGGGCGATCAGGGCATCCGTGCCCTCGATAGCCTCCACGCCCAGCACCAAGCCCTGCTGCACGACGACCGACTGGCCCACGTCCAACTCACCAATGGCCCGGGCAACCCTGACCCCATGGGCGATGTCGGCGACCGCGGTTGCATCCGGACCGGTGGCACTGAGCTGTTCCAAGGGCGTGAGCAGGTCGGCTACCAGTTCCTGCACCCCGACGACCCGGAAACCTTCTTCCTCAAGGACTGAAACGACCCCGCGAAGCAGCCCGTCATCACCCAGGGCCTTGGCCCCGATCCGGGCGAAGAACTGGGCGGCTTTCCAGTCCGGCCGCAGCTCGGCCAGGGACGGTCGCCGGACAGGGCCGGCCATGACGATGTCGGTGACCCCCTCCGCCTTCAACCGCGCGAGGATGGCGCCGGCAGCCCCCATGCGGAAGCTGGCCAAGGGCGTCCCGGGTGGGAATCCGGCAGGCTGGGCATGTCCCTCAAGGGCCACGACGAAGTGGGGCCGGTTGTCCTGTTGGCAGGTTTCCGCAAGGCGGGCAGGAAGTTCTCCCCCGCCCGCCAGGATGCCCAGCTTCCCGGCCATTGGTCAGCGCGGGAGTGTCAGGGCGCGGGAGCCGCGCTCCGTCAGGAAGGCAAGCAGTTCCGTTACGAGCTGGCGGTCCGCGAAGGACTGGGCCACCTGGACCTTGCGTTCAGCCAGGGTCCCTTCCCCGGCGAAAAGCTGCTTGAAGGCGGCGCGGAGGCCGTTGATCTCCTCCTTGGCGAAGCCGCGCCGTTCCAGCCCCACCAGGTTCAGCCCTGCCAGGAACCCGCGCTCCCCTTTCACCAAGCCATAGGGAATCACGTCCGCCTCCACGCCGGTCATGCCGCCGATCATGGCATGGGGCCCGATGCGTACGAACTGGTGCACCGCCGACAGGCCGCCCAGCACGGCAAAGTCGCCGACTTCCACATGGCCGCCCAGGGTGGCATTGTTGGCGAGGATGACATTGTTGCCGACGATGCAGTCATGGCCGACATGGACGCCCACCATGAAAAGGCCGTTGTCGCCGACCCGCGTGACCATCCCGCCCCCTTCCGTGCCGGGGTTCATGGTGACGTTCTCACGGATCCGGTTGTTCCGACCGATGACCAGTTCCGACGGCTCCCCCTTGTATTTCAGGTCCTGGGGGGCGTGGCCCAGGCTGGCAAAAGGATAGACCACGGAACCGGCACCGATCCGGGTCCGTCCCGCCACCGCCACATGGGACAGCAGGCGCACCCCGTCGCCAAGTTCCACGTCGGGGCCGACCACGCAGAAGGGGCCGATCTCCACGCCCGTGCCGAGGCGGGCCGCCGGATCGACGACCGCGGAGGGGTGGATGGTCACGCTCATGAAACCTGTCCTGGGTTGGCGGTAGGGCCTGATCGTACTAGCTGTCCATGACAATCATGGCTGCATAGGTAGCCTCGGCGCAGACTTGGCCGTCCACGACGGCCTCCCCCCGGAACTTCCAGACATTGCGCCGATTCTGGACCTTCTGGACCTTGATGTGGATCTGGTCGCCCGGGCCGATGGGCCGGCGGAAACGGGCTTCCTCGATGGTCATGAAATAGACCAGCTTGCCTTCCGCGACATCACCCAGCGTGTGCATCACCAGCACGGCGCTGGTCTGCGCCATCGATTCGATGATCATCACCCCAGGCATGACCGGCTTGGTCGGGAAGTGGCCGGGAAAGAACGGCTCGTTGATGGTGACGTTCTTGATGCCCGTGCAGCTTTCGCCGGGGATGATGTCGATGATCTTGTCCACCAGCAGCATCGGATAGCGGTGGGGGATCATCTCCATGATGCGCTGGATATCCAGCGTCCCCAGAACCTTCGTCTCAGCCGAATCAGCCATCGTCCCGTTCACCTTTTCCCCGCACCAACCGGCCGAGTGCCGCCACCTGCCGGAGCCATTGGCGCATGGGAACCGCGGGCGACCCGCCCACCTCGGCTCCCGGCGCCACGTCGCGCATCACGCCGCTCTGGGCGGCGATGCGGGCCCCGGCCCCGATCTTCAGGTGGCCAGTGACCCCCGCCTGGGCGGCGAGGACCACATGGTGGTCCAACCTGGTGCTCCCCGAAATCCCAGCCTGGGCGACGACAACGCAGCCCGGACCGAGGGTGACGTTGTGCCCGATCTGCACGAGATTATCAATCATGCTGCCCCGGCCGATGACCGTGTCCGGCCCGGCACCGCGGTCGATGGTGACGTTCGCCCCCACCTCCACGTCGTCCTCGATGATGACGCGACCAAGCTGCGGCACCCGGACGTGGCCGGCCGCGTCCATGGCGAAGCCGAACCCGTCCTGGCCGATGCGGGCGCCGGGATAGATCACGACCCGGGAACCGACCAGGCAGTGGCTGAGGGAGGCGCAGGGCCCGACCACTGTGTCGTCCCCGATTTCCACGCTCCGGCCCACGACGGCGTTCGCGCCGATACGGCAGCGGGCGCCGATCCGGGCACCGGCTTCGACGACGGCGCCGGGGGCCACCTCCGTCCCCTCCCCGACCTGCGCCGTGGGATGGACATGGGCCCCCGGGTTGACGCCGCTTTCCGGCTTCGGGAGGGGATAGAAGGCTTGGGCGCAGAGCGCGTAACCCTTGTAGGGCTTCTTGGTCAGCAGCAGGGCCATGCCGGCCGGCGCCTTATCCGCCAAAGCGGGATGCACCACGCAGGCACCGGCCCGGCTTGCGGCGAAGGCTTCGACGTATTTGCGGTTGTCCAAGAAGCTGAGCTGGTCCGATCCCGCTTCCTGCAGCGGGGCGACGTCATGGAGCAGGCGGTCCGGGTCCGCTCCGGGCGCCAGGTCCGCCCCGGCGATCCGGGCAAGTTCCGCCAGGCGGAAAGGCCCGGCGCGGTGGAAGAAGCGTGGGTCGGCCATGTCATCACCGGCAGGGAATCTGGGATGGGAAGGTCACTGGGGAAGGTTGACCTTGACCTCAGGCAAACGGGTGTTCAGCCGTTGCAGGGCCGTGTCCGTGATGTCCAAGCTGTCATTGGCCTGGTAGAACACGAACTCGCTGGAAATGACCAGGGTGGCCCCCCGTTCCGCGGCAATCTCCCCGATCACCACGCGGATGGTTTCCAGCATGGTCGTCCGGGCCTGGAGGAAGGCCGCATCAAGCTTGCGGGTCTTTTCCTGGGTCACGCGGCTGGTGGCCGTGACCTCGTTCCCGAACTCGATCCGCTTCCGGTCGAACTCGTCAGGCTGGAGCGAGGGGCGCAGTCGGGCAAGTTCCTGCTCCGCCTGGCGCTGTTGCTCGTACTGGGCCGCCATCTCCCGCTGGAGGATTTCCCGCTGGGAGGCGAGCTGGCGCTGGATGCTTTGGTTGGCCAGAGACTGCTGGAGCAGCCGCTGCACATCGACCACCACCATGGTGTCCCGGGCAGCGACAGGCCGCGCCCCCTCCCCGCTGCCCTGGGCAAAGGCCGGAGAAGCGCAAACCGCCGCCCCGAGAAGGGCGGCGGCGAGCGCGAGGAGGCGTGGCCGGCGCTGCATGCCCGGCCCCGTCAGAACCGGGTACCGAAGCTGAAGCGGAAGACCTCGTCCTGGTCGTACTCTTCCTTCTTGATCGGGTAAGCCAGATCAAGGCGGATCGGTCCGAAGGGTGACCGCCAGGAGAGGCCCACGCCCGCGGACCAGCGGATGGACGAGCTGTCGCGGAACAGGTCGCCCGCTTCTGCTTCCTCGCCCGACTTGGTCAGGGTACCGGCATCGGTAAAGGCGTGGGCCTTCACGCCCAGCTCGTCCGGCAGGCCGATGGGCAGGGTCAACTCCAGGCTCAGGCGAGAGAAGATTTTGCCGCCCAGGGCATCGCCTTCCTCGTCGATGACGTTGCCGTTGCTGTCCAACTGGAACGCCCGCGGCCCAATGCCACCCGGCTCGAAGCCGCGCAGCGTGTCGCCGCCCAGGAAGAAGCGGTCGTTGATGCGGATCGGCTTGCCCAGCCCCAACAGGAGGCCCGCCTCCGACGTCAGCGACAAGACCCAGTCGTCGAAGAAGCCCCAATAGGTGGCGGCGGTGATGCGGTTGCGCAGGTAACGCACGCTGCCGCCGATGCCGGCGAACTCATTCGCCAGCAGGATGTAATAGCCGTCGGTCGGGTTCAGGCGGCTGTCACGGGCATCATACAGAAGGTCGGAGCCGATGGCCGAGGTGACCGTCGTCCCCTCCTGGTCGATGAGGAACCGGGATGAGCCGAACCGCACGTTCTCGATCGTGTTCTCGGCCAGGGTATAGGTCAGGCGCTGACGCAGCCGGTCCGAGAGGGGGTAACCGGCGCGCAGGGAGACGCCGGTGCTCTTCAGGTCGTAGGAAATGGTGTCACGGTTGTCACGGACGATGCGGAAGACGTCGATGCCCGCCGCGAGGTCGCGCTCAAGGAAGTAGGGCTCCGTGAAGCTCAGGTCCACCTCGAAGGTGCGGCTGGAGAGGAGCGTGGACAGGCGAACGTCCTGGCCCTTGCCGCGGAAGTTCCGCTGACGGATGGAGAAGTCCAACAGGGCGCCGTCGTTGGTGGAGTAGCCGGCGCCCAACTGGATTTCACCGGTGGACTCCTCCTGCACCGTCACGGTGACGACCGACTGGTCTCGGCTGCTGCCTTCCGCCGTCTTCACCTCCACGCCGCCATCCTGGGCGAAGAAACCCAGGTCCTTGATGCGCTGCTCGGACCGCTTGACCTTGGACAGGCTGAAGGCGTCGCCCTCCGCCAGCAGCATCTCGCGGCGGATCACCTTGTCCAGGGTCTGGGTGTTGCCGACGATGTCGATGCGCTCGACGAAGACCCGCGGGCTCTCGTTGATCTCGAAAACCAGGTCGACGGTCTGGGTCTCCGGGTTCCGCTGCAGCAGAGGGTCGATGTTGATGAAGGCGTACTGCAGGTCACCCAGCCGATTGGTCAGCTTGGTGATGCTGCTCTCGATCAGGTCGGCGTTGTACCATTCCCCGGCCCGCGCATCGATCGCCGTGCGCAGCGTCTCGGGGTTCAGGTCGGGGATGTCGCTCTTGATCTCGATATTGCCGAACCTGTAGCGCTTGCCCTCGTCCAGCGTCATCGTGATGAAGAAGTTTTCCCGGTCCGGCGTCAGCTCCGCAAGCGACGACAGGACCTTGAAGTCGGCATAGCCGTTGCGCAGGTAAAAGCGCCTGATCTGCTCCTGGTCGTAACGCAGGCGATCCGGGTCATAGGTGTCGTTGCTGGACAGGAACCGCCACCAGCGCGACTCCTTGGTCAGCATAATCTCCCGCAGTTCACCGTCATCGAACACGTTGTTGTTGATGAAGTTGATCTGCTGCACGCCGGTGAGGGCGCCCTCGTCGATCTCGAACACCAGGTCGACGCGGTTCTGTTCCAGCTGGATGATCTTGGGTTCCACCCGCGCGGCGAAGCGGCCGCTGCGGCGGTAAATCTCCAAGATGCGCTGGACGTCTGCCTGCACGCGGCTGCGGGTATACACCACGCGGGGCCGCAACTGCACCTCGGCCCCCAGATCCTCCAGCTTCACCCGCTTGTTCCCCTCGAAGGAGATGCGGTTGATGATGGGGTTCTCCACGACATTGACCACCAGGGTCCCGCCTTCGCGACGAAGGCTGACGTCGGCGAACAGGCCCGTGGCGAACAGGGACTTCAGCGACTGGTCGATGCGATCCGGGTTGAACGGGTCGCCAGGCGCGACGACAAGGTACGACCGTACGGTCGCGCCCTCGATGCGCTGGGTTCCCTCAACCCGGATGTCACGGATGGTGCCGCCGTCGAAGGCCTCTTGGGCCATGGCGCCCGTGGAAAGCGCAATGACGGACGTTGCGGTGGTGCTGCCGAGCAGCAGGCACAGCGCCGCGAACCTGGAAACCGAACCCAAGCGTTCCCCCGAAAGGCTAGGACAGGAGATCCTTGAAGAACTTCACCACACCCAGACGGACTAGGTCGTTGCCGGTAGCGAAGATCATCAAGGTCAATACCAAAGCGAGACCGATCCGGAAACCATATTCCTGGGCCCGCTCACCGAGCGGGCGTCCCCGGACAGCCTCAATCCCGTAATACAGAAGATGCCCCCCGTCCAGCATGGGCACGGGGAACAGGTTGATCAGGCCCAGATTCACCGACAGGATCGCCATGAACCAGAGCAGGGCCGCGAGGCCGGTCTGCGCCACCTGGCCGGACACCTGCGCGATGGTGAGCGGGCCGCCCAGTTCATCCGTCGAGCGCTTGCCGGTGACCATCTGCCACAGCGTGTCCAGGATGCCGGTGGTCAGGCTGACCGTCTCCTTGCCCGCTGCCCAGATAGCGGGCAGCAAGGGGTGTTTGCGATACTCGTCCGGCCCGCGCAACACGCCCAGGCGCCCGATGGTGTGGGTGGACCCGAACCGGTCGGTGACCTGGACGACCCGCGGCGTGACGGTGATCGGGACCTGCTGACCGTTCCGCTCCACCACCATCTCCAGTGGCTGACCGGGGCGGAGCAGGATGGCCTGGAGCACATCCTGGAAACGATCGATGGATTCCCCGTCGATGCTGAGGATGCGGTCGCCATTCTGCATGCCAGCCTCTGCGGCGGCGCCGTCCGGCTGCACCTCCTGCACCACGGGTGGGGTGTAGGGCTGTCCATACAGGGTGAACAGCAGCGCCAGCGTGACGATGGCGAACAGGAAATTGGCGATGGGGCCCGCGGCGACGATGGCCGCCCGCTGGGAAACGCGCTTGTGGTAGAAGGAGACGGACCGCTCCTCCTCCGACATGGCGGAGACCTGCGCGCCAGGGCGACTGGTGGCATCGGCGTCGCCGAACATCTTCACATAGCCGCCCAGCGGGATGGCGCTGAACTTCCAGCGGGTACCGGCCCGATCGGTCAGGCCGAAGATCTCCGGCCCGAAGCCGATGCTGAAGGTTTCGACCCGCACGCCGTTGCGGCGGGCGACCCAGTAGTGGCCGAGCTCGTGCACGAACACCAGCACGGTCAGCACCACCAGGAACATGACGCCGTAGTTCCAGATGAGGCTGAGTACTTCCATGGACCTGCCTCCCAGCTCCGGTCAGGAGCGGCCAGCGAACGTGCCCCGTTCAGGGGCGTGACCTTAGACGCGTGATTAGGGCATCGGCGTGGCGGCGTGCGTCCCCATCCGCATCCCGCACGTCGTCCAGGGTCCCGAGCCCGCGGCCCGGCAGGGAGGACAAGGTCCCCTCCACCACCCGCTCGATGTCCAGGAAGCCGATACGGCCGTCCAGGAAACCCTGCACTGCCACCTCATTCGCGGCGTTGAGCACTGTAGGGGCCGCCCCCCCGCTTTGCAAGGCTTGCCGCGCCAGGGCCAGAGCTGGGAAACGCTCTGGATCGGGCGGCTCGAAGGTCAGGTTGCCGGCCTTGACCAGGTCCAGCCGGTCGCCGGGCGTGGGGATCCGGTCCGGCCAGCCGAGCGCCACGGCGATGGGCGTACGCATGTCGGGGGTGCCCAACTGGGCAAGGACCGAGCCGTCCACATACTCGACAAGGCTGTGCACCACCGATTGCGGGTGGACCAGGATGTCGATCCGGTCTTCCGGGATGGCGAACAGATGGTGGGCCTCGATCAGTTCCAACCCCTTGTTCATCATGGTGGCACTGTCGACGGAGATCTTGGCGCCCATGGACCAGTTGGGGTGCTTGCAGGCCTGGGCCGGGGTCACGCCCTCCATGGCGTCGCGCTGCCAAGTCCGGAAGGGACCGCCAGAGGCGGTGAGGATCAGCCGCTTGATGGCGTCGCGCCGAGAGGTCTCGAACACCTGGAAGATGGCGCTATGCTCACTGTCCACCGGCAGAAGGGTCGCACCGCTCTTCCGGACCTCGGCCATCATCAGGGACCCGGCGCAGACCAGGCATTCCTTGTTGGCGAAGGCGACGATGGCCCCGCGACGCACGGCGGCGAGGGTGGGCTCCAGCCCGGCGGCACCGACGATGGCAGCCATGACCCAGTCTGCCGGCCTGGTGGAAGCTTCCACGACCGCCTCCGCGCCGGCGGCGACCTCAATCCCGCTGCCGGACAAGGCATCCTTCAGGTCCTGATAGCAGGCAGGGTCGGCGGTGACGGCCAGCTTGGCCTTCAGGGCACGGGCCTGTTCCGCCAGCTTGGGGATGTTCCGGTTGGCGACCAGCGCCTCCACCGTGAACAGGTCCGGCGAGAGGCCCAGGAGCTCCACCGTGTTGCAGCCGACAGAGCCGGTGCTGCCCAACACGGTCACGCTTCTCGGCCGGCCTGGGGCCGGGGGGCTCACCACCATTGCAACCACTCTCCGGCCAACCCATGGAACAGGGCAAAGACGGGGGCGGCCACGATCAGCCCGTCGATGCGGTCAAGCAGGCCGCCATGGCCCGGGATCAGGGAACCACTGTCCTTCACGTCGCTGCGACGCTTCACGTACGACTCGAACAGGTCACCCACCTGCCCCGCTACCGCGAGGATGGCGGCGATGACCGCGCCCACCCAGGGCTTCGCAGCCCCATCGAAGTAAGGAACGAAATAGCCGAACAGGGCCGCCGCCGCCATCCCGCCGAACAGGCCGGCCCAGGTCTTCTTCGGGCTGATCCGCGGGGCGAGCTTCGGCCCCCCGATGGAGCGGCCGGCGGCATAGGCGCCGATGTCCGTTGCCCAGATGGCCAGCAGCAGGAACAGGAACAGGGCAAGGCCATGCTCCGCCGTCTCCGTCCGCACCCAGTTCAGGGCGACACAGGCCACGCCGATATAGGGTACGGCGAAGGCGAGGCTCTTGCAGTGCTCGGCCTTTATGGCAGTGACGGCCAGATAGAGCACGAGGGTTGCCCCAGCGGCCATCCAAAGAGCCGTTATACCGCCCCAGGCGATGCCCGCGGCCACGACGGCGACGACGCAGAACAGGGAAAGGACGAAGGGCAGTTGCCTCGACCCCGGTTCCACCAGCCGCACCCACTCCCGCACGGACAGGGCGGCGGCCAGCAGGACTACGGCCTGGAACAGCCAGCCGCCGACCCAGACGGCAGCCAGGATCGGAGGGCCGAGCAGGAGGGCGGAGATGATGCGGGTCTTCAGGTCGCCGCCGCGCGACGGCGCAGAAGCCGGATCAGCGGGTGCCGACCGATGCCCCGAACCGGCGGTCCCGCCGGTAGAATTCTTGGATGGCATCTTCCAGGTCGCGCTTGGTGAAGTCCGGCCACAGCGTATCCACGAACACCAGCTCCGCATAGGCCATTTGCCAAAGCAGGAAGTTGCTGATGCGCTTTTCGCCGCTGGTGCGGATGACGAGGTCCGGGTCCGGTATGCCGGCCGTGAACAGGCCACCGGACAAGGCAGCCTCATCGATGTCCTCGGGGTTCAGCCTGCCGTCCCGCGCCGCCTGCGCCAGCAGCCGAGCCGCCTCGATGATCTCCTGCCGGCCGCCGTAGCTGAGCGCCAGCACCAGGGTCAGCCCGGTATTGGAGGCGGTCAGCTCCTCGGCGTTGCTGATCATGGCCTGCAGGTCCGGGGACAGGCGGTATCGCTCCCCGATCATGCGGATTCGGACGTTGTTCTTGTGCAGCGTCGCGATCTCCCCCCGCAGGTAGAAGCGGAGAAGCTGCATCAAGGCCGAGACCTCGTCCTCCGGCCGGCTCCAGTTCTCCGTGGAGAAACTGTAGAGCGTCAGGTAGCGGATACCCAGCTCCTGCGCCGCCTCCAACGCCCGCCGGACCGACTCGACCCCCTTCTTGTGGCCGGCCGTCCGCGGCAGCCCGCGCGCCTTCGCCCAGCGGCCGTTGCCGTCCATGATGATGGCGACGTGAGTCGGCGCGCTCTGCGGCAAAGGCTGGGAGGCGGAATGCATTCGGGGCGTTGTCCTCGGGATCAGCAGGCCTGGGTCAGACCTGCATGATCTCCTTTTCCTTGGCCGCCAGGGCCTCGTCGATTTTCTTGATGTGCGCGTCGGTCATGGCCTGCACCTTGTCCGACCACACCTTCAACTCGTCCTCGGACAAGTCGCCGTCCTTCTGCATCTTCTTCAGACGGTCCATGCCGTCACGACGGACATTGCGGACCGCGACGCGGGCCTCCTCGGAATACTTGGCGGCGACCTTGGAAAGCTCCTTGCGGCGCTCCTGGTTCAGCTCCGGGATGGGCACGCGGATGGTCTGGCCCTCGGTCTGGGGGTTCAGGCCCAGGCCAGCCTCACGGATGGCCTTCTCCACCGCCTTGACCGTGGTCCGGTCCCAAACGGACACGGTGATCAGGCGGGGTTCGGGCACGCTGACGTTGGCCACCTGATTCAGGGGCACGGAGCTGCCATAGGCGTCCACATGAACCGGGTCCAGCAGGCTGGCGGAGGCGCGGCCGGTGCGCAAGCCGCCGAACTCCTTGCGGAGGGTCTCCACCGCGCCGTCCATCCGGCGCTCGATGTCCTTGATGTCTGGGGCGGCCACCTTAGACCTCTTCGGTGATGATGGTGAACTTGCCACGTCCCGCCATCACCTCGGCGAACTCGCCGTCGGTGTGGATGGAGAAGACAAGGATAGGAATCTTGTTTTCCCGCGCAAGGGAGATCGCGGACGCATCCATCACCTGCAAATCCTGGGACAGGACCTGCAGGTAGGTCAGCCGGTCATAGCGGACCGCGTCCTTTACCTTCTTCGGGTCGGCTGAGTAGACGCCGTCCACGCCCGTGGCCTTGAGCAGGGCGTCGCAGCCCATCTCGGAAGCCCGCAGTGCGGCGGCGGTATCGGTGGTGAAGAAGGGGTTGCCGGTGCCGGCGGCGAAGATCACCACCCGCCCCTTCTCCATGTGCCGGGCGGCCCGGCGGCGGATATAGGGCTCACAGACGCTGGCCATAGGGATGGCCGACTGCACCCGGGTCTGCACGCCCGCCTTCTCCAGGGCGTTCTGCACGGCCAGCGCGTTCATCACGGTGGCCAGCATGCCCATATAGTCGGCGGTTGCCCGCTCCATGCCGGTGGCGGCCCCGGAAATACCCCGGAAGATGTTGCCGCCACCGATCACGCAGCAGACCTGGACCCCCATGTCGACGACCGACTTGACCTCAAGCGCCATGCGGTCGACGACCTTGGGGTCGAGGCCGTAGCCCCTGTCGCCCATCAGCGCCTCGCCGGACAACTTCAGCAGGACGCGTTTGTAGCGTGCGGCCATGGGCCAGGTCCTTTTCGATACGGGGGTCCTTGGATACTGTACTTGCCTTTGTGTCGAGACCAGGGCCTCAGCGGGCCATGGAGGCGACCTCGGCCGCGAAGTCCGACGTCTCCTTCTCGATGCCCTCGCCCAGGGCGAAGCGGGCGAAGCCGGTCAGCGTCACGGGCGCGCCCACGTTCTTGGCGGCGTTCTCCACGACCTTGCGGATCTTGGTCTCACCGTCCACGACATAGACCTGCTCCAGCAGCACCACTTCCTCGTAGTACTTGCGGATACGGCCCTCGACCATCTTCTCGATGATGCTGTCGGGCTTGCCGGAGGCGCGGGCCTGCTCGGTCAGCACGGCGCGTTCACGGTCCAGGTTGGACGGGTCCACGTCGGCGACGTCCAGCGCCTCCGGGCGGGCGGCGGCGATGTGCATGGCGATCTGGCGGCCCAGCTCGGCCAGCTTGGCCTTGTCGCCGGTGGACTCCAGGGCGACCAACACGCCGATTTTGCCAAGGCCCGGGACCAGGGCGTTGTGCATGTAGCTGGCGACCACGCCGTCGGTCACCGTCAGGCGGGCGGCCCGGCGCAGGTTCATGTTCTCGCCGATGGTGGCGACCAGGTGCGTCAGCTCGTCGCCGACGTTGCGGCCGGTACCCGGGTAGGCGACGGCCTTCAGCGCCTCCAGCTCGGAGGTGTTGTTAAGCGCCAGCTCGGTCACCTTGGACACGTAGCCCTGGAAGGCCTCGTTGCGGGCGACGAAGTCGGTCTCGGAGTTGACCTCGACGGCGGCGCCGGTCAGCCCGTTGGTGGTCACGCCCACCAGGCCCTCGGCGGCGACGCGGCCGGCCTTCTTGGCGGCGGCGGCGAGGCCCTTCTTGCGCAGCCAGTCGATGGCGCCTTCCAGGTCGCCCTGGCTCTCGCCCAGCGCCTTCTTGCAGTCCATCATGCCGGCGCCGGTCTTCTCACGCAGCTCCTTCACGAGCGCGGCGGTGATCTCGGCCATGTCAGCCCTCTCCGTCCAGGATCGGCCGCGGCCCCCACACATACGGGGCCGGGGCAGTGGTCAAACAGCAGAACGGCCGGCCCGCTCCCGGATCGGGGGCGGCCCGGCCGTCCACGGGAAAAATCAGGCCTGGGCCTCGGTGGCCTCGGCGGGGGCCTGCTCCTCCGGCAGCACCTCGGCGGGAGCCTCCTCAGCGGCGCCCACGTCGATGCCCGCGGCGGACATCTCGGCCTGCAGGCCATCCAGCACGGCGCCGGCGATCAGCTCGCAGTAGGTGTCGATGGCGCGCAGCGCGTCGTCGTTGCCAGGGACCGGGAAGGTCACGCCGTCCGGGTCGCTGTTGCTGTCGACGATGGCCACCACGGGGATGCCCAGCTTGTTGGCTTCCTGGATCGCCAGCGACTCCTTGTTGGTGTCGATGATGAACAGCAGGTCCGGCAGGCCGCCCATGTCACGGATACCGCCCAGGGCCCGCTCCAGCTTGTCGCGGTCGCGGGTCATGTTGAGCAGCTCCTTCTTGGTGCGGCCGGACTGGTCACCGGCGGCGAGCTGCTCATCCATCTCCTTCAGGCGGCGGATGGACTGGCTGATGGTCTTCCAGTTGGTGAGCATGCCGCCCAGCCAACGATGGTTCACGTAGTACTGGCCGCTGCGCTTGGCGGCCTCGGCGACCTTTTCCTGGGCGGCGCGCTTGGTGCCGACGAACAGGACGCGGCCGCCGCCAGCGACGACGTCACGCACCGCCTGCATGGAGCGGTACATCATCGGAACCGTCTGCTCCAGGTCGATGATGTGCACGCCGTTGCGCACGCCGAAGATGTACGGAGCCATCTTCGGGTTCCAGCGGCGGGTGTGGTGACCGAAGTGCACGCCGGCCTCGAGCAGCTGGCGCATGGTAAAGGTGGGCATAGCCATGAAAAGTCAGTCCTTTTCCGGTTGGACCTCCGCGGGCGACGCCCCAGGGCCGGCATGGCCGAGGGACACCGGAGACGGGGCGACCAGGATGAGCGGTCGCACCGCAAGCCCGCGTGCGGGTTTGACGACGGGCGGTTAGATACTCCGCCGATGCCACCATTGCAACAGGCCAGATACCCCCGCCGCGCGCGACACCGCCATGTCCCGGCCCTACATGCCTTGGCAGGGCCCGCCCGCCCGCGTATGGTCCGCCCGCCGCAACCCCAGCCAAGCCCCCATGCCCGACGCCGACAGCCTAGACCTGGACCTGCTCGCCCGCTTCGCCCAGGAGGCCGGCATGGCGCCGCCCAGCGTCGCCCTCCTTGCCGTATCCGACCTTCCCGAGGCGGCGCGCGGCATCCTCGTGCAGGACGGGGGCATGACCCAGGCGCTGGTGTCCTTCTGGGGTGAGGCCATGCGCCTGTCGGTGCTGGACTCCACTGAGTCGGGAGGCACCCTGCGCCGGGCGGTGGTGCTGTCGGCCGCGGAGTCGGGCATGCCCGCGGAACTGGGCCTGATCGAGATCGAACTGGAGCGCCTGCCTTCGCCGGTACGCGACGCGGTGCGCGCCGGCCTGCGCCCCTTCGGCACTGTGCTGGCGGAGGCCACCCTGCCCTTCCGCAGCCGGCCGGAGGCCTTCCTGGCCGTCACCGCCAACCGCGTTCTGGCCGACATCCTGGACGTGAGCCCGGGTGAGGAACTCTATGGCCGGGCGACCCTGCTCCGCCTCGCCGACGGCACGGCCATTGCCCGGGCCGTGGAGATCCTCAGCGGCCACGGCCCGGGCTGACGTACGGTCATTCGCTTCCTCAAACGCGGGCGCCGCATGCGCGGTTTGGCTCACGCCCGCATGGGCAGGCGCCGCGGCAGTCACCGGCGGAGCGTGTTTCCGGCGAGCGCAAACACGCCCTTGTCAAAGATCCTGGACCTCCAGCACCCCGGGGATGGACTTGATGGCCTGTCGCCCAGCGGCGCTGATCTGGTAGGCCTGCGGCAGGGCGATGTGCGTCTCTTGCAGCACGTCCGTCTCCACCACGATGGTGACCCGGCCCCGGCCCGGCGGCAGGCGCTTCAGGGTGGTCTGGATCACCGGCACCGCCTGGGTGTCGCCCAGCACCACCTTCAGCCCCAGGGCGGTCTTCGCCACCTCCTCCTCCAGCAAGGCCACCTGCTGGGCGGTGAGGCGCAGTTCCTCCCCGTTCTGCTGCACGTCCACGGTCAGGACGACGGCCTTCCCGGCCTCCAGCATCTCCCGTGAGGTGGCCAGCGTCTCCGAGAACAGGGTAACCTCGTATCCGCCGGACGCGTCGGATAAGGAGACGAAGGCGAAGCGGTTGCCGCTCTTGGCCGTGCGTTCCTGCCGGGCGATGACGATGCCGGCCATCTTGACCCGGGAGGACTTGCCGTCCCGGACCTTCCGGGCAAGGTCGGCATAGCGCACGATGCCCATGCGGGTCAGCGCCGGGCCGAAGGTGTCCAGCGGGTGGGCGGTGAGGTAGAAGCCGATCGCGTCCGCCTCATAGCGCAGCTTCTCCAGCTTGTCCCAGTCGGCCACCTTGGGCAGGTCCGGGGTCTTCATGGCGGTGGGGCCGAACAGGCTGGCCATGCCGCTGTCCCGCTGCTGCGCCTCCGCCTGGGCATAGCGCATCACCATGTCCAGCCCGGTGTGCAACTGCTGCCGGTTGGGCGCCAGCGCGTCGAAGGCGCCGGCGCAGACCAGCTTCTCCATCATCCGCTTGTTCAGGCTGTTCAGGTCCACCCGGCGGGCGAAGTCGAAGATGTCCATGTAGGGGCCGTTGGCCTTGCGCTCCCGCACCACGGACTGCATGGCGGGCAGGCCCACGCCCTTGATGGCCGCCAGCGCGTAGCGCACCGCCCGGCTGCCGTCGGGCAGCCTCTCCACCGCGAACACCTCACCCGACTTGTTGATATCGGGCGGCAACAGCTTGATCCGCAAGCGTTCCAGCTCGTCCTTGAACAGGTTCAGCTTGTCGGTGTTGCCCAAATCGTAGGTCATGGTGGCGGCCATGAACTCGACGGGGTAGTTGGCCTTCAGGAAGGCGGTCTGGTAGGCGACCAGGGCATAGGCCGCCGCGTGGGACTTGTTGAAGCCGTAGCCCGCGAACTTGTTCACCTGGTCGAAGATCAGGCCGGACTGTTCCTCGTCCACGCCCATGACCTCTTTGGCGCCCTTGATGAACTTGGCGCGCTCCTTCTCCATCTCCTCCTTGATCTTCTTGCCCATGGCGCGGCGCAGCAGGTCGGCGCCGCCCAAGCTGTAGCCCGCCAGCACCTGGGCGATCTGCATGACCTGTTCCTGGTACACCATGATCCCGAAGGTCTCCTTCAGGATCGGCTCCAGGGCCGGGTGCATGTAATCCGGCTGCTCCTCCCCGAACTTCACCTTGATGTACTTGGGGATGTTGTCCATGGGGCCGGGGCGGTAGAGGGACACCAGGGCGATGATGTCCTCGATGCGGTTGGGCTTCATGCGGCGCAGCACGTCGCGCATGCCCGAGCTTTCCAGCTGGAACACGCCCGAGCTCTCGGCTCGCCCCAGGATGGAATAGGATTTGTCGTCTTTCAGCGGCAGGGCCAGCAGGTCCAGTTCCGGCCCCAGCTCCCGCACATGGTCCACGGCGGTCTTCAGGACCGACAGGGTCTTCAGGCCCAGGAAGTCGAACTTCACCAGGCCCGCCAGCTCCACATACTTCATGTTGAACTGGGTGACCGGCATGTCGGACCGCGGGTCGCGGTACATGGGGACCAGCTCATGCAGCGGCCGGTCGCCGATCACCACGCCTGCCGCGTGGGTAGAGGCGTGGCGGTACAGGCCTTCCAGCTTCAAGGCGATGTCCAGCAGGCGGCCGATGGTCTCATCCGACCGGCGCATCTCCTGCAACAGCGGTTCCCCGTCGATAGCCTGTTGCAGGGTGACGGGGTTGGCGGGGTTGTTGGGGATCAGCTTGCAGATGCGGTCCACTTGGCCATAGGGCATCTGCAGGGTGCGCCCCACGTCGCGCACCACGGCGCGGGCCTGGAGCTTCCCGAAAGTGATGATCTGCGCCACCCGGTCATAGCCGTAGCGCTGCTGGACGTACTTGATCACCTCCTCGCGCCGGTCCTGGCAGAAGTCGATGTCGAAGTCGGGCATCGACACGCGCTCGGGGTTCAGGAACCGCTCGAACAGCAGGCCGTAAAGGATCGGGTCCAGGTCGGTGATCAGCAGCGACCAAGCCACCAGGCTGCCGGCGCCGGAGCCGCGGCCCGGCCCCACGGGGATGCCATGGTCCTTCGCCCACTTGATGAAGTCCGACACGATCAGGAAGTAGCCGGGGAACTTCATCTTGACGATGGTGTCCAGCTCGAAGTCCAGACGCTTGCGGTATTCCGCCTCCGTCTCAGCCCTTTTTTCCGCTGTCATTTCAGGGGTGAAGACGTATCTGTTCAGGCGGTAGGTCAACCCGTCGTGCGCCTGTTTGCGCAGTTCTTGGGCCTCCGCCGACTCCTGGTCCTGCTTGGCCACGCCCTGGACGAAGGCGGGCAGGATCGGGTTGATCTTCTTCGGCATGTAGGCGCAACGCCGGGCGATGGCGACAGTGTTCTCCACCGCCTCCGGAAGGTCGGCGAACAGCTCCTTCATCTCCGCCGCGGATTTGAAGCAATGGTGCGGGGTCACCCGCCGCCGCTCCTCCTGCACCACATAAGCGCCTTCCGCGATGCAGAGCAGCACGTCGTGCGCCTCGAACATGTCGGGGGTGGCGAAATAGGCATCGTTGGTGGCGACGAGGGGCAGTTCGTGCCGATAGGCAAGGTCGATCAGCTCAGGCTCGATCCGGTCCTCCGCCGTGGCGATGGGGCCCTCCACATGGCGCATCAGCTCCACGTACAGCCGGCCGGGGAACAGTCCGGCGAGCTTCAGCAGCAGCTCCTCAGCATGCGGTTTCTGCCCGTCCAGCAACAGCCGCCCCACCCCGCCACCAGGGCCGCCGGTCAGGCAGATCAGGCCATCGGTGCAGCCCTCGAGCTGCTCCACGCTGACCTGGGGCAGCAGGCCGGGCTCCGTCTCCAGGTACGCTTTGGAGACCAGGGACATCAGGTTGCGGTAGCCCTGCTCCGTCTGCACGATCAGGATTAGCTGGTCGGCACCAGGGCCAGCCATCCGGCCCTGCACCTTCTTCACCGGGCCATAGGGCGTGACCCACATCTGGCAGCCGATGATGGGCTGTATTCCCTCATCCGCCGCGGCCATGGCGAATTCCAGGCAACCGAACAGGTTGCCCGTGTCGGTAACCGCCACCGCAGGGAAGCCGTGCTTCTTGCACAGCTTCACCAGCTCCTTGGTCTTGATGGCCCCTTCCGACAGGGAGTAGGCGGAGTGGACACGCAGGTGGATGAAGCCGGGATCGGGCACGGGCAAGTCCGGAATGACGGGCGAGGCTTGGGCGACTGAGCTTACCGCAGGCCGCCACCTGGAATCACGCCCGCAGTCCCGGGTGGCGCAGGTTGTCCCCAACAGACGCGCATACCGCACCGGCCCTTTCCCCATAAAAGGGAGTAAGGCATAGTGCCGCCAGAGCAGGCTTCCAAGGGCGGGGCGAAATCATGCGGGTCATCGGATCGGGGCTGGCCGCGGCGGTAGGTGTTTCCTTCCTGGCGGTAACTCCCGCCGCGGCGTCACCTGGGGACCTGCTGTCCAGCTATGTCTTGTGGGGTCCTGGTGGGCAGGCCATCGGCCGGATCGTGCTGGACGGCACAGGCCAGGCCTGCCCCAGCCTTGCCAGCGGCACGGCGATGGCGGCACGGACGAACCCCAACCCCGCCACCTTCCCCATCACGGTGTGTGAGGTGCTGGTACCGGCGGACGCACCGTCCGCCGTGCTGGTCAACGGGCAGACGGTGCCGTTGCCGGTGCCGAAGCAGAAACCGGGCAACGTGGCCGTCCTGGGCGACTCGGGCTGCAACACCGCCAAGAAGCAGGATTGCGCCGACCCGGCCCAATGGCCTTGGCCGACCCTGGTCCAGGCCGCGGCGGCGAAGAACCCGGACTTGGTGATCCACGCCGGCGACTACAATTACCGGGGCACGCCGAACCAGATCCAGGTGAACGGCCAGACCCAGTGGACCTATGACGGCTGTTTGCAGACGCCGCCCATTTCCCAGAACCAGCCGGGCAGCAGCCTTCCCGACAATTGGGCGGACTGGAAGGCGGACTTCTTCGACCCGGCGGCGCCCTTGCTGGCCAAGGCGCCCTGGGTGTTCGTGCGCGGGAACCATGAGCTCTGCAGCCGCGCCGGCCCTGGTTACTTCTACCTGCTGGACGCCCGTTCCAACCTGCTGGGCCCCGGCCAGGGGGAGCAGTCCTGCGCCGCCCCCACCCCGGTGCCGGACATCACGCCCACCTATAAGATCAGCCTGAAGTCCCTGTCCCTGGTGATGCTGGACAGTGCCAACGCCTGTGACAGCAACAACCCGCCGACCATGCCCATGGACCCGGCGGTGACCGCTGCCTATGGCCCCGTGATGCAGGCCCTTCCCGGCTTCTTCGCCGACGGGCCGGCTTGGTTCATGACCCACCGCCCCATCCTGGCCGTGTTCAGCAGCAACCCCAGCACCGGGACCGGCACCGTGCCTGTCACCGCCACGGGCACCGGCGGGGCCACCCTGCAAGCGGGCCTGGGCAGCAACCCCACCCTGCCCGCCAACGCCGCCGTCACCTTCAGCAGCCACATGCACCTGTTCCACACGGTGACGCCCAGCCAGCCAGCCCTGCCGCCGCAGATCGTCATCGGCAACAGCGGCGTGATCCTGCAAACCGTGGCGACCCCGCAGACCTTCACCACCACCCTGTTGGGCCAGACCATGTCGGGCAACACCACGGCCGCTTTCGGTTGGTTATGGATCGACAAGCTGACCGACTCGGCCAACTGGTCCGGAACCCTGCTGGGCACCCAGGGACAGGCTCTGGGCACCTGCGCGCTGCCGGTGAAGGATGGGAGCGTGTGTGCGGTGCACTGATTCGCGGCCAATCTTGATGCGACTTACTTCGAATGTCGCGCTACATCCTTTTTTACATTCACTTGACTGCTTGGGTCGAAAGCTGAGCAAGGAAGAAGAGTTCCCTTGCGATCAACGATTCGAAATTTCCGCTAACGCCGGCCTTGCGTGGGCATCGAACAAAACACAAAAAAAGCGGACTAAGTTTCGTGCATAGGGGCAACTCAACCAAAGCTCTAGGAAAATGTTCCTATTTTGAAGACAGCACAACCTAAAGAGTTTTCTTTCGCTTATTCTGTGAAGGATTGCCATTGAAGGCGCGGCAGAAATAGCTTGGGTTATAAACACATCTTTATGTCTGCATAGGTACAACTTCCTTGCGCAATATGTTGAGCGTCGCGTTTCCTGTTGCAGTCCAATCTGCACAACCCTACATATTGCGTTCCCGCGCCATTCCACACATAGGGCTGGCAAGGGTGCGGGCTGAGTGCTGGCCCTTAAGGAGAGAGCAATGACTGAGCGCCTCAAAACTCGGGACGCCAAAGAAGACGGCCGCTACTATAGCGGCGAAAAGTGCCCCAAGTCGGGTACCTACGGTCAGTGGAGCGACGCCAGCGGTCAATACGCTGGAACGTCCTATGATCGCTATGTATATGCGGGCGATCCGTTCCCCCCTTCCCTCAACAACCACCATTTCCGGCTGAAGTAAGTTTTGCGGGCTTAGCCAGCCGGAAATGGTAGCTTGCTGAAGCACTGAGTGCCCCGGAGAGCGGCTAACTCTCCGGGGTCTTTTTTTGCTGATTTTTCGCTTCCACGCAAACTCATTCCGTGACTAGCCCGGCTTCGTGCTGCACGACTCGGGCCGAGAACCGAAAGAACCGAGTCGTTCCAGCCCGCCTCGACTGCCCAACATGTAGTAGCTGCCAATCCCGCCGACAGCTATATGCGGAAGGCCCAGAACCGCCACCGAATCGAGCGACACACTTTGGCATCTCTGTTGGTGCGACCACTAGGCGGTCGTCACATTGAGTTGAAGAACGCCTCTGCTGCACCAAGCGACTGCGCAAGGTCCGATTTCCCCTCCACAAACAAGCCTACGCGAACCCCGCCCACATGTGCGCCGTGGCCAGGCTGCGGAATGGGGCATAGGGCGCCATGAGTTGCTTCTGCTCCTCAGGCGTGGGCCGCCGCTCCAGGCCGTGGAAGCGTTGCAGGCCGGCGGCGAGGCCGGCGTCGCCCGCCGGCACGCAGTCGGGGAAGCCGCAGGCGCGGAGCAGCAGGTATTGGCGGGTCCAGGGACCGATGCCCTTCAGGCCGGTCAAGCGGGCTTCCGCCGCTTCCGGCGTCATGCCTGGCAGTGCCTCGTAATCCACCCTGCCCTCCACCGCTGCTTGGGCGGCGCCGATCAGGTAGGCGGCCTTGGCGCGGCTGAACTTGCGTTGGCCAAGCTCCTCCGGGTCCAGCCGTGCCACGGCAGCCGGGCCGGGGTGGGCAATGCGGCCGCTGGGGTGTGGGGTGCCAGCCAGCTCGATCAGGGTGCGGCGCAGGGTGCCGGCGAATCGCAAATTCACCTGCTGCCCCACGATGGCCCAGACCAGCCCCTCCCACACCGTGGCGGTCAGGGCGGGGCGTAGGCCGATGCGGTCGCCCAGCAGCTTGGCCACCTGCGGGTCTTCCGCCGCCCACCGCTCCAGGCCGGAGACGTCCGTCGCTACGCCCAGCATGCGGGCGGCGATGTGGCTGGTCGTGGAAAGCTCCGCATCCGACAGGGCCCGGTCGGCGGCACAGCTCGCCACCTCCGTGCCGATGTCGATGGTCAGCAGCACCGGCCCGCCGGGCAGGTCCAGGGCCTTGGTGATGCGGCTGTCCTGCACCCGCTCCGCCGGGCCGTCCGGGTCGCGGCCGTGGTAGGACAGCACCCAGTCCGGCCGGTAGCCCGAAGGCAGGGCGACGGTGAAACCGGTCATTGTTCCACCAGCAGGCCGTCCCGCATCTCCAGGACCCGGTCCATGCGGTGGGCGAGGTCGAGGTTGTGGGTGGCCACCAGGGCGCCGAAGGCCTGGCCGCGGACAAGCTCCTTGAACATGGCGAAGACGCTTTCTGCCGTGTGGAGGTCCAGGTTGCCGGTGGGTTCGTCGGCGATCAGGACCTTGGGCCGGTTGGCCAGGGCCCTGGCTATGGCCACGCGCTGCTGCTCGCCACCCGAAAGTTGCGCCGGCCGGTGGCTGGCACGCTGGGCAAGGCCGACCAGGCCCAACAGCTCCTGCGCCCGTTGGCGTGCCTGGCCGCGGGATACGCCGGCGATCATCTGCGGCAGGACGATGTTCTCCTCCGCGCTGAACTCCGGCAACAGGTGGTGGAACTGGTAGACGAAGCCGATCTTGTCCCGGCGCAGGGCCGTGCGGTCCCCGTCGCCGAGCTTCATGACCGGCGTGCCGGCGATGCGCACCTCGCCCGCGTCCGCCCGCTCCAGCAGGCCGGCGATGTGCAGCAGGGTGGACTTGCCCGCCCCGCTGGGTCCCACCAGGGCCACCAGCTCGCCCGCCCGCACGGTGGCGGTGGCGCCGCGCAGCACGTCCAGGGTAGCGCCCGCCTGTTTGAAGCTGCGCCGGATGCCGTCCAGGGCCAGGACCTCGTCACTCATACCGCAGTGCCTCGACAGGATCGAGCCGGGCCGCACGCCAGGCCGGGTAAAGGGTGGCCAGGAAGGACAGGCCGATGGAAAGCAGCGCCACCTGCAACACCTGCCCCACGTCGATCCGGGAAGGCAGTTCCGACAGGTAGTAGATCTGGGCGTTGAAGGGGTCCGTGCCGGTCAGGCTCTGGAAGGCTTGGCGGATCGCCTCCACCTCGCTCGCCACCAGCACGCCCAGGGCGACACCGGCCAGGGTGCCGAAGATGCCGATGCTGGCGCCGGAGATCAGGAAGATGCGCAGGATGGCCCCCCGCCCCGCCCCCATGGTGCGCAGGATGGCGATCTCCCGCCCCTTGTCCTGCACCAGCATGATCAGGCCAGACACCACGTTGAAGGCCGCCACCAGCACGATCATGCCCAGGATCAGGGAAACGACATTGCGCTGAGTCTCGATGATGCCGAAGAAGGCGCCGTTCACCTGCTGCCAAGTGCGAACGGCAAGGTCGGCAGGCAGTGCCGCGGAAAGGGCGGGCTGGAGGGCCGGGGCCTGCTCCGGGTCGGCCAGAACCACCTCCAGCGTCGTCAGCGCGTCGCCCAACTCGAAAAATCCCTGCGCGGTGGCCAGGGGCATCAGCGCCACGTTCTGGTCGAACTCCGACACGCCCATCTCGAAGATGCCGGTGACCGGGAAACCGCGGGAGCGGGGCATTCCACCCTCCGGCGCGGCATTCGGGCTCAACAGGGTGACCCGGTCGCCAACCCTGATGCCGGCCTTGTCCGCCAGCCGCTTGCCGATCAACAGGCCGTCTGACTCCGGGAAGGCGCCTTCCTTGAGTGCTTGGGCGAACAGGGTTCGCTTGGCGAAGTCCTCTGGCCGCAAGGCCTTGATGGCAACACCACCAGCATGGTCGCGGTAGGTCAGCAGGGCTTGGCCGTCCACCAGCGGGTTCACAGCCAGGACCCCGGGCAGCGCGCGGGCGCGGGCAAGGTCCGCCTCCGCCACGGTGAAGGGGCCGGTGGTGCCGAAGGCGACCAGATGCCCTTGAAATCCCAGAACCCGGCCCAGAAGGTCCGCCCGGAATCCGTTGAACACGGCCAGGGTGACAATCAGCGTCGCCACCCCCAGCAGGATGCCCAGGAAGGAAAAGGCGGCGATGACGGAAACGAAGCCTTCCTGCTTGCGGGCCCGCAGATAGCGGAAGGCTACCCAGCCCTCGAAGGCGGAGAAAGGGCCGGCGCCGCGGCGCTGCTCAGCCATGGCGTAGGGCCTCCACAGGGTCGGTACGGGCAGCGCGCAAGGCCGGGTAGACCGTGGCGCCAATGGAAAGGACCAAGCCCATGGCCAGGACCACCCCCACCTCCTGCCAGTCCACGATGGCCGGCAGGGAGGACAGGAAGCTGACCAGGGGCATGCCCGCCATGGCGGGGACGGAGGCCAGGGCGGCCCCGATCTCCCGGATGTTGTCGGTCACCAGGATTCCCAGCCCGAACCCGGCCAGGGTGCCCACCGTGCCGATGCTGGCGCCGGCCAGCAGGAACACCCGCAGGATGCTGCCCCGGCTGGCACCCATGGTGCGCAGGATGGCGATGGCGGCGGACTTGCCCCGAACCAGCATCACCATGCTGGAAACGATGTTGAAGCTGGCCACCAGGATGATGAGGGTCAGCACCACGAACATGGCCACCCGTTCCACCGCCAGGGCCGTGACCAGGCTGCCATTGGCCTGGCGCCAGTCGGTGACGATCAGGCCGGGCGCCGCGGCTTCCAACGCCCGGCGCATGGCGGGCACGTCGTTCGGGTTGGCGACGAAGACGTCGATGCCGGTAACGGCCCCGGGCAGGCGGAAGAAGGTCTGCGCCTCAGCCAGCGGCATGTACAGGGCGCTCTGGTCATGCTCCGGCATCTGCACGTCCACAACGGCGTAGACCGGGAAGGCCTTTCGGCGCAGCACCGTGCCAAAGGGCGTGGCCGTGCCCTTGGGGCTGATCAGGGTGACCTCCGCGCCCACCCCGGTGCCCAACAGGCGGGCAAGGCCGCGGCCCAGGGCCACGCCATCCTCTCCCAACTGCGGCAGGCCGATGATGACGCTGCTGCCTACGATGGGCCGGCGGGCGAAGTCTTCCGCCGCCAAGCCGCGCACCTTGACCCCCGTGGCGCGGCCGTTGACCATGGCCAAGGCCTGCGCCTCCACCACGGGCTGGACCTGGGTGACGCCGGGTACGGCCCGCAGCTTCTCCGCCACCGCGGCATAGTCGGTCAGCGGTCCCTTGGGCGCCGAGACGATGGCATGGGCGCTGACGCCCTGGATTCGGGCCACAAGCTCGGCACGGAAGCCGTTCATCACGGACATGACAACGATCAGCGTCGCCACGCCCAGTGCGATGCCGATGAAGGAAAAGCCGGCGATGACCGACACCGTCCCCTCCTGCCGCCGGGCCCGGAGGTAGCGCAGCGCGACCATGCGTTCGAAGGCGGTGAAGATCATGCGGGGCCCTGGGCCGGCGGGGACTGTCGGGTCGTAACCCTATAGGTGGGCAAAAGCATGGCGTCCAGCACCGCCCGTGGCTTCCCGTTTCAGCAACGCTTCGGGTGACGGGGCGTAATGGCGAAGATTACCGCTGCCACGATGCCCAGCGCCCCGCAAGCGGTCCACAGCAACGCGGGCGACAGGGTGTAGAGCATCCCGCCCGACACTGGGCCGAGCAGGGACGACCAGCCCCAGCTGGCGCTGAGGGTGCCCTGGTAAAGGGCCTTGCGCCCCTCCGGCGCCGCGGCGGCCAGCAGAGCCGGGGCGACGGGGGCGATGACGATCTCCCCCAGGCTCCAGACCACGACAGTGGCGCAGTAGACCAGCATGGTCTCCGCCAAGCCGGTAAGGGCCATGCCTCCGCCCATGAGCAAGGCGCCAGTGGCAAGGGCGAGGCGCGGCTCCAGCCGGGATACCCAGCGGGCCACCGGCAGGGACAAGGCGACGACGGTGACGGCGTTCAAGCCCACAGCGATGCCGTACTGGGTCTTACCCAGCCCATCCGCCTGCATGGCGAGCGGCAGCATGGCATAGGACTGGACGAACAGGATGGCGGTCAGGGCGGACCCGCCGGCCACGGTCCAGACCACCGGATCCCGGCCGGCGGCCCAGGCGCTGACCCGTGCCGTGCCGGCGGACAAGGCCGCCCGCGCGGGCTCCCGGAACAGCAGCAGGACCACCAGCGCATAGGCCAGGATGGCCAGTCCGTTGGCCAGGAACAGGGCGCCATAGCCCAGGGCCGCCAGCACCCCGCCCAACACCGGCGCCAAGGCGGAGCCGATGTTGGCGACCCAGTAGTTCAGGGCATAGACCCGGACCCGCCGGTCCTCCGGCACCATCTCCGCCATGGCGGCCATGGCGGCGGGGCGGTAGCAGTCCATCAGCAGCCCGGCCAGGAACAGCAGCAGCGCCAGCAGGCCGATGTCCTGCGGCAGGGACCCCAGCGGGAACACCAGCCCGGCCCCGAACAGGGCCAGCAGCATGGTGGGCCGCCGACCGATCCGGTCAGCCAGCAGCCCGCCGAGGATGCTGCCCAACACCGCCCCCGCCCCATAGGCGGCTACCACCAGCCCGGCGAAGGCGGGTGTCAGGCCCCTGCCCTCCGTCAGGAACAGGGTCATGAAGGGCGACACCATGGCCCCGGTGCGCAGCACCAGCACCCCGCCCAACAGGGTCCAGACCCCGCGCGGATAGGCCCGCAGCTCCTGGGTCCAGCGCGACAGCAGGCTCAATCCGGCTCAGCCCGTGACCTTGGCCAGCGCCGCCTCGACCGGCAGCTCCTGCTTCTCCCCCGTGGCGCGGCGCTTCAGCTCCACCACGCCGTTCTTCAGGCCGCGTGGGCCGATGGTGAGCTGCCAGGGGATGCCGATCAGGTCCATGTCGGCGAACTTGGCGCCCGGACGCTCATTGCGGTCGTCCAGCAGCACGTCAACGCCGGCCGCCTGGAGCTTGGCGTAGACCTCCTCCGACACCCGGGCGCACTCCGCGTCGTCAGCCTTCAGGTTGACCACGGCTACGTGGAAGGGGGCGACAGGGTCCGGCCAGATGATGCCGTTGGAATCGTGGCTCGCCTCGATGATGGCAGCGACGACACGGGACACGCCGATGCCGTAGCTGCCCATCTCCACCGTCACGGGGTTGCCGTCCGGCCCGGTGACCACGGCACCCATGGGGGCGGAATACTTGGTGCCGAAATAGAAGATGTGGCCCACCTCGATGCCCCGGGCCGTTTCCAGCTCGGCGGGTGCGGTGGCGGCGTCGTGCATCTCCTCCGTCGCGGCGTACAGGCTGGTGTACTTGGCGAAGAAGTCCTTGAGGTCGCTGTCATAGCCGGGGTCATCGGCCAGCACGTCCAGGTCCAGCCAGCGCTTTTCGCAGAACACCTGGGACTCGCCCGTCTCCGCCAGGATGATGAACTCGTGGGACAGGTCGCCGCCGATGGGGCCGGTGTCGGCGCGCATGGGGATGGCCTTGATGCCCATGCGGGCGAAGGTGCGCAGGTAGGCCAGGAACATCTTGCGGTAGGAGAGCTTGGCCCCCTCCACGTCCAGGTCGAAGGAGTAGTTGTCCTTCATCAGGAACTCGCGGCCCCGCATCAGGCCGAAGCGGGGCCGGATCTCGTCCCGGAACTTCCACTGGATGTGGTACAGGTTCTTCGGCAGGTCCTTGTACGAGCGCACGAACGTCTTGAAGATGTCCGTGATCATCTCCTCGTTCGTGGGGCCGTACAGCATCTCCCGGTCGTGCCGGTCCTTGATGCGCAGCATCTCCTTGCCATAGGCCTCGTACCGGCCGGACTGGCGCCACAGCTCCGCCGACTGGATGGTGGGCATCAGCATTTCCTGGGCCCCGGCGCGGTCCTGCTCTTCCCGCACGATCTGCGCCACCTTCTGCAGCACCTTCCAGCCCAGCGGCAGCCAGGCGTAGATGCCGGCGGAGGTCTGCCGGATCATGCCGGCGCGCAGCATCAACTGGTGGCTGACCACCTGCGCCTCCGCCGGGGTCTCCTTCAGCGTGGGCAGGAAGAACTGGGACATGCGCATGGGACGGGCTCACAAACGGCCGTGGGACAGGGGGCGGACTTTAGGGGGTGGGACAGCGGGTGGCAATGGGGGTGCGGCGCGATGCGGCTTGTGGCAACCTACCGGGCAACTACCGTGAACACATTGCTATGACTGACAGGCGCGATAATGCCTCAGCAGATATTCACCGCAGTCATCTCCCCAGACGGCAGTCTCGTGATCCCTCTGGAAACCCGAAAATCAGCCGGCTTGGAGACAGGCGGAAAGGTCCTGGTCCGGGCGGAACACGGACGAATGATCCTAGAGATGGTCGATGCCGCGGTGGCTCGGGCACAGGCATTGGCGCGGCGATATGGAAACCCAAGTCGCAGTCTGGCAGACGAACTGATCGCTGAACGCCGGGCGGCAGAGAAACAACTATAGGCTCCACGGCCTCAGGCTTTCTCCCTTCAAGCCGCCACCAACTCGAACCTGTCCACGTCCACCAGCCCCATGTCGGTGATCTTCAGGTGTGGGATCACCGGCAGCGGGAGGAACGCCAGTTGCAGGAACGGCTCCGCGAGGGGGCAGCCCATGGCGCGGACCACGGCCCGGATGGCGGACAGCTCGTGCTCCACCGTCACGTAGTCCTTCAGGCTCATCAGCCCGGCCAGGGGCAAGGGCACCTCCCCCGCCACCGTGTCGCCGCGCACGGCGACGAAGCCGCCGCCGATCTCCAGCAGGCGGTTCACGGCCAGGGCCATCTGGGCGTCGTCGCTGCCCACCACGCAGATGTTGTGGCTGTCATGGCCGACGGAGCTGGCGAGGGCCCCTTCCCGTAGCCCGAAGCCGCGGACGAAGCCCTTGCCGATGTTGCGGGTCTTGCCGTGCCGCTCCACCACGCAGACCTTCAGGATGTCGTTGGCCGGGTCGGCGTGGCGCAAGCCGGCGCGGAAGGGCACCGTGGCGCTCAGGGCACTGGTCAGGATCTTGCCGGGCAGCACGCCGATGACGGGGGTGCCGGGGCCGCCCGCCGGGATGGCAAAGTCGGCCGCCGTGACCGGAGACCGCTTCATGCTGTCCAGACCCACCGGGGCCGGCATGGGGCGGTCGGCGAACAGGTCCGGCGTGACCACCCGGCCGGCGGAGATGACCTGGGAGACGGCGCAGGTGGCGAGGTCGTCCAGCAGCACGATGTCCGCCCGGTAGCCCGGGGCGACCAGCCCGCGGTCAGTCAGCCCGAACCCCCGCGCGGCGGACCAAGTGGCGGCGCGGTAGACGGCGACCATGTCGGCGCCGCGGGCGATGGCGCGGCGGACCAGGTGGTCCAAATGGCCTTCCTCCGCGATGTCCAACGGGTTGCGGTCGTCGGTGCAGAAGGCGACGAAGGGGCTGGTGACCATGTCGATGATCGGCGCCAACTCGTCCACGTCCTTGGACACGCTGCCGTCGCGCACCAGCACCTGCATGCCCTTGGCCAGCTTCTCCCGCGCCTCCGGCACGCTGGTGCTTTCATGGCAGTTGCGGATGCCGCAGGAGAGATAGGCGTTCAGGTCCTTGCCGGTGACCAGGGGGGAGTGGCCGTCGATGTGGGCGCCGTAGAAGGCGGCCAGCTTGTCCAGCGTCTCCTCATCCTTGTGCAACACACCGGGGAAGTTCATGAACTCCGCCAGCCCGACCACCTTGGGGTGGTGGCGGTGGCGGACCAGATCGTCGGCGGTCAGCCGGGCACCCGCCGTTTCCAGGTGCGTGGCGGGCACGCAGGAGCTGAGTTGCACCCGCAGATCCATGGCGAGGCCGCCGGCGCTGTCCAGGAAGTATTGCAGGCCCTGTTCCCCCAGCACGTTGCAGATCTCATGCGGGTCGCAGATGGCCGTGGTGGTGCCGCGGGGCAGGACGCAGCGGTCGAACTCCGCCGGGGTGACGCAGGTGCTCTCGCAATGCACATGGGTGTCGATGAAGCCGGGCACGGCGAAGCGGCCCTTCGCGTCGATCTCCACCACCCCGTCATAGCGGTCATAGGTCCCGACGATGGTGTCGCCGCAAATAGCGATGTCGGTCTGCTCGATGGTGCCGGTGGCGACGTTCAACAGGCGGGCGTTCTTGATCACCAGGTCGGCCCGGCTCCGGCCCGAGGCCTGGTCGATCCGCCGCTTCAGGATGGCCTTCGCCGCTGCCCGCTCCATTGCCTAATTCCCTAACGCTGCCGCTGTTTCCCACAGAGTACCACAAGCTCTTGTTCGGCCAGCGACGTAATCGGCTGGCCGTTGAACAGCACCCGGTTCCCCTCCACCGTCACCGTGCCGACATAGGCCTCCGCGCCGTAGAGCGCTGAGCGCGGGATGCCGAAGCGGTCGGCCAGGTCCGCGGTGATGCCGATCTCCAGCCGCTCCGGCAGGCGGACAGCGGGGGAGCCGGGCAGGTCGGCGGGGGCGACCGGCTGGCCGTTCACGTCCACGCCCGGCCTGTACTCCACGTCCGCCGCCGGCTCATGCCGTTGCACCCAGCGGCAGGCGGCGGGGTCCACTGTGATGGTGGGAGCGCGGGACACGGTAGTGCTTGGCGGGCGCTGGGGCGGCACCTGCCAGGACGGCGCTGCCGCCGGCCGGGTCGCGTCCTGGGCGGCGGCGAGACCCGCCACGGCAAGGACGCTCAGCAAGCCTATGGCGCACAAGACTTTTCCGGGGGATACTCGCATCTGTCCCTTCCCTTCCCGCCCTCGGGGTTCGCGACCGTGCTCGAATCATACTTCAAGCTGAGGGAGCACGGCACCACCGTGCGGACCGAGACCCTTGCCGGTTTCACCACCTTTTTAACGATGGCCTACATCGTCTTCGTGAACCCGCAGATCCTGTCCAGCACGGGCATGGACCAGGGCGCGGTGTTCGTCGCCACCTGCGTCGCGGCGGCGGTGGGCACGCTGGTCATGGGGCTGGTGGCCAACTACCCCATCGCGCTGGCGCCCGGTATGGGGCTGAACGCCTATTTCGCGTTCACCGTGGTCGGGCAGATGGGCTATTCCTGGCAGGTGGCGCTGGGGGCCGTTTTCCTGTCGGGCCTGATCTTCTTCGTCCTCACTGTCCTGCCGGTGCGCGAGGCGGTGGTGAATGCCATCCCGCACAGCCTGAAGATGGCCATCAGCGCCGGCATTGGCCTTTTCCTGGGCATCATCGCCCTGCAGAACGCGGGCGTCGTGGCCGACCACCCGGTGACGCTGGTCACCCTGGGCGACGTCAGCCAGCCCAAGACGGTGCTGGCCGCGCTCGGCTTCGTACTGCTCTGCGCCTTGGCCGCGCGGGCGGTGACCGGGGCGGTGGTGATCGCCATTCTGGCGACGGCGGTGGTCGGGATGGCCCTGGGCGTCTCCCCCTTCGACGGGCGCATCGTCAGCCTGCCACCCGACCCCAGCCCCACCTTCCTGGCCATGGACATCGGCGGGGCGCTGAGCGTCGGCTTGGTCAGCGTGGTCTTCGCCTTCCTGTTCGTGGACCTGTTCGACACGGCCGGCACCCTGGTGGGCGTGGCGCACCGGGCGGGGCTGATGGGGCCGGACGGCAAGTTCCCCCGCCTGGGCAAGGCCCTGTTCGCCGACAGCACGGCCACCATGGCGGGCGCCGCCCTCGGCACCTCCACTGTCACCAGCTATATCGAGAGCGCGGCCGGCACCAACGTGGGCGGGCGGACAGGCTTGACGGCCGTCGTCGTGGCGCTGCTGTTCCTGGCTTGCCTGTTCCTGGCGCCGCTGGCGGCCAACATCCCCGCCTATGCCACCGCCCCGGCCCTGCTTTATGTCGCCTGCCTGATGGCCCGGGGACTGACAGAGGTGGATTGGGACGACGTGACGGAATATGCGCCGGCCGTGGTCACCGCGCTGGGGATGCCGCTGACCTACTCCATCGCCCACGGGATTGCCTTCGGCTTCATCACCTATGCCGGGCTGAAGGTGCTGTCGGGTCGCTGGCGCGACGCCGGGCCGACGGTGCTGGTGCTTGCTGTGCTGTTCGTCATCAAGTTTGCGTGGCTAGGGCATTGACACCGCTGGACAATTCCTCAGCCGGCCAGCGTTCCACAGGTTCGTCGGGATAAAGGTGTCGCAAGTAGCCGATTTACGGGCCCAGTTTCACGCAGCCTATGGATTGGGCCCAACAAATGTCCGTCATGGCTGCGAAATGTGCAATTTTAGGCGTGACGGCCCTGCATTGAGTGCATATACTCCCCGCACAAAAAGAAAGACCGCGCTCATCGGAGCGCGGCCTGAGTTTAGGGAGGAATCGCCACCAGGCGTCAATCAAGAGGGGATCAACCCTCCTGATAAGAAGAAGTCTGATATCGTCACCTGACGAAGGCAAGGGCAAAAACGCCCTTGCCTTTTTCATTTGTGCGTTTTTCGTGCTTTCTGCACAAGTTCCATGCAGATGCGCAGGCCTCGCGCAGGAACATGCACAATCCTTAGGCGCCGTATCCGGCGTAACCGGCCGCCACCGCCTGCTGCCAGGGTTGTTCCAGCGAGTCGAGCCGCTGTTGCGCCGGGCAGCCGGGCCGGTGCGCCCCCGGCAGGAAGCCGATGCTCATCAGGAACTCGCCCACGATCTCCCCACCGGTGAAGCGGAAGGTCTTGCCGAACAGCTTCACCCACTCCGCCTTGCCACGCGGGTGGTGGGCCAGCAGCCACGCATGGAAGCCGCCATGGCTGGCCCGCATGCCTTGGATCGTGCGGGCGTTGGCGATGGCCGCCTCCACCTTCAGCCGGTTGCGGATGATGCCCGGGTCTGCCATCAGGCGGGCCACGTCGTCGGGGCCATAGGCTGCGACGACGTCCACGCTGAAGTTCGAATAGGCTGCACGGAAGGCGGCGCGCTTCTTCAGCACGGTCAGCCAGGACAAGCCGGCCTGGTTGATCTCCAGCACCAGCCGCTCGAACAGCTCATCGTCCCCCGTCAGGGGCAGGCCATATTCATGGTCATGGTAGGGGCCATGCCATTCGTGGCCGGGCGCCACGTCGCAATAGGTCAGGGTCATGCCGGGGCCATCAGCTCCCGCCAGTCCAGCAGGCCGAAATGGAACACGGCCCAGCCGGCAAGGCACAGGATGGCGGAGACGACGGAGGTGATCGCCACCTTCTTCAGCATCATCGGCCGCGCGGGCGCGCCCGGGTCATGGCCGGCCGCTCGGTCCTCCGCCCGTTGCACCCCGATGGGCAGGATGGCGAACAGCACCGTCCACCAGACGGTGAAATAGATGGCGGCCCAGGTGACCCAACCCATGCTGAAAGCCCCTTCCCGCTCAGGCCTGTTCCAGCTCGACCAGGGTGCCGAACAGGTCCTTGGGGTGCAGGAACAGCACCGGCTTGCCATGGGCGCCAATCTTCGGCTCCCCATCGCCCAGCACTCGCAAGCCTTCCGCCTTCAGCTTGTCGCGGGCGGCCAGGATGTCGTCCACCTCATAGCAGATGTGGTGGATGCCGCCGCTGGCGTTCTGGGACAGGAACTTGGCGATGGGGCTGCCCTCCCCCAGCGGGTGCAGCAGCTCGATCTTGGTGTTGGGCAACTCCACGAACACGGTGGTCACGCCATGCTCCGGCAGGTCCACCGCCGCGCTGACGTTGGCGCCCAGGGTCGCCCGGTAGGTGGCCGAGGCGGCCTCCAGGTCCGGCACCACGATGGCCACATGGTTGAGACGCCCGATCATGTCCCCTCACCCGCTCCGTCGTTGATCCGCGCGACCTATACACGAACCAGGTGCACGTCCGTCATGGGTTTCCGGCCCTGGCTGCTGCCGAAAGCCCTGCGCACAGCGAGGCGTGCCGCTTCCTTAACCGACGCGTCATCCTGGCGGTCGCCGCGGGAGAGTGACTCGACGGCGGTGCGGACGCGCTGGGACAAATCGTCCAACTCCTCCTCCAGCTCGTCTTCCTCCAGCAGACCCATGGCAGTGACCTTGGGTGCCGCCAGCAGGGCGCCACGGCCATCCATGACCAGGGTAACGACGCAGGCGCCGCTGGCCGCCATGCGCTGCCTCATCTTCAAGGCACCGCCGTTGAAGGGGACGATGCGCTTGCCGTCGATGATCAGCCGGCCGGCCGGCACGCGCCCCACCTCCTGCGCCGGGCCGGGGGCAAGGCGGATGACCATGCCGTCCTCTGGCACCAGCGTGTTGGGCACTTGGCATTCCTGGGCGAGCTGGGCATGGGCGCGCAGGTGCCGCTGCTCCCCGTGCACGGGGATGGCGAGGCGCGGACGGACCCATTGGTACATGCGGACCAGCTCGTCCCGCGCCGGGTGGCCGGAGACATGGACGAAGGCGTCGTCCGCCGTCACCACCTCCACACCCTTGCGGATCAGGGCGTTCTGGATCTTGGCGATGCCCTTCTCGTTGCCGGGGATCTCCCGGGCGGAGAAGATCACCACATCGCCGCTGTCCAGCACCACCTCCGGATGGTCACCGCCGGCGATGCGGGCCAGGGCGGCCCGCGGCTCCCCCTGGCTGCCGGTGCAGACCAGGACCACTTTCTCCCGCGGCAGGAAACCGGCGTCTCTTTCCGTCACGAAGGGCGGCAGGTCGGTCAGATAGCCGTTGGCACGGGCAACCTCATCCATCCGCCACAAGGAACGGCCCACCAGGGCGACATGCCGGTCATTGGCCTGGGCGGCCAGGGCGATTGAGTGCAGACGCGCCACGTTGCTGGCAAAGCAGGTGACGGCGATACGCTGGTCATAACGGCTGAACAGCTGGCGCAGGCTGTCCCGCACCGCGGCCTCCGACCCGGAGACACCGGGCACCAGGGCGTTGGTGCTGTCGCAGACCATGACATCCACGCCCTGCTCGCCCAGGGCCTTCAGCGTGGCCTCGTCCGAGGTCGGCCCGATCACCGGGTCCGGGTCCAGCTTCCAGTCGCCGCTGTGCAGGACGGTGCCGGCCGGGGTGCGGATCACCAGGGCGTTGGGCTCGGGGATAGAGTGGGTGACGGTGATGAATTCCAGGTCGAAAGGCCCGATCTTGAAGCGCCCGGACAGGGGCACCTCAATGATCTGTACCTTCTTCTCGAGCCCTTTCTCCCGCAGCTTGTGACGCAGGAAGGTGGCCGTGAAGGCGGTGGCGTAGACGGGACAGCGCAAATCTTCCCACAGGTACGGCACTGCGCCCAAATGGTCCTCATGGGCGTGGGTCAGGACCAGGCCCGCCAGATCCTCCACCCGTTCCTCGATGAAGGCCGTATCCGGCAGGATGATGTCCACGCCCGGCGTCGTTTCATCCCCGAAGCTGACCCCAAGATCAACCATCAGCCATTTGCCGGCATGGCCATAGAGGTTCAGGTTCAACCCGATTTCCCCTGACCCGCCGAGGGGGACGAAGTACAGGGCGGCGGGGTCGAATTCGTCGGTGTCGCGCGCGTCCGTCATTGTCCGGTTCTGCCCTTCCGGGCTTGGTTGCGTTGGTGGATGAGCAACAATCCCCTGAGCGTCAGGTCCCCGTCGATGTGGTCCACGAGGTCCGTCCCCTCTGCGAACACGCGGACAAGGCCGCCGGTCCCGACAACCGTCACTTTCGGCGTGCCGGTGGGCGACAGCTCCTCCCGGATGCGGCGCAGGATGCCCTCGATCATGCCGGTATAACCCCAGAACATGCCGGATTGCATGGCACCGACAGTGCCCTTGCCGATGGCGCTGGCGGGCTTGGCGATATCCACCTTGGGCAACTGGGCGGCCACCCGGTGCAAGGCGTCCAGGGACAGGGCCGGGCCCGGGGCGATGACGCCCCCCGCGAAGGCCCCGTCCGCGTCCACCACATCGAATGTCGTGCCGGTGCCGATGTCGATCACCACCAGGGGCGGGGCATAGCTGGCAACGGCCGCAACGGCATTGGCGACGCGGTCGGCACCGGCCTCCCGCGGGTTGTCGATGCGGATCTCCAGGCCCAGATCCACGTCGGGCGCTCCCACGCGCATGGGCGTGCAGCCGAAATGGTCCTCGCACAGCTTGGCCAGGGTGTGGGTCTGGGTGGGGACCACGCTGGACAGGATGGCCGCGTCGATGTCCCCGGGCTTGAGGCCCTTCATCTCCATCAGGCTGTTCAGCCAGACGGCATACTCGTCGGAAGTCCGCCGCCCCTCGGTGGAGATGCGCCAATGCCCGCGCTTCTCCTCCCCGTCGAAGATGGCGAAGACCACGTTGGTGTTGCCGGCGTCAATGGCCAGGAGCATGGCCGTACCCCTTCCCTGTCAGCCGAAGAACACGTCGCCGGCGGTGACCCGCTGCAGGCCCGTCGCAGTTTCCACCAGCAGGCCGCCAGTTTCATCCAGGTCGGCGAAGCGGCCGGTGAAGCTGCCCTCGGCCAGCCGTACCGTGACCGCCTGCCCCAAGCCCCTGGCTGCGTTCAGCCAGGCGGCCCGCACGGGCGCGAAGCCCTGGGTCCGAAAGCGGGCGTACCATGCCGAGAAGCTCACGGCATAACGCTCCAGGACAAGCCCCGCCGTAAGGTCGTTTGCCGCACCCGCCCTGACCAGTGAGGTCGCGGCATAGGGCACGTCATCCGGGCAGTGTCGGACATTCACGCCTACGCCCAGAACCAGCCAGTCCAAAGCCCGGCCCGGACCGGGCTCCGACTCCAGCAAGATGCCGGACAGCTTCGCCCCGTCCAACAGAACGTCGTTTGGCCATTTCAGCTCCGGCCGGCCGGGTACCAGACCCGCTACCGCTTCCCCCACCGCCACGGCGGCAACGAAGGAGACCAGGGCCGCCTGCGCCGGCGGCATGTCGGGCCGCAGGACCAGGGAGCAGAAAAGGTTTCCCGGCGGGGATGTCCAGGCCCTGCCCCGTCGCCCCTTGCCCGCCGTCTGGCGTTGGGCCCAGACCAGGGTGCCTTCCGGCGCACCCGCCTGGGCCAGGCGCTTGGCCTCGTCATTCGTGCTGCCGCAGGCCTCCAAGGCCATCAGATGGAAAAACGCGGGCAGCGTGGCCGCCCGCGTTTCCAGGTCAGACAGGGATGGTCCGTCCGTCGCCATGGCCGGCCCTCAGCGGCCGAACAGGGCCGCCGCGGCTTGGCTGGCACCCAGCAGGATGGGGTTCAGCGCCAGCAGGTAGACGGGGAAGACGAACAGCGCGGTCCCGGCAACGACGAGGCTCAGGGCCCGGCCCGGCCGCTCCAGCGGCTCCGACAGGTCATCGAAGTACATGACCTTGATGATCCGCAGGTAGTAATAGCAGCTCACCACGCTGGTCAGCACGCCGATGATGGCCAGCACGTAAAGCTTTGCCTCCACCGCCGCCATGAAGACATAGAACTTGCCGAAGAAGCCGGCTGCCGGCGGCACGCCCGCCATGGACCACATGAACACGGCCATGGCGAAGGCCAGGACTGGGTGCGTCTTGGAGAAGCCGGACAGGTCGCTGATCGACTCAACGGCCCGGCCGTTCTGGCGCATGGTCAGGATGATGGCGAAGGTGCCCACATTCATGGCCAGGTAGATGGCCATGTACACCAGCACGCCCCGCACACCCTCTTCCGTCCCGGCGGCAAGGCCGACCAGGGCGTAGCCGATGTGGCCGATGGAGCTGTAGGCCATCAGCCGCTTGATGTTGCTCTGCTGGATGGCGGCCAGCGAGCCCAGGATCATGGAAGCGACGGAGCAGAACCAAATCACCTGCTGCCATTGGGGGAGCAACTCGCCGAACGGCTCCACCAGCACGCGGACGAACAGGGCCATCGCCGCCACCTTGGGCGCCACGGCGAAGAAGGCGGTGACGCTGGTGGGCGCTCCCTCATAGACGTCCGGGGTCCACATGTGGAAGGGCACCGCGGAAATCTTGAAGGCGAGGCCAGCAGCCACGAATACCATACCGACGATCACGCCCAGGGACGGCGTGCCCGCCCCGCGGAACACCTCTGCCAGGCGGGTGAAGTCGGTCGTGCCCGCAAATCCGTAGATCAGGCTGGCACCGTAGAGCAGCAGGCCGGAGGACAAGGCGCCCAGCACAAAGTACTTCAGCCCCGCCTCGGACGACTTGGCGAAGTCGCGGCGGAAGGCGGCGATGACGTAGAGCGACAGGCTCTGCAACTCCAACCCGACATAGAGGGAAATCAGGTTGTTGGCGGAGACCATCCCCAGCATGCCGAGTGTGGCGAAGACAATCAGCACCGGATACTCGAACCGCGCGATCTGCTCCTTCTCCAGGTAGTTCATGGAGACGATGATGCTGAGGGCGGAGGCCGTCAGCACCAGCAACTTCATGAACACGGCGAAGCTGTCCGTGACGAACAGGCCGTTGAAGGTGACCACGCGCTCCGTGGGGCCGGTGGCCAGCAGCACCGCCGTCACCACCAGGGACGCCACTGCCAGCCAGGAGACCAGCCGCAGGCTGCCCTCCCCGCGGAAGACGCCGATCATCAGCAGGGCCAAGCCGGCGCAGGCCAGGAACAGTTCCGGCAGGGCCGGCATCAGGTCGGGTAGGGTCGCCATGGCTCAGTTCTCGCTCGCGACGGACTTCACCGGCGCGGTGTCGGATGCGGTCTGCGTCGGGGTGCCGTCGTCCAAAAGGCCGGCCGCCTTCAGCGAGGCCTGGTGGTCAGAAATGATCTTCTCCACCGTCGGGGAGTAGACGTCTTTGAAGCTGGCCGGGTAGACGCCCATGATCATGACGATGGCCACCAGGGGTGCGAAGTAGCTCACCTCCTGCCAGGACAAGTCACGCATGGCCTTGACCTCCGGCTTGTCCAGCTTGCCGAAGAAGAGCTTGCGGTAGAGCAGCAACATGTAGGCTGCGCCCAGGACCAAGCCCGTCGCGGCGAACAGGGCCACCCAGGTGTTGGCCTGGAACGCGCCCAGCATGGACAGGAACTCGCCCACGAAGCCGCTGGTGCCCGGCAGCCCCACGGAGGCCAGCATGAACACCATGAAGACGAAAGCGTAGCGCGGCATGTTCTTCGCCAAGCCGCCATAGGCGTTCATGTCACGGGTGTGCAGCCGGTTGTAGGCCACGCCGATGCAGAGGAAGAGTGCCGCCGACACGATGGTGTGGCTCAGCATCTGGTAGACGGCACCGTCGAAACCCTGCTGATTCATGGTGAAGATGCCCATGGTCACGTAGCCCATGTGGGCCACGGAACTGTAGGCAATCATCTTCTTCATGTCGGTCTGGGCCAGCGCGACCAGCGAGGTGTAGATGATGGCGACGACCGAGAGGACGAACACGAACTCCGTCGCCCAGAAGGTCGCCTCCGGCAGCATCTGCACGTTGGCCCGGATCAGGCCGTAACCGCCCATCTTCAGCATCACGCCGGCCAGCATGACGGAGCCGGCGGTGGGCGCCTCCACGTGGGCGAAGGGCAGCCAAGTGTGCATCGGCCAGATTGGGGTCTTCACCGCGAAGGCGATGAAGAAGGCCACCCACAGCCACTTGTGCAGGCTCGGCAGGGCCTGGGCGAAGCCGTAGTCCAGCATGACCCGCATGTCCATGGTCCCTGCGGTCAGGTACATGGTCAGGATGGCCAGCAGCATCAGCACGGAGCCGATGAAGGTGTAGAGGAAGAACTTGTATGCCGCGTAGACCCGCTGCGGCCCGCCCCACACGCCGATGAGCAGGAACATCGGCAGCAGCACGCCCTCGAAGAACAGGTAGAAGAGGACGAAATCCAGGGCGGTAAACATGCCCACCATCATGGTCTCCAGGACCAGGAGGGCGATCATGAATTCCTTCACCCGGGTCTCGATGGACTGCCAGGACGCCATCACGCAGATGGGCGTGAGGAAGGTGGAAGCCAGGACGAACCAGATGGAGATGCCGTCAATGCCCTTGATGTAGGCAATGTTGAAGGCAGGGATCCACTTGTACTCCTCCACCAGCTGGAAGCCGGGGTTGGAGGGGTCGAAGTTCGCCAGGATGAAGAGCGAGATGACGAAGGTGATGAGCGACGTCCACAGCGCCACGCTGCGGGCGTTGCGGGCCACCATGTCCGGTTCGCCCCGGATCAGCAGGATGAAGAACGCGCCCACCAGCGGCAGGAACGTCGTCAGCGTCAGGATCGGCCAGTCCGCCATCATGATCGACTACTCACTCCTCAACGCAGGTAGAACCAGCCGACCAGCGCGACCACGCCGATCACCATGACGAAGGCATAATGGTAGACATAGCCCGTCTGCAGTCGGCTGGTGACGGCGGACAGGCCGCGGGTCACGCTCGCCGCACCATCGGGGCCGAAGCCGTCGATCACCGCCTGGTCACCGCCCTTCCACAAGCCGTAGCCCAGCTTCATGGAGGGGCGGACGAACAGCGCGTCATACAGCTCGTCGAAGTAGTATTTGCGGAAGACGATGCCGTGCAGCAGCCGGAAGCTGTTCACGAACTTGCCCGGCAGGTCCGGCTTGAACATGTAGAACACATAGGCCAGGGCGATGCCCAGGATGCCCATGGCTAGCGGCGCCAGCGGCACCCAGCCGGGAACGTGGTGGGCGGCATCAATGATGGTGCCGTGCTCCCCTGCAAGCATGGTGATGCTGCCGGACCAGAAGTGGGCCATGTCATGGCCGACGAACCACTCGTACGCCACCAGGCCTGAGAACACGGCCCCCACGGCCAGCACCGCCAGGGGCGCCGTCATGACCAGCGGGGACTCATGCACGTGGGCCATCACCTTCTCGTTGGCGCGGGGCTGGCCGTGGAAGGTCAGCAGCAGCAGGCGCCAGGAGTAGAAGGCGGTCATCAGGGCTGCCGCCATGCCGAGCCAGAAGGCCAAGGTGCCGTACCAGCTATGGTCGGCATAGGCGACCTCGAGGATCATGTCCTTGGAGTAGTAGCCGGCGAAGGGGATGATGCCGGCCAGCGCCAGGTTGCCGATCCACATCATGGCGTAGGTGAAGGGGATCATCCGCCAGATGCCGCCCATGTTCCGCATGTCCTGCTCGTCGGACATGGCGTGGATCACCGAGCCGGCGCCCAGGAACAGCAGCGCCTTGAAGAAGGCGTGGGTCATCAGGTGGAAGATGGCCGCCGGGTAGGCGCCCACGCCGATGGCGAAGAACATGTAGCCGAGCTGGCTCATGGTGGAGAAGGCGATGACCCGCTTGATGTCGAACTGGGTCATGCCGATGGTCGCCGCCAGGAAGGCGGTCAGGCCGCCCACCACAGTCACCACCGCCAGCGCGTCCGGCGCATACTCGAACACGGGGCTCATGCGGGACAGCATGAATACGCCGGCGGTCACCATGGTGGCCGCGTGGATCAGCGCCGACACGGGGGTCGGGCCCTCCATGGCGTCCGGCAGCCAAGTATGCAGGCCGAGCTGCGCCGACTTGCCCATGGCGCCGATGAACAGCAACAGGCAGGCGCAGGTCAGGGCGTGCACCTGGAAGCCCAGGAAGTTGAAGCTCGCGTCCGCCTTGGAGGCGGCCTGGGCGAAGATCTCGTCGAACTGCACGGTACCGAAGATGACGAACACCGCCATGATGCCGAGCGCGAAGCCGAAGTCGCCCACCCGGTTCACCAGGAACGCCTTCATCGAGGCATTGTTGGCACTGGTTTTCTCGTACCAGAAATTGATCAGGAGGTAGGAGGCAAGGCCGACGCCCTCCCAGCCGAAGAACATCTGCAGCAGGTTGTCCGCCGTCACCAGCATGAGCATCATGAAGGTGAACAGTGACAGGTAGGCCATGAAGCGCGCCTTGCCCGGGTCGTGGCTCATGTAGCCGACCGAGTAGACATGCACCATGGCCGACACCACATTGACCACCACAAGCATAACGGCGGTCAGGGTGTCCATGCGCAGGGCCCAGCTCACCTCGAAGCTGCCACTGTCGATCCAGGTGAACAGCTCCACCGTGCGGGCCGCTTCTGGCCCGCCGAAGCCGATCTGGGCGAACAGGATGCAGGACAGCACGGCGGCGACCAGCACGCCGGCGCAGGTGACGATCTGGGCGCCGCGGTCCCCGATCTGCCGGCCGAAAAAGCCGGCGATGAAGGCGCCCAAGAGGGGCAGGAAGATGGCAGCGATTTCCATGATGCCTGCCTCAGCCCTTCATCAGGTTGATGTCTTCCACGGCGATGGAGCCGCGGTTGCGGAAGTAGACCACCAGGATCGCGAGGCCGATCGCCGCTTCGGCCGCCGCCACCGTCAGGATGAACATAGTGAAGACCTGGCCCACCAGGTCGCCCATGAAGACGGAGAAGGCGACGAGGTTGATGTTCACGGAGAGCAGGATCAGCTCCACGGACATCAGGATGATGATCACGTTCCGGCGGTTCAGAAAGATCCCGAACACGCCCAGCGTGAACAGGATTGCCGCGACGGTGAGGTAATGGGCGAGCCCGACTTCCATGTCACACCCCTCCCCGGCTGGGGACCTTGCGGACGGCCAGCACGTCGCCGCGCTTGCGGTCAAGCTGCTGTGAAATGGACTGGCGGCGCACACCGGTCCGGTGCCGCAGCGTCAGCACGATGGCGCCGATCATGGCGACAAGCAGGATCAGGCCCGACGCCTGGAAGGCGTAGACGTAATCCGTGTACATGATGCGGCCCAGCGCCTCGGTGTTCGTCACGGCCTCCGGCGTGGGCGTGACACCCTGGCTGGCCGCGCCGGGCGCGGAGAACCTCACCCCCACCAGCAACACCAGCTCCACCGCCAGGACCAGCCCGACGATGCCGCCGATGGGCAGATACTGGAGGAAGCCGTGCCGGAGTTCCTGGAAGTTGATGTCCAGCATCATGACGACGAACAGGAACAACACCGCCACCGCGCCGACATAGACGATGACCAGGATCATCGCCACGAACTCCGCCCCGATCAGGACGAACAGGCCCGCCGCGTTGAAGAAGGCGAGGATCAGGAACAGGACGGAGTGCACGGGGTTCTTGGCCGAGATGACCATCACGGCCGAAGCCAGGAGGATCGCGGCGAACGCGTAGAAGGCGATTGCGGTCAAGGCCATGGTTACGCCGCCTCCGGCGCGGATCGTGGGCAGGACGGTGTCACGGAGGATACTCCGGGTGCGGGGCAAGGGCCGCCTGCGGATTGTCACAGGCGGCCGGTGGTCTTTCAGGCGGGACTTATTTACCGGTAAGGGGCGTCCGCCGCAATGTTGGCGGCAAGCTGGGCTTCCCATCGGTCACCGTTCGCCAGCAGCTTCTCCTTGTTGTAGAAAAGCTCCTCGCGGGTCTCGGTGGCGAATTCCAGGTTCGGCCCCTCCACGATGGCATCCACGGGGCAGGCCTCCTGGCACAGGCCACAGTAAATGCACTTCGTCATGTCGATGTCGTAGCGGGTAGTGCGGCGGCTCCCGTCCTCGCGCGGCTCGGCCTCGATGGTGATGGCCAGCGCCGGGCAGACCGCCTCGCACAGCTTGCAGGCGATGCAGCGCTCTTCCCCGTTGGGATAGCGGCGCAGCGCGTGCTCCCCCCGGAAACGGGGGCTGATAGGCCCGCGTTCATAGGGATAGTTGATGGTCACCCGCGGTTTGAACATATAGCTGAAGGTCAGGGCCATGCCCTTCACCAGCTCGGTCAGGAACAGGCCGCGCGCCGTACGGTCGAGCAGGGCCATGTCGTACCTCCACATCCCTTAGGCGGCAGGGGACCGCAGCCCCCTGCCCCGAAAACTTGCTTACTTCGGCAGCCAGTCGAAGGCGACCAGGACCCCGGCGGTCAGGACCACCCAGATCAGCGAGAACGGCAGGAACACCTTCCACCCCAGCCGCATCAGCTGGTCGTAGCGGTAGCGCGGCAGAGTGGCGCGCACCCACACGAAGACGAACAGGCAGAAGATGATCTTCAGGACGAACCAGATGGGACCGGGGATCCAGTTCAGCGGCGCCACGTCCACCGGTGGCAGCCAGCCGCCGAGGAACAGCACGGTGGTCATGCCGCTCATCAGGATCATGTTGATGTATTCGCCCAGGAAGAACAGGGCGAAGGTCATGGAGGAGTATTCGACGTTGTAGCCGCCCACCAACTCCGACTCGCCCTCGGGCAGGTCGAAGGGCGCGCGGTTGGTTTCCGCCAGGGCGGAGATGAAGAAGACGATGAACATGGGGAACAGCGGGATGCAGAACCACACGGTCCGCTGCGCCTCAACCACGTCGCTCAGGTTCAAAGACCCGACGCAGAGCAGCACGGTGATGATGACAAGGCCGATGGAGACCTCGTAGCTCACCATCTGCGCGGCGGAGCGCAGGCCGCCCAGGAAGGCGTATTTGGAATTGCTCGCCCAGCCGGCCATGATGATGCCGTAGACGCCAAGGCTGCTGATGGCGAACAGGTACAGGATGCCGACGTTGATATCGGCCAGCACCATGCCTTCCCCGAAGGGAATCACCGCCCAGGCGACCAGCGCCAGGAAGAAGGTCAGCATCGGCGCCGCCACAAACACCACACGGTTGGCGCCGGCGGGGATGACGGTTTCCTTGCCCAGCAGCTTGATCCCGTCGGCGAAAGGCTGCAGGAGGCCGAACGGCCCCACCAGGGCCGGGCCCTGGCGGAGCTGCATGGACGCCATCACCTTGCGCTCGAAGTAGGTGAGCATGGCCATGCCCACCAGCAACGGCACGATGATCACCAGGATGTAGACCACCGTCTGCAGGACAGGCGGGACCTGGTTCCAGAGTTCAAGCATGTCCCGTCACTCCGCCGCGACCGCCGGCAGGGCCGGCTTGATGAAGGCCTCGGTGCACTTGGCCATGGTGACGGAGGCCCGGCTGATCGGGTCCGTCATGTAGAAGTTCTCGATGGGCGAGACGAAATGGCCGCCGCCGATGGCGCCGGACTGGCCGAACTCCGCCCACACGGACGGAACCAGCCGGTCCACGGCGCCGAACACCGGGTTTACCTGCACCAAGCGCGCGCGGACCTGACCCAGCGTGTCGTAGGGCAGCGTCTGGCCCAGCTCGGCCGACAGGGCGCGAACGATCTTCCAGTCCTCCCGCGCCTCGCCCAGGGGGAACACGGCCAGCCGGGTCTGCTGCACGCGCCCCTCGGTATTCACGTAGGTGGCAGCCTTCTCCGTGAAGGCGGCGCCCGGCAGGATCACGTCGGCCCGGTGGGCGCCGCGGTCGCCATGGTGGCCCTGGTAGACCACGAAGGCGTTGCCGAAGGCCTCGCCCGGGATCTCGTCGGCGCCCAGCAGGTAGACCGCCTGGATCTCCCCGGTGCGGCAGCCCTCCAGGATGCCGTCCAGGTCGCGGCCGCCCTGGTGCGGGACGAAGCCCACGTCCAGCGCGCCGACGCGGCCGGCGGCCGTGTGCAGCACGTTGAAGCCGTTCCAGTCCTCGCGCACGGCCCCGACCGACACGGCCAGGGCGCGGGCCGCGGCCTGCACCGCGGCGCCGTCGGCGCGGCGGAAGGCGCCCATGCCGACGATGATGACCGGGTTCTTGGCAGTACGCAGGGTCTCCGCGAACGGGTGCGTCCCGGCAGCCAGGGCGGACAGCACCTCGCCCCCGATGCCCAGATACTCCGTCGGGTAGGTCAGGTCGAAGTTCTGGCCGATGACGGCCACCTTCTTCACCTTGCCCGCCAAGTAGCCCTTGCGGATGCGGGCATTGACCAGCGGCGCCTCCCAGCGGGGGTTGGTCCCCACCAGCAGGACCACGTCCGCCTGCTCCAGCCCCGCGATGGTGGTGTTCATCACGTAGCCGGACCGCTGGGACACGTCGAACTTCGCCCCGTCCTGGCGGCACTCCAGGTTCGGGGAGCCGAGGCCGAGCATCAGCTCCTTCAGCGCCAGGGCCGACTCGGCATCCACCAGGTCACCGGCGATGGCGGCGATCTGGCTCCCGTTCAGGCCGGACAGTTTGGCGCGGATGGCCGCGAAGGCCTCCGCCCAGGAGGCCTGGCGCAGCTTGCCGTCGTCGCCGCGCACATAGGGGCGGTCCAGGCGCTGCCGCTTCAGCCCGTCATGGCTGTAGCGGGTCTTGTCGCTGATCCACTCCTCGTTCACGTCCTCGTGCAGGCGCGGGTTGACGCGCATCACCTCGGGACCGCGGGTGTCGACGCGGATGTTGGCGCCGACGGCGTCCATCACGTCGATGGTCTCGGTCTTGCGCAGCTCCCACGGGCGGGCCGTGTAGGCGTAGGGCTTGCTGGTCAGCGCGCCCACCGGGCAGACGTCCACCAGGTTGCCCGACAGCTCCGACGCCACGCCGGCCTCCAGGGCCGGGGTGATCTCCATGTGCTCGCCGCGGTTCAGCGCGCCCAGGGCGGACACGCCGGCGATCTCGTCCATGAAGCGGATGCAGCGGGTGCAGTGGATGCACCGGGTCATGTAGGTCTTGATCAGCGGCCCGAGGTTCTTGTCCTTGATGGACCGCTTGTTCTCGGAGAACCGGCCCCGGTCGAAACCGTAGGCCACCGCTTGGTCCTGCAGGTCGCACTCGCCGCCCTGGTCGCAGATCGGGCAGTCAAGCGGGTGGTTGATCAGCAGGAACTCCATAACGCCCTTGCGGGCCTTGTGGACGGTTTCCGTGTTGGTCTTCACCACCATGCCTTCGCCGCAGGGCATGGCGCAGCTCGCCACCGGCTTGGGCGAACGCTCCACCTCGACGAGGCACATGCGGCAGTTGGCGGGGACGGACAGGCGCTCATGGTAGCAGAAGCGCGGCACCTCGATGCCGAGCTGCTCGCAGGCCTGCAGCACGGACGTGCCAGGCGCCACCTCGATCTCGACCCCGTCGATGGTCAGCTTGGGCATGATGTTCCTCTTCGCCCTGCCTTATTCGGCGGCCATGCGGGCCGCGCCACGCTCGGCGCTGGACCGGTAGGCCAGGATACGGCGCTCCATCTCCGGCCGGAAATGGCGGATCAGGCCCTGGATCGGCCAAGCGGCCGCGTCGCCCAGGGCGCAGATCGTGTGGCCCTCGATCTCCTTGGTGACGTCCAGCAGCATGTCGATCTCCTCGACACGGGCCTGGCCCTTCACCATGCGTTCCATCACGCGCCACATCCAGCCCGTGCCCTCCCGGCAGGGGGTGCACTGGCCGCAGCTCTCATGCATGTAGAACTTGGCGAGCCGGGCGATGGCCTTCACCACGTCCGTGCTCTTGTCCATGACGATGACCGCCGCGGTGCCCAGGCCGGACTTCACCTCACGCAGGCTGTCGAAGTCCATCAGCACGGTGTCGCAGATGTCCTTCGGCAGCATCGGCACGGACGAGCCGCCGGGGATGATGGCCAGCAGGTTGTCCCAGCCGCCGCGCACGCCGCCGGCATGCTTCTCGATGAGCTCTTTCAGCGGAATGCCCATCTCCTCCTCGACCGTGCAGGGCTGGTTCACGTGGCCGGAGATGTTGAACAGCTTGGTGCCGCTGTTCTTCGGCCGGCCGAGGTTGGCGAACCAGGAGGGGCCGCGGCGCAGGATGGTGGGGACGACGGCGATGGACTCGACGTTGTTCACCGTGGTGGGGCGGCTGTAGAGGCCGGCCATGGCCGGGAACGGCGGCTTGTTGCGTGGCTGGCCCTTCTTGCCTTCCAGCGACTCGATCAGCGCCGTCTCCTCGCCGCAGATGTAGGCGCCGGCGCCGCGGTGCAGGTAGATGTCGTAGTCGTAGCCGGAGCCGCAGGCGTTCTTGCCCAGCAGGCCCGCCGCATAGGCCTCGTCGATGGCCTGCTGGACGTGGCTGCCCTCGTCGTAGAACTCGCCGCGGATGTAGATGTAACAAGCGGTGGCGCCGATGGCGAAGCCGGCGATCAGGCAGCCTTCCAGCAGCTTGTGCGGGTCATGGCGCATGATCTCCCGGTCCTTGCAGGTCCCGGGCTCGCCCTCGTCGGCGTTGATGACCAGGTAGACCGGGCCGCCGTCCGTCTTCTTCGGCATGAAGGACCACTTCATGCCGGTGGAGAAGCCGGCACCGCCGCGGCCGCGCAGGCCGGACTCCTTCACCAGCTCGATGATCTTGTCGCGGCCGAGGTCAAGGATCTCCTTCGTCCCGTCCCAGTCGCCCCGTTGGCGGGCGGACTCCAGGCCGAAGGGCTCGAAGCCGTAGAGGTTCGTGAAGATACGGTCTTCATCGCGCAGCATGGCTGGCTCCCCTCACTTCTGCCCGGCCGGCTTCACGCCGGCACGGATGGCCTGCTCGACCAGGGTGGTCGGGCCGCCGATGGGATAGGACCCCTTGCGGCCGCTCTGCGGGCCCGGCACGGGCTTCTCGCCGCGGGCAAGCTTGTCGAGGATGGCCTCGGTCGTTTCCGCCGTCAGGTCCTCGTAGAAATCGTCGTTCACCTGCATCATGGGCGCGTTGACGCAGGCGCCAAGGCACTCCACCTCGATGACGGTGAACTGGCCGTCGGCCGTGGTCTCCCCCGGCTTGATGCCCAGCTTCTTCTCGCAGGCATGCAGCACGTCGTCCGACCCGCGCAGCCAGCACGGGGTGGTGGTGCAGACCTGGACGAAGTGCTTCCCGACCGGCTTCAGGTTGTACATCGTGTAGAAGGTCGCGACTTCCTTCGCCCGGATGCGCGGCATCTCCAGCAGGTCGGCCACGTAGTTGATCGCGGCCTCCGGCAGCCAGTTGTCATTCTGGCGCTGGGCGAGGTCGAGCAAGGGCATGACAGCGCTCTGCTGCCGCCCCGGCGGGTACTTGGCGATGATCCGTTGCGCCAGCTCCATGTTCTCGGGCGTGAACTGGAAGCTGCCGGGGGCGGTGCCCGGGACGGTGGCGGCGCTCATCGGTCGATCTCTCCGAACACGATGTCCATGGAGCCGATGATCGCGACACTGTCGGCGAGCATGTGGCCCTTGGACATGAAATCCATGGCCTGCAGGTGCGAGAAGCCGGTGGGGCGGATCTTGCACCGGTAAGGCTTGTTGGTGCCGTCGGAGACCAGGTACACGCCGAACTCGCCCTTGGGCGACTCGGTGGCGGTGTAGGTCTCCCCCGCGGGCACGTGGTAGCCCTCGGTGTAGAGCTTGAAGTGGTGGATGAGGGACTCCATGTTCCGCTTCATCTCACCCCGCGGCGGCGGCGCGACCTTGCGGTCGTTCACCTTCACCGGGCCCGGCGTGTTGGCCAGCTTCTGCAGAGCTTGCCGGACGATCTTGTTCGACTCGCGCATCTCCTCCATGCGGACCAGGTACCGGGCATAGCAGTCGCCGGTCAGGCCCACGGGGACGTCGAAGTCGAACTCCTCATAGCTGTCATAGGGCTGCGACTTGCGCAGGTCCCAGGCCACGTTGGAGCCGCGCAGCATCGGGCCACTGAAGCCCCAGGCCAGCGCGTCCTCCGGGCTCACCACGCCGATGTCCACGGTGCGCTGCTTGAACACCCGGTTCTCGGTCAGCAGGTTGTCCAGGTCTTCCACGAACTTCGGGAAACGCTCCGTGTACTCCCAGATGTCGTCGGCGAGGCCCGCCGGCAGGTCCAGGTGCACGCCACCGGCGCGGAAATAGTTGGCATGGAGCCGGGCGCCGGAGACGCGCTCATAGAACTCCATCAGCTTCTCACGCTCCTCGAAGCCCCACAGGGCCGGCGTGATGGCGCCAACGTCCAGGGCAAAGGTCGTGATATTCAGCAGGTGGTTCAGGATGCGGGTCAGCTCGGCGAACATGACCCGGATGTACTGGCCGCGCTTCGGCGGGGCGATGCCCAGCAGCTTTTCCTGCGCCAGGACGAAGGTGTGCTCCATGCACATGGGCGACACATAGTCCAGCCGGTCGAAGTACGGGTTCGCCTGCAGATAGGTCTTGTACTCGATGAACTTCTCGGTGCCGCGGTGCAGCAGGCCGATATGCGGATCTGCCCGCTCCACCACCTCGCCGTCCATCTCCAGCACCAGGCGCAGCACGCCGTGCGCGGCCGGGTGCTGGGGGCCGAAGTTCATGGTGAACGGCTTGATCTGGACCTCGCCGCCGGCGTTCACGCCGGTGAGCTGGCCGTTGGCCGTCGTCGGGACAAGGGTCTGTGCCATGGTCTTGCTCTCCCCCTCAGCCCTTTACCGGGTCGGCGCCGGTCGGCGTGGCCAGCGGCTTGGCGGCGGGATTGTTGGCCATCTCCCGCATGGTCGGGTTCACGGCGCCAAGCGGGATCACCGCCTTCTCGTCGCCAGGGAGCTGGACATCGGTCATGCCCTCCCAAGGGGACAGGAACTCGAAGGTGCGGAAATCCTGCGTCAGCCGCACCGGCTCATAGACGACGCGCTTCTGCTCCTCGTCGTAGCGCATCTCCACATAGCCCGTGAGCGGGAAATCCTTGCGCAGCGGGTGCCCCTCGAAGCCGTAATCGGTCAGGATGCGGCGCAGATCCGGGTGGTCGGCGAAGAAGATGCCGTACAGGTCCCAGGCCTCGCGCTCGAACCAGCCGGCCACTGGATAGATGCCGGTGACGGAGGGGACGGGCGTGTCCTCATCCGTGCTGCACTTCACCCGGACGCGGTGATTGTGCTTCACGGACAGCAGGTTATAGACCACCTCGAACCGCTCGGCGCGCCCGGGATAGTCCACGCCGGCGATGTCCGCCAACATCTCGCAGTGGGTGGTGCTGTCGTCGCGGAGGAACTGCAGCACCCGGGCCACCGACTCACGCCGCACGGTGACGGCCAGCTCGCCGAAGCGGACCTCCGTCTTCAGCACCGCGTCGCCTAGGGCGGCGGCGATGTGGTCGCCGAGTTCCTGGAGGGCTTGGTCGCTCATCTCAACGTCCTTCGGTCACCGGGGCGGCGGGCGGTCAGGCCCGGACCAGGCGGTTGCCGTTCTTGATCTTCTTCTGGAGCTGCAGGATGCCGTACACCAACGCCTCGGCCGTGGGCGGGCAGCCCGGGACATAGATGTCCACCGGCACGATCCGGTCGCAGCCACGGACGACACTGTAGCTGTAATGGTAGTAGCCGCCGCCATTGGCGCAGGAGCCCATGGAGATGACCCACCGGGGCTCCGCCATCTGGTCATAGACCTTGCGCAGGGCCGGGGCCATCTTGTTGCACAGCGTGCCGGCGACGATCATCACGTCCGACTGGCGCGGGCTGGGACGCGGGATCACGCCGAAGCGGTCCAGGTCATAGCGCGCCATATAGGCGTGGATCATCTCCACCGCGCAGCAGGCCAGCCCGAAGGTCATGGGCCACAGGGATCCGGTGCGGGCCCAGTCCAGCAGGTCGTCGAACTTGGCGACCAGGAAGCCCTTGTCGTTCAGCTCGGTCGTGACGGCCTTGAGATAGGCGTCCTGGGCCTGGCCGGGCGGCAGCGGGCGGGTGTTGGTGGTCACGAGGTCGGTCATGGGGATGCTCCCGAAGGGCCGGCGGCGGGGATCACTCCCACTCCAGCGCGCCCTTCTTCCACTCGTAAATGAAGCCGATCGTCAGGATGCCCAGGAACACCATCATGGACCAGAATCCGAACATCCCGATGTCGCCCAGGGCGATGGCCCAGGGGAACAGGAAGGCGACTTCCAGGTCGAAGATGATGAACAGGATGGCGACCAGGTAGAATCGGACGTCGAACTTGCTGCGCGCGTCGGAGAAGGGTTCGAAGCCGCACTCATAGGCTGACAGCTTCTCGCTGTCCGGCTTCTGGCGGGCGACCACCAGCGACGCCGCGACCATGGCGCCGGCGATGACGATGGCGATGCCGAGGAAGATCAGGATCGGCAGGTATTCGACCAGCAGCGGGTTGGACAGCGGGTTTGACATCGTCACACCGTTTCAGCCTGCCGGGCATCGCGCCCGGGGTGGGGTATAACCCCGCATCCCCGCGCCCGTCCCGGCATGGCGGTCATGGACGGAAAGCCCCACTCGGGGCCGAGGCGAATATAGGCACAGCCTCCGGCCAAGGAAAGCAAATTACGCCCTATTCGTGGCAGTGCAGGAGGATAGCCGCGCGGCGAATTCCGCAGGGCTTTCCGAGGTTTAATGAAGGTGGGAAGGTTCGTTCCCTTATCCGCCTACGCAGGCGCGGGAGGGACATCTTGACGCGGTCGCGAAGAGTGCCACCAGGGCGGGTTTGCGGACTTTGCCGCGGGTCGGCTTCCGACCCAGAGCCCCGTCGGATTGGAATCCGGATGGGGAATGGCGCGAGTGACGGGACTTGAACCCGCGGCCTCCGGCGTGACAGGCCGGCGCTCTAACCAACTGAGCTACACCCGCGTTGCATCCCCGGGGGCGGCACCGGACGGCGCCGTCGGGGTGGGCGGGTGTATAGGGGCCCCTTCCCCCTTTGTCAAACAGGAAAGCGCCTGCTTAACGAAATAGCCGCCCTCCTCAGGCCGCCCGGTCGCGCGCCCGCAGCGCCTCCAGCGCGTCATACACGAGGTCGAGGCGGCTGGGCGGTTCGCGCCGCTCCAACGCCCCCGGCCCGCCGAACTGGGTCAGGGTCAGTTCCAGGGCACGCCAGAGCTGCTCGGCGATCTCCAGGTGTCCTTGGTGGACCGCGAGGTCCAGGGAATGCAGGATTCGGTCCCCCAGCCGCCGGTCGTTGTCCGCGTCCACACCGTCCTCCGCCAATGCTCACCCGCGCGCGTTCCGGGCCGCCCCACTCTACCGCGGCGCGCGGCCGGGTGGTAAGCGGATTTGATCCGAACGGGGGAACCCGTCTGGACAATCCTCGACGGCCTCCGTATGCCGGGGGCAGAGGCCGGCTTGTTCGGCGGGGCACAGAAGGTAGGCGTCATGGGCATCTTCAACGAGGGCGTCCCGCGGGACCATGTGGACTGGATGCGCCGGACCTTCGGCCTGGGGCATTTCGTCGAGACGGGCACCTACCACGGCGACACCGCCGCCTGGGCCGCCGGCCTGTTCGGGCAGGTGACCACCATAGAAGCCCAGCCCGCGTTGCACCGGCAGGCGAAGGAACGCCATGCGGGGACGGCCAACATCGATTTCCGGCTGGGCGACACGCGGACGGTGTTGTCGGACCTTGTGCCGACCCTCACATCCCCTGCCCTGTTCTGGCTGGATGCCCATTGGAGCGCGCTCGACACCGCCGGCGAGGGGGACGAGTGCCCCGTGCTGGAGGAGTTGGCGATCATCAACGCCTCCCCCCTGCCCCATGTGGTGCTGGTGGACGACGCCCGCTGCTTCCTGGCGCCTCCCCATGTGCCCCACGATCCCGCCCAGTGGCCCGACATCGTGACTCTTTACAAGGCGCTCCAAGCGGACAAGCGGCGCTATGCCTGCACCGGATTCGATGTCGTCTTCGGGATTCCGGCGGAGCACGCGGCCACCTTCATTGAGGACTGGCGGCGCAACCGGGCGTCCAAGCAGAAGATCAAGCGCCGTAAGACCCTGGGCCAGCACCTGCGCAAGCTGATCGGCTGAGGGGATCCTGGAAGGCTGGTGGGCGGTGAGGGATTTGAACCCCCGACCAACGGTGTGTAAAACCGATGCTCTACCCCTGAGCTAACCGCCCGCCGGATGCCGCACTGCCTAATGAAGGCCGGGGCCGACGTCAACTGTCACGGGGCTCCCGTCATCCCGAAAAAAGAAAAAGCGGGCCTAAACTGGCCCGCTTCCTCATCCCGGCGTCGACAAGACTCCGGGAATCGCTCAGTTCAGCGCGTCTTTCAGGCCCTTGCCGGGCTTGAACTTCGGCTGCTTGCTCGCCGCGATGGTGATCTTCTCACCGGTGCGCGGGTTCCGGCCCTCGGAGGCGGCGCGCTCGGCGACGCCGAAGGTGCCAAAGCCCACCAGCCGCACCTCGTCACCCTTCTGCAGGGCACCGGTGATCCCATCGAACACCGCATCGACCGCCTTGTTGGCGTCCGCCTTAGACAGGCCAGCCGCCTCGGCGACCGCGGCAACGAGATCGTTCTTATTCACTGAAGGCCCCCCTCGTCATGAGAGATTCGGTTGCGACGCCCGTGGTTCCGGGCACGTCTTGATTGGGTTCCCGCCGCCCCCAAAGCGCCGTGGATGGCGCAAAATCGAGGGGGCGAACGGGTTCCAATTCACACGATTTCGCAGCCGTCTTCAATGACGAATCACGCCCTCACGGTCCTCATCCCCAGCTTTTGCGGGCACTGCGGGCACTTCCTCCGGCTCGGTCCAGTCGATAGGGACCGGCACCTGGGTCAGGGCGTTGGCGATCACCTCGTCCACCGTGGTGACGGGGATGATGGTCATCCCCTTCTTCACATTGTCGGGGATGTCGGCCAAGTCCTTCTCGTTGTCCCCGGGGATCAGAACCCGCTTGATGCCGCCGCGCAGGGCCGCCAGCAGCTTTTCCTTCAAGCCGCCGATGGGCAGCACGCGGCCGCGCAGGGTGATCTCGCCGGTCATGGCCACGTCCTTCCGGACGGGGATGCCGGTAAGCACCGAGACGATGGATGTGATCATGGCCACGCCTGCGGACGGGCCATCCTTCGGGGTCGCCCCCTCCGGCACGTGGACGTGGATGTCCCGCTTCTCGAACAATGTCGGCTTGATGCCGAAGGTCGTGGCACGGGAACGGACATAACTCTCCGCCGCCTGCACCGATTCCTTCATCACGTCGCCCAGCTTGCCGGTTGTGACCACCCGGCCCTTGCCGCGCAGCATCACGGCCTCGATGGACAGCAACTCGCCGCCCACCTCGGTCCAGGCGAGGCCCGTGGTGATGCCGACCAGATCCTCCAGCTCCGCCTCGCCGTAGCGGTAGCGGCGGACGCCCGCGTACTTCTCCAGGTTCTTGCGGGTGATGGCGACCTTGTCGAGACCCTTCATCAGGATCTCCTTGATCACCTTCCGGGCGAGGTTAGCGATCTCACGCTCCAGGTTGCGGACACCCGCCTCCCGCGTGTAGTAGCGGATCAGGTCCCGCAGGGCGTCGTCGGAGATGGCGAACTCCTCCGGCTTCAGCCCGTGATCCTTCACCTGCTTGTCGATCAGGTGCCGGCGGGAGATCTCGACCTTCTCATCCTCCGTGTAGCCGGCCAGCCGGATCACCTCCATGCGGTCCAGCAGCGGCTGGGGCATGCGCAGGGTGTTGGCCGTGCAGACGAACATCACGTCGGACAGGTCGTAGTCGACCTCCAGGTAATGGTCGCTGAAGGTGCTGTTCTGCTCCGGGTCGAGCACTTCCAGAAGGGCCGAGGACGGGTCGCCGCGCCAGTCGGCGCCCAGCTTGTCGATCTCGTCCATCAGGAACAGCGGGTTGGACGACTTGGCCTTCTTCATGCCCTGGATGACCTTGCCGGGCATGGAGCCGATGTAGGTCCGGCGGTGGCCGCGCACCTCCGCCTCATCCCGCACGCCGCCCAGGGACATGCGGACGAAGTTGCGGCCGGTCGCCTTGGCAATGGACTTGCCGAGCGACGTCTTGCCCACGCCGGGCGGGCCCACCAGGCAGAGGATCGGCCCTTTCACCTTGTCCATGCGCTGCTGCACGGCCAGGTACTCGAGGATGCGCTCCTTGACCTTCTCCAGGCCGAAATGGTCGGCGTTCAGGATGGCCTCGGCACCCTTGATGTCCTTCTTGACCTTGGTGCGCTTCTTCCAGGGGATTGACAGCATCCAGTCCAGGTAGTTGCGCACCACCGTGGCCTCGGCGCTCATCGGGCTCATGGTGCGGAGCTTCTTGACCTCGCCCAGGGCCTTTTCACGGGCCTCCTTGGACAGCTTGGTCTTGTTGATCCGCTCCTCGATTTCGGCGACCTCGTCCTTGCCGTCCTCAGTCTCGCCCAACTCCTTCTGGATGGCCTTGAGCTGCTCGTTCAGGTAGTACTCGCGCTGAGTCTTCTCCATCTGCCGCTTGACGCGGTTCCGGATGCGCTTCTCCACCTGCAGCACGCCGATCTCGCCCTCCATGAAGGCATAGACCCGCTCCAGCCGCTCAGAGATGGTGGGCGTCTCCAGGAGCTGCTGCTTCTCCGGGATCTTGAGCTGGAGGTGGGAGGCGATGGTGTCGGCCAGCTTGCCGGCATCGTCGATCTGGTTGATGGAGACCAGGACCTCCGGCGGGATCTTCTTGTTCAGCTTGATGTACTGCTCGAACTGGGACACGGCGGCGCGGCTCAGCGCCTCCAGCTCCTGCGGCTCGCCGGCCTTCTCGTCGATCAGCTCGGCATAGGCCTGGAAGAACTCGTCATTCTCGGTGAACTTGTTGATGACCGCGCGCTTGCCGCCCTCGACCAGCACCTTCACGGTGCCGTCGGGCAGCTTCAGCAGTTGCAGGACCGTACCGACCGTGCCGACGGTGTAGATGTCCGCAGGCGTGGGGTCGTCCTGGCCGGCGTTCTTCTGGGTGACCAGCAGGATCTGCTTGTCATCCTTCATGACGTCCTCGAGCGCCTTGACCGACTTCTCGCGGCCGACGAACAGCGGGACGATCATGTGCGGGAAGACGACGATGTCCCTCAACGGCAGGACCGGATAGAGGACACCACGGGGGAGGTCGAGCATAGGGAACGCCTTCTGGTCAAAGTGCGCCGTCAGCCCCCCTGGGGCCCGGACCGCCGGCATGCCCCGGCTGGGCGCATGTCCGGCCGGCGACGGCCATGGGGGTAACGTGGCACACCCATACCCCCCCTTCAAGGGCCGGGACATTGTTGTCCCTTGCAGGGATCGGGAGCATAGGACGCGGGCAAGGCGAAGGACCGCGTACGCCAAAAATGGAGCCACAAAAGAAAACCGGACCTGCCCAGGGGACAGGTCCGGCTGACTTGGTCCGGTATACGGTCGGCAGGTCGGGTCAGGCGCCCGATCCCGTCTCCCGCCGGTCGGAGTAGATGTAGAGGGGCCGTGCGCGGCCATCCACCACTTCCTTGTTGATCACGATCTCTTCCACGCCCGTCAGGCCGGGCAGGTCGAACATCGGCTCCAGCAGGATCGACTCCATGATGGAGCGGAGGCCGCGGGCACCGGTCTTGCGCTGGATCGCCTTGTTGGCGATGGACTTCAGCGCCTCCTCGTGGACCGCCAGCTTCACGTCCTCCATCTCGAACAGGCGCTGGTACTGCTTGACCAGGGCATTCTTCGGACGGGTCAGGATCTCGATCAGCGCGGCCTCATCCAGGTCGTGGAGCGTGGCCACCACGGGCAGGCGGCCCACGAACTCCGGGATCAGACCGAACTTCAGCAGGTCCTCAGGTTCCACCTCCCGCAGGATGTCGCCGGTGCGGCGCTCCTCTGGTGCCCGGACGTCGGCGCCGAAGCCGATGCTGGTACCCTTGCCGCGGGCGCCGATGATCCGCTCCAGCCCGGCGAAGGCGCCGCCGCAGATGAAGAGGATATTGGTGGTGTCGACCTGCAGGAACTCCTGCTGCGGGTGCTTGCGCCCGCCCTGCGGCGGCACGGAGGCGACGGTGCCTTCCATGATCTTCAGCAGGGCCTGCTGCACGCCTTCGCCCGACACGTCCCGGGTGATGGACGGGTTGTCGGACTTGCGGCTGATCTTGTCGACCTCGTCGATGTAGACGATGCCGCGCTGCGCGCGCTCGACATTGTAGTCGGCGGCCTGCAACAGCTTCAGGATGATGTTCTCGACGTCCTCACCCACATAGCCAGCCTCCGTCAGGGTGGTGGCATCGGCCATGGTGAAGGGCACGTCGATGATGCGGGCCAGCGTCTGCGCCAGCAACGTCTTGCCCGAGCCGGTGGGACCGACCAGCAGGATGTTGGACTTGGCCAGTTCGACATCGTTGTGCTTGGCCCCGTGGGCCAGGCGTTTGTAGTGGTTGTGCACGGCCACGGACAGCACGCGCTTCGCATGCTCCTGCCCGATGACGTAATCGTCCAGGACGGAGCAGATGTCGCGCGGGGTGGGCACGCCATCCCGGGACTTCACCAGCGTGGTCTTGTTCTCCTCGCGGATGATGTCCATGCACAGCTCGACGCATTCATCGCAGATGAACACGGTGGGGCCGGCAATGAGCTTGCGCACCTCGTGCTGGCTCTTCCCACAGAAAGAGCAGTAGAGCGTGTTCTTCGAGTCGCCGCCGGTCGACTTGGTCATTTGTGCTCCGTACATCACCGGGTGGCTACGGATCCGGGGGCGGCTCGGCCTGCCGCCCCGTACCGTGCGCCCGGACACCCGCCGGGTGTCCTACATTCGGGTGTCCCGCCGGCCCGGACCCACCGGACCAAGGGGCCACCCCAACCAGGAACCGTGGGGGCCTGCCGGGCACTTCGCCCTACCGGCCCATTCAACACCACGGAAAGCGCGGCGATCAATAAATTGTTCGCGGAGCCGGTCCCATCGCGCCAACAACTGTCACAGTGGAACCGGCACCCCGCTGATCAAGCCGCCTGCGACGTCACGCCGCCGGGGCGATGATGGAACACCTCGTCGATCAGGCCGAAGGCTTTCGCCTCCTCCGCGCTCATGAACTTGTCGCGCTCAACGGCCTTCTCGATCACGTCCATGGGCTGCTTCGTGTGCTCATGGAAGATCTCGTTCAGGCGGTGCCGCATGCGCAGGATCTCCTGCGCCTGGATCTCGATGTCCGCCGCCTGGCCCTGGGCGCCGCCGGAGGGCTGGTGGATCATGATCCGGCTGTTGGGCAGGGAGAAGCGCCGGCCCGCGGCGCCGCCCGCCAGCAGCAGCGCGCCCATGCTGGCCGCCTGGCCCACGCAGATGGTGGCCACCGGGCTGCGGATGTACTGCATGGTGTCATAAATCGCCAGGCCGGCCGTGACGTAGCCGCCGGGCGAGTTGATGTAAAAGGAGATTTCCTTGCTGGGGTTCTCCGCCTCCAGGAACAGCAGCTGGGCGCAGACCAGGCTGGCCACCGCGTCGTTGACGCCGCCGACAAGGAAGATGATCCGCTCCTTCAGGAGGCGGGAATAGATGTCGTAGGCCCGCTCGCCGCGGTTGGTCTGCTCGACCACCATGGGAACCAGCGCGTTCATCTGCGGCTCGATCATGATACCTGCTCTGCTCCCTGCGACGGGGATGGCCCCGTGCGTTCCGTGTCAACCGGGAGGGGCGCCACGGCCCCTCCCCTGTCGGCGCGCCGGGCTCAAGCAGCCGCGGCGACGCCCTCGTCCTCTTCCGGCTCCCGCATCAGCTCCTCGACCGACACGGGCTTCTCGGTGACCTTAACCGTTCCCAGGATGAAGTCGACCACCTTGTCCTCGTAGATGGGCGCCCGCAGCCCCTCGGCGGCCTGCGGGTTCTTCTTGAAGAACTCGAAGACCTGCTGCTCCTGGCCAGGGTAACGTCGCACCTCCTCGATGACCGCGCGGTTAAGCTCCTCACGGGTGACCGTTATATTGTTGCGACGGCCGATCTCGGAAAGGAGCAGGCCCAAACGGACGCGGCGCACGGCGATGGCGCGGTACTCCGCTTTCAGGGCCTCCTCGTCCTTCTCCTTGTCCTCGGCGTCGCCGCCGCCTGCCTTCAGCTCCTGCTGCAGGCGCTCCCAGATCTGGTTGAACTCGATGTCCACCATGCCGGCGGGGACCTCGAAATCGTGCAGCTCGGCCAACTTGTCCAGGAGGGCCCGCTTGGCGCGCAGGCGGGAAGTATTGCCGTAATCGGCGGCCATGCGCTCACGGATGGCGTCCTTCAGGGCGTCCAGCGTGTCGAAGCCGAAGGACTTGGCCAACTCGTCATCCAGGACGGCGTCCTGGCCCTGGCGCAACTCCTTCACGTCCACCTCGAACACGGCCTCCTTGCCGGCCAGCTCGGCGGCATGGTACTCGGCCGGGAAGGTGACGGTGACGGTCTTGTGCTCGCCGGGCTTGGCGCCGACCAGCTGGTCCTCGAAGCCGGGGATGAAGGTGCCGGAGCCAAGCTCCAGCTCATAGCCCTCGCCCTTCATGCCCGGGCGGCGCTCACCGTCCACGGAGCCGTCGAAATCGATCAGCAGGATGTCGCCGCTGGCGGCCGGGCGCTCCTCCTCCACCTTCACGGTGGTGCGGCGGCCCTTGGAAAGACGGCCCAGCGCCTCGTCCACCATGGCGTCGGTCACCTCGACCACCGGCTTGTCCAGCTCCACGGCGGACAGGTCGGCAGGCTCGAACTCCGGCAGCAGCTCGACGTTGACGGCGAACTCCAGGTCCTGGCCATCGGCGAAGTTGATGATCTCCACCTTCGGCTGCAGGGCCGGGCGCAGGTTGTTCTGCTCCACGGCCTTGGCGGTGCTGTCGTTGACGGCCCCCTCCAGCACCTCGCCCATCACGGACTGGCCATAGCGCTGCTTCAGCAGCGGCATCGGCACCTTGCCGGGACGGAAGCCGGGCATCCGCACGGACTTGCCGATCTCCGTCAGCTTGGCCGTGACGCGGTTCTGGATGTCAGCGGCGGGGACGGTGACCTTGTATTCGCGGCGGAGGCCGTCGGCGCTGGTCTCGGTGATCTGCATGGGACGAAGTGCCTGTCTTGTTCTGGTTCGCCTGGGGCCGGGGTCCGGCCGGTCGGCTCCCGCCAGGGGCGGTTTCCCCTCGCGGTGGGTTGCGGTCAAAACTCATGGTGCGGGCGAAGGGACTCGAACCCCCACGTCTCTCGACACTGGAACCTAAATCCAGCGCGTCTACCAATTCCGCCACGCCCGCCCCGGCGTGCGCGCCAGAGGCCCGCCCGCGGGAGCGCACCCTATAGCAAGGCACAACCGCCCCGCCAAGGGTTCATGTCGCGGCGATGTTCGCCTTACTCCAGCAGCACCCGGGCTGCCGCGTCCAGGATGGCGTCGGCGTCCAGCCCCATGACGCGGTAGAGGTCGGGCAGGTCGGCGCTCTGGCCGAAGGTCTCCACCCCCAGCGCCGCCACCTTGTGGCCCTTCACGGCGCCCAGCCAGGACAGGGCGGACGGGTGCCCGTCGATGATGGTCACCAGCCGGGCATCGGGGCCCAGCCCACCCAGCAGCCGCTCCACATGGCTCTCGGCCGCCTTCCCCTCCTGCCGCGCCTTGCGGGCCGCGGACCAGCCCTGGTGCAACCGGTCGGCGGAGGTGACGGCCAGCAGGCCGGCGCCGGGGACGTCGTCCAGCAATTGGGCATGGGCCTCGATGGCCTCCGGCGCCAGCGCACCGGAATAGGCGATGACCAGGTCCGTGCCGGGGGCCGGCGGCTTCAGCCAATAGCCGCCGTCGATCACCGCCCTTGTATCCAAAGGGCGCCTCGGCTGCTCGATGGAGCGGGTGGACAGGCGCAGGTACAGGCTGCCGCCGTCCGGTGCCTGCATGTGTTCGAACCCCCAGCGCAGGATGGCCGCCAGCTCGTCCACATAGGCCGGCTCGAAGCTGGCCAGCTTGGGCAGGCCGATGCCGATCAGCGGCGTGGCGATGGACTGGTGGGCACCGCCTTCCGGCGCCAGGGTGACACCCGACGGGGTCGCCACCACCATGAAGCGGGCGTCCTGGTAGAGGGCATAGTTCAGCGCGTCCAGGCCGCGCTTCACGAACGGGTCGTACAACGTGCCGATGGGCAGCAGCCGGGTGCCGAACAGGTCATGGCTGAGGCCCAGGGCGCCCAGCATCAGGAACAGGTTGTGCTCGGCGATGCCCAGCTCCAGGTGCTGGCCCTCCGGGCTGCCGTGCCAGCGCTGGGCGGAGACGACCTTCTGCTCCTTGAAGGTGTCCTCCCGCAGGGACCGGTCGAACAGGCCCCGCCGGTTCACCCAGGCGCCCAGATTGGTGGAGACGGTCACATCCGGGGACGTGGTGACAATCCGGGCGGCCAGGTCCGTGTCCTGCTTCGCCAACTCACCAAGGATCTTGCCGAAGCCCTCCTGCGTGGACATGCGCTCCGAAAGCGCCACGTCCAGGTTCTCCGGCACCGCCACGGTGGCGGCCTTGAAGCGACGGCCGGGCCCTTGGGTGAAGGGCACCTCGTCGGTCAGGAAGCGCCGCAGTTCCTCCAGATCCACATCCAGCCCGGCGAAGGCCTCCCACTCCTCCCCGTCCTTCAGCCCGCACTGGGCCTTGAAGGCGGCGATCTGGTCCGGGTTCATCAGGCCGGCATGGTTGTCCTTGTGCCCCTGGAACGGCAAGCCCATGCCCTTGACCGTGTAGGCGATGAAGCAGGCGGGCTGCTCCGCGTTCACCCCGTTGGCGGTGCCGTGGAAGGTCTCCAGGATCGTTTCCAGGTCATGGCCGGCCAGGTTGGTCATGAGCGCGCCCAGCATGGCGTCGTCATGGTCGTCCAGCATGGCCCGCATGCCCGCCGTGTCGCCCAGGTCACGGCGCAGGATCTCCCGCCACGCCGCCCCGCCCTTGAAGGTCAGGGCGGAGTAGAGCTGGTTCGGGCAATTGTCGATCCAGTGGCGCAGGGCGTCGCCGCCCGGCTGGCGAAAGGCGGCTTCCAGCTTCTTGCCGTATTTCAGGATCTGCACGTTCCAGCCCAGGGACCGGAACATCCCCTCGATAGGGACCCACAGCTTGTCGGAGACGACGGAATCGAGGCTCTGGCGGTTGTAGTCGATGATCCACCAAGTGTTCCGCAGGTCGTGCTTCCAGCCTTCCAGCATGGCTTCGAAGACGTTGCCCTCATCCAACTCGGCATCGCCGACCAGGGCGACCATGCGGCCTTCCGGCTGCTCGGTCATGCCCTTCAGCCGGACATAGTCCTGGACCATGGAGGCGAAGGCGGTGATGGCCACGCCCAGGCCGACGGAGCCGGTGGAGAAATCCACGTCGGCCGTGTCCTTGGTACGGCTAGGATAGCTTTGCGCGCCGCCCAGGCCACGGAACTTCTCCAACTTGTCCCGGGTCTGCCGTCCCATCAGGTATTGGATGGCATGGAAGACGGGGCTGGCATGGGGTTTCACAGCCACCCGGTCCTGCGGCCGCAGCACGTCGAAGTACAGCGCCGTCATGATGGTGGCGAGGCTGGCGCTGGACGCCTGGTGACCGCCCACCTTCAGCCCGTCGCGGGACGGGCGGATGTGGTTGGCATTGTGGATCATCCAGGTGCTGAGCCACAGCACCTTGCGCTCCAGCGCCCGCAGCAGGCGCAGGCGGCGGTCGATGTCGGGGCCACCCGTCAGGATGCGGGGCGAGGCTGAGGTGTCGGGCATGGGCGGCGCTTCTTCCTTGGGGCGGTCCTCACGGGCACCCCCGGACAAGGGCGCCACGGCCCGGCCCTTCTGAACGGGGCCTGAGCGGCCCCTATATAGGACGTAACGGGGACAGGCGGAACCGCCGCATGGGCGGCCCGCCTTCCGCGCAGGCAACAACATCGGGGAAGGACAAGCGTCCTGCCGTGGTGGGCCGCCTCAGCCGGCGACGCGCTGGTCGAATAGCCGCTGGAAACTTTCCACCGACAAGGTGCGCAGGCTGCCCGTCAGGGCGCTGTCCGTCACCTCGTTCCGCACCAGGAACCGCACATGCGGCACCGGGATCCCGGCATGGAAAATGGAGAGGACCTCTGCCGTCTCCACCACGCCGCCGGTCATCACACGCCGGTACCGGGAACCAGGTACCGGCGGCTCCTCAATCTTGGTTCGCTTGAAAAACGACACGCCCATCGTAAAGCCCCCATTCCCAAATCCGCCCCATTCAGGGTACGGACCTCCCCAAGGGATAGGCCTCGCTTGTTATGAACAGGTTAATTCATTAGGAGGACTTTGCCAAGGACTTCATGGCAGTTGATGCGACCACCTTCCCATCACCCCGATATGCCTCGTGGTTGGCATCAATGTTCGACAGGCGATAGGCGTAGTTCACCATGAGCCCGAAGGACTCTTTCCAGCCTTTGGGAGAGGTATCCGCAGCCCAGTTCAGCCGCTCCACCCGCGCCCCGTTGGTCAGGTGGAAATGTGCGACCGGGTCGGCCGCACGCCGACCGTTCCGGGCAGACAACAGGTAGCTTGCGGCAAGCCGCATGAGCACGGGCTGCAACGCCGCTTCCAGGACCCCTTCCACCTCCCCCCGGGCCCGGGCAAGCGCCTCGGCCAGCAGGGGCTGTTCCCGGTCCGGAACTAGCTCGTGGAGCTGCTGGAACTCCGGTGGTGCCAAGAGCTGGTCGCCCTTCTGCGCCACCTCCGCCTCCAGCCAGCGGCGGAAGCCCGGGATGGGCGACAGGGTGGCGAATTGTTTCAGGTTCCCGAACTCGCCCTTCAGCAGGTCCACCACGCGCTTGATCAGGAAGTTGCCGAAGCTAATCCCCGCCAGCCCCTTCTGGGCGTTGGAGATGGAATAGAAGATGGCCGTGTCCGCCTCCTGCGGATCGCTGGCGGGGGCGTCCGGGTCGAGCAGGGCCTGAACGCTGTCCGACATGCCCTGGACCAGGGCCACCTCCACGAAGATCAGCGGTTCGTCCGGCATCCGCGGATGGAAAAAGCCGAAGCAGCGCCGGTCGCTGTCCAGCCGGTCCTTGAGGTCCTGCCAGCCCCGGATGGCATGCACCGCCTCATACCGGATCAGCTTCTCCAGCAGGCTGGCCGGGCTGTCCCAGGTGATGCGGCGCAGCTCCAGGAACCCCACGTCGAACCAGCCGCGCAGCAGGTCCTTCAAGTCCGCTTCCAGGGCGACATAGTGCCGGTCCTGCCGGGCCAGCTCCAAAAGCTCCGCCCGCATCTCAACCAGGAACTTCACGCCCTCCGGCAAGGTGTTGAATTGGGTCAGCAATTGCATCCGACCCGGCTCCAGCGCCCGGCGCAGGGTGCGCTCGGCCTCGCCGCGGGCCACCGGGTCGGCGGCCCTGTGGAAGATGTCGATGGCCCGGTCCACGGCGGCGCGGTCCACGTCGAATTCCGCCAGAAGACGCAGGAAGCTGCGGCGCCCCTCTGGTTCCAGGGCCAGATAGGTGCGCCCCAGGTCGGCGGCACGGGCGCGGGCCGAAACCTCCCCGCCCTTGCCTTCCAGGCAGTCACGGATCTGGCTGCGCCACCGTTCCTCCTCCGTCCGGCCGGTGGCGCTACGAATGGTACCCACGACAGTGATGGCGGAGCCGGCGATGTCGCGCCAGACGCTGCGCAGGTTGCCCAGGGTGCGGTCCAGCAGCCCGGCTTGGGTGGCGGGAACCGCGTCGGCGGCGGGTTCTCGGGTCTTGATGTCACTCATGGCAACGAATCTCGGCGGGCAAGAGGACGGCCGCAAGGGACAGATACGTTACTGCCCCCTTTGATCAGGCAAGGTCGCCTTCAACCGGCGCAGCACGCCGGGCAGCGCCTCGGCCAAGTCTTCCGCGATCAGGCCAGGCCCCACGGCCGTCCCCAGTTCGCCATGCAGCCACGCCGCCATGCAACCGGCATCGAAGGCATCCACGCCTTGGGCGATCAGCCCGACCGCGAGCCCTGCCAGGGTGTCGCCGCTCCCTGCCGTGGCAAGGTCGGGCGGGGCGTTGGAGTTGACCACGGCCCTGCCGTCCGGATGGGCGACCACCGTGTCGGCCCCCTTCAGCAATACGGGCGTCCCGGCCAGGGCCGCCGCGCGTCGGGCTTGGTCCAGCTTGCTGCCGGGAATGTCGCCGAACAGCCGTGCGAACTCCCCGCCATGGGGCGTGAGCAGCCACCGCGACTCAAGACCCGCGGCCAACCCCTTCAGGTCCTCGGAAAAAGCGCCAAATACGTCGGCATCCAGGACCCCCGCCTTGCCGGCATCCACGGCCGCCCGCACCTGCCCCCTCAGCTCCGCCGAGGCGCCGGCCCCAGGGCCGATGAGCACCGCATTCCGCCGCCTGTCGGCCAGCAGGTCCTGGAAGGCCTGGCCGTCCGGCACCGGCTGCACGATCACGCTGGGCATGGAAAGGCTGTAGACCATCCAGGCCTCCGGGTCCGCGGCGATGGTTACCAGCCCAGCCCCGACCCGCAGGGCCGCCCGCGCCGCCAGCCGCGCGGCCCCGGTCATGACCCTTCCGCCCAGGACCAGGGCATGGCCACGGCTGTACTTGTGCCCATCCAGCCGCGGCCAGGGATAGCGGGCCACCCATAACCTTTCGGTGTTTTCCCAAAGCCTTGTACCCAGCCCCTCAAGCACCGACTCAGGGATCCCGATGTCGGCCACCAGCACCGTGCCGCACAAGGCCCTGCCGGGAAGCAGCAGGTGGCCCGGCTTCTTGCGAAAGAAGGTGACGGTCAGGTCTGCCTGGGCGGCCCCGCCCATCACCGCACCCGTATCCCCATTCAGCCCGCTGGGCACGTCCACCGCCACCACAGGGATGCCGCGGTCGGCCATGGCGCGCGCAAGTTCCAGCGACGCGCCGTCCAGCGGGCGGCCCAGCCCGGCGCCATACAGGGCATCCACCACCAACCCCGCCCCGTCCAACAGCTCGGGACCAGCCCGCTCGACAGGGCCCGACCAGGTTGACGCAGCCCAGCCGGCGTCTCCTCCCAGGGCGGCGGCGTCGCCCAGCAGGCCAAGCCTGACCGGCCATCCGGCTTCGGCCAGGTGGCGGGCAACCACGAATCCATCGCCGCCATTGTTCCCGGGGCCGCAGAGGATGCTGACGGGGCACGGCTCCCAGCGGGACTGGATGGCCCCGGCCACCGCGCGCCCCGCATTCTCCATCAAGGTCGTGCCGGCAACGCCTGCCGCCATTGCGGCCCGGTCGGCCGCGTACATCTGCGCGATGCTCAGGATTTCGTCAGCCATGCCGCACCCTGGCGCCTGCCTGTGTCATCATCCCTTGCCAAGGGGACACCAGCGGCTGCCATCGGGCAAGCAAAAGCGCCGCAGCCCAGACCGGGCCACGACCGCTTTACACCAGGCGATGTGAGAAGGAAGACTGGGGCGATCGATGGGACTCGAACCCACGACAACTCGGACCACAACCGAGGGCTCTACCAGCTGAGCTACGACCGCCACAGGGAGCCGCTGTATGCCCCAGCCCGCCCCTGCCGTCAAGCCCTTCGTCAAACTTTCTGGAGGCATTTCGCACAGCCCTGCCCTTCGCCCAAGGAACAGGCGACATTCCGGCGGCGCGAACCGCACAACGGTCACGTCTGCCACCTGTTTGAACAGCAAGGGCAAGATTCAGGCAGACCATTGCACATTTTTCGTGCAGATTTGAACTCAAGACCGGCCGGAATCCCCGTCCTTTCGGTTAATCCAAACTGGCACGCCACATGCTTCACTGGGGCCGGCGCCGGGGAACCCCGGGCAAAGGGTCAGCCGAAGCCGGCGACGAGACAGGAGCTGCGATAGCTGATGAAAAAGGTCGAAGCGATCATTAAGCCCTTCAAGCTCGACGAGGTGAAGGAAGCCCTGCACGAAGTCGGCATCAAGGGCATCACCGTGACCGAGGCCAAGGGCTTCGGCCGCCAGAAGGGCCATACGGAGCTGTATCGCGGCGCGGAATACGTGGTCGACTTCCTGCCCAAGGTGAAGATCGAGATCGTCATGGACGACGCCCTCGTGGACCGCGCCATCGAAGCCATCCAGCAGGCCGCCCACACCGGCCGCATCGGCGACGGCAAGATCTTCGTAACGCCTGTGGAAGAAGTTATCCGCATCCGCACCGGTGAGCGCGGCGGCGACGCCATCTGACGGGCGGAGACAAGTTTCCAGCACCCGGCCCCGCAATCCCTGGGGCCGGCAACCACCAGCGACAAACCCTAAACAACGGAACTCGAGGCAATGTCGGACATCAGCAAGGTCTTCGACCTGATCAAGGAACACGACGTGAAGTACGTCGACTTCCGGTTCACCGACCCGAAGGGCAAGCTGCAGCATACCGCCCAGCACATCTGCACGGTGAACGAGGAGATGTTCGCCGACGGCATCATGTTCGACGGCTCCTCCATCGCCGGCTGGAAGGCGATCAACGAGTCCGACATGATCCTGATGCCGGACGCCTCCACCGCGGTCATGGACCCGTTCGCGGCCCAGCCGCTGCTCACCGTCTTCTGCGACGTGTACGAGCCCTCCACCGGCCAGCCCTACAAGCGTGACCCGCGCTCCATCGCCAAGGCCGCCGAGAAGTACATGGCCTCCGCCGGCATCGGCGACGTGGCCTATTTCGGCCCCGAGGCCGAGTTCTTCGTCTTCGACGACGTGAAGTTCGAAGTGTCGATGAACAAGGTCATGTACGAGTTCGACAGCGAGGAGGGTCCCTATACCTCCAGCAAGAACTATGAGGGCGGCAACCTCGCCCACCGCCCGGCGGTGAAGGGCGGCTACTTCCCCGTGGCCCCGGTGGACAGCGCCCAGGACCTGCGCGCCGAGATGCTGACCGTCCTCGGCGACATGGGCGTCGAGATCGAGAAGCACCACCATGAGGTGGCGGCTTCCCAGCATGAGCTGGGCGTGAAGTTCGGCACGCTGGTGAAGATGGCCGACGGCATGCAGCTGTTTAAGTACGTGGTGCACAACGTCGCCGCGTCCTACGGCAAGACCGCGACCTTCATGCCGAAGCCGGTGTTCGGCGACAACGGCTCGGGCATGCACTGCCACCAGTCCATCTGGAAGGACGGCAAGCCCCTGTTCGCGGGCAACGGCTATGCCGACCTGTCCGACACGGCGCTGTACTACATCGGCGGCATCATCAAGCATGCCCGCGCCCTGAACGCCTTCACCAACCCGACGACCAACAGCTACAAGCGCCTGGTCCCGGGCTATGAGGCCCCGGTGCTGCTGGCCTACTCCAGCCGCAACCGCTCCGCCTCCTGCCGCATCCCCTACGTCAACAGCCCCAAGGGCAAGCGCGTCGAGGTGCGGTTCCCCGACCCGGCGGCGAACCCCTACCTGGCCTTCGCGGCCATGCTCATGGCCGGCCTGGATGGCATTCAGAACAAGATCCACCCCGGCGACGCCATGGACAAGAACCTGTACGACCTGCCGCCGGAGGAGCTGAAGGAGGTTCCGACCGTCTGCCGCTCGCTGCGGGAGGCGATGGAGAACCTGGCCGCGGACAACGAGTTCCTGAAGAAGGGCGACGTGTTCACGGAAGACATGATCAGCAGCTACATCGACCTGAAGATGGAAGAGGTCCTGGCCTTCGAGACCAGCCCGCACCCCATCGAGTACAAGATGTACTACAGCGTCTGATCCCCTCTCCCGAGGGACAGGACCAGGAGGGCCGCCCGGCGACGGGCGGCCCTTTTTGCGTCTCCAGAGCCAAGCGAGGTGTTAGCACGCGCTTTTCCCTCACTGTGACACAAGGTTCAGCTATGCTCAGATGATATCCCGAATCACGCCAAGCTGATGCGCTACATCCTTGTTCTATCGCTGCTCCTGCTCGCTCCTCTGCCCGCCCACGCCCAGCAGGCGGAGGCGCGGGAGGCGGCGCGGACCGGCAATTGCACCCCTGGCAAAGTGGAGCCGGTGAAGCGCGTCACCGGCCGGCAGGCGACGACGGTCTTCAAGATCGCCTGCACCGGGCAAAAGGACGTGTTCGTGCTGGTCCGCTGCCAGGACCGCACCTGCACCCTGCTGCGTTAGCAGCCCATGCCGGGACCGCGACCACCCTTCCCCTGGACCGCCTGGGTCGTCCACCTGCTGACGGCCACCGGCGCCGTCTGGGCCCTGCTGGCCACCCTGGCCGTGGTGGCGGGTGAGGCGAAGATGGCGTGGCTCTGGCTCGGCATCGCCCTGGTGGTGGACGGGATCGATGGCCCCCTCGCCCGGGCGTTCCATGTCAAGGAGCGGGTGCCCCTGTTCGACGGGGCGGCCTTGGACCTGATCGTCGACTACCTGACCTATGTCTTCGTCCCGGTCCTGTTCCTCTGGCGATTCGGCCTGCTGCCAGAGCCACTGACCCTGCCGCTCTGCATCCTGGTGCTTCTGTCCTCCCTGCACCTCTTCGCCAAGGCGGACATGAAGAGCGGCGACAACTACTTCGTCGGCTTCCCTGCCGTGTGGAACGCGGCAATCCTGTATCTCTGGCTGTTGGCCCCTAGCGCCTGGGTGAACGCCGCCGCCGTCCTGGCCCTGGTCGCCCTCACCTTCATCCCGGCCAAGTTCGTCCACCCCTTCCGCGTCGTGGAGTTCCGGCCCTTGACCCTGGCCGCCACGGCCACCTGGGCGGTCACGATGGTGGTGCTGGTGGCCGCCCATCCGGAACGCCCTGTCTGGGCGTTGGCGCTCTGGCTGGCAGCGACGGCATGGTTCGGCGGGTTGGGGCTGTGGCGCTCGCTCCGCCGGGACTGACGGGGCAATACCCACGCGGCGACAAGGGCCAACTCGCCATGTTTCCAACCCGATCCCTATGTTAGCCTCCCCCACACGGAGAGCTTTCCAAGGGAGATGGTGCGCGATGAAGAAAAAGACGTCGCTCCTCGCCATGCTGGCGACGGTTGCCCTCGTGGCGATTTCCCCGGCCCAGGCCGAGATCGTGGTCGGGATGGCCGGCCCGCTGACCGGCCCCAACACCGTGTTCGGCATCCAGATGCGCAACGGCGCCGACATGGCCGTGGCCGACCTGAACGCCAAGGGCGGCGTGCTGGGGGAAAAGCTGCGCCTGGTGAATGAGGACGACGCCTCCAACCCCAGCCAAGGCGTTGCCGTCGCCAACAAGATGGCCACCGCCGGGGCCGTGGCGGTGTTCGGAAACTTCAACTCCGCGGTCTCCATCCCCTCCTCGAAGGTCTATGCCGACGAGGGGATCATCATGATCAGCCCGGCCTCCACCAACCCGCAACTGACCGAGCAGGGGCTGGACACGGTGTTCCGCACCTGCGGCCGCGACGACCAGCAGGGCGACGTGGCCGCCGCTTGGATCGCCAAGAACCACAAGGCCGACAAGGTCGCCGTCATCCACGACCAGACCACCTATGGCAAGGGTCTGGCGGATGCCACCAAGGCGGCCATGAACAAAGCCGGGGTGAAGGAGGCCATGTATGACGCGGTGACCGTGGGCGACCGCGACATGTCCGCCCTGATCACCAAGATGAAGAACGCCGGCATCCAGGTGGTCTATTTCGGCGGCCTGCACACGGAGGGTGGGCTTCTGGTCCGCCAGATGGCGGAGGCGGGGCTGAAGGCGCAGTTCATCTCCGGCGACGGCACCGTGAACCAGGAGTTCTGGAACATCGCCGGCAACACGGCGGAGGGCGCCCTGGTCACCTTCGGCGCGGAGAACCGCGACAAGCCGGAGGCGGCGGAGGTGGTGAAGCGCTTCCGCGCCAAGAACTTCGAGCCGGAGGCCTACACCCTCTACACCTACGCCGCGGTCCAGGCCTGGGCCCAGGCGGCGGAAAAGGCCAAGAGCACCGACGCCGCGAAGGTCGCCAAGGCCCTGCGCGACGGGGAGTACAGCACCGTCATCGGCCCGCTGTCCTTTGATGCCAAGGGCGACCGTAAGAAGACCGACTACATCGTCTACAAATGGTCCAACGGCAGCTACAAGCCGGTCCCGGGCCAGGGCTGACGACTGATTGCCTTCTCCCTGGGGAGAAGGTGGCGCGTCAGCGCCGGATGAGGGAGGTGGGCGTCGGGACGGACGGTAACCCCACCCGTTTTGCTGCTCCCACCTCCCTCACCCGTCCCGGCCTTGCGGCCGGTCCACCCTCTCCCCAGGGAGAGGGGAAATAGTCACCAACTCGGATCAGGAACAGAATGCGCACCCTGCTTGCCGCCGCGGCCATGGCCCTGGCCGTGTCCTCCGCCCATGCCGAGATCGTCATCGGCTCCGCCGGCCCCCTGACCGGCCCCCTCGCCGCAGTGGGGGAGCAGCTGCGGCGCGGGACGGAGCAGGCCGCGGCGGACCTTAACGCCGCGGGTGGCGTGCTGGGGCAGAAGATCACCGTGGCCGTCCATGACGATGCCGGTGTGCCGACCCAGGCCGTCGCCGTCGCCAACAAGCTGGCTACGCAGGGGGCGAGGATGGTGGTCGGCCATCTCCAGTCCGGCACCAGCATCCCGGCATCCCAGGTCTATGGTGATGAGGGGATCATCATGATCACCCCCACCGCCACCGCGCCGGAACTGACGGACAGCGGCAGCGACCTGGTGTTCCGCACCTGCGGCCGCGATGACCAGCAGGGCCCCATCGCCGCCCAATGGTTGGTGGAGAACTTCGCCGGCAAGCGGGTGGCCCTGGTGCAGGACCAGACCACCTACGGCAAGGGCCTGGCGGATGCCACCAAGGCAGCCATGAACGCCAAGGGCCTGAAGGAAGTGCTGTACACCGCCATCACCGGCGGTGAGCGGGACTTCTCCGCCCTGGTGACCCGCCTGAAGGCGGAGAATGTGGATGCCTTGTACTTCGGTGGCTATTACGCGGACGCTGGCGTGTTCGTTCGCCAGATGCGGGAGGCCGGCGTGACTGCCGCCTTCCTCTCCGGCGACACCCTTGCCTCCAACGAGTTCTGGACCCTGGCGGGCAAGGCCGGCGAGGGCGCCATGATGACCTTCAGCGCCGACGCCCGCAGCCAGCCCGCGGCGCAGGAGGTGATCGCCCGATTCCGCGCCAAGGGCCAGGAGCCGGACGCCTATACCCTCTATGCCTATGCCGCCGTGCAGGCCTGGGCCACGGCCGCGGAGAAGGCCAAGTCCCTGGACGGCCCCAAGGTCGCCAAGGCGATGCGTGAGGGCAAGTACGACACGGCCATCGGCGCCCTGTCCTTCGACAAGAAGGGCGACCGGACTGACACGGATTATGTCCTGTACCGCTGGTCCGACGGCAAATTCGCGCCGATCGCCCAGAAATAGGGGGACCCCACCCCCTTCTTTGCAGCGGCCCCTTAGCGCCTGGGGCGTTAACTGTCTGCCCGTCAGCAGGGAGACAGTTTGATGGCAGGGGAACGGCAGTCGCCGCGCGAATCCGGCATGGTTGCGGAAGGGTCGGGCAAGGTTCCGGCCCGCGAGGCGGAGGCTGCGTCCCTGTCCCCCGGCCGGCGCGGCGGCGGTGCGCCCGCCGCCGGTCCGTCGGCCAAGGACCAGGAAACCCTGGCGGATATCCTGGACCGAACCAGCCGCGACCTCAGCGAATCCCGCCGCCAAGTGGATGAACTGCGCCAGAAGCTGGACGAGGCGCAGCAGCAGCGGCTGGAAGACGCCAAGGAACTGGCCGAGGTCCGCCGCCGCAGCGCCGGCCTGCAGTTCCGCGTCGATTACCTGGAGGAAAAGCTGGACCAGGCCAAGCGCGCCCTGGCCCCGGCCAAGAAATCCTGGTGGAAGAAATAGGCTCAGCTCGACGGGCCGTTCCACGGCGGGCCGGCACGCCATCCTGGACTTTCGAATTCGAAAGTCGCGAAACGGGGCCGTCGGGGTCCCCGGTGGTCACAACCCTGCCTGTGCCTTCACCTCGGCCAGCCAGCCTTCCACCCGCTTCTGGTTCACCCCGAAATCCCGGATGCCATAGACAGACCGGCTATAGGCCAGCACCGTGCTGCCGCCCGGCACCGGGCGAACCTCCACCGACACGAAGTCCGGGAAACGCATCAGCGCCGTCTGCTGCATCACGGTGAAGCGCAACCCGTCATTGGACCGGTACAACACCTGGGCCCGCGGCTCGGCCGTGGCGGCGGCCAGCAGCAGGTCGCGCAGCCGCTCCGCCGGGATCGGGAAGGTCGGCGCTTCCGCATGGGGGGTGGCCTGGGCGGTGGTGCCCGGCGGGGCCAGCAGGTACTGGTTCGGCTTCCAGCCCAGGACCAGCCGGTTGAAGTCCACCGGCATGCCCAACTCGCGCTTCAGCCCCTCCAGCCGCATCGCGTTGACCCCGTGCCAACCCGCGAACAGCAGCACCGGCACGGCAACCGCCAAGATGCCCCACATCATGCGTCTCATCCCCACATCCCTTGTTGTTGCAATGATCCTACCCCGAAGGCGCAAGCCTCGTCGCCAGGGAAAGCGGGTCCCGCACCCAAGGGCTTGACGAGGCGCGCCCGCAGGCCCATCCCTCTACGCCATGACCGAACACGCCCCCATCCATGTCATCGGCGGCGGCCTCGCCGGCAGCGAGGCCGCCTGGCAGATCGTCCAGGCCGGCATCCCCGTGGTGCTGCACGAGATGCGGCCCGTCCGCGGCACCGACGCGCACCAGACCGACAAGTTCGCGGAACTTGTCTGCTCCAACTCCTTCCGGTCCGACGACCACGAATACAACGCCGTCGGCCTGCTGCATGAGGAGATGCGCCGCTGCGGTTCGCTGATCCTGTCGGCGGGGGACAGGCACAAGGTGCCCGCCGGCGGCGCCTTGGCCGTGGACCGGGACGGGTTCGCAGACGCGGTGACGGACGCCCTGCGCAGCCACCCGCTGGTGACGGTGGAGCGGGGGGAGGTCGCCGGCCTGCCGCCGGCGGAGTGGGACAACGTGGTGGTGGCCACCGGCCCCCTCACCTCCCCGGCCCTGGCCCAGGGCATCCTGGACCTGACGGGAGAGGCGCAGCTCAGCTTCTTCGACGCCATCGCCCCCATCGTCTATCTGGAGAGCATCGACCTGTCGAAGGCGTGGTTCCAGTCCCGCTATGACAAGGTGGGCCCCGGCGGCACCGGCAAGGACTATATCAACTGCGCCATGGACAAGGAGCAGTACGAGGCCTTCATCCAGGCGCTGCGCACCGGTGAGAAGACCGACTTCAAGGAGTGGGAGAAGAACACCCCCTACTTCGAGGGCTGCCTGCCCATCGAGGTGATGGCGGAGCGCGGCGTAGATACGTTGCGCTACGGCCCCATGAAGCCTGTGGGCCTGACCAACCCGCACACGGGCAAGCGCCCCTACGCCGTGGTGCAGCTCCGCCAGGACAACGCCCTGGGCACGCTCTACAACCTGGTCGGCTTCCAGACCAAGCTGAAGTATGCGGAGCAGGCGCGGGTGTTCCGGATGATCCCGGGCCTGGAGAATGCGGAGTTCGCCCGCCTGGGCGGCCTGCACCGCAACACCTTCCTGAACAGCCCCCGCCTGCTGGATGGTACCCTGCGCCTGAAGGCCCGCCCCGCCTTACGCTTCGCCGGCCAAATCACGGGCTGCGAGGGCTATGTGGAAAGCGCCTCCGTCGGCCTGATGGCCGGCCGCTTCGCCGCGGCGGAACGGCTGGGCAAGGCCCCGTCCCTACCCCCGCCCACCACGGCGCTCGGCGCCCTGCTGCACCACATCACCGGCGGTGCGGATGCCGAGACGTTCCAACCCATGAACGTGAACTTCGGCCTGTTCCCACCGGTGGACGCCCGCGGCCCCAACGGCAAGGAACTCCACGGCAAGGACCGCAAGCTCGCATACTCCCGCCGGGCGCTGGCCGACTTGGACGCTTGGCTGGGTCGGGCTCCAGCCGCGGCTGCGGAATGAACCGGCGTCGCTGATCGGCTTAGTACGACAAGGGCCGCCGTCCCGGGTTGTGGGGGGCGCGGCCCGCGCCCGATAGTGCCCCGGAACAATGACACCGGGGGACAATCCATGATTCGCCTGTTCCTGCCACTGGCCTTGATCGCCGCCCTGCCCTTTTCGGTCCAGGCGCAGGAACGGCATCCCGAACCGGCATCGCCGCCGGCGGGTAAGGGCATGGTGGTGCGGGAGGCGGACACCATGGTTCGCCAGCCACCCCCGCACAACGGCACGGGCATGAGCACCGCCTATCGGATCTCCGACGGCGTACCCAACCGGGCCATGGAGTTCCGCAAGCGCGTCCTCCACCCCGGGGCTTCCATCGGGCTGCATGTCATCGCCCATGACGAGGTCTATCATGTGCTGAGCGGTGAGGGCGACGTGACGTCCGATGGCGTGACCACCAGGGTCCGGGCCGGGGACACGGCCTATCTCTACGACGGCAACAATGTTGGAATCCGGCAGGTGGGCGAGCAGGATCTGGTCCTGATCATCGCCTATCCCTTGGCCGAGCGGGCGAAGTGAGCCAAAGCCGTCAGCCCTGGCCGGCACGCCGCCGGGCGACCAGGGCCAGGGCAGCCCAATCCTTCTCCCCGTCACCATGGGCGATGGAGTCCAGAAAGCCGTCGCGGAGCAGGCTGCCTAGCGGCAGGGGCACCGACCGGCCCTCCCCCGCCTCCAGGGCCAATCGCACGTCTTTCAGGCCGAGGGCCAGCTTGAAGCCCGCCGGCTCATACCGGCCACTGGCAATCTGCTCGCCATAACCCTTATAGGCCGGGGCCGCGAACAGGGTGTTGGTCAGGATTTCCAACAGGTCGCGCGGTTCCACCCCATAGGCGGCAGCCAGGGTCGTCGCTTCCCCCATGGCCTCGATGGCGGCAGCGATCATGAAGTTGCCGGACAGCTTCACCACATTGGCCCGCACCGGATCGTCCCCCACTGGCCAGGTACGCTGGCCCAGCACGTCGAACAGGGGCTGCACCCGGGCCAAGGCATCGGCCGCCCCCGCGGTGACGATGTTCAGCTGGGCTGCCGCGGCGGCCGGCGGGCGCCCGAAGACCGGGGCCGCCACATAGCCGATCCCCCGCGCCGCATGCCGCTCCGCCAACTCCTGCGCTAAGGCGACGGAGATGGTGGCCATGTTGGCATGGACCAGCCCCGCGGGCGCCTGCTCAAGCACCCCGCCGTCAAGCAACACGGCCCTGACCGCCCGGTCATCGGCCAGCATGGACAGCACCGCGTCACCCCCGAAGGCATCATGCGGCCGGTCCACAGGCACGGCGCCCTTGTCGGCCAGCGCACGGGCCGCCTCTGCCGTCCGGTTCCAGACCCGAACCCGGTGGCCCGCCTTCAGCAGGTTCGCCACCATGGCGCTGCCCATGTTGCCAAGGCCGATGAAGCCGATGTCCATGTCCACCCCCGTTTCCCGATTCCATGCCGCAATCACAACAATGCTGATCGCGGTCGGTCAGCGCGGGGCGGCCATGCTGTTCCCTCACCAACGCCCCGTCAGCGCCGCCCAACCCAGCCTGACCTGCCGGAACGGGTTCTGGAGCTGCACGCGCGCCGCCGACGGGTCATGCCCCTCCCGCGCCAGCACGCCCAGGTACAGGTCGGCCAGGGTGGCCGGCAGCAGGGCGGGCAGGGCAACCTTGGGCACCTCCCGCCGCAGGGCGCGGGCCTGCGCCAGATGATCCCGCGCCACCGCCGCGACCTCCTTGACGACGGCGGCAAGGCCCGGCCCCGCCTTCCCGTCAAACAGGGCGTTCTCCATCACCCCATGAGTCGCCATCAGGTCGGCCGGCAGCCTTGTCCGGTGGGCGCGGGCCAGGAAGGGGACGCTGCGCAGGATGCCGGTCAGGGCCCAGGCGATGCCCACATGGCGGGCGGCCTGCATGGCCGGTGCGTCGTTCACGCCGAGAACCTGGGACGCCAGTTGCACCAAGGGGGCCGCCGTGGAGTTGGCGTAGTTCACCAGGCAGTCCAGGCTGGCCGGGGCGGAGTCGTCCAGGTCGGCTTCCCGCGCATCCACCAGCCGGTCGAACAGGGCACGCTCCAGCCCGTGGCGGCGCACGGCGGCGCCCAGGGGCTGCACCACCTCATGCCGCCGCTCCTGCCCGGCATAGATCTGATCGATGGTGTCGCGCCACCATTGCAGACGGATCTGGCCCAGCATGGGCTCTGTCACCACCTCCCGCGTCTTCGCCACCTCCAGGTTGAAGGCATAGAGAGCGAACAGATCTTCCCGCCGGTTGGCCGGCGCGAACAGGGCCGTCAGGAACCGGTCATTGTCGAAGCGGCGCACCTGGTCGGCGCAATAGGAAAGGGTGGGGTCGGCCATGGTGTCCGGGGGGCTTGCGGGTGCCTGCTTATATGATGCCCACCCGGGTGAAGGATAGGCCGGGGAAAGATGGGTGTGGCAGACCGTTCCTTCCCGCGCACGGGTTGACCCATGCCGAGGGCAGCCGTATCTCTGCCCACGTGCCCTGCGCCGTCCTGCCCCAGGCAGGCGCGGCGCCAACCCGTTCAGCCGAACAATCCGCTGTCCACAAGGAGCGAAACCATGGCGTTCACCCTGCCCCCCCTGCCCTATGATCCCGCGGCGCTGGAGCCCCACATCGACGCGCAGACCATGGGCCTGCACCATGGCAAGCACCACCAGACCTACATCACCAACCTGAACAACGCCCTGGCCGACCATGGCCAGCTCCAGTCCCTGTCGCTGGAGGACCTGCTGTCCAAGCTGGGCGAGTTGCCGGAGAGCATCCGCACCGTCGTCCGCAACAATGGCGGCGGCCACTTCAACCACTCCATGTTCTGGACCATCATGGGCCCGAACGCCGGCGGTGAGCCCACCGGCACCGTGGGCGAGGCCATCACCCGCGACTTCGGCAGCTTCGAGGACTTCAAGAAGAAGTTCAACGAGGCCGGGACCAAGCAGTTCGGCTCCGGCTGGGTGTTCGTCACCGCCGATGCCGCCGGCAAGCTGGAAATCGTCGCCAAGCCGAACCAGGACACCCCCGTGATGGACGGCCGGCAGGTGCTGATGGGCAACGACGTGTGGGAGCACGCCTATTACCTGAAGTACCAGAACCGCCGCGCCGACTACCTGGCCGCCTGGTGGAACGTGGTGAACTGGAACGCCGTGAACGAGCGCCTGGCCGCCATCGCCAAGGGCGCCTGACGCATCACCGCGGGTCCCTGCCGCCGGTCCTGGCCGGCGGCAGGGCGCCCTGGGTCAGGTTGGCCGGGTGGCAAGGGGATGGTCCTTTCGACCAAGGGCACTACGCCCTAACGCAACTTCCAAGCCGGGTCGGTGTTCTGGCACAGTGACGCCGTCCGCCCAGCAGCCGAGTCCCGCGATGGCCGACTTCCGCACCATGCCGTCCTCCGCGGAACCGGGGGAGCCCACTGCCAGGAAGACCGCGGCCGAGGAGAATTTCCCGGTTGCCTCCCGCTTGGTCCCGGCGCGGCTTAGGCCGCACGTGATGGCCTTCTACGCCTTCGTCCGGTTGGCGGACGACATCGCCGACGACCCCTACCTGGAACCGGACGTCAAGATCGCCCAGCTCGACGCGCTGGAGCGCGCGCTGGTCAGCGGCGTGGGCACCCAGGCCTGGCTGGCCCCCGCCCTCCAGTTGAAGGCCAGCCTGACGGCCACCGGCGTTTCCGGCCTGCATGCCAGGCAGGTGCTCCAGGCCTTCCGCCGGGATGCCCAAGGCGGCACCTGCAAGCAGTGGGGCGACCTGGTCCTCTATTGCCGTTACTCCGCCAACCCCGTGGGCCGCTTCCTGCTGGAGCTGCACGGGGAGAGCATGGCCGCCGCCCCGGCCGCCGACGCCCTCTGCACCGCGCTCCAGATCCTGAACCACATCCAGGACTGCCGGGCCGACTGGGTGGACCTTGGCCGCTGCTACCTGCCGCTGGCTTGGTTCGCGGAGGCCGGCGGCCACCATGAGCAGTTGGTGGAGGAAAACGCCACCCCCGCCGTGCGCAAGGTGATCGACCGGACCCTGGACCAGGTGGACGTCCTCCTGGACCGCGCCCGCGCCCTACCCCGGCTGGTGCGCCACCCGGGCCTGCGGATGGAGGCGGCCGTCATCCTGCGCCTCGCCATCGCGCTTGCCGCCCTGCTGCGGAAACATGATCCGCTGGCCGGCCGGGTGGAGGTGGGCACCCTGGGACGGATGGGGGCGGTCCTGCTGGGCATCGGTGACGGCCTGTCCCGTCGCCCGCGCAAGCGCAAGCTGCCCAAGTCCGTCCAGGAAGCGGCAGGCAAGTCCGGCAGCACCTTCTACTGGCCCTTGCGGCTGCTGCCGCCGGAAAAGCGGGCGGCCATGTTCGCCATTTATGCCTTCTGCCGGGCCGTGGACGACGTGGCCGACGGCCCGTCCCCCGCCGACGCGAAGCGCACCGCCCTGGCGGAGTGGCGGCGGCGGGTGGAGGCGATCTATGCCGAGCCGGAGGAGCAGTGCCGGCCCGGTGCCCCCCTGCGGGACCTGGCCGTCGCCGTGAAACGCTTCGGCCTGCCCAAGGTGGAGCTGGACGCCATCATCGATGGGATGCTGATGGACGTGGACGGGCCGATCCGGGCGCCGGACCTGACGAGCCTGTCCCTGTACTGCCGCCGGGTAGCCGGCGCGGTGGGCCTCGTCTCCATCCGCGTCTTCGGGCGGGACGACCCGCAGGCCCAGCGCTTTGCCATCGCGCTGGGCGATGCCCTACAGATGACCAACATCCTGCGCGACTTGGCGGAGGACGCGCGCGACAGCCGCTGCTACCTGCCGTGGGAGCTGCTGCTGGACGCCGGCATCGACCCCAGCCTGGCCCTGCGCGATCCCAATGCCGTGCTGGCCCATGTGAAGCTGGGGGAGGTGTGCGAGGCGCTGGCGGAGCGGGCGGAGGAGAAATTCCGGGAAGCCCGGTCCCTGCTGACCGGCGACATCAAGCCCCTGGCCCCCGCCGTGGCCATGATGCTGCTGTACCACCGGCTGCTCCAACGCCTGCGCGCCCGCGGCTGGCGCGACCTGAACACCCGCCCCCGCCTGGGCAAGGTGGAGAAGATCGGCATCGCCCTGCGCAGCGCCCTGGGCCGGCCACCCTCCTTCTGAGCGGGACCAACCTTGGCCACCACCCATGTGATCGGCGCCGGCCTCGCGGGGCTGGCCGCCGCCACCGCCCTGGCCGAGGCGGGAAGGCCTGTTGTGCTGCATGAAGGGGCGGAGCAGGCCGGCGGGCGCTGCCGCAGCTACCATGACCGGGTGCTCGACCGGCCACTGGACAACGGCAACCACCTGATCCTGAGCGGCAACACGGAAGTCTTCCGCTACCTGGACCGGTTGGGCGCGCGGGACAGGCTGGACATGGTCAGCCCGGCGCAGGTGCCGTTCCTTGATCTGGAAACCGGCGAAAGCTGGTGTGTCCGGCCCCAGGGCAGGCTGCCGCTGTGGCTGATGAACCCTGCTCGGCGGGTGGCGGGGGTAGGCGCCCTCGCGCACCTGGAAATGCTGAGGCTGGCCACGGCCAAGCCTCAGGACACGGTGGCGGACCGGTTGGACTTGGAAGGCCTGATCGGTCGGCGGCTGTGGCGGCCGCTGGCCGTCTCCATCCTCAACACCCAGCCGGAGGAGGCATCGGCGCGGCTGCTCTGGACCGTCTTTCGCCGCACCCTGCTGGCCGGGGAAGCCACCTGCCGGCCCTGCATCGCCCGGGAGGGGCTGTCCGACGCCTTGGTGGAACCGGCCCTGGCCTACTTGGCCTGCCGCGGGGCGGGGGTACGGTTCCGGCAGCGGGTGAAGGGGCTGGAATCCGGGGATGGCCGGGTCACGGGCCTGAGGGTCGGGGACGGGGTGGAGTCGGTCGGGCCAGCCGATGCCGTCGTGCTGGCCCTGCCGGCGGAGCAGGCGGCGGCGCTGCTGCCGGGGCTGGCGGCGCCGACGGAGCACCGGGCCATCCTGAACCTGCATTACCGGCTGGACCGGCCGGCGCGCCTACCCGGCGGGCTGCCCCTGCTGGGGCTGGTGGGCGGGCTGGCGGAGTGGCTGTTCGTCCGGGGGGACGTGGTTTCCGTCACCGTCAGCGCCGCGGAGACGCTAGTGGACCGGCCGGCGGAGGAACTGGCGGATCTGGTCTGGCGCGACGTGGCCCAGGCGATGGGCCTTTCAGGCCCCTGCCCCGCGGTGCGGGTGGTGAAGGAGAAGCGCGCCACCTTCGCCTCGACGCCCGCCCAGGCAGCCAACCGGCCAGGGGCACGGACCCGGTTCGCGAACCTTTTCCTGGCCGGCGACTGGACCGACACCGGATTGCCTGCAACCCTGGAGGGGGCCGTGCAATCCGGGCACCTGGCGGCGAGGCTGGCACTGGCTTCGTAGGTCGGATTAGCGAAGCGTAATCCGACTTCACCGCGTCTACGGGGCCGTCGGATTACGGCGCTCCGCGCCTAATCCGACCTACAATCACACCGGCAGCAGCGCGGCGGCGACGCGGCGGCCTTCGGCCAGGAGGACGTTGTAGGTGCGGCAGGCCGCGCCCGTGTCCATCACGTCCACCACGACGCCCGCCTCCTTGAGCTGGCGGCGCAGGGTGCTGGGCAGGAGTTGCATCTTCGGCCCGCTGCCCAGCAACAGCACCTCCACGCCCGGGTCGGCCTTGGTCACCGGCTCGAAGTCGGCCAGGGACAGTCCCGCGAATCCTGTGGCGGGCCAGGGGATCGTGCGGTCCGGGAAGACGATCACCGCGCCTTCGTGCAAGGTGTTGCTGACCCGGAACCGGCCGGTGCCGTAGGTGTCGATCACCTGCCGGTCAGCGGGGATGATGGGCGTGATGTCCATGGGTCGATTCCCCCTGTCAGAAAAGCCTGCGGCCCCCAACAGCCAAGCTGGGGGCCGCCGCCATCCCGGTAAAGGGGGTGGCCTTACTTCTTCAGGCTGCCGGCGTCGATGGCCTCGGCCTTCGCGGGCTCCGTCTTGGCCAGGACGCCGGTGATGGTGCTGCGGACGACACGGACGCGGACACCCTCCGCGATCTCCACGGTCACGTCTTCGTCGGCACCGACCTTGACCACCGTGCCGACGATGCCGCCGCCGGTCACCACCTTGTCGCCCCGGCGCAGGGCCTCCAGCATGGCCTTGTGCTCCTTCAGCTTCTTCTGCTGCGGGCGGATCAGCAGGAAGTAGAAGACGACGAAGATCAGCACCAGGGGGAGCAGCGAGATCAGGCCGCCCGTGGGGTCGCCAGCGGCGCCGGTCGAGGCATAGGCCTCAGAAATGAACATGGAAAGGCTCCTTCGGTGCGTTCTTCGCGGGTTGGCGGGACTATACCCACCCGCACAGGTGTTGCAACGGAAACCCCGCCTTTCCCGGGGCGGGGGCGGGCTGCTAGTCTGCCGCGGCCTTCCCCAAGTGGCCCCGCCACCCCGTCCTGCCAAGCCCCGAGCCCTTGCCCATGTCCGCCGACGCCCTGCTGCCGCTGCTGTCCCGAATCGCCGACGCGCTGGAGCGGCTTGCCCCGCCCCCGCCGGCCCGGCCCGACCTGTCCGCAGCGGACGCCTTCGTCTGGCATGCGGCGGCGGGGAAACTGACCCCCGTGCCGGTCGTGAACCATGTGGAGTTGGACCTGCTGCAAGGTATCGGGCGGCAGCGCGACATATTGCTGGAGAACACCAGCCGCTTCGCCCGCGGCCTGCCCGCCAACAACGCCTTGCTGTGGGGCGCCCGTGGCATGGGCAAGAGCAGCCTGGTCAAGGCCGTGCACGCAAGGGTGAACCGGGATGCCCCCGGCACACTGGCCCTGGTGGAAATCCACCGGGAGGACATCCCCACCCTGCCCGCCCTGCTGGACATCCTGCGCGGATCGGGGCGGCGTTGCGTGCTGTTCTGCGACGACCTGTCCTTCGGCACCGATGACGGCCACTACAAGAGCCTGAAGGCGGTGCTGGAGGGCGGGATCGAGGGGCGGCCGGCCAACGTGGTGTTCTACGCCACCAGCAACCGGCGCCACCTGATGCCGCGGGACATGATCGACAACGAACGGTCCACCGCCATCAACCCGTCCGAGGCGGTGGAGGAGAAGGTCAGCCTGTCAGACCGGTTCGGCCTGTGGCTGGGCTTCCACAACTGCGCCCAGGACACCTTCTTCGCCATGGTGGACGGCTATGCCGCCGCCTTCGGCCTGGACATCCCGGCGGAGGAGCTGCACGCCCAGGCCGTGGAATGGTCCGTCACCCGCGGCAACCGCTCCGGCCGCGTCGCTTGGCAGTTCATCCAGGAGGTGGCGGGACGGCTGGGCAAGCCGGTGCCGTGACGGGGCGGATGCTTGACGGCGTTTGACTAAGTTGACCTTAACTTTACCAAAGTTGACGCTTAACTTCACCCCGGTAAAGTTATATGTGCCTGATTTTGTTGGACAAATCGCCTTAAGGTGACTAACTTGACCGGGTCGGGGTTTGGTAACGTTAAGCGAGGTCAGGGAAGCGAAAGGACTCGGGCGCGGATAGGCGTGGATGCCTGCCAGATTTTTGATATAGGTGATGTACAAGAGCCGATGGCTTTGGTTCCGCGCTCGAGCATAGGCGGTGATAGGATTTTTGTCCATTGCCGACGCTCGGCCCCCTGCTGCCCGCGTAAACCGCGAAAGATCCCCTTTTCCCTCCCGCCCTGATATCCTCTTTGTGTATTCTTGCCGAGGCCCTTGACATCCGGGGGTCACGAGCAAACTGTACGTACATACAGAGGCTGGAATGTGGGTGTGGGACCCTAAGAAGGACGAGCTGAATCATCGCAAGCATGGGGTCAGGCTGCGGGTCGGGGCTGTCGCCCTTGAAGCGGCCCCCCAACTGTTGACCTTCGAGGATCCCCACCCCGACGAACTGCGATGGAACAGCCTGTGCTGCCTGTTCGGGGAGGTGCTGCATGTGACCCACACCCTGCCCGAGGCGGACGATGAACCCGGCCGGATCATCAGCGTTCGGCGGGCGAACAAGGCGGAAAGGATGCGGTATGCCCGGCAGACCTGAGGACAACCTCACACCCGAAGACTTGGCTGATCTGAAAGCATTGCGCGACCGACCGGACGACAAAATCGTCATCGATGAGGACGCGCCGGAGATCAGGCCCGATGCCGTGGGCTACCGCGGGATACTGGCGAGGCGTCCCAAGGCATCCATCACCATGCGGGTGGATGCGGACGTGCTGGAATATTTCCGGGCCAAGGCGGGCCTACGGGGATACCAAACCATGATGAACGCCGCGTTGCGCCGACAGATGGAGTGGGAAATCGAGCGAGCAAGGACCGTCGACGCGGCGGAGTGAGGGTTGCCGGCGGGTTGCCGTGACGTGATCGTACTGGTGGCGTGCTTCAACAGGGCTTTCGGTGATCTGCATCGACCGATCCCGAGGCCCCCGGCTCGGAGGACGGGGTGACATCAGGTGCCCTGCATGGGGCTTCGTCCCTGGTCACCAGCAAATGCCCCATCAAGCCTGCGACACGCCCCCTCACCGCTCTAACTGATCCGTCGGGTTCAGCGGCGTCTCGCCCTTGCGCAGGCCGAAATGGAGTTGGGGGGAGCGGACGTTGCCGGTCTGGCCGACGGTGCCGATGGCTTGGCCCTTGGTGACGCGCTGGCCCTGCTCCACCGACATGCTGTCCAGGTGGCCGTAGACGGTGACCAGGCCGCCGTCGTGGCGGACCAGCACCAGGTTGCCGAAGGCGCGAAGCTGGTTGCCGGCATAGGCGACAATGCCGTTGTCAGCCGCCTTCACCGGGGTGCCCTTCGGTGCGCCGATATTGATGCCGTCGTTGCGCAGGCCGTCAGGCTTGGGGCCGTAGTCGGACAGGATCGGGCCGCGCACCGGCCAGGCAAAGCGGCCACCCGCCCGGGGCGGTGGGGTGCTGGGCAAGGCCGCGACCTGGGAGGCTGCCTCTGACGGCGGCACGGGGGCTTGGCCTGGGGGCGGCGTCGGCCGGGTGGCGGTCGGGGCCGGGTCGGCGGCCGCGGGACGGTCCACCGGGGCCGGCGTGGCTCGCGACGCGGGCGGGACGGCGGAGGACGGGGCCGTCGGCGCCTGGGCGGCCTGACCGGCGGGAGATGCCGTGCTCCCCGACGGGGGCGGCAGGGACTCCGCCTCCATCCCCCGCTTGCTGACGGGGGCGGGGCCCGTGGGGGCCGTGGTGACGGGCGGGGTGGTGACCGTGCGGCTGGCGGGTTGGCTGGTGACCGGCGGGGTGGCAGGGGGCGGAACGGGCTTGGGAAGCGGGGCGCCATTGTTGGACGAAGGCGCCGCGGGGGCGGGTTGGCCGCCGGGCGGGGCCAGTTCCTCCGTCTCCACGCTGAGCCGCGTGGCGCGGGTGGGCGGGGCGGAGGTGGCGGGGGCCGACGGCCGGGCCACGGGGGGCGGCGTCGGCGCGCGGGTGGTCGCCTGGGCCACCGTGGTGGCCGGGGTGGGGCTGCTGGCGGGCAGGCGCAAGCTCTGGCCCGCCCGGATGGTATAGGGCGGCTGGATGTTGTTGAGGCGCACCAGCGCGCTCATGTCCACCTGGAACTGGCGGGCGATGGCATAGACCGTGTCGCCCGGCTGGACCGTGTAATCCCGCGGCACGGGCAGGATGAGGCGCTGGCCAGGGGACAGGGCGTAGGGGGCGGCCAGGCAGTTGGCCTCGATCAACTCACGGACGGGCACCCGGTACTGCTGGGCCAGGGTATAGACCGTGTCACCCTGCGACACGAAGATGCTGTTCGCACCGCCCCCCGACGGGACGGGAGGGGCCTGCCCTGTGGAGCAGCCGGCCAGGACCAGGGCGCCCACCGCCCATGCCGTCACGCGCCAACCCTTGGAACCCCTCAACCCACGCACTCCCCTCATACACGCCGCCGTTGATCGTGACCGATCAACAGCGCCCTCAAACGCCGGGCGGGCGCATCCGCGCCCTTGGCTCACGCGGGCACGAGCCCGCGGGCCGGCGGTCGCCGGCCTCCAAGCGCATGAGCCGGCGACTCATGCGCTTGGCATCAGGCACCCGGTGGTTCACCCGCCGCTGGCCCGCGCTGGCTCGCCGGCGATGTCCGGCAGCAACGGCACGAAGCGGACGGGCCACAGCTCTTCCCGGTCGATGCCGGTATCGGTGCGGCGGAACCGCACCACCGACTGGCCCCGCCGGTCGGCGCCCAAAGGTATGACCATCACCCCGCCCGGGGCAAGCTGCGCCAGCAGGTCTGGGGGTGGCTCCGCCCCTCCCCCCGCCGTGACAAGGATGCGCTCGAAGGGGGCTGCCTCCGGCCAGCCCTTCATCCCGTCGGCCAGCCGGGCGGTGATGTTGTGCAGGCGGAGCTGGTGGAAGCGGGCTTCCGCCTCCTGCAACAGGGGGCGATGACGCTCCACCGTGTAGACGCGGCGGGCCAGCTTGGACAGGATCGCCGCCTGGTAGCCGGACCCGGTGCCCACCTCCAGCACCTTCATCCGGTCGGTGATCTCCAGCGCCTGGGACATCAGCCCCACCACCAGCGGCTGGCTGATGGTCTGGCCATGGCCGATGGGCAGGGCCGTGTCCTCATAGGCCTGGTCCTGGAACGGGCCGGGGACGAACGCCTCCCGCGGGATCAGCTCCAGGGCGCGGAGCACATGGACGTCCGTGACGCCATTGCGGCGCAGCAACATCAGCAACCTGATCTTGCGCGCCGCGGTGCTCACGCGAAGGCCTCCCTCAACCGGTCCATGGCCGCGTAGTGTGTCAGGTCCAAGTATATCGGGGTCACGGAGATCCCGCCATGGCTGACCACATGCACGTCCGTGTCGGCGGGCACCTCCGCCTCCCCCCGCACGGGGCCGATCCAGAAATAGCGACGGCCGCGGGGGTCGATCCGCTCATCCAGCTCGTCGCCGATCTTGCGGTTGCCGTGGCGGACCACCTGGATGCCGGTCACCTCCTCCGGCGCCACGGCGGGGAAGTTCACGTTCACCAGCACGTGGCGGGGCCAATCCACGGACATGGCCTTGCGCACCACCTCCGGCCCGAACCGCTCCGCCACGTCCCAGGACAGGGGCCGGTCACCCTCGATCCGCTGGCTGAAGGCGATGGCGCGGACGCCCAGCAGCGTCGCCTCCATGGCACAGGCGATGGTGCCGCTGTAGGTGATGTCCTCCCCGATGTTGTTGCCGTGGTTCACGCCGGACAGCACCAGGGTGGGCTTCCTGTCGGCCAGCAGGTGGTTGATGGCCAGCAGCACGCAGTCGGTGGGCGTGCCGTCCACGGTGTAGCGCCGGTCCCCCACCTGCTTCAGGCGCAGGGGCCGGTGCATGGTGAGGGAGTGGCTGGCGCCGGACTGCTCCTGCTCCGGCGCCACGACCCAGACGTCCTCGGTGAGGGTGCGGGCGATCTTCTCCAGCACCCCAAGCCCGGCCGCGTGGATACCATCGTCATTGCTGACCAGGATGCGCGCGCCGGTGAAATCGAACTCAGCCATTCCTCGAGATCCGTTCCAGGCCGTTCATGTATGGCTTTAGAACGTCCGGGATGAGGATTGAGCCATCCGCCTGCTGGTAGTTCTCCATCACGGCGATCAGGCAGCGCCCGACGGCGACACCCGAGCCATTCAGGGTATGCACCGCCTGGGTCGCCTTGTCCCCCTTCGCGCGGAAGCGGGCCTTCATGCGCCGGGCCTGGAAATCCCCGCAGTTGGAGCAGGAGGAGATTTCCCGGTAGGCGTCCTGGCCGGGCAGCCAGACCTCGATGTCGTAGGTCTTCTGGGCGGCGAAGCCCATGTCGCCGGTGCAGAGGGTGACAGTGCGGAACGGCAGGCCCAACCGGGTCAGGATGGTCTCCGCCGCCGCGGTCATGCGCTCATGCTCCGCCTGGGACTGGTCGGGCCGCGTGATGCTGACCAGCTCCACCTTGTAGAACTGGTGCTGGCGGATCATGCCGCGGGTATCGCGGCCGGCGGACCCGGCCTCCGACCGGAAGCAGGGGGTGCGGGCGGTCAGGCGCAGGGGCAGCTCGTCGGCGTCCAGGATCGAATCGGCCACCAGATTGGTCAGCGGCACCTCTGCCGTGGGGATCAGCCAATAGCCGTTGGTCGTCTGGAACAGGTCCTCGGCGAACTTGGGCAGCTGGGCGGTGCCATAGGCCGCCTCATCCTTCACCAGCAGGGGCGGGCTCACCTCCTCATAGCCGAACTCCCGCGTGTGGGTGTCCAGCATGAAGTCGCCGATGGCGCGCTCCAGCCGGGCGAGCTGGCCGCGCAGGACGGTGAAGCGGGCGCCGGACAGCTTGGCCGCGGCGTCGAACTGCATCAGGCCCAGGGCCTCCCCCAGCTCGAAATGCTGCTTCGGCGCGGGGACGGCGGCGGGCGTGCCGACGCGGCGGACCTCGACGTTGTCGTGCTCGTCCTTGCCGTCGGGCACGTCGTCGGCGGGCAGGTTGGGGATGCCGGCCAGGATGGCGTCCAGCTCGGCGCCGAGGCGCTTTTCCTCCTCCTCCGTGGCGGGCAGGCGCTCCTTCAGGGCGGCCACCTCATCCAGCAGGGGCTGGGCGTCCTTGCCGTCCTTCTTGTACTGGCCGATCAGGCGCGAGGCCTCGTTCCGGCGGGCCTGCATCTCCTGGAAGGCGGTCTGGGCGGCGCGGCGGCGCTGGTCCAGCTCCAGGATGGACGGGGACAGGGGCGCCAGCCCGCGGCGGGCAAGGCCCCGGTCGAAGGCTTCGGGATTGTCGCGGATGGCGCGGAGGTCGTGCATGGGGCCCGGCGTGACAGGGGTAAACGGGACCCGATTTATAGTGGGGGGAACGGGGGCGGTCCAGCGGGAGGGAGGGTCCCTCGCGCTAGCCCCGCCCTGATCGTAGCCATCCCTTTCCCCAAAAAGCGTCATCCCGGCGCAAGCCGGGACCCAGGATCACGAGCGATGCGCCCTGGACCCCTGGGCCCCGGCTTTCGCCGGGGTGACGGTAAGGGGAGTGGGGAGAAGGATGCTCACTCCGCCGCGACGGCGTGGCCCTGGTCTTCGGTCTTGGCGTGCTTGTCGGAGTAGTCGACCCGGGCGATCAGCCAGAAGTTCAGCAACACGCCGAACAGGAAGAACAGCAGGCCGCCGAACAGCAGGCCATCCTCATGGGTGCCGGCCGCGAGGAACAGGCCGATGATGGCGATGATGGCGCCGACGACGCCGAGGACCGGTGAGCGCATGGCGGATGCTCCTTTCTGTATGATGGTTCTTGTCATGGTCAGGCTTGGGACTTCTGGCCCGGCGGCAAGGGCTTGCCGTCGTCGAAGAGGATGCGGGTGGCCGCCCCGTCCAGATCCTCGAACTGGCCGGTGCGGACCGACCAGAGGAAGGCGATCAGGCCGAGGAAGCCGAGGCCGAGGGCGACGGGGATCAGCAGCAAGAGGATGGTCATGACCGGGCCTCCTTGGCGCGGCGGGACAGGCGGAGCGCGTTGCCCAGGACCACCAGCGAGGAGCTGGACATGGCCACCGCCGCCACCAGCGGGGTGGCGTGGCCCGCCATGGCGATGGGCACGGCGCAGAGATTGTAGAGCAGGGAGAAGCCCAGGTTCTGGATGACCAGCCGCTCCGCCTTGCGGGAGACGGACAGCAGCTCCGCCACCGGGGCCAGCCGGTCGCCCTGGAACACCGCGTCGGCGGCGGTCTGGGCGATGTCCACGGCCGAGGACGGGGAGACGGATACATCCGCCGCGGCCAAAGCCGCCGCGTCGTTCAGCCCGTCGCCCACCATCAGCACCTTGGCGCCGCTGGCGCGCAGCTCCGCCAGCCGGGCGCACTTGCCCGCGGGGTCCACGCCGGCCCGCCACTCCGCGATGCCAAGGCCGGCGGCCAGGGCGGCGACGGTGCCGGGACGGTCACCGGACAGCAGCTCCACCCGGTAGCCGGCGGCGCGCAGCTTGCCCACCACTTCCGCCGCGTCGGCGCGGGCGCGGTCGGCGAAGGCGAAGCGGACGGGCACGCGGCCAGGGCGGGCGTACCACAGTTCCGGCCCCTCCCCCACGGCCTGGGGTCCTTCCTCCAGCCCGACGAAGCTCCGGCGGCCCAGGCGGATGGGGCCGGCGGGGCCGTCCAGCTCCAGGCCCATGCCGGGGATTTCCCGAACGCCCTCCGCCACGGGGCCAGGGCCGGCGGCGCGGGCAAGGGCGCGGGACAGGGGGTGCTTGCTGGCGCGGGCCAGGCGGGCGGCGGACTCCAGGTCCTCACCCCGCCGCTCCAGGTCGGGCAGCAGGTCGGGGCGGCCCAGGGTCAGGGTGCCGGTCTTGTCGAAGACGATGGTGTCGACCTTGGCCAGCCGCTCCAGTGCGGTGGCGGATTTCAGCAGGATGCCGCCGCGCAGCAGCCGGCCGCTGGCCACCACCTGCACCGCCGGGACGGCCAGGGCCAGGGCGCAGGGGCAGGTGATGATCAGGACCGCCACGGCGATGAACAGGCTTTCCTGCCAGGCCAGGCCCATCAGGAAGGTCCAGGCCAGGAAGGTGGCCAGCGCCAGGGTGTGGACCACCGGGGTGTAGTTCTTGGCCACCCGGTCGGCCAGGGCCACGAAGCGGGCGCGGCCCTGCTCCGCCGCCTCCATCAGGCGGACGATCTCCGCCAGCAGGGTACCCTCGCCGCTGGCCGTGACCGTCAGGCGGAGGGGGGCGGACAGGTTGACCATGCCGGCGAAGACGCGGGCGCCGGGCTCGACGGGCTGGGGCTGCGTCTCGCCCGTGACGACGCTGGTGTCCACTTCCGAGACGCCGTCGCTGACGGTGCCGTCGATGCCCACCCGCTCCCCCACCGCCACCAGGACGGTGGAGCCGTTGGCGACGGCGGAGGGGGCCAGCAGGGTGGCGGTGCCGTCGGGCTTCAGCACGGTGACGGGGGTGCGGCCCAGGGCCAGCAGGTGCTCTGCCGCCGAGCGGGCGCGGCCGCGGGCGCGGCTGTCCAGGAAACGGCCGATCAGCAGGAAGAACAGCAGCATCACGGCGCCGTCGAAATAGGCGTGCTCCCCGTGCTCGAAGGTCTCCCACAGGCTGATGGAGCTGGCGAGGGTCACGCCCAGGCTGATGGGCACGTCCATGTTCGTGCGGCCCGCCTTCAGCGCCGCCAGGGCGGAGCGGAAGAACGGGCGGGCGCAGTAGGCCACCGTCGGCAGGGCGATCAGGGCCGACAGCCAATGCATCAGGGTGCGGGTCGCCTCCCCCATGCTGCCGGCATGGCCGGACCAGACGGAGACGGACAGCAGCATGATGTTCATCGCCGAGAAGCCGGCGATGGCCATGCAGCGCATCAGTTCCTTTTCCTGCGCCTTCTGCGGGTCGTCCGCGGCGCCGGTGTCGAAGGCGGCCAGGCGGTACCCCAGCTTGCGCACGGTCGCGGCCAGCCCCTCGGCAAGGTCGGCGCCGCCCTTCCAGCGTAGGGTCAGGCGGCGGGTGGTCAGGTTCACGCGGGCGTCGGTGACGGGGCCCTGCGCCTTGAGCGCGCTCTCGATCAGCCAGACGCAGGCGCCGCAGGTCAGCCCATCCACCCGCAGGCGCAGGGAACAGGTGCCGTCGGCCGCGGTCTCCACCAAGTTGGCGAGGTCGAGGACGGGGCCCTCGGCCGTCACCGGCTGGTCGCCCTGGGCGTCGCGGCGGGCGTAATAGGCATCCAGACCCAGCTCATGGATCAGGGCGTAGGCGCCGGCGCAGCCCGGGCAGCAGAATTCCTCGCCGGACTTGGGCACGGGCTGGCCGCAGTGCCGGCAGGTGCCGGGGGCCGGCCGCGGGTCCGCGGCGATATCCTGCAGGGCGAGGCTCATTTCGCGACCACCCTCTGCACCAGGTAATACTCGGCCGTGCCGCGCACCAGGGTGGCGTGCAGTTCCCACTGGCCGGGGGCCGGGAGGGATACGGGGGCGGCGTAGCGGCCGTCGCCCAAGGGCAGGAAGTCCAGGGTGATGTCGGCGGCGCCACCCAGGGGACGTTGCAGCGTGGCGGTGAGGGCCACACCCTCCAGCGGCTTGCCCTCCTGGTCGCGGGCGGTGAGGGTCAGGGTGCCGTCCAGGCCCTGCATGCCGGTGAAGGCGCTGGTGAGCTTCCAGCCCAGCGCGTCCTGCCGGTGCTGCACGTCCAGCACCTTGTTGTACTGCAGCCCACGCTCGAACGGCTTGGACACGGCGAGGCCGGAGAAGGAGCGCACGGCGGCGGTGATCATCACCCCGTTCACGGCGACCACCACGGCCATGGCGCCGACGAAGACCCAGGGGATCCAGGTGCTCTTGCGGGGGGCGGAGGGAGTGGCGGCGACCATGGCGTGCCTCACTTGCGGGGGCCGTGCGGGCCGAGGAAGACGCCGTCATAGCGGGCGGTGTCGCCGCTGTCGGGCTCGGCCAGACGGAAGGTGATGGGGGTGGATTCGGCAGACAGGGAGGATTTCGGCGCGATGACGAAGACGCGGAAGGTCTCCACCGTGTCGGGGGCGGCGTGGACCTTCACCCCTTCCCCGCCCGCGGCTTGGCCGATGTCCTGGACCACCAGTGTGGCGTCCTTGATGCCGTCCACGGTGAGCAGGAAGCCCAGCGCCTCACGCTTCTTGTTCAGGAGCTTGAGGGTGAAGCCGTTGCGCACCTCCCCGTCAGACAGGGTGACGTAGAGGGGCGCACGGTCACGCAGGACGTTCACCTCCAGCGTCGTGCGCAGCAGCAGGGCGGCGAGCATGACGGCGGAGACGACGGTGATCAGGCCGGCATAGATCAGGGTGCGCGGGCGCAGCAGCTTCCACCGCACGGGACCCTTGCCGGACTGGCGGGACTCAAGGTTGGCCAGGGTGTCGAACTGGATCAGCCCGGCGGGGCGGCCCATCTTCACCATGATCTCGTTGCAGGCGTCGATACACAGGCCGCAGCCGATGCACTCCAGCTGCATGCCGTCGCGGATGTCGATGCCCGTGGGGCAGGCGGCGATGCACTGCGCGCAGTCCACGCAGTCGCCGCGGCCGGCCGGCGGCGCGCCGGCCTTGGTCTTGCCCCGCGGCTCCCCACGCCAGCCCTCATAGGTCACCACCATGGACTGGGTGTCCAGCATGGCGGCCTGGAAGCGCGGCCAGGGGCACATGTAGGTGCAGACTTGCTCCCGCGCCCAGCCGGCGAGGATGTAGGTGGTGGAGGTCAGCAAGCCGACGAAGAAATAGGCCTGGGCACTGGCGGCACCCGTGAAGAACTCCACCATGAAGGTGGGCGCATCGCTGAAATAGAGGATCCAGGCGCCGCCCGTGGCGATGGAGATCAGCAGCCAAGCCGCGTGCTTCAGCCCCTTCTTCACCACCTTGGCGGCGGTGAGGGGCCCGTTGTCCAGGCGCATGCGGGCGCCGCGGTCCCCCTCGATCACCCGCTCCACCCAGAGGAACAGGTCGGTCCAGACCGTCTGCGGGCAGGCATAGCCGCACCAGAGGCGGCCGAAGAGCGAGGTCACCAGGAACAGGCCCAGGGCACCCAGCACCAGCAGGCCGGTGATGAAATAGACTTCCTGCGGCCAGATCTCGATTCCGAAGAAATAGGCGCGCGGGGCACCCAGATCGACCAGCACGGCTTGGCCGGGCGCGTCCGGCCCCCGGTCCCAGCGGATCCAGGGGACCAGGTAGTAGACGGCCAGGCAGAAGGCGAGGACCAGCCACTTGGCCCGGCGGTACGGGCCGCTGACCTTCTTCGGGTAGACCTTCTGGTGGTCGGCGTAGAGGGACTGCCCCTCCGCCGCCGGCTGGGGCTTGGAGGTGCGGGCGGCGCGGGAGGCGAACTTGACCTGGGCCGCGTCGGCGGCCGCAGCCTTCTCCAGCAGGGTCGCCTGCCGATCCAGCGCTTGCCCGTCGACGTGACCGTCCATGGTGGGACCTCGGGTGTTCCGGTGACGGCAACCCTCGGAATGGTTTGGGCGCCGACTTGTCCGGACGCTACCGACGGCGGACGCGGGGCGCCTTGCGATAGATCAAAGGCGGCCGAATTTCCGCCGTCCCGCCTGGGACCTGGCCGCCCCGTCCGGGGTGCCCCCCCGTGGCCGCAGGCCGCGCTCGGGAAGGAAAGGCGCGGCCTGACAAAAAACTGTCGCGGACCGTTGGTTTAGTGCCCGTGACGGGTCCCCCGCCGCCGACACCGCCCCCGCAGAGAAGCACCCCTGCCATGACCGACACTGTGCGCCCCGCCGCCGACCTGCTGCGCGAATTGACCGAGCTGAGGGAGGCGGTGGCCCGGGAGGGCCGGGAGAGTTACCGACGCTGGCGGCCGGGGATCGGCCGCCGCCGGTTCCGTGTCAGCGCCCTGAACCTGGCCCACTACCTGGCCCTGCGCCACCGGGACCTGCGCGAGCTTCAGCGGGAGCTGATGGCCCACGGCCTGTCCTCCCTGGGCCGGTTGGAGGGCCGTGTCCTGGCCAACCTGGATGCCACGCTCGGCGCGTTGCGGGCCGTGAACGGCCGCCCTGCCCCCCATTATCCCCGGCCCAAGGCCTTCTTCCGGGGCGAACGGCTGCTGGAGGCGGACACGGTGGAGCTGCTGGGCCCCACAGGCGGGCGCGGCGTGCGAATCCTGGTGACCCTGCCCTCCGAGGCGGCGACCACCCCATCCCTGCTGGTGGACCTGCTGCGCCAGGGGATGGACGCGGTGCGCATCAACTGCGCCCATGACGATGCCGACGCCTGGGCCGCCATGGTGGCCAACCTGCGCGCCGCCGAGGCGGTGACGGGTCGGCGGGCCCGCATCCTGATGGATCTGGGCGGCCCCAAATGCCGGGTCGGAACAGTTGAGGGGCCAAAGGAGGAACGGCGGCTGGGAACGGGCGACCGGTTCCTGCTGGTCTCGGGTTCCTTCCTGTCGGACGGCGAGGCGGCCATCCAGGCGACCTGCACGATCCCTGGCGCGGTGGAGAAGCTGAGGCAGGGCGACCCCGTGTTCCTGGACGACGGCAAGCTGGCCGGCGTGGTGGACCGGGTGCTTGCCGGCGGGGCGGAGGTGCGGGTCACCCAAGCGCTACCCGATGGGGTGAAGCTGAAGGCGGACAAGGGCCTGAACTTCCCGGCCACGGACCTGGGCCTGACCGCGCTGACGGAGGAGGACCGGCGGGACCTGGACTTCGTGGCGCGCACGGCGGACCTGATCGGCTATTCCTTCGTGCAGAGCGGCAACGACATCCGCCTGTTGCAGGAGGAACTGGCCACACGCCGGCCCGATGACTGGCACCGCATCGGGCTGGTGGCCAAGATCGAGACGCCTGTCGCCGTCCGGAACCTGCCGGAGATCATCGTCCAGGCCGCTTCCCACCAGCCCTTTGGCGTGATGATCGCCCGCGGCGACCTGGCCGTGGCCATCGGGTTCGAGCGGCTGGCGGAGATGCAGGAGGAGATCCTGTGGATCTGCGAGGCGGCCCATGTGCCCGTCATCTGGGCCACCCAGGTTCTGGAAAGCTTGGTCAAGAAAGGCCTGCCCACCCGCGGCGACATGACCGACGCCGCCATGGCTGCCCGGGCCGAATGCGTGATGCTGAACAAGGGTCCCCACGTGGTGGAGGCGGTGGCCCTGCTGGACCGCCTGCTGACCCGCATGGCCGAACACCAGACCAAGAAGACACCGAAGCTGCGGGCGCTGCGGAGTTGGTGAGGGGAAGTCATCCGTTCGGGAAATGACGCCCCAATAAAAAACCCCGGGCTGCTTGGGGCAGCCCGGGGTCAGGGACTGGGGGTTGTCGTGGTGACTTACTTGCCGCCGCCCAGGGCGTGGACGTAGGCGGACAGGACCTTCACCGTGGCGGGGTCCAGACGCTCGCCCCAGGCCGGCATGCTGCCGCGGCGGGCGTTGGTGACGGTCTCCACCACGGCGGCCTTGTCGCCGCCATAGAGCCAGATCCCGTCGTTCAAGCGGGGGGCGCCCACATCCTGGATGCCCTCGCCCTTCTCGCCGTGGCAGGCCGCGCAGTTGTCGGCATAGACCTGGGCGCCCTTCTCGGCCGCGGCCTTGTCCGTCGCCGTCCCGGACAGGGACAGGACGTACTCGGACACGTCGTTGATCTGGGCCTTGTCCAGCATCTGGTCCGCGCCGAACCGCGGCATGTCGGAGACCCGGCTGTCCGCGTTGGCGTTGCGGATGCCATAGGTCACCGTCTGGAGGATCTGGTCGGGGGCGCCGCCCCACAGCCAGTCATCGTCCGCCAGGGTGGGGAAGCCTTTCGCCCCGGCGCCACCGGCGCCGTGGCAGCCCGCGCAGTTCTCCGCGAAGGCCGTGCGGCCGGCCGCGGTGACGAAGGCCATCATCTCCGGATCCTTGCGGATGTCGGCGACCTCGGCGGCTTTGATCTTCTCCATCATGGGGGCGATCTTGGCCTTCTGCTCGGCCAAGGCGGCGCTCACCTCACCGCGGCGGGTCCAGCCGAGGGTGCCCTCGGTATGCCCGCTGAGGCTCGGCCAAGCCGGGTACAGGACGGTGTAGCCGACGCCGAACACGATGGTGGCGTAGAAGGTGTACAGCCACCACTTCGGCAGCGGGGTGTTCAGCTCCTTCAGGCCATCCCACTCGTGGCCGGTGGTGTTCTGGCCGGTGATGGCGTCTTTTTCGATCTTGGTGGGCATGGCACTTACCTCGCGGCCTTCGCGGACGGCGAGCCGTCACGCAACGGGATGTTCCCCATCTCCTCCATCAGGCCCCGGCGGCTGGGCCAGAAGGCCCAGATGCAGATGCCGGAGAAGAGGAGCACGAACCAGACGACCCAGAGCTGCTTCAGGAAGACATAGAACTCGATCATCGATGCCTCCCCTTACTGCTTGAGGTCTTCGGGGGTGATCTTCGTGAAGTCGACCAGCGTGCCCAGCATCTGGAGATAGGCCACCAGGGCGTCCATCTCCGTCACGGCGGGGTTGCCGTCGAAGTCACCGACCACGGCCTTGGGGTAGCGGGCGGTCACCACGCTCGTGTCGCCGTCCGGCAGGGCGCCGGCCTGCAGCTCCAGGTCCTTCACGGCGTTGGCGATCTGCTCATCCGTGTAGGGGACGCCGACGATGCGGTTGGTCTTCAGGTGCTCCGCCATGTCCGCGTACTTCAGCGGCCGGTTCAGCCAGGGGTACGAGGGCATGATGGATTCCGGCACGACCGCCCGCGGGTTGTTCAGGTGGGCGACATGCCAGTCGTTGGAGTACTTGCCGCCCACGCGGGCCAGGTCGGGGCCGGTACGCTTGGAACCCCACTGGAACGGGTGGTCGTACATGCTCTCCGCCGCCAGGCTGTAGTGGCCGTAGCGCTCCACCTCGTCCTTGAAGGTGCGGACCTGCTGGCTGTGGCAGACGTAGCAACCCTCGCGGATGTAGATGTTGCGGCCGGCCAGCTCCAGCGGGCTGTAGGGACGCACGCCGTCCACGCGCTCGATGGTGCTCTCCACCGTGAACAGCGGGACGATCTGGACCAGGCCACCGATGGAGATGGTGATCAGGGACAGGACGACGAGGAGAAGGACGTTCTTCTCGATGACTGCGTGACTGAACTTCATGGCACGTCCCTCCTCACTCGGCCGCGACGGCGGAGGCGGGCAGCGTATTCGGCTCGGCCGATTCCACGCTGCGGATGGTGCGGATCAGGTTGTAGGCCATGATCAGGGCGCCGGTCAGGAACAGCACGCCGCCGGCCGCACGGATCAGGTAGTAGGGGTGCATGGCCGCGACGGTCTCGACGAACGAGTACTGCAGGAACCCGTACTCGTCGTAGGCGCGCCACATCAGGCCCTGCATGATGCCGGACACCCACATGGCGGTGATGTACAGCACGATGCCGATGGTGGCGGTCCAGAAGTGCCACTCCACCAGGGCCTTGCTGTACAGGCCACGCTTCTTCCACAGCACCGGCGTCAGATAGTAGATCATGCCGAAGCAGATGAAGGCGACCCAGCCCAGCGCACCGGAGTGCACGTGGCCGATGGTCCAGTCGGTGTAGTGGGACAGGCCGTTGACGGCCTTGACCGACATGACCGGGCCTTCGAAGGTGCTCATCCCGTAGAAGCCGACGGCGGCCACGGAGAAGCGCAGGCCGGGGTCGGTGCGCAGCTTGTCCCAGGCACCCGACAGGGTCATGATGCCGTTGATCATGCCGCCCCAGCTGGGCATCCACAGGATGACCGAGAACACCATGCCCAGCGTCTGCGCCCAGTCGGGCAGCGCGGTGTAGTGCAGGTGGTGCGGGCCGGCCCAGATGTACAGGAAGATCAGGGCCCAGAAGTGCACGATGGACAGCCGGTAGCTGTAGACCGGGCGGTCGGCGGCCTTGGGGATGAAGTAGTACATCATGCCCAGGAAGCCGGCGGTCAGGAAGAAGCCCACCGCGTTGTGCCCGTACCACCACTGGATCATGGCGTCCTGCACGCCGGACCAGGCGATGTAGCTCTTCGTGCCGAAGAGGCTGACCGGCACGGTGGTGTTGTTCACCAGGTGCAGGATCGCGATGGTCAGGATGAAGGCCACGTAGAACCAGTTGGCCACGTAGATGTGCGGCTCACGGCGCTTGAACAGCGTGCCGATGAAGACGATGGCGTAGACCACCCAGACGATGGTCAGCCACAGGTCCACGTACCACTCCGGCTCGGCGTATTCCTTGCCCTGGGTGATGCCCAGCAGGTAGCCGGTGGCGGCCAGCACGATGAAGAGCTGGTAGCCGAAGAAGATGAACCAGGCCAGCTCCGGCCCGCCGAACAGCGGGGCGCGGCAGGTGCGCTGGACCACGTAGAGGCTGGAGCCGATCAGCGCGCTGCCGCCGAAGGCGAAGATCGCCGCGGAGGTGTGCAGCGGACGAAGGCGGCCGAAGCTCGTGTACTCGATCCCGAGGTTCAGCTCGGGGAAGGCCAGTTGCAGGGCGATGACGACGCCCGCGGCGAAGGCCGCGATGCCCCAGAACATGGCCGCGATCATGAAGGCGCGGACGACGTCCTCATAGTACGCCTCCTGCACGACGGGTCCGGCCGTCGCGCGGGATGCCTCGCCGGTGAGGGCAACACTCATAACAACCCCCGGTCAATTGGTCGTTCTTGTCGGCCGCCCTGCTGCATGGGGTCACCCCTGATGGAGTCCGGGCGGCTTCCATTGGTGACGCCACACTGCTTGTGGGGGCATGCCGGCGCATTGACCTGCATCAAGGCGCAGTGGGGCAGGCGGATACTAATGTCGCAGTTGTGGTGGCAGATCAGGCCGAATCGGACGGTATTCGGCGGCTGCCGCCCAAGAACACTATCCCGAAGAGCTGAAATGCCCGCGAGGATGCGGCTTGGCGGACGGAGGCCCCCTTTGGGTCGGCCTGCCCTTCCCCCACGCGCCCGCGCGGTGGTCCGCGGCCGGGTCGTCGTCGCGAAAATCAGCGGATGCCACAGGTAAAATGCGGGACGTCGCGCACTGATTCGTGCAATCTATCCTGAAAAGAGGCGCAAAGGCCCGCGACCAGGAGGAGCTCCCATGAACCATACCGACGTGGTCCCCGTATTCGCCACCCCGTCGCCCGAAGTGCGACGGATCGCCGTGGACAGGCCCTGGCACTGGATGCAGATGGGCTACGCCGACCTGGTCGCCGGCTGGCGGGTCAGCCTCGCCTATGGCGCCACCGTCGCGGCTTTCAGCTGGGGCTTGGTGCTGGCCATGACCGGGGCCGGCTATTTCTACCTGCTGCTGCCCATGTGCGCCGGCTTCATGCTGGTGGCGCCGCTGGCCGCGGTAGGGCTGTATGAGGCCAGCCGCCGCCGGGCCCGGGGTGAGGAAGCCTCGTTCCGCGACATCCTCGGCGCGTTCCGGGCCAACGGGCTGCAGATCGGGCTTATGGGGGTGATGCTGCTGCTGCTCCAGCTCTTCTGGATCCGCACGGCGACACTGCTCTATGCCCTGTTCTTTTCCGGGCTGAACCCCAGCTTCGAGAATTTGGTGTCGGTGGTCTTCAATTCCCCCGTCAGCCTGCCCTTCCTGGTGGTGGGCACGGCCCTGGGCGGTGTGCTGGCCTTCGCCGCCTTCTGCCTGTCGGCCGTGTCACTGCCCATGCTGCTGGACCGGCAGACCAACATCTTCACCGCCGTGGCCACCAGCATCACCGCGGTGCAGGTGAACCCCAAGGCCATGCTGCTATGGGGGTTCATCATCGTCTTCTTCACCGGTGTCGGTCTGGCCACCCTGTTCTTCGGGTTGGCGGTGGCCTTCCCCCTGATCGGCCACGCCACTTGGCACGCCTACAAGGACCTGGTGGCGGAGGACGGGGAAACGGTGTGAGTCTTCGTGTGCCTCAGGCGCCCCCGGCTCGGGGGCCGGGGCAGGCTACGCCGGGTCGGACTTCCGGTTACCGGAAGCCTGACCCGCGTTAACCGGCCGCGTGCCAGGCCATGGTCGCGACCACCCCGGCGTTGAACAGCATCAGCGCCGGGGTCAGCGCCTTCATCACCCCGACCCAGCGGGATCCGGCGACGGAGCCCAGGATGCCCACCGTCATCAGGCTGGGCATGGTGCCCAGGGCGAAAGCCGCCATCAGGGCAAGGCCGCCGACCATGCTGCCCGCCCCCACGGCCGACGCCAGGGCAGCATACAGGAAGCCGCAGGGCAGGAAGCCCAGTGTCACGCCCAGCAGGTAGCCGTTCAGGCCCCCGGGCTTCGCGAACAGGGGCCGCAGGGGACGGGAAAGGGCTTGGCCCACCTGGGAGGCCCAACCCAGCCCGGACACGTTCTTGAATACCGCCAGGGCCGGCATCCAGCGGGCGAGGCCGCCCAGACCCTGGAGCAGGAACAGCGTGGCCGCCAGGGCCAGGAAGCCCACCAGCACCCAGCGGAAGCCGGTGGCCTGCACCACCATTCCGGACAGCCCACCCGCCACGGCGCCGAGCAAGCCATAGGTCGTCAGCCTTCCCAGATGATAGGGCACCAGCACCCCACCCGCGGCCCGGCGCAGCACCGTGTCGGCGCTGGCGGGACGGTTGGCGATGCCCCCGGCCACCTGGGCCATGACGAAGGGGCCGCACATGCCGGTGCAGTGCCCGAACCCGCCCACCAGCCCGGTCATGAACAGGGCCGCCATCAGGGGCCATAGGCTGGCGGCCTCCAGCAGGTGCGGGACGGCCTGGGCGGCGTGGTGGGCGTGGTCGTGCATGGTTGGCCGATCCGGTCAGGGCGGGCGACGTTGGACACACCCTGCCCTGCCCACCTTCGGTCGTGCCTTGATCAGGATCATTCGGCCGGTGAATTTCCGACCGGCAGGATCAGGAAAACACGTCGGTAATCACCTGGGCCACAACCTGCGTGGCGACGGCAACGAGGACCAGATCGGTCCCGATGCGCGCCCACTCATGCCCGTCCAGCCCGGGTAGCCGGTGCAGCAGGGTCGGCGGCACGGCCTGCTTGCCGATGCCGGGTGGCAGCTTCTTGCCGCGCACGATGTCCTTGGCAATCCTCGGCGCCAGCGGCTTTGCGCCCACGGACAGGATCTGGGAGGCAGCCGGGCCCAGCAGCCCCGCCACAGCGGCCGCTGTCACCCCGGCCTGGAGCAGGTCATCCTTGCCGCGCGTCCCAGCATGGGTCGGGATGGCGCCCGGAACGGAGAGGACGATGGCGAGGGCTACCACCAGGGCGGCGCGGTACAAGGCAGGCATGAAACGTCTCCGGTCGCGGCGGCACAGTCGACCGGCTACGCTATCCGAAAGCGCGGCACGCAGGGGAGATGTCCGGTTGCCAGAGGCGCCGGGAAGCCAAACGCAACGCTGAAGGGGAAACAAAGCGACTTTCGAATTCGAAAGTGCGTGAGCCGACGGAAGGAGTGGCGTCCCCAACGGGATTCGAACCCGTGCTGCCAACGTGAAAGGCTGGTGTCCTAGGCCTCTAGACGATGGGGACGTCGTGCGGCGGGCGTCTTGTTAGCGGGGTAACGCGGCCGTTGCAAGCGCTTAGTTGTGTGGGCGACGCAGGGGGCTGATGCGCTGTCGCGGGCTTGTCACGCCCGGAAGCGTTCCAGGGTGCGTTCCACCCGGTATTCCAGGTCGCGGATGATGTTGATGCCGGGCAGGCCCTTCAGCACCTGGTGCACGGCGTCGAGCTGGGCGATGGCGATGCCGTGCTTCAGGCGGGCGCGCAGATACTCGATCCGGAAGTCGATGCCGATCTTCAGGGACTGTTCCAGATCCGCTTCCTTGGCGCGGATGGAGCGGTCCAGGCGTTCCTGCTCCGCCAGCTTGCGCACGGCGGCGAACAGAACGGTTGCGGCCTGGGCGGTGGCCACCTGTTCTTCCGTCAGGGCGCGGGTCATGTCCGGTTCCTGACGGGCCTGGCCCCCGTCCTCCCGCACCTGCCGCACGGGAAGGACCTGGAGGCATTCGCGCAGGGCCAGGGCGGCGAACCCGTCCACCGCCTGGGCCACCTTCTGCCGGGCCTCCGCCAGCAGCTTCTGCCAGTCGGGGTGGGCATCCACCTGCCCTTCCTCCGCCAGCCCCTTCACCATCTGGCCGGCGTCGGAGACCAGCTTGGCGCAGGTCAGCAGCCAGGCCCGGCGGCTCATCTGCCCCTCCCCGCCCACTTGGCGGCCGATCTCACCCAGGGTGCGGGTGAGGTCGGAGAACAGGCGGGCCGGGATCAGGGCGGCCGGGTGGCCCGCCGCCTTGGACATGTCCTGGGACAGGACGCGGACCAGCCGCAGGGCCTGCCAGGGCTGGGCCAGCGCGCCCATCAGGCCGAGGAAGAGATACTCGACCAACTCCGGCTCCGCGTCATGCAGGTCGAGATAGGCGTTGCGGGCGGCGATCACCGCGGCGGGCGTGAAGTCAGCCACCCGCCAGCCCATGTCCAGGGGGGCTGCCTGGCGGACCCGGTCGAGGGCGGGGACCAGCCGCGGGCGGAGGCGCAGCAACAGGGCCAGTTCCCGCAGGTCGGCCAGCCCTTGTTCCCCGCCCAGGGTCTGGGCCAGCTCGGCCCGCCGGCCAATGGACCGGTCCGCCTCTGCCAGGAGGGTGGCGGTCATGCCGAGAGCGACGGAAGCCGCCTGGGTGCCGAAGCTTTCCGCGGCGTCGGCGCGGTGGTCCTGCACGGCCTTGCCGTACCCGACCTCCAGGGCCACCAGGGTTTGACGGTCGGGGCTGGTCAGAAGCAGCCGCCACCAGGGTCCCAGTACGGCGCGGGACAGGTGGCCGCGGCGCTTCTCCTCCGGGAATGGCCCATCATGCAGGAAGGGCTCGAAGCCCTGGCAGATGACCCGTTGCAGGGTCGGCACCCGCGGGGGGCGCAGTTCCCGCAGGCGGGGGCGGAGGCTGCTGAGGATCTGTTCGTCGGTGGGGTCCTTGCGGTCGCCGGCACGGGCGAGTTCCACCGCCCGGGCCACGCGCAGCAGGGCGGGTTCGTCCAGGCTGCGGAAATGGGCTTCCAGCTTGGCAAGGGCGCCGTCCGGACCCGGAGCTTCCGTCCCCGCCCGATCCGCTGCCGTCCCCCCAACGCGAGCCGCCATGACACCCCTGTCCCCCATGCCGACAATCCCGTTCTGCGCGGGTTCGCGTCGGCCCCTCGGGAAACTATATCGGTCTGGAAGATGGATGTCTGTATCGAAAGTGGAACAGGTCTTTTCCGCTGACCGCTAAGCGTTGAAGGAAGCACCGCTGGCGGGGGCTGCGTCGTCGATGAGGAGTTGCACCCCGTCATTCCCGTTCCAGCGGTCAGGGCGCAGGGTACCGGCCAGGTGCATGGGCACGCCACCGGACTGGAGCAGGCCGCGGCCAAGGTCCGTGTCCAGGGAACGGAAGGCGATGGCCTTCAGCTTGGACCCGTCCGGCCCCGTCAGGACGCAGCGCACATGGGCCCCGCCCACCACGTCGGCCCGGACGATGCGGGCGTCGGTGACGGCGAAGCGGGGCTCGGAGTTGCCGGTGCCATAGGGCGCCAGCCGCTCCAGATGCTCCATCAGCCCCGGGTTGGCGCCGCGCACGGTGAGGGCGGAGTCCAGGGTCAAGGTCGGCACCAAGGGCCCGGCCCCCGCCAGTTGGGCGGCGATGCGGTCACGAAGGAAGCCGCGGAGGTCCTCCAGCCTCTCCCGCTCCACAGTGAAGCCCGCCGCCATGGCATGGCCGCCGCCCGCCACCAGCAGCCCGGCCTGACGCGCGGCGATGACGGCGGAGCCAAGGTCCACCCCGCGCACGGAGCGGCCCGATGCCTTGCCCAGCAGCCCGTCCAGGGCGACGACGCAGGCGGGGCGGGCGTAACGTTCCTTCAGCCGGGCGGCGACGATACCGATGACGCCGGGGTGCCAGCCCTCCCCCGCCGCCAGCACCAGCTCCGGGCTGACATCCACGGAGGTGCCCACCTGCTCCAGCGCCTGTTCCAGCACCTCCGCCTCGATGGTGCGGCGCTCCGCGTTGTAGGCGTGGAGTTGCCGGGCGAGGTCCGCCGCCTCCACCGGGTCGTCGGTGGCGAGGATGCGGGCGCCCAGCTCCGAGCTGCCCACCCGACCGCCGGCGTTCACCCGCGGGCCGACGATGAAGCCGGCATGGTAGGCGTCCATCCGGTCGTTCACCCCGGCCACGTCGGCCAGGGCCGCGATGCCGGGGTTGCCGCGCTTGGCCATGACCCGCAGGCCCTGGGACACATAGGCCCGGTTCAGCCCCACCAGGGGCACCACGTCGCAGACCGTTCCCAGGGCCACGATGTCCAGCCAGGACATCAGGTCCGGCTCGGCGATGCCCTGGGCCTGGTACCAGCCGGAGCGGCGCAGCTCCCGGTTCACGGCGACGATCAGCAGGAAGGTGACGCCCACGGCGGCCAGGGTGCTCAACGGCCCGCCCGCGGGTTCGTCCAGCCGGTTGGGGTTGACCACGGCCACTGCCTTGGGCAGGCGCGGCTCCGCCTTGTGGTGGTCCACCACCACCACCTCCAGACCCGCGTCGGCGGCGCCGGCCAGCGGGTCGAAGGAGGTGACGCCGCAGTCCACGGTGACCACCAGCCGGATCCCCTCTGCAGCCAGCTTCTGCAGGGCGGGCAGGTTGGGGCCATAGCCTTCCTGGATACGGTCGGGGATATAGACCCGCAAGCGGCGGCCCACCGCGCGGAAGAAACGGGTCATCAGGGCGGAGGACGTCGCCCCGTCCACGTCATAGTCGCCGAAGACGGCCACCGCCTCCCCGTCGCGGATCGCGGCAGCGACCCGGGCGGCGGCCTTGTCCATGTCCTTCAGCCCGTTGGGGTCGGGCAGCAGGGCGCGCAGGGTGGGTTGCAGGAAGCGGTCCGCCTCCTCCACCCCCACACCACGGCCCGCCAGCAGGCGGCCCACCAGTTCCGGCAGGCCGTGCCCCTGGGACAGGGCCAGCGCCAACCGCTCATCCACCGCGCGGGCCCGCCAGCGCTTGCCGGCCAGGGATCGCTCGATGCCGAGGAAGGCGGTGTCGGACATGCTCGGGTACCGTCGGATGCGTGCGGAGGGATGGCCGACAGCTTTACACCGGACGGGGGTCCCCATGCCAGCCAAGCAAAACGGGCGGAGCCGAAGCTCCGCCCGTTGTCATGGTTCACGAAGAGGGGCTTTGGTTCAGCCCTTCTTCTCCGGGATGATGCTGGTCTTGGTGCGGAAGTTGTGGTGCGCCTCCACGTAGCGGACGGTGCCGCTCTTGGAGCGCATGACCACGGAGTGGGTGACGGCGCCGCCGGGGAAGCGGCGCACGCCGCGCAGCATGGCGCCGGTGGTGACGCCGGTGGCGCAGAACATCACGTCGCCCTTCGCCAGCTCGGTCAGGCTGTACTTCTTGTTCAGGTCGGTGACGCCCCAGCGCTTGGCACGCTCCCGCTCGTCGTCGTTACGGAACAGCAGCCGGCCCTGGAACTGGCCGCCGATGCAGCGCAGGGCCGCGGCGGCCAGCACGCCTTCCGGCGCGCCGCCGGAGCCCATGTACATGTCGATGCCGCTGGCCGCTTGGCTGGTGGCGATGACGCCGGAGACGTCGCCGTCGCCGATCAGCATGATGCGGGCGCCGGCCTCACGGATGCGGGCGATGATCTCCGCGTGGCGGGGGCGGTCCAGCACGCAGACCACCAGCTCCGACACGTCGGCGCCCTTGGCCTTGGCGAGGTTCTTCAGGTTGTTGTCCACCGTCTCGTCCAGGTCGACCACACCCTCGGGCAGGCCGCCGCCCACGGCGATCTTGTCCATGTAGACGTCGGGGGCGTTCAGGAAGCCGCCATGCTCCGCCATGGCGATGACCGCCAGGGAGTTCGGGCCGCCCTTGGCGCAGATGGTGGTGCCCTCCAGCGGGTCCAGGGCGATGTCGATCTTCGGGCCGATGCCCGTGCCGACCTTCTCCCCGATGTACAGCATGGGGGCCTCGTCGCGCTCACCCTCGCCGATCACCACGGTGCCGTCGATGGACAGGCTGTTCAGGGCCTGGCGCATGGCGTCCACGGCGGCCTGGTCGGCAGCCTTCTCGTCGCCACGGCCCATCAGCAGCGATGCGCTCAGCGCCGCCGCCTCGGTGACCCGGACCACCTCGAGCGCGAGGTTGCGGTCCATGACCAGCGAGATGTCGCCCCGGACGCTGGCCGGAACGGCGTGATCGGTTGCCATACTCGTTTCCCCCTTGTCGTACGTACGTCAGCGCGGGTGTTTCCCGCCGTATCAGAAATCCTCGATCCGGATCATGCGGGGCGGCTCCAGCACCGCGTCCAACCCGCCGATGAGGGCAAGGGCACGCTGCATGGCCGCCTCTTCCGTGTCGTGGGTGGTCAGCACCACGGGCACGGCTTCACCGGGCGCCCGGCCGCGCTGCAGGAACGCCTCCATGGAGACGTTCTGGTCACGCAGGGACGCCGCGATGTCCGCTATCACGCCGGGCCTGTCAACCACCATCAAACGAACGTAGTACCTTCCCTTGCGCCGGTCGATGGGCGACGCCACCAGGGATGCCAGCCGACCGGCAGGGACGCCGAAGGTCGGGGTGGAGCGCCCACGGGCGATGTCCAGCAAATCCGCCACCACGGCCGACGCGGTGGGACCGGCCCCGGCCCCGCGGCCGACCAGCACCACCTTGTCCACGAAGTCGCCGTCGGCGACGACGGCGTTGAACACGCCGTCCGTGGCGCCAATGGGGCTGCCGATGGGGACCATGCAGGGATGGACCCGCTGCTCAATCCCCTGGTCCGTCCGGCGGGCGATGCCCAGCAGGCGGATGCGGTAGCCCAGCTCCTGCGCGTACTCGATGTCCAGGGAGGAGATGTGGCGGATGCCCTCCACATGCACCGCCGCGAAATCCACCGTCACCCCGAAGGCGACGCCGGTCAGCACGGCCAGCTTGTGGGCGGCGTCGATGCCGTCGATGTCGAAGCTGGGGTCTGCCTCCGCATAGCCCAGCTTCTGGGCATCGGCCAACACCTCCGCGAACTCCCGGCCGGTGGTGCGCATCTCCGTCAGGATGTAGTTGCAGGTGCCGTTCAGGATGCCGTGCACCTCACGGATGTTGTTGCCGGCCAGCCCTTCCCGCAGCCCCTTGATGGCAGGGATGCCGCCGGCCACCGCCGCCTCATAGGCGAGGGTCAGGCCCTTCTCCTCCGCCGCAAGGGCCAGGGCGGCGCCATGGTGGGCCAGCAGGGCCTTGTTGGCGGTGACCACGTGGCGGCCATGGGCGAAAGCGGCCTCCACCGTCCGCTTGGCGATGCCATCGCTGCCGCCCACCAGTTCCACCACCACGTCCAGGTCGGGGTCGGTGGCCATGACGGAAGCGTCGTCGTACCAGCGCACGGCGGACAGGTCGGTACCCCGGTCCTTGGTCCGGTCGCGGGCGCTGACGGCCGTGACGATGATGCGGCGGCCGCAGCGCGCCTCAAGCAGCTCGGCCTGGGTCTCCAGCAGGCGCAGCACGCCCCCGCCCACGGTGCCGAGCCCTGCGATCCCGACCTTCAGCGGTGCGGCAGCTTTCATCACGGTCCCCCTCAGCGGCGCCGGTCAGGCGATGGTCTCACCCACCGGCGCGTTCTGTTTGCGGGCGCGTTCCAGGAAGGCCTTGATGCTGCGGCAGGCCTGCCGGATGCGCTGCGTGTTCTCCACCAGCCCGAAACGGACGTGGCTGTCGCCATATTCCCCGAAGCCGATCCCGGGGCTGACGGCGACCCTGGCTTCCTGCATCAGGAGCTTCGCGAATTCAAGGCTGCCGAGATGCTTGAAGGGCGCCGGGATCTCTGCCCAGACGAACATGCTGGCCTTGGGCGACGGCACCTTCCAGCCGGCGGCGGCCAATCCCTCCACCAGCACGTCGCGGCGCTGGCGGTACATCTCGCGGATTTCCAGCACGCAGTCCTGCGGGCCGTTCAGGGCGGCGGTGGCGGCCACCTGGATGGGGGTGAAGGCGCCGTAGTCCACGTAGGACTTGAACTTGGCGAGCGCGCCGACGAGCTTCTTGGAACCCACGCCGAAGCCCACCCGCCAGCCCGGCATGTTGTAGGTCTTCGACAGGCTGTTGAACTCCACCGTGATGTCGCGCGCCTCTGGGATCTGCAGCACCGACGGCGGCGGGTTGCCGTCGAAATAGATCTCCGCATAGGCGATGTCGGACAGGATGTAGATGCCGTGCTTCAGGCACAGCTCCACGATGGGTCGGTAGAAGTCCAGCGTCACCACCTGGCCGGTGGGGTTGGCCGGGAAGCTGACGATCAGGGCCGTGGGCTTGGGCACGGAGTGGCGGATGGCCCGCTCCAGCGCCGGGACGAAACCCTCCAGCCCCTCATTCACCGGGATGTGCCGCAGGGCGGCGCCCGCCAACATGAAGCCGAAGGGGTGAATGGGGTAGCTGGGGTTCGGCACCAGGATCACGTCGCCGGGGCTGGTGATGGCCTGGGCCAAGTTGGCCAGGCCCTCCTTCGAGCCGATGGTGACGATCGCCTCCGTCTCCGGGTCGATGTCCACGTCGAAGCGGCGCTTGTAATAGGCGCTGATGGCGCGGCGCAGGCCGGGGATGCCCCGGCTCTGGCTGTAGCGGTGGGTCTTGCCGTCCTGCACGGCCTCCACCAGCTTCGCCACGATGTGCGGCGGGGTCGGCTGGTCGGGGTTGCCCATGCCGAGGTCGATCACGTCCTCCCCGGCGGCGCGGGCCTTGGCCTTCATGGCGTTGACTTCCGCGAAGACGTAGGGCGGGAGGCGCTTGATCCGGTGGAATTCGGGCTCGGTCATTTGGGGGCACGGGCCTGGCAGGGGGTTGTCGGTCCGCCTATGTAGCCCCGCATTCACCTTGCCGCGATAGGAATATTCGGCACGGGACCGCGGCTTTATGCGCAAGGCTGTTACAATTCGGGGCCGGCGCGGCGCGCGGCGCGGCCGATGGTGCCCAGGTGGGTGCTGCCGAAGGCGTCCGGGTACTTCAGGCCATAGCCCAACAGGCGGTCGAAGCCGACGTGGGCCGACCAGATGAGGCTGCCCAGGACGGCCATCTCCGCGCCAGCGACCCAGGCGGCGATGCCCACCAGGGCCGGTGCCAGGTAGGTGTGGGCAAGGTTGTAGCAAGCGGCACCGGCCCGCGCGCCCAGCATGTAGCCCAGCATGGACAGGTCCGGCAGCAGGAACAGGCCGAGGAACCAACCCCAACCGCCACCCATCTCCCGATAGGCCAGCACGCTCAAGGCCAGGGCCGCGGCCCCCTCCAGCCTGAGGAGGAGGAGCGGCGCCCCCTTCACGGCGCCCGCCCCCGGACAGCCATCGGCAAGCGTCATGGTACCCGCGGCGCGGCTTGCGGGACGGGCGGTGGCGCGTCGGGGACGGCGGGCAGCCCGGTGGTCACCGGGGCCTTCGGCGCCGGCACGTCGGTCGCGCGCAAATTGCCGGCCACGGCCTCCCCCTCCCCCCGGTCGGCGGTGAGGCGATCCAGCAGGGCCTGCCGCTCCACGGGCGTGGAGAACTCATTCGGGCGGGGTGGGACCGTGGACAGGTTCGGGTAGCCATCCACCCCGGGGTCGGCGCGGCGGATCGGGCGGGCCCCGGTCAGGGCGGCCTGCGGGTCCTTGGAGGCGACCTGGTCGGGGGTGGCGGTGGCGGGCCCGTCGTCGAACACCACGTCCGGCAGGGGAACGTTGGCGCAACCGGGCAGCACCGACAGGGCGGCGAGGGCCATGGCGGGGGCGGCAAGCCTGCGGACATGGTGCCGCAGCTTGATGCGGGTCAGGGTGAAAAACATGCACGGATCGTGTATGAAAACGGTTGGCCGGGCAAGGTGGAATGCCCAGGCCCGGCAGGTGTTCCACGCACACCCGCCCATTGACGGGGACATGCACCAGAACAAGCGCCGGTCCCGCCGGCCGAACGAGGAAGACGCACCATGGCAGACACCCAGCACGGCCACGACGTCAAGCTCCCCGACCCGGTGGAGATGTCCCGCGCCATGGCGCGCATCGCGGAGCAGAGCCAGCGTCTGGTGACGGAATTCCTGGCCAAGCAGGCCGATGGGGGCGCCACCAACGGCGCCGGCCACATCGGCAACGCGTTCCTGGAGATGACCACCAAGCTGATGACGGACCCTGCCAAGCTGATGCAGGCGCAGATGAGCCTGTGGCAGGACTACATGACGCTCTGGCAGCGGACCACCGCCCGGTTCCTGGGCCAGGACGCGGAACCGGTGATCCGCCCGGCCAAGGAGGACAAGCGCTTCAAGGACAGCGCCTGGGATGAGAACACGCTGTTCGACTATATCAAGCAGTCCTACCTGCTGACCGCCCGCTGGCTGCAGGCCACCGTGAAGGACGTGGAGGGGCTGGACGACAAGACGGCACGCAAGGTGGACTTCTATACCCGGCAGTTCGTGGACGCCATGGCGCCCAGCAACTTCGTCATGACCAACCCGGAGGTGCTGCGCACCACGCTGGAGACGGGCGGCGAGAACCTGGTGAAGGGGCTGGAGAACCTGCTGCACGACCTGGAGCGCGGCAAGGGCCAGCTTGCCATCTCCATGACCGACTATTCCAAGTTCGAGGTGGGTCGCAACATCGCCGTCACCCCGGGCAAGGTGGTCTACCAGAACGAGCTGATGCAGCTCATCCAGTATGAGCCGACGACGGAGCAGCAGTTCAAGCGCCCCCTGCTGGTGATCCCGCCCTGGATCAACAAGTTCTACATCCTGGACCTGCGGCCCCAGAACAGCCTGGTGAAGTGGCTGACGGACCAGGGGCACACGGTCTTCATCATCTCCTGGATCAACCCGGACGAGTCGCTCTCCGACAAGGGTTGGGACGATTACATGGAGTTGGGGCCGCTGGCCGCCTTCGACGCCATCGAGAAGGCGACCGGGGAGCGGGAACTGAACGTCATCGGCTATTGCATCGGCGGGACGCTGTTGTCCTCCACCCTCGCCTACATGGCCGCCACGGGTGATACCGACCGCATCAAGAGCGCCATGTACCTGGTGACCCTGGTGGACTTCAAGGAACCGGGGGAGCTGTCGGTCTTCATCGATGAGGAACAGCTCGCGACACTCGAGGAGAAGATGAACAGCCAGGGCTACCTGAACGGGCAGACCATGGCGACCACCTTCAACATGCTGCGGGCCAACGACCTGATCTGGTCGTTCGTGGTAAACAACTACCTGCTGGGCAAGGACCCGTTCCCGTTCGACCTGCTGTACTGGAACTCCGACGCCACCCGCATGCCGGCGGCCATGCACAGCTTCTACCTGCGCAACATGTACCAGCGGAACCTGCTGGTGCAGCCGGGCGGCATCAGCGTCAAAGGCGTGCCCATCGACCTGCGGAAGATCGAGGTGCCGACCTTCATGCTCTCCACCCGGGAAGACCACATCACCCCGTGGAAGAGCACCTACACCGCCACGCAGCTCTACAGCGGGCCGGTGAAGTTCGTCCTGGCGGCGTCCGGCCATATCGCCGGCGTGGTGAACCCGCCGTCGGCGGAGAAGTACAGCCACTTCCTGAACACCAAGTGCCCGAAGGACCCGGAGCAGTGGCTGGCCACGGCGAAGCAACTGCCGGGGTCCTGGTGGCCGGAATACCAGAAGTGGGTCTCCAAGTACGCCGGCGGCAAGGTCCCTGCCCGTGTCCCCGGCCAGGGCGGCCTGCCCGCGCTGGAGGCGGCGCCCGGGTCCTACGTCAAGGTGCGGATCGTGGAGTGAGCCTGTTCCTGCTATGATGCGCGGCGCCCCGGCCAGGCACCGGCAGGGGCGCCGCCGTTCCCCGGGGAGGCCGATACCATGAACCATATCCGCCCGCGTCGGAAGCTTCCGGCGGAGGTCGTCAGGGACCCGAACATCCTGGGCGGGATGCCCGTGATCCGTGGCACAAGGGTCCCGGCGAAGACCATCGCGCTGATGGTGCGCTCAGGATACTCCGACTACGAGATCATGACGGACTATCCGTCAATCGATCTGGAGGGCATACGCGCGGCGATCGCCTACGCCCAGGCCAACCCGAACGACCTGGACTGACATCTTGTTCAAGTTCTTGGTCGATGAGTGCCTGACCCCAAGGCTGGCCTTCATGGCAAGGAGTCGTGGCCATGTCGCCGAGCATGTCACCCACATGGGATGGCGCGGCACGCCGGACCATGTGCTTGTGAGGGAAATGTCCGACGGTGATTGGACCCTGGTGACGAACAACGGGCGTGATTTCCGCAAACTGGCAGCGTCGCTCGATATCCATGCCGGCCTGATCATCTTCGTCGAACAGGGTGACCGCGACCACCAGATGAAGCTGATGGGCGCTGTCTTGGACTATCTGGCTGCCAGGGAAGACCTTGTGAACGGCTTGCTGGAGGTCAGGACGGAAGACGACATCCGCTACTCTCCACTGCCCTCGCCGGAAGCTGTCTGACCTTCACCCTTCCCCCGCCTCCCGCAAGTACTGCTGTGCCAACTGTACGTAGTGCGGCGCGGCCTTGGGCAGGTTGGCCTTTTCCTCGTCGGTCAGCATCCGGACGAACTTGGCGGGGCTGCCGGCCCAGAGTTCGCCAGACTTGACCCGCTTGCCGGGGGTGACCAGGGCGCCGGCGGCGACCATGGCGCCCTTCTCCACCACCACCCCATCCATCAGGCAGGCCTTCATGCCGATGAAGGCGCCGTCCTCCACCACGCAGCCGTGGAGCAGGGCCAGGTGGCCGACCAGCACGTCCTCACCAATGTAGGTGCCGAACTTGTCAGTGGTGCAGTGGATGACGGTGCCGTCCTGGATGTTGGTGCCGCGGCCGATGCGGATCTCATTCACGTCGCCGCGGACGGTGACACCGAACCACAGGCTGGCATCCGCCCCCACCTCCACGTCGCCGATCACCACGGCGTTGGAGAGGAAGGCACTGGGGTGAACCACCGGCCGCTTGCCGCGGAAGGGCAGCAGGGTGGGCCGGGCGGACGTGAGGTGGTCGGTCATCGTGCTCTCCCCTTCCATCAAAATGCCCCTCACGGATAGACGGGCACCACCTCCAGGCCCGCCGTCTCATCGAAGCCCAGCATGATGTTCATGTTCTGGATGGCTTGGCCGGACGCGCCCTTAACGAGGTTGTCGATGGCGGAGACGATGATGGCCCGGCCGGGCAGCCGGTCGGCGAAGACGTTCATCAGGCAGAGGTTGGAGCCGCGGACATGGCGGGTCTGGGGGGCGATGCCCTCCGGCAGGACCTTCACGAAAGGCTCCTTGGCGTACGTCTCCGCCAAGGTGGCGCGCAGGTCGGCGGCGGTGGCCCCGCCCTTCAGCCGGACATAGGTGGTGGCGAGGATGCCGCGGCTCATGGGCATCAGGTGGGGGGTGAAGGCGACCAGCAGCGGCTCCCCCGCGGCCAGGGATAGGCCTTGTTCGATCTCCGGCGCGTGGCGGTGGCTGGCGATGCCGTAGGGGTGGATGCCCTCCGCCACCTCACCGAACAGGTTGGCCTGCTTGGCGTCGCGCCCGGCGCCGGAGACGCCGGACTTGGCGTCGATGATGATCTCCTGCGCCTCGACCTGGCCGGCCAGCAGCAGCGGGATCAGGGGGAGTTGGGCCGAGGTGGGATAGCAGCCGGGGTTGGCCACCAGCCGCGCGTTCTGCACGCCGGTACGGTTCAGCTCCGACAGGCCATAGACGGCTTCCCGCTGAAGATCGGGTGCCTTGTGGGCATGGCCGTACCACTTGGCATAGGTTTCGACGTTCGCCAGCCGGAAGTCGGCGGACAGGTCGCAGACCTTTATGGTCTTGGGCAGGGCGGCGATGACGTCCTGGGTGGTGCCGTGCGGCAGCGCGCAGAAGACGAAGTCCACGTTCGCCCAGTCCACCTGCTCCATCTTCACCAGGTCCGGCAAGCCGAAGGAAGCAAGGTGGGGGAACACCTCCGCCACCGGCCGGCCCGCCTGCCGCTCCCCGGTCAGGGTCGTGATCTGCACGCCGGGATGGCGCAGCAGCAGGCGCATCAGCTCGGCGCCCGTATAGCCGGAAGCGCCCAGGATGGCGACGCGGACGGGGGCGGTGTCGGGGGTCATGGGATGGCTCCTCCGGCGGGGATGGGGACGTCGCGGTCAGAGATACAGCTTGAAACCTTCGTGTGATGCCTGAAAGCCGAGCCCCAGGTAGAACCTGTGCGCATCCGCCCGGCTCTTGTCGCTGGTGAGCTGGACGAGGCCACAGCCCCGAGCCCGGGCCATGTCCAGGCAGGCCTCAATCAACAGCTTGCCGAGCCCTTGGCTCCGCAAGTCCCCCGCGACGCGCACCGCCTCCACCGTGCAGCGGCGCAAACCTTGGCGGGCGAGGTGGCGGGTGTAGGTCAAGGTTGCGGTGGCGACGACCCGGCTGTCCAGGTCCAGCACCAGGATTTCCGTCGCCGGGTCCAGGGCGATCTCATCCCAGGCCTCGAAGTAGGGTTCCAGGTCCTCCACCTGCTCCCGCCCGCTGCCGAGCGTGTCATCCAGCAGCAGGGCAACGATTTCCGGCACGTCGCGCCGCTGCGCCACGCGCACCACCACGTCATCGGTCAGGGCCACGGTTCCTCCGGTATTGTGCGGCCGGGATCATAGACAGAAGCCCGGCCGGCGGCGAGCCCCGCCGCAAGGCAGCCCTGCGTGAGTGGCCGGATGCGGTCCGGCGCGGCGGTCGCCCATAGTGATGCCCCTACATGCCGCTGCCCTTTCAGGCCCCATGACCCCACCCACCGCCGACACCCTGGCCGCCGCCCCACCCGAGCGGGGGCCGTTCCGCTACCTGCCCTTCACCTTGTTCTGGTTCGCCCGGGTCTGCTCAATCCTGGCCCTTCAAATCCAGATCGTGGCCACCGGCTGGCGGGTCTATGACGTGAGCGGCAGCGCCATGGCCCTGGGGCTGGTGGGGTTGGCGGAGTTCCTGCCGGCCATCGCCCTGATCCTGGTCACAGGCCATGTGGCAGACCGGTTTGACCGGCGGCGGGTGATCGTGGCTTGCCAAGTGCTGGAAGTGGCGGCCATGGGATTGCTGGCCCTGTCGTTGACCGGCGACAGCCATTCCCTGGCCCTGGCCTTCTTCGCCGTCGTGGTCCTGGGCGTGGGGCGGGCGTTCGAGTCACCCGCCGCAAGCGCGCTGGTGCCGAACCTTGTGCCGACGAACGTCTTCCCGCGGGCAGTGGCGCTGAACTCCTCCGCGTGGCAGGGGGCGAGCATCGTCGGGCCGGCGCTGGGCGGGCTGCTCTACGGGTTCATCGGGACCTGGGTCTTCGCGGTCAGCGCCGGGCTGTTCCTGGCGGCGGCCTGCCTGATCCTGTGCATCCGGATCACCCCGCGGCCCGTAGACCGCCGGCCCATCACGCTGGAGACACTGCTGGCCGGCATCCGCTTTATCCGGGCCAAGCCCATCGTGCTGGGCGCCATCTCCCTCGACCTGTTCGCCGTGCTGCTGGGCGGGGCCACGGCCCTGCTGCCGGTGCTGGCGAAGGAGCAGTTCCTGGCGGGGCCGGAGCTGGTGGGCGTGCTGCGCGCCGGGCCGGCCGTGGGGGCGCTGGCCACCGGCCTTGCCCTGTCGGTGTGGCCGTTGCGGCGGAACGTGGGGCCGATCCTGTTCGCCTGCGTGGCCCTGTTCGGTATCGGCACCATCATCTTCGGCCTGACCACCAGCGTGCTGGTGGCACTGGTCAGCCTGGTGGTGATGGGGGCGGCGGACATGGTCAGCGTCTATGTGCGCATGACCCTGGTGCAGTTGGAGACGCCGGATGAGATGCGCGGCCGGGTCAGCGCCGTGAACGGCGTCTTCATCGGAGCCAGCAACCAGTTGGGCGAGTTCGAGTCCGGCGTCACCGCCGCCCTGTTCGGCGCCGGCCCGGCCGTGGTGCTGGGCGGGGTGGGCACGCTGGTGGTGGTGGGTCTGTGGGCCTGGTGGTTCCCGGACCTGCGCAAGGCGGACACGCTGGAGGGCAAGGCGGCGGGGTGAGTTTCGAATTCGAAAGTCGTTTTTCCCTTCCCCCGGAGCGAGGGAACGGGAGCTCAAACGAAAAGGGCCGTCCCTGGCGGGACGGCCCTTCGCAGCAGAACCGGGTTGCCCCGGGACGGCTTAGCGCTTGGAGAACTGGAAGGAACGGCGAGCCTTGGCCTTGCCGTACTTCTTACGCTCGACCACGCGCGGGTCGCGGGTCAGCAGGCCGGCGGCCTTCAGCGGCGGGCGCAGGCCCGGCTCGTAGTAGGTCAGGGCCTTGCTGATGCCGTGGCGCAGGGCGCCGGCCTGGCCGGACAGGCCACCGCCGGACACGGTGCAGATCACGTCGAACTGCTCACGGCGGCCGGTGATCAGGAACGGCTGGTCGATCATCATCCGCAGCACGGGGCGGGCGAAGTAGACCTCCTGGTCCCGGCCGTTGACGGTGATCTTGCCCTTGCCCGGCTTGATCCAGACGCGGGCAACCGCGTTCTTGCGCTTGCCCGTGGCGTAGGAGCGGCCGAGGTTGTCGATCTTCGGCTCGGCCGGCGTGGCGGCGGCCGGGGCGACGGTGGCGCCGGAGGCCCCACCCTGCTTCAGGTCGGCGAGGCTGGTGAGTGTGGTGGCCATGCTATCAGACTCGCTTGTTCTTCGGGTTCAGGGCCGACACGTCCAGCACCTCGGGCTGCTGGGCCTCGTGCGGGTGGCTGGCGCCGGCATAGACGCGCAGGTTGGACATCTGGCGGCGGCCCAGCGGCCCGCGGGTGATCATCCGCTCCACCGCCTTGATGATGACCCGCTCGGGGTACCGGCCGTCCAGGATCTGGCCCTTGGAACGACCCTTGATCCCGCCGGGGTAGCCGGTGTGCCAGTAGAAGATGTCATCCTGGCGCTTGTTGCCAGTCAGCTTGACCTTCTCGGCGTTGATCACGACGACGTTGTCGCCGCAATCCATGTGGGGGGTGAAGGTGGGCTTGTGCTTGCCGCGCAGTCGCATGGCGATCTGGCTGGCAAGACGCCCGAGCACCAGGCCGTCGGCATCGATCAGAATCCACTTCTTCTCGATGTCGGCCGGCTTCAGATTGAACGTCTTCATCGGAACACTCGGCGGTGAAACGGTTGACGGCACCGGACATGACATCCGGCGCCGAAGCGGTGTGGGTTGTACGGAAGCCAGGGCGCGCCGTCAAGGCGGATAAGCATGCTTCGGCAATGGTCTAGTAAACGGTATTATGATACCCTATCCGCAAAGCTCTTGATTTAGCTGGTTTTTTTCAGGCCATGCGGCACCACGCCGATATCCCCCCGCAGCGGCGCGGGCGCGACCTGCGGGAAGCGGATGATGAACCGGGTCCCCTGCCCCATGGTGCTCTCCACCTCGATGCCGCCGCCCAGGATACCTGAGACCTGGTTGTAGACGATGTGCAGGCCGAGGCCCGAGCCGCCGGACCCGCGCCGGGTGGTGAAGAAGGGGTCGAAGACCTGGCCCAGGTTCCGGGCCGGGATGCCCCTGCCGTCATCCGCCACGTCCAGCCGCACCTGGCCGGCGCTTTCCCACAGGGTGATCCGCAGGTTGCCGCCCTTCCCTTCTTCGAAGGCATGCATCTGGGCATTGATGCAGAGGTTGGTCAGGACCTGCGAGACGGCGCCGGGATAGCTGTCCACCTCCAGCTGCGGCGGGCCGTCGAAGGAGACCTGGATCCGGCTGCGGTCGAGGACCGGGCCAAGGGAGGCCAGCACGTCCCTGATGAAGTCCGGCAGGTCGAAGCGGCGGCGTTCGGCGGCCGTCTGCTCCACGGCCACGGTCTTGAAGCTCTGGATCAGGTCGGCAGCGCGGCGAAGGTTGTGCAGCACCACGCCCGCCCCGTCGCGGGTGGTGGCGACGAATTCCACAAGCTGGCTCTTCTTCAACTGACCGGCCTCCAGCAGGCCGGAGACGCGCCCCGCCTCCTCCGCCAGCATGGAGGCGCCGGTGACGCCGATACCCACGGGCGTGTTGATCTCATGCGCCACGCCGGCCACGAGCTGGCCGAGGCTGGCCAGCTTTTCCGCCTGGATAACGGTTCGCTGCATGGAGCGGAGCCGGTCCAGCGCGTCCTCCACCTCCGCCTTGGCGGCCAAGCTGTCGTGCAGGAACTGGGCGCGCTCCGCCGCGGTGCGGACATTGTCCACGAAGGTCAGCCAGTTGGCCCGCAGCACCGCGGCCGCGCTGATGCCCGCGATGGCGGCGGACAGCAGGGTGATGTGCGTCTCCGACCGGTCGAAGAAGACGGCGGCGGCGATCAGGGCCAGCCAGAGCGGGCCGACATAGCCCAGCCCGGCGCGCGGGATGGCGAAGATGGTGGCGGCCCCGCCGAGGCAGAGCACCGTCAGCCCCGTCATCATCACGAACTGGTCGAAGGCGCCCAGCCGCGGGAACAACATGGCCGTCGCCGCCGCCCAGGTGAGACCCATGGCCAGGGAGTGCAGGACGACGCGGCGGATGTGGCGGTGGCTCACCCGCTCCGGCCGGGGGGCATGGCGCAACCTGAACCAACTGACCGCCACGGGGAGAACCAGCAGGACTTCCAGGGCTAATGGCAGCCAGGCATCGCTGGCGAGGACCACGGCCCAGGACTGGTAGGTGACGCCCCCGGCCACGGCCACATTCCCGAACACCAGGAACGGCATCATCTTCACCAGGTGCATGGCCTGGCGGATGCGCAGTTCTTCGTCGAAGGAAGCCGGGGCCATGGCGATCCCGTTCAGGAGGCGGCGGGACTGCCAGCATACACCCCTTTGCCCGGGCGTGCAGGGTACCGGCGGGTGGTGTTAGCCCGGCCGGACTCCCCCTTTGTCCCGTCCGGCTTCGTGCCTTCGCGGGAACTACATCGCCTTACGCGCCGTTGACCCGGCAGTTTGGACATCAGCGGAGGAAACGATGCAGACCCGGACCATGACCATCACCCTGGCGACCGCAGCCACGCTGCTGCTGGGGGCCTGCGGTTCGACCACCGAGGAGCGGACGGCGTCGGGCGCCCTGGCGGGCGGTGCGGCGGGCGCGATCCTGGGCGGCGACCTGGGCAGCACGGCGTTGGGCGCCGTGGGTGGGGCGGGCGCGGGCTATGCCTATGACCGCTACAAGGACGACCGCGACGACGACCGCCGCGACCGGGACCGCTGCCGCGACCGGAACAATGACGGGTACTGCGACCGCCGCCGCTGATGCGCGACGCAGGGTGGGAACCAGGGGGCCGGGCCGGTGGGTCCGGCCCCTTTGCTATGGCGCGACCTTGGGACTGGGGATGGCGTAAGAGCCCGACGCATGGGCCACGGGTTCGGCATCACCGTCGGAGTAAAGCGTGACGTCGCCGAAGGCCAACCGCTTGCCGGCGCGCAGGATGCGGGACTCGGCGATCAGGTCCACGAGGCCCGGCTTGCGCAGGAAATTGATGCTCATCTGGCTGGTCACCGCCAGGGGCACGGCCCCGATGATGCTGAGCACGGCGCCATACAGGGCAAGGTCGGCCATGGCGAACAGGGTCGGGCCGCTGATGGTGCCGCCGGGGCGGATCATGAAGTCCGTCACCGGCAGGCGGGCGCGGCAGAAGCCGTGCTCCAACACGTCAACCCGGACGCCCATGGCCTTTGCCTGGGGCAGGCCCTCCAGCATGATCGTCTCAAACTCCGCCGCGGTGATGGCGGCCGGCTTGCGGACTGGTGTCACCCCTGCGCTCCCCATGATCTGGCCTTTTGTCCCGGTATAGAGGCTGATGCCGAGCTGCGCCACACGCCCATTCCACAAGAAGGAATGCGTGTTTGTCCGGATCGGCAGCAGGAAAGCTGTTGAACCCTTCGCCCCGTTGCGGTTTCCTGCCTCCGCTGGATAGCATGCGGTCCCCGCCGCCCCTGCCCCGGAGGTGTACCCATGGCCGCCCTGCCCGATGCCACGCCCGCCGAGGAGCTGGTCCTGCGCCAGGATCAGGCGGGGGTGGCGACCCTGACCCTGAACCGTCCCGCCGCCCGCAACGCCCTGTCCCGCGGGCTGATGGCCGCCTTGCAGGCCCGGCTGGACGAGATTGCCCATGACATGGCCGTGCGCGTGGTGGTGCTGGCCGCCAATGGGCCGGTGTTCTGTGCCGGGCATGACCTGAAGGAGATGCGGGCGACTCAAGGACATGACGGCCACCTGCAGACCTTCCGCCAATGCGCCAGGCTGATGATCAGCATCACCAGGCTGCGCCAGCCGGTGATCGCCAAGGTGCAGGGCACGGCCACGGCGGCCGGGTGCCAGCTTGTCGCCACCTGCGACCTAGCCGTTGCGGCAGACCATGCGACATTCGCCACCCCGGGGGTGAACATCGGCCTGTTCTGCTCCACTCCCATGGTGGCGCTGACCCGCAATGTGGGTGCCAAGTCGGCCATGGGGATGCTGTTGACCGGGGACCCGATCGACAGTGCGGAGGCGGTGCGGCTGGGCCTGCTGAACCGGGCCGTGCCGGCGGCGGAACTGGACTCGGCCGTGGACGCGCTGGCTGCCAAGATCGCCTCCAAGTCCGGCCGGGTGCTGACCCTGGGGAAGGAGACCTTCTACCGGCAGAGGGAGATGGACCTGGAGGACGCCTACGCCTACACGGCAGAGGTGATGGCCATCAACATGGGCCTGCCCGACGCGGGAGAGGGCATCGACGCCTTCATCGGCAAGCGCCACCCCAACTGGACCCACCGCTGAGGCGGACCGGAGACAAGACGTGACCCACGATTGGTACCCCGACGACTTCATCCGCGACGTGCTGGGGCGCGTGAAGACCATCGCCGTGGTCGGCGCCACGGACAACGAGGTGCGCGCCAGCTTCTATGTGACCAAGTACATGACGGACAAGGGTTTCCGCATGATCCCGGTCAACCCCGGGCTGGTGGGCAAGGAGGTGCTGGGCGAGAAGGCCTATGCCAGCCTGAAGGACCTGCCGGAGCGGCCGGACATGGTGGACATCTTCCGCAACGCCGAGGCCGCAGGAGCCGTGGCGGTGGAGGCGGCGGAGTTGGGCGTGCCGGTGATCTGGATGCAGTTGGGCGTGCGCAACGACGAGGCCGCGGCCAAGGCGGAGGCGCTTGGCGCCACCGTCATCATGAATCGCTGCCCCAAGATCGAGTATGCCCGCCTGTTCGGGGAGATCGGCCGGCAGGGCATCAATTCCAACATCATCACCACCAAGAAGCGGCCCGTGAAGGCCGTGAAGAAACTGATCTGAGTCTTCGTGTTCCTCAGGCGCCGGCGCCGCATCCGCGGCTTGGCTTCCGCGGCCACGTGGCCGCGCGGCGGCGGTCGCCGCCGGAGCGGTTCCCGGCAGGCCGGCAACCGCTCTAGACTAACGAGACCCCTTGGACGGGGCACAGGGAGAACCACCATGACCGACGAGTCGCCGCGCAGCTTCGGGTTCGAGACCCGCGCCATCCATGCCGGCTCCGCCCCGGACCCGGCCACCGGCGCCCGGGCCACGCCCATCTACCAGACCACCAGCTTCGTCTTCGAGGACGTGGACGAGGCGGCGGCCCTGTTCAACCTGCAGAAGGTGGGCTTCATCTATAGCCGCCTGACCAACCCGACCGTGGCTGTGCTTGAGGAGAAGCTGGCCAACCTAGAGGGCGGCGTCGGCGGCACCTGCACCAGTTCCGGCCACGCGGCGCAGATCCTGGCCTTGTTCCCCCTGATGGGGCCGGGGGACGAGCTGGTGGCCAGCAAAAAGCTTTATGGCGGGTCGCTGAACCAGTTCGCCAACAGCTTCCCCCGCGCCTTCGGCTGGAAGGTGACCTTCGTGGACCCGGACGACCCGGAGAACTTCCGCAAGGCCATCACCCCCCGCACCAAGGCCCTGTTCATCGAGAGCCTGGCCAACCCCGGCGGCGTGGTCTGCGACATTCGGGCCATCGCCGACGTGGCCGACGCGGCGGGCATCCCGCTGATCGTGGACAACACCATGGCCACGCCCTACCTGTGCCGGCCCATCGAGCACGGGGCGACGCTGGTGGTGCATTCCACCACCAAGTTCCTGTCCGGCCATGGCAACAGCGTGGGCGGCATCGTCATCGACAGCGGCAAGTTCGACTGGCGGAACGGCAAGTTCCCGGCGCTGAGCGAGCCGGAGCCGGGCTACCACGGCCTGCGCTTCGCCGACACCTTCGGCCACCTGGCCTTCACCATCCACGGCCATGCCATCGGGCTGCGCGACCTGGGCCCGTCCATGGCGCCGCTGAACGCCTTCCTGACCATCGCGGGGGTGGAGACGCTGGCCCTGCGGATGGAGCGGCACTGCGCCAATGCCAAGGCGGTGGCGGAGTTCCTGAAGGGCCACCCGGCCGTGGCCTGGGTGAACTATGCCGGCCTGCCGGACAGCCCGTACCATGCCCTCGCCAAGCGCTACCTGCCCAACGGCGCGGGGGCGGTCTTCACCTTCGGCCTCAAGGGCGGGTACGAGGAGGGCGTCAGGATGGTGGAGTCGGTGGAGCTGTTCAGCCATCTGGCGAACATCGGCGACACAAGGTCCCTGATCATCCACCCGGCCAGCACCACCCACCGGCAGCTCTCGCCCGAGGGTCTGAAGGCGGCGGGCGCCACGCCGGACGTGATCCGCATCTCCGTCGGCCTGGAGAGCGTGGACGACATCATCGCCGACCTGGACCGGGCGCTGAACAAGCTGGGGTAAGTGGTTGGAATGCCACGCTGGGGGTCACGCCCCCAGCGTGTGCTCCACCAGGATCTTGGTACCGAGGGCCAGCAGGCCCAAGCCGCCCGCCCCCACGGCCCAGCGGCCGAAGACGGGGCCGACGGCGCGACCCAGCAGGACGCCCAGGGTGCTGAGCGCGAAGGTGACGAGGCCGATCACTGCGGCGCTCATCACGATGGGCTCATCGAACAGGGCCAGGGGCACGCCCACGGCCAGGGCGTCGATCGAGGTGGCGAGGCCCGCCACGAACAGGGTGGTGAGGGCGAGGTCGGAGCGGCCCGCCATCTCACCCGGGTCGGCGTCCCAGGCCTCCCACACCATGCGCAGGCCGATGGCGGCCAGCAGGCCGAAGGCGACCCAATGGTCCACGGCCTCGATCAGGCCGGCGAAGGCGACGCCCAAGCCGAACCCCACCAGGGGCATCACCATCTGGAACAGGCCGAAGACGGCCCCGACCTTCAGGGCGTTGGACCAGGAGGGGCGGTTGAGGCTGGCGCCCTTGCCCAGGGCGGCGGCAAAGGCGTCCATGGCCAGACTGAGGGCCAGGGCGAGGACGGTGGTGGCGATCATGGGAAGGCATCCCGGCGGCCGGACGGTCCAATGACGCAGCTATCCCCGCCGGCCGCGGGGTCGGTGCGCCATCGGTCTCGCCACACGGCCCGGCCTGGGTAGGCCGGGGGACGCTGCCCGCACCATGGGCCCGACGGACGGGCGCCAAGTCTGTTGACGCGGGCGCCGCCCCGGGACGGGACGGCCGACTACTCCCCAATGTGGGGGGCTGTCTAACCGGGGTGGCCCGGCGGGTCAAGCCGGGCGGGCCCAGATTTGACGTAGGTCAGGCAGAGGTCACGCCTCGCAGGTGCCGCCCATCTCCCCGCCCAGGGCCGTGGTGGCGCGGGCCAGCATCTGCTCCACCTGGGTGGCGGTGTAGGGCTTGGACAGCATGCCCATGGTCTTGCAATGCTCCGCCCGCTGCTTGGTGCGGTCGTCGCTGTAGGCGGTGACCAGCAGCGACGGGATGCCGAATTGGCGACGGATCTGGCAGGCGGCGGCGATGCCGTCCAGCTCCCCCGCCAAGCGGACATCCATCAGCACCAGGTCAGGCTTGTGCGCGGCCGCGGCGGCCACGGCCCCCTCCCCCGTCGCCTCGACGGAGCACACCTCATACCCGAGCTGGCTGACCAGCGACTCCAGGTGCAGGGCGGTGATCGCCTCATCCTCGACGATCAACACCCGCATGGGGTCCCCGTGGCCTGACTCCTGCTGCATACTGCGGTTCCTTCACTCGCCGCGCTTACCTGCCGGATTCAGCAGATAAGCCGCGACACGCGCCTGCCAATCCCTTCGAAAGGGGTAGCAGACGCTTCCGGAGGCAAGCCTCCCTGTGCGGAGGTGACAACGCTATGACAGTGCTGCGGGTTCCGCGCGGCAGAGACCGCAGAAATGCAGGGCTGCCGTTCAGTCGTGGGGTTGGGTGCTCTCCGACGCGATCCACCGCAGGTAGGGCGCCGAGCCGGCCGTGACCGGCAGGGCCACGACGCAGGGCGTGTCATAGCTGTGCAAGGCCCGGACCCTGGCTGCCAGCGAGTCGAAGCGGTCGGCGCGGGTCTTGGCGATCAGGACCACCTCCTCCGCCTGCTCAACGGCACCCTTCCAGCGGTAGATGGAGCGCATGCCGGGCAGCAGGTTCGTGCAGGCGGCCAGCCCCTCCTCCACGAGCGCGCGGCCAATGCGTTCGCCTTCCTCCAGGTTCCCGGCAGTGATGTACGCGAAGACGACAGGCAGATCCTGATCCGGCATGGCAACCCCCGGCTGCGACGGCATTTTCATGGGTGCGGAGCTTAGCGTAGCATCCCGGCGACGTCCCACCCCGATGCCCAGGGTGCCATCGGCCATGAACAGATCGCGTTTACCCGTCCAGCAGCCCACCGCCCAGCAGCGCGCCTGGCTGCGACGGGGCCTGGACCAGGCAGGCGGCAAGCTCCCCCTGTTCGACAAAAAGGGTGGGAAAGTGCCGAAGACCCTGGTGCGTCGCTGCATCGAGCTGGGTTGGGCAGAGCCCTGGTTCGCCAATCCCACGATGCCGGATTGGATGGTCTGTCGCCTGACCGAGGAAGGGCGGCGCGTGGCCACGGAGAACGGCGCAAGCCCTGGGCAGGAGATCCTGCCCGGGCTGGCCGAACTGACTGATACTGTTTGAAAGGTCCGCCCTTGGGGAGGGGCGGGGATGGTCGGAGCGACTGGATTCGAACCAGCGACCCCCAGTCCCCCAGACTGATGCGCTACCAGGCTGCGCTACGCTCCGACCGTTCCGTGGACCAGTTCCCCGGTCCGGGCGCGGACTATAGCCATGCCCCCCCTGGGATGCAACGCCTGAAATCAGGTTTTTTCATCATTTCGGTGGAGGTCGGGAACCGACTGCTAACACGCTGTTTTCATGTAATTCTTGGCCGATATGTCGGACCAGGGGTTGGCTCGACAGCGGTCTGGAACGGCATTGAAGACCGTCAAAGCCGTCGTCCCATCCTTGATCCTTGCCCGACGCGGCGGCCCGGCGTAATCCTCCGGGGTTAGCCCAACCATGCCCATCCCGGATGATTGAACTTTCCCGCCGCAGCCTGCTTGCCGGTTCCGCCGCCTTCGGTTTGCTGGCGAAGGAAGCGCGCGCTCAAGCCCAGCGCTTTACCCTGCGGGGGACGGCCTGGGCCGATGCCGGGCAGTTGGCGCGGCTGGATCCCTACCTGCTCTATGCCGTGGGCTGGGTGGAGAGCCGCCATCGCCGGGGTAACCGGGAGGGGCCTTGGCCCTATGCGATCCGGGCGCCGGAACAGTCCCACTACCCCGACGACTACGAATCCGCCGTGAAACTGCTGGACACCCTGCCGGCGGAAAGCGTGAAGGAGTCGGACCTGGGCTGGATGCAGGTGAACGTACGCTGGCACGGAAACCGGGTGCCGGTGTTGGCCCACCTGCTGAACCCCACCATCAACCTGCGGATCGGTGCCGGCATCTTGCGGGAAGCCATCGATTCGTCGCCACGGGACCCGGAGCTGGCAATAGGCCGCTACCACACCTGGCTGGATGAGCCACGGGCACGGGACTATGCGCGCAAGGTGCTGGCCGTGCGCGACGTGCTGCGCCGTTATGCGGGGGAGCCCCCGGCAACGCGCCTGTCGTGATGGTGGCGCGGCTCAACTAAGGGGCGGCGCGGGCTTTGTCTGCGAGATGGTATGGATGCTCGGCTTTGCTGTCGGGCTTGCGCTTCGCTCCAGCCAGGCCTACGGGTTAGACCCGTTTGCCGCCGACTGGAAACGGGTCTAGCGCCTCAGCAGTTGCCGTAGGTCCAGCAGGTCTTGGAGCAGGTTCTCCAACCCCGCGCGGGTTTCCGGGGCCAGAGCGGCCCGCGTCGGCGCGACCAGGGGAGGCGCCGGGGCCGTTTCCGTGTCCTCCGGGGCCTCATCCTCCACCGCCTGGCCGTCTTCCGGCGGCAACTCATCCTCTGCCGGGAAATCCTCGCTGGATTCCGTGGAGTCGTCGAACAGGCTGACGACCGGCTTGGCGGCAGGACCTACGGGTAGCGCGGCGGCCTGGCCCTTGGCTTCCTTCAGCAGGCGCTGCACGCCCTTGATCGTGTAGCCTTCCCGATACAGCAGGGCCTGAATCCGGCGCAGCAGCTCGACATCGTCAGGACGGTAGTAACGCCGGCCCCCGCCACGCTTCAGCGGCTTGATCTGCGGGAATTTGGTTTCCCAGAAGCGAAGCACATGCTGGGGGACGTCCAGCTCCTCCGACACCTCACTAATGGTGCGGAAGGCGGTGGCGGACTTCCCCGCGGGCCGAGTGCCCGCGCCGGCGGGGTCGGCCATCGTCATGCCTGCACGGACCGCTCGGCGCCGAAGCGCTCATTGATACGGTTCTTCAGCACGTGGGAGGCACGGAAGACGAGGACGCGCCGTGGCAGGATCGGCACCTCCTCCCCCGTCTTGGGGTTGCGGCCCACCCGCTGGCCCTTTGCGCGGACTGCGAAGCTGCCGAAGGAGGAGATCTTGACCATGTCGCCGCGTGCCAGGGCGTCAGCGATCTCATCCAGCACGCTTTCCACCAAGTCGGCGGATTCGTTCCGCGAGAGCCCGACCTCCTGGTACACGGCCTCGCTCAACTGGGCGCGCGTGACGGTATTCGACATGGTGAGTCCCCCCAGGACGCCCCGATGGCCGGGGCCCATGGTTGAACCGTACTTCCACGCCGGAAATCCGTCAATTCCAGAGAGTTGCGCCCCGTTGCTCACCTGCGGGAAACGCTATCGCTCCGTGGTATTCAACCGGAAAAGGTGGCACCCTACCAACGGACCAGGGCGGCGCCCCAGGTGAAACCACCACCCATGGCCTCCAGCAGCAGCACATCACCCCGCTTGATGCGCCCATCCAGCACCGCCTCGCACAGGGCCAGCGGGATGGAGGCGGCGGAGGTATTGCCGTGGTGGTCCACGGTCAGCACCACCTTCTCCGGCGGCAGGCGCAGCTTGCGGCCCGTGCCCTCGATGATGCGGCGGTTGGCCTGGTGCGGGATCAGCCAGTCGATGGCAGATGCTTCCAGCCCGTTGGCGGACAGCGCCTCATGCACCACTTCGGCCAGGTTCACCACGGCGTGCTTGAACACCTCCTGCCCGCGCATGCGGAGGTGGCCCACGGTCTGGGTGCTGGACGGGCCGCCATCCACATAGAGCAGGTCATGGTGGCGGCCGTCGGAGTGCAGGTGGGTGGAGAGGATGCCTTGGTCGGTGGCATCCCCCTTCCCTTCCGTCGCCCGCAGGACGACGGCGCCGGCCCCGTCGCCGAACAGGACGCAGGTGCCCCGGTCGGTCCAGTCCAGGATGCGGGAAAAGGTTTCCGCCCCGATGACCAGAACCGTCCTGGCCTGGCCCGCTTTGATGAAATTGTCAGCAACGGACAGGGCGTAGATGAAGCCGGAGCAGACCGCCTGCACGTCGAAGGCGGCGCCCCGGGTCATGCCCAGGCGCTGCTGCACCTTGGTGGCGGTGGCGGGGAAGGTGTTGTCCGGGGTCGCGGTGGCCAGGACGATCAGATCCAGCTCCGACACCTCCACACCCGCATGGGCCAGGGCCGCGCGGGCAGCCTTCTCGGCCAGGTCGGCGGTTGTCTCCCCCTCCGCGGCGATGTGGCGGGTCTTGATGCCCGTCCGCTCCACGATCCACTCGTCGGACGTGTCCACCATGGACGCGAGGTCCTGGTTGGAGAGGATCCGGGCGGGGAGATAGGAGCCGCAGCCCAGGATGACGGAACGGATCGGCATCAGACTGCAGCCACCTTTGACGGGTCGGCCGGCGGGGTATCGGGGCCGGCGATGGGGTTACCCTCGGGGGCGGCGGCCAGCGCCGCCTGGAGCTTCGCCAACTCCGCCCCGATCTTCTCATTGAACTGGTTGGTCGCCAGGTTGAAGGCAACGGAAATTGCGTTGGCGAAGCCGACGGCGTCGGTGCCGCCATGGCTTTTCACGCAGACGCCGCGCAGCCCCAGGAACATGGCGCCGTTGTAACGGCGCGGGTCGGTGCGCAGCTTCAGCTTCTGGAAGGCACCGCGGGCCAGCAGGTAGCCCAGCTTCGCCATGAGGGAGGAGCCGAACGTGCGGCGCAGGAACTCCGCATAGAGCTTTGCCGTGCCCTCGGCCGTCTTCAGGGCGACGTTGCCTGTGAAACCGTCGGTCACGACCACGTCCACCGTGCCGGCGGCGATGTCGTTGCCTTCCACGAAGCCGTGGAAATTCTTGGCCAGGGGGGTCGCGCGCAGGGCGGCGGCCGCTTGGCGGATCGACTCGTGGCCCTTCTGCTCCTCCGAGCCCACGTTCAGCAGGCCGATGGTGGGTTCCAGAAGGCCCAGGACCGTGCGGCTGAACACCGTGCCCATGACGGCGAACTGCACCAGGTTCTGGGCGTCGCATTCCAGGTTCGCGCCCAGATCCAGCATCACGCTCTCCCCCTTCAGGGTAGGGAAGAAGCTGGCGATGGCCGGCCGGTCGATGCCCGGCAGGGTTTTCAGCACGAACTTGGCGATGGCCATCAGCGCGCCGGTATTGCCGGCGGAGACCACGCATGCGGCATCGCCCGCCGCCACCGCGTCGATGGCAAGGCGCATGGAGCTGTTCCGCCCGCCCCGGAGGGCCTGGGACGGCTTCGCGTCCATCGCGACGAAGTCCGGCGTGTGCCGGACCTCGGCGATAGCTTTTACCGCAGGATGTTTTTCCAGCAGGGCCCGGATCTTGGCCTCGTCGCCCACAAACAGGTAGGAGACGTTGGGGCAGCGCTCACGGGCAAGGTCCGCACCGGCGACGACCATGTCTGGTGCATGGTCGCCGCCCATGGCGTCCAGGGCGATGCGCAAGCGCGCGGTCACGGCCGTCGGGCGTCCTTACGCTGGCTGGTCGTCAGGCGGTCGCGGCCGGGGCGGCAGCGGCGACCTCACGGCCGTCATAGTGGCCGCACGAGCCGCAGACGTGGTGCGGGCGCTTCAGCTCACCACAATTCTTGCACTCATTGTAGGCGGCGGCCGTGAGGGCGTGGTGCGAACGGCGCATGTCACGCCGCGACTTGGAGGTCTTCTTCTTGGGAACAGCCATGGTCTTACACTCGCGATGGGGACAGGCGGCCAAGCCCGACGCCCGGCCAAACAATGTTTTAGGCGGCCCCCGGGAGGGCCGCCTGACAGGAGCGCTTGAATACTGGAAACCACCAGCCGGGGCAAGCGCGAAACCCGTATTTATGACGGCTTCTTTAAGCGTGCAAGGGCGGCGAAGGGATTCGGCTTCGCCGGCTCGGCCTGGACGGGGGCGGAATCGGGCTCCGCACCCTCGTCGATCTCCTCGAAGCTGATGCCTGCCTTGCGCGGATAGGGGTCCAGCGCCAGGGACAGGTGCTGGGCCACCAGCTCGCCCACGTCGATGCGGCCGCCGGGCATGGCCTCGGGCACGTCCTCTTCCAGCATCTCCACGGAGAAGGTCATCTCCTCCTCTTCCTCCTCCTTGGGGAGAAGGTGGTCCGGGGCGAACAGGGCGCTGAACTCCTCCTCCACATGGGCGGGCACGGGGTCCAGGGTGACGACGCAGGTCTGCACAACATCCGCGGACAGGCTGCCGGTGACCTTCACCATCTCCCCCCGCACGCGGCGCAGGCGCAGGGTGGCGGTCAGGCTGTCGATGGCGACCAGGTCGAAGCGCTTGGCGAGGGCGGCCCGCTCCTCCGGCTTGGAATCGATGGTCAGGGACTTCCCGCCGGTGCTCACCGTGTCCGCGATGACGACGCGGGACATCTCGGGTGCGGACCCGCCGACGGTCTGGGGCTGGGACATTTCTAGGCTACTCCTGGGAATTACGTGTGTGACGGGCCTGGAGCCGGGGCGAAGGCCACCTCTCCCGCCAACAGACGCGCAGGCGGGAAGGAATCGAGGGCGGCGGCCTGGGCGCGGACATAGGCCTCCATGGTCGCGACATCCGCCGGGTCGGGCAAGGTGGAGCCGTACAGGTTCCGGTCCAAGGCCTGGGCCAGGGCGTCGGGCGCGGCATCCGGCTTCATCGCCCCCTCATAGGCATTGATGCGGCCGTAGAAGTGGGAGGCCAGGTCTTTCACCTTCTCCCCCACCTTCATGTCGCTGACGCCCAGTTCCCGCAGGTTCAGGTCCATGTCGGCGAACATGAAGTCGAACAGGGCCTGGTTGAAGGCAGCCGCCTCTGGTCCCTGGTCGCGCAGGCGGCGCATCACCAGCCAGGCATGCAGGGCCACCAGCTCGAACCGGCCCTCCACCGTGTCCGGCACGTTGGCGACGGCGAAGAAGCCGGTTTCCCGCGCCTGCGCCACGATGCGGCCATAGAGTCCGGCGACGGTGCGCTCATGGCTGGTACGCTTGAACAAGCGGCTGAACACGGGTTGCCTCCGGGGCTCTCTCCGCCGCCGACCGGGCCGGCGGCGGGCCTTGGCTGTGACTGCTGGGCCGGCGTTGACACAGGGACGATCCCGGTGCCAATGTCACCCGGCCAGATAGGGGCCGGCGTCCCGACCGTCAAGCGCGGTCCTGCCTGATGTGCCCTGGTGCTGGGATGCGCCGGGCTGGCCCGTGCCGAACCAGACTGCCCAACCGATGGAAGCAACGTCCGAGTCCATGCGCAAGATCAACGCTCCGCTCCTGCTGACCGCAGGCCTCCTCGGGCTCGGCCTCGTCGGCTGCACGCCTATCGTCGCGACGCGGGGCAACATGGTGGAGCCTGAGCGGCTGGCCAAGGTGCAGCCGGGCGTCACCACCCGGGAGCAGGTCCAGTACACCTTGGGGTCCCCCACGGCCACCGGCACCCTGGACCCGAACACCTGGTATTATATCGGCCGGCGGACGGAGCAGACCGCCTTCTTCGCCCCGGACCTGGCGGAGCAGCGCGTCTACCGCGTGCGCTTCGACGATGCGGGCATGGTGAAGGCCGTGGACGAGATGGGTCGGGAGCAGGCCCGCGCCATTGACCCGGAGGAGAGCACCACCCCCACCATGGGCCGTGACGTGGGCATCCTGGAGCAGGTGCTGGGCACGCTGGGCGGCCCGACCAAGAAAAAGAAGGATGACAAGAAGAAGGGTCGCGGCGGCGGCTGATCGCCCTGCCCCTTTCAGGCATCGCAGACGACGATTGAATGGAAGAAGGCCCCGGGGATCGCTCCCCGGGGCCTTTGTCCATGTTCCCGTCCCTCAGTCGCCCGGCGCCGCCGGCGGCTTGGCTTACGCGACCATCGGGTCGCGCGGCCGTGGGTCCTCCCGGTGGGAACCGGGAGGACCCTGGCGTCACGGGGCTCAGCCGCTGTGGGCCAGGATGGCCAGCAGCAGCAGCGCCACGATGTTGGTGATCTTGATCATCGGGTTCACGGCCGGGCCGGCCGTGTCCTTGTAGGGGTCGCCCACGGTGTCGCCGGTCACCGCCGCCTTGTGGGCGTCGGACCCCTTGCCGCCATGGTGGCCCTCCTCGATGTACTTCTTGGCGTTGTCCCAGGCGCCGCCGCCCGATGTCATGGAGATGGCGACGAACAGGCCGGTGACGATCACGCCCAGCAGCATGGCGCCCACGGCGGAGAAGGCCGAGCCCTTGTCTCCGGTGATGACCAGCACCAGGAAGTACAGCACGACAGGCGCCAGCACCGGCAGCAGCGAGGGGATGATCATCTCCTTGATCGCGGCGCGGGTCAGCATGTCCACGGCGCGGCCATAGTCCGGCTTGCTGGTGCCGGCCATGATGCCCGTGTTCTCCCGGAACTGGCGGCGGACCTCCTCCACCACGCTGCCGGCGGCGCGGCCCACGGCGGTCATGCCCATGGCGCCGAACAGGTAGGGCAGCAGGCCGCCCAGGATCAGGCCCACCACCACGTAGGGGTTGGCGAGGCTGAAGTCGACCGTCAGGTTGGCGAAGTACGGGTACTGGGCCGGGTTGGCGGTGAAGTACTTCAGGTCCTCGTTGTAGGCGGCGAACAGCACCAGGGCGCCCAGGCCGGCGGAGCCGATGGCGTAGCCCTTGGTCACGGCCTTGGTGGTGTTGCCCACGGCGTCCAGCGCGTCGGTGGTGACACGCACCTCCTTCGGCAGGTCGGACATCTCGGCGATGCCGCCGCCATTGTCGGTGACGGGTCCGTAGGCGTCCAGCGCCACCACCATGCCGGCCACGGCCAGCATGCTGGTCACGGCGATGGCGATGCCGAACAGGCCGGCCAACAGGTGGCAGATGACGATGGCGGCGCAGATGACGATGGCCGGGAGGGCCGTCGACTCCATGGAGACGGCGAGGCCCTGGATGACGTTGGTGCCGTGGCCGGTGGTGCTGCTCTGCGCCACGGACTTCACCGGGCGGTAGCCGGTGCCGGTGTAGTACTCCGTGATCCAGACGATCAGGCCGGTGACGGCCAGGCCCAGCACGCCGCAGATGTACAGGCTCATGCCCGTGAAGCTTTTCCCCGCCACGGTGAAGACGGTGGCGAAACCCTGGGGCAGGACCCATGCGGTGACCAGGGCGATGGCGGCAAGGGAGAGCACGCCGCACGCGATGAAGCCCTTGTAGAGGGCGCCCATGATGTTGTTGGAACTGCCCAGCTTCACGAAGTAGGTGCCGATGATCGAGGTGATGATGCAGACGCCACCGATGGCCAGCGGGTAGAGCATCGTCGCGTTCAGCAAGGCCGGGTCGGCGACAAAGAAGATGGAGGCCAGCACCATGGTGGCCACCGTCGTCACCGCATAGGTCTCGAACAGGTCGGCGGCCATGCCGGCGCAGTCACCCACGTTGTCGCCCACGTTGTCGGCGATCACGGCGGGGTTGCGGGGGTCGTCTTCCGGGATGCCGGCTTCCACCTTGCCCACGAGGTCGGCGCCCACGTCGGCGCCCTTGGTGAAGATGCCGCCGCCCAGGCGGGCGAAGATGGAGATCAGGGAGGCGCCGAAGCCCAGCGCCACCAACGCGTCGATCAGCGGGCGGCCGGTATAGCCAGCATTGCTGAGGACCCAGTAATATACCGCGACGCCCAGCAGGGCGAGGCCGGCCACAAGCATGCCGGTGACCGCACCGGCCCGGAAGGCGATGGACAGGCCCTGCGCCAGACCCTGGCGGGAGGCCTCAGCCGTGCGCACGTTGGCGCGGACAGACACGTTCATGCCGATATAGCCGGCAGCGGCCGACAGCACCGCGCCGATGACGAAACCGATGGCCACGTGCAGGCCGAGGAAGAAGCCCACCAGCACGGCGATCACGACGCCGACGATGCCGATGGTGGTGTACTGGCGGTTCAGGTACGCCCCGGCGCCGATCTGGATGGCCTGGGCGATTTCCTGCATCCGGGCGTTTCCGGGGCTGGCGGAGAGGACGGCGCGCGCCGTCACCGCCCCGTACGCGATGGCAAGCAGGCCGCATGCCAGTACGAAGTACAGCACCTCTGTTTGCATGGATTTTTCCTTACCCCGTTGGCGGCGCCACCGTCGCTTCTGGTCGGCGATTGGGCTCCCGGCGCCAGTTTTGTTCGTCAAAAATGACACGGGGACAAGGACATGGCAATCCGTCGCACTTGCGCCCGCACCATTTGGGCACGGGGTGCGCGGTTGTGTTGCATCTGGGATTTTATCAACTAACGGTTAAAAAGCAGCATGGTGGACCAGCCGCATCACCCGCGCAGCGCACCGATCAGAAGGCGGGGCGCTGGCTTACGGACTGGATCAGGACGTCCTGGACCATGCCAGGGCCCAGCACCTTCTCCGTCGCCTCCACCAGCTTCTGCTTCACATGGGGGATGTTCAGGATCTGGCCGTCCACTACCTGCCCCTGCTCGATCCCGCCATAAAGGGCCTGGACATAGGCGTCGATCAGCCTGGGGCGCTGGGCGCTGACCTGTTCGCGCTTGCTGTCGTTCTCCACCTCCAGCGACAGAACGATCATCACGTTCTGCTCCACCCGGGTCGGCCCCACCACGGGCACGATCATGGGGCCGACGGTGACGTAGGAAGGCGGGCCGGAGGGCTTCTTGGGCGCCTGCTCCTCCGCATGCTCCCCCTCTGGCTTGTTGAAGAGGAAGAAATAGGCCCCGCCGCCGGCGCCGACGAGCACCAACAGGGCGAGCAGGAGGAGGATGATCTTCTTCATGGGTCCACGGCACCACGGCAACGGACGCCACCTTACGCCAAAGGGGTAGAGGCGGCGACCTGATTCCTCCACGGGCTCGTGTCAACCATGCGGCATGGGCTGGGCCTTACGGCGGTTCAGAAATGTTGCCAGCCGCTCTTGCCCAAGGACAACGGCTGCCCCGCCCGGTCCAGCACCGACACGCCCTCCCCCACCTCAACCCGGCCGATGGCGGTGACGGGGACACCGGCCGAGGCTGCCGCGGCCAGGATGGCGTTCCGATGGTCGGCGGGGGCGGTGAACACCACCTCATAATCGTCCCCACCGGTCAGCATCTCTGCCAGCAGGCCCGGCCACTCAGCCAACAGTCCCAGCGCGGGATCCGATACGGGGACGGTGGCCGAGTCGATCACCACCCGCACGCCGCTGGCACTTGCGATGTGGCCCACGTCGGCCACGAGGCCGTCCGACACGTCAGCCGCGGCGCTTGCATGGGCGAGGAGCACCGGCGCCAGGGGAAGGCGCGGCTCGGGCCGGCGCAGGCGGGAGAGCAGGTAATCCCCGCCACCGACGCTGTCGGGGCGCTCCAGGGTGCCGAGCGCCAGCATCAGCCCCAGCACACCGTCACCGATGCAGCCGCTGACGAACACCAGGTCACCGGGCCGGGCCCCGGCCCGCCGCACCATCCGGCCCGTGGGAACCAGGCCCAACGCGCTGATGGTGAGGTTCATGGGGCCGGCGGTGGAAACGGAGTCGCCGCCGGCCAGGTGGATGCCCCAGCGGGCCTGCCCCTCCCCCAGCCCCGCGGCGAAGGCGGCCAGCCAACTGTCGGGCGTGTCCTTTGGCAGCCCGGTGACCAGGCTGTAGGCCAGCGGGGTCGCCCCCTTGGCCGCCAGGTCGGACAGGTTCACGGCCAGCAGCTTGTGCGCGATGTCGGCCGGCGGGTCGGAGGGAAGGAAATGGACGCCCGCCACCATGGCATCGGTGGTGACGACCAGCTGGTGCCCCAGCGGCACGTCCACCAGAGCCGCGTCGTCATTCAGCCCCAGGGCGCCAGGGAACCCGGCCGCCAATGGGCGCAGGTAACGCTCGATCCGGCCGAACTCCCCCAAGCCGGCGGGGGCCGAGGGGCCGGGGCCGCTCACGCCCGGCTGCCGCCGGCCTGCCGGGGCTGCATCTCCTCGGGACGCAGGGTCCGGGCCAGGCGGTCCAGCACACCGTTCACCATCCCCGGCTCCTTGCCGGAGAAGAAGGCGTGGGTGACGTCGATATAGTCGTTGATGACGATGTGCGGCGCCACGGTCGGGTTGCCGATCAGTTCCCACACCCCGGCGCGCAGGATTTCCTTGAGCAACAGCTCAAGCCGGTCCAGGGACCATTGGCCGGACAGGCTGCCGGTGAGCATCTGGTCCACGTCCGCGCCGCGAAGCTGGACGCCGCGGACAATGGCGGCGAACAGTTCCAGGTCGGCGGTCACCAAATCCTGCCCGTCCTGCTCCTGCCCAATGCGGTGGCGCAAGAACTCCCCGATCACCTGCTCGCTTGAGGTGCCGGCCAGGTCGATCTGGTACAGGGCCTGGACCGCCGCGAGCCGAGCCGCGCTGCGCCGGGCCTTGGCCGAGCCGGTCGGCTTGATCTTGGGCGGCGACGCCTCCTTCTGGGGGGCGGCGACACTCTTCTTGGCGCGGGGCGGCATGGGCAGGAGACCTTGGGACGGACGTGGGGGGCTGGCTCAGCGGGAGTAAAGGCGGAACTGGCGCTTCAGCTCGATCATGTCAAGGCAGGCGCGGGCAGCGCCCCCGCCCTTGTTCTTCTTATGCACATAGGCCCGGGTCCAGGCCTGCTCGTCATTCTCTACCGTCAGGATGCCGTTGCCGATGGCCAGGGTGTAGCGCAGGGCAAGGTCCTGCAGGCCACGGGCGCTCTCGTTGCACACGGTCTCGTAATGGGTGGTCTCACCCCGGATCACGGTGCCCAAGGCCACATAGCCATCGAAGCGGCGACGGCCGGAGTAGAAGTCCATGGAGCGGACGGCAAACTGGATGGCGGCGGGGATTTCCAGCGCGCCGGGGACGCTGAACACCTCATAGGTGGCGCCGGCCTGGTCCAGCTCAGCCTTTGCACCCTTCAGGAGTTCGTCGGCGATGTCCTCATAGAACCGCGCCTCGACGATCATGATGTGCGGAGAGTCCGCCATGGCCTTGCCCCCTCTACCTCAGTCTTCGCCCGACCCGTGCGGGGCGGTGGGTATGGACCGCTGGCCGACGATGGTCAAGCCATAGCCTTCCAGGCCCACGACGGTCTTCCGCGTGTTGGTCAGCAGCACCATTTCCTTCACGCCCAGATCGTTCAGGATCTGCGCGCCGACGCCATAGTCGCGCAGTTCCCCCGACGGGGGCGTGCCGCCCGTGTCCAGGGCGCGCAGCCGGTCAGACAGGGAGAAGGGCTGGGCATCGCGCAGCAGGACGATGACTCCCCTGCCCTCCGCCGCGATCATGTCCATGGCCGCCTTCAGGTCGCCGCCGGGGCCACGGCCACGGTCGCCCAGCAGGTCCTTGACGATGTCGAGCGCGTGCATGCGCACGGCCACCGGGCCGGGGGCCGAGACGTCGCCCTTCACCAGGGCCACATGCTCCGCCCCGCTGATGCGGTTGCGGTAGATAACCATCTCGAACCGGCCGCCGAAATGGCTGTCCAGCACCCGGCGGTAGCTGCGCTCCACAAGCGTCTCGGTGCGGCGGCGATAGGCGATCAGGTCGGCGATGGTGCCGATCTTCAGCCCATGGAGCTGGGCGAATTTCACCAGGTCCGGCAGGCGGGCCATGGTGCCGTCGTCGTTCATGATCTCGCAGATCACGCCGGCGGGGCTCAGCCCGGCGAGCCGGGAAAAGTCCACCGAGGCCTCGGTGTGGCCGGCGCGCTCCAGCACGCCGCCGTCGCGGGCAAGCAGGGGGAAGACGTGGCCGGGGGTGACGATGTCCCGGCTGTCCGTCTGCGGGTCGATGGCCACCTGGATGGTGCGGGCCCGGTCAGCGGCGCTGATGCCGGTGGTCACGCCGGTGCGCGCCTCGATGGAGACGGTGAAGGCGGTCTGGTGGCGGGTGCCGTTCTGCTGCGCCATCAGGGGCAGGCGCAGCCGCTCGATCTGGCGGCTGTCCATGGCTAGGCAGATCAGGCCGCGGCCGTACTTGGCCATGAAGTTGATGGCTTCCGGCGTGGCCATCTGGGCGGGGATGACCAGGTCGCCCTCATTCTCCCGGTCCTCGTCATCCACCAGGATAAACATGCGGCCCTGGCGCGCCTCCTCGATCAACTCCTCGGCAGAGCTGAGCACGGGGCGGTCCTCCGCGGGCAGGCGGGTGTCGTCGGCGGCCATGGTCACTGGTCCTTCCCCACGAGGCGGGCCACGTAGCGGGCGAGCATGTCCACCTCGAAATTCATCAGATCCCCCGGCTTCAGGTTGCCGAAGGTGGTGTGCTGGCTGGTGTGGGGGATGATGTTGACCCCGAAGGTCGCCCCGTCCACCTCGTTCACCGTCAGCGACACGCCGTCCAGGGCGACGGAGCCCTTGGGCGCCACGTAGCGGGCCAGCGATTCCGGCACGCGGAAGGTCCAGCGGTGGCTGTCCCCCTCCGGCCGCACGTCCAGCACCTCGATCACACCGTCCACATGGCCATAGACCAAGTGCCCACCCAGCTCGTCACCCAGGCGCAAGGAGCGCTCCAAGTTCACCGGCGTGCCCACCTGCCAGCGGCCCAGCGTGGTCTTGGAGAGAGTCTCCGCCGACGCATCGACCGTGAACCAGCCAGGGCCCTTCTCCACGACTGTGAGGCAGACCCCGTTGTTGGCGATGGACGCACCCAGGGCTACCGCCTCCATGTCAAAGGCGGTCCCGATGGTCAGGCGGGTGTCGCCACGGCGCTCGATCCCGAGGACGCGGCCGACGTCGGTGATGATCCCTGTGAACATGCCCCGTAACCTAGGGCCGACGCCCCGATTCTGCGAGCGCTATTCCTTTGCGCGGGGCGCATGACGGGCCGGATGCCGTAGGTCGGGGTGAGCGCATGCGAACCCCGACAGCACTCACCACGCCCGTAGCATGTCGGGGTTCCCGTTGGTCACCCCGACCTACGGTATGACTCCAACACATCCTCCCCCGCCTGCCGGACGCTCACCCGCTCGAACCGCGGGGCGTCAGCCAGGGCGGTCAGGCCGAAGGGCATGGTGGCGGGGAGGCCGTCGCCGCCCAGGAGCAGGCCGGCACGGAACCATTCCACCCGGTCCACGAGGCCGGCGCGCACTAGGGACGCGGCGAGGCGGGCGCCGCCCTCCACCATGACGCGGGTCAGGCCCCTGGCGGCCAGGGCCTCCAGCACGGCGGCGATGGGCATCTCACCCTGGGGTCCGGCCGGCACCTCCAGCAGCTCCACCCCGCACTCCGTGAAGGCGCGGGCGCGGGTGGCGTCTGTGCCGCCCTTCTGGGTCACGACCCAGGTGGGGGCGCGGTCTGCGGTGCGGACGAGGCGGCTGGTCAGGGGTAGGCGCAGCCGGCTGTCCACCACCACGCGCACGGGTTTGCGGCCCTCCAGCCCCGGCAGGCGGACGGTCAGTTCCGGGTCGTCCGCCAGGGCGGTGCCGCTGCCGACCATCACGGCGTCATGCCGGGTGCGGATGGCATGCCCCCAGGCTCGGGCCGTCTCCCCCGTGATCCACTTGCTCTCGCCGGAGCGGGTGGCGATGCGGCCGTCGAGGGAGGTGGCGAGCTTCAGGGTGACCAGCGGTCGTTTCTCCCGCAGGCGCAGGAAGAAGCCCTCGTTCAAGGCCTCGGCCTCCGCCTTCAGCAGGCCGACGTCCACCTGCACCCCGCCCTCCCGCAGCCGGCGGATGCCGCCGCCCATGACGCGGGGGTCCGGGTCCTCACAGGCGATGACGGCGCGGGCGATGCCGGCCGCCAGCAGCGCCTCCGTGCAGGGAGGGGTCTTGCCGTGGTGGTTGCAGGGTTCCAGGCTGACATAGGCCGTGGCGCCGCGGGCGAGGTCCCCCGCCATGCGCAGCGCCTCCGTCTCCCCATGGGGGCGGCCGCCGGGGGCAGTGGCGCCGCGGCCCACCACTTGGCCATCCCGGACGATGACGCAGCCGACGCTGGGGTTCGGCCAGACCCGGCCCAACCCGCGCTCCGCCAAGGACAGGGCGGCGGCCATGTGGGCATGGTCCGCCGCCGTGAAGGGCGACCCCGACATGGCTTACCGGCCTCTCCTGCGCTGCCCGGCGGTCAACCCGCGTCGGCCGCGTCGGTCTTCAGCGTCTCCACGAACTGGTTGAAGTCCGCCACCTCGCGGAAGTCCTTGTAGACGGAGGCGTAGCGGATGTAGGCGACCTTGTCCAAGGTGCCCAGGCTCTGCATCACCATCTCACCGATCTGGGTGGAGGGGATTTCCGTCTCCCCCGACGATTCGAGCTGGCGGACGATGGAGTTGACCACCCGGTCGATGCGGTCCGCGTCCACCGGGCGCTTGCGTAGCGCGATCCGCATGGAGCGCAGCAGCTTCTCCCGGTCGAAAGGCTCCCGCGCGCCGCCGCTCTTCACCACGGTCAGCTCGCGGAGCTGGACCCGCTCGAACGTCGTGAAACGGGCGCCGCAGCCCGGGCAGAAACGCCGCCGCCGGATGGCCGAGTTGTCCTCGGTCGGACGGCTGTCCTTCACCTGGGTATCGTCATTCCCACAGAACGGACACCGCATCGCTCCCTCTCCCCCGTCTTGCCCTGTTCGGGCGTGCCGTTGTTCGGCTTATGGCCGCCCGCCGGTGGGCCCAGCGGGCGGGTGCTCAGTCACTCGGTCATCACAGGCCCGGATAGATCGGGAAGCGGCGGCACAGCTCCTGCACCCGCGCCCGCACCCGGCCCTCGGCCGCGCTGTTGTCGCCGTTGCTCACGGCCAGCGCGTCCAGCACCTCGACGATCATGTCGCCGACCTGCGCGAACTCCGCCGTGCCGAAGCCGCGGGTGGTCGCCGCCGGGGTGCCCAGGCGGACGCCCGAGGTGACGAAGGGCTTCTCCGGGTCGAAGGGCACGCCGTTCTTGTTGCAGGTCATGCCGGCATGCTCCAGCGCCGCTTCCGCGGCCTTGCCGGTCAGCTTCTTCGGGCGCAGGTCCACCAGCACGATGTGGCTGTCGGTGCCGCCGGAAACGATGTCCAGGCCGCCGGCGACCAGCCGCTCCGCCAGGACGCGGGCGTTGTCCACCACCGCCTGGGCGTAGGCCTTGAACTCCGGCCGCAGCGCCTCACCGAAGGCGACGGCCTTGGCGGCGATCACATGCATCAGCGGACCGCCCTGCAGGCCTGGGAAGACGGCGGAGTTGAACTTCTTGCCCAGGTCTGGGTCGTTGGCCAGGATCATGCCGCCGCGGGGGCCGCGCAAGGTCTTGTGGGTGGTGGTGGTCACCACATGGGCATGGGGGAACGGGCTGGGATAGACCCCGGCCGCCACCAGCCCGGCATAGTGGGCCATGTCCACCATGAACACGGCGCCCACCTCGTCCGCGATCTGGCGGAAGCGGGCGAAGTCGATCTGGCGGGGATAGGCGGAGCCGCCGGCGATGATCAGCTTCGGCTTGTGCTCCCGCGCCTTGGCGGCCACGTCGTCATAGTCGATCCGGTGGTCGTCGCGGCGGACCCCGTAGGAGACGACCTTGAACCACTTGCCGGACTGGTTGGCAGGGGCCCCGTGGGTCAGGTGGCCGCCGGCCGCCAGGTCCATGCCCATGAAGGTGTCGCCCGGCTGCAGCAGCGCCATGAAGACGGCCTGGTTGGCCTGGGCTCCGGAGTGGGGCTGGACGTTGGCATACTCGCAGCCGAACAGCTTCTTGGCGCGATCAATGGCCAGCGCCTCCGCCACGTCCACGAACTCGCAACCGCCATAGTAACGCTTGCCGGGATAGCCTTCCGCATACTTGTTGGTCAGGACGGAGCCCTGGGCCTCCAGCACCGCGGCGGAGACGATGTTCTCCGACGCGATCAGCTCGATCTGGTCCTGCTGACGTTGCAGCTCATGCCGCAGGGCCTGGTACAGGTCCGGGTCGGTGTCGGAAAGCCGGTCGGCGAAGAAGCGGGAGCCCTGGTGCATGTCCATGATCATCGGTCCTTGACTACGGGGCGTGCCGGTCAGCAGAGCTTCTCGACCCGCCGTGCATGGCGGCCACCCTCGAAGGCGGTGGCGAAGAAGATGGTGGCGCAATCCTTGGCGACCTCGATGCCCGTGGTGCGGGCGCCGAGGACCAGGACGTTGGCGTCGTTGTGCAGGCGGGAGAAGCGCGCGTCCGTCGTGCTGTGGCAGAGCGCGGCGCGGATGTGCCGATGCCGGTTGGCGGCGATGCTGATGCCGATGCCGGTGCCGCAGACCAACAGGCCCTTCGTGGCGCGGCCATCCTTGACGGCCGCCGCGACGGCGTCCGCGAAATCGGGATAGTCGACCGAGGCCGGCCCTTCGGTGCCCAGATCCAGCACCGTATGGCCGGCACCCTCCAGCATTTCCTTCAGCGCGGCGCGCATCTCCAGCCCGGCATGGTCGGAGGCGATGGCGATGGTCTCTCGCGGCGAGTCGGTAGCCATGATGGTTCCGTTCTTCCCAAACCTGGGGGGTCGTCCGTGCGGGGGACCCTATCAGATGGACAGTCCCCATTCCAGTTCCCCCGCGACCGGGGACCGCAGCCCCGCCCTGCCACGGGCGCGCGTCTGCCCGCGGGGAGATGGGCAAGACTCCGTCCCGCCGCCGCCTGAGGAATGGGCAGCACGGAAAGGTTCACGCCAAAGCCGTCCCTGACAGCCCCCAACCCAGCTCAAGTCCAGCGCTTCCCGGCCGGGAGCATTAGGGGAGCCTGGATTGCCGTGGCCCGACTCGGATCGGCCGCCACAAGCAATCGCGTGGGATGCTGCGGGTCCCGTGTTGCAAATTTGTAATCTCAGCCATATCGACGCGTATGTCGCCCCGTACACGGCTACTACAGATGTCTAAGCCGTGCAGTCAGACAGAGGCGCCACGGCGCGGGGAAAGGACCGGTTCAGCGGGTCAACTTGTGCAAGAAAGTGTGGATAAGTAAACCTAAGGAAGACATGCTGTATTTTTCATTGACAGCCCAAGCGACACCGTGCGAAGCGGGACTACGTCCACACGAACACCCAGGGTACTTGCAATGACGGACCAGCAGGCCAATGACCTCCAGGTGGCTGAGCTTCTGCGCATGACGGCGGAGATTGTCTCTGCCTATGTGGGCAAGAACTCGCTTCCGACGCAGCAGATCCCGGAGGTGATCAATACCGTCTACACCTCCCTCACCGGCCTCCAGGGCACCCCGCGGGAGACGCAGTCGGAGCCGCAGCGCCCCGCCGTGCCGATCAAGAAGTCGGTGACGCCCGAATACATCGTCTGCCTTGAGGACGGGAAGAAGCTGAAGATGCTGAAGCGGCATCTCCGTTCCACCTACAATATGACCCCGGACGAGTACCGTGCCAAGTGGGCGCTGCCGCCGGACTACCCCATGGTCGCGCCGAACTATGCTGCGCAGCGGTCGGAATTCGCCAAGAAGATCGGCCTGGGCCGCGGTTCCGCCCGCACCACCCGCCGCCGCGCGGGCTGATCGGACCGCCGAAGTAACGATTAAGGGCCGCGACGCGAGTCGCGGCCCTTTTCGCATCCTTGATTATCGGGCACCTTGCCTCAGGCGCCCTTTTTCTTCAGCACGTAATTCAGCCGACGGACGGCAAGCTGTGCCAGAGCGGCCTGCCCTGCCGCGGCAGGGCCGGAGACGACGATCTCGGTATTGGTGCGCGGGTCGATGGCGGAGACGCGGACATACTGGCCCAAAGGCCGGAACTCCAGCAGGACATCGCTTTCCCGCAGCTCCGCCATGGCTCAGGCGGCCGGGTTGACGCTGAAGCCCGTGTAATCCAGGGACGAGGACCAGAAACGCTCCAGCTTGCGCATGGTCTCGTTGGCGCGGGTCAGTTCCTCGGTGGTCAGGCCATTGCGGTCCAGCGCTTCCACTTGGCGCGCGAACAGGTCCTTGATCTTGTCCCGGAGTGCCAGGCCCTTGTCGGACAGCTTCACCCGGACAGACCGGCGGTCGTGGGCCGACCGCTCCTGGGCCAGGTAGCCGTTCTCATGCATCTTCTTGACGTTGTACGACACATTCGAGCCCAGGTAATAGCCGCGGGCCGTCAGCTCACCCACGGTAAGCTCGTCATCGCCGATATTGTAGAGGATCAGGCTCTGGACGTTGTTGATGTCCTGAACGCCCAGGCGATCCAACTCCACCTTCAGGACTTCCAGGAAGTGCCGGTGCAGCCGTTCGATCAGGAGGATGCTGTCGTAATAGGGTTGCCGCAACGCCGTCTCCGTCTTTTTTGTCTGGCCGCCCTTGGCGGTTAAGCCCGCCTTGGTTTCTACCACGATCGGGGGCCGGCTTCATAAGATTAACGTATCACTCGCCCCCGATCATCTTGAAGATGGCGGGTATGTCCAGGTTGCCGCGGGCGGGCCGGGGAAGCGGCCAACCGCCCCCGGCCGTCACCATCAATCCTCGAACGCCAACTCACCCGCCGTCGGCAGGGTGAAGTGGGATTCGATCATTCCGGCATCGACTTCCTCAAGGCTGGCGGGGGACCATTTCGGGTTCCGATCCTTGTCCACCAGCACGGCGCGGATGCCCTCGTAAAAGTCCTGCCCGCGCATGCAACCCTGCATCATGCGGAACTCCAGGCGCATGGCATCATCGAAATCCAGTTCCACCCCGCGACGCATCTGGGCCAGGGCCAGCTTCAGGCTGGTGGGGGACATGGACAGGATGGTCTTGGCCGTGGCGTCCGCCCATTCCGAGCCTTCCTGGACCAGGGCGGCGAGGATGTCCTCCACCGTGCCGGCCGCGAAGCAGCGGTCGATGGCTTCCCGGTGGCCGGGAAGGGTCGGCTCGCCAACCGAAGCCTCGAAGGTGGCGACCAGATCGTCCACCCGCTTGTGGGGGTCCCCGCCGGACAGGTCGGACCCGGCCAGCAAGTCAACCAGGGCGTCTACCTTATCGGACGGGATGTGGCCGGTGCCGATGCCCATGTAATGCAGGTCCGCCGCCTGCACCCGGGCGCCGGTCAGGGCGAGGTAGGTCCCGAGCTGGCCCGGAAGGCGGGGCAGGAAATAGGTCCCACCCACGTCAGGGAACAGACCGATCCCCGTCTCCGGCATGGCGAACAGGGTCTTTTCCGTGGTCACACGGTGGCTGCCATGCACCGACAGGCCCACGCCGCCGCCCATGGTGATGCCGTCCAGGATGGCCAGGTAAGGCTTGGGGAAGCGCTTGATCCGGCGGTTCAGACGATATTCCTCGGCGAAGAAGGTGGCCGTCAGGGCCCCATCCCCCTCCCCACGCTGCATCGCCTTGCCGGCATCCCACACGGCGCGAACGTCACCGCCAGCGCAGAAGGCGCGGTCGCCGGCCCCGCGGATGACCACCGCCTGCACGGAATCGTCGGCGGCCCAATCCTTCAGAACCGGGGCCATCACCTCGATCATGCCCAACGTCAGGGCGTTCAGCGCCTTCGGCCGGTTCAGGGTGATCAGGCCGATGGCGCCCTTCACCTCACAGGTCACGTCCTGGGTCACGGTCCCTCCCATTTGGTCTTGTGATCGGTTGTCAGGAGGCTGCCCCCAACAGGCGCCGAGCGATGATGACGCGCATGATGCCTGAGGAACCCTGCGGGGAACCGGCGGGCGCGCTGGTCATCGGATAACTGCAAGTCCATGGCACGTCTGGCCTTGTGGCGAAATTGGGGCCTGCTGGAGTGGCCGGATCATAGTGGCGCCCCTCCCCCTGTCAATGCGCCCACCACCCTTGCAAGGCGTAACCCTTCGGGTGAGGGAAGCGCCCGGATGCCGCCGGAACCGCCACCCCCCGGCGACCGTTGTCCAGCCACTTGCCATGAAGCGACCGGAGGGCGGGCCGATGAGGCTCAGCGTCGTGCTGAACAGCGGGGCGGGTTCCCTCCTGGGGCGGTCGCCAGACGAGGCGGTGGCCGAGGTCGAGCACGCCTTCCAGGCGGCCGGCCACCACGTGCAATGCGCCATGGCGCCGGGCCATGACATCGCCGCAGCGATCCGGCGGGCGGTGGAAAGCGACGCGGAGGTGGTTGTCGTGGGCGGTGGCGACGGCACCATCGCCACCGCCGCGCATATCCTGGCCGGCACCGGAAAGGCGCTGGGCGTGCTGCCGCTGGGCACCATGAACCTGCTGGCCCGCGACCTGGGCCTGCCGCTGGAGCTGAAGGGCGCCATCGAGGCCCTGGCGGACGGGGTGGTGGAACCCATGGACATGGCCGAGGTGAACGGGCGGCCTTTCCTGAACAACTCCGTCCTCGGCCTTTATCCCCGGATGGTGCAGGTGCGGGAGCACCATCGCGGCATGCAGGGCATCAGCAAATGGCCGGCCATGACCCTGGCCTTCCTGAAGACGCTGGTGGACTACCCGAAGCTGGAGGTGGTGCTGGAGACGGAGGAAGGCACCAAGCGCCTGCTGACACCCATGCTGGCCGTGGCCAACAACGCCTATGACGAGGGGATGGGCCCCATCCCCGCCCGGTCCAGCCTGAACCAGGGGGTGCTGGGCATCTATGTGGGCAAGCACCAGAACCGGCTGCAGTTCCTGCGCCTGTTCGGCCGCATCCTGGCCGGGCGCTGGGGCGCCGACCCGCAGCTGGACGTGTACCGGCTGCGGGAGGTGACGGTGCATTCCCGCCGCCGCACCCTGCGCGTCGCCAACGACGGGGAGGTCCACTGGATGCTGACTCCGCTGCGCTACCGTATCGTGCCGGGCGGGCTGATGGTCTGGCGGCCGCGGCGGGAAGAATCCGAAAGCGAGGATCCCGCCGCCATGAGGACCAGTGCCTGATGCCCAGCCTGCTCCACATCTCCGACCTGCATTTCGGCCGAACCGACCAGCGTGTGGTGGACGGCCTGCTGGGCGACATCGGCCGGGACCCGCCGTCGATGGTGGTGGTCAGCGGCGACCTGACCCAGCGGGCCCGGCCCAGCCAGTTCAAGGCCGCACGGGAGTTCCTGGACGCCCTGCCCGTGCCCTACATGGTGGTGCCGGGCAACCATGACCTGCCGGTCTACAACCTGCTGGCCCGGTTCAGCGACCCGCTGCGGCACTACCGGCATTACATCAGCCGCGACCTGAACCCGTTCCATCAGGTGGGCGACGTCGCGGTGCTGGGGCTGAACACGGCCCGGTCGCTGATCCTGGACTTCGCCGAGGGGCGCGTGAACCGGCGGCAGATGAAGCGGGTGCGGGATTGCTTCGCCGGGCTGGGGCCGGAGGTGTTCAAGGTGGTCTTCACCCACCACCCCTTCCTGCCGCCGCCGGACAAGCCCGGGGAGCGGCTGGTGGGCCGGGCGCGGCAGGCAGTGTCGGTCCTGGAATCCGCCGGGGTGGACCTGCTTCTGGCCGGCCATCTGCACAAGGCCTATGCCGGCGACGTGATGACCCGCCATGCCCATGTCCGCCGCAGCATCCTGGTGGCACAGGCATCCACCGCCACCAGCACGCGGTTGCGCAACGAGCCCAACGCCTACAACCGCATCGAGCTTGACCCACCCTTCGTCACCCTGCGCGTCCATGCCTGGGAGGGGGCCGGTTTCGTGGCGGGGCTGGAGACCCGGTGGGAGAAGCGGGGCGAGCGGTGGGTCAAGCTGGCGGAAGACACGGGATTGGACGCCGCCGACGCGGCCATGGCGCGGCACGGGTAGCGCGCCTATCCGGCGAGTGTCACGCGGGCCTCCTGGCAAAGGACCCAGCCGTCATTGATTTCGACTTCGATCAACGGACGGCCAACGGTCCCGTCCCGATCCTTTCCCGCCTGCGGCAGGCAGGAGTATCGGACGGATCGTGCCTCCAGCATCGGGCGCGTGGCCTGGATGACAGGCGAGGGAGCTTCCATGAGCATGTAACCCGGTGAGGAGACCACGCTCCTGAACTCGGCGACAGTGCCACGCCGCAGGTAGTCCAGTGGTCCCTGCTGGGCATTCAGGCTGATAAGGAGGTCGGTGAACTCGGCAAAAAACTGGTCCGGGTCAGGCAATGGCGATGCGCCATAGATCACCCCGGCCGGGCCATGCTCCATGACGGCATGACCGGACCCCTGCAAGCCAAGATGCCAGACAGCCAAATCGCCGAACCAGAAGCCGAGTGGTAGCTGGCAATCCACGATGCCACGCAATACGACCCCGAATACGCCAACTTGATCCGGGTTGGCGCCCTCCCTCCACCAGGGGGTGGATTGCATCTGCAGGCGCGCTTCCCAATCGGAGCCGAGGGTGATCTGGTCGAGGCGGATGTAGCAATCATCCCACTCCCAATACTGGTTGAGCGCCAGGAACTCGGCGAGACTGAGATCGGTGGACATGGGGCGGTGCCATCCGGGAATTGGTGTGTCAGCGTAGCAGGACCCGATCGCAGCGCAAATCCGCCGGCACTGCCCTACCGGCAAGCCTGTTGGACCTGGGCCCGCCAGGGGCGTAGCATCCGACCGCAGCAATCCGTCACCCGGACAGACCACCATGCCTGACGACCGTCGCCTTCCCACCCTTCCCTCCCTGGCCGGCGGGGGCTTCCCGCGTACCCGCCTTCGCCGCAACCGGGCCGATGCCTTCACCCGGCGGCTGGTGGCGGAGAACCGGTTGAGCGTGGACGACCTGGTCTGGCCGGTCTTCGTGGTGGAGGGGGAGAACCAGCGCCAGCCCATCGCCAGCATGCCGGGGGTGGAGCGGATGTCCATCGACCTGCTGGTCCCCGCCGTGGCGGAGGCGCAGGCGCTGGGCATCCCCTATGTCGCCCTGTTCCCGGTGACACCGGCGGAGAAGAAGGACCCGGAGGGCACGGAATCCGGCAACCCGGACAACCTGATGTGCCGCACCATCCGGGCGCTGAAGTCCCAGGTGCCGGACATGGGCCTGCTCTGCGACGTGGCCCTGGACCCCTACACCAGCCACGGGCATGACGGCATCGTGCGGGACGGCCGCATCCTGAACGACGAGACGGTGGAGGTGCTGGTCCGCCAGTCCCTGGTGCAGGCGGAGGCCGGCTGTGACGTGGTTGCCCCGTCGGACATGATGGACGGCCGCATCGGCGCCATTCGCGACGCGCTGGACGCCCATGGCCACCAGACCGTCCGCATCTGCGCCTATGCCGCCAAGTATGCCAGCGCCTTCTATGGCCCGTTCCGGGAGGCGGTGCAGTCCGGCGGGTTCCTGAAGGGGGACAAGAAGACCTACCAGATGGACCCGGCCAACAGCGACGAGGCTTTGCGCGAGGTCGCCCTGGACATCCAGGAAGGCGCCGACATGGTCATGGTGAAACCGGGCCTGCCCTATCTGGACATCGTGCGGCGGGTGAAGGACGCCTTCGCCATGCCGACCCTCGCCTACCATGTGAGCGGGGAGTACGCGATGCTGCGCGCCGCCAGCGCCAATGGCTGGCTGGACTATGACAAGGCCCTGCTGGAGACGCTGCTGGGCTTCAAGCGCGCCGGCTGCGACGCGGTGCTGACCTATGGCGCGGTGGACGCGGCGCGGCTGCTGAAGAAGGGCTGACGGCTCAGCCGGCCGACTTCACCGGCGGGGTCTGGGTGGCCGGGGGTGCGGGCGGCGGCACGATATAGGCCGTCGTCGCATCCAGCCGACCGGCACAGGCGATACGGCCCGCACCGGCGTCGAAGGCCTCCGACGCCGGTGGGCGCAGCGTCACCTCCAGCAGCACCATGTCCAGGACCAGGCTGCCGAAAGGCTCCGGCGTGTTGGCGTCGCGGCGGATGTCGCTGTTGAACAGGCGTCGCAGGTACCACTCCGCCCCCGGCGTGCCGGTCAGGAGCTGCTCCTTCACCGCCGCGAACAACTCCCGGCACTGTACCTCCGTCCGTGACTTGGCGGGGGTGGCGAGGGAGAGATAGGCCACCACCCGCCGGTCACCGAACCGGTAATGGGCGCCCACCTTGGCGGGCCCGTCACGGCCCCTATCCAAGGACAGGCTCCGCGCCGCGTAGGACAGGTCCCGTTCCAGCCGCAGCATGCCCCAGTCCATGAGGGTGACAGGCGTGCGGGCCAGGAACTGCGCCAGCTCGGCGCTGGCCGGTTCCTTCGGTGGTTCGGGCGGGGTGGCAGGGCTTTCCTGGGCCAGGGTCGCGCCCGACCCCAGCAACCCTGCCAGCAAGAGCGGCACCATCCAGCGCGCCATGAGAGCCACCCCGTGCCGATGGGTTGAACCTGGATAACGGATTCTACACGCGAATCGCGTTCAGATTAAGCGCCCACATTATCCAGGAAAGCCAGGAGCGCCCGGTCATGCCAGACCCCGCCCCTGCCATGGAAGCCCACATGCCCGCCGCGGGTGGGCAGCAGCGGGACCAGGTTCGGGTGGGCGTGCCAGGGAAAGGACAGGTACGGGTCGCCAGGAATCCAGGGATCGTCCAGCGCGTGGACCAGCAGGGTGGGCACAGCGATGCCGAGCAGGAAGCCGATGGCGCTGTTGACCCGGTAATACTGCTCCGCCCCGCCCCAGCCATTCCAGGGGCCGACGATGGTGTCGTCGAATTGCCAGACGGACTGCGCGGTGGCGGCGGCCCGCACCCAGCGGTCTTCCAGCAGCCCGGCGCCGGCCTGCATCTCCGCCTTCATCTTGCCCAACAGCCACTTGTGATAGGCGCGGTTGTCCGGCGCCAGGAACCGGCGGGAGGAAGAAGCAAGGTCGATAGGGGCGGAGACGGCGCACCCGGCCCGTACCGGCACGGGGAAATCCCCCTCGCCCAAGAACTTCAGTACCGCGTTGCCGCCCAGGGAGTAACCGACCAGGACCAGCCCTTGCCCCGCCAGGTCGGGCGGGAGCTGACTGAGGACGGCACGGATGTCCTGGGTGCGGCCGGCATGGTAGCGCTGGCGGCAACTCCCCGCGCTGGGGCCAGCGCCGCGCAGGTTCAGGCGCAGGACGGGATGCCCGCGGCCCTGCAAGGCCTTCGCCGTGGCGAGGACGTAATAGCTGTCCTGGCAGCCGGTCAGGCCGTGGACCAGCACGGCCAGGGGCTTGTCCCCCGTCCCCCGGTTCAGGGCGCCCAGCAGCACGTCGCCACTGCCGTCCGCCATGGGAAAGCGCAGCAACTCCGCCGGGCCCAGATCGAAGGCCGGACGGACAATGGTGTTGCGGACGGTCTGCAGGTGCGGCCCCTTCCAGGGCCAGCGTTCCCGGAACGGCTCCAGGCCCGGCAGCTTGCCCTCAGGCATCCGCCAGGAACCCGCGGACCAGCGCCACCTGGGACGGGTCCATCAGGGCCGGGGCGTGGGCGGCATCCGGCACCTCAACCGCCTTGGCCCTTGGTCCGGTCTCCTGCATCCGCTTCACCGTCTCCGGCTCCAGCAGGTCGGACTCGGCGCCGCGGATGACCATGGTGGGGCAGCGGATCATGCTCCAGACGGGCCAGAGATCCACATCGGTGATCGCAGCCGAGGTGAAGGCCTTGGCAATGCCGGGGTCGTAGGCGAGGCCGAGCCGTCCATCATCGCGGGTGCGGTAGCCATGTTCCCCCAGGTGCCGCCACTGCTCATCCGTCAGGCGGCCGAAGCCGGCATAGACCTCCCGGAAGTAACCTTCCACGGAGGCCACGTCCTCGAAGATCGGGTCCTTGCCCACATAGTCGCCGATGCGCTGGAGCGCGGCCTGGGGGATGAAGGGGCCCACGTCGTTGATGACCAGCTTGGTGACCGGGCTGTCGGCCTGCGCTGCCAGCAGCATGCCGATCAGCCCGCCCATGCTGGTGCCAACCCACTCCACCGTCTCCACGTCCAGCCGGGCGATCAGCGCGGCCATGTCGGCGAGGTACTGGGGATAGCCATAGAGATCCGGGTTGCGCAGCCAACCGGACTTGCCCCGGCCCACCACATCCGGGCAGACCACGCGGGCATCCAGGCTCTCCGCCAGGTCGCGGGCCAGCACGTCGAAGTCGCGGCCGTTGCGGGTCAGCCCATGCACGCAGACGATGGTGCGGGGGCCGCTGCCCCATTCCGTGTAGGCGACCTTGTGGAACCCCGTCCCCGACAGGCCCAGGAACGACTTCTCCGCAAAATCCACCATCACGTCCCCCTAAGCGAACCGTTCACCCAGAGGGTTCGATAGCATGGCGAGGCGGGAGCGGAAAGGTCCCCGGCTGCCCTACTCCGCCGCCGCGGCTAGGCGGGCGGCCTCGTTGGGGCGCATGGGGGCGGTGGGGAGGAAGGGCTCGTCCTGCACGATGACCGCATGGCCGGCGAAGAAGCCGTTGAAGCGGGTGCGGGTGGCGGTGGTGTAGGCGCCGGCCTGGCCAATCTCGATCCAGTCCCCCTCCCGCACGTCCGCCGGCAGCATGTAGGGGCCGGGGAGTTGGTCGTAGCAGTCGCATGTGGGGCCGAACAGGCCGAAGGGGGCCAGCTCCGCGCTGGGCTGGCCGCCGGGCCGGACCACACGCATGGGCAGGTGGATGCCCGGGAACTTCAGGTCGCAGAGGGAGCCGTAGACCCCGTCGTTCAGGTACAGGAAGCCATCCCGGCGCATCTCCACCCGCACCACCAGGCTGGCGCCGGACGCCACCATGCCCCGGCCGGGCTCGCACCAGATGCAGCAGTCGGCGGGGCGCCGGATGCCGTTCAGCCCCTGGCGGATCGCCTCCATGAAGTCGCCCAATGGCGGGGCGTCGGAACCGACATACTCCGTGGGGAAGCCGCCGCCCACGTCGATCACCGCCGGCTCCACCCCCGCCATATCCAGGCACTGGCGCACCAGCTTCAGGGCGGCCAGGTAGCTGGTGGGGGTCAGGCACTGGCTGCCCACATGGAAGCAGACGCCGGCCCGCAGGCCCCGGTCCTTGGCGGCGGACAGCAGGGCGGCCCCCTGCTCCACCGTGCAACCGAACTTCCCGCCCAAATCATAGACGGCGGCGCCGCGGGCGGTGGCGAGGCGCACCATCACCACCACGTCCCCAGCGCGGCCGGTGCAGTCGGACAGCTTCTCCAACTCGTCCGGGTGGTCCACCACGTAGTGGCGGATGCCGTGCTGGTCATAGGCGGCGCGGATCGATTCCCGGCTCTTCACCGGGTGCATGTAATAGCAGCCGGCCTCGGGGTAGAGGGCGCGGACTTCCGCGATCTCCGGCAGGCTCGCGGTGTCGAAGTGGCGGATGCCGCCCTCCCACAGGGCGCGGACGACCAGGGGTTCCGGGTTGCATTTGACGGCGTACAGCACCTCACCCGGGAAGCTGTCCACGAAGGCGCGGGCACGGCGGGTCAGCTCATGCGGGCGGTAGCAATAGACCGGCTCTTCCGGTTTCAGGGCTGCTACCATGGCGGCGGCATCGGCGAAGGTCTGGATCATGGCCGGCTTCCCGCACGTCTCTGGCGTGGTCACAGGGGGTCCTGGGATGACCCCTGGCGGGCTTAGGGACGGCCTCCCCCCGGTGGCCGTCCCGCGTCCCCTCCCCCAGTCTTTTCCCGGTTTATGCCGGTGGGCCAAGGGCTTGGAAAGGGGGCCGGGAAAAAAGCAATCACGCCCTTCCGCGGAGCCTCCCGACCCGCACTGTCCAAAGCCGCTACCGTTTCAGCCGAAACAAAATTATCACCCAAGGCAGAGGGCGTGACGACTCGCCCGGCGATGTTCCCGGGCCGGGTCACCGATTGTTGGGATGTCAGGGCCGCGTGGCCGGCCGAAGGGAGGGCGCACATGACCGGGACCGAGGGCGTGGAGTACCTTGAGGGCGGTTGCCTTTGCGGCGCGGTGCGCTATCGCATCGCCGGTGCGGTGCCGCCCGACACCGTGGCCTATTGCCATTGCCGCATCTGCCAGCGGTCCAGCGGCGCCCCGGCCATGGCCTGGGCTACCTTCCCTGCTGCCGGGGTGTGGGTGACCCAGGGCACCCCGGCCACCTATCACAGCAGCGCCCAGGGTCTTCGGCAGTTCTGCCGGGACTGCGGCACGCCCCTGTTCTTCGCCTATACGGAGGGGCCGCCGGAGTTGGATGTCAGCGTGGCCAGCCTGGATGAGCCGGGCAAGCTGCCGCCCCAATACCATATCTGGACATCAAGCCGGCTACCCTGGTTCGACACGACAGACAAATTGCCCCGCCACGCGGAAGACGGGCCCGACTGGGCGCCGGAACGGTCAGGGTGAGGCGGGATTACTTGTCCGTGGCCTGGATCGGCAGGATGGTATTGCCGCGGCGGTCGGCCACTTGAACCGGCAGGCGGGCTTCGGGCCCACCCTTCGCCAGGCACGCCGCCAGCTTTTCCGCCCGCAGATCCTTGTAGGCATCGCCGGGCCAGGAAGCCTGGGTCACCCGGGCGCAGCCGGCGAAGCCCTGGTGCTCATCCGCCAGGGCCACATGGCGGGGCGCCTCGGCGGTGGCGCAGGCCGAGAGGAGCAGGAGCGACAGGGCGGGGAGCAGCGGGCGCATGGAAGACACCAAGTCATGTGGCATGACCCGGACGCTACCCCCGGTACCGCACCTGCGAAGTGACCAAAGTCACAAAGGCGATTTGGGGGGCAGGACCGTACCGCATGGCGGCCCTGCCCCCCGCTCATCACGCCCGCGGCTTCACCGAGGCGTCGCCACCGGTGAGGCTAGGCTGGCGCGGGTCGTACTTGCCCAGTTCCCACTTGGCGATCTGGTTGCGGTGCACCTCGTCCGGGCCGTCGGCCAGGCGCAGGGTGCGGGCGTTGGCGTACATCCAGGCCAGCGGGTAATCGCTGCTGACACCGGCGCCGCCGAAGGCCTGGATGGCCCAGTCGATCACCTGGCAGGCCATGTTGGGGGCGACGACCTTGATCATCGCGATCTCGGTGCGGGCCACCTTGTTGCCCACCGTGTCCATCATGGAGGCGGCCTTCAGGGTCAGCAGCCGCGCCTGGTCGATCAGGATGCGGGACTCGGCGATCCGCTCATGCCAGATGGTCTGGGCGGCCACCGGCTTGCCGAAGGCGGTGCGGGTCATCAGGCGGCGGCACATCAGCTCCAACGCCCGCTCCGCCGCGCCGATCAGGCGCATGCAGTGGTGGATGCGGCCGGGCCCCAGGCGGCCTTGCGCGATCTCGAACCCGCGCCCCTCGCCCAGCAGGATGTTCTCCACCGGGACCCGGACATTGTCGAAGGTGACCTCCGCATGGCCATGCGGCGCGTCATCGAAGCCGAAGACCGGTAGGAAGCGCTGGATGGTGACGCCGGGCGTGTCGGTGGGGACCAGGATCATGGACTGCTGGGTGTGCCGGTCGGTCCCGTGCGGGTCCGTCTTGCCCATGACGATCATGATCTTGCAGCGGGTGTCGTTGGCCCCGCTGGTCCACCATTTCCGGCCATTGATGATGTAGGAATCGCCGTCGCGCCGGATCTCCGTGGCGATGTTGGTGGCGTCGGAGCTGGCGACCTCAGGCTCCGTCATGGCGAAGGCGCTGCGGATTTCCCCGGCCAGCAGTGGCTCCAGCCACCGCTTCTTGTGCTCCGCCGTGCCATAGCGGACCAGCACCTCCATGTTGCCGGTATCGGGGGCGGAGCAGTTGAACACCTCCGGCGCCCAATGGCTGCGCCCCATGATCTCGCAAAGGGGCGCGTACTCGGCGTTGGTCAGGCCGGCACCCAGCTCGCTTTCCGGCAGGAACAGGTTCCACAGGCCCTCCGCCCTGGCCTTGGCCTTCAGCTCCTCCAGCAGGGCCACGGGCTTCCAACGGGTGTCGCCGGCCGCGACCTCCGCGTTCAGCGCCGCCTCGTTCGGGTAGATGTGCCGCTCCATGAAGCGGTTGAGCCGGTCCTGCAGGGCGACGACCTTGTCGGTGTAGGCGAAGTCCATGGCGATCCCCTTTGTCTTCCGCCCCCTGCCCCGGGGCCGGTTTGGATGGGAGCATAGACCCGCACCGCCCCGGTCGCCAGTAAATTTTCAAACAAGCGTTTGAAAGAATGAACACCAGGTGTGAGATTGCAGGGCCGGGCAGTCTTGCCCCGCAATTGTGGGCTTGCGAAACGGTCAGGGTTAACGCAACCCTATGGTCGGTCCCCGGTGCGGGGTAACCCTGGACAGATCCACCCCCATGACCGTTCCCCGAACGCGGCGGGTGCCGCAACTGTCATCCCCCTTCGCTGCCAGCCTGACCCTGCCCAACTCCCTGCCTCGCCCGGCGGAGAGCCTGTATCCAGAGATTTTCCGTGTCGGCGACGGATATCCCACCGCGGCGGAGTTCGAGGTCTCGACCCACAACGATGCCAAGGGCTATGGCGTCTATGCCCGCCGGGACTTCGCCCGCGGCTACCGTATCTGCAAGATCAGCGGCACCGTGGTGCATGAAGTGATGCAGCACACGCTGCAGATCGGTCCGGACAGCCACCTGTACGACCCCTACTTCACCGGCTACCTGCTGCATTCCTGCGACCCCAACACCTTCCTGGACATGCAGCGGTTCGAACTGTGGGCCGTGAAGGACATCAGGGCCGGTGAGGCACTGACCATGGATTACGCCAGCACGGAGGACGTGCTGTTCAAGCAGTTCCCCTGCCTGTGCGGCGCCCCGAACTGCCGGAAATGGATCAGCGGCCGGCGGGAGCCCGCCCGCATGCCCAGCCTGGCGGAATGACACTCAGGATTCAGGACTGACGATGCCCCCCGACGCCCTGGCGGCCCCCCAGGCCGACGCCGTTGCCCTGCCCCGCTTCTGGTGGGAGCGACCGGACCTGCGCTATGTGGGCCGCGACCTGTGCCTGGCGGGGGTGAACCTGGCAGAGGCGGCGCGGGCGGCGGGCGGGCCCGCCTTCTTCTATTCCGGCGAACGGGTGCTGGCGAACCTGCGGCGGCTGCGCGCGGCCCTGGACACGACGGGCCTGACCACCCGCATCCGCTATGCCATGAAGGCCAACCGGTACGGGCCGCTGCTGACCTGGATGAAGACGTCGGGCCTGTGCGGGATCGACGCCTGCTCCCCCGGGGAGCTGCGCCACGCCATCCGCTGCGGCTTCCGGGCAGAGGACATCTCCTACACCGCCACCTCGGTCTCAGAAGCGGACTTGGGCGTGCTGGCGCGGCATCCCGGCGCCTGGATCAACGTGGACAGCCAGTCATCCCTGCGGCGCCTCGCCAAGGTGGCGCCAGGCCGGTCCATCGGCATCCGGGTGAACCCGGCCATGGGCGTGGGCTATGGGGAGAACCAGCTGCTGCGCTACAGCGGGGAGCGGACCAGCAAGTTCGGCATCTACCGGGAGCAGTTCGAGGAGACCCTGGCCCTGGCCCGGGACCTGGGCCTGAAGGTGGAAGGCATCCATTTCCATGTGGGCTGCGGCTACCTGAACAACCAGTTGGACGCCTGGGCGCAGGTCGTGCGGGAATGCCTGTGGTTCCTGGACCGGCTGGAGTCGCCCAAGGTGGTGAATCTGGGCGGCGGCCTGGGCGTGCCCCACGTGGCCAGCGACCGGCCGCTGGACCTGGCGCGCTGGGCCGGCATCATCGGTGAGAGCTTCGCCGGCCGTGGCGTGGAGGTCTGGGTGGAGCCCGGCGATTTTGTCGTGAAGGACGCGGGCGTGCTGGTGCTCCAGGCCAACACGGTGGAGCGGAAGCGCAACACCACCTTCGTCGGCGTGGATGGCGGATTCAACCTGGCCATCGAGCCGGTGTTCTACAAGCTGCCCTGCGAGCCCGTGCCGGCCAGCCTTCATGCCGATCCGGCAGCGGCCTGGGCGCCCGAGGCGCTACAGACGGTGACCATCGCCGGCAACATCAACGAGGCGCTGGACCTCTGGGCGGAGAACGTTGCCCTGCCCGTGATGCAGGAGGGCGACTACCTGGCCCTGCTGAACGCCGGCGGCTATGCCAGCGCCATGGGCAGCGACCACTGCATGCGCGCCCAGGCGACGGAGCACCTGTTGGTGTGAACCGTCACCCCATGGCGAAATGCTGGCGGATGATGCGCACGTTGCGGCTGTTGGCCTTCAGGAAGAAATCCGCCACCCAGCCCACCACCGGGATGGCGCCGACGACGAAATCCACGGCCACGTTCAGGGCCATGCGGGCCACCTTGCGCTTTGGCAGGCCCATGCGGGCGCCTTCCACGACGATGTAACCGGCGGTGCTCTTGGCAGCCAGGGTGCCCACCACAGGCACCAGGTTCAGCACTCCGTCCCAACCCACGGGCAGGCGGACACGGCCGACGCGCACCCGCTCATCCATCAAGGCGGCCAGCCGGTTGACCCGGTCATAGCGGCGCTGGACCGCCTCGTTCCGGAACAGCATGGCCTGCATGTGGCATCACCCCCGAAGCAACTCCCATTGTCCCGGAGGTAAGAAGCCGACGGGGCGCGCGCAAGGGTGCCTCTGTCGTTGGCCCCAGCATCCGTGCGGGTTTCAGCGGCGAACAGGCCCCAGCAGGACCATCAGCTTCTCCCGCAGGCCGACGACGGTCACCGGTTTGGCGATGAAGGCGTTCACGCCCAGGTCGCGGGCCTTAAGCACCATTTCCTTCTGGGCGTGGTTGGTCAGGAAGATTACGGGCGTGCGGCGGCCCAGCTCTTCCTTCTGGCGCAGGTGGCTGAGGAAGGTCAGCCCGTCCACCGGTCGCATCTCGATGTCACAGATCACCACGTCAGGCTTGCGTTCCAGGGCGATGGAGAGGCCCGACGAACCGTCATCCGCTTCCCAGACCGTATGGAAATCCAACTGCTTCAGGATGCGGATCACCACCGTGCGGATGAAGTCCTGGTCCTCGATCACCAGCGCCTTCATCTGGCCGAACGGGCTTGCGCCGTAGAACACCATCACCATCCCTGCACGTTGGCGGGAATTTACCCCGTTGGGTTAGCCTATAGCGTTTGGATAGACCTTTCCATCCTCTGGAAGGCGCCGGGCAAGTCCGCCGCGGCTGAACGGGCCAACTCGGGTTGACCGGCCAACAGCGCCTGCTCGACCCGATCCGCCAGCGCGGCCAGCTCGGTCGCGCCGCCGGCCTTGCAGACGCCGGCGAGAGCGTGAGCCTGATGGCGGGCCTCCTCCAGCTCCCCCTCGGCCAGGGCAGCCTCCACGGCCCCCAGCAATGGGCGGGCGGAGTCGGTGAACTGCCGCAGGAAGTCGCGGGCGTCGGTATCGATGCTGCCGAACAGTTCCAGGGTCATGGCGGGGTCGAATGGAACAAGCCCCGGACCCCCGCCCCCCGCCACCGCACCGGGCGCGAGCGGTTCCAGCGCGGCGGGCAGCCAGCGGCGCAGGCACTGGTCCAGACGGGTGAGATCGACAGGCTTGGCCAGGAAATCGTCCATCCCGGCCCGGATGCAGCGTTGGTCCTCCCCCGCCATGGCGTTCGCGGTCAGGGCGATGACGGGGACATGGCGGCCGGTACCCGCCTCCGCGGCGCGGATGGCCTCGGTCAGCTCGAACCCGTCCATGTCGGGCATGTTGCAGTCGGTCAGGACAAGCCCATATCCACCCCGCCGCCATGCCTCCAGCGCCTGCCGCCCGCTGGGGAAGACATCGCAGGCCACCCCCAACAAGCCAAGCTGACGCCGCACGACCATCTGGTTCACGGCCTGATCCTCGGCTACCAGCACCAGGGTGCCGCGTGCCTGGGCTTCCTCCCGCGGGGGCGGTTCCCGTGTGGGGCGCAGCAGGGCGGCCGACGGGCCGCTGTCGGCCTCCTGCCCCCTACCCGCCGCGGCGGCAACGGCGCGGACCAGGGCCAGCCGTCGCACCGGGCGGGCCACCAACCGCGCGTCGGGGGCAAGATCCAGCGGACGGCGCGAATCCGCGTCGGCGATGATCACGGCCGGCAGGCCTGCCGAAGGGACGGCCCAATCCTCCCCCGTGCCGTTCCCCATGACGAGCACGTCCGCATCTTCCCCGGCTTCCGCCAACGTCGCCCCGGCGGCCCCGAGATAGGCGCCCACCGTTCCGGCCAGGGTTAAATCGACTGTTTCCAGCCGGACGCGGATGCCGGTCAAGGGCGGCTTGGCCCTGTCATCCCGGCCGGGCTCTTCCTCCAAAGCCACCGTGAACCAGAAGGTGGAGCCTTGGCCCGGACAGCTGTCCAGCCCGATCTGCCCCTTCATCAACTCCATCAGGCGACGACAGATGGACAGGCCCAGGCCGGTGCCGCCGAAGCGGCGGCTGGTGGATTTCTCCGCCTGGGTAAAGGGCTGGAAAAGCTTGGCCTGCACCGACTCCTCAATGCCGATGCCGGAGTCGGTGACGGAGACGCGCACTGTCACCCAGCCCTCGCCGCCCCCGGACAAGCGCTCCGCCCGGATAACCACGCCGCCGTGCTCGGTGAACTTGATGGCGTTGCCGGCCAGGTTGAACAGCACTTGGCGCAGCCGCACCGGGTCGCCCAGCAGGCGGTCGGGGATGGCCGGGTCCACATGGACATGGAAGGCCAAGCCCTTCTTGCGGGCATTGGGGACCAGCGTCTCCGCCACCCCTTCCACCAGGGCCGGCAGGTCCAGCGGGTGCCGGTCAATGTCCATCCGGCCCGCCTCGATCTTCGAGAAGTCCAGGATGTCGTCGATGATGTGCAGCAGCGTGCCCGCCGACTCGCGTGCCGTGCCCAGCATTTCCCGTTGGTCGGAGGTCAGGCTGGTGTGGGCCATCAACTCCAGCATGCCCAGCACCCCGTTCATCGGCGTGCGGATCTCATGGCTCATGGCCGCAAGGAAGCTGGACTTCAGCCGGCTGGCGCTCTCCGCCGCCCGGGCACTGCGGATGTTGTCGTAGGAGCGCAGGCCGGTGACGATGGTGATGAACAGCTTCTCCGAGGTCAGCTCGGTCTTCGACTTGTAGTCGTTGATGTCATAGCTGACGATCACGTCCCGCACCGGGGCTTGGCCGGGCTGGCCGGTGCGCAAGACAATGCGGACGTCGCTGTTGCCGAACTCCTCCCGGATCTTTCGGGCCAGGCGCAGGCCCGCGTCGTCCGTCTCCATCACGATGTCCAGCAGCGCCACGGCGATGTCGTCGCGGCGACGCAGGATGTCCTCGGCCTCCGCGGCCGAATGGGCCATCAGCAGTTCCAGGGGCCGGTCGTTGTAGCGCAGCTTGCCCAGGACGAGCCGCGTCATGATGTGGACTTCCTCATCATCGTCCACGACCAGCACGGGCCAGGGAACCCCATGGGCCGCCAAGTGCCCTTCCCCGCCTTCGTCCCCATCCTCCGGCGCGAACAGGTCGTCCAGATCGTCGCTGTCCGTCACGCAGCACCTCTGCCGGCCCAAGCTGGCTCCGCCCACCACCCTTGCCGCCCAAGGCGGATGCCGTGTGCGGGCCGGGGCCGATCAACCCGGACGCTAACATAGAAGAGGGCCCGCTTCACCCAGAAGGGGTATGGGGTCTTCCCCTCCCGGATGCGACATGGCAGCGACCCCCTTGCCGGAAAGGGCGCGGGCCGCTAGGAAAGGGCCGGTACGGATGGGTGGCCGAGTGGTTTAAGGCAGCGGTCTTGAAAACCGCCGTGGGGCAACTCACCGTGGGTTCGAATCCCACCCCATCCGCCAGCCTGTTTCCTGGTCCGCACAATACTAAAGTACAATAGTTTTATTGCGCGACAGCAGTGAAACCCCATCCAGACCAACTATAGGGCAAGTTCTTTGCCCCTGTCGATTTGATCTACCGCAGGGACGTCCTGCCCCAGGCCTGCCTACGCTGCTTCCCGTCATCAGAAATGGTCGGCCACGGGGCCGGCCGTCCTTCGGGAGAGCGGGAATGAGGAAGGCAGGATTGCTGGCCGGCGTCGTGCTGGCGGGCGTGCTGGGCGCGGCGGCGGCGCGGGCGGAGGATGGCAAGGCGGCGATGGCCGCGGCCGGGGAAGGCGTGTTCAACGCCAACTGCCATGCCTGCCACTCCGCCGACCCGTCGAAGAACACGTTCGGCCCCAGCCTGGTGGGCGTGGTTGGCCGCAAGGCCGGGTCCCAGCCGCGGTTCAAATATTCCAAGGCGCTGGAGGACTCCGGCCTGACCTGGACGGAGGACAATCTTCGCCTCTGGATCGCGGACAACACCGCCCTGGTGCCGCAGACCCGCATGCGCCACGTGGCCATCGCCGACAAGGCGCAGCAGGACTACCTGATCGCCTATCTCAACAGCCTGAAGTAAGGCGCCGTAGGTCGGATTAGCGGGCGTAAGCCCGCGTAATCCGACGGCACGCGTGGCGGCCCGGGATTGTCGGATTACGGAACCTTGCGGCTCCTAATCCGACCTACGGGTCACGCCAGGGCAGTGGGTGGCGCCACGTTGAAGGCCACGTCCACCGGCGGCGGTTGGCGCAGGGTCTGGTAGACCACGCAGTAGCGCTCCGTCAGCTTGGCCAGGGTGGCCTTCTGCTCCTCGCTCAGGTCGCCTTCCAGGTCGAAGGTCAGGCGGATGTCGCGGAAGCCCACGGGGGCGTCCTTGGCCACGCCCAGGGTGCCGCGGAAGTCCAGGTCACCCTCCGCCCGCACGCTGCCACCGGTCACCCGCAGTTCCAGCGCCGTGGCGACGGCCTTCAGGGTCACGCCGGCGCAGGCCACCAGCGCCTCCAGCAGCATGTCGCCGGAGCAGGCGAAGCTGCCCGGACCGCCCGTGGCCGGGTGCAGGCCCGCCTCCACCAGGGCGCGGCCCGTCTCCACCTTGCAGACCAGCTTGTCGCTGTCCAGGGTGCCCTGGGCCTTGAGGGTGACCACCGCAGCGTCCGGCTGGTCCTTGTAGCGCTGCTTCAGCGGGGCCTGGAGCCCGCGCAGTTCATCCGCCTTCATCGTTCTTCTTCCGTGCGTTAGGGGCTGTTTCTGACAGGCCGCCTCAGGCCGGCTGCTCGCGGAAGCTTGGCGAGGGCGCCGGCCCGGGTTCCTCCCGACGGGCATCCTGGCCCGCGCGCTGGGCGGCGCGCAACGCCTCCAATAGTCTCGTCCGCAGGGCCGGCAGCCGTTCGTCGTCCCGGCGGCCCTGGCGGGACAGGATGACCGCCTCCTCCACATGCACCCGCCCGGGATTACCGGCCAGCACCACCACCCGGTCGGCCAGGACCAGCGCCTCGTCGATGTCGTGGGTGACCAGCACCAGGGTCGGCCGCTCCTCCGGCGGGTAGCCGGACCAGACATCCACCAGATGGTCCTGCAGATCGGCGCGGGTCAGGGCGTCCAGGGCGCTGAAGGGTTCGTCCAGCAGCAGCACCTTGGGCCGCGTCACCAGCGCCCGGGCCAGGGCCACGCGCTGGGCCATGCCGCCGGAGAGTTGCCGCGGCAGGGCCGTGGCGAATCGGGTCAGGCCCACCCGCTCCAACGCGTCCGCCACCAACTGGTACTTCTCCGCCCGCCGCACGCCCGTCAGGCCGAACGCCACATTGTCGGCGATCTTCAGCCAGGGCATCAGCCGCGGCTCCTGGAACACCACCGCGATGTCCGGCCGTGGCCCGGTGACGGGGGAGCCGTCCAGCTCCACCAGCCCGCCCGTGGGCTGGTCCAGGCCGGAGACGAGGCGCAGCAGCGTGCTCTTGCCACAGCCGGAACCGCCCACCAGGGCCAGTATATCCCCCCGCCCCACGCCCAGGCTGATGCCGGACAGGGCCAGGTAGCCGTTGGCGTAGCGCTTCGCCACGTCGGTCAGGCGCAGCATCCCTTACCCCTTCCCCTTGAACCCGTCCTGCCAGGCGGCCAGCGGGGCCGTGGCCCTGGCCAGGGCCAGGTCGGTCATCTTGCCCAGGATGGCGAACAGCGTGATGCTGCCCAGGATCACGGGCGTCCGCCCGCTCATCTGCCCGTCCACCAGCAGGTATCCCAACCCCTCGCTGGCGCCCATGATCTCCGCCGCCACCACGAACATCCAGCCCAACCCCAGGCCGGAGCGCAGGCCGATGACATAGGTCGGCAGGGCCGCGGGCAACAGCACCCGGGTGACCATCTGCCAGCCGTTGTAGCGATAGACCCGCGCCACCTCCACCAGCTTGCGGTCCACGTCATGGATGGCGCTGGCCAGGTTCAGGTAGACGGGGAAGAAGACGCCCACCGCGATCAGTAGGACCTTCGACGTCTCGAAGATGCCGAACCACAGGATGAACAGCGGCACCCAGGCGATGCTGGGGATGTTGCGCAGGGCCTGGATGGTGGGGTCCAGCAGCCGCCGCGCCAGGGTGGAATAGCCGGTCAGGGCACCGATGGCGGTGCCCGCGGCGACGCCCAGCCCGAAGCCCACCAGGACCCGCCAGAGCGTGGCCCAGACATGGGTCCACAGTTCCCCGCTCTCCACCAGGGTGGCGATAGCGGCGAGCACGGTGGAAGGGGCCGGCAGCAGCTTGGTGGAAATCCAGCCAGCTCGGCCAGCCACCTCCCACGCCAGCAGCAGCGTGACCGGGACCACCAGCCCGACGGCCAGGTCCGCCAACCCGCCCTGCCGCAGCCGTGACAGGACATTGCCTGTCACGGCGGGGGCGGAGGGGGCAGGGTCGGTGCGCTCGACGGACGCCATGGCCTGCCCCTCCCCCTCAGTTCGCGGCCGACAGGCGCTTGCCGAAGGACGGCTCGATCAGCGCATCCACCTGGGCCGCCACGTCCACGTCCGCCGCGACCACGCCGGCCTGCTGCAGTGCTTGGCCCGCCTTCAGGATGGTATCCCGCTGGGCGGCGCCGATGGGCCCGTTGTTCAGCTTGGTGCGCTCAAGCTGCTTGGCTGCCACGGCCGGGTCAAGGTTCGCCACCTTGGCCAGAATCCCTTGCAGCACGGCGGGGTTGGCCTTCGCCTCCGCCCGGGCCTTCTCATAGAGCTGGAGGACCTTGGCGACGATCTCCGGCTGCTGGGCGGCGAAATCTTCCCGCACATTCAGCACGCCCCAGGTGTTCAGCTCCGGCGCGCGGTAGAACAGCTTGCTGCCGGCCTGCAGCTCCGTCTGGGCCATCATCGGGTCCAGCCCGGCCCAGGCGTCCACCTGCCCTGCCTCCAGCGCCGTCCGTCCGTCCTGGTGTTGCAGCAGCACGACCTTGATGTCCTTCTCGGTCAGGCCGTGGTCGGCCAAGGCGCGCAGCAGGAAGATGTAGGGATCGGTGCCCCGCGTCACAGCGACGCGCTTGCCCTTCAGGTCGGTGACCTTGGCGATGGCGCTGTCCTTGCCCGTGACCAGCGCCGTCCATTCAGGCTGGGAGAAGACATAGACGGACTTCAGGGACCCGCCATTGATCCGGGCCAGCAGGGCCGCGGCGCCGGCGGTGGACCCGAAATCCACGCCCTTGGCGTTCAGGAACTCGATGGCCTTGTTGGAGCCCAGGCTCTGCACCCAACGGACCTTGATGCCGTCCTTGGCGAACTCCTGCTCCGCCCAGCCCCGCTCCTTCAGCAGCAGGCTGAGGGGGTTGTAGGTGGCGAAGTCCAGGGTGACCGTATCAGGCTTGTCCGCGGCCAGGGTCTTGCCCGGCAGCAGTCCGGAGGCCGCGCCGACCAGCGCCAGGGCACCGGCGGCGAGGATCAGGGTACGGCGGAAGATCATCATCCATCTCCTTGGTCAGAAACAAAAAGTCCGCCGCAGCGTGGGCTGGGGCGGACATCATCTCTGACCTCGCCCCCCGCTTTAGCCGCATTTCTTAGGCGCCCGCAAGCTGAGGCTCAAATCGGCGCCGACCATGGGTGGGACGCTATTTCCTCATCAAAGCTTTGTCAAACGGATAGTTGAACAGCATTTTGAGTGTGTTTCAGATGCTTCGAAATCCGGTCTAACTTTCGGCCGATGCCGTCGGCCTAGAATTCGGGTTGCCCGTTCCCTCGGGTTCTCATAACCATCCAGTTGCCTGATCGGAATGAGATGCCGTCATCTCTGCAACCGATAAGGTGATGGTTTACGGGTGCGCCACGGGACCCGCGACGCGGCCAAGACGGATAGAGATGACGGAAAGCACGGCGACGGCGGAACAGACCAGCACCCACACCGCCCGGCGGCGCATCCTGATCGTGGAGGATGACGCGTTGGTTGCCCTGGGCATCCGGCTCACCCTCCAGGAAATGGGTTATGAGGTGGTGGGCATCGCCGCGTCCGAGCCGGAGGCGGTGACCCTGGCCACGGCGGAGCGGCCGGAGCTTGCCCTGATGGACATCCGGTTGCGCGGGCCGGTGGACGGGATCGACACGGCCCGGCGCCTGCGCTCGGAACTGGGCACCCGGTCCGTCTACCTGTCAGCCTACGCGGATGAGCACACCCTGGCCCGGGTGGCGCAGACCTTCCCCCTGGGTTTCGTGCAGAAACCCTACTCCGCGCCCCAGCTCCGGGCGGCGCTGGAACTGGCCTTCCGGCGGCTGAGCCAGCCCGGGGAAAGCGGCACAGCCTGAGCAGCGGCCGCGAATTGTCGAGACCGGCATTTTTCGCGGGAATAATACCGGCAACCGGCGTGTTCAGGGGATGGCAGGCCTGGGAGTCGGTCCTGGGCCAGACGTGACCGCTCGTGACCACGTGACAAGGAGCATGCAGATGCGCGCCAAGATTTGGCTGCTGTCCACCGCCATGGTTTTCGGTCTTGCCGCCTGTGGCGACAACGCTGGCAACAACGCGGGCAACACCAGCTCCCCGCCGCCGGCCACCTCCAACCCTCCGGCCACCGAGGGTACCACCACCCCGACCACGCCGGGCACCGGCACGGGTGACACCACGACCCCGGGCGCCACCACCCCGCCGACCACCCCGGACACGTCCGGCGGCACCACGGGCAGCGGCAGCGGCACCGGCGGCACGCCCCGCTAAGCCGTCCCGGCAGCGCACAAGGCCAGGGCCGCCCCCTCCGGGGCGGCCCTTCGCTTTTCAGCAGGTCATTCCGGCGGCACGGGGCGTGGCCGGCGGTCCTCACCCAGGGCCACATAGGTGAAGACGCCCTCCGTCACCTTGAATGCCTCCCCGCTGTAGCGGCGGCTCCAGACGTCGATCTTCACGCGGATGGAGGTGGTGCCCACCTTCTCGATCCGGCCATAGAAGTTCACCTCGTCGCCTAAGCTGACGGGGCGCAGGAACTTCATCGCCTCCACGCCCACGGTGGCGAGCCGGCCCTTGGCCCGGCGGGCAGCCACCGCCGCCCCGGCCAGGTCCATCTGCGACATCACCCAGCCGCCGAACACATCCCCGTTGCCGTTGAGGTCCCGGGGCATGGCGAAGGTGCGCAGGGCCGGCGCGTCGCGGTCGAAGTCGGGAACGCCGTCGTCCGGTGGGGCCATGGTCTGTGTTTCCCTCAGGTTACAAAATCTGGTGGCAGGCAGTGCCAGGATGCCGCATTCCTTGAACAAGCGCGGGCATCAGCCTTATAATCCTGCACCATGAGCGACTTGTTCCAGAACACCGCCCGCAAGCAGGACAGCTATTCCGCCTCGGATATCGAGGTGTTGGAAGGGCTTGAACCCGTACGCCGCCGCCCCGGCATGTATATCGGCGGCACGGATGAGCGAGCGCTGCACCACCTCGCCTCGGAAATCCTCGACAACGCCATGGATGAGGCGGTGGCAGGCCATGCCAGCCGCATCGACCTGGAGCTGGCGGCCGACGGCAGCGTGACCGTGCGCGACAATGGCCGCGGCATCCCGGTGGACGAGCACCCCAAGTACCCCGGCAAGTCGGCGCTGGAGGTGATCTTCACCACCCTGCACTCCGGCGGCAAGTTCTCCGGCAAGGTCTACGCCACGTCCGGCGGCCTGCACGGCGTGGGCTCCGCCGTGGTGAACGCCCTGTCCGACCGGCTGCATGTGGAGGTGGCGCGCGACCGCCAGCTTTTCACCCAGACCTACAGCCGCGGCGTGCCGCTGGGCCCCATCGTCAATGTGGGCCCCGTGCACAACCGGCGCGGCACCGTCGTCACCTTCCACCCCGACGCCCTGATCTTCGGGGAAGACGCCAAGCTGAAGCCGGAGCGGCTGTACCGCCTCTGCCGCTCCAAGGCGTACCTGTACCGGGGCGTGGAAATCCGCTGGAGCTGCGACCCCGGCCTGCTGGCCGCCGACAGCCCCGTGCCGGCGGCGGAGACGCTGCATTTCCCGAACGGCCTGCTGGACTATCTCTCAGGCGCGCTGAAGGACCGCCGTTCCGTCACCCCGCAACCCTTCGCGGGGGAAACCGCCTTCCCCAATGAGGCGGGTCGGGTGGAATGGGCCATCGCCTGGCCGGACGATGATGAGGGCTTCAGCCACACCTACTGCAACACTATCCCCACCCCCCTGGGCGGCACCCATGAGCAGGGCCTGCGCTCCGCCCTCACCCGGGCGCTGAAGGGATATGGGGAGTTGGTGGGCAACAAGCGGGCGGCACAAGTCACGGCGGACGACGTGATGGACGGGGCCACCGTGCTGCTGTCCGTCTTCATCCGCGACCCGCAGTTCCAGGGCCAGACCAAGGAACGCTTGGTCAGCCCGGAGGCGCAGCGCCTAGTGGACGTGGCCATCAAGGACCATTTCGACCACTGGCTCTCCGCCACGCCCGACGCCTCCAAGGCCCTGATCGAGCGGCTGATCGAGAAGGCGGAGGAGCGGGCACGCAAGCGCGCTGCCAAGGAGATGGCCCGCAAGTCGCCCACACGGCGCCTGCGGTTGCCCGGCAAGCTGGCCGACTGCTCCCGGCAGAGTGCCGAGAACACGGAGATCTTCATCGTCGAGGGTGACTCGGCCGGCGGCTCCGCCAAGCAGGCCCGCAACCGGGAAACCCAGGCCATCCTGCCCCTTCGCGGCAAGATCCTGAACGTGGCCAGCGCGTCCGTGGACAAGTTGCGCGGCAACCAGGAACTGGCCGACCTCGCCCAGGCGCTGGGCTGCGGGACGGGCAAGGAGTTCAGCGTCGACAAGCTGCGGTATGAGCGGGTCATCATCATGACCGACGCGGACGTGGACGGTGCCCACATCGCCAGCTTGCTCATGACGTTCTTCTACCGGGAGATGCCGGGCCTGATCCAGTCGGGGCACCTGTACCTGGCCCTGCCGCCACTCTATCGCCTGTCCGGCGGCAACACGGTGCGCTATGCCCGTGACGACGCGCACAAGGACGAGCTGATGAAGACCGTCTTCAAGAACGTGCGCGGCAAGGTGGAGATCAGCCGGTTCAAGGGTCTGGGCGAGATGCCGCCGGGGCAGCTGAAGGAAACCACCATGGACCCGTCCAAGCGCACCCTGCTGCGCGTGGTCGTGCCCGACCTGAAGGACCCGGACCAGGAAGACGACGTGAAGGCGACGCAGAGCCTGGTGGAAAGCCTGATGGGCCGCAAGGCGGAACTGCGCTTCAAGTACATCACCGAGAATGCCAAGTTCGCGCAGGATCTGGACGTCTAGGACAGGAGGCCGGGTGGGATGGCACGTTTGACCCTGGACGGCTCTTCCTCTCGCCTCGCCATCATCGACATGCAGGGCCGGCTATTGCGGGCCGTGCAACATGGTGACCACGTGACCAACCGCTGCCGCATCCTGGCGACAGGGGCGCGGCGGTTGGGGGTGCCTGTCGTGGCGACGGAACAGAACCCCGCGGGCATCGGTGGGACCGTGGAACCCCTGGCAGGGCTGGCCGAACAGGCCTTCGACAAGGCCACGTTCGACGCCACCCATGTCCCGGCCTTCCGCACCTGGGCTGAGGCCGGCGGCACCGTGGTGCTGTGCGGGGCAGAGGCGCATGTCTGCGTGTTGCAGACGGCACTGGGCTTGCGGGCCATCGGCCTGCCCGTCGCGGTGGCGGCAGACGCCGTCGGCTCCCGCCATGCCGAGAACAAGGCCGCCGCGCTGGAACGGATGCGCGCCCACGGGGTGGACGTGGTCACCGTGGAAATGGCCTTGTTCGAGTGGATGGGCCGCTATGACCGGCCGGAGTTCAGGGACATCCTGGCGCTGATCCGGTAGCGGCCTTGCCCGACCTCAGTGGTGACCGTGCCCGTGGCCATGGTGGTGGCCGTGGCCGTCCCCCTCCGGCGCCTTCAGGGCGAAGATGCAGACGGCGGAAATGGCGGTGACGACGAACAGGACGCCGATGGCGGCGAAGCTCATGGAACCCTCCCTCAGGATGGCGAGACCCTAGCCGCTGGCCCCTGCCCCTGCAACCGCGCCGATGCCGCGGGGGTGAAGGTCAGGGCTGGGCCAGCCACTCCCGCATCAAGGCGGTGACGGCTTCCGGTTGCTCCAACGTCGACAGGTGGCCACAGCGCTCCACGACGGCGACCCTGGCGCCAGGGATGCCGGCCGCCATTTCCTCCGCCCGGTCCGGCGGGGTGATGGCGTCTTCCCGCCCGACGATGCAGAGGGTGGGTACCTGGATGCTTGGCAGGCCGGGACGGCTGTCGGGACGGTCCATGATGGCCCGCTGCTGCCGGCAGAACGCCTCCACCCCGATGTCGAGGGCCATGGCGGTGATGGTGCCGGCCAGGGACTCGTCGCGGAGCCGGTCCGGGTGGATGAGGTTCGGCAGCAGCAAACCGGGAATCGAGGCAAACTTGCCGCCCTCGGCCAAGCGGATCAGCCCTTCCCTGCGCGCCCGCTGCTCCGCCGTGTCGGGGCGGGCGGTGGTGTCCAGCAGGCAGAGCCTGGACACACGCCCCGGTGCTTGGCGCAGGATCTCAAAGGCCAGGTAGCCGCCCATGGACAGGCCGGCCAGGGCGAATCGGTCCGGCATGTGGGCCAGGACCTGCCCCGCCAGGGCCACCATGCTGTCCGCACCGGTCATGTCCGGCACGGAGATGTCGGCCATGTCCGACAGGTGCGAAGCTTGATGATTCCAGAGCCGTGCGTCGCACAACAAGCCCGGCAACAGCACGAGGGGCAGCCTTGCGTTCCTGTATTGCGCCGACATCGCCCGAAATCCTTGCCCTGTGGCCCGAACCTTGATAGGGAAACCCGGACCGTAGCCCAGGCCGACGCCGGTGCCAAGCCGCGCGGCTTGTCTGCTGTCTGCCCGCCGGGCTCGCCCCACCGGCATTGACCAGCGGGTGAAGCAACCCATCTATGCCGCTGACGTCACGGCACTGATCGACGTCCCAGCATAAGACGAAGGCCGAATGCACTTTTCGGAACTTGGGCTCGGGCCCGAAGTCCTGCGCGCCGTTGAGGATGCCGGCTACACCACGCCGACTCCCATCCAGGAAAAGGCGATCCCGTGGGTTCTCCAGGGGCGGGACGTGCTCGGCTGCGCCCAGACCGGGACAGGCAAGACGGCCGGCTTCACCCTGCCGATGATCGAGATCCTGGCCCAGGGCCGGGCCAAGGCGCGGATGCCGCGCTCGCTCATCCTGGAGCCGACCCGCGAGCTGGCCGCCCAGGTCGCCGAAAACTTCGAGACCTACGGCAAGTACAACAAGCTGAACATGGCGCTGCTGATCGGCGGCGAGTCCTTCGGCGACCAGATCAAGAAGCTGGAACGTGGCGTGGACGTGCTGATCGCCACGCCCGGCCGCATGATGGACCTGTTCGACCGCGGCAACATCCTGCTGACCGACATCAAGATCCTGGTGATCGACGAGGCGGACCGCATGCTCGACATGGGGTTCATCCCCGATATCGAGCGCATCGTCGGCCTGCTTCCCAAGATCCGCCAGACCCTGTTCTTCAGCGCCACCATGCCGCCGGAGATCAAGCGGCTGGCCGACCAGTTCCTGATGAACCCGCGTGAGGTGACGGTGGCCCCGCCCGCCTCCCCCGCAGCGACGGTGACCCAGGCGCTGGTCGTCGTGGACGACATGGACAAGCGCAAGGCGCTGCGCCACTTCCTGAAGACGGACGACGTCAAGAACGCCTTCATCTTCTGCAACCGCAAGAAGGACGTGGCGATCCTGCACCAGTCGCTGGTCAAGCACGGCTTCAACGCCGGCGCCCTGCACGGCGACATGGTCCAGTCCAAGCGGACGGAGACACTGGAGGCCTTCAAGGCAGGCAAGCTGGACCTGCTGGTCTGCTCCGACGTGGCGGCCCGCGGTATCGACATTTCCGGCGTCAGCCACGTCTTCAACTTCGATACGCCCCACCACTCCGAGGACTATGTCCACCGCATCGGCCGCACCGGCCGGGCGGGCAAGTCCGGCCGCGCCTTCACCATCGCGACGCCGGAGGACGGCAAGCTGGTCCTGGCCATTGAGAAGCTCATCGGCAAGGAGATTCCGCGCGTCCTGGTGGACGGGCTAGAGTCGCCCGAGCTGGACTTCTCCGAGGGCGCCGGCCGCCGCCGCGGTGGCCGCGGTGGCAAGAAGGATGAGCCGAGGCGTGACCGCGACCGTTCCCGCCGCCCCCGGGGCGAGGCCGCGGAGGCTGCGCCCGTGGAAGCCGTCGCCGCCGCCGAGCCGGACCAGGAGCCGCGCCACCGTCGCCGCCGCGATGAGCGCCCTGCCCAGGAGGAGCGCGCCGAGCGTCCCGCCCGGGGTGAGCGTCGCGACCGGGTCGAGGCGTATCCCCGCGTGGAGGGGGGCCGCGACCGCAGTGACTATCGCGACCACCGCGAGGATCGCCGCCGCCGCCGGGAGGAGCAGGACGAGGATCGGGTGCCGGTCATCGGCTTCGGTGACGACGTGCCGGCCTTCATCCTGCGCGCCGCCCGCCCGCCCAAGGCCGCGTCGGCGACCGAGACCGGGGCCGACTCCGAGGGCTGAAGGCCATGCAGACCATCTTCGTCCAGGTGAAGTGCGAGCTTGGCAAGGCCTATGAGGTGGCCGACCTCGCCGTACAGACGGTGGAGGAGGTCTCCGAGGTGCACTCCATCTCCGGCCAGTACGACCTGATGATGAAGTGTTTCCTGGCCGATGGCGACGATATCGGCCACTTCGTCACCGGCCGTATCCAGACCCTGGCCGGGGTGAAGGACACTTTCACCATCATCACCTTCAAGGCTTTCGTCTGACGCGGGGCATGGCCGTCCACAGGCCATCCCAAGTATTGGACGCGTTAAGCCCCGCCCGCACGGCCGCGCGGTTGACTTCCAGGCGGGGTAAGGGAAAGGTGGGCGCGATCCCTGCCCGACGCCCCCGTCTGCTGATGCCCTCCCCCATGACATTCCGCCGCCGTCTCCTCGGCACCGCCGTTGCCGCCTGCTTCCTGCTGGCCGGCCCGGCCCTGGCCCAGCCCACGGGCAGCGGCCAGCCCGTGCTGTTGAGCGCGGATTCGGTGGACTATGACGACAAGACGGGCATCGTCACGGCCTCCGGCCGGGTGGAGCTGGCCCAGGGCACCCGGATCCTGCTGGCCGACAAGGTCCAGTTCAGCGAGAAGACCAACGTCGTCACCGCCAGCGGCAACGTCTCCATGCTGGAGCCCAGCGGCGAAGTGGTGTTCGCCGACTATGTCGAGTTGGCCGACGACATGCGCCAGGGCTTCATCGACCGGGTGCGCGTGCTGATGGCGGACAATTCCCGCATCGCCGCCGCGGAGGGTGAGCGGGTGGACGGGCGCTATGTGCGCATGGAGAAGGCGGTCTACAGCCCCTGCGACCTGTGCCAGGAGGACCCGACCCGGTCACCCCTCTGGCAGATCCGGGCCGCCCGCGTCACCCATGACACAGAAGCGAAGGAAATCTATTACCGGGATGCGCTGCTGGAGATCGGGGGCATCCCCGTGGCTTACACACCCTTCTTCTCCCACCCCGACCCGTCGGTGAAGCGGCGCAGCGGCTTCCTGGCGCCGGGTGGCGGCTTCAACAGCGACATCGGCACCTACGCCCGCATCTATTATTTCTTCGACATCGACCCTTCCAAGGACTTCACCCTGGAGGTCACGCCCAGCACGGAGGACGGGCTGCTGCTGGGCGGCCAGTACCGCCAGCGTTTCAGCTCCGGCAGCATGACCCTGTCGGGCAGCGCCACCTATGCGGAGCGGACGGAAGGATTCGGCGCGGCCCAGACCGCCGACAACGAGTTCCGCTGGCACGCCTTCGGCAATGGTCGCTTCGACATTAACCAGCAATGGCGCTGGGGCTTCGACCTGGAGCGCACGTCGGACGACAGCCACTTGCGGCGCTATGATTACAGCGAGAAGGACTTGCTGACCTCCCGCGCCTTCGTGGAGCGGTTCAACGCACGGGACTACCTGTCGCTCAACGCCTACAGCTTCCAGGACCTGCGGCCCGGCAACCCGGAAGAGGAGCCGCTGGTCTTCCCTCTGGCGACCTACAGCGCGCTGGGGGAGCCGGGCAGCCTGTTGGGCGGGCGCTGGTCCGTTGACGGAAACCTGCTGGCCCTGACCCGGGCCGACGGCACCGACACGCGGCGCATCTCCGCCCAGACCGGCTGGCGCCGGGATTTGGTGGCGCCCATCGGGCTGGTGAACACCTTCGCCGCCAGCATCCGGGCCGACGCCTATTGGGCCAATGACTACAGGCCCACCCTGGCCGCGGCGGAGCGGGACAACGAGACAAGCCTGCGGGTCTTCCCCCAGGCCCAGTGGATGATGAGCTTCCCGCTGGCCCGGCAGAGCGGGACGGTGCAGCAGCTTATCGAGCCCATTGTCATGTTCTCGGCCGCGCCGAACAATGTGAACGACGACGACATCCCGAATGAGGACAGCCAGGACATCGAGTTCGACCATTCGAACTTGTTCCTGCCGTCGCGCTTCCCCGGCGTGGACCGGCTGGAGGGCGGCCAACGGGTGACCTACGGCGTCAAGGCGGGCCTGTTCGGCTTCGGCGGCGGCAGCAGCTCCCTGTTCCTGGGCCAGAGCTACCGCTTGCAGGAGGAGACGGACTTCCCCCAGGGCTCCGGCCTGGAGAAGAAATGGTCGGACGTGGTCGGCCGGCTGCAACTCACCCCCAGCCCCTGGCTGGACCTGTCCTATTCCTTCCGCCTGGACAGCGACACCCTGGCCCAGCGCCGGCACGAGGCCTATGTGTCCGCCGGGCCGGCGGAGTTCCGGGTCAATGCCAGCTACCTGTACCTGGACCGGCTGACTTTGGAGCGCGGCACCGCCTCCCAGAACCGGGAGGAGCTGACGGTCGGCGTCAACTCCTCCTTCTCCCGCTACTGGTCGGCGGGCGTCAGCCACCGGCGCGACCTGGCGGAAAACGGCGGTCCTATCGCCACGGGCCTGGTGCTGACCTACCAGGACGAGTGCCTGACCTTCCAGCTGGTAGGCGAGCGCGACTTCACCCAGCGCTCTGGCATCGACAGCGGGGACAGGGTGTTCTTCCGCCTGGTGTTCAAGAACCTGGGCGAGTTCCTGAGCCCTTCCATCTCCGGCAACGTCTTCGGCCAGCAGGACGCGCGCTAGGCCTGTTTCCCGCAGACTGGAAACGGGCCTAGCGTTCCCTGTTCCTCACACGCCGGCGCCGCATTCGCGGCTTGGCTTACGCGGGCATGGGCCCGCGCGGCGGCAGTCGCCGCCGGAGCGTGTTTATGGCTTGCGTAAACACGCTCTACGCCCTGGCGACGGGGTTCGGCGGGCCTATGTTGTAGGGACAGACACCGCCACGGACCTGCCATGCGCCGCCTGATTCTTCCCGCCCTGGTCGCTTTCACGGCCCTGTCTTCGCCCGGCGCCTGGGCGGCGGGTGCGCTGGATTACGGCTTCACCGCCATCGAGGGCGGGCCCCTGCCCCTGTCCGGTTATAAGGGCAAGGCCGTGCTGGTCGTGAACACGGCGTCGCTCTGCGGTTATACCCCGCAGTATGAGGGGTTGCAGGCCTTGTGGCAGGCCTACCGGGACAAAGGGTTGGTGGTACTTGGCGTGCCGTCCAACGACTTCGGCGGCCAGGAGCCGGGGTCCGAGTCGCAGATCAAGGAATTCTGCGCCGTGAACTTTGCCATCGATTTCCCCATGACCGCCAAGGTGGCCGTCACTGGCCCCCAGGCCCACCCCTTCTACAAATGGGCCGGGGCGGAGAAGGGGCCGCCGAAATGGAACTTCCACAAGTATCTGGTGGCCCCGGACGGCACGCTGGTAGCCGCTTTCCCCTCCACCGTCGCGCCGCAGAGCGCGGTGCTGAAGGATGCCATCGAGAAAGTGCTGCCGCGCTGAGCAGTAGCGGCAAAGGCCACAGCGCTGCGCCTTGAGTTTGCCTGGCCCTGCCGTTAGGGTCCGCACTCATCCGTCCGGGTTAGCCGGCGGCACCCCACCCCATGCGCGGCGCTGATCCCGGAATGAGCTACGGCCTCTATGACTACAACCGCCGCCGGCGGCGGCGCTTCTGGTCCCGCCTGCTGACCTGGCTGTCCGGGTTGGTGGTGCTCGCTGGCATCGCGGGGTTTTCCTACACCGTGGGCGTGGAGCAGGTGAAATCCAGGGCCGACTCCCTTGAGCAGGAGGTGGCCGCCATGGCCGCCGCCAAGGACAAGGCGGAGAAGCGTGCCGCCCAGCTCCAGCAGATTGCCCAGACCCAGGAGATCCGCGCCAACGAGCTGGAGATCCGCCTGCAGCGGGAGGTGCCGAGCGGCGACCTTGCCAAGCTGCGGGACCTGCTGGCCAAGCGGCTGGCGGAGGGCGTGGACCCGACCCGCCTGGCCTTCGTGATCGAGCAGACCGGCATGCGCCGCGCCTGCGCCCCGGCGGAGGTGAAGCGGTTCGTGCTGCCCACCCCCGTCTACAAGGGGGCCAACACCCAGGTGGCCTTTGCCGACGGGGCCATCACCGTGACCGGCGGGGGCCAGCCGGCCCGCAATGCCGCCGGGAACGTGGAAGCCTGGTTCGATCCCACCAAGCCGGTGACCCTGAAGTTCGTCCAGGCCGACGGCCAAGCCACCAGCGCCACGGGGCCCCTGCCCCTGGAACATTCCGTGGTGGTGGGCGACAAGGAGTTCCGCTTCACCGTGAACCAGGGCGCGCGGTCCTTCGTCGAAATCAACGGCACACGCTGCCCGTTTCCCTGAACCCGGGCACCCTTCCCCTTATCCCCCGCCCCATTCCGTGATCCTGGCCGCTATCCTGATGTTGTCACGGTCAGGGGGTAGCGGAGGAGCGGGACATGGAAGGCGACGTCAATACCCTGCGGGCTGACTGGTCGGAACCGATTCCGGTTCGGTTCGGGGTGGGACGGGTGCAGGAACTGCCAAGCCTATGCCGACACCACGGCATGGAGCGGCCCCTGTTGGTGACCGACCCGGGCGTGGCAGGGCTGGGCATCCTGCGCCAGGTACTGTCATCCTGTGCCGGACAGGGGATCGAGGTGGCCGTCTTCTCCGACATCCGGTCCAACCCGACCCTGCGCCATGCGGAGGCTGGACTGTCGGCCTACAAGGCCGGGCGCCATGACGGGCTGGTGGCCTTCGGGGGCGGCAGCGCGATCGACGTCGCCAAGGTCGTTGGGCTGATGGCCACGGGCCTGAACGACCCCTGGCGGGCGGAGGTGGACGACGCCATGGCCGCGGTGCCCACGCCGACGCCGCCACCACCGCTGATCGCCGTACCGACCACCGCCGGCAGCGGGGCGGAGGTACGTTCCACCGCCGTCATCACGGACCCGGAGACACGGCAGCGGCGCGTGTTGCGCCATCCCGCGCTGATGCCGGCGGTAGCCATCCTGGACCCGGTGCTGACCATCGACCTGCCGCCCAACCTGACGGCGGCCACGGGGATGAACGCGCTGACACACAACCTGGAGGCCTTCTGCGCCCCCGGCTTCGACCCGGCGGCGGAGGGCATCGCGGCGGAGGGGGTGCGGCTGGTCCGCGCCAACCTGGGCAATGCCTACCGCAACGGCCATGACCTGATGGCCCGGTCCATGATGCTGGCCGCGGCGGCCCTGGGCGGCATCGCCTTCCGCCGCGGCCTGGGCGCGGTGCAGGCCCTGACGGACCCCATCGCCGCCTTGACCAACGCCCACCACGGCCTGGCCACGGCGGTGCTGACACCCTATGTGCTGGTCCATAACCGCCCGGCCGTGGAGGGTCGCATCGACCGGCTGGCTGCCTATGTCGGATTGGAAAAGGGCGGGTTCGAGGGATTCCTGCACTGCCTGCTGTCCCTGCGGCAGGAGTTGGGCATCCCCCACACGCTCCGCGGCCTCGGCCTGGACGAGGCCCGGGTCCGCCCCCTGGTGGCCGCCGCCCTGGCCGACCCCTTCGCCGCCACCAACCCCGTGCCGCTGACGGAGGAAGGGGTCAGCGGCATCTACATGAACGCGCTTGAGGGAAAGCTGCCGTAATACCTCACTTCTTCACCCAGCGTCCGGCCGCGTTCATCACGTACTGGCCGGAGGGGGTGTTGGCGACCAGCTTGTCGCCAGCGATGGCCTGGACCTCCTGCACCGGGCGACCGGTGCTCTGGGCCACTTGGCCGTACTGCTTGCGGCGCTCGGCGTTCACCCGTTCCACCAGGGCGGCCACGGGGGCGGGCACGGCATCGGCAACGGTGCCGACCAGCCCGTCCGGCCTTTCCCCCACTAACCCCTGCGCCTTGGCGGAGGCGAGGTCGTCCTGGGCTAAGGCGGGCATGCCGCCGCCCAGCAGGGTGGCGAGCACCAGGGCGAGGACGGCAAGAAGGCGACGCGGGCTCATTTCTTCTTCTCCGACGGGAGGCCGAACAGTTCCGGGTTGTTCTGGAACACCTGGTCCAGCTCCCGGTCGATCTTGACCCGGACCTCCTGCTCCACCCGGATGTTCAGGTTGATCTCGATGGGCTTGTCCGGGGCCTGCACCTTCACGGTGGGGGAGCAGGCGGCGAGCAGGCCCAGGGCGGGCAGCAGCAGGAGGGTTGGTCTCACGGTCATGGGTTCCCTTTTCCTTGCTGCTCAATCTGCCCGCGGATCGTGTCAGGAATACGGTAGGCGCCGAGGCCCCGGCGCAGGATGGTGTACAGCGCGCCGGAAAGGTTGACGTTCAGCTTCACCGGGTAGCCGCCATAGAAGTCGGGGTTCGCCCCCTCCACCCGCAGGGCTACCGTCATCTCCCGCCCCGCCGCCCCGTCGATCAGCAGGGCCAGGGTCTTGTAGCGGAAGTTCTGGAGCACCTCCAGGACCAGCCCGGTGCTGTCATTCTTGGCCGCGCTCAGGAAAGCGGGCGGCTTGGCGGGGTCGTAGCGGATGCTGCCAGGACCCACCGCCTCCAGCTTGCCATCGTCGAAGCGGATGTCGCGGCCGGCGATGACGACGGGGATGCGCCCGGCCAGCCTGCCATCCGCCTGGAGCCCGTCCACCCCGGCCAGTTCCAGCACCGGGCCCAACCCCAGCCCCTCAGCCTCCAGCACCACGGTGTGCCTCGGGTCCGACAGTCCTGATTCGAAAGGTGCCGCCCGCACCGTGCCACCGGCCCAGGCAAAGGTCGCCTGGCGCAGGGCAAGACGCTGGTCCTTCCCCAGGGCGAAGCGGATTTTCCCGTCCCTCAGGGGCAGGCCGATGTCCAGCAGGCTGACTTCCACCGTCTGCTCCCCATCCGTGGCGAGGGGTTGCAGGCTGGCGGCGGTGAGCACGCCGTTGAGCCCCTGCACCGCCAGGGAGGGGCCTGTCAGCGCAAGGCCGTCCAGCGTCAGCCGGGCAGAGCCGGCGGGCGCGCCCTTGCCCCAGCCCAGTTCTGCCACTGCGCCGAGGCTGCCCCGCCCCTCTTCCGCCCAGCCTTCCAGCAGGGGGAAATAGGCGGTGGGCGGCGGGCCGTTGGGCAGGAAACGGATCGGGTGCAGGGTAGCCTTGGCGCTGCCCCAGCCCTTTCCCACATGCTGCTTCCCGGCCACGTCAATGACCATCCGGCCGTCCAGGGCGGATCCCTCGCCCACGAAGGATAGGGTGCCCGCCGGGTCGCCGGACAGGCTGGCGGTTACGGCCAGGGGCGCGACCAGCGGCGTGTCGCCGCCGACCCGCAGGCTGTCCGCGCGGGCCTTGGCCTGCACCGGGGTCGACTGGCCCGGACGGTAACGTGCGTCCAGGGACAGGCCGCGGGCGGACAGGGCGAAGGGCTCCGCCGACAAGGTCGTGCCGGAAATAACAAGCCCGACGTCGGCCAGCCCATCGTCGGCCCAGCGCACCACCGCCGACTCCAGCGCGCCGCCAGCGGCGACATCACCGAGTTCGAGGCCGAAGCCAGACTTGCCGATGTCTGCCGACATCCCCTCCTCCGCCTGCCGCACCGTCAGGACCACAGGCCCCTTCCCCAACGGCCGCAGGGTGAGGCGGAGGGGGCCTGGGCCAACGGCTTCCGGCAGGCGGCCCCGCAGGGCGGGGGCGGGTTTGCCGGCAAAGGTGGCGCCTTGAGGCAGGTCGATGCGCCAGCCTTCCCCGGCCGCATTGGCCTGGCCGGCAACGGTGAAGGAGGCGTCAGTCAGCCAGCCCGGCAGCGTCACGCCCTTGCCCGCCGCCTGGAAGGTGACCGAGGGGTCGGCCGCCGTGCTGCCGGGGGCGAGTGCCGCCTTGGCGTCCAGGGCACCCCAGCCCGCCGCCTTGGCGTCCAACGCCAGGGACTGGCCCTTTTCCTCGCCGACCCAGGCGAGGGCGCCGACGGCCGTCCCGCCGCTCGGCAAGGCGAATCCGGTGAGGGACAGGTCGGCCGTGCCCAGCGGCAGGCCCTGGCCGGACCAGGCGAACTGACCGCGCCCTTCCAGCCGGGCGGGCCCCTCCCCGGTGGGCGTCACGGTGAAGTCGGCAGCAAGGCTGCCGTCCGCGTTTCGGGTTGCCCGGATCGCGATGTCACTGCGCAGCCCGGCCCCTTGCAGGCCCAGGGTAGCCTCGCCGCCGACCACGCCAGCCTCACCCCGGATCAGGGTGGCGGCCAGGGGAACTTCGATCGCCCCTGCCTCCGTCAGCAGGGTGAGACGGGAGTCGCGAATTTCCAGCCGGTCCACGGGAAGGCTGATCTCACCAGAGGGTTCGGGCCCAGCCACGGGTTGCTGTCCCTCGACCCGGACGCCCCCACCGTCCAGAAGCAAGCGAACGCGGGCTCCCTGAACCAGCACCGTGTCGAGGCGCCCGGCCAGAAGCCCCGACAGGCCGTATGTCGCCTCCACCCGGTCGATGCCCTGGTCCCCGGCCAGTTTCAGCCCGCCGGACGCGCGGGTGGTGCTGATGCTGTCCAGCACCACCGCCCCGTCCGGGAAGCCGGCTTCCCGCAGGGCTGCCGCGGCCCGGTCCTCCACCAGCCGGGGCAGCCACCAGACCCCGGCCAACAGCGCCAACGCCAGCAGGCCGGTCAGGCTGGCGGCAAGGCGGCTCAGGCGGTGGCGGGCGGCTCGGGTCATCCAGGAAAGTCCGGTTTCGAATTCGAAAGTTTACCATGGCCGGCCCGGCATGGCGCAGGCATGGCAACCGTTCCTGTCCTGGCACGATTTGCCGTCCGGATGGTTCCCAACGCAGCGGCAGGGTTGTATGGTCCCGGCCGGAAGGCGCCGCGGCGCGACCAGACAACAAGGATACGGGCGATGGACCTGGAGAACACCCTGTACATGGACCTGGAGCACGGCCGGGTCGTGATCAAGCTGCGTCCGGACCTGGCGCCCAAGCACGTGGCGCGGATCAAGGAACTGACCCGCCAGGGCTTCTATGACGGGCTGGCTTTCCACCGGGTGATCGAGGGCTTCATGGCCCAGGGCGGCGACCCGGACGGCAACGGCACCGGCGGCAGCGGCCAGAACATCCCGGCGGAGTTCAGCCGGGAGCCGCATGTGCGCGGCACCTGCTCCATGGCCCGCGCGGCCAGCCCGAACAGCGCCGACAGCCAGTTCTTCATCTGCTTCAAGGACAGCCGCTTCCTGGACGGCCAGTACACCGTCTGGGGCCAGGTGACCGAGGGCATGGAAGCCGTGGACAAGATCAAGCGCGGCCAAGGCCGCAACGGGGAGGTCCGCGACCCCGACAAGATCGTCAAGCTGCAGGTTGCTGCGGACGCGGCGGCGGCCTGACCGACCTCCCGGAACGATCCGGCCAACCAGGGCGGCGGGGGATACCCGCCGCCCTTTTTCGTGCCGAATGGGCAACCGGGAGGGGTGGGCCGGTGCTGATGGGGGCACGCTTCCGCACCGTGGACGGCGGCCCCGCCCCCGCCCCATCGTCATGGGCCCCTGCCCTGGTCCCGACGATGCGCACCGCCCCTTCCGTCCCGCGACTGCTTGCCTTCCTGGCATTCCTGGTCCTCTGCCTGGTCCCGCCCGGCACGGGGCAGACGGCGCGTACCGTCGACAGGGGAAGCGTCCTCCACATCAGCGTGGGCCGCGAACCGGACCTGCTGGACCCGCATCGGGCCACGTCCCCCACCGCCGACCGGGTCCTGGGCGACCTGTATGAAGGGTTGCTGGCATGGGACGCTGGCGGAAACCTGGTGGCCGGAGCCGCGGAGACCTGGAGCACCAGCGAGGACGGGCTGACCTGGACCTTCCAACTCCGCGCCGCGGGCAAATGGTCCGACGGCAGCCCGGTGACGGCGGAAGATTTCGTCTATGGCCTGCGCCGGGCCTTGGCCCAGCCGATCCGGCCCTTCTCCCCCGACCTGCTGTTCCCGATCCGGAATGCCCGGCAGGTCTTCCGCGGCGACCTGCCCCCGTCGGCCTTGGGCGTGCGGGCCGTGGACCGGTTGGTCCTGGAGATCACGCTGGACCAACCGGCCCCCACCCTGTCCGTCGTGCTGGCGGGCCGCACCGCCTATCCCATCCACAAGGCGTCGCTACAGGCCGAAGGGGTCCGGGCATTCCAGGCAGGGAAGCTGGTCGGTAACGGGCCCTTCATGCTGGTGGAGACGGTGCCCGGCACCAGCCACCGGCTGGTCCGCAACCCGCATTTCCACGCGGCCCGCGATGTCGCCCTGGATGGGGTCGTGATGCATTTGGTCGAGGACCCGCAGGCCGAGTTGCGGGAGTTCCGGGCGGGGACCCTGCATGTAACCAGCACCCTGCCCACGGGGCACACGACCTGGGTGCAGCGGCAACTGGCGGATTCCCTGCGCATCGTGCCCCGGGCGCAGACCATGTCGCTGGTCTTCAACCAGACCCTGGCCCCCTGGAAGGACGACACGCGGCTGCGTGAGGCGCTGTCGCTGGCCATCGACCGGGAGGCCCTGGCCGCTGACGCCGGCGAGGGCGCCCGGCCGGCCGAGACGCTGATCCCGCCGGGACTGGATGGCTACCAGCCCCCGCCGGGTCCCTGGGCGGGGCTGGACCGCGCGGCGCGGGAGGCAAAGGCCAGGGAACTGTATGCCGCCGCCGGCTATGGGCCGGACAAGCCCCTCACCGTGCACCTGCTCTATCCCAGCGGGGAGAGCAACAAGGCCGTCGTGGTGGCCATCAGCCGCCGGTGGCGGGAACTGCTGGGCGTGCGGACCCGGCTTGAGAATGACGAGGCGCGCGACGTCGTGGAGCGCCTCCGCCGACGGGACTTCCAGGACATCCTGCTCCGCATCCAGTCCACGCCCCAGCTTGCGCGTTTCCTGGAGCCGTTCCGCCCGGGCGCGCTGGACAGCGCCGGCTATGGCGGGAAGCCCTTCGCCGAGTTGCTGAAACGGGCCAACGACGCGCCGGACATGCCCGGCCACCTGGCCGGCCTGAGGGCGGCGGAGGCAAGGCTGCTGGCCGACATGGCGGTGGTTCCCGTGCTCTATCCCGCCAGCCGCCGGCTGGTAGCGCCCACGGTGCGCGGCTGGCAGGACAATCTGCGCGACATCCACCCGTCCCGTTACCTGTCGCTGGCGCCGGAGACGGTGGCCGACCGCAAGGAACGCTGACCTAGGCAGGCGTTCCTTTCCCCCTGGTGTCGGCCGCAAGGGAAAGCCTTGGGATGACCTGAAGGGCCATCACCCCGCCCCTGTCGCCGGATCCCATGCCGACCCCTGTTGGACAAGGGCGGAAAAATCTGCCGCCACCCCGTGGGAACCCGCACAAATCCTGACTTGGCACGCTGTCTGCATATGGTCTGCCCGGAACGTCCGGCGGCTGGCCGGCAAGCGAAGGTTCGAGGCAGGCGATGGAAACCTCAATCTACATCACCCTCTCCCGGCAGGAAGCGCTGCGGCGGCAGATGGAGGTGGTCTCCAACAACATCGCCAACATGAACACCACAGGGTTCAAGGCCCAGCGCATGCTTTTCCTGGAGTACCTGGAGCGCCCGGACCGCCAGGGCGACCGGATGAGCTTCGTCCAGGACTTCGGCCTGATGCGCAACACCCAGGCCGGCCCCATCAACGTCACCAGCAACCCGCTGGACGTGGCCATCCGCGGCGAGGGCTACTTCGGCGTCGAGACCCTGTCCGGCACCCGCTACACCCGCGGCGGCAGCTTCCAGCTGAACAACGACCGGGAGCTGGTGGACCGCAACGGCCTGCCGCTGCTGACCGAGGGCGGCCAGCGCATCGTCATCCCCGCCGACGCCACCAACATCAGCATCAAGGGCGACGGCGGCGTCGAGACCGAGCAGGGCCCGCTGGGCAAGCTGAAGGTCGTGACCTTCGCCGACGAGCAGCGCCTGCAAGAGCTGGGCGGCGGCCTCTACACCACCGACCAGGAAGAGCAGCCGGTGGCCACCCCCCAGGTGGCCCAGGGCGCCCTGGAAGGCAGCAACGTGCAGTCCGTGGTCGAGATGACCCAGATGATCGACGTGGTCCGCAGCTACCAGTCGGTGCAGCGGATGCTGGACAACGAACATGAGCGGATCCGCGGCGCGGTCCGCACCCTTGCGAAGACCCAGTAAAGGAGGGCCGGACAATGCGCAGCCTCAGCATCGGCGCCACGGGCATGCTGGCCCAGCAGCTGAACGTGGAGACCATCTCCAACAACATCGCCAACATGACCACGACCGGGTTCAAGCGGCAGCGGGCCGAGTTCACGGACCTGCTGTACCAGAACCAGCGCCGGGTCGGCTCCACCTCCTCCGACGCGGGCACGGTCGTGCCGTCCGGCATCCAGATCGGCGCCGGCGTGAAGACCACCGCCGTCTACCGGATCAACGAGCAGGGCAACATCTCCGTCACCGGGAACAAGCTGGACCTCGCCATCAACGGCCAGGGCTATTTCCAGATCCTGCTGCCGAACGGCGACACCGCCTACACCCGCGCCGGGTCCTTCCAGCTGAATGCCGAGGGCACGGTGGTCACCGCCGACGGCTACCAGGTCCAGCCGGGCCTGGTGGTGCCGCAGAACGCCGTGGACATCACCGTGAACGCCAACGGTGAGGTGCTGGTGAAGCTGGACGGCCAGACCGAGCCGCAGAACGTGGGCCAGATCCAGCTGGCGGTCTTCCCGAACAATGGCGGCCTGGAGGCCATCGGCGACAACCTGTACCTGGAGACCCCCGCGTCAGGGCAGGCGGTGGCCGGCAATCCCGGCGCCCCCGGCTATGGCCGGCTGATGCAGGAGGCGCTGGAGACCTCCAACGTCAACATCGTCTCCGAGATCACCAGCCTGATCACAGCCCAGCGGGCGTACGAGATGAACTCCAAGGTCATCAGCACCACCGACCAGATGCTCCAGTCGGTCAGCCAGCTCCGCTGATCGCGTCGCCTGACCGTTGATGTCGCCCGACCGGGAAAGGATTGCCGCCATGATCGCCGCCCCCTCCAAGCTGTTGCGCCCCCTCGCCGCCCTGCTGCTCGCCGGCAGCTTGTTGGCCGGCCCGGCCGCCGCCGCGACGCTGAAGGCCGAGGCGCGGATTGCCGGGAACCAGGTGACCCTGGGCGACCTGTTCGATGGGCTGGAGCCGGAGCAGGCGGCACGGGTGGTGGGTGCCGCCCCCAACCTGGGCCGGTCGGTGACCCTGGATGCCAATGCCCTGGCCCGCATCGCCGCCGCCAACGGCTTGGCCTGGCGCCCCCTGGGCGGCGCCGACCGGGTGAGCGTGCAGCGGGACGCGGTGCAGGTGGACGCGGCGGCCGTGCGCGAGGCGCTGGTCGAGGCGCTGGAGCGGTCCGGCGCCCCGGCCAATCTCGAGGTGACCCTGGACAACCGCTCCCTGATGCTGTTCCTGCCCACCGGCAGCGATGGCGCGGTGCGGGTGGAAAATCTTGCCTATGACGCCGCCCGCGGCCGGGTGACGGCGGAGATCGTCGGCACCGCGGGCGGGGAAACCGTGCTGCGGCAGGCCGTGGGCGGCCGCGCCGTGGAGGTGCTGGAGGTCCCCGTCCTGTCCCGTCGCCTGAACCCTGGCGAGCTGGTGACCGATGCCGACGTGGTCTGGGGCAAGGTGGCCCGTGACAAGGCCGGCGCGGACGTGGTGACGGATGCCAAGGCCCTGGTGGGCATGGTGGCCCGCAGCGGCATCAACCCCAACCAGCCCGTGCGGGCCCGCGACGTGCGCGCCGCCACGGTGATCCAGAAGGGCACGCTGGTCACCATTATGGTGAAGTCCCCCAGCATGACCCTGACGGCCCAGGGCCGCGCCCTGACCGACGGCGCCGCCGGCCAGCCCATCCGGGTCAGCAACACCAGCAGCAACCGGGTGCTGGAAGCGGTGGTGGCCGGGCCGGACCTGGTGGTGGTGGACCCGACTGGCATGCCTCTTGCTCAGCCCAAGGCGACCCCGGCGTCACGCATCCGCGCCGCCGACGCCAATACCACCCTCGCCCGCTGAGGAGCCGCCCCATGTCCGCCCGCAAGCCGTCCAAGCGCATCCCCACCCTCGCAGTCCTGGCCGTCTCGGCCCTCGGCCTCTCCGCCTGCAGCACCGCGGAGCGCCTGGCAGAGATCGGGAAGGCGCCGACCCTGGCGGGGATCGAGAACCCGCAGACGGACCCCAACTACCGCCCGGTCCACATGCCCATGCCTCAGGCCCCGGTCATGGAGCAGCAGCCCAACAGCCTGTGGCGTACCGGCGCCCGCGGTTTCTTCAAGGACCAGCGCGCCACCCGGGTGGGCGACATCCTCACCGTGACCATCCAGATCAACGACCGCGCCCAGATGCAGAATTCCACCACCCGCAGCCGCGACGGCAGCGACAGCCTGGGCATCCCCACCCTTTTCGGCTTCGAGCGCAACGTGGCCCGGGCCACCGGGCTGTCGGACACGGGTTCCCTGGTCAGCACCAGCGGCGCCAGCAGCAGCACCGGCGACGGCCAGATCCAGCGGCAGGAACAGATCAACCTCCGCGTCGCGGCGCTGATCACCCAGGTGCTGCCCAACGGCAACCTGGTCGTCCAGGGCAAGCAGCAGGTCCGTGTGAACCACGAGCTGCGGGAGCTGCTGCTGTCCGGCATCATCCGGCCCGAGGACATCACCAACGCCAATTCCATCAGCTATGAAAAGATTGCCGAGGCCCGCATCAGCTACGGCGGCAAGGGCACGGTCAGCGACGTGCAGCAGCCGCGCTGGGGCCAGCAGGTGCTGGAAGTGCTGAACCCCTTCTGACCCGGCAGGACTTGCCGGTGGGGTAGGCAATCGCGGCGCAGGAAAACTGTCCTGCGCCGCGATAGGCCTTTGTTCCTTGTAGGCTGGGGTGAGCGCATGCGAACCCCAACACGTCACGTTCGCCGGGTTGTCGGGGTTCCCGATGGTCACCCCGACCTACGGAATCAAAACGGGCCCCGCCGTCATGGCGGGGCCCGTCCCACAAAAAAGGCGCCGTGGATGACGGCGCCTCAATCGTCGCGGTGGGTACGCTCCAGGCGCTCATGGCGCTCCTGGGCTTCCAGGCTCAGCGTCGCGATGGGGCGGGCTTCCAGCCGGCGGACGCCGATGGGCTCCCCCGTCTCCTCGCAAAAGCCGTACTCGTCGGCTTCCAGCCGCTCCAGCGCCGAATCGATCTTGGCGATCAGCTTGCGCTCCCGGTCGCGGGTCCGCAGTTCCAGGGCGCGGTCGGTCTCCAGCGTGGCACGGTCGGAGATGTCCGGCTCCTGCAGGCCGCCATCATCGTGCAGGCTCTGGAGCGTTTCCGTGGAGTCCCGCAGGAGTTCGGCCCGCCAGCGCAGAAGCTTCTGGCGGAAATACTCCTTCATGACGGGATTCATGAATTCTTCGTCTTCGGACGGGCGGTAGTCCGGGGGAAGCTGCGCGTAGGATGACGACGGCATTATGACGGTCCGATCCTTAGGGCCGAGACGCGCCGGAGTATAGGGAGGAGCCCTGCTACTCGCAAGGATCACTAAATGCTTGATAAAACAGCGTTATAGTGAATCGATCACGGCCCAGGGGTAAGCTTCGCGATCTCCACCTGCGCCCGGAGGTCGATCTCATCCAGCACGGCCTGGAGCCCCGGGTCGTCCACGCCAGCCCGGCGGGCCTGCACCATGCGCACGAGTTCAACCAGCTTTTCCCGGGGGAAACTGCCGGTCAGCAGGCCCAGCCGCAGCTCGTCCAGCCGGTCCAGGATATCCTCCGCCCGCTCCACGGCCTTGCGCTTGCCGTTCAGGGCGTCGTCCACCTCTTGCAGCGCGAACAGGGGGTTGATGGCGGCAGCCGATTGCGCGCCGGCCACCTTGGCACCCGACTCGTCCCCGCCGCCCAAATGGCGCAGGAAGTCGGAACCGCTGCCGCTGCGCGGGGCCTTGCGGACCTGTCCGGGGCGGAGTTGACCGGGACCCTCGATCTTCATGGCCGTGGCGACACTGTCTTTCCGGGCTGCGGGGCTGGGAAGCCGACATGGGGGGCGGAGGCCCACCCCGCCTCATATAGGTACCACCCGGCCGAATGGCGCGACTAGGGCAATTTTGCAGCCCGGCGGCCGGGGGCGGGTTGGCACGCTTCTGGCATCATGGGTCGCGAGACGTTGCATGCCCCTGCCCTGCCCGGCCAATTCTGCCGGGTGCGACGGGGGCCAGAGCCGAAGGGCCAGGACCATGAGAACCGACCGCACCGCCGCCCGCCGCCCCATCCGGACCGCCCTGCGCCTGCTGGGCACCCTGGCCCTGGGCGCCTGCCTGTTCCTGCCGGCGCCAGTGATGGCCCAGTCCCGGATCAAGGACATCGCGGACGTGGAGGGCGTGCGGGACAACATGCTGGTGGGCTATGGCCTGGTGGTCGGCCTGAACGGGACCGGCGACACGATCAACAACAGCCCCTTCACCGAGCAGAGCCTGATCGGCATGCTGGAGCGGCTGGGCGTGAACGTCCGCGGCCAGACCCTGCGGACCAAGAACATCGCCGCCGTGATGGTCACGGCCACCCTGCCGCCCTTCAGCAGCCAGGGCACCCGCATCGACGTGTCCGTCGCCACCCTGGGCGACGCCAAGAACCTGATGGGCGGCACCCTGCTGGTGACGCCGCTGATGGGCGCCGACGGGGAAGTCTATGCCGTGGCCCAAGGGGCCGTGGCGGTGGCGGGTTTCAGCGCGCAAGGCGCCGCGGCCAGCATCACCAAGGGGGTGCCCACCGCCGGCCGCATCGCCGGCGGCGCCATCGTGGAGCGGTCCATCGACTTCGACCTGCGCGACCTGGGCAGCATGCGCCTGTCCCTGCGCAACCCCGACTTCACCACGGCCATGCGGGTGTCGGAAGCCATCAACCGGGTGTTCGGGCCCAACGCCTCCCGCGCCGCGGACCCGGCCAACGTGGTGGTGGACGTGCCCCAGGCGCGCCGCGCCGACCTGGTCAGCTTCATTCGGGACGTGGAGCAGCTCCGCGTCACCCCGGACCAGGCGGCCCGGGTGGTGATCGACGAGGCCTCCGGCGTCATCGTCATCGGCGACAATGTCCGGATCAGCCCGGTGGCCGTGGCCCAGGGCAACCTGAAGGTCACCATCACGGAGACGCCCCAGGTCAGCCAGCCCAATGCCCTGAGCCAGGGCGGCCAGACTGCGGTGGTGCCGCGTACCCAGATCCAGGCGGACGAGGGTGCCGACAAGAAGCTGGCCGTGCTTCCCGCCGGTGTCACCCTTCAGGAGTTGGTACAGAACTTGAATGCGCTGGGGATCGGCCCGCGCGACATGATCAGCATCCTCCAGGCGATCAAGGCGGCGGGCGCGCTGCAAGCCGAGATCGAGGTGATGTGATGGCCGACATGACCCTCTCCCCCCCGGGCTACGACGCCCAGTCCCTGGCCCAGGCCCGCGGGCTCAACATGCCCCGGCTGGGCAAGGGCGCCGGTCCGGAACTGGACAAGACCGCCAGGGACTTCGAGGCCGTGTTCCTGTCCAGCATGTTCTCCCAGATGTGGTCCGGGCTGGAGGTGGACCCCACCTTCGGCGGCGGCCATGCCGAGGAGATGTGGCGCGGCATGATGGTGGAGGAGTACGGCAAGATGGTCGCCTCCTCCGGCGGCGTGGGCATCGCCCAGCAGATGAAGGCCCAGCTCCTGCGCATGCAGGAAGTGGCCGGGGGGCCGGCATGACCGCCGCCCTGGCCCGCGCCGAGGGGCTGATCGACGCCATGGATCGGTTGGCCGGGTTGTTCGAGGAGGAAAACCGCATCGTCCGCAGCCGCAACCTGAAGCAGCTCGGCGAGGTGGCGGAGAAGAAGGGTATCCTGCTGCGGGCCTACGAGGATGCGGTCCGCACCGTCCGGCTGGACGTGGAGGGCTTCAAGGCCCTGGACCCGGAGATGAAGGAGCGGCTGCACGGCACCGGCCGGCGCTTCGCCGAGTTGGCGGCCGAGAATGCCGGCATCGTGCAGGCCGCCACCCAGGCCGCCCAGGCGGTGGTGGACACGCTCGTCGCCAGCATCAAGCAGGTCCGGGCCGACGACGGGCCCTACAGCAGCCGCGCGACCTTGGGCGTCCAGGACCCCTATGGCCGGAAGACCACCCGCCCCTCTTCCCTGAACAAGACGCTTTGAAGCGTCCGCAAGCAATCCTGCCCGGCCCTGCCAACGGGGCCGGGCCTGTCGTCGTGCGTTCGGCCGCCGCGCGCCGGCCCAACCGGCAAAGTCTGCCCGGCGGCCGGCCCTGACCGGGAAAAGAGTTCCGCCTTGTGCCTGGACGCGGCCGGCCCAGGCGGCAAACCACGGCAAGACGTTTGGCCCGCCGGTTGCATATCGCAGGACGGACCCAGTGCAGGACCCCCGCCCATGACCACGACAGCCCTTCTCCCGTCCGCGTCGAAGACCGCCCTTCCCGGCGTCGTCCCCCTGGTACCCACCCCGACGGCGGGTGAGGCGGCGGGGTTGTTCAACGGCCTGCTCGCCGGGCTGATGACCGACGGCACGGTGCCGCCGGCCCAGCCGGGGCAGGTCCAGACGGCTGGCCTTGCGCCATCCCCTGCCCTCCCCGTGGTCGAGCCGGTTCCGGCGGCGGGCGACGGGGCAGCGGGTGGTGCCCTGCCGGGCGGCTTGGTCGCCAGGGCTGCGATGCCCGAGCTGGTCCCGGGGGAGGCTGAAGCGATGGCCACCGGGGGAACGGCGCCCGTCATGGCACCGGCCCCGGCGACGGTCCCCACCCCCGTCCCCCTCGCCCGCGGCGCGGTGGCAGCCAAGCTGACGGCGGACAAGCCCCTGCCCGCTCCTGCCGTCCCCACCGACACGGCTGCCATGGTCCCGGTCGAGGGGGTCGGCATGTCTGCGGTTCCGTTCGAGACGACAGACCGGCCACATCAGGACATTCCGGAGCTTGCCGAGGCAGAGACGGTGTCTGCGGGGGCGGATCAGGACGTGGTAGTGGCTGAGGCCGTCGTCACGCCTCCCCAGCCCAACCAGGCGCAGGCCGCCCCCGTGGTCGCACCGCCCCTGGTGCCGTCTCCCGCTCCCAAGGCCCGGATGCCAGAGGACAAGGCTGTCGCGCGCCCGTCCGGTGACGGGGAAACGGCGGCGGCCGAGGTCAAGCAAACGCCCACGGTCCCCAAGGCCGAGCCCGTCGCGCAGCCCACGCCGGTGGCCGGCACCGCACAGCCACCAGCGGCAGCGAAAGCGGAAAGCCATTCGGGGAAGCCGACGGTCGCGGCCCCGCAGCCCGCCAAGCCGCCAGCCGGGACACAGGCTGATGCATGGGAGCCGGCGTCCGGTACAAAGCCCCTCCCCCCGACCGGTGTCTCCGACGCCCGGACGGTCGTGGCGACTGACATGGTCCAGGCCGATCCGGAAGCCCACGATGTCGCTGCCGGCGACGAGCTGGCGGTCGCCGCGTCCCCTGATGCGCCCACTTCCGACCCGGTCGTGGTGGAGGCAGCACCAGCCATCCCCACCACGCCCAACGCCGCACCGACCCGGCCGGCGACAGCGCAGGTCCAGGCCGCCAAACCGCACGGGGCGAAGCCGGGGGCAGCCACTGACGCCGCGGCAGTTCCCGCCGGTGACGGCATGGCCCTCCAAGCCACGGCGACGGAAGCCGGCGAGGAATCCGGTGCTGCCCAGCGCGCCGCGCGGATCGAGGAGAAGCGGCAAGCCGGCGAGAAGAACGGCGTGGCGGAGGACGCGGCGGCCAACCTTGCCGGGGCCTCGGCAAATCCTGCCGCGCCGGCACAAACTGCCGCCAAGCCCGCGGCCCCCCAGGCTGCCCAGGGCAGCCTGACAGCCACTGCCGTTGCCGCCGCGGGTGCTGGCGCGGAGGCGTCCCTGGACAATGCCGGTGACCAACCGGACAGCCGGTCCCTGGCAGAGCCGACCACGGACCCCACCCTGCGCCCGGCAGTGTCCGGGGAGGCCCCACGGGCCGGCACGACGGAGTTTGCCCAGCAACTTGCCGCCGCGCGCCAAGGCCGCGGCGGGCCGAACCCACCCGCACTGAACCAGGTGGCGGTGCACGTGCAGCGGGCGGTGCAGGAAGGCAATGACCGCCTGTCCATCCAGCTCCGCCCCACCGACCTGGGTCGCATCGACGTGCAGATCGAGTTCGGCGGCGACGGGCGGATGAAGGCCAAGATCATGGCCGAGAATCCCTACACCCTCGACCTTTTGCAGAAGGACTCCCGAGCGTTGGAACGGGCCTTGCAAGACGTCGGTCTGCGCCCCGAGGCGGGCGGCCTGAGCTTCTCCTTGCGTGACCAGGGCCAGCAGGCCCAGCGGGAGGACCAGGGCCAACGCGACAGGGGCTTCGGCATGCGGATGGGCGCGGACGCGAGGGCGGACGAGGTCCAGGCACCGCCGGCCTACACGCCAATCATCGCCCCCGGCCGGGTCGATGTGCGGATCTGACGTTCGAGGAGGACCCGGGCCATGACCATCTCTGCCGCCAACGCCCAGACCGCCGGCGCCACCACCGCCGCCAACGGCAAGAAGGACAGCTCCGCCGAGCTGAGCCAGAACTACGAGCTGTTCCTGAAGCTGCTGACCACGCAGATCCAGAACCAGGACCCCCTGAACCCGCAGGACCCGTCCCAGTTCACGCAGCAGCTCGTCCAGTTCTCACAGGTGGAGCAGTCCATCGCCACCAACAAGAACCTGGAGAACGTCATCTCCTCCATCAACCGGGGCCAGCCCAGCCAAGCCATCGGTTACATGGGCCGGACCATCGAGACCGTGAGCGAGCAGATCCCCCTGCAGGACGGCCGGGCCGACCTGGCCATGACCTTCGACGCCACCACGTCCTCCGCCGAGCTGCAGATCCTGGACTCCAAGGGCAAGGTGATCCGGACCCTTCCCCTGTCCAACAAGGCCGGCACCCAGGCGGTGAGCTGGGACGGGAAGGACGCCAGCGGGAAGCAGGTGGAAGACGGCACCTATGACGCCAAGCTGGTCGCCCAGGGCAAGGACGGCAAGGCGATTGGCGGCATCATGCGCGTTGCCGGCCGGGTGACCGGCGTCGACCTGACGACGGAGAACCCATACCTGATGGTGGGCGACATGCCCGTGGTGATGGGCAAGGTCACCGCGGTCCGCTGACATCAAGGCAGCAAGAAACCCCGTTCACCGGATCTTAAGTGGCATACCCTATCGATGGGGTTAGATTTCCGGTTCGACGAGGGACTTGCACGATGGCAGCCGATACCGCCGGCGCCCATGTTCTGGAGTACACGGCAGAGGCACAGCACCGGGGGCCGGCCCGGCCGACCCTGCTGACACTCGAGGACTTGCCGCCGCCCGATACCCGCCGCTGGGTCACCCGCCGCAAGGCGGAGGTGGTGGAAGGGGTTCGCCAAGGCCTGATCACCCGGGAGGAGGCCTTGGCCCGCTACCAGCTTTCCGAGGAGGAATTCCAGTCCTGGGAGCGCCTGATCGACCGGCATGGCGTCTCCGCCCTTCGGGTGACCCGGTTGCAAGACTACCGGCGCGGCTGACAAAAGCGGCGTATCGGTCCATCCTCCCGCCGTCGAGAGACAAAGGGGGGATGGGACCATGAAACAAGTCGAGGCGCTGGCCGGCGGGGACACGGTGATTCCCGCCCGGGACGGGTTCCCCCTCGCCGCCACCTGGACCGTCCCAGCCGACCCCAAGGCGGTCCTGGTCATCGCCTCCGCCATGGGCGTGCCGCGGGGCTTCTACCGGCACTTCGCTGCCCGGATGGCGGACCGGGGACATGCGGTCCTGAGCTTCGACGTCCGCGGCACCGGCGGGTCCGGCCCGGCCAGCCGCAAGGACGCGGTGGGCGGCTTCACCGGCTTCGGCACGCTGGACCTTGCCGCCATCCTGGACGTGGCCGCGCAGCGGGCGCGGGAACTGGGCGGCGTGCCGCTGCGGCTGGCGGGACACAGCCTGGGCTCCATGGCCTTCGGCCTGTCTCCGAACAACACCCTTGTGGATGCCGTCATATCCGTGGCCAGCGGCAACGGCTATTGGGGGTTCCAGCCCTATCCGCAGAACGTGATGCGGGCGACCCTGTGGACCATGGTCATGCCTGCCTTCGCCCACACCATCGGCTGGTTTCCCGGCAGCCGGATGGGTGTCGTCGGCGACATCCCGCGGGAGGCGGCGCTGGAATGGGCGCGCATGTGCAACACGCCGGGCTATGTCCGCCCCACCTCGCGCCACCCGCCCAACCCCAGTTTCGCCAAGTGGCAGGGGCCCATGCTGGTGCTCAGCGTCAGCGATGACGAGATCATGCCGCCCCGCCCCATCGATGACCTGCATGAGAATTTCGCCGGCGCCAGGATCACCCGCTGGCACCTGACCCCGGCGGAGGTGGGACCGGAGCGGGTGGGCCATCTGGGCATGTTCAAGAAGGGTGCCGAGCGGCTGTGGGAGAACATGGCCGAGTGGTTCGACCGTCCCGCCCCGGCCGGACGGTAAAACCCACAAACCCCGTGTGACTATTCCTGAGTTCCAGCGTTTCACCGGCAGGACGCCACGCCGGGTGGCGGGCCCGTCGCGGAGGCATGTCCGGTGCAAACGCTCATGAAAAACCTTGTCTGGGTGGTCGTCGGCATCTTCGGGGCCGCCTGCCTGGGTGGCATCGCCCTCAACCGGGGGGAGACGATCAACGCCTTCTGGTTCATCGCGGCCGCTGCGGGCATCTATGCCGTGGCTTACCGGCTCTATGCCGGCTGGATCGTCGCCACCGTGCTGTCCGCAGACCCGACGCGGGCCACGCCGGCCCTGCGGCTGAATGATGGGCGGGACTATGTGCCCACCCACCGCTGGATCACATTCGGCCACCATTTCGCGGCCATCGCCGGGGCCGGGCCGTTGGTGGGGCCGGTGCTGGCGGCCCAGTTCGGCTACCTGCCGGGGACCTTGTGGCTGCTGGTGGGCTCCGTCCTGGGTGGCTGCGTGCAGGACATGGTCATCCTCTGGGGCTCCACCCGGCGCGACGGGCGCACCCTGGGCCAGATGGCGCGGGACGAGCTGGGGCCCGTGGCCGGGGCCGCGGCCCTGGTGGGCACGCTGCTGATCATGGTGCTGATCGTGGCCGTGCTGGGCCTGGTGGTGGTCAACGCCATGAAGCACAGCCCCTGGGGCACCTTCACCGTGGCCATGACCATCCCCATCGCCATCCTGGTGGGCATCTACATGCGCGTGCTGCGGCCCGGCCGGGTGCTTGAGGGGTCGCTGATCGGCCTGGTGCTGCTGCTGGCCGCCACGGTGGGCGGCGGCTGGGTGGCGGAAAGCCCGACCCTGGCGCCTTTGTTCGACTATGACGGGCCGGCCCTGGCCCTGGCGGTCATCGGTTATGGCTTCGTGGCCGCCATCCTGCCGGTCTGGCTGCTGCTGGCGCCGCGGGACTACATCAGCACCTTCATCAAGCTGGGCGCCATCCTGCTGCTGGCCTTTGCCGTCATCATCCTGCGGCCGGACATGCATATGCCCGCCGTCACCCGCTTCGTGGACGGTACGGGCCCCGTGGTGGCCGGGCACATCTACCCGTTCCTGTTCATCACCATCGCCTGCGGTGCCGTCTCCGGCTTCCATGCCCTGATCTCCAGCGGGACCACGCCCAAGCTGATCGCCAGCGAGGCGGACCTGCGGCTGGTAGGCTATGGCAGCATGGTGATGGAGAGCTTCGTCGGCATCATGGCCCTGATCGCCGCCTGCGTCTTGGACCCCGGCGTCTATTTCGCCATCAACAGCGCCCCCGGCGTGGTGGGCGCCACGCCGGAGCAGGCGGTGGCCACCATAAGCAGCTGGGGCTTCCCCGTGACGGTGGAGACCATGACGGCCCTGGCCAAGGAGATGGGTGAGACCACGCTGATGCACCGGACCGGCGGGGCCCCGTCCCTGGCGGTGGGCATGGCCCACATCTTCGCCGGCGCCTTCGGCCAGGGCCTGATAGCCCTCTGGTACCATTTCGCCATCATGTTCGAGGCGCTGTTCATCCTGACGGCGGTGGATGCCGGCACCCGGGTGGGCCGGTTCATGCTGCAGGACCTGCTGGGCAACATCTACCGGCCCCTGGGCAACACCGGGTCCTATGTATCCACCGTGATCTGCTCCGCCCTGTTCGTGGGGGCGTGGGGCTATTTCCTCTATGTGGGCGTCATCGATCCCAACGGCGGCATCAACATCCTCTGGCCCCTGTTCGGCATCTCCAACCAGATGCTGGCCGCCATCGCGCTCGCCATCGCCACCACCATCCTGGTGAAGCAGGGCAAGCTGCGCTTCGCCTGGGTCACCGGCCTGCCCATGGCCTTCCTGGCCGTCACCACCACGGTGGCCGCCTGGCAGAAGCTGTTCTCCGCCGACCCGCGGGTGGGGTTCATCGCCGGGGCCGACACCATGGCCGCCAAGCTGGAAGCCGGTACCCTGTCTGCGGCCCAGGCAGCCGCTGCGCCACAGCTCATCTTCAACCAGCGGCTGGACGCGGGCCTGACCGTGTTCTTCATCCTGGTGCTGTGGGTGACCATCATCGAGATGGTCCGCATCTCCCTCCGCCATACCCAGGGCAAATCGGTGCCGCCCCTGTCCGAGGCGCCCTATGTGGCCATGGACCAGTTGACGCCGCGCATGGCCGGGGAGGATTGAGGCCATGATGGCGGGCCCGGCCGGCTTCCTGCGCACCGCCTGGACCGTCCTGCGGGAGGTGTCCGGCGACAGTGCCTATGAGACCTACCTGGCCCGCCACGCGGTCACCCACCCGGAGGAACCGCCCCTGGACCGGGAGGCGTTCTACCTGTCCGAATTGGACCGGCGGTGGAGCGGGGTGAACCGGTGTTGCTGAGGCTGGCGATGATGTCGGGGTTCCCGTTGGCCACCCCGACCTACGGGCCTCGCAAGTCCGTGCCGTAGCCCTCACGGCCGCAGGTTGTCCGCCACGCTGTGCAAGCCATGGGCCCGCAGCACGGCCTGGCGCTGGCGGGTGCGGCGCTCGGCCAGCAGCTTTTCCACCCGCTCCCTGTCCAGAGGCATGTTCTCCGCCGTCAGCAGCGGGACCAGGGCTTCCAGCAGGGTCGGGTCGTTTTCCGGGTTGCGGCTGTCCAAGGGCCGGTCGCTGGCCAGCTCACGCAGCAGCCGCTCCGCCATGGCATCCCGGGACTCGGGCGCGATGCCCGACCGTATCAGGCCGGCGATCTGCTTCAGCGCGGGGGACGGGGCATTGGCGACGGCCTCGTCATGGCCCACCAGGATTCCGGCCATCGCCACAAGGCAGTGGCCCAGGCTGGGCTGGGCGCCGAACAGCTCCTGCACCACTTCCGCGAAGATCAGCCCGTCGGCCAGCATTCCGTCCAGCAGCGGCGACAAGGCCGGGTCCGGCGTCTCCATCGCCAAGTTGGCCAGGACCTCCACCTTGGCCGGCAGGCTGCGGAACTCGAACAGCCAGACACTCAGCAGGGAGCGCAGGGCATAGTCATGGGCCTCGTCCCCTGCCTTGGCACGAACGGCGGCGCTGTAGCCTGCCAAGTCGCTCCCCCTGAAGGGGGGATAGCCGCCCCGCTCCCCCGCGAACATGCGGGCCTTGCGCTCCACCTCATCCACCAGCTTGTCCAGCACGCCCACCCGGGCCTTCGCCGTCTCCCCCGTGGCCGCGGCCTGGAGTCCGGCGACCTTGTGGACGGCGGCGATGATCAGCCCGCCCTTGTCCTGCAGCTTCCGCTGGTGGCTGTAGTTGTGCAGCAGTTCCGTGGCCGTGATGCCGGTGCGTTGCAGGTAGTCCCGCATCACCTGCCCCACCGTTCGCCGCCCGGCGGGGCCGAGGATGTCGTCCACCCCGCGGCAGACGACCACTTCCCCCGAGGGGGTGGAGATGCTGATGGGCTTGACGGAGGCGACCTTCACCTCCTGCTCATAGACCACCGTCTCACTGCTGGCACCATTCACCAGGGTGCGCAGCCGGACGACCTTGGTCAGGGTGCTGCGGCCGGTGGCGAGGATGCGCTTGGCCTCCGCGATGGCGACTTCTTCCTCATCGCAGACACAGTCGAGCTGCCAGCGACCTTCCGATTGCAGGAAGACCTCATAACTGACCTTGCGGTTCCAGAAGCCGAGACCGAAGAACACGGGGCACCCCTCCGATGGGGATAATACCGCCGGAGGAGGCCATCACCTAAGCTGAAATGCGGGTCGTTCCGCCGTCAGTCGTCCGCGTAAGGATTGCTGCTGCCCTTGCGCAACAGCATGCGGATCGGCACGCCCGGCATGCCGAACACCTCCCGCAGGCCGTTGACCAGATAGCGGGAATACTGCTCAGGCAGCTCCACCGGCCGGCTGACGAACAGGGCAAAGGTGGGCGGGCGGGCCTTCACCTGGGTCATGTAGCGGATCTTCAGCCGCCGGCCATCCACCAGCGGCGGCGGGTGGGCCTCCGTCATCTCCTTCAGCCAGCGGTTCAGCTGGGCCGTGGGGATGCGGCGGTTCCAGAGGGCATAGGCCTCGAACACCGTGTCCAGCAGTGTGTCCAGCTTCTGGCCCTTCAGGGCGGAGATGGTCACCGTGTGCACGCCGCGTGCCTGGGGCAACGACGTCTGCAACCGGTCCTTCATCTGCTGGAGCGCGGCCTGCTTGTCCTGCACCGCGTCCCATTTGTTCAGCGCGATGACCAGGGAGCGCCCTTCCTCCACCACCAGCCGGGCGATGGTCAGGTCCTGCTTGTCCAGGATGCCGTCCGCATCCAGCACCAGCACCACCACATGGGCCATGCGGATGACGCGCAACGTGTCGGCGACGGCAAGCTTTTCCAGCTTGGCCTCCACCCGGGCGCGCTTGCGCAGGCCCGCCGTGTCCACCAGCCGCACGGGCCGGCCCTTCCAGGACCATTCCACGGCGATGGCGTCGCGGGTCATGCCGGCCTCGGGGCCGGTGAGCACCCGCTCCTCACCCACCAGGCTGTTGACCAGGGTGGACTTGCCCACGTTCGGGCGGCCGACGATGGCCATCTGGAGCGCCTTGGGCTCCGGCTCGGCCGGCAAGTCCAGGCCTGCCGCGGCCGCGGCCTCCGCATCCAGCTCAGCCGGCTCGGCAACCTCCGCCTCCCCGGCTTCCCCCTCCTCCTCTTCCTTCACGAAGGGGAGCAGGGCCTGGACGAAGTCCGCCATGCCCTCACCATGCTCGGCGGAGATGGCGATGGGTTCCCCCAGCCCCAGCTCATACGCCTCGATCAGGCCGGAGCGGGCGGCGGCCCCTTCCGCCTTGTTGGCGGCCAGGACAACCGGACGGTTGCTGCGGCGGAGCCAGGTGGCGAAGTGCCGGTCCATGCCCGTGATGCCGGCGCGGGCATCCACCATGAACAGGATGACGTCCGCCCGCTCCATGGCCCGCTCCGTCTGGCGGCGCATGCGGGCCTCGAGGCTGTCATCGAAGACCTCCTCCAGGCCGGCGGTGTCCACCACCGTCAGGTCCAGGCCGCCCACGCGCGCGTCCGCGGCCCGCCAGTCGCGGGTCACGCCGGGCGTGTCGTCCACCAGGGCGAGCTTCTTGCCCACCAACCTGTTGAACAGGGTGGACTTGCCCACATTGGGCCGGCCGACGATGGCAACCGTGAGCCGCTGGGCCACGGGCATTCCCCTTTGATCAGCGATAAGCCACCAGCTCGCCATCCTCGGTGAGGATGAACAGCGTGTTGTTGGCGATAACAGGCGGCACCATCACTGGGTCCGGCAGGTCGGTCTTCTTGATGCGGTCCCCGGTCTCCGGCGACAGCTCCACCATCTGCCCGTGGCTGCTGGCCAGCAGCAGGCGCCCGCCTGCCACCAAGGGGCCGGACCAGGAAATGGGGCCCTCGCGGTCACCGGGGTCCTCGAACTGGTCGAGTTGGCTGATCCAGCGGATGCGGCCCGTGTCGCGCGCCAGGGCGACCACCTGGGCATCGTTCGTGGTGACGAATATCCATTCGCCCACCACGGCCGGAGTCGTCTGGCCGCCCACATCCTGTTCCCAGACCCGCTGGCCGGTGCGCAGGTCCACCGCGGCCATGCGGCCGGAATGGCTGATGGCGAAGACCTGGCCATTGTCTACCACCGGCAGGCCGCGGATATCGGCAAGGCCGGTCAGGTTCTCACCCCGGCGCACCGCGGCCAGGGTCTCCTGCCAGTTCTGGCGGCCGTTCTCCACCCGCAGGGCGAACAGCTCGCCGCTGGAGTAAGGCACCACCACGGTGTCACCCTCCACCGCCGCGGCGGAGCCGCCCAGCAGGGTCGTGGGCTCCAGCAGGCCGGTGTGGGTCCATTGCAGCAGGCGGCTGTCGGCCGCCAGGGTGATGAGCTGGTTGTCCGTGGCCAACACGAAGACCCGGCCGGCCGCGACGGTGGGGGCGGACCGGGTCGGGCCGGCGATCCGCTGCCGCCAGATCACGTCGCCATTGTCCGGGTTCACGGCGATGGCCTCACCGAAACCGGTAGTGACGAACAGGCGGCCGTCACCAAAGCTCACGCCACCGCCCAGCGCCTCCTCATCCCCGATGTTCTCCCGCCGCATGTCCTTGGACCAGAGCCGGCGGCCGTTGGATTCGTCGAAGGCGTGCAGCTCGAAATCCGTGTCCAGCACATAGACGCGGCCATTCACCACGATGGGGCTGGACAGCAGGCGCGTGGTGCCGCTGGAGCCCTCGATGCTGGCACTCCAGGCCTTGGACAGGGTGGGCGGCAGGGCCAGGTGGCCCATGTTGTGGGCAGGGGTCCCGCCGGGCATGGCCCAGGCCGTGTTCACCACCGGCGCCGGCAGCGCGACCTGACGCTCGGCCAGGCCGGGGTCGACCTCGATTCGCTGCTCGAGCTGAAGGACGGAGATCCGGTTGCCGGCCAGCTTCTCCACATCCTCGTCGTCACCGCTGAACCAATCGGTGATGCCGCAGCCGGACAGCATCAGGCAGGCGGCCAGGGCGGCCACGATGCGGGCGCGGGTGGAACGGGCCCGATTCACGGGGGCGGCCAGGGGAGCATGGATCTGCACGGTCGGTTTTCCTGCCGTCATGGCTGCGGCGCGTAAAGGGCGGCGAGTTCGGTGGCGCGGCTACGGATGCCCGGGGGGCTGTCCACATCCTCCGCCAACTGCTTGAACATCTCATGGGCCTTGGCCTGGTCGCCGGCGCGGATGGCCAGCAGGCCGGCAATCTCCCGGGCTGACCAGCGCCAGGGGCTGTCGGCGCCCATCAGCGGGGCGATGCGGGCCTGGAGCTGGGCGGGGTCGCCGATGTCCACCTGGTGCATCACGGATTGGACGACGGCCAGGTCGCGCAGGGCAGGACCGACGTCGCCGGACCCGGCGAGCTGGTCGTACAGGGCGATGGCCCCTGCCGTGTCGCCGGCCTTCACCAGCGCCGCCGCCTGATAGAACCGCGCCAGGACGGCGGGGCCGCCATCAAGCTGGCCCGCGGCATTGGCCAGGGTGTCCGCCGCGGCCTTGGCGTCGAACGCCTGGCCCTCGGCAGGTCGGGCCTTGTCCAGGGCCTCGGTCAGAACAGCGGTACGGGCTTCCTGACGGGAGGCGGTGTACCGCTCCCAACCGACATAGCCAGCGGTCCCGGCGACAATGATGACGGCACCGGCCATGATGGCCGAACCGTACCGCTTCCAGAGCTTCGCAAGCTGGTCTCGGCGAAGGTCTTCATCGACCTCGCGAAAGATGTCGGACATGCACTCACCCCCGGCCGCCGGCCGGCAACGATGGACAAAGGCCGCGGATAGCAGACGCCCCGCCGCCGGTCAAGGACGGCCCCCGCCGAACGGCTTAGCGCCCTGCCCCGGACTTGGAGGAAAAGGCATGATCGGGCCGTAAATATGGCGGTGCCCGGCGGGCGGCCCCACGTTACGGGAGCCGCCGCGGGACCGGCGGCCAACGGCCCAGGCTCACGAGGCCGGCTTGGGCTTCGGCACCTCCGGCAGGTCCAGCCATTCCGCCGCGACGATGGCCTGGGTACGGTTCTTCACGCCCAGGGCCTTGAAGATGGCGGTGATGTGGATCTTCACCGTACCCACCGTGAGGGCCAGCGCCTCCGCGATGTCGGTATTGCTGTGGCCGGCCCGGATCATGGCCAGGATCTCCCGCTGGCGCGGGGTCAGGGTCTGGCCCGCATCCTCCCGGAAGAAGCCGGCCGGCACCGGCCCGGCGGTGGTCATCAGCGGCTCACTGCCCGCCCGCATCCCGATGACCGGGGGGACATAGACGCCGCCGTCCCGCACCACGGACACGGCGGTGGCCAGCTCGCTGCCGATGTCGCTGCGGCGGACATAGCCGCGGGCGCCTTCCCCCAGCGCCGCGCGCATCCGCTCGGGGTCGTTGCCGCCAACGACGATCAGCGGGACCGTCGGCCTGTCCTGGACGAAGCGTTGGATGTCCCCCCTTTGCAGGCCGTTGGTGGCAGCCACCACCAAGCGATCCGTGGAGGCTTGGCCGGTTAGGGCATCCAACAGTTCAGCGAAGGTCTCATATTCCGCTATCGAGCGCACGCCGGTGAATTGGCGCAGGATGGCGTTCAGGCGTTTGCGGAAGGCCGGGTCTTGGTCGGAGTACAGCAGGTGCATCGGTCTTGGGCTCTGGCTGAAGCACGAACCGGCGCCTCGAATGAGGCCGGGCGTACGGATTATACACTAGTAGCCAGTTCCATACAGAATTATGCAAGCGTCAATCGCACTTTCTTGACCTGCGCGTGTGCGACCGTTGCCCGGATGCAGCATCGGCAACCAGAGGCAACAGGCCGCCTAATCCGGCCATACGATTATGGGTTCACTGCTTAACCCTCAAGGTCGGCCGCTGCCGCGCCCGGAAGAAGGGGGGTAGCTGTCCACTAGGTACAGGCTATCCTCTGGGGTATCACAAGATATGGGGGTCTAACCGTTTGCCTGCCTTGAGAAACCGTGCCCCTGCGTATCTTATGGTCTTCAAGTCAACGAGGAGAAATATACCCCGAAAGTGCGGAAATTCGATGCTTTTTCATGCATTCCGCACTGGCTCGGAGGTATTAAGCACCTAGATTGACTTCGAATGGAATCAGGAAGCAACGGAACAACAAAATTGTTCACGCCTGGCGAAGATATCCCAAGAAGAGCGACGACATGGATGCCCAGAACAGCCGCCCCATGGAGCCAGCGCAGAAATCCCGCCGAGGCAAGGTGAACACAATGCATGTTTGTCTGGTACCGGGAGACGAGCTGGTCGCGAGCCAGCTACTCGCTTCCCTTGACCGCGATGGCCGACACCGGGTCACGGTGTGCCAGGATATTGCGGAACTGAGCCAGGCGACATCGACGCCGGATGTCATCCTGATCGACGTGCAGCAATTCGCCGCGCTGCGCGAGAATGAACCGATGGTCTATCTCCGGCTTTCCCGCCGGTCCCGGATCATCGTCATCCTCAGCAGCCGCGAGCTGCTGGATGCGGCCCATATCCTCGCCTTCGCCGACGCGTGGGTCTTCGAGGACATAAACCTCAGCCGGGTCAATGAGTTGATCGAGCTGGGCGTGGAAGGCCACTGCATCCTCCCGAAGCAGTTCCTGTCCCGGATGGGGGTGGATGAAATCCGCCTGACCCTGCTGCCGCGGCTGACCGACGTGGAGTTCCGCTGCCTCCAGCTCCTGGGCCAAGGCCTGAACAACCGTACCATCGCGGAACGGCTGGGCCTGTCGGAGGCGGTGATCAAGTCGATGGTGCGCAGCGTCCTGGCCAAACTGCACTTCCGCAACCGTACCGAGGCCGGCGTCTTCGCCGCCCGCCAGCAGGGCGCCCTGCCTGCCGCGCGGCAGGCCACCATGCGCCAGAATGAGGCCCGCAGCGCCTGATCGGGCGCGACTCGGGAATTTTCGTCCGGGTCGGATTGAGCGGTCGGAAGGCCGCCTGATCCGACTTTTTTTATTGCCGGCGCTACGGGGGCCGTCCCCCCTGCCCTGCCATCCCCAATAAAAGAACGGCGCGGCATCGCTGCCGCGCCGTCCTGTACCTTGATCCGTGTGCCGGATCAGCCCACGGCCTGGACCGCCGGCTGGTTGGCGCCGCTGAACTCGCCGCCGATGCCGTTGTTGAGGGCCCAGATGGCGGCCTGGGTGCGGTTGCTGGCGTTGATCTTCCGCAGCAAGCTCTTCAGGTGCACCTTCACCGTGGCTTCGGTGATGTTAAGGTGGTTGGCGATCATCTTGTTGCTGTCGCCGTTCAGCAGGCAGCGCAGGATCTGGATCTCACGCTGGGACAAGCCCTTGCGGGAGACGGGCATCTCCAGGCCATTGCCGTTCACGCGGCCGCTGATCAGCAGGGCGGCGAGGTGGGTCGGGAACACCTTCTCGCCCATCATCACCAGCCGAAGGGACTGGGTCAGCGCGTCGGACGACAGGTCCTTCATCAGGTAGCCGTCAGCGCCGGCCTCCAGCGCGTTGGACAGACGGCGGGTGCAGAGATCGGTGGTCAGCACCACCATCCGGGAATTCGGCAGGACCTGGCGCAGGCGCCGCATGGCCTCCGCTTCTTCCTCGCCGCCATTGACCAGATCCAGCAGGATCAGGTCCGGCTTCAGGCCCTGCTCGGCCATGGTGACGCCCTCACGGACGTTGCCGGCTTCGGCGACGATGTGGAACGGGGACTCATCGAGCAGCCGCTTCAGCCCTTCACGGAAGAGCTTGTTGGCGTCGATCAGGAAGGCCGTAACGTTCTCCATGCTCATGCTCCCGCGCTAGATTTGGCTAGTTGATTAACTTTTGGTGCCGCTTTCGGCTTGCCGGTCGGCATTTCCCCCTGCCTCCCGGATTTCTGGGACGATTCCGTCGTCCTCTTTCGGGTGAAAAATACCCCGGTGTCGATTCGATTAATATCGCTCGAAGGCAGTAAACCTCGGCCGCTTTTGGCATAGGTCGGATTTCATCCTACCAATTCGGAGAAGCCGTCGGCCTATCAGATTGGATGGTCTTTATATCTGATTTCGAAGCATTTCCTTGATGATAGACGGCTGAAAGAAACCCTGTGATTCAGTGATGTTCATTATTGGACCCGACTACGACCACAAACATGCGGGCAATGATGAATAATGTTTCACAGCATCTGATAAAGAATTGCACAACGCTGAGGAAGACCGGCAGTGCCGCTGCCGCCCTCAGCTGACAGACAAAATGTAGGGCCTTGTGCCAGCTAAGCCGCCATATGTGCTTGGACGGGTTCGCTTAGACCCCCAGCAATATGGGATTAAGACCCATGCCGAACGGCCTATTCCCCACTGTCGCCAGGGGCGCCTTCTGGCTGGGAGCATTCGTGGCTAACCAAGCAGGCCATTGAAATCTGGCCGCCCCACCTTTGACACACGGATGTAAGAAAGACTGCCCGTCAGCCTGTTACCCGGGCAAGGAAGGCCAGGGCCAGCAAGACCAGCAACCATGGCAGCATGATGGCTGCCAACCAGATGGCGACCCGTGTCCGGGACGCGAAAGGCCGCGGCTGCACCCGACGCGGGTTGCCGCCACGGCCTTGGTTCGGACGATCATCGGGGTCAGACACCGGGCGCGGTCCTGTCGCAAGCGTGACTTGGCCGGGGGAGCGGACAGAACCGCTCCCCCGGCCCCCGGAGACGATCCTCATAGGACCCCGCGGCGCTCCGCCTGCATCAGCAGCACGAACTGCCGCATCATCTGGTTGCGGAAGCGCAGCCGGTGCCCGCCCGGCAGGATCACCCGCTCAAGCACGGCATAGGGCCCGCCGGCCAGCTGGTCGAGGATGCTCGCGACCGCCTCCGGCGGCGGATGCCGCTCCCCGGGTTGCAGCGGCACGGCCAGCAGGTCCTCCTGCAGGAAGCTGCCGAAGGCGTCGCTCTGGGCCTGGGCGGCCAGGTACAGCACGTCGGCCGTGCGCCCATGCCCTTCCCCGATGACCCGGTGGTAGGCCTCGATCAGCCCCCGCTCCGCCTCCTCCGCGCAGCGTTTCACCGCCTCCGTCATGTCGGTCCGCTGCACCTCCCGGCTGCCCCGGGCCACGGCGCCGCGGGCGGCGTGGAGGCTGAGGAGCTGGGCGTAATAGGGCAAACCCTTGGAAAGGCTCACGATGATCCGGCGTGACTCCGGTGTGAAGGTGATGCCCGCCACCTCCGAGCCGGACAGGATGATGCGCTCGATCTCCCGGTCGCTCATGGGCGGCAGGTGGACGGCGACCAGGGCACGCTGGATGGAAGGGTGCTTGCCCAGGAGCTGGTCCACGTTCTCGGCGACGCCGATGATGAACAGGGTGACCGGGCTGCCCTTGTCGGTCAGGTTCTTGATCAGCTCGGCCAGCTTGTTCTTCACGTCCTCGTTGACCAGCCGGTCATACTCGTCCAGGACCAGCATCACATGGGTGCCGGCGATCTCGTCCAGCACCTCGGCCAACTGGCTGACGGTGAAGGGGCCCGGCGGCAGGCGCTCGTCGAAGGTGCCGGTCGTCCGCCCGTGGATATAGGGCTGCCCGGCGTCGCCCCTGTAATAGCCGGCGGGAATGCGCCGCAACAGGGTGCGGAACATCTCCTCGAATCCCATCTCCGCCGAGCAGGTCAGCTTGGACGGCAGATAGCCGGCCTGCACGGCGATCTGCTCCACGGCATTGGCAAGCGAGGTCTTGCCACGCCCGCGGTCCCCATACAGCACCACATGCGCCCGCTCCTCCTCGATGGCGGAGATGATGCGGCGGATGGTGCCGAGGCGGCCGATGAAGAGGGCGTTGACCTCCTTCTTCGGGCGGGTCGGGGTGAAGGCCTCCCGCAGGGCCTTGCTGACTTCCGGCTCGATGCCAGAGACAAGCGCCCCGCGCATCCCGTTGGACACGGGGAAGGCGAAGCGCGGCATCTCGTCGTCCGGCCCGGCGCTGGGACTGCGCTCGGGCACGATGGGGCCGTTCCGGCGGTCGTCATGGCGGCGCATGGGCCCATCCATGCGCAGGCCCGAGGGCTCCGGCATCAACGGGTCATGGCGCCGCTGGGCATTGTAAGGGGCCGACCCCGAGGCCGGGATCGGCTGCGGCGTGTCGAATTCGGGCGCCAGGGTGTCGGGTTGGCGCCGCTTTCGGAAGAAGGTTCGCATTTTTCCGTCGCGTTTCGTTAAGGCCGCGGACACCCTGTCGACGGCAAGGCCGGGGGCTGGTTGGTCGCGGCCCCCTGGCCTTGCCGCCTCCGCCGTTGGTGCCGGGTTGCGGCGGCTCCCTCTAGGAACGGATTTTCGGCGCGGGCGGTGCAGATGCCCCGGTCAAATCAGAAGAAACGCTCGGGCACACGGATTACATCCTCCGGAAGGACCGGCGTCTCGGGCGGGGCGGAGCGCTCCTGACGCTGCCCGTTGATGGTCCGGGTGATCAGTACGTAGTCCTGCCGTGCCCGGTAGGTGTAGCCGCCGGAGGCGGCGACGGCGCTCAGGGCCGTCATGCCGGACTGGTAGGGATACTGGCCGGGCTTGTTGACCTCGCCGATGATGAAGAAGGGGCGGAAGGTCAGCACCTCGACGTTCACCTTGGGGTCACGGATGTAACCCTCGGCCAGCTTCGTGGTGATGCGGCCCTCCAGCTCGCGCGGGGTCAGGCCCTTGGCCTCCACCTCGCCGATCAACGGCATGGCGAGGCGGCCGGAGCCGTCCACGGAGAACTCGCCCGACAGCTGCTGCTGCCCGAAGACGATGACGCGGACATTGTCCCCGGATCCCAGGCGGTAGACCCCAGCATCGGCCGTCATGGCACTGGTTTCCAGCGGCGGCGCGGTCTGGGAACAGGCTGCGAGCGCGAGGCCGAGGAGCAGGACGAGCGGCCGGAGCGCCTTGGCGAAAACCATGGAAAGATCCCTCTCGATTGTCGTTTGCCCCTTAACGCCACTGTAAGGACGCCCGACCAAGGCGGGGAAAACGGAGAAGCATGATCCGATCGGGAATAAGAAGTACGTCGGGCGATGGTGGAACCGGCGGCAACCGGGGGACGTTCGTGCCTGTTCGCATCAGGTACCTGTCCGCCGCCCATGAACCGGAGACATGCCATGAGCCGTCCCACGCCCGATGGTCCGGTAACCACCGGCCGCCCGGCCCGCGAGGGCAACAATTCCCCGTCCCCCATGCACCCGGGCGACGACCCCGCCATGCCCTACAGCCCCGGCGGCATCCCCGAACCCGACACGGATGAGAAGGGCAATCCCAAGCGCAACCTGCCCAGCTACCCGCCGAAGCGGGAGGCATGATGCCGGCGGCCCTTGATCGCCGCTGATCAGGGGCAACCGGAGCGCCGGGCACGCCAATCCCATGAACCCGGCCCAAGCGCGCAGGCAGGATATGCGGCCCGGCGGTCGCCGGCACCCAGGCGGTCAGCCCAGGGCAGCGACCACGGCATCCAGGAAGCGGCCTACGGACGGGATGTCCGGCAAGACCACCGTGGCGGCCGTGGGGCGGCCGCTGCCGTCATCCACCCGGATGCCCAGGCCCCGTCCCTTCACGGCGATAAAGGCATCCTCGTCCGTCACGTCGTCGCCCAGCACGACGGGGTAGTGGCCGCCCCAGCCCTCCGCCTCGATCAGGTGCAGGATCGCCTTGCCCTTGTCCCAGTCCAACTCGGGCCGCAGCTCGTGCATCTCCTTGCCCGCCATGTGGCGCAGGGTGGGTTCCCCGGCCAGGACGTCGTGCACAACCTCGCCGACCCGCGGCTTCAGCGCCGGGTCCACCAGGCGGGTATGAACGGTGACGGCATAGAGTTTGGGCTCAACCAGCGCGCCCTCGATTCCGGCCAAGGCCCCTTCGAGCGCTGGGATGGCCCGTTTCAGGGCGGGACGGAAGGGCTCGCCCAGGCGCTGCCGGCCAGATGGGGCATCGATGTCCAGCCCATGGCTGCCGGCGAAGGCGATGCCGGGAATCCCGACCATCTGCCGCACATTCTCCAGGTCGCGGCCGCTGACCACGGCAACCGGGCAGCGCCCGGCCAGCCTTTCGACGCGCAGCCGCATGTCCGGGTCGAGCTGGGCCATCTCCGGCCGGGGCATGATCGGCGTCAGCGTGCCGTCATAGTCCAGGAAGAACACCGGGTTCGCCGCCGCGATCTCACGCGCGAGCCGGGTCAGGCCCGCATCGTCCAGGGCGGCCGGGGTCTGGTTCATGGTCGATTCTCCGGGGGAAACGGATCGGGTCGGGTGATGCGCCCCGGCCACAGCCAGGGGCGACCTGCACCGAAAACAGAACGGCCCCCGCTGGGGGCCGTCTGGGCACTTGCAAACCGGCGTTACCGGCCTATCATTGTGCAGTGCAGCAGGCTTCTGCTGCAGTGCCCGTTTCGGGCGTTTCCTCCCTAAACTCAGGCCGCTCACCCGAGCGGCCTTTTTTCTGCCAGAGGGTTGGGAGAGGGGCAACTCTCCTTCCGGCTGGTCGCCGGCCCGACAGGGGTAGGCTTTGTCCCGAATGCCTTTGTGTCTTACATTTGACACAAGCGGGCCGGCACGCCGGTGGCGCACCCCGCTACCGCCGACCAACCGCAGTGGCGCTTATGCGGCCAAGCCATCGGGCGGGGCACAGACGGGCTAACCCTCCCCCGGAAGGCCAGGGGGCACCCCTACCGCGTCGCAGCAAAATGCCTGCAACTCCACTAAAGTCACCGGTATCGGCAGCCTGGCCGCGCGACCAAGTCGCCCGGCCCGCTGTTTCCTGTCCGACGCAAACTGTCAAGGAGCGGTCGCGACATGCGGAGCGCCCCATTGGCTTCCCTCGACCCGGATGAGGGGGATGCCAACCTGGATCATGATGCCGTTTTCAATGGTCTGCTGCTGGCGGTGATCGGCCGGCGGCGGCTGCTCGTGCTTGTCGGCGAGGACCAGGGCGAGCGTGTTTCCCTGCTTGGCCGCCTGGCCCGGCATATCGAGATCGACGGCTCCCTGGTGATGACCGTCACCTCCAGCCCGGGCGTGACGGTGGAAGACCTGGTGGAGGTCGCGGGGCGGACCTACCTGGGCCCCACCAGCGCGACGTTGGAGTTCGACCAGCTGGTGGACACGCTCGAGGACCGGCTTGAGCGGGCGGGCACCGGCATCCTCATGGTCGAGGATGCTGACAAGCTGTCGCTGGAGACGCTGCGCGACCTGGTGGACCTGACCGGGGAGGTCAGCGGGTCCGGGCGCTTCATGCAGGTGCTGGTGGCTGGCGGCCCCGTCCTGGAGCAGAGGCTGGACCAGGCCGACCTGCTGCCCACCCTGCGGGCCGTGGGGACACTGTACCGGTTGGACAGCCGGCCACAGCCGCCTTCGCGGGGTTTCCCGACCAACCGGCCACAGCAGGCGGAACCCGGCCGTGGCCACCAGCCCCAGCGTGGTGTCGTCCGCATGGCGGAGGAACGGGACGTCCGCCTCAACCCGGACCGGCCCCCGCCCCTGTTGCGGACAATGGAGGGGCGCCAGGATTTCCGGGCCCAAGCTTCGCCATACCGCCACCAGGCGGAGCCTTCCCGCCGGGGCACCGCGGTCTGGTTCGGCATCGCCGGCCTCTGCCTGGCGGCGGCTGGCGGCGTCTACTTCCTCGGGGACCGCAACCTGGATGATCTCCGCTCGGCGGCGCAGGAATTGACCGGCCGCGCCCCCAACCGGACGGTGGAGGTGCCGGCTCCCTTGCCGGGGGCCCCCGTCGACGGCCCCTCCATCCCCGCCGAGCCGCTCCCGCCCCCACAGGCTTCCACCGGCCCGGTGGGACAGCCTGCGGCAGACCCGGGTGACGTGGCCCTGGCCGTACCGCCGCCACCGCCGCCGCAGACCCCGGAGATGGACGGTACCGGTCCGGAAGCCGCCGAACCGGCGGTGCAGGGCCCGAAGGCACCGACGGAGCCGGTGACCCCCCGTGCGAAGGAGAACGCGCCCCTCCTGGCCGACCTCGTGGAAAAGGCGGAGCGGCAGATCGACGAACGCCAGTTCGTCACGCCGAAGGGCGACAACGCGATGGAGACCATCGACGCCATCGTCGCCCTGGACCCCGAGCATCCCTCCGCCGGGATGCTGAAGGCCCGTATGGTGGAGAGCTACCGTGTATGGGGCCGAAACGCGGAGCGGCGGGGTGAATGGGAGTATGCCCGCCTGTATTACCAGCGCGCCCTGCGCATCGACCCCGCCGACCAGCAGGTGACCAACCTGCTGGACAGCCTGGACAACCGCAGACGCGGCGGTCGGGTCGCCAGGGACGACGGCCCGCGCAACGCGGCCAAACCCACCCCCGCCAGGGCGGAGCGCGCCCCGCCCAAGGCAGAGAAGCCACCCGCCCGACCGGCACCGGCACCGGCGGAGGAGGACGTGGCTACCCGTATCCTCCGCACCCTCCCGAGGGAGACGACGCCGGAATCCCCGCCTGCGGACGAACCGCCGTTGCCTACCCTCCGCCCGTGAGGGAAGGCTGGCGGGCTTCCGCCTCCACCAGGCCCAGCAGCCCCGCCAGGATCTCTTGCGGGGTCGGCGGGCGGCCGGGGATGACCAGGTCCACCGGCAACACCTTCTCCACGCCCCCGGCCACGGCATAGCTGCCGGCGAACAGTCCGCTATCGATGGCGCAGTGGCCCAGGGCCACCACCCATTTCGGGTCCGGCGTCGCTTCCCAGGTCCGCAACAGGGCCTCACGCATGTTGGTCGTCACCGGGCCGGTGACCAGCGGCACGTCGGCATGGCGGGGGGAAGCGACGAAGCTCAACCCGAACCGCTCCAGGTCATGGAGCGGGTTGTTCGGGGCGTGGATTTCCAGTTCGCAGGCATTGCAGGACCCGGCATCCACCTGCGGCCCCTTCCAGATGTTGCGGGCGATGATGCCGAACATGGTCTGACGCCCGCGCAAGCGGCATCCATGCCCCTTGGGAAATGGGCCGCAGTCGGAACCTGGGCAAAAAAGAAGGCCCCGGCGCAGGAGCGACGGGGCCTTGCCAAGTCTGCTAGGGAGGAAACGCAACCAATGTTGCGCTCCCGGTATATCGGCCCGGGACCTAAGTAATCGTTAACAGCATTGTTGCCGGACCGGAAAAAGCACCCATCATCCTTTTTCGTTCCGCTGTCGCAATCTTGCTCCTGGGGCGGCCGGCCACGGTTGGGCTAGCCCTGGCCGCGCACCTGCGCTATGCACCCGTCCTTCCCCACAGCAACCTGTCCGGCCCCATGCTCAGCATTTCCGCCCGCATCGCCCAGGAACTCGCCGTCCGTCCCGCCCAGGTGGAGGCCACGGTGGCCCTGCTGGACGAGGGCTCGACGGTCCCCTTCATCGCCCGCTACCGCAAGGAGGTCACGGGCGGCCTGGACGACACCCAGCTCCGGAACCTGGAGGAGCGGCTGCGCTACTTGCGGGAGCTGGAAGAACGGCGCACGGCGATCAAGGCCAGCATCGTCGAGCAGGGCAAGATGACTCCTGAGTTGGAGCGGGACATCGACTCGGCCGACACCAAGGTGCGGCTGGAGGACCTGTACCTCCCCTACAAGCCCAAGCGCCGCACCAAGGCGATGATCGCCCGGGAAGCGGGGCTGGAGCCCCTGGCCGACCGGCTGCTGGCCGACCCCACCCTGGTTCCGGAGGGCGAGGCCGCCGGCTTCGTGGATGAGGGCAAGGGGGTGGCCGACGTGAAGGCCGCCTTGGACGGCGCCCGCGCCATCCTGGTGGAACGCTTCGGCGAGGACGCCGCCCTGGTGGGCCGCCTGCGTGAGTTCGCCCAGCGGGAGGGGCGCATCGTCTCCACTGTCGTGGAGGGCAAGCAGGAGGAAGGCGCCAAGTTCAGCGACTATTTCGACTTCGCCGAGCCGGTGACCAAGATCGCCAGCCACCGGGCCCTGGCCCTGTTCCGCGGCCGCGCCGCCGGCGTGCTGGACCTGAAGCTGGCGGTGGGTGAGGACCCGCAGCCCGGCAGCCCCCACCCGGCGGAGGTGATGGTCGCCGCCCATGCCGGCATCGCCGACCGGGGCCGCCCGGCGGACAAGTGGCTGCTGGACACCTGCCGCTGGACCTGGCGCACCAAGGTCGCCCTGCACATCGAGCTGGACCTGATGAACGTGGTCCGCGAACGGGCGGAGGATGAGGCCATCACCGTCTTCGGCCGGAACCTGAAGGATTTGCTGCTGGCCCCGCCGGCCGGCATGCGCTGCACCCTCGGCCTGGACCCCGGCATCCGCACCGGCGTGAAGGTGGCGGTGGTGGACAGCACGGGCAAGCTGGTGGACACCGCCACCATCTACCCCCATGAGCCTCGCAAGGACTGGGAGGGCTCCATCCACACCCTCGCCACCCTGGCCGCCAAGCACAAGGTGGAGCTGGTCGCCATCGGCAACGGCACCGCCAGCCGGGAGACGGACAAGCTGGCCGCCGACCTGATGAAGCGCCACCCGGAACTGAACCTCACCAAGGTGATGGTGTCGGAGGCCGGTGCCTCCGTCTATTCGGCGTCGGAGGTGGCGGCCCTGGAGTTCCCGGGCCTGGACGTGTCCTTGCGCGGCGCCGTTTCCATCGCCCGGCGGCTACAAGACCCGCTGGCGGAACTGGTGAAGATCGAGCCGAAGGCCATCGGCGTCGGCCAGTACCAGCATGACGTCAGCCCCACCAAGCTGGCCCGTACCCTGGACGCCGTGGTGGAGGATTGCGTGAACGGCGTGGGCGTGGATCTGAACACGGCGTCCGTGCCTCTGCTGGCCCGCGTCTCCGGCCTGTCCGAGTCTGTCGCCAAGAACGTGGTGGCCTTCCGCGACACGAACGGCGCATTCCGCCGCCGGCAGCAGTTGCTGGAGGTGTCCCGCCTCGGCCCCAAGGCGTTCGAGCAGGCAGCCGGCTTCCTGCGCATCCGCGACGGCGACGACCCGCTGGACGCGTCGTCGGTCCACCCGGAGGCCTATCCGGTCGTGCAGCGCATCCTGGCCAAGAGCGGGCGCCCGCTGGACAAGCTGGTGGGCGACGTGGCGTTCCTGCGTTCCCTCGACCCGGCCGACTTCACGGATGAGCGGTTCGGCCTGCCCACCGTGACGGACATCCTGCGCGAGCTGGAGAAGCCCGGCCGCGACCCCCGCCCCGCCTTCAAGAGCGCCACCTTCAAGGAGGGTGTGGAGGAGCTGAAGGACCTGGAGCCCGGCATGGTGCTGGAAGGGGTGGTCACCAACGTCACTGCCTTCGGCGCCTTCGTGGATGTGGGCGTGCACCAGGACGGGCTGGTGCATGTCAGCCAGCTCTCCCACAGTTTCGTGAAGGACCCGCACACGGTGGTGAAGGCGGGCGACATCGTGAAGGTGAAGGTCCTGGAAGTGGACCTGAAGCGCAAGCGCGTCGCCCTGACCATGAAGCTGGACGAACGCCCCGCCCCCCGCCGCCCCGAGCCCCAGGCCGACCGCCGCGACAGCCGCCCCTCCCAGGGCCAGCGCCCGCCCCAGCAGGGCCGCCCGCCCCAGGGCAAGCCGCAGCAGCCCCGCCCGGCCGCCCCGCAGCAACGCCAACCCGAACCCTCCGGCGCCCTCGCAGAGGCATGGGCCGCGGCCCTGGCGAAGAAGAAGGGCTGAACCGCCGCCCTTCCCTCTCTCCCCACCGGGGAGAGAGGGAAACCCGGGTGCCGGACCCTACCCCCGCTTCCCGCCCAACTTGCTCCGGGCCATGTGTAGCGACTCCGACAGGGCGCGGCCGATAGGGCCGCCGTCGCCCTTCATGTCGTCGCGAACCAGCACATGCATGGCGTCCACATGCAGGGCGACCACCTGCATCTGTTGAGGGGTCGGGTTGTCCAGCCCCACCAGGAAATGGTTCAGGTTGTTGGCGAAATCCGACAGCAGGTCATAGCCGAAGGTCTTGCCCAGGGTCAGGATGCCGTCGCTGATCTTGAACACGCGCCGCAGGTGGGTGGCGCGGTTCTGCGGGTCGGTCATGGCCTTCTGGAAGGCCTCCTGCAGGTCGGACAGGTCGATCCGTGTCTGGGTCTTGTGCGCCTCCGCCATGCGGGAGACATGGGTGGAGGCCCGCTCCAGGGCGGCCGGGTCGATGCGGCCGGGCTTGCCGTCAGGGCTGCCGCCCACCTTGGCCCTGAGCTTGTTCTCCCGCTGGATGATCTCCACCCGCGGCTTCGGTTGATCGCTCATCCCGCACCCCCGACCATAGGCTCCCCGCCGACCCGACCGCTCATGCCGCCGCCCCCGCTTCCACCGGTTCCGGCACGGAGGGCTCGGCCGGGGCCGGCTTGGCTTCTTCGGATGTCGGCGCCCCCTCGGCGGCCGACTGGCTTTCGATCACCATGTGCTCGCCCTCATCCACCAGCCGGACATCCTCCGGCCGCATCAGGCGCTTGTCGCTGCCGTCATAGGGCAGGGTCTGGCGGCGCCGGTCCGGCCCGAAATAGCCGGGCGCCCGGACGAAGGGGCGCGGCTTGTCGATGATCGCCAGCAGGCGCGTGGCCACGTTCATCACCGACATGGGCTTGGCCAGGTATTCCGTCACGCCCGCGTCGCGGGCGGCGCAGACAGCCTTCACGTCCGCCTCCCCGCTCATCATCACGAAGGGCAGGAACTTGACCTTGTCGCTCTCATGCGCCCGGATCCAGGTCAGCAGGCCCAGTCCGTCCGTCGGCTCCATCAAATGGTCGGCGAAGACGATGTCGATGTCGCGGCTGTCCACCATCTGGGCGGACACGTCCAGGATGGCCGTCGCCTCCTCCCCGTTGTCGGCCTGGAGGATCTTGCCCACGCCCAACGCCTTCAGGATGGTCACCAGGATGGAGCGGACGAAACGGTTGTCGTCCGCCACCAGGACGCACAGGCCGTCGAAGCGATAGAACTTGCCGCTGGACGTGTGCCGAGACATGGCGCGCCGGATTCGGGTGGACGGGCCGGCGCACGATAACCCCGCCGGGGTGGGTGTACTACCGGTGTGGCCGGTACCTATCCCTACGTATGGGTTCTGGCACAAGCCCCTTTCGCTTCACCCCCCACCTTCCCCCCCCAAATGCGGTTTTGTATTTTAACGGTTTCGTTACTGCCCGCGCCCTAGCGTTTGTTACCCAAACAAGCTTGGCGGAGTGCCGATCCCATGTCGAACATCGAACCCACGCGGGAAACCACGCACGACGACACGATCGAGCGCACCTCCATCGTCATGTACGCGATGCTGGAACAGCTCCACGGCGCCCTGGCCGACCCGGCCGCGCCGGACGATGTCAGCCTGGGCATGCTGATGGGCATGTCCATGTTCCTGGATGAGAAGATCGGCCCGTTCCGTACCGAACGGCTGATGGCCTCCGCCCCCAGCATCATCCTGAAGACCGACGCCCATGTGGTGAAGGACCAGATCGACCGCGTCACCCCCGTGCTGCGCGCCTTCGGGGAGCAGTTGGCCAGCCTGTCCCGCCGCCCCGCCCCTGCGGCCTGATGCCCCTGGCGCCCCCTCGCGCCTTTTTCCTGCCGCATCATGCCCCCATTTAGGGAAGGGTTGGGATAGCCGGTGACGCCGGCACCCCCTTCCCTGTCCCCGGGGGCCCTGATGGGTTGGTTCGACACGTGGCTGTTCGATAGCACCTTGCTACTGGTGTTCATGGTCGGCGTGATGCTGGGCGTCCGCCGACTGATGCAGTCCTATGGTGAGACGCAATCCCGCGCCATCCGAGAGATGGCGGAGAGCATTCGCACACTGCACCGCCAGCAGAATGAGAACCGGGCCCAGCTTCTGGCTCTGGCTGCGGCGAACGCCAGGCTGCGGGACGAGCTGGAGACACTGCGGGGCCGCCCGGCTGGGAGTGACGGCCCGCGCATGGCGCTGCCGCCCAAGCCCCGTTACCTGAACTGACAGCCATGACGGATCCTGGCAAACCTGACGCCGCGGCCGAGCGGGCCCGCTGGGCCGCCAGTGGTGCCGCCTGGGACCGCTGGGCCGACTCCATGGCCGACCCCGCGGACCGGGTGAACCGGCCCTTGCTCGACCTTTGCGGCGTGACGGCGGGCGACCGCCTGCTGGACCTCGCCTCCGGCGCGGGGGAACCGGCCCTGACCGCAGCCACCCTGGCCGGCCCGTCGGGACTTGTCGTGGCGAGCGACTTGGTGGAACCCATGCTGGCCGGGGCCCGGCGGCGCGCCGCGGCCAACGGGGCGCACCTCGCCTTCAGCCTTGCCGACATGACATCCCTGCCCTTTGGCGCGCGCAGCTTCGACCGGGTCACCTGCCGCTTCGGCCTGATGTTCGTCCCCGACGACCGCGCCGCGGTGGCGGAGATGGCGCGGGTGCTGCGCCCGGGCGGTCGGGCGGCCGTGGCCGTGTGGGGGCCGCTGGAGGGCAACATCCTGTTCCGGGAACTGGCGGCCGTGCTCGACCGGCATCTCGGCCCGGGGGCGTTGGCGGGGCTGGATGTGCTGTTCCGGCATTCGGGTGCGGGATTTTTGGCGGAAGTGCTGGAATCCGGTGGATTGGATGGGGTAGAGGTACGACACCTCCGCCTTTCCCAGGGTGTGCCGGCCGACCGTCCGTTCTGGAAGGCGACCCTGGACATGGCCTTCAGCCCGGCGCTGGCGACATTGTCGCCGTCCGGGCGCGAGGCCCTGGAGGCGAGGATCGCGGCCCATTTCGCCGGACTGGCGGATGGCCGCGGCTTGGTCCCGGTGGACATGCACGTGGTCCTGGGGGCCGGGGCCGCACGGTAAGACAAGGGTTCAACCGCGACCTCGGCCGATCCGCATCGGCCGACCGGCACCCCGTGGCGGGCCGATAGGTTGCTTGACAGGCGGGGGGCGGGCACTAAGGTGCCGCCCCTCTATTCGAGAAGGCTGTTCCATGATTGATGTCAAGACCTTGTGCCTGGGAGTGCTGAGCCGCGGCGACGCCTCGGGCTACGAGATCCGCAAGGCATTCGACGAGGGCGCGCTGAGCCACTTCAGCGACGCGGGCTTCGGCTCCATCTACCCGGCGCTGAAGCGGTTGCTGGAGGACGGGCACATCCAACTGCTGCCGCAGGAGGGGGAAGGCCGGCCGGACAAGAAGGTCTACCGGATCACCCCGGCGGGGCGGAGCGCGCTGTACCAGGCCCTGGCACGCCAGCCCTCCCCGGACAAGCTGCGCAGCGATTTCATGTTCATTGTCTCCTTCGGGCACCTGCTGCCGCCCCGGCACCTGGACCGGGTGGTGGGTGACCGCATCTCCTATTTCCGCCGGTTGGTGGAGCAGATGGACCGCACCCCCGATGCCCATGCCTCGCCCGGCGAGCGCTTCGTGGACGGGCTCAGCCGCGCCCTGTACGTGGCGGCGGCGGACTATCTGGAGAAGAACCGGACCAGCCTGCTGGACGCCGGCCTGCAGACCAGCCGCGTCGCCGAATAGTCGCTCTCGCTCCCTTCGGTGCCGGGGCCGGCCTGGGGTATGATACCGGGCCCCCCGACGCCAAGGGACCGAGCCCGTGACGGCCATCGACACCTCCCCGACCGACGCCGCCGCCCAGCCCTGGGTCCCGCCGGCCCCCACCCCGGTGCAGCGGGGCGGTTCCTGGTGGAAGACGATCCGCGCCGTTGGCCAGGACATGCTGGGCGCCTGGTCGGCGGAGTCCTACAGCCAGCCCATCCGCCAATGGCGGATGCTGGGCGGCACCAACATCCTGGTCAGTGACCCGGCCCTGATCCGCCACGTGCTGGTGGAGAACGAGGCCAATTACCGCAAGAGCATCATCCTGCGCCGCCTGCTGGGTCCCGGCCTGGGCGAGGGGCTGCTGCTGAGCGAGGGGGCCACCTGGCAGCGGCAGCGCCGCACGCTGGCCCCTGCCTTCACGCCGCGGGCCGTCTCCGGCTTCCTGCCCGCCTTCGCGGCGGGGGTGGAGGACATGCTGGCGGGATGGGAGGGCAAGCGTGAGGTGGATGGCCTCGCCGCCTTCCAGCACCTGGCCCTGGACCTCGCCGCCCGCACCATGTTCTCCGCCCGGCTGGGGCCGGGGCTGGAGGAGTTCGCGCGGTTGGTGATGGAGTACCAGCACAGCGTCGGACGGCCCGGCCTGCTGGACCTACTGGCTGCCGCAGGCATGCCCTGGCTGCCCGACCCGTCCCGGGCCGGCTTCAAGCGGCGCTGGCGCGTCATGGTGGACGGCTTCATCGCCGAGCGGCGGAACCGGCCTGATGACCCTACCCGCCCGCGCGACGTGCTGGACCTGCTGCTGGCCGCCCGCGACCCGGACACGGGCAAGGGGCTGGACGCGGCGGAGGTGCGCGACCAGGTCAGCACCATGATCGCCGCCGGGTTCGAGACGACGGCCATGGCGCTGTACTGGACCTTCTACCTGCTGGGTTGCGTCCCTGAGGCGCAGGATCGGGTGCGGGCGGAGGCGGCTGGCCTGCCCCACATGCCGGATGCCTCGGCGCTGGAACGGCTGCCCTACACCCGCGCGGTCTTGCAGGAGAGCATGCGGCTCTACCCGCCGGCCCACACCTTTTCCCGCATGGCGGCGGGGCCGGACCGGCTGGGTGGCGTGCCCGTGGCGCCGGGGCAGATCGTTTTCGTCTCCCCCTGGGTGCTGCACCGCCACCGCAGCCTGTGGGATCAGCCGGATCAGTTCCGGCCGGAGCGGTTCCTGCCCGGCAGCCCGGAGGCGGGCCGGCCCTTCACCTGGCTGCCTTTCGGCGGAGGTCCACGTATCTGCATCGGCATGGCCTTCGCCATGTCGGAGATGCTGCTGGCCGTCTCCTGCATCCTCCGCCGCTATCGCGTGACGGTCCCGAACCCGGCGGGGGTCCGCCCCGTGGGCAAGGTCACAACCATCCCAGTGGGGGACACGCGGCTGACGCTGGAACCTGTGGGTCGCGGCTGAGGCGTTGCCGGAACTGCACTTTCGAATTCGAAACCGGCGGCGCCAGTTCTCCGGCCTTCAGACGTCCGGGGCCTGCCGGCGCAGCGGGCCCGTGGCGTCGGCCCCCTCCCCGCCTTCCGGCCCGACCGGCCCGGCGTCATCGTCCGCCGGCTCGCGCAGCTTGGCGGCCTCTTCCGACAGTTCCTGGTAGCGCTTCACGCTGAACGGGATGGACGCCAGATAAGCAAGGCCCAGCAGGCTGAGGGTCGCCCAAGGGGCGCTGACCAGGGCGGCGGCCAGGATGCCCACGCCCAGAAGCACGAACACCACATAGCGCTGCGGGATGCGCAGCCCCTTCAGGGAGAAGGTCGGCAGGGCGCTGATCATCAGGGCGCCGATGCAGGCGGCCCAGGGCGCCACCAGCCAGGGCGTGTCGAACCAGCCGGGCCCCACCTCCAGCGTCGCCACCAGGGGCAGTAGGGCCAGGAAGGCGCCGGCCGGGGCGGGCACGCCGGTGAAGTAGTTGAAGGCGAAGGCCGGCTTCTCCGCCGCCAGACCGATCATGGTGTTGAACCGGGCCAGGCGCAGCGCGGCGCAAACGCCCAGCAACAGGGCCGCGATCCAGCCGAAGGTGTTCGCCTCCCCCAGGCACCAGAGGTACAGGATCATGCCCGGGGCCACGCCGAAGCTGACCACGTCGGACAGGCTGTCCAGCTCCTCCCCGAACTTGCTCTGGGCGTTCAGCAGGCGGGCGATGCGGCCATCCAGCGCGTCGAAAACGGCGGCCACGGCGATGGCCAGCACCGCCGCCTTGAAGTTGCCCTCAATGGCGAAGCGCATGCCGGTCATGCCGGACGCCAGCGCCAGCATGGTCAGCATGTTGGGCAACAGCTTGTTCAGGGTCAGGCCGCCCAGCCGCGGCGGGCGCAGGCGGCGGTTCCGCGGGCGGAACACGCGGGGCGGCCGGACCATCAGCGGACCTCCCCGTCGCGGGCGGCCTCGGCCCCGTTCAGGTCGGCCAGCACCGTCTCACCCGCGATGGTCTTCTGGCCCACGCAGACCAGCGGCGCCGTGCCCAGGGGCAGGTAGACGTCGCAGCGGCTGCCGAACCGGATCAGGCCGTAGCGCTGGCCGGCCCGCAGGGGCTGGCCCGGCTGTACCCACCAGACGATGCGACGCGCCACCAGGCCGGCAATCTGCACACAGACGATGTCGCGGCCGTCCGGCAGCTCCATCCGCACGGACATGCGCTCATTGTCGTCGCTGGCCTTGTCCAGCGAGGCGTTGAGGAACTTGCCGGGGTGGTACTGCAGGTCCCGCACCGTGCCGTCCACCGGCATGCGGTTCACGTGCACGTCGAACACGTTCAGGAAGACGCTGACCCGGGTAAAGAGCTGGTTGCCCATGCCCAGTTCCGGCGGCGGCGTCGCCTCCGTGATCATGATGACGGTGCCGTCTGCCGGGCTGATGACCAAGCCGGGCTTGGTGGGGGTGACGCGGTCGGGGTCGCGGAAGAAGTAGACGCACCATGCCGTCAACACCAGGCCGATCCAGCCCAGCGGCTGCGAGACGGTGAACAGCAGCAGCGCCACGACGAAGAAGGCGGCGATGAAGGGATAGCCGGCCTTGTTGATCGGCACGATGACGGTCTTGAGCGCGGACATGTCAGGGGGTTCTTACCCGGAAGAGGTTGCCAGTGCGGGCATAGTAGTCATCAGGGCGGGCGAATTTAAGCCAATTCAGCCATGTGACCCTGGGAATGGCCCTCTATGGCGAAGGGCATAGGCGGATAACACTGCAAGTTCGAGTTAACACCCACCTGAAAATGCGGCAAATTTTGGGTTGCTACGGGCCTGGGCAGGGGGGCTGTCACAAGTCGTCGTGGCGGGAAAGCGGCGACTCCCGACAATGCACCGCCTCGATCGACCATCGCCCGGCCTGAAGATCCTCATCTGTGAGGATGAGGCGATCATCGCCTTGGGGCTGGAGCAGATGCTCCTCGCCATGGGCCACCAGGTCTGCGACATCTGCGCCACGGCCGACGATGCGGTGGAGGCCGCGGGGCGCGACCGGCCCGACGTGGTGTTGATGGACGTCATGCTGCGTGGGGAGCCGGACGGGATCGAGGCCGCGCTTCAGATCCGCCAGCGCTTCGGCATCCCCAGCCTGATCATGACCGCCGTGGATGCCCAGGCCGTGCGGGAGCGCGCTGCCGCCGCCAAGCCAATCGGCTTTTTGGCGAAGCCCTACCGGGTGGAAGATCTGCGCCACCGGCTGTACAACCTGATGGCCCTCTGACGGGGCCGCCGCTGGTCAAGCGGCCCGGCCCTGCGCTATAGGGGCGCCATGCCGCCTGCCCCTGCCCCGCTCCCCCCGCTCCCCATCGATGAAGCCGTGCCCGGCCTGCTGGCTGCCCTGGCCGCCGGGCCCAGTGCCGTGCTCCAGGCCCCGCCGGGTGCGGGCAAGACCACCCGTGTGCCCCTGGCGCTGCTGGACCAGCCCTGGCTGGCGGGACGCAAGATCGTCATGCTTGAACCCCGTCGGCTGGCCGCCCGCGGGGCCGCCCGACGCATGGCGCAGACCCTGGGGGAAGAGGTCGGCCAGACCGTGGGCTACCGGGTGCGGCTGGACAGCCGCGTCGGCCCCAAGACCCGCATCGAGGTGGTGACGGAGGGCCTGTTCCTGCGCCAGCTCCAGGCCGATCCGGCGCTGGAAGGCGTGGGCGCCGTGCTGTTCGACGAATTCCATGAGCGCAGCCTGGACGCCGACCTGTCCCTGGCCTTCTGCCTGCAATCCCAAGGGCTGCTGCGGGACGACCTGCGCCTGCTGGTCATGTCCGCCACCCTGGACGGGGAGCCGGTGGCCAAGCTGATGGGCGGCGCGCCGCTCATCACCAGCGAGGGCCGCGCCTTCCCCGTGGAGACGCGCTGGGCCGAGCCGCCGGCGGGGGAGCGGGTGGAGGATTGGACCGCCCGCACCGTGCGCCGCCTGCTGGGGGAGGAACCGGGCAGCATCCTGGTCTTCCTGCCCGGCACCGGGGAAATCCGCCGGGTGGAGCGGCTGTTGGCGGAGCGCGGCGTGCCGGACGGGGTGCTGGTCACGCCGCTCTATGGCGACCTGTCGCTGGAGGCGCAGGACGCGGCCATCCGCCCCGCCCCGGCCGGCCAGCGCAAGGTGGTGCTGGCCACCAGCATCGCGGAGACCAGCCTGACCATCGAAGGCATCCGGGTGGTGGTGGATTCGGGCCTGTCCCGCATCGCCCGCTTCGACCCGCGCAGCGGCATGGGACGGCTGGAGACGGTGCGCGCCAGCCGCGCCGCCGCCGACCAGCGGCGGGGCCGCGCCGGCCGCCTGGGCCCGGGCATCTGCGTCCGGTTGTGGAGCGAGGCGTCCGACCGCGCCCTGGCCGGCTTCACCCCGCCGGAAATCCTGCGCGCCGACCTCGCCCCGCTGGCGCTGGAACTGGCGAACTGGGGCGTACGTGACGTGGGCGAGCTGCCCTGGATGGACCCGCCCCCCGCCCCCAACCTGGCCCAGGCGCGGGACCTGCTGCGGCAGTTGGGCGCCCTGGATGGGGAGGACCGCATCACCCCCCATGGCCGGCGCATGTCGGGCCTGGGCCTGCACCCCCGTTTGGCGCACCTGGTGCTGCGCGGGGCGGAGCGCGGACGGCTGCGGCTGGCCTGCCGTTTGGCCGCGCTGCTGGGTGAGCGGGACCTGCTGCGCGGGCCAGGCCGGGACGCAGACCTGCGCACGCGGCTGGAGTTGCTGGAGGAACGTCGCGCCGACGGGCCCGGCGTGGACCGGGGTGCCATCCACCAGGTGCGGGAATCGGCCCGGCAGTTGGAACGGCAGGTGCGGGGGGAGCCGGGTCCCGTGGACCACCAGGATGCCGGCAGCCTGCTGGCCCTGGCCTATCCCGACCGCATCGCCCAGCGCCGCCCGGGCACGCCGGGGCAGTTCCGCCTGTCCAACGGACGCGGCGCAGCACTTGACCCCAGCGACCCCCTGTCCGCCGCCGACTGGCTGGCCGTGGCCGACCTGGATGCGGGCACCGGTGCCACGGCCCGCATCTTCCTGGCCGCCCCCTTGACGCTGGCCGAGTTGGAGGAGGACTTCGCCGACCAGGTGCGGGATGAGCAGGTGGTGGCCTGGGACGGGCGCGAGGGCGTCGTCCTGGCCCGCCGACGCCGCCGGCTGTTCGGGGTGGTCCTGGAAGACAAGCCGATCCAGAACCCGCCGGCCGAATTGGTGCTGCCCGCCATGCTCCAGGGTATCCGGGAGATGGGCCTGCGCTGCCTGCCCTGGACCAAGGAGCTGGAGGCGTGGCGGGCGCGGGTGGCCTTCCTGCACCGCGCCGACCCGGCGGGGTGGCCGGATGTCTCCGACTCCGCCCTGCTTGAGGGGCTGGAGGACTGGCTGGCGCCCTACCTCTCCGGCGTCAGCCGCAAGGGCCACCTGGAGCGGGTGGACCTGCACGCGGCCCTAACGGGAATGCTGGACTGGGGGAAGCGGCAGGAGTTGGAGCGTGTCGCCCCCAGCCATGTGGAGGTGCCCAGCGGGTCCCGCATCCCCATCGACTATGGCGGGGAAGAGCCGGTGCTGGCGGTGCGGCTGCAGGAGATGTTCGGGCTGGCGGAGACACCGCGCCTTGCCGGTGGGCGGGTCCCGGTCCTGCTCCACCTGCTCTCCCCCGCCCACCGGCCGGTGCAGGTGACCCGGGATTTGGCCGGGTTCTGGGCCGGGGCCTACAAGGATGTCAAGAAGGACCTGGCCGGCCGCTACCCCCGCCACTACTGGCCCGACGACCCGCTGGTGGCGGAGGCCACGGCAAGGGCGAAGCGGCGGGGGACGTGAATGGACGCCTCAGGCCGCGTGGGGTCGGACAACGGCAGCGATGTGGCTGCCGCTTTTCTCCCGGGCCACCGCCAGATCGTAGGCGGCCTGGAGGTTCAGCCAAAATCGCGGGCTGTTCCCGAAATAGGTGCCCAAGCGCAGGGCCGTATCCGCCGTCACCGAGCGAGTCCCCTTGACCAGTTCCGCCATCCGGCTCTGTGGCACGTCCAGTGCCCGGGCCAGGGCCGCCACGGATACGCCCAGGACTTCCAGTTCCTCGGCCAGGACCTCGCCCGGATGGACAGGGGCCAGGGCGGTCGCCTCAATGGTAATCGACGATCTCGACGTCATGGGCGTCTCCATCCAGGAATGTGAAGCAGATCCGCCACCTATCGTTAACGCGGATGCTGAATTGCCCCTTCCGATCCCCACCAAGCGCCTCGAAGCGGTTGGAGGGGAGCAGCATCAGATCCTCAATGCTGGTGGCCTCACCGAGGATGGTCAGCCTCCGCGTCAACTGCTTCTCCACGGCCTGGAACTCAGGCACCCGTTCGCCCTTTAGAAACTTGGCCGTGCGCTTGTCGGCGGCAGACTTAATCATGCCGCAACATTAGCGCAAGGCTGCCTATCCGTAAACCAGATAGCGGCTTCCGGATACCCCCTGCCTCACGCGTTGAAATCCAGCCCCCAGGCGCTGTAGCGCTCCGGGTCATCGGTCCAGTTCTCACGGACCTTCACGAACAGGAACAGGTGGACGCGGCGGTCCAGCATGCGTTCCAGCTCGGTGCGGGCCGCCGTGCTGATCTGCTTCACCCGGCTGCCGCCCTTGCCCAGGACGATGGCCTTCTGGCTGTCGCGCTGGACATAGATGACCTGGGAGATCTTGGCGCTGCCGTCCTCGAACTCCTCCCAGGACTCCGTCTCTACGGTAGCGGCGTAGGGAAGTTCCTGGTGGAGCTGGAGGAACAGCTTCTCCCGCGTCACCTCGGCGGCAAGCAGCCGCTCCGGCATGTCGGAAAGCTGGTCGGGCGGGTAAAGCCAGGGACCCTCAGGCACTGACTTGGCCAAATGGTCCATCAGGTCCTTGAGCCCGTCCTGCTTCAGGGCGGAAACCATGAACACGTCGGTGAAGATGCCCGTGGCCTGGAACTGCTCCGCCAGGGCCAGCAGCCGGTCGCGCTTGATCAGGTCGATCTTGTTCAGGGCCAGGATGGCGGTGCGGCCGGCATCCTTCAGGCGCTGGATGATGCCGGCCGTGTCCTCGTCGATGCGCGGGCTGCTGCTGTCGAACAGCACGACGATGAGGTCCGCGTCCGTGGCGCCCTGCCAAGCCGCGGCGACCATGGCCCGCTCCAGCCGCTTCTTGGGCGTGAAGATGCCCGGCGTGTCCACGAACAGCAGCTGGCTCTCACCATGCATGCCGATGCCCAGCACCTTGGAGCGGGTGGTCTGGACCTTGGGGCTGACGATGGAGACCTTGGAGCCGACCAGGGCATTCAGCAGGGTGGACTTGCCCGCGTTGGGGGCGCCCACCAGGGCGACGAAGCCGGCGCGCGGGTTCTCCGGCTCCGGATAGGCCTCGCCGGGGTTGGCCTCCAGAAACTCGGATACGATGTCCCGCTCTTTCTCGCTCATGCCTTCTTCGCCTTGATCACTTGCAACAACGCCGCGGCGGCGGCCTTCTCGGCCAGCCGCTTGGAAGCACCTTCCGCCTCGACCGGCGGGAAGCCGTCCACGGCGACCCGCACCGTGAAGACCGGCTCATGGTCCGGGCCGCTACGGCCCAGTACCTCATAACTGGGCAATTTCCCGCCCCGTGCCAATGACCATTCCTGCAAGGCCGTCTTCACGTCCTGCGGTGGCGCGGTGGCCGATTCCAAATAGCCCTCCCAATGGGTGCGGACGAAACGGCGGGCCGCCTCGAACCCGCCGTCCAGGTACAGGGCCCCGATCACCGCCTCGCACGCGTCGGCCAGGATCACGGGCTTGATGCCGCCGGCATGGTCCATCTCGCTGGTACCGACGCGGATATGGGGGCCCAGGCCCAGGGTGTTGGCCACCTTCACCAGCGTTTCCGCCCGGACCAGGGCGGTCAGGCGGCGGGCCAGGGCCCCTTCCGCCTCCTTGGGGAAGCGCTCCAGCAGCCATTCGGCGATGGTCAGGCCCAGGACCCGGTCGCCCAGGAACTCCAGCCGTTCATAGCCGTGCCCAACCGCCATGCGGTCATGGCCGCCCAGGCTGGTGTGGGTCAGTGCCTGCTGCAGCAGGGCCGGGTCGGCGAAACGGTGGCCCAGGCGCTCCAGCAAGAGGCGCAGGTCAGGCGGGGGCGGCAGGCTGCTCATTCGATGGCCATGAACATGCGGGACGGGCGCAGGGCGGAGGGCCACTCCCAGAACTCCCAGAAGCGGGTGCCCTCACGCAGGGAAAGGAAGGTGACCTGTGCGGGGCCGACCATGTTCTCCAGCGGGATGAAACCCACGGCGTCCAGCACGCGGCTGTCCTCGCTGTTGTCCCGGTTGTCGCCCATGCCGAACACGTGGCCCGGCGGCACGGTGAAGACCTGGGTGTCGTCCAGGTTGCCGTTGTCCCCGAACTCCTCGATGATCCGGTGCTGGCGCCCTTCCGGCATCGTCTCCACATACTGGGCGACGGTGAAGGTACGGCCAAGAACGGTGGCCCTGGTGAAATCCTCGATCCGGTCGCGCTGCACCGCCTCGCCATTGATGAACAGCACGCCGCCGATCACCTGGATTCGGTCGCAGGGCAGGCCGACGATGCGCTTGATGTAGTCCACCGACGGGTCGCGGGGCAGCTTGAACACGGCAACGTCGCCGCGATCCGGCATTCGGCCGAACAGGCGGCCGGGCACCGCCTTGCAGTCAGCCGTGGTGGCCGGCGGCGCGTCCCAGACCAGGAAGCTGGGCAGGCTGTATCGGCTGTAGCCGTAGCTCCACTTGCTGACGAACAGGTAGTCCCCCACCAGCAGGGTCGGGATCATGGAGCCGGACGGGATGTTGAAAGGCTCCACCGCCAAGGTGCGGATGCCGAAGGCGATGAGGATGGCATAGATGATGGTGCGCAGGGTCTCGCCCCAGCCGCCGTCGGCCGTGGTGGTGGCTGCCTTGGCGGCGCGGCGGGGGTTGGGGGACGGCATGGGTCGGCTCTCAGCCCTTGGGTATGGCGGACAGGACGACGAAGGCCTGGGCCAGCGGCGGCTCGTCCGTCATGGACAGGTGGATATGCGCCACCATGCCCGGCGGCGTCAGCGCCTGCAACCGGGCAAGCGCGCCGCGCGTGAGCCGCATGGTGGGCTGGCCGTTGGGCAGGTTCGCCACCTCCATGTCGCAGAAGTGGACGCCGTCGGCATAGCCGGTGCCCAAAGCCTTGGCCATGGCCTCCTTGGCGGCATAGCGCTTGGCATAGCTGGCGGCGCGCTGGTCCGGGTGAGTGTCGGTGTCGGCGCGGGCGCGCTCCGTCTCCGTGAACACGCGCTGGGTGAAGCGGTCGCCGAACCGGTCCAGCGACCTGGCGATGCGGCGGATGTCCACCAGGTCGTTGCCGATGCCCAGGATCACGGCGCCCCCTCCTCCAACGGAAGGCTGCGTGCCCGGGCCTTGGCCATGCGCCGCTGGCGCCGCTTGTCCTGGAAGAGCTGGACCACCCAACGGGCTGGGAAATAGGAGAGCGGGCCCGCGAGCAACCCGAGCAGGCAACCGCCCACGGTCATGGGCCAGAGCACGTCCCAGGGGTGGGACAGGAGGTATCCGATGGACAGGCTGGCCCCTGCCGCCCCGTCCACGACCATGTCCACCCCCAGCAGGAAGTTCCCAAGCTCGTAGCTGGCGACCCAGATGAAGGGAAAGGTCCAGAAGTTGCCCACCACCAGGGTCCCCACCGTCGCTCCCACCACGCTGCCGCCCAGCAGCCAGGCCAACGCGAAGGACAGCGGGAAATGCAGGCCCAGGAACGGGGTGAAGGAAAAGCCGGCCCCGCAGGCAAAGCCGATGGCGATGCCGTGGGGCGTGCCGGGGATGCGCCCGACCCGGTGGGCGAAGTAGCGCCCCACCCGCCGCCAGCCCATGGTCGGCCAGACCAGCTCACGGGCGCGTTGGCGCAGGCTGAATCGGTGGCGGCGTTGGAACATGGGGCCCAGACGGCACCCGCGGCGTCAGCGGCCGCGGGCCCGCTCCACGGAGTTGATCACCGGCGTCGCCCGCAGCGCCGCCATGATGTTGGTCAGGTGCTTGACGTCCTTCACGTCGATGTCGATCAGCATCTCGAAGAAGTCGGGCGTGCGGTTGGTGATCTTCAGGTTGGTGATGTTGCCACCGTTCTTGCCGATCACCGTGGACAGGGTGCCCAGCGCCCCTGCCTCGTTCGACACCATCAGGGACAGGCGGCCGACCATGTCGTCCGGCGCGTCGGCATCCGGGTCCCAGGAAACGTCGATCCAGCGCTCCGGCGTGTCCTGGAAACTCTCCAGCGTCTCGCAGTCGATGGTGTGGATGGTCACGCCCTTGCCCGTGGTGACGATGCCGACGATGCGGTCGCCCGGGATCGGGTGGCAGCAGCGGGCATAGTGCACGGCCATGCCAGGGATCAGGCCGCGGATGGCCAGGGGCGTCAGGTTGCCCTTGCGTCCCTTGGCCTTGCTGATGGGGACGACCTTGTCCTCGGTCAGCGGGACGACGGGCGCGCGGTGGCCGGGGAAGATGGCGTTGAAGACGTCGCGCGCGCCGGTCTGCCCGGCGCCGATGGCGGCCAGCAGATCCTCGCCCGAGGGCTGCTGGAAGATCTTGATGACCCCGTCCAGCGCCTTGTCGGAATAGTCGTAGCCTTCCTGCTTGAACACCCGCTCAAGCAGGCCGCGGCCCAGCTTCACGTGTTCCGTCCGCTGCTGCGTGCGGATGAAGCGGCGGATGCGGGCGCGGGCCTTGCCGGTGACGACGAAGCTTTCCCAGTCCGGCGAGGGCGTGGAGTTCTTGGAGGTCAGCACCTCAACTTGGTCGCCGTTCTGCAACTGCGACCGTAGCGGCACCATGCGGCCGTTGACCTTGCTGCCCACGCAGGTGTCGCCCACCTGGCTGTGGACGGCATAGGCAAAATCCACCGGCGTCGCACCGCGGGGCAGCGCGATCAGGTCTCCCTTGGGCGTGAAGCAGAACACCTGGTCCTGGAACAGCTCCAGCTTGGTGTGCTCCAGGAACTCCTCCGGCCGGGTGGCGTGCTCCAGGATGTCCAGCAGCTCGCGCAGCCAGCGGTACTGGCGCCCCTCCGTCTTCACGCCGCTGGGCGGCTGGCCCTGCTTGTAGGACCAATGGGCGGCCACGCCCAGCTCCGCCACCTCATGCATCTCCCGGGTGCGGATCTGAACCTCGATCCGCTGGCGCTCAGGGCCGATGACGGTGGTGTGGATGGACTGGTAGCCGTTGGGCTTGGCGGTGGAGATGTAGTCCTTGAAGCGGCCCGGAACCACCGGGTACTTGGCGTGGATGATGCCGAGCGCCTGGTAGCACTCCGCCACCGTCTTCACGACGATGCGGAAGGCCATCACGTCCGAGAGTTGCTCGAACGCCACATCCTTCTTCTGCATCTTGCGCCAGATCGAATAGGGCGACTTGCGCCGCCCGTAGATCTCGGCGTCAGGGACCGGCATCTCGTTGTTCTGGCTGACGGTCCGCTTCAGCTCCTCGATGATGCGGTCAACCCGGCCGGCGCCTTGGGCCTCCAAATCGTCCAGGCGCTTCTTGATGGACTCGTAGGCGTCAGGATTCAGCTCCCGGAAGGACAGCTCCTCCAGCTCGTCCTTCCAGCGCTGGATGCCGATACGCTCCGCCAATGGGGCGTAGATCTCCAGCGTCTCGCGGGCGATGCGGCGGCGCTTCTCCGGCTTCAGGTATTGCAGCGTCTCCATGTTGTGGAGACGGTCGGCCAGCTTGACCAGGAGGACGCGGATGTCCTCCGACATGGCCAGCACCAGCTTGCGGAAGTTCTCCGCCTGCTTGGCTTGGTCCGACTGTTCGCCGATGTTGGCCAGCTCGATCCGGCTGAGCTTGGTCACGCCATCCACGAGGCGCGCCACCTCCGGCCCGAACAGGCGCTGGATTTCCTCCAGCGTCGTCAGCGTATCCTCGACCGTGTCATGCAGCAGGGCGGTGATGATGCTGGCCGCGTCAAGCTTCAGCCCGGTGAGCAGCCAGGCCACCCAGATCGGGTGCATGTAATACGGGTCGCCGGACGCGCGCGTCTGCGACCCGTGCGCCTTCATGGTGAAGACGTAGGCGCGGTTGAGCGCGTCCTCATCCGCGTTCGGGTCATAGCCGCGGACGCGCTCAACCAACTCGTACTGGCGGATGATCTTTGCCTGGCGGATCATGCCATGGGCCCCGCGCCGGAATGATCACGCAGACCTGGGCCCTGCATCATGCCGCGCCCAGCGACTCAGATCCCGTCTTCGTCGGCCAGGTCGGCCAGCGGGATGTCCATGTCGCCCTCGTCGCTGCTGTCGGCGGCATCGGCGACGGCATCACCCTCCTCGTCGCCCAACTCGCCGGCGTCACCGCGGCCGGTGTCCATGGCGGACCAGGCGTTCTCCCCGGCCATCAGCTCGACGATCTCCTCCTCGGGCTCGTCCTGCTCGGCGACGCGCTGGTGGCCCTTGATCAGGGCGTTCTTCAGGTTGTCCAGCACCACCGTCTCCTCCGCGATCTCACGCAGGGCGACGACGGGGTTCTTGTCGTTGTCACGGTCGACGCTGAGGGGCGAACCGGCGGCGATGTCACGGGCGCGCTGGGCGGCCATCATAACCAGCTCGAAACGGTTGGGGACCTTCAGGACGCAGTCTTCGACGGTAACGCGAGCCATACCAGTAAAACTCCAACGACGGACAAGCCCCTATCTATATGCGGCGCGTCAGGCCATTGCAAGGCACGGGAACCCTGGAATCCGCGGGTCAGTCCTGATCCGCCGCCGGGCGGATGCCCTGGTCGGGCGGCAGGGCGGCGATCAAGTCGGCCAGCGCCTCCCCCGTCGCGGGATGCCGCCAGCCCGGCGCTATGTCCAGCAGGGGAAGAAGGACGAAGGCCCGTTGCTGCAGGCGTGGGTGCGGCAGGACAGGCGGGCCCGCCTGGACCCGGCCTTCATGGTCCAGCAGGTCCAGATCCAGGACCCTCGCCTCGTTCACCACGCGGCGGACCCGGCCGAAGCTTGCCTCCACCCGGTGCAGCGCGGCCAGCAGGTCGGCCGGGGACAGGCTGGTCTCCAGCGCCGCCACGGCGTTGACGAACCAGGGCTGGTCAGAGACGGGCACGGGCGCGCTCTCATACCAGCGGGACCGGGCGGCGACACGGACCCCGGCGCCCTCCAGCCGTGCCAGGGCGGCGGCGCAGACCTGGCGGGGGCCGCCATGCTCGGGACTGGAAAGGTTCGAGCCGATGCCGATCAGGATCACGTGACGTACTTTGCTGGAGATTCCACCCCTGAATTACCAGCAGAGGCGAAGAAGATCGACCTGAATTCACGCATAATCGCGCATATCCTGACTTGCCGGGGCCTTTCTCTTGCCCTACCGTGACGATTGGCATTGCGCATGCGCACAGGCCTTGCGCATAAGCCTACTTCCACGACCTGGCCCGCCAAAGCATTTGAGCGGTAGCCGCGCATAAGGAACTGAAACGATGGCTCGGAAGATTTTCTATCAGGAAGAACGGCTGGCAATGTTCATCGACGGCGCGAACCTGTACGCGGCGGCGCGGGCGCTGGGCTTTGACATCGACTACAAGCGACTGCTGGAGTTGTTCGCCGCAGAGGGGCGCCTGATCCGGGCGTTCTATTACACCGCGCTGGTAGAGGACCAGGAATATTCCCCGATCCGACCGCTGGTAGATTGGCTGGATTACAACGGCTACACCATGGTGACCAAGCCGACTAAGGAGTTCACGGACGCTTCCGGCCGCCGGAAGATCAAGGGCAACATGGACATCGAGCTGGCCATCGACGTGATGGAGATGGCCGAGAAGGTGGACCACATCCTGCTGTTCTCCGGTGACGGGGACTTCCGCCGGCTGGTGGAGGCGGTGCAGCGCAAGGGCGTGCGGGTCACGGTCGTGTCCACCGTCCGCTCCGCCCCCCCCATGGTGGCGGACGAGCTGCGACGGCAGGCGGACAATTTCCTGGAGTTGCAGGACCTGGCGCCCGCCATCCAGCGCATGCACAGCCCGCGCTACCAGCAGCAACACAATGTGGTGCCGCCGGCCTCGGGCTCCGATGCCGCCCAGCCTCTGGATACCGACGAAACGGCCGGCTGACGGGCATGGTTTTCCGTGACGAGTCGGGCCTTGCGGCGGGCGTGCCGGTGCCGCCTGCCGACTGTCCCCTGTGCCCCCGGTTGGCGGCGTTCCGCGCCGCCAACCGGCAGGCCTTCCCGGATTTCCACAACGCCCCCGTCCCCTCGTTCGGCGAGGTGGGGGCACGCTTGCTGGTGGTGGGCATGGCACCGGGGTTGCGCGGGGCCAACCGCACCGGGCGGCCCTTCACCGGCGATTATGCTGGCGACCTGCTGTACGCCACGCTGCTGAAGTTCGGCTTCGCCCAGGGAACCTACCTGCGGGACCCTGACGACGGCTTGCGGCTAGTGGATTGCCGCATCACCAACGCGGCCCGCTGCGTGCCGCCCCAGAACAAGCTGGAACCGGCGGAGACCAACACCTGCCGCCGCTTCCTGACGGGTGACATCGCGGCCATGCCCAACCTGCGGGCCGTGGTGGTGCTGGGCAAGGACAGCCATGACAGCACGGTGCGGACCTTCGGCGGCAAGCCGTCCCGCCTGCCCTTCGGCCATGGCGCGCAGCATGAGTTGAAACCCGGCGTGCGCCTGTTCGCCAGCTACCATTGCTCCCGCTACAACACCAACACTGGCCGGCTGACGACGGCGATGTTCGAGGACGTTTTCACGGCGGTGCGGCAGTACCTGGGCTAGACCCGTTTTCCGATGACCGTAAACACGCTCCAAGGGTTACTCGGTCAGGTTATGGGTGACGGACGTGGCCCCATCCGTCACGACGGCGAAGAAGCCGGCCGTGCGCAGGCCGCGCTTTTCGCAGTCCTGGTCGCCCTTGGCCTGGAAGTCCTTGCCATCCGCCACGCAGAACGGGAACTCCCCGCCCCAGCCGGTCTTGCCCTTCACCAGCGGTTCGGCGCGTAGATAATACTCGAGCAATGTCAGCTCACCGGGCAATGGCGTGGCGCAGGCGCCGGGCTGGAGGGTCCACCAGCCCTGGGACACCCAGTCCTGCCCCTGTTCCTGCCCCAGGGCGAGGCGCACGGGGTCGGCACTGCGGTTGCACACCGTCAGCCGTGCCTCTGCTGCTGGCGCTGCTGCCAACAGGGACAGCAGGAAGACGGCTAAGGAAACCCGCTTGGCCATGGCGCCCATCCGAAAGGGTTAGGCGGCGAGGATAATCCCCGGACAGTGGCGGGAAAAGGGCCGATCCCCGCCAGCCCTGCGGCCATGCGTCAGCCCTTGTCGCGCATCAGGCGGGCCTTGTCGCGCTGCCAATCGCGCTCCTTCTCCGTCTCGCGCTTGTCGCCCTTCTTCTTGCCCTTGGCGATGCCGATCTCGACCTTCGCCAAGCCGCGGTCGTTGAAGTAGACGGACATGGGGATCAGGGTCATCCCCTCGCGCTGGATGGCCTGGAGCATCTTGGCAAGCTGCCGCTTCTTCACCAGCAGCTTGCGGGGGCGCTTGGGCTCATGCTGGAAGAAGCGGCCGGCCTGGCCGTATTCGGGGATGTAGGCGTTGACCAGGAAAAGCTCCCCGCCCTGCTCCCCGGCATAGCTCTCCTGGATGCTGGCACGGCCGGCGCGCAGGGCCTTGACCTCCGTGCCCAGCAGCACGATGCCGGCCTCGATGGTGTCCTCGATGAAGTAGTCGAAGCGCGCCCGCCGGTTCTGCGCGGCGATGCGATCCGGCGCCGTTTCTGCGCGGGCCATGGACTTAAAACCTTTTCTTAAGCTATCAGGTCAAAACTCCCGCCTTGACCATGGCATCACGGACAAGGGCGCGGGTGGGCTCGCTGCACGGCACCAGCGGCAGCCGGACGTCCGGCGTGCCCTTGCCCAACAGGCTGGCGGCATATTTCACCGGCGCGGGGCTGGTCTCAAGGAAGAGGGCATGGTGCAGCGGCATCAATTGGTCACGGATCCGGGCCATCTCGGCCATGTCGCCGCGGGCCCAGGCGTCCTGCATCTGGGCGCAGAGCCGGGGTGCCACGTTGGCGGTGACGCTGATGCAGCCGACACCGCCCTGGGCGTTGAACGCCGTGGCGGTGGCGTCCTCCCCCGAGAGCTGGCAGAAGTCCGGCCCGATCTCCACCCGCGTGCGCAGCGGCCGGACCAGGTCGCCGGTGGCGTCCTTCACGCCGACGATGTTCGGCAGCTTGGCGAGGCGCGCCATGGTGGCCACGGTCATGTCGATGACGCTGCGGCCCGGGATGTTGTAGATGACGATCGGCAGGTCCACGGCGTCATGGATGGCCTTGTAGTGCTGGTACAGGCCTTCCTGCGTCGGCTTGTTGTAATAGGGCGTGACCACCAGGGCCGCGTCGGCACCGACCTGCTTGGCGTACTTGGTCAGGGCGATCGCCTCCTCGGTGGAGTTGCTGCCCGTGCCGGCGATGACCGGGATCTTGCCCTTGGCCACCTCCACCGTCAGCGCCACGACGATGCGGTGCTCCTCATGGGACAGGGTCGGCGACTCCCCCGTCGTGCCCACGGGAACCACGCCGTGCGTGCCCTCTTTGATCTGCCAGTCCACGAAGTCCTGGAAAGCGCGCTCATCAACCTTCCCGTCGCGGAACGGCGTGATCAGTGCGACGATAGACCCCCTGAACATAGCGATACCTTTCGGCCAGACCTGATGAAGCGGCGAACCTTAGCGGCCCATTCCGTGCGAAACAAGGCCCCCGGACGTAACCCCCTCCCCGCCCTCACCGTTGCACTCGCCCTCGCGCTGGCCTCCCTGCCCGCCGGGGCGGAGCTGTCGGCCGCGGACGTGCAGACCTACCGCCAGGCCTTCAAGGCGGCCGATGGCGGCAAGATGGAAGAGGCGCGGCAGATCGCCCGCCGCGCCCGGGAGGACCTGCCCGACAAGGTGCTGCGCTGGATCGAGCTGACCCGGCCAGACACCACGGCAAGCTGGGAAGAGCTGACGGCCTTCATGCGGGACAACCCCGCTTGGCCCAACCAGAACGCCCTGCGCCGGAACGCCGAGGCGAAGATGCCCGACATGCCCTACCGCGAGGTCCGGGCCTGGTTCGAGGCACGCCCACCCCTGACCATCGCCGGCTTCTTCCGCTATGTGGATTCGCTGATGGAGACAGGGGCCAGCGACAAGGCCATAGAACAGGTGCGCCGACGCTATGTGGAGGGCGGCTTCGGCCGGGTGGAGGAGCAGGACTTCCGCAAGCGCTATGTGGGCCTGCTGCGGCCGCAGGACCATTGGGCACGGCTGGACCGCCTGCTGTGGGACGGGGACGATGACGGCGCCAAGCGCATGCTGCCCCTGGTGGAACCTGGCAAGCAGGCCGTCGCCCAGGCCCGCATGGCCCTGGCCGGCATGGCGGGGGGAGCTGAGAAGGCCCTGGCCAAGGTGCCGCCGCAACTGGCGAACGACCCCGGCCTGCTGTATGAGCGCGCCCGCTTCCGGCGCCGCAAGGACCAGGATGCCGGCGCGCTGGAGATCCTGGCCAAGGCACCCAAGGACATGGGGCGGGCCGAAGCCTGGTGGACCGAGCGGCACATCATCGCCCGCCGCCTGATGGAGACGGGGCAGCACGCCCGCGCCTACCAGCTTGCGGCCGCCCATGGCACCAAGGACGGCCTGTCCTTCGCCCAGGCGGAGTTCCTGGCCGGCTGGCTGGCCCTGCGCTTCCTGGACAAGCCCGACCAGGCGCTGAAACATTTCGAGGCCCTGTCCCGCGGCACCAGCTCCCCGGTCAGCAAGTCCCGCGGCGCATACTGGTCGGGCCGCGCGGCGGAGGCGCTGGGCGACAAGGAACGGGCCAAGGCCTTCTATGAGGCCGCCATGTCCTATGGCTCCACCTTCTACGGCATGCTGGCCGTGGACAAGCTGGGCCTGGCGCCGGGTTCCTCCATCCCGAAGGAGCGGCCCCTGACCGCCGAGGCGAAGAAGGCCTTCGAGCGGAACGAGCTGGCCCGCGTGGCCAAGCTGCTGGCCAGGATCGAGGGGCGGGACAGCCCCCGGCTGGAGCTGTTCGTGCGCCGCATGGGCAGCGAGGCCAAGACCGCGGAGGAATACCGGCAGGTCAGCGCCATGGCGCTGGAGTTGGGCCGCCAGGACCTGGCCGTGTTCAACGCCCGCACCGCCCTGCAGGATGGCTTCGTCATCTTGGAATCCGGCTATCCCGAACTGGATGCGCGGCTGAACCCGCGGCCGGAGCGCGGGCTGGTCCATGCCATCGTGCGGCAGGAGAGCACCTTCGCCCCCGGTGTCGTCAGCCCGGCCGGCGCCCGCGGCCTGATGCAGCTGATGCCCGGCACGGCGCAGCAGGTGGCCAAGGGCCTGGGCCTGCGCCACACCCATGAGAAGCTGACCAGCGACCCGGATTACAATGTCCGCCTGGGAACCACCTATCTGCAGGAACTGATCGACCGGTTCGGCGGGTCCTACGTGCTGGCCATCGCGTCCTACAACGCCGGCTCGGGCCGTGTGGGCAACTGGATCAAGGAGTTCGGCGACCCACGGGCATCGGGCGTGGACGTGGTGGACTGGATCGAGACCATCCCCATCTACGAGACCCGGAACTATGTACAGCGCGTGCTGGAGAACCTGCAGGTCTATCGGGCCCGGCTGGGCGACCCGCCGGTATCCCTGAATACGGACCTGAACCGGGGTGCCGCCGGGAACGGTTGACGCATACCCCCTTTGGGTAACCCTTTAGATCGGGTTGTTGCTTTCGGGGTAGAGTTCGCGGGTTCCAGCCCAAGACTGGCTGGAACCCGCGGCAACGTTGGCGGAGTAACGCCAAAGGTGGCGGCAGTCGCAAAACCCGCTTTACCAGTCCTTAACTGGCCCGGCCTTTAGATACGCCCACATTGAAGTGCTGGACCCCAGCCACCGCCAAAGACCAAATGAAGGAAGCTTCCATGCGCGGCGTCATGATCGAGTCCGAGGTTCGTCATTCCGCCCGGGTCCATGCCGGCCTGCTGGACAGCTTCATCGCCCTGACCGAGGCGGAACTGGCCCGCCACGCCAACGGCTTCGTGGAGGAGAGCCTCCGCGAGTTGCTGGAAACCCTGCGCAACGAGCGTCGCGCCTATGGCGTCATCGGCGGCGTCGCGCCGGTGCTGATGCCGGTCATCGAAAACGCCGCCTGACCTGACGCGACCCGGGCAGGGCCGGTTCAGGCCTCCGCCTTCCGCGATCCGGGTCGGCTGGCACGGCGGGGAGGAGCCCTTTCCGCCTCCAGCGTGCTGGCTGCCGCAGCTGCCGCCTTGGCGGTGCTGATCCCCTTCCCCTCATCCCCCGTGGGCGTGGCGGAGATGCCGGCTTCGGCTCCCTCCGTCGCCTTGGAGCGACTGCGGCTGGAGCCGCGCTTCGCCGCGGGCTCCGGCTCAGGCACCTTGGCCGGGGCGGCTTCCTTGGCAGCCGGGGGCTTGGAGCGGGACCGCTTGGCGGGGGCGGCGACGGACCCCGCCCCCTGCAACATCCCCTCGCCCGTGCCGGCCGCGGGCATCCCCTCGGGCCCGGTCACCGGGTCACCCCCACCAGCGGATTCCGCCATGATCTCCTGCCGGGCCATTTCCCAGTGGGAGTCCTGCTGGCCCTCGGGCCGGCCATGCTGCTCCCAAAGCTCGTAGGCACGCCGGCGGATACGCTCCTCCAAGTCAGCCATCACTCGCCCCTCTATCCCAGCCAAGTTGTTTCCGCGTCTAACGTTGGTCTACAGCCCGTGTTCCGTGACGGCGTGAATGGAACGATGTTCCGGTGACTTGGCTCAGGAACCCGGCTTCTGCGGCACGCCGAGCCTGAAAGAATTCAGGGACAGTTTCGTGCGATGGTCGGGGCAGCCGGGCCGCCCATCCGGCAGGCGTCCCCGGAAATAGGCCTTCTGCCATTCCTCCGCCCGGGCGGCGGACCCCTCCCTCGGCAATTCCTCCAGGAAATCGGCCCGCCCCTCCGACCAGGCCCGGTATTGGGCGGCCAGTTCCGGGGCGCTGTCCAGGGGCAGCACCTCCGGCTCCATTTCCTCAACAAGGCCGCGGGACAGGGGGAAAAAGAAGCAGAACGGCTCTCCCTTCGCGAAACGGACGGGGTGGTGGGGCCGGGTGAACAGCCAGTTCATGGTGAAGGTGTAGGGTGCCCAGTCGGTCTCGACCACCGCCGACAGGGCCTGGATACCGTCCTTGGGCAGATTGGGTGGTCCGCCGACCCACAAATTCAGGCCCGGCGGCGTGCGAAACAGGCCGGGGACATGGAACGTCAGCACACCGGACCCGAAATGGCTGACAGGCAGGTGGTGCGGGAGCGCGTCGGACTCGATCCGGATCGCCTCCTTCCCGCCCGAGCCGTCCCAGGTCGCCGTGAACTCCGCCGGGCACAGCACCTCCCAACCGTGGGTGTTGGCGATGTTGAGGGGAAGGCACCGGTAGGCGAACCGGTCGGGTGTCGCCTCCATCCAGGGCCTGGACAAGGGGGCGGGACGCAGAAGCAGCTCGGAACCTGGGATGGGGTAACAGGTCAGTCGCATGGCGGCCCGGACTGGATGGTGACGCATGCATGACCAGAGCCCCGTCCGGCCAGCAGGGTCAAGGGTGACGACGACCCGTCCTGGAAAGAGCCACAAGCCTATGCGCCGAGTGATGCTATGACTGCATGCCAAAGTTCGATTCGCCGAACGATATCTGTCTTGCTAGGATTGGGGCCACAACCACCGTCCCCCGAGTCCCCGCAGGAGGTGGGAGTCGCTTTGCGCACGTCGGTATGTTTACCATCGCCATTTGGGCATGGCTTGTCGGGTGCGGTCTTTCGCTTACTTAGGCACAGTCAAAAAGCCGATTATCGCGCACAAAGTGTGGACAGAAATTCCCCGTGCGCTAATCTGATCACACAATGGTGTGGGTGATGGGTTGGATGCCCGGGGCCTGCTTCGTGCCGGATTGGTGAGTCCGGCACCGAAGTATCCCGAAGGTTGTCAACACCAGCCGAATTGTCCTATTCTAGTAAGGGATTGGGCGGCGGGCACCCAATAGATACAAAGAACAGCCTGAGGGGGCGAAAGGACGTCGATGCCGAGACGCAGCAAGAACGCAGCCGTGGCTGCGCTTGAGACCACGATCGAGAATCATGTGGCAGGGCGGATCCGCCTGCGCCGCGGCCTCTTGGGCATGAGCCAGTCCGATCTGGCACGCACGCTGGGCATCACCTTCCAGCAGGTGCAAAAATATGAGCGGGGATCGAATCGCGTCTCCGTGGGAAAACTGTACCGCCTGGCCGAGATCCTGGATGTGCCGCTGACCTTCTTCTTCGACGGTCTGGAAACGTCCGGCGTTGGCCGCCCGCCAGAGGCGGTCGGGGCGGAAGGGGATCAGTCCCCCTCCCCCATCCTGTCCCGCCGGGAACTGGACCTGCTGCGCGCCTGGAAGACCGCTCCGTCGGAAGTGTCCGACGCCGTGTCCTCTCTGCTGCGCGCCGTGTCCCCCAACGCAGGGTACATCGAGGAGCCGCCAGCCGCCGAGGAGCCTGCCGCCGGGCAGGAGCCGTCACCGGCCCGTGCGCCGTCCATCCGCCGGGCCTCGGCCAAAGCTGGGGACGATGACCCGAACGGGAAGCGCCGTCGGCGCGGTGCCGTGTGGGACCCGGCTGACATCAAGGAATACAGGATCAAGCGCCCCACGTGAGCTTGGTCACCGGCGGTTGAACAAGGGCGGGCCCACCAGGGTCCGCCCTATCTGTTTGTGGGCGCAACGCCTCTGAACCGGCGGACAACCCGCGGGGGCGCCAGCTTAGACCCGTTTCCCGCAGACTGGAAACGGGTCTAGCCCTTCGTGTCCCTCACACGCCCCCGGATCGGGGTCCGGGGCAGGCTCCGCCGCATCCGCGGCTTGGCTTACGCGGGCATGGGCCCGCGCGGCGGCAGTCGCCGCCGGAGCGTGTTTATGGTCAGCGTAAACACGCTCTAAGGACCGATTGGCGATGTCGTCGATGTCCGGGAGGGAAGTGGCGGAGGGGATGGGATTCGAACCCACGATAGGTTTTTAAGACCTATGACGGTTTAGCAAACCGTTGCCTTCAGCCGCTCGGCCACCCCTCCGTACCGGCGGCGCCGCAGTGAACCGCGGGACAGCGCCGGTAGGCCCCGGTGTTTAAGGGGCGGCGGGCACCTTGTCAACGGCAGCGGCGAGCGCCATGCTAAAAACCTGATGCCCGAAGGCGGTTTCCGGTCCGGGTGGGGTGATGATGGACGGGGCCGGAGAGAAAAGAAGCCGTCGCGGGTGTCGCCTGACCAATGAGGAAACACGGCCATGTCCAACCCGATGCGTCCCTTGACCACCGTCGCCACCCTGTCCTTGCTGATGCTCGCCCCATTGTCGGCCCAGGCGGCCACGCCACCCAACGAGCTGCCCGTCCAGGGGCTGCAACGGGTGGAGGATTCGGACCTGGACAAGGTCTATGTCCGGCCGGGCACCGACCTGCGCAGCTATGGCAAGGTGCTGCTGGCCCCCATCAACGTCGCCGTCACGCGGGAGCGGGGTGACCTGGAGTTCTCCGACCGCGACCGGCGCCACGCCGCCGAGTATTTCACCGAGCGCCTGCGCAAGTCCTTGGGCTCCGCCGTCACGGAGCAGCCCGGCCCCGGCGTGCTGCGGCTGGAGGTGACGGTGACGGAGTTCGTGCCCAACAGCCCGGCGGACCCGCGGCGCCGGTTCGGCGGGTACTTCCTGGATTCGGTCGGTGTGGGTGCGGCCGCGTTCCAGGCCACCCTCACTGACAGCCAGAGCGGGCAAGTCGTGGCCGTGCTGGCCGACGCCGACGTTGGCGCGCCCTTCCCGGAGAACCTGAACATTCGGACCGAGTATGGCGACGCGGACAATTTCCTGCGCCGCTGGGCCCGGCAGATCGCCGGCTTGGTGGAAAGCGGGCCGAAGGGGTGATTCGCAGGTCGGATTGGCGCCCGCGGCGCGTAATCCGACGGCCGTAGCCGTCGGATTACGGCGCTGGCCGCGCCCAATCCGGCCTACGGCAGGTCAGCCCTTCAGCTTCTTTGCCAGGATGTCGTTCACCAGGGCCGGGTTGGCCTTGCCCTGGGTGGCGCGCATCACCTGGCCGACGAAGAAGCCGAACAGCTTGTCCTTGCCGGACCGGTACTCCGCCACCTTGTCGGCGTTGGCGGCCATGACCTGGTCAATGGCCGAGTCGATGGCGCCCGTGTCGGTGACCTGCCGCAGGCCCTTCTCCTCCACGATCACGCCCGGGGCCTTGCCGGACTCCAGCATCTCCGCGAACACGTCCTTGGCCAGGCGGCCGGACAGCGTGTTGTCGGTCACCAGATCGATCAGCGCGCCAAGGTCGGCGGCGGAGACCGGCGACTCGGTGATGTCCTTGCCGGTCTTGTTCAGGGCGCCCAGCAGATCGCCGATGACGTAGTTGGCGGCCATCTTGCCGTCACGGCCCTTGGCGACCTCCTCATAGAAGTCGGCGCGCGCCCTCTCCGCCACCAGCACGCCGGCGTCATAGGGGGTGAGCTTGTACTGCTCGATGAAGCGGGCCTTCTTGTCGTCGGGCAGCTCCGGCAGGGTCGCCTTGATCCGCTCCACGAAGGCGGGGTCCAGTTCCAGTGGCAGCAGGTCAGGGTCGGGGAAATAGCGGTAGTCGTGCGCCTCCTCCTTCGACCGCATGGCGCGGGTCAGGCCCTTGTTCGGGTCCCACAGCCGAGTCTCCTGGACGATGCTGCCACCACCCTCCAACACCTCGACCTGGCGCTGGGCCTCATACTCGATGGCCTGCTGCACGAAGCGGATGGAGTTGACGTTCTTCGTCTCCGTCCGGGTACCATAGGGCTGGCCCGGTTTGCGCACCGACACGTTGATGTCGCAGCGCATGGAGCCCTCCTCCATGTTGCCGTCGCAGGTGCCCAGGTAGCGCAGGATGGTACGCAGCTTGCGCAAATAGGCCGCCGCCTCGTCCGGGCTGCGCATGTCCGGCTTGGACACTATCTCCATCAGCGCCACGCCGGCCCGGTTCAGGTCGACATAGGTTTTGCTGGGGTGCTGGTCGTGCAGGGACTTGCCGGCGTCCATCTCCAGGTGCAGCCGCTCGATCCCCACTTCGCGGGTGGAGCCGTCGGGCAGGTCGAGGACGATGGTGCCCTCCCCCACGATGGGGTCCTTGTACTGGCTGATCTGATAGCCGGCTGGCAGGTCCGCGTAGAAGTAGTTCTTGCGGTCGAAGATGCTGCGCAGGTTGATCTTCGCCTTCAGCCCCAGGCCGGTCTTCACCGCCTGCTCCACGCAGAAGCCGTTGATCACGGGCAGCATGCCGGGGAAGGCCGCGTCCACGAAACTGACCTGGCTGTTGGGCGCAGCACCAAAGGCCGTGGCGGCCCCGCTGAACAGCTTGGCGTTGGAGATGACCTGGGCATGCACCTCCAGCCCGATCACCACTTCCCACGCACCCGTCTCGCCCTCAATCCGGTAAGCCATCGCGCCAGCACTCTGTCTCGGAAAACGATCCAGCGGTTTTGGCCGGATTCGCGGCGAAGGGCAAGGGGGTGTGTCGGCTTCCCGCAGCGCGGCTGACAGGAGCGCGCAAGCTCGCACCAGGGCCGGCCGGACCGTAGCCGGGTCCTGGAACCAGTCCGTCCCGCTATGCCATCACATCCACCGACAAGCCCGGTTGGGCCACCATCGGCGCGGTGGCCGCCTGGACGGTGCGGGCGGCATCGGCCATGTCGCGGGTAACGGCGTCCATCTCCCGGCTTTCCTCCTCCGACGCGTCGCGGCGGGCGATCCGTGACAGGCGGATGAAGAGTGCCTTGATCTCATCCAGGGTCTTGCGCACATCGGCGGCGAAGGCCTGATCCCTTGCCCTCTCCTCCCGCTGCTGGCGGGCGAGCTGTTCCTGTGGGCTGAGCCGGCTCGTGGGACTGCCGGTGCTTTCCGCGGCCGGGGTATCCGCCGCTTCCGCTTTTCCGGCCCCGTCGGCGTCTGCGGTTTCCGGGTCGGGGCCCGGGGCGGGGTTCGTGGCCGCGCCTGTCCCGGCGGCAGCCTGTCGGGCCAGGGATTGGGCATCGGCCTGCACCTTTGCGGCCTCTGCCGTGCCGTCGTCGCCCGTAGCCCCGCCAGCCGGCGCAGCGGTCCCGGCCGTCGGTTCAGCGGCAACCTGGGGGCTTGCCGTGGCCCCACCCCCGGCGCCGGCATAGTCGCGGGCGGCGGCGCCCAATTCCTTGGCCAGCCGGGCCAGTTCCCGCGCGGCACCTGCGGCGGCCTTGCGGTCGCCGGTGGCTTCCATCAGTTGGATGGTCTGCTTCAGGGCTTCCAGCCGGCGCTTGATGAACTCCACGCGGCGGGCAGCGGCCTCTTTCGGGCTGGTGGACCGCTTCAACTGCTGGAGCTGTTCCAGGGCCTGCCTGGTTTCCGATTCCTTGGCCTTGACCTTGTCCCGGGATTCCGGGTCCAGGAGCAATTCCAGCCCCGGTCTGGTCGTGTCGGCCTTCGACCCCAGCTTGGCGGGCGCGTCATCCGCACCCGGCTGCGGCAAGAGACGGGTCTGCGCCGGTCGCGGACGCTCCGCAATCCTCAAACCCGCCAGTGTCACGCCTGCCAAGCCCATGGCCGGCCCCCGGTTGCCACGCTATCGAAGAAGGTAGCACAGGGGGCCGGGAGGTTCTACTCACGCAACTTGTGCTATTTGCGCTCGATCCGCACCAGCTTGCCGCCCGGGGCGCTGTCGTCCACCAGGGCATAGAGCCGGCCATCGGGCGCGGCTTCCACGTCGCGGGTGCGGCCCAGTTCCTCCTCCAGCAGGCGCTCACCGGCCACCACCTTGTCCCCCTCCACGTCCAGCCGGACGATGCCGCCGGCCAGCAGGGCCATGACGATGTCGCCCTTCCACTGGGGCATGCCGGAGCCGTCATAAAAGGCCATGCCGTTCACCGCCAGGGACGGCACGAAGTAGGTCTCCGGCTGGGCCACGCCAGCCTTCTCCGTGCCTTCCCCGATGGGCAGGCCCAGGCCGTAGGTCTTGCCGTAGGTGACCACCGGCCAGCCATAGTTCGTGCCGGGACGGATGATGTTGACCTCGTCCCCGCCCTGGGGACCATGCTCGTTGGCCCAGAGCAGGCCGGTGGAGGGCTGTAGGGCCAGCCCTTGCGGGTTGCGGTTGCCGAAGGTCCAGATTTCCGGCAGCGCGTCCTTGCGCCCGGCGAAGGGATTGTCGGCGGGGATGGTGCCGTCATCGTTCAGGCGGATGACCTTGCCCGAGGCATCCATCAGGTCCTGCGCCCGGTCCTTGTCACCCCGGTCGCCGATGGTGAAGTACAGCTTGCCGTCCTTGCCGAAGACCAGCCGGTTGCCGAAATGGTGGCGGCTGTTCACCACCGTGCCGCGGTAAAGCACCTGCATGTCGGTGAACTTGGCGCCCTGGTCCTTGAAGCGGGCGACGACGGTGCGGTTGCCGGACTTGGCATCCCGCGGCTTCGCCTCCCCGCCGGCACCGGGGGCCACCTTCTCTGCCCAGGACAGGTAGACCCAGCGGTTGTTGGCATAGTCCGGGTGCAGGGCCACGTCCAGCAGGCCGCCCTGCCCCATCTCCTCGATCTCCGGCAGCCCGTCCACCGGCTCCGGCAGCAGCTTGCCCTCCTGCACCACCCGCAGCTTGCCCGTGCGCTCCGTCACCAAGATGCGGCCGTCGGGCAGGAAGGCCATGCCCCAGGGGTGGTCCAGCCCCTCCACGACGGTGGTCACCTTCACGTCATGGCGGGCCTTGGGAGCCGGCAGGGTCTGGAACTCGGGCGGGGCGGCGAGCGCCGGGGCGGCCAACGCGGTGGTCAGGAACAGGGCCGTCAGGCCGGCGCGGCGGGTCATGCTCTCACTCTCCCGGTTCGTTCTTGCCCGGCAGAGATAAGGAGTCCGGTGCCTGCGGGAAAGGGGTGGCCCTCACGCACCGGGGGCGAAAGTCGCCAAGGCGTCCAGGTCGCCGGCCATGATGGCGGGGATGGCACGGGTGATCCGCTCCGGTTCCCAGTCCCACCAGCGCAGGGCCAGCAACCTCGCCACGACCTCCTCAGGAAAGCGCATCCTGACCAGCCGGGCCGGGTTGCCGGCCACGACGGCATAGGGCGGCACGTCCGCCGTGACCACCGACCGGGCGGCGACGATGGCCCCGTCACCGATCGTCACCCCGGGCATGACCAGCGCCTCGTACCCGATCCAGACATCGTTCCCCACCACCGTGTCGCCCTTGTGGGGGAAGTCGAGCCGGTCCAGGGGCACGCTGTCCCAGCCCTGGCCGAAGATGTTGAAGGGGTAGGTGGACAGGCCGCCCTGCGCGTGGTTGGCCCCATTCATGATGAAGCGGGTGCCCCAGGCGATGGCGCAGAACTTCCCGATCACCAGCCGATCGCCGGTGAAGTCGAAATGGTACAGGATGTTCTCCCGGAACCGCTCGGGCCCGCCGGGGTCGTCGTAATAGCTGTAGTCACCCACCTCCACGTTGGGCACGCCCGCCAGCAGCGGCTTCAGGAAGCCGACGCGGGGGTGGCCCTCCATGGGATGCGGGTCCAGGGGGTCGGGACCGACCGGCATGCGCCTATCCCTCCCCCGCCTCAGGCCGCAAGCGCCACCCCGACCCGCCGCCACATGGTGACGTGGGGGATGCCGCCGTCGTCATACTCCCCTCCCTCCGTGACGAAGCCGAAGGAGGCGTAGAAGTTCTGCAGGTGCGCCTGCGCCCCGATGCGCACGTCGGTGCGGGGATATTCCCGTTCCAGGAACCGCAAGCCCTCCGCCACCAGCCGCCGCCCCAGGCCCGTGCCGCGGGCGGCGGGGCCGACGACGATGCGGCCGATCAGGGCCGGCTCCTCCCCCCAGGGGCCGCGGGCACGCAGGCAGCCGATGAGCGCCCCGCCCGGCCGGTCGCGCACCATCAGGTGCCAGCAGGTCTGGTCCAGACCGTCCAGGTCCGGGTAGGCGCTCGCCTGTTCCACGATGAAGACCGACTGGCGGAAGGCCAGCAGCTCGTACAGTTGATGGACCGAGAGGTCCTCGAAAGCCGTCCAGCGCAGGTGCATGGCTTGGCTCCTTTCTTTTACCTTGGCCCATCCGTGGGGCGAAACATCGTTCTCCGCCGGGGCGGGTGCCGCCCTCAGCCCTTCCGTTCCTTGCGCCCAGCCCTGGCCACCAGTTCCGGTATGCCGCCCTCAGCTTGCTCCGCCAACAGGTCGTCCCGAAGCCGGGTCAGGGTCTCACCCAACCAGTTCTTGCCGCGCCATCGCGACGGAACTGTGGCGTCCGGGTCGTCGGCCGCGAGACCAATACCCCAGACAGTATCCAGTGGGCTTGCCTCTACGAGGATCGTCCCTGCCGTGTCGAGCAGCTGCCGCAACAGGTCACGGTGTGTCGTGAACTTGGCACGGTTGCCCCGATAGACGATTTCACGCGCATGCCTGTCCCAAACCTGCTGGTCAAAGCCGGAAACTTTTCGCCCGAGGGCCTTCTGGTCCCGTGGGTGGTCCGCTTCCAGAATTTGGCGGAGCCGCACGTCATCCCCGAACAGCCTGGCTTTGCTGGCCATCATGTACTGCTCGGCCGTGACGTACAGGATCCCGTCCAAGCAGAAGGGAGAGCGGTGCCATTGGGAGAAGGGGCCGTTCCAGAAAAAGGTGAACCGCTCTGCCATGTCACCGTCCCCGTCTCCTCCTTGCACCTTACTCCGCCGCTGCCAAAAAACCGCCGCTCTGCCGATGCCACAGGGCGGCGTAGCGGCCGCCCAGGGCCAGGAGCTGGCTGTGGGTGCCCTGCTCCACCACCTGCCCGCCCTCCAGGTAGAGGATGCGGTCCATGCCGGTGATGGTGGACAGGCGGTGGGCGATGGCGATCACCGTCCGCCCCTCCATCAGGGTCCACAGGGCCTCCTGGATCAGGTGCTCGCTCTCGCTGTCCAGGGCGGAGGTCGCCTCATCCAGCACCAGCACCTTGGCGTCCTTCAGCAGGGCACGGGCGATGGCCACCCGCTGGCGCTCCCCACCCGACAGCTTGATCCCCTGCTCCCCCACGATGGTGCCATAGGCCGTGGGGCGGCGGAGGATGAAGTCGTGGGCATGGGCCTGGCGGGCCGCCTGCTCCACCATCTCCTGCGGCGCGTCCTGGCGGCCATAGGCGATGTTGTCCCCGACGCTGCGGTGGAAGACACCCGGTTGTTGCGGCACCTCCGCTATGGCCGCGTTCAGGCTTTCCAGGGTGACAAAGGCGATGTCCTGCCCGTCCACCAGGATCTGCCCGCCCTGGGGCTCGTACTGGCGGCGCAGCAGCTTCACCAGGGTGCTCTTGCCGGCACCGGACCGGCCCACCAGCCCCACCTTCTCCCCCGGCCGGATCGACAGGTCCAGGCCCTGGAAGACCTTGGTGCCGTCGGGGAAGGCGAAGTGCAGGCCCTTCACCTCGATCCCGCCGTCGCGGACGGCCAGCGGCTTGGCGCCGGGGGCGTCCACGATCTCATGCGGGGCGGAGATGACCTCCAGCGCCTCCGACAGGGTGCCCAGCTCCTCGAAGAAGTTCAGCAGCCGGTCGGACAGGTGCCAGACGGTGCTGGAGATCTGGAAGGCCAGGGTGAAGACCAGCGTGAACTCCCCCACCGTCATCTGGCCGGCCAGGGTGCGGCCGATGGCCAGCCAGATCAGGGCCGCCAGCAGCAGGATGATGCTGGCCATCTGGAACAGCCGCATCAGCACCAGGAACCAGCGGAGCCGGCGGGAGCGGAACCGCTCCTCGTTGATCCAGTGCCCCAGGAAGCTGCGCTCGAACGCCGTGCGGGCGAAGCCGCGGACCAGGTCGGCGTTGGTGATGGCGTCCACGATCCGGCCGGAGGAGGAGCTGACCGCGTCGGACATGGCTTCCGACAGGTGGAAGCAGTGTCGCGCCAGCCAGGCGCTGACCCCCACATAGGCCAGCATCCACACGCCCAGGATGGCCGAGAAGAAGGGCGACGCCGTCCAGAGCAGGCCCAGGGACACCAGCAGCAGCACCAGCACCCGGATCACGTCGAACATCAGGATCTCGATGATCCCGAGGATGGCGTTGGCGCCCTGCTTGATCTTCTGGCCCAGCTTGCCGGCGAAGTTGTCCTGGAAGTAGGTGGGGCTGTGGCCCATCAGCCAGGCGAACATCCGCTTCTGCGCCAGCGCCCGGATGCTGGGCGAGGTGTAGATGTCGATCACCTGGTAGACGCGGTACATGCCGATGCCGCCGAACCAGATGCCCAGCAGGACCAGGAACCAGCCGGTCAGGCCCAGCCCCTCGATCGGCTTGCCGTCGGCCGCCGCGGTCAGGGCGTCCACCACCGCCTTCAGGGCATAGGGCTCGAACGCCTCGATGGTCTGGCCCAGCACGACGGCCAGGACCATCAGCGTCAGCCGTCCCAGGAACTTCTCCCGGATCAGGGCGGTGATGAAGCTGAAGGGCTTGCGGGGCAGCGGCCGGACCGGCTCCGCATCCTCCCAGGAGAAGGCGCGGTCCTGGTCCTCCAGGCTGTCGATGCGCACGGCGCGCATGGCCCGGTCGAGGCTGGGACGGAACAGGGTCGCGAACATGGGAGGATACTCCGGGGACGGCAAAGGCGGCGCCCCAGACCGGAACGCCGCCCGCTTGATACATCCGACGTCGGAATAGATGCCGATACATCCTAAGTCTGTCAACGGCAAAAATCCTTCTGCCACCCATCAAACCGGCTGATCCATGCGCTGCCCCGGCCGGGCCGGGGAACCGGGTGGCGAACGGGGCTGTTCCCCCGGGCATGTGCGCCACAGCCCGGAAGCCCCCCGTGACGACCCTGGAAACGTCCGACCCGGCCGAGACCAACGACCAGCCCGGCAGCATCCCGGTGGCCGGCGGTGCCGCGCCGCTGCTGACCGGGGCGCCGCCGCCCTCCTCCCACTTGGCCCCGCCGGAGGCGGACCAGTTCTATGCGGAGAGCCTTCGCATCCTGCGGGAGAGCGGGATCCCGTTCCTGGTGGCGGGCACCTTCGCGGTGAACTGCTATACCGGCATCAACCGCGCCACCAAGGACCTGGACATCTTCTGCAAGGCGGGGGACTTCCCCCGCATCCTGCTGCATTTCCAGGAGCGCGGCTTCGAGACCGAGATCGAGGATGAGCGCTGGATCGCCAAGGTCCGGCGCGGCCAGTGCTTCTTCGACGTGATCTTCAGCAGCGCCGTGGCCGTGGTGCCCATCACCGACGCCTGGTTCAAGGAAAGCCACCCGGCCCTGTATTACGGGGTGGAAGTCCAGCTCACCCCGCCGACGGAGATGATCTGGTCGAAGGCGCTGCTCCAGCTCCGCCACCGCTATGACGGGGCGGACGTGGCGCACATCATGTTGAAGCAGGCCGACCGGATCGACTGGCGCCGGCTGCTGAACCACATGGAGCAGTATTGGGAGGTGCTGCTGATGCACGTCCTGAACTTCCGCTTCATCTACCCGACGGAGCGGGACAACGTGCCCCGCTGGCTGTACGAGGAGCTGCTGGAGCGGGCCCGCATGCATGCCGACCTGCCCATCCCGCAGACCAAGGTCTGCCGTGGCCGGCTGTTCAGCCCCGTCGACTATGAGGTGGACGTGAAGCAGTGGGGCTTTGCCGACATCATCGGCGCCGCCCAGCCGGCCAGCGGCGTGGGGAGCTGAGCCATGGCGGACGACGTGATCATCGCCCCGGGGCCCCTGCGGGTGGCCGCCATCGGCGACGTCCATGCCAGCCCCAACCAGCGGGGCCAGTGGCGCGACGCCTTTGCCGAAGTGGGGCACTCGGCCGACGTGCTGTGCCTGTGCGGCGACCTGACCAACATCGGCACCGCGGCCGAGGCGGAGGCCCTGGCCGAGGATTTGCGCGGCATCGCCATCCCCGTCCTGGCGGTGCTGGGCAACCATGACCACCAGTGCGACAAGCCGGAGGAGATCGAGAAGGTGCTGCGCGACGCCGGGGTCAAGTTCCTGGAGAACGAGACCCATGTGGTGAAGGGCGTGGGCTTCGCCGGGGTGAAGGGCTTCGGCGGCGGCTTTGACGGCAAGATGCTGGACGCCTTCGGCGAGTCCGCCATCAAGCAGTTCGTGCAGGAGGCCATCGACGAATCCCTGCGGCTGGAGCACGCGCTGAAGCAGTTGGAAACGGAGCGCAAGGTGGTGGTCCTGCACTATGCCCCCATCTGCGAGACGGTGGTGGGGGAGCCGGAGGCCATCTTCCCCTTCCTCGGCTCCTCCCGCCTCGCCGAGACCATCGACCGCTTCGACGGCGTGAAAGCCGTGTTCCACGGCCACGCCCACCGCGGCACCTATGCCGGGCATACCCGCGCCGGGAACCCGGTGTTCAACGTGGCCGCACATATCGAGAAGCCGACGGGGAAGCCGTATGCGCTGGTGGAGGTGTGAGGGCCGGGATGCGTGACGGCAGGTGACATAAGGAGACCTTAAGGTGACCAAAGGTGACGCTTAAGGTGACGTATGTCTCCTTCCAAGCTGTTGGATTCGTTGATGTCTGTCGCTTAAGGAGACAAAGGTGACCGGTCCGGTTTTGTGTCTCGTTTAGGGGTGCGGACAGTTTGGGACATGGATGCACACGGATGGTGCCCGGATCGTCCCGGATGTGCTGGGGGATGGACCTGTGCAAGACCCGGCGCCGGGGTGGGCGCGTCTGACATGGTGGCATGGGATAGGAAGATTGTCCATGTTCCGGGTGATTAGCCCGCCCGATGTCAATCCGGGCCTGACCCTATGGGCAGGAAGTTGGGACTGAACCGAGAGTGACAAAAACACCACCGCGTCCCCCGCGAAGGCGGGGGTCCACAGCTCTTGACCCGATGCGGGCCGTCACCGTGTTTGAAAAACAGTGGGCCCCCGCCTTCGCGGGGGAAGCACAGAAAACCTCAGGCCAGTTAGCTTGGCACCATGGGGTCAAGCCCGGGGTGACCTGACGTGCCCTGCACCTAGGTTACTTGTCCGCCAGCGCCGGCGGCCAGACGATGGTGAAGCGTTCCAGGACCATGGGTTCGTCCGGGGCCAAGGGGCGGCCGAACTTGGCGCGGACATAAGGGTCGAAATAACGGAGATGCGCGTCCCGCCACCAGGCGAGGCTCAGGTCTCCCTCCCCCTCCGCCCGGGCGAACCCCTCGTCCACCTAGTCGAAGGGCCGGACCTCGCAGGCCGTGTAGCGCAGGATGCAGGCGGGCTGCCCCCGACCGTCCACCACCACCTCATGGTAGCCGGACCGGTCCCACGGCGCCCCCTCCGCCTCATACTCCACCAACACCCCCGCCGTGGCCCGCTTGGCCCCGGACAGGATGGGCACCAACAACTCATCCGCCATGGCCGCCCCGCTGCCGAAGGCGAAGGCGCCATGGGGCGTGTCGGGGGCCAAGCCGGTGGCGGTGCAGTAGGCTGACCACATGGCCGCGACGGCGGTGGGGTCAGGGGTGACGTCGGGCTCGAGGGGGGTGATGGTGGACATGGGCTTCCGGAAGCTTGCGGTAGCAGGGATACGCCCGCACACCCGTTGTCGCCAGGGATGAGCTATGCCACCCTTTGCCGGAATGGGATAGAGGTGGTGCGGTGGAGCTTCTCAAATCCTTGAAGGAGCAGGTGGCGCAAGGCGAGGTACTGGTGGTGGCCGGTGCGGGCGTGGGCATGGCCGCGGCGCCGGGGATGCCCTTCACCAGTTGGAAGGGGCTGGTCCGGCACGGGTTGGAGCGGGCGAAGGAGCTTGGGCGGATTACCCAAAAGCAGCTCGATGGCAGGTTGGCTGACCTGGACGATGAGGACATAGTCACGCTGCTCAATGTGGCAGAGTTCCTACAGGCCAAGCTCACCCCGCCCGGTGAGTTTTCGCGATGGCTGAGGGATACGGTGGGCAGCCTGACGGCTGCCGATCCCGCCCTGCCCCGGGCCATCGCGCGGCTGGCCGAACCGGGAAACCGGCTGTCCACCACCAACTACGATTCGCTGTTGACCGAGGTAACGGGCTGCCAGCCCATCCTGGTCAGTGATGTGGCGAAGGTTGGTGACTTCATCCAGCGCGACCGCAAGGGCATCCTGCACCTGCATGGCCATTGGGAGACACCAGGCAGCGTCGTGCTGGGCATCCGGGACTACGCCCGCACGCTCGGGCATGGCTTCACCCAGGTCCTCCAGCAATCCTTTGCCATGCATACGTCGCTGCTGTTCGTCGGGTGCGGAGGCACGGTGGACGACCCGAACCTGGGGCAGCTGCTGGAATGGATCGACACCATCCTGCCGGAAACGCACCATCGGCACTATCTGCTGTGCCGGGAAAGCGAGGTTCCGGGATACCAGGACCGTGGCTGGCAACGCCTGTACCCCGTCCCCTTCGGCAAGAACCATGGCGACCTGCCGGGCTTCCTGACCGGCCTGCTGCCCAAGGCGGCGCCAAGCCTGCCACCCGCAGCCAAGGCAGCCCCCCCACCCCTGGTCGGCCGCCTGCCCCCCAAGCCGCCGCACTTCACCGGCCGGGTGACGGAGTTGGCGCAGGCCAAGGCGGCGCTGCTGGCGGCCCCGCCGGTCCCCGTAGCCCTGTTGGGCGGCGGCGGCATGGGCAAGTCCGCCCTGTCCCTGGCAGTCGCCCATGACCGGGAGATATTAGGCCACTATCCGCGGCGGCTGTTCGTGAAGCTGGAAGGCGCCAGGACCGCCGGCGACATGGTGCAACTGGTGTCCCAGGCGCTGGGGCTGGAGGTGGGGCCAGACCCAATGCCCCGCACCCTGGCCGCCCTGGCGGCGCAACCGACCCTGCTGATCCTGGACAATGCCGAGACGCCATGGGAGGCGGAAACGCTTGGCACAGAAGAGGCGCTGTCGGAACTCGGCACGGTCCCCGGCGTCGGCCTGATCCTGTCCATCCGGCGAAACGCGGCGCCCGCGGGGCTGGCATGGGAGAGGGTGTCGCTGATCCCCCTGCACCCCGACGAAGCACGGGCCTTGTTCCTGGAGATTGCCGGAAAGGGGCTCGCCAACGACAAGAACCTGCCGACCCTGCTGAAGGCCGTTGACGGCATCCCGCTGGCCCTGACGCTGCTGGCGCATCTGGCGCAGGGTGAAATGAGCCTGGACGATTTGTGGAAGAGTTGGCAGCGGCAGCGGGCCGGCCTGTTGCAACGGGGGCCGGGGGACGACCGGACGGTCAATTTCAAGGCGTCTTTGGCCCTGTCGCTCAACAGCCGCCAGTTCAGCGACGCGGCGCGCCGGTTGGCGTCCCTGCTGGGCTGGCTGCCCGATGGGCTGACGCCGGAGATGCGGGATGAACTGTTGCCGGAGGATGGTGCGCAAGGCGCCAGGGCCTTGCGGCATCTGGGGCTGGTGATTGAGACGGGTGGGCGGTTACGACTGCTCGTGCCAGTCCGGGAGTGCATTGTGGAGGGGATGCCGCCAGATCATGGGGATCGGGATCGGTTGCTGGGCCTGTTCCTGAAATTGGCGGAGGATGGAGATAAGGCAGGCACGACAGGGGGTGCCGAGGCGATCCAGCGGCTGACGCCGGAATTCTTCAATGTGGAGGCAATTCTGGAGCGGCAACTGTCGATGCTGCCCTGTGATCGATTGCATTCCGCCGTCGCTGGCTTCGCTGAGTTTCAGCGCTTCACCGGGATGGGCTCCGCCACTCTTATTCATCAGGCCATCGATCAGGCGCGGAAGGAAGGGAACGTGCGCGTCCAGGCTCGTTGGCTACTCTATGCTGCCAACCTGTCCTTAACCCGTTCCGACCATGACGGCGCCAGGGAGCGCTTCGAGCAGGCGCTG
>MOEB01000198.1 GCA_001939945.1 Aerophototrophica crusticola | reverse complement strand
GGCGGCCGCGGCGGGCGGCGCGGCGGCCCTGCGGGGCAGCGGGGAGGCGCACGCCTTCCTGCGGGACCTCGCGGACCGGGCCTCCGGGGACCATGTCATGGTGGTGGGCGCCGACGGCGTCCCCGCGGCGATGAGCGCCGCCCACCCGGCGCCGGGTGCCAGCCTCGCGGACCGCGGGTGGTTCCGCGCCCACCTGGGGGGGGCCGACCGCCACGTCGGGCACGCCATCCACAGCCGGCTCACCGGCGACGTGCTCTTCACCTACTCGCGGGCCCTGCGGGGGCCGGGCGGCGCCCTCGACGGCGTGGTGCAGGTCGCCATGCGCCCCACTTTCTTCCAGGTGGCGGGCGGGGCCGGCGCGGCCGCCCGCGGCGCGGTGGTCGCCCTGTGGGACCGGGAGGGCCGTGTCCTGGCCAGGACGGGGCTCGGGCCGGAGGGGGTGGGGCTGGGCCTGGCCGGTTCCCCCCACTTCCCGCGCATGCTGGCCGAGCCGGCGGGCGGCTTCCGCGGGGAACTCGCGGGCGAGGACCGGGTGGTGGCGTTCCGGCAGGTGGCGGGCTGGCCGGTGGTCGCCACCGCGAGCGTGCTGGCCGCCGAGGCCCTGGCCCCCTTCCATGCCGACCTGCGCTGGAGCGCCGCGCTGCTGGCGGCGCTCCTGGCGGGGACCGCCGCGGCGGACCGGTTCGCGGCGTCCATGGTGCGCCGCGCCGAGGCGGCCCGCGGGGAGCNNCGGGGAGGTCGCCGCGCGCGAGGCCCTGCTCGCCGGGGTGGTCGGCGCCGCCGACGCCCTGGTCTGGGCCAAGGACCGGGAGGGCCGCTACCTGCTCTGCAACCCGGCGCTCGCCCGGCACCTCGGACGCCCGGCCGGGGCCGTGGTCGGCCGGGCGGCGGACGCCGAGGCCTACCCGCCCGACGTCGCCCGGGCGCTGCGGGAGCGCGACGCCGAGGTGGCCCGCACCGGCAGGATGCTGGAGGCCGAGGAGGAATTGCCGGCCCCCGGCCAAGCGGCGGGCGCGGGCACCTTCCTCACCGTGCGCAGCCCGCTGCGTGACGCCGCGGGGGCCATCGTGGGCGTCGTGGGGCTGAGCACCGACATCACCGCCCGCAAGGCGGGCGAGGCCCGCCTGCGCCTGCTGGCGCGGGAGGTGGACCACCGGGCCAAGAACGCCCTCGCGGTGGTCCAGGCGATCCTGCGGCTCACCCCGGCCGGCGACCCCGCCGCCTACGCCGCGGCGGTGGAGGGGCGCGTGGCGGCCATGGCCCGCGCGCACGCCGTGCTGGCCGAGGGCGGCTGGGC
>MOEB01000197.1 GCA_001939945.1 Aerophototrophica crusticola | reverse complement strand
GCGCCGGGCACGATGGCGGGGAGCCCGGGGCGCGCCGCCCTGAGCCGGCGGGCCAGCGCGCCCCCGTCCAGGCCGGGCATGCGCACGTCGGTGACCAGCAGCCGGCAGGGGTCGGCGGCGTCGGCCGCCAGGCCGGCAACCCCTTGGTCGTTCCCCGGCGTTCGGACCGTTCCGGGGCGGGCAGGGTGGGCTGGGTCCTCCCTGATGGCCAGGCGGCCCCCACCCGAACCTTGCATCTCCCCGAGCGATCCCCATTGTCGAGGCCGCCCGTGGGCATTCACGTCCAGGCAGCCAGCCTGTGTCGCCGGGGGGACGCGGGAGCTCGGCGCCAGCATCCGGGCAACCAGCCGGCCGGTCGCGACCTCCGGCAAGAATTGCCGGCAAGGCGGCAACCCTTGCCGCCCCGGGGCAGGCCCGCCGGGGAAACCCTCGGCGCCACCGCTGCGTTGGCCCACGGCCCACGCTTGGCACGTGCCGTGCTAGGAACGCGGTGCCAATCTTGCCGAGGAGGTGCGCCCGATGAGGGTCGACGCAGGGACTGCCTACCAGTACGCCAGCCAGCGGGCGCAGGCCCCGGCCGCCGACCGCGGTGCCGCCGCGTCGTCCCCCTCCACCCAGGCCGCGGCGGCATCGGGCTCGGCGAAGCCTGGCCCGGCCGGCGTCACGCGGGCGGACTTCACCAGCATGACGCGCCTGGAGATGCGGGATTGGGTCAACGCCCAGATCCGCGGCGGCGCGATGTCGCTCGACGAGGGCCGACCCTTCATGGCGATGACCATGAGGGTCCCGGTGGGCGGTGGCCCGGGCGGCGAGTTGCCTGCCGCCAGCGACGGCGAGCGGTTCGACTTCACGCGGAAGGTCCGCGACGGCATCGAGGCCGCGCGGTCGCGCAACGACGCGACGACCCTTGAGATGCTTCGGTCGGCCATGTCGGTCATGGAGCGGCAGCAAGGCCAGGTCATGCGCGTCGACATGCGGGCCTAGGGCCGGGAGGGTCCCTCCCCCTCCGGGCCGGGCCGCGATCTTGGCCCGGCTTGGGGAGGAGGCCCGGACTACCGGAGGGGGCTTCTGGCGGAGCCGGGAAGCCATCCGCAGCCTCCGTCGCGGGGCCTGCCGCGGGTGGCGGTCGGCCCCCGCGGTTCGCCGGACGGGTTCGTCGCCGGGCCGGCGCATGGCCGCCACATCCTGGCCGACCACGTCGGGGCGAAAGGAAGACGCCTTGGCCACGGTGACGGCTCCCGGCGGCAGCGGCAGCAGGGCCGGGCCCGCCAGGTGACAAGGCCACGCCATGACACATTGC
>MOEB01000195.1 GCA_001939945.1 Aerophototrophica crusticola | reverse complement strand
GCGACGTCGGCGTCGGTGACGGAGAACGCCGCCAGCCTGCGGGCGGCGGCGTCCGGGTGGGCGGGTGCGGGGGCCATCTCGTCGTCTCCTGGCTTGCCGGGCGTCTCGCCGGCGTCGGTGTCCCGGGCGGCGTCGCGCCCCATCATGCCGGCAGGCCCCGCGGCGGGGCCGTGCCGGAAGGTTAGCCTATGCGGGCGTACAGGGTCCCGCGGGCGGGCCCGGCGGGCCTCCCGGCGGCGGGGCGGCCGGGGTGGCCAGCGCGCCGGTGACGTTCGCGGCGAGGCGGAACGGGTCGTGGCTGTGGCAACCGGGCAGGTGCAGCCGCACGGCCCCGGCCAGCTCCTCCCAAGCCTGCCGGACCACGCCGGCCTGGCGGTTGAAGGCGGCGAGGGTGCCCGCCTCCCCGAGGTCCGCCACCGCGGACCACCACCTGTCAAGCTTGCGCGCGACCTCGTCCATGTTCCCCTCCGCGGTCCGGGGCCAAACCCATGCGGCCTGGTGCCCGCGGCGGTGGCGCCACGGCGGCAGCGGGGCATGCTCGCCCGAATGTAATGCCACTTTCGAAATAGGTAGATCGGCAGAACTTCCGGGCTGGTTCAGACAAACGGCAGGGGTCCCCATGCTCGCCTGGTTCACAGACCTGCGGCTCGCCGCCAAGCTGGCGGTGCCGCTCTCCATCCTGCTCGCGGTGGTGGCCGCCATCGTGTGGCAGGCCACCGGCTCCCTGGCCGGGCTGGCCGGGAGCCTGGAGGAGGCGACGGGGCGCACCGCCGCCCGCACGGCCCTGGCCTTCCAGGTGGAGGCGGCCGTGAACGGCGCGGCCGTGGCCGAGAAGAACGCCATCATCGAGACCGACGACGCGCACAGGCGCGACAGCGCGGCGCTGTTCGACGAGCGCATCGCCCGGGCGAGGGACGCCGCGGCCCGGATCGTGCCGCTCGCCCTGCCGGAGCGCCGCGCCGTGCTGGAACGCCTCGCCGCCCTGGTCGGCGAGTACGAGGCCGTGGCCCGCCGGTCGCTCGGGCTGGCGCTTCAGAACCGGAACGCCGAGGCCCAGGCCGTCTCCGACGGCGAGGGCCGCAAGGCCCGCGCCGACCTCGCGGCCCTGATCAGGGACGTGACCGACTACAACGAGAAGGCGCTGGAGGCGGCGCGGGCCGACGGCGCGGCGCTGGCGGCCGGCTCCACCCGGCAACTCTACCTGCTGGCCGGCGGCGGCCTGCTGGTGGCGGTGTCGCTGCTGCTGGCGATCGTGCTGGGCCTGGTGGTGCGGCCGCTGGCGGCGGTCACCGACGCCATGGGGGCGATCGCCGGGGGCGACCTCGCCACC
>MOEB01000194.1 GCA_001939945.1 Aerophototrophica crusticola | reverse complement strand
GGTGGCCTTGCGGGGGGCGCGGCATGCCGCGGCGCCGTGCTCGTCCATGCCGCCCCCCGCCGCCCGGGCCGCGGCAGGTCCGGGGAAACGCCCGGCGCGGGACGGCATGGGGGCGGCGTGGTGGGCGGCGTCGGATGGCCGCACGCGGGTCCTGGCAGCCCACCCGGGGCCCTTGCCGGGTACCTGACCATCCGCATAGCTGACCTTAAGCTGCCCTTCCTGGCCGGCGGAGGCGGTGCACCTTGGACGGGAGACACCTCGCGGACCCGGGAGACCGACCATGGTCATCGACATGCGCACCCGCCTGCCCCACGGGCATCTGGCGAACCACGCCGCCGACATGGCCCACCATGCCCGGCAAGTCGCCCACGCCGCCAAGGCGTTGTCCGAGGTAACCGGCATGCTCGAGGGGCTCCTGCGGGAAATCCAGGCTTTCCGCCAGGCCGGGTGAGCCCGGCCCGGCAGGCCCGACGCGCAGGGCACGCCGTCGGCCAGGGACATGAGCGTGCCAAGCCATGGCGGGGTGGTGCGCCGGTTGCCGGCGGGGGACGGCAACCCCGCGGGCGGGCCGCGCATGCTGGCCGCGTGCGGCCTGGCCTGCTCCGGGGCTGGGCCCCTCGACCCATGTTGGCCGCCGCGCGCGGGCGATTGATCCAGGTCAATCATGGCGGCCCGCGTGCCCCGATCATAAGTCTTAGGCCTTTGGAAATAACTCCCGTTGGAAGCTCGCCGCGCCACCAACAACGGGACCCTTGGGGGACGCCTTGCTCCGCTGGTTCGAAGACCTCCGGCTCGCCGCCAAGCTGGCGCTGCCGCTCTCCATCCTGCTCCTCGTCGTGGGCGCGATCGTCTGGCAGGCCGCCGCGTCGATGGCCGGGCTGGCCTCCAGCCTCGAGGAGGCCACCGGCCGCACCGCCACGCGCAACAGCCTGGCCTTCCAGGTTGAGGCGGCCGTCAACGCCGCCGCCGTGGCCGAGAAGAACGTCATCATCGAGACGGGGGACGCGGCCATGCGCGAGAACGTCGCGCTCTTCGACCAGCGCATCGCCCGGGCCAGGGACGCCGCCGCGCGCATCGTGCCGCTCGCGCTGCCGGAGCGCCGTGCCGTGCTGGAGCGCCTGGGCGCCATGGTCGGCGCGTACGAGGCGGTGGCGCGGCGGGCCATCGCGCTTGCCCTCCAGAACAGCAACACGGACGCGCAGGCCCTCTCCGGCGGGGAGGGGCGCCGGGTGCGCGCCGAG
>MOEB01000193.1 GCA_001939945.1 Aerophototrophica crusticola | reverse complement strand
CCGCCTGGGCGGCCTGCACCTGGGCGATGGCGGCGGCCGCCTGCAGGGTGTTGCCCACCCGGTGCCGGAGCTCGCGCAGCAGCTCGTCCCGGCGGGCGAGCGCCCGGGCCAGCTCCTCCCCCGCCTGCCGGTGCAGCTGCGCCTCCTCGCGCAGGGCCTCCGCCGCGGCGCGCGCCTCCAGGCGTTCCACCACCAGGTCGGCGAGGTCGGTGAGCATCCCCAGGCGCTCCGGGCCCAGGTCCGGGCGGGGCCGGGTGTCGATCACCGACACGGTGCCCACGTTGTGGCCGGTGGCCGTGCGCAGCGGCGCCCCTGCATAGAAGCGCAGCCGCGGGCCCGCCGCCACCAGCGGGTTCCCGGCGAAGCGCGGGTCGGCGGCAAGGTCGGGCACCGCCAGGGGCCCCTGGCCCAGCACGGTGTGGGTGCAGAAGGCCAGCTCCCGGGGGAAGGAATGCGCCTCCAGCCCGTGGCGCGCCTTGCACCACTGGCGCCGGGCGTCGATGAAGGAGACGAGGGCGATCGGCACCCCGAACAGGCGCGCGGCGATCCGCGCCACGCGGTCGAAGGCCTCCTCGGGCGGGGTGTCCAGGATGCGCAGCCGCCCCAGGGCGTCAAGGCGTGCCGCCTCTGGGTCGGGGTCCGGCACCCCGGCGGTCGGGGCTGGCAAGCGTTTCTCCCCCTGTGGCGGACGTCGCCCGCGCTTCTGCGGACCATACGGCAAGCCCGCGCCCCCCGCACATGCGCCGTGGGGGTACGGGCGGCCATCGCCGGCCCGCCACCCGCCTTCGAGTCAGTTCCCAGACTGAACCTTCGCATAGTGGTGGAGCCCCGCCCGGCGGGGTAACCTCCACGAGGAAGCCGCACGGGGCGGCNTTGCGCGTGCACGAGGGGAACCTCCGGCATGGCGGGGGACCCGGCGGGTGAGGGGCTGGCGGGTGCCTTGGCGGGCCGGCGGGGCGGCAGCGCCCGCGTCCGGCGGGTTCACGGCCCGGGTGGCGGCACCCGTGGCGGTGGCCATGGCCCTTGTGCTGGGGTTGGCTGCCCTGGGCATCCTCGCGGCCACCCGGTCCGGCGACGAGGCAGCGATAACCCGGCAGGAGCGCGTGGCCCGGCACCATGTCGCCGCGGCCGCCGCAAGCTTGGCGCACGAGCTGGAGACCGTCGCCGTCTGGGACGACGCGGTGGAACGCACCACCCATGGCCGCGTCGACGCCGACTGGCTGGACGAGAGCATCGGGACCTGGCTGCACCGCCTGTTCGGGCATGACAGGGTCTATGTCCTGGACCGGGACGACCAGCCCGTCTACGCCATGGAGGACGGGGGCCGGGTCCCGCCGGCGCGCTACGAGGCGGTGCGGGCGGACCTGGCCGGCCTCGTGGCGGCCGCCCGCGGCCCCGCCGCGACGGCCCC
>MOEB01000192.1 GCA_001939945.1 Aerophototrophica crusticola | reverse complement strand
GCTGCGCGGCGCGGGCGTGCTGATGGACGTCACGGCGCGGCGGCGCGCGGAGGCGGCCCTTGCCGAGAGCGGGCGGCAGTTCCGCCTGCTGGCCGACCTCGCCCCGGCCTTCGTGTGGTTCGCCGCGCCCGACGGCGGCCTGCGCTACCTGAACGGCCGGTGGCACGCCTACACCGGGCAGTCCCCGGCCGAGGCGCTGCCCGACGGGTGGGCGGCCACCCTGCACCCGGACGACGCGGGCCCGGTGCTGGGGGCCTGGGCGCGGGCCCGGCGCGACGGCACCCCCTACGAGGTGGAGTGCCGCTACCGCCGGCACGACGGCGCCTACCGCTGGCACGTGGCGCGGGCCGAGCCCGTGCGCGACGGGTCGGGCGCGGTCACGGCCTGGTTCGGCACCTCCACCGACATCCACGACCGGCGCGAGGCCGAGGAGGCGCTCCGGGCGAGCGAGCGGCGCCTGCAGCTGGCCAAGCAGGCGGCGGGCATCGGGGTCTGGGACTGGGACCTGGAAACCGATGGCATCACCTGGTCGCCGGAGATGTTCGGGCTGCTGGGCATCGACCCCGCGACCCCGGCCGGGGACCTTTACGCGGCGTGGCTGCGGGCGCTGCACCCCGACGACAGGGCGGCCGCCGACGCCGTCGCCCGGCGGGGGGCCGCCACGGGGGAGCCGTTCTCCACCGACTTCCGCGTGGTCCTGCCGGGCGGGGGGGTGCGCTGGGTGCGCTCGCAGGCCACCGCCGTGGCCGGCCCCGGGGGGCGGCCCGCCCGGCTCGCCGGCATCAACGTGGACGTCACCGCCCAGCACCGGCTGGAGGAGGGGCTGCGCGCCCGGGCGGACCGGCTGGCGGCGGCGGTGGAGGAGCGCACGCGGGAGCGCGACCGGGTGTTCGAGCTGTCCAGCGACCTGTTCGCCTCCGCCGGGCTCGACGGCTACCTGAAGGCCGTGAACCCGGCCTGGGGCCGCCTGCTCGGCTACTCCGAGGCGGAGCTGCTGGCCCGGCCGTTCGCGGAGCTGGTCCACCCCGGCGACCGCGCCGCGGCGGCCGGCGTGGTGGCGTCCCTGGCCGCCGGCGAGGCGGTGCCCCACTTCGAGGACCGGCTGCTGCGCAAGGACGGCGGGGTGGTCTGGGTGTCGTGGGCCGCGGTGCCGGGGGGCGACCGCTTCTACGCGGTGGGCCGGGACGTCACGCGGGAGCGCGAGCGGGAGGAGGCGCTGCGCCAGGCCCG
>MOEB01000191.1 GCA_001939945.1 Aerophototrophica crusticola | reverse complement strand
CTCCGCGCCGGTTTTGTTACGCGCTCTAACCCTGCCGCTGCCACTGCGCGTGCTCCAAAGTGTCCTGGACACCTCGTTCAGGCCGTGTCCCGGGGCGTTTCCTAACCGGCCCTGTCAACAGGCACCGACCGGCCGCACCAAGCCCGGTGGCCAGGTCAGCCTTCCCTTGGGAACATTCCCACCGGGCTCGCGCTCCTTCACGTGGTCGCGGCGCTAGCCGCCACGGGTCAATCCAGGAGGCCCTCGGTGACGGTGTCCTCCCAGGCGAGCTCGCCGCGCAGGTAGCCGTCTGTGACGGCCATGGTCTTCTGCCGCAGGTGCCGGCCGATGCGGTCGCGGCTGGCCCGCTTGCGGTAGGCGGCGGTGGCCAGGCCGGCCCGCAGGCTGTGGCCGCTGTACCGCTCCCCCTCCCCGGCGAAGGGCGTGGCCCTGGCCTTGACGATCGCCCCCACGGCGGCGGGGGACAGGCGCTCCCCGGTGACGCGGCCCCAGCGGCGCACCCGGACGAAGAGCGGGCCGGGGGCCGGGCCGCGCAGGTCGAGCCAGTCCTCCAGGGCGGCCACCGGGCAGTGGCCCCGGGCGGCGGCGCGGTGGACGGCCACGCGCTCCCCCTTCCCCTCCTGGTCCGCCTTGGAGCGCCGGACCAGCAGCACCACGCCCCGGCCCTCGACGGCGACGTCGGCGAGGTCGAGCCCGGCGACCTCCGCCCGGCGCAGGCCGGCGGCGAAGCCGAGCAGCAGCAGGGCCCGGTCCCGGGTCCCCACGGCGGTCTCGTCGCAGGTGTCCGCCGCCAGGCGGAGGACCTCGGGGGTGGCGGCTGTCGCCCGGGCCGGCACGTGCGCCGTGTCGCGGGACAGGGCCTGCAGGGCCTGGGCGATGGCGGCGTGCCGGGAGTCCAGGGACACGCCGGCCGCGCGGTGGGCGGCGACGATGGCGGCCAGGTGGACCTTGAGCGTGGGGGGTGCCCGGCCGGCGCGGGCGGCGCGGCGGCCCGCATCCGACGCGGCTCCCGGCTCCTTCGCCTTGCGGGGCGGCTTCGCCGGCGGCGGGGCCGGCTCCACCCCGGTGACCAGGAAGTCGAGCCATTGCCCGAGGTCGCCGACGCGGCGGCTGGCCAATGCCGTGAGGTACATCGCGACGATCCGCGGGTCGCCGCTGAGCGGGGGCAGTTCGAAATGCGCGCACCAGGCCGCGTAGGTCCTGAAGGCCTTGCCGTAGGCGAGCCGGGTGTTGCGCGACCGCGCGGCCTTGGCCAGCTCGCCGGCCGCCACGGCCATCCGGCCCAGGGCCGCGGCCTTCGCCGGGTCCGCCGGCAGCGGGATCCCGGCGAGCGCGGGCACGCCCGGTTCCCCCTCCCCTTCCATGGCGTTTCCACCCATTGGGTGCCCTCCCTGCCGGGGTGACGACACGAAAGTGACGTTAT
>MOEB01000190.1 GCA_001939945.1 Aerophototrophica crusticola | reverse complement strand
CGGCGGAAGCGGCGGCCCCCGTCCCGCGGCGCACCCTGGTGAGCTTCGAGAGCGACGGGGAGGAGTACGCCCTGCCCGTGGCCGCCGTGGCGGAGATCGTGGCCTTGCCGGCGGAGGTGTCGCGGGTGCCCCAGGCCAGGGGGCCGGTGCTGGGCATGGTGACCCTGCGCGGGCGGCTGGTGACCCTGCTGTCCGCCCGCGCCCTGCTGGGCCTGCCGCCCGCCGGGCCGGGCGCCCCGGCCAAGGTGCTGGTGCTGGCGGGCGGCGATGGGGGTGCCGTCGGGCTGGTGGTGGACCGGCCGCGCAGCATCCTGGCCGTGGAGGAGGCGCTGGTGGAGCCGGTGCCGGCCCTGCTGGAACGCGCCGTGTCCGGGGAGATCGCGGGCATCTGCCGGTTGGAGGGGGGGCGGCGGCTGGTCTCGGTCATCGACCCGGCGCGGCTGCTGGCCCGGTCGTCGGGCGGGCCGGGCCCGGCGCCGGGCGCGGGGGAGGCGGGGATGGACGCGGGGGGCGAGGTGGCGCGGGAGGAGTTCGTGGGCTTCCGCCTGGGCCGCGGGGAGTACGGGATCCCCGTCGCCGCGGTGGAGGAGGTGGTGCGGCTGCCGGACACGCTGCTGCCGGTGCCCATGGCGCCGCCCACCCTGGCGGGGGTCTTCACCCTGCGGGGGGAGGTGCTGCCGGTGATGGACGCCCACCGCCGCTTCGGCCTGCCGCCCGGCGCGGCGCGGCACGTGGTGGTGCTGCGGTCGGGGGACCTGCGCTTCGGCCTGCGGGTGGACGCGGTGACCTCGGTGCTGAAGCTGCCCGCCGACGCCATCGAGCCGGCGCCGGGCCTCGCCATGGCGGTGCCGCCGCTGGTGTCCCGCATCGCCCGGCTGGACGGGCGCATGGTGCTGCTGCTGGAGGCCGGGCGGCTGGTGGGGCCGGAGGAGGGGGAGGCCCTGGCCGCGGCCGTGCCGGGGACGGCCGGCGGGGCCCCATGACCAGGCTGCTGGTGGCGGACGACTCCGCCCTGATGCGCAAGCTGCTGCGGGACATCTTCACCGCCGAGGGCGACTTCGAGGTGGCCGTCGCCCGCGACGGGGCGGAGGCGCTGGACCTGGCCCTCAGCTTCCGGCCGGACGTGGTGACCCTGGACGTGGCCATGCCGGTGATGGACGGGCTGGAGTGCCTGCGGCGGCTGATGGTGCAGTCCCCCTGCCCGGTGGTCATGGTCTCCGCCCTCACCGCCGACGGGGCGGCGGCGACGCTGGAGGCGCTGGCCCTCGGCGCCGTGGACTACGTGCCCAAGCCCGACGGGGCGGTGACCCTGCGGCTGGACGAGATGCGCCCGCTGCTGGTGCAGAAGGTGCGCACCGCCGCCGGGGTGCGGCTGAGCCGGGCGCTGCGCCTGCGGGAGAGGGTCCGCCACCAGCTGGGCCGCGCGCCCGGGGGCGGCC
>MOEB01000189.1 GCA_001939945.1 Aerophototrophica crusticola | reverse complement strand
CGGGCGCGGAGCCGTCCATGATGGCGGCGAGGGCCGCGCGGCCGCGGCAGAGGCGCGACTTCACCGTGCCCACCTCCACGCCCAGCACGGCGGCGGCCTGCTCGTAGGCCATGCCCTGCACCGCGACCAGCAGCAGCACCTCGCGCTGCGCCAGGGGCAGCGCCCGCATCGCCTCGGCCAGCTCGCGCAACTCGGCCCGGTCGGAGGCGCCGCCCGGGGCGGGCTGGCCGTCGAGGGCGTCCTCCCCGGCCATGCGCCACTGGGCGGCGCGCCGGACATGGTTGACGTGGAGGTTGCGCAGGATGGTGAAGAGCCAGCCGTCGAGGTTGGTGCCCGGCTCGAACAGGTGCTGGCGGGCGAGTGCCCGGGCCAGGCAGTCCTGCACCAGGTCGTCGGCCTGGGCCGCGTCCCTGGCAAGCCCGCGCGCGAAGCGGCGCAGCTTCGGCACCGCGGCGAGCAACCCTTCCCGGAAGGCGTCCATGGTTTCCCCTGCGAGGTCGGCCGGCGCGGGGGCAAACGCCGTCGCGCCAGGTTTGATCCACAGGGGACGCGCGTGCTGCCCGGGTTGCCTTCGGTCGCGAGCGGCTGGTTCCATGAAACCATCCCTTGGTGGAATCGCCGGAAACCGTCCGGCAACATGGCTTGCGGACGGGTTGTTGGAAGAACAGGTTGTTGGAAGGGTATCTGGAAAAGCGGGGGGCCAGGTGGCCAACATCGGGCACGTGCCGCGGGCGGCCCTGCGCGATGCGGTGGGCCGCCTGAGGGACACGNTCCTTCAAGCTCGGGACCACCGAACGCGTCGCCGGTGGCCGCGCCTTCACCGACATGGATGGAAGGTCGATAGCTGAGCTTTATGGCCAAGTCGGCGAGCTCGAGGACTTGGCCGTGTGGCACACGCCGGACGTGCGGCCCGGGCGCCAGGCGGAGACCTGGGTGAACTGCCTTGCCCGGCGTCGGCCAAGGACGACCGGCTGAATGCCGCATCGCGATGCCCCCTTGCCGGGCGGGAGGCACCCGCACGCCACGACGTCAGGCTGGCTCGTCCCAGGCGTCCGGCACCGGGGCCACCTTGCGCGGCCGACGGCGGGCCTGCATCGCGGCCCAGGCGGCGTCCGGGTCGGCAGCCACGGCCTGCCAGTGGGCACGGGCGGCCACGTAGGAGGCACTCGCGTCGAGCAGCGCCGCCTCCAGCGCGCCGTAGCGCCAGAGCGCGGCGTCGGCGAGGCGCACCAGCAGCGGGTTCGGCGCCATGGTGCCCTCAGCGTCCCGGCGCAGCACCCGGCGCACCGCCTCCCCCTCCCCGCCCGGCCCGAGCGCGTCGGCCAGCAGCGCCAGGGCCAGGGCCGAGGAGCGGCTGCGGCCCAGCTCGCAATGCACGGCGACCAGCGGGTCGGGCACGGCGGCGCGCAGGTTGCGGCCGAAGTCGACGGCCTCGTCCACCTGGGCCCGCGCAGCGGCCCCAGCG
>MOEB01000019.1 GCA_001939945.1 Aerophototrophica crusticola | reverse complement strand
GGCGGCCCCGCCCTGCCGGGGCTCGAGTCGCCCACCCCGGGACCCCTGGGTGCCGCGGAGGCCGGGGCCACGGCCCGCGCCGCCGCGGGGCAGGCCAGCACGCTGGAGGAGTTGCAGCGCGCCCTGGCCGCGTTCGAGGGCTGTGCCCTGAAGCGCACCGCCACCAACATGGTCTTCGCCGACGGCAACCCGCAGTCCCGCATCATGCTTGTGGGGGAGGCACCGGGCGAGCATGAGGACCGGCAGGGCAAGCCCTTCGTCGGCCCGGCCGGCGCGCTGCTGGACAAGATGCTGGCCGCCATCGGGCTGGACCGCCACGCGGAAGATGCGGCCAAGGCGGTTTACATCACCAACGTCCTGCCCTGGCGCCCGCCTGGCAACCGCAGCCCCACGGACGGGGAGATCGCCGCCTGCCTGCCCTTCGTGCAGCGGCATGTGGAGTTGGCGAAGCCGGACATCCTGGTCTTCCTGGGCGGCATCAGCGCCAAATCCCTGCTGGCCCGCAGTGAGGGCATCACCCGCCTGCGCGGCCGCTGGTTCGAGTACGCGACGCCGGGGCTGGGGAAGGCCCTGCCCGCCCTGCCCATGCTGCACCCGGCCTACCTGCTGCGGAACCCGGTGGCGAAGCGGGAGGCTTGGCGGGACCTGCTGGCGTTGAAGGTGAGGATGGAGGGGTGACGGCGGGGGTGTCGGGGTTCGCTTTCGCTCACCCGCGACCTACGGCGATGGAATTCGTAGGTTGGGCTGGAGCGGAGCGGAAGCCCGACAGAACGAACCCGGGCGCGGCAGTGCTCTCCACTCAGAACCGCGTCAGCAGCCGCACCAGGCCCCTCGTCCGCTCGCTGAACAGGCTGGGGGTGTAGAAGGCGCTGGCAGCGCGCTTGTTGACCTCGCCCAGGGTGGGGTACGGGGCGATCATGTCGGTGAAGGACTTGATCTTCAGGCCGGCGGTGATGGCCAGGGCCCAGGGCTGGATCAGCTCGCCCGCGTGGGGGGCGACGATGCTGGCGCCCAGGATCAGTCCGTTCTTGCGCAGGACCACCTTGGCCAGGCCTTCCGTCTCCCGCTCCGCCTGGGCGCGGTCGTTCTCATTCAGGGGCCATTCGGTCGTGCGGACGTCCGGGTGCTTCTCCCGCGCCTGCGCCTCCGTCAGGCCCACATGGGCCAGTTCCGGCTCCAGGTAGGTGACCCAAGGCAGGGCCTTGTAGTCCACCTTGGCGGGCAGGCGGAACAGGGCGGACTTCACGACGATGCCCGCGTGGTAGCCGGCCACGTGGGTGAACTGCGGGCCGCCGGCCACGTCGCCGATGGCGTAGACCTTGCGGTTGCTGGTGCGCAGGCCCTCGTCCACGGTGATGCCGCGGGGGGTGAAGGCGATGCCCGCGGCCTCAAGCCCCAGGTCCTCTATGTTGGCGCGGCGGCCGGCGGCGACCAGCAGGTGGGTGGCCTCCAGCCGCTCCTCCCCGCCGTCCGGGCGCTTCAGCACAACGACGGGGCCGGGCTCGACGCGCAGGATGTCGGCGCCCTCCCGCAGGTCCAGCCCCTCAGCCAGCAGGGCCTTGCGGGCGATGGCGACCAGGGCGGGGTCGTCCTTGGGCAGGATCCCGAAGCGCTCCAGCACCGTCACCCTGGAGCCCAGCCGCCGGTGGGCCTGGGCCATCTCCAGCCCGATGGGGCCGCCGCCGATGACGACCAGGTGGCCGGGCAGGACGGTCAGGTCGAACAGGCTCTCGTTCGTCAGATAGGGCACCTTGTCCAGCCCGGGGATGGGCGGGGCGGCGGGGCGGCTGCCCGTGGCGACGACGAAGCGGCGGGCGGTGACCACGGTGCCGTCCTCCGCCTCCACCCTGTCCGGCCCGGTGAAGCGGGCGGCCTGCTGGATCACCCTCACGCCAAGGCCGGTGAACCGCTCCACCGAGTCGTTGGGCTCGATGGCGGCGATGACGCCGCGGACATGGGCGTGGACCTTGGCGTAGTCCACCTGCGGCTCGCCGCCCGTGACGCCGAACTTGGCGGCGGTGCGGATGGTGTGGGCGGCCTTGCCGGCGGCGATGACGGCCTTGGACGGCACGCAGCCCGTGTTCAGGCAGTCGCCGCCCATGCGGTGCTTCTCGAACAGCACCACCTTCTGGCCCAGCTGGGCGGCACCCGCCGCCACGGACAGGCCGCCGGAGCCGGCGCCGATGATGCAGAGGTCTGCGGTGAGGGTCTCAGCCACGGGCGGCCTCCGTCGGGCGCTTGAAGCGCTTCAGCAGGATGGGGACGAGGGACAGGGCCGCCAGCCCCAGCAGGGGCAGCAGCACCGACGGGGTGAAGATGATGCCCAGGTCCGGCGTGCCGCCCTGGTCCAGCACCGCGCCCAGCCCGTTGCCAACGGAGACATAGACAAGGGTGCCGGGGATGATGCCCAGGAAGGTGCCGATGACGAAGGTGGACAGCCTGACGCCCAGGAAGGCGGGGACCAGGTTCACCAGCCAGAAGGGGAAGGCGGGGACGAGGCGCAGGAACAGCAGGTAGCTCAGCGCGTCCTGCCGGAACCCGTCCTCCAGCTTGGCCAGCCAGGGGCCGGCCTTGGCCCGCAGCAGGTCGCCCAGCGCCGTGCGGGCGGCCAGGAACAGCAGCGTCGCCCCAAGCGTCGCGCCCGCCACCACATAGAGCGTGCCCGCCACCACCCCGAACAGCAGCCCGCCCGCCAGGGTCAGGAAGATGGCCCCCGGGATGGACAGGGCCACGGCCAGGGCATAGGCCAGGACGAAGCCGGCCGGCGCCAGCAGCGGGTTGGCATCGACCCAGCCCGCCAGGGCCTGCCGGTTCTCCGCCAGGGCGGAGAAGCTGAGGTAACGGTCCAGGTCGAGGGCGAAGACCGCCCCGATGCCAGCGGCCAGCACGGCCAGGGGCAGCAGGCGCTTCCAGGCGGGGGTAGCGGGCGCGGCCATGGCAAGAGGGTCCGTGGATCGTTGCGGGTGACGATCCCAACCTAAGGTCCTGCGCCCATCACTGCCAGTCACCAGGGCGTGAGGGGGTGGTTACGGCAGGTTTTGCCAAGGCCCCCTGATTCTGACCACCTCAACCACCCGGTCCTCCATCGAGACGCGGTAGCGGATGCGGTGCTTCTCGACGATGCGCATCCGGAAACGGCTGTCCAGGTCATCGACCGGCCAGCGGAACGGGGCCCCCGCCAAGTCCTCGAGCGCCTTGATGATGTGCTGCACCCGCCGTTTGGCGATGACGCCACCCTGGCCATACCAAGCGTGCACCGCTTGCAGGTCGCGCCGGGCGCGGGTCGAGAGTTGGATGGTGAACAAGCCCTGGTCCCCTACCGGAACCGGCGGGCCTCCGGCGGCGGGAGCTCGTCGTCCGTGCCCCAGGATTCCACCCAAGCCTTGATGTCGGCCAGCGGGATGCCCATGCCGGAATCCAACTCGGCCAGTGCCTCCTCCGTCAGGGCGGCGTCGGTAGGATCATCGGCGGGCAAGGGGCGGTCGAGGTTGTGTCGGGCCATGGGACACCTATATGTTCCACCAGCAGGATAACACAAGCGTGCCCCCTCGCAATCGGGCCCGCTCGCCCGTTGACTCCCACCCTCGCCACCACTATAAACCGCGCTTCGTTTTTGCCGAGATGTCACCGGAGTCAGTGTCGTGAAGCGTACTTTCCAGCCCAGCAAGATCGTCCGCGCCCGCCGCCATGGCTTCCGCGCCCGCATGGCCACCGCCGCCGGCCGGAAGATCATCAACAAGCGCCGCGCGCAGGGCCGCAAGCGCCTGTCGGCCTAAGGGTCGTGCCATGGCGCCCCCGGTCTCGGGCAAGGCCCGGTACAAGGTGGGGCGCCTGACCAAGCGGGCGGAGTTCCTGGCCGTGGCCGGGGCTCGCCGCAAATGGTCGGCGCCGGGCTTGCTGTTGCAGGCCCGCGCCCAGGACGGGGTGCAGAAGCCCCGCAAGGGCGAGCCAGACGTCCGTGTCGGCTTTACCGCCAGCAAGAAGGTTGGGGGCGCGGTTGAACGCAACCGCGCCCGTCGTCGTTTGCGCGCGGCCGTGGCCGAGGTGCTGGCCCCCCACGCCCTGCCCGCCACGGATTACGTGGTGGTGGCCCGGGCGGAGACGGTGCGCCGGCCCTATGCCGCCCTGAAGCAGGATCTGGCCCAGGCCATGAAGAAGCTGCGCGCCTGGCAGGACCCGCCGGCGCCGGATGCCGCGCCCCAGGCCGACGGAGGCGGGACGTGAGCCCGCTAGCCCTGGCGCTCAAGGGGACGGTCCTGGCCTATCGCTGGGGTATCTCCCCCGTGCTGGGCCCGCGCTGCCGCTACATGCCGAGCTGCTCCGAATATGCGCTGGAAGCCCTGGCCGCCCATGGGGGCCTGAAGGGTGGCTGGCTGGCGGCGCGGCGTGTCTGCCGCTGCCATCCCTGGGGCGGGTCGGGCTGGGACCCGGTGCCGCAGCCGGGAAAAGCCGCGGGAAGCCCGGAAACATCCCCCTCCTGCGCCCGGCACTGACCGCCGGGCCTTTACAAATGCCAAGCCGCGCCGAATATGCGCGCTGCACATCGAACACGCCTGGAACCTGGAACAGCACCCCATGACGGACCAGAAGAACCTTTTGCTGGCGATCGCGATCTCGGTCGCCATCCTGTTCGGGTTCCACTTCTTCTATGAGCTGCCGCGCCAGCGCGCCCTGCAGGCCGAACAGGCCCGCCAGCAGGCGCTGGTGGAGCAGCAGGCCCCCGCCGGCCCCGCGGCCGACCCTACCCTGCCCCAGGCCACCGTCCCCGGCCAGGCCCCCGGCAGCGAGACGGTGGTCAGCAACGCGCCCCCCGCCGGCCCGCGGGAGCGGACGGTGGTGCTGGGCGAGACCCAGCGCCTGAAGATCGACACGCCGCGCATCCATGGCAGCGTGAACCTGCGCGGCGGCCGCTTCGACGACCTGACCCTGGCCAATTACCGCGTCACGCCGGAGCCGGCGAGCGCCGAGGTGGTGCTGCTGGCGCCGACCGGGTCCGAGTCCCCCTACTTCGCCGAGTTCGGTTGGATCGGCGCCGGCGGCCTGCCTGCCAATGCCGTGCCCGGCCCGGGTACCGAGTGGACCGCCAGCGGCGGCCCCCTGGGCGTGGACAAGCCCGTCACCCTGACCTGGGACAACGGCCAGGGGCTGGTGTTCGAGCGGGTGATCAATGTCGACCAGAACTTCATGTTCACGGTGACCCAGCGGGTGCGCAACAACGGCGCCGCCCCGGTCACGCTTCAGCCCTATGGCCGGGTCCAGCGCATCGGCACCCCCACCACCAGCGGCTTCTACGTGCTGCATGAGGGGCCCATCGGCGTCATCGACGGGGTGCTGCAGGAGCCGAACTACACGGACCTGAAGGAGGACGGGGCGGAGCAGAAGTTCAGCACGACCGGCGGCTGGTTCGGCTTCACCGACAAGTACTGGCTGGTCAGCCTGGTGCCCGACCAGGGCGCCCAGATCAACGCCCGCCTGTTCCACCAGCGCCAGGCGGCGGGCGACGTCTATCAGTTCGACTTCACCGCCCCGGCCCTGACCGTGGCCCCCGGTGCGGCGGCGGAGAGCACCAACCGCCTGTTCGCCGGCGCCAAGGAAGTGAACCTGCTGGAGGAGTACCGGGACAGCCTGGGCATCCCCCGCTTCAACTATGCGGTGGATTGGGGCTGGTTCTACTTCTTCACCATCCCGTTCTTCCATGCGCTGGACTTCCTGCGCGGGCTGGTGGGCAACTTCGGCGTGGCCATCCTGGTCTTCACGGTGCTGCTGCGCCTGGCCTTCTTCCCCATCGCCAACAAGCAGTACGAGGCCTTCGCCAAGCTGAAGAAGCTCCAGCCGAAGATGGAGGAGATCCGCAAGGTCCATGGCGACAACCGTGAGCGGATGTCCATGGAGATGATGAAGCTGTACAAGGAGGAGAAGGCCAACCCGCTGGGCGGCTGCCTGCCGATCCTGCTGCAGATCCCCGTCTTCTTCGCCCTGTACAAGGTGCTGTTCGTCACCATCGAGATGCGGCACGCGCCCTTCTTCGGCTGGATCCAGGACCTGTCGGCGCCGGACCCCACCACCCTCTTCAACCTGTTCGGCCTGATCCCCTGGGACCCGCCCGCCATCCTGCACATCGGCGTCTGGCCGATCCTGATGGGCGTGACCATGTGGCTGCAGCAGAAGCTGAACCCGTCGCAGCCCGACCCGGTGCAGCAGAAGGTGTTCATGGCGCTGCCGTTCATCTTCACCTACATGATGGCGGCGTTCCCGGCGGGCCTGGTGATCTACTGGACCTGGTCCAACCTGCTGTCCATCGCCCAGCAGTGGTTCATCATGCGCCGGATGGGCGTCAAGGTGACCTGACGCGCCCGTCGCACGGCCAGGGACCGGCACCCGCGCCCGGGGCCGGTCCCTTTCCATTTCTGAAGCGAGCATCCCCATGGCCAACACCCCCCGCATCATCCCCAGCCTGACCGGCAGCCTGACCGAGGAGGAGATCGAGGCGGGGCGGCTGCTGTTCGCCCGCCCCTGCGACTTCTTCTGGGGGGCGGAGGCCGCGGCGGCCCTGCCGGAGGCCGACCTGCCGGAGGTGTGCTTCGCGGGGCGGTCCAACGTGGGCAAGTCGTCCCTGATCAACGCCCTGACCGGCCGCAAGACCCTGGCCCGGACCAGCCAGACCCCGGGCCGCACCCAGCAGCTCAACTTCTTCAACCTGGGCGACCGGCTGGTGCTTGTGGACATGCCGGGCTACGGCTATGCCAAGGTGTCGAAGGAACGGTCGGAGGCCTGGACCCTGTTCGCCCGCAGCTACCTGAAGGGCCGGGTCACACTGCGCCGGGCCCTGGTATTGGTGGACAGCCGCCACGGGCCGAAGGAAAGCGATATCGACACCATGAAGATGATGGACCAGGCCGCCGTGCCCTACCAGGTCGTCCTGACCAAGGTGGACACGCTGCGCGACCAAGCCATCCCCAAGGCCCGCGCCGCCGTGGCCGAGATCCTGAAGAAGCACGGCGCCGCCCACCCGGAGGTGATGGTCACCAGCTCCGACACGGGCCTGGGCATCCCCGAGCTGCGCGCGACGCTGACGAGCCTGGCGGCACCGCCCCCGGCCGCCTGACGGGGATGGGGGCGACCCGGGAGATCGCTCCCCCGGGCCGCCATCAGTACCGCCTCACTCCAGCTTGTTGCCGTCGTTGTCCCAGATTTCCAGCGGGCCCAGGCCGGCGTCGCGCACCGCCTGTTCCACCCGCTTGCGGTCGCCGATGACCACCCAGACCATGTCGTCGGCGCGGATCAGCTCCTTCACCGCGGCGGAAACGTCGGCCGGCTTCAGGGCCTCGTACCGGGCCTTCACGCCCAGGATGTGGTCAGGCTTCCGGCCATAGAGGGAGTCGTCCAGCATCTGGCCCAGCACGGCGTCCGCCGTCTCAAACCGGCCGGGGAGGGAGCGGACGCCGTTCTGCACCGCCATCGCCAGCTCCTCCGCCGTGGGCGGGCGGCTGGTGCCGATCTCCCTGATCTCCTTCAACAGCTCGGCCAGAGACTCGCCCGTCTTGTCCGTCTGTACCGGGGCCTGGATGATCCAGGGCTGCTGGCCCAGGGTTCCTTGGCTGCTGCTGTCGACGCCATAGCTCCAGCCCTTGTCCTCCCGCAGGTTCAGGTTGATGCGGGAGCCGAACAGCCCGCCGAACAGGTCGTTCGCGACGGCGAGGGGGATCTCCGCCTCCTCGGCGTAGGCGGGGCCCACCCGGCCCGCCAGGATCACTGTCTGCTCGGCGCCGGGCCGGTCCACCAGGGCAACGCGCGTCCCCTCCCGCTTGACCGTCGCCAAGTTCTTGGCGGGCTTGGGCGTGGCGGGCGGCTTCCAGCTGCCGAAGGCCTTCTCCAGCTCGGCCACCAGTTCCGGCAGCGACACGTCGCCCACGGCGAAGATGCGGGCATTGTCCGGGCGGACCCAGGCGCGGTGAAACGCCACCATGTCGGCGCGGGTGATCGACTTGATCGACACCTCCGTGCCCGTGCCGGTCAGCGGCTTGCCATAGGCATGGTCCTTGCCATAGAGGGCGGGCGGCAACAGGCGCCAAGCCAAGTTTTGCGGGTTGGCCTTCTCCTGCTGGATGCCGCTCAGCAGCCGGGGGCGGATGCGATCGATCTCCTCCTGCGGGAAGATGGGGTCGCGCACCACGTCGGCCAGCACGGCCAGGCTGGGCCCCAGCTTGTCCTTCAGGGAGGAGACGCCGGCATAGGCCATGTCCAGGCTATTCTGCAGGAACAGGTTCGCCCCCAGCCCCTCCACCTCCGCGGCGATGCCCAGGGCGGTGCGCTTGCCCGTGCCCTCATCCATCAAGCCGAGGGTGAAGCTGCCGACGCCGGGCTTGTCGGCGGGGTCGGCGGCATAGCCCGCGTCGAACTGGAGCGCCACGGTCACCGCCGGGATGGCGGAACGCCGGGCGAGCGAGACCTTGATGCCGTTGGACAGGGTCGCCGTCTCGATGGCCGGGAAGCTGAGGTCGGGCGTCTTGTCCACCGTGGGCAGGGCCGAGCGGTCGGCCCCGCCGCCGGAGACGGTGTAGGCCGGCACCGGCACCACGTCCACCTGGTGCCAGCCGCGGCGCAGCCATTCCCGCGCCACCGCCTGCACGTCCTTTGCCGTCGCCGTGTCGATCCAGCGCAGCCAGGTGGCGTAGTGGGCCGGGTTGCCGTGGTACAGCTCCCCCTCCGCCAGCAGGGTGGCCTTGCCGCCGAAGCCGCCTACCCTCTCCACCCCGCGGACGAACTGGGAGCGGAAGACCGTCTTGGCCCGTTCCAGCTCCTCTGCCGTGGGCCCTTTATCCAGGAAGTCGGCGACCACCCGTTCCATCACCGATTCGACCTGACCCGGCTCCGTCCCCGGCTTCACCATCAGGGAGACGGAGAAGATGGACGCAAGCTCGAAAGGCGCGTTGCCGGCGGTGGCGCTGGTGGCGATCTGCCGGTCATAGACCAGCTCCTTGTACAGCCGGGACGTCTTGCCGCCGCCCAACACCTGGGCCGCCAGCCCCAGCAGGGCATAGTCCCGCGTGTTGACCCCCGGCACGGCCCAGGTCCGGCGCAGCAGCGCCTGGGGCACCCGGTCCTCCAGGCGCGAGCGGGTATTCTCCCGCCGGTCCGGCACCTTGTGCAGGTCGCGGGGCAGGTTGGGGCCGGCGGGGATGTCCCCGAAATACTTTTCCACCAGCGGCTTGGCAGCCTGCGCGTCGATGTCGCCGGCCAGCACCAGCACCGCGTTGTTGGGGCCATAATAGGTGTTAAACCAGGTCTTCACGTCGTCCAGCGACGCGGCCGACAGGTCCTCCATGGAGCCGATGGTCGTCCAGCTGTAGGGGTGCCCGCTGGGGAACAGACCCTTCAGCGTGGCCTCCCAGATGCGGCCATAGGGGCGGTTCTCCCCCTGGCGCTTCTCGTTCTTCACGACCTTGCGCTGCTCGTCCAGCTTCGCCTGGTCTACTGAGTTGATGAAGTGGCCCATGCGGTCCGACTCCAGCCACAGGGTCATGTCCAGGGCGGTGGTCGGGACGGTCTGGAAATAGTTGGTGCGATCCAGGAAGGTGGTGCCGTTCTGGTCGGTGGCGCCCACCTTCTCGAACGGGGTGAACCACTCGCCCTTGTAGTTCTCAGTACCCTGGAACATCAGATGCTCGAACAAATGGGCGAAGCCGGTGCGGCCCGGTTTCTCATCCTTGCTGCCCACATGGTACCAGACGCCGACGGCCACCACCGGCGCCTTGCGGTCGGTGTGCACCAGCACCCGCAGGCCGTTCTTCAGGGTGAACCTCTCATAAGGGATGTCCACCGTGGCGGCGGGTCTGGCGCTGGCGGGGGCGGGCGCTGGCTGGGCCAGCACGGGCGTGGCAGCTGATAGGAAAGCCGCGGTGGCGAACAATGCGACGGTATACTTATCAATGGTTCTCAACATGGAGGGGTACCCCGGCAGATAACAACCAGGGCACGTTAGTGCATGACGGTTCTGCCACCAAGTGGCTTCGCGGTGCCCGCGGTGGCCGATGTCGAAGCCGCAGGCCAACCGGTCATTGCCCCATGGGGGCGCGGGTGTTAGACACTCGGCCGTTTGCCATTCCCACCCGGAGCCGCCGATGACCGCCGCATCCGCCCCCGCCCCGTCCCGCGAGGCCCCGTCGCGTGAGGAGTGGATCGCCAAGGCACGGACCCTGTCCGAGGCCCTGCCCTATATGCGCCGCTACAGCGGCAAGACGGTGGTGGTGAAGTATGGCGGCCACGCCATGGGCAACCAGGAGCTGGCCAAGCGCTTCGCCAGCGACATCGTCCTGCTGAAGCAGGTGGGCATCTATCCCATCGTCGTGCATGGCGGCGGGCCGCAGATCGGCCAGATGCTGGACCGGCTGAACATCAAGTCCACCTTCGTGGACGGGCTGCGCGTGACCGACAAGGCCACCATGGAGATCGCCGAGATGGTGCTGTCCGGCAGCATCAACAAGGAGATCGTCGCCCTGATCAACGACGAGGGTGGCGACGCCATCGGCCTGTCCGGCAAGGATGACGACCTGATCGAGGCCCGCAAGGTAACCCGTACCAAGCGCGACCCGGACAGCAACATCGAGCGGATCGTGGACCTGGGCTTCGTGGGCGACCCGTTCCGCATCAACCCCGGCCTGCTGATGAAGCTGCGCCAGGCGGACATCATCCCCGTGATCGCCCCCGTCGGCATCGGGGAGGATGGGGAGACCTACAACATCAACGCCGACACGGCCGCCGGGGCCATCGCCGCGGCCGTGGGCGCCACCCGGCTGCTGCTGCTGACCGACGTGGCGGGCTTCCTGGACAAGGACAAGAACCTGGTCCCCAGCCTGTCCGTGGAGGCGGCCAAGGCGGCCATCGCCGACGGCACGGCCTTCGGCGGCATGATCCCCAAGCTTGAGACCTGCATCGAGGCGGTGGAGGGCGGCGTGGAGGGTGCCGTCATCCTGGACGGCCGCGTGCCGCACGCCATCCTGCTGGAAATTTTCACCGAGGGTGGGGCGGGGACGCTGGTCGGGCGGAAGTGACGGCCATCAGTCAGGGCTTGATCTGATAAGCGCATGAGCCAGAAACTCATGCGCTTGGTATTTCAACCAACCTATTTATTCCCTCAATCCCCCGCCGCCACCCCGTCCCGCCGCGGGTCCGCGCCGCCCTGGATCCCGCCGGGCACCAGCCGGACCGCGTGCAGGCCGCTGTTGGTTTCCTCACGCTTCACCGCATGCCCCCGTTCCATGAGGGCCGCAGCGACAGCGTCACCCTGGGGCACGGCCTCCACCACCACGGTGCCGGTGTTGCGGTCCAGCACAATGGGCAGGTCGATGGCGGCCTGGGGGTCCAGGCCCCAGTCCAGCATGGCCACCAGCGCCTGCGCCACATAGCCGATGATGGCGCTGCCACCGGGGGAGCCGACGCCCAGCACCGGGCGGCCCTGCCCGTCCAGCACCACCATGGGCGCCATGGATGAGCGAGGGCGCTTGCCTGGGCCGGGGGCGTTGGCCACGGGGCGGCCCGCCGGGTCCACCGGCACGAAGCTGAAATCGGTGAGCTGGTTGTTCAGCACGATACCCCCGGCGATGAGGCCGGAGCCGAAGGCGAACTCCACCGAGTTGGTCATGGACACCACCATGCCGTCGCCGTCGACGAAGGACGCGTGGCTGGTGCCCGCGATGTCCGGCCCCTCCCCCACCCCGAAGGCGTGGCCTTCACGGTAGGGCGGGTCGCCGGCAGGGACCTTGCCCGCTGTGGCGCGGCCCGGGTCGATGGTAGCGGCGCGGGCCGTCAGATAGCCCTTGTCCAGCAGGCCCCGCACGGGCACGGGCACCCGGTCCGGGTCGGCAGGATAGACCTCCCGGTCGGCATAGGCGCGCTTCGATGCCTCCGCGAACAGGTGCCAAGCCTGGGGATTGTCCTTGCCCAGGGCGGCCATGTCATGGCCTTCCAGCATGCCCAGGATCTGCAGCACCCCGAGACCGCCGGCCGAGGGCGGGCCCATGCCGCAGACGGTCCAGGCCCGGTAGGGGCGGCAGACGGCGGGCCGCTCCACGGCCTTATAGGCGGCGAGGTCCTCTGGCCGCAGCACAGGGGGCCCTTCCGCACCGGCGGCCGCGGCGAGACGGTCGGTCATCGCCTTGCCAATGGGCCCGCGGTAGAGGGCATCGGGTCCCCGGGCGGCCAGCAGCTTCAGGGCCGCGGCCTGTTCCGGTTGGAGAACGGGTTCGCCGACCCTGGGCACACCAAGGTCGTTGCGATAGTAGGTGGTTTTCAGGTCGGGGGACTGTTCCAGCACCCGCCGCCAGGTTTCCAGTACATGGACCATGCGGGGATAGGCGGGCACCCCCCGTTCCGCCAACGCAACGGCCGGCTCGAACAGGGTGGCCCAGGGCAGCCTGCCGTGTTTGCGGTGTGCCTCCGCCAGCATGGCGACAAGGCCGGGGACCCCGACGGGCCGGCCCTGGCCCAAGGCCTTCAGGAAGCCAAGCGGCTTTCCGTCCGGGCCGATGAAATGGTCAGGCATGACGCCCTGCCCGGCCGTTTCCCGCCCGTCGAAGCTGGTGACGGTGCCATCGGGCATCGCGACCAACAGGAAGCCGCCGCCGCCCAGCCCGGAACTCTGCGGTTCCACAAGCCCAAGGACCAGGGCGGTGGCGACCGCCGCATCCACGGCGCTGCCCCCCCGGCGCAGCATCTCCCGCCCCGCCTCTGCGGCCAGGGGGTTCGCGGCTACGGCCATGTGGCGCTTGGCCAGTGCCAGGGGCTTCTCGACCCTGGGGGATGCCGGTTCCGGTGTCTGGGCCGGTACAGGGGGGCTGAGGAGGAGGCTGGCCAGGAGGGCGAGGCCAAGGCGGGTGGGGCGGCGGGAGGTGCGCTGGGTCATCCCCACCTTTCTGCCATGGGTCCGGCCGGGCCGCATCCCCGAATGCATGGCAAGGCCGCCAGTCGCAGAAACGGAAATGGCGCCGCCCGGGGGGCGACGCCATTCCTTACCGTTCACCAGCCATCAAGCCGGATCGGGCTGCCTGGATTACAGCAGCTCGACGCGGTTGGCCTGCGGACCCTTCTGACCCATGCTGGTCTGCAGGCGGACGCGCTGCTCCGGGGTCAGGCTGCGCACGCCGGACCGCTCCAGGGCGGTGATGTGCACGAACACGTCCTTCCCGCCGCCATCGGGGGTCACGAACCCGAAGCCCTTGTCGGCGCTGAAGAACTTCACGGTGCCCTCGATGGTCTCGGTCGGGCCGGTGTCGAAGCTGCGCGGGGCGCGGGGAGCGCGGGGCTCACCATAGCCGCCGCCGCCGTAACCGCCGCCGCCGCCGTAGCCGCCGCCACCGCCGAAGCGGTCACCGCCGCCGCCGAAACGGTCCCCACCACCGCCGAAGCGGTCGCCGCCGGCCGGGCGACGGGGAGCGGTGGCCGTGGAGGTGTCCACGCTGTGGATGGCCGCGACCTGCGGGCCCTTCTGACCCTGGGACAGGTCGCACACGATGGTGGTGCCGTCCGCCAGGCTGTCATGGCCCATGGCCTGGACGACCGAGGCGTGCAGGAAGGCGTCCGGGGACCCGTCCGACAGGGTCACGAAGCCGAAGCCCTTGGTGGGGTTGTACCACTTGACAGTGGCGGTGACGCCCCGGCGGGTGACCTGCGGGCTCTGGGGAGAACGGCGCTCGTACATGTGTTCGTAGACTCGACTGCCAAACGTTAGAAGGACTTCACCGGCGGGCCGGCTGCAAGGACAGTACCCGTTTCTGGCCCGCAGGGAAATGCCTATTGCGGTCGAGTCGAGCAGCCACCCCGAAGAAACCATATACCGGATATCCACGGGATGCACGAACAAAGCCGCGGGGATACCCCTAAAGGACTGGCAAAATCGAGGGGATAATGGAAGCCCCGGCAAAGGCAGGCCGCGCGACTGTTTACACGCTAAATCCTGTGTCGCGCCACACCAATCCTTGTGTTTTCCACAGGAGACCCTTAGGGAAGGCCGCCTTCGGGGCAGGCCGCACCCTTATGGCGGGCGGGATTCCGGCATGCTGCCGCCGCCATCTCCTTGGCAGGCCTGTAGGTTTGGCGCGGGGACTTGGCCCCGGGACCGGCGGGGATTGGACTTCCCCCGCCCTCCCACCCCGTATTAGAGTGGTAGTGACGAACCCGCAAGGCAGACCGTCACGAGCATGCCCGCCTCCCCCGGTACGGAAGAGGTCGCCCCGCCCACGCTGACGCTGAAGGAGCGTCTGGTCGCGTGGTGGGAGGGGTATGACCTGTCGGGCCTGATGCAACGGCGCCGGGATGCCGCGGCGGACGGGCCCGACGCCGCCGCCGGCGGCGTGTCCTCGGGCCCGGCGGAAGGCAAGCACCTTAACCGCAAGGGCAAGCCCCTGTGGACCGCCACCCGGGTCCAGGTGTCGGAAAAGATCTGGGGCGAGGGGTTCTCCACCCCCGGCGGGACGGACTTCATCCCCAGCATGGTCAAGCCCTTGGGCCTGAACCCGGCCATGAGCGTGCTGGACATCGGCGCCGGCCTGGGCGGGGCCACCCGCACCATGGCACAGCAGTACGGCGCCTGGGTCACCGGGCTGGAGCACAACCCGGTCCTGGCGGAGCTAGGCATGTTCCGGTCGCAGAAATCCGGCCTGGCCCGGCAGGCGCCGGTGCAGCAGATGGACCTGGACGGCTTCAAGTGGACGAAGCGGGTGGACGCCATCTTCTCCAAGGAGGCCCTGTTCACCATCCGGAACAAGGAAGGCCTGATCGATGGGATCGAGGCGGCGCTGAAGCCCCGTGGGCAGTTGCTGTTCACCGACTATGTGGTGGACCCCGCCGCCCTGAAGCAGCGGGAGTTCGACAGCTGGGCCAACCACGAACCGGCGGAGCCCCATCCCTGGACGGTGGAGCAGTACGCCACGGCGCTGACCCAGCGGAACCTGGACATCCGCATCACCGAGGACAATTCGGACATCCACCGCAGCACCATCCTGGCCGCCATCCAGAGCCTGGTGAAGCACCTCGAGACGGTGAGCATGGACCGCGACACCAAGATCGCGGTGGTGGAGGAGGTGGAGTTGTGGGCCCGCCGCGTGGCCGCCCTGAACGCGGGCCTGCGGGTGTACCGATTCTACGCGATGAAGCCGGCGGACGTGGGCTGACCTGGGAGTTCGGGCCTGGAGCAATCTGTCAGGCGTGGGGCCGTTTGACCTTCACGAACACACACCAGACACGCACGAACATTCACGAAACAGACCAAGCAAGAGGAAGGACGCCTGCGGCGCAGCCCGTTTTCCTGCGTGCGTGTTCGTGAGTGTCCTTGTGCGTGTCCGTGCGTGTTTCTTGGACGGCCGCTGCCGGATAGGTCAGTTCACCCGCTCGTGGTCGTCCACGTCGCGGGCCAGGACCTCGCGCTTGCCGGCGTGGTTGGCCTTGCTGACCACGCCTTCCTTCTCCATCCGCTCGATCAGCCGGGCGGCGGAGTTGTAGCCGATGCGCAGGTGCCGCTGGATGAAGCTGGTGCTGGCCTTGCGCTCCCGCGTCACCACGGCCACGGCCTGGTCGTAGAGGTCGTCGCCGGTGGCCGGGTTCTCCCCGCCGCCACCACCGCCGCCGTCCTCGGAGGGGTCGAACTCCTCATCCTCCTCGGTCACGGCGTCCACATACATGGGCTCGCCCTGGGCCTTCAGGAACTTGACCACCTGCTCCACCTCCTCGTCCCGGACGAAGGGACCATGGACGCGGGTGATGCGGCCGCCGCCGGCCATGTAGAGCATGTCGCCCTGGCCCAGGAGCTGCTCCGCCCCCTGCTCGCCCAGGATGGTGCGGCTGTCGATCTTGCTGGTGACCTGGAAGCTGATGCGGGTGGGGAAGTTGGCCTTGATGGTGCCGGTGATGACGTCCACGCTGGGGCGCTGGGTGGCCATGATCAGGTGGATGCCCGCGGCACGGGCCATCTGGGCGAGGCGCTGGATCGCCGCCTCGATGTCCTTGCCGGCCACTAGCATCAGGTCCGCCATCTCGTCCACGATGACGACGATGTAGGGCAGCTCCGTCAGGTCGATGGGCTGCTCCTCATAGACCGGCTTGCCGGTGTCGGGGTCGAAGCCGGTCTGGACGCGGCGGGTCAGCACCTCCCCGTCTTCCCGCGCTTCCCGCAGGCGGGCGTTATAGCCGTCGATGTTGCGCACGCCCAGTTTGGACATGGCGCGATAGCGGTCCTCCATCTCCCGCACCGCCCATTTCAGGGCCACCACCGCCTTCTTCGGGTCGGTGACGACGGGCGCTAACAGGTGGGGGATGCCCTCATAGATGCTCAGCTCCAGCATCTTCGGGTCCACCATGATGAAGCGGCACTTGTCCGGCGGCAGCCGGTACAGCAGCGACAGGATCATGGTGTTGATGGCCACCGACTTGCCCGAGCCCGTGGTGCCGGCCACCAGCAAATGGGGCATGCGGGCCAGGTCGGCGATGACCGGGCCGCCGCCGATGTCCTTGCCCAGCACCAGGGCCAGCTTGGCCTGGGACTTGTCGTACGCCTCCGCCTGCAGCAGTTCCCGCAGGTACACCGTCTCCCGCTTCTGGTTCGGCAGCTCGATGCCGATGACGTTGCGGCCGGGCACCACCGCCACGCGGACGCTGACAGCGCTCATGGAACGGGCGATGTCGTCGGCCAGACCGATGACGCGGGAGGACTTGGTGCCGGGTGCGGGCTCCAGCTCATACAACGTGACCACGGGGCCGGGGCTGACCTTCACGATCTCACCGCGGACGCCAAAATCCTCCAGCACCCCCTCCAGCAGGGTGGCGTTGCGCTGCAAGGACTCCTCATCCATCAGCGGGCCGGCGCCGTGGGGCGGCTGCTGCATGATGTCCAGGGGCGGCAGCTCATACTCCCCGCCCTCGTTAGGCACCAGCTCCAGGGCGGGCTGGCGGGCCTTCTCCACCGCCTTGCGGGCGGGTTCCACCGGCTTCGGCCGGGGGGTGACCACGGGGGCGAGGCGTGGGCGCTGGACGGCGGGGGCATCCGGCTCGAAGGGCGGCTCCTCCTCATCCTCGTCACGGGGTGCCGACGGGGCGGCGCGCTCGGCCCGGGGGGACAGGGTGGGCTCGGCGCGGCTCGCCTCGCCCCGGTCGAAGCGGGGGACGGACAGGCCCGGCTCCACCCGGCCGCGGGGGGCGGGGGCGGCAGGGGCCGCGGCGGGCTTGCGGGCCAGCAGGCCCGACGCCTTCTCCCGCAGCTGCGCCATGATGGCGGCGGGGTCCAGGCGGAACTTGTGGGCGAGGCCGGACAGGGCGGCAAAGCGGGGCTCCGCCTCCGGCCCGGTGGCGGCGCGGGAAGGCCGGGCCGGGGCCGCGGGGCGCTTCAACTGTCCGCCCAGGCCCTTCAGCCCGGCAACAGCCTGGGTGGGGGAGACGCCGAGGGAGGAGAGCAGGACCAGCAGGGCCGGCACGGCCAGGACGACGCCCAGCAACGGCCCGCTCGCCGCACCCAACAGGCCCTCCACCAGCCCGGAGATGGTGCCCAACAGCAGCAGCCCGGCGCTGCCGCCCAGGACGGCGGGACCGGACAGGCCGGCCAGGGTCATGGCGGTCAGCAGGACGGCGCCCAGGGCCAGCAGCACCCGCACCGGCCAGTTGCCGATCGGACGATGCCGGGCCACGGACAGGCCCCAGCCCGCCAGGATGGCAGCGATCAGCCAGCCGGCCACGCCCAGCGTCTGCCACAGCACGTCCGAGAGGTAGGCACCGGGGACGCCCACCCAGTTTCGCACCAGCCCCTCCCCCGCCGGCTTGGCCGTGTTCCAGGACGGGTCGGCGGGGTCGTAGCTGCCCAGCGCCGCCGCCACCACCGCGGCCACGCCCAGAAGGCCCAGCCCGCCCAGCTCCATCACCCGGCGGCGCAGGAAGCGGGCCGTGGACTCGGGCAGCAGCCGGCCCTTGCCCGGCGGCGGGGCGCCGGCGCCACGGGGGGCGGGGCCCCGGCCGGAGGTGCGGGGGGATGTGGCAAGGCGGGTCGTCATGGACGGGTCCCTCGGGCTCGTTCCGAAAGCGGAATGGTCAATGTCAGTGTCTTCGGCTGCGTAACGATCACGGCGCTGTGGGGTCGTCATGCTCATGCCAGGATGCGGGCCATCCGCTCAAGGGTCCGGGAAACGGTGTCCGTGTCATGCACCAGCGCGACCCGGACAAAAGGTTGGCTGCGGTTGATGCCGGAGGGTTCGGGCTGCGTCAGGTAGGCGCCGGGGAGGACCCGGATGGCGCCATGCTGCCACAGCTTCTTGGCCGCCTCCTCCCCGTCGCCCACGTCGAGCCACAGGAAGAAGCCCCCTGCCGGGCGGTAGAAGCCGAAGCGGCCGCCCAGGGCGGCTTCCGCCGCGTCGATCTTTTCCCGGTAGAGCCGGCGATTCTCCTCCACATGCGCCTCATCCCGCCACAGGGCGGCAGAGGCCGCCAGGGCGGGCAAGGGGTTGCCGGCCAAGGCATAGTTGCGCATGCGTCCGAACGCCTGGATCAAATTCGGGTCCCCCGCCACGAAGCCGCTGCGCAGGCCGGCGGCCCCGCTGCGCTTCGACAGGGAATGGAACACCAGCAGGTTTGCGGTCGGGTTAAGGCCGCCGAGGGCCTTCGCCGCCTCCAGGGCGCCCGGCGGCGGGGCCTTGTCCCAGATCTCCGCATAGCATTCGTCCACCGCCAGGACGAAGCCGAAGCGCCGCGCCAGGGACAGGGCGCGCTTCAGATAGGCGAGGTCGGCCACCGCCCCTTGCGGGTTGGCGGGGGTGCAGAGGTAGAACAGGGCCGTGCGGGCCCAGGTGGAGTCATCCACCGCGTCCAGGTCCGGCAGCCAGCCCGTTTCCTTCACCGCGGGCAGGAAGATGGCGTCCGCCCCGGCCAGCACGGCGGCGCCCTGGTAGACGGCATAGAAGGGGTTGGGGATCAGCACCGCCGGGCGGCGCCCGCCCTTTTCCTCCGGCACGGCCAGCTGGGCCAGCAGGAACAGGCCTTCCCGCGTGCCGGCCAGGGGCAGCACCATGCGGTCCGCCTCGATGAAGCCATCCGGCAGGGCGTAGCGGCGGGACAGCCAGCCCGCCACGGCGGCGCGGAAGTCCGGCGTGCCGGCAACCGGCGGGTACTTGCCCCATAGATGCGCGTTGTCCCGCAGCGCCTGGTCCAGCAGGGCCGGCGGGGCATGCTGCGGCTCCCCGATGGACATGACCACCGGCTCCACGTTGGCGAGCGGGGCCACGCCGGACAGCAGCGCCGTCAGCCGCGGGAAGGGATAGTCGGCCAGGGCCCCCAGGCGGCCGTTCAGCAGCGGGGACAGGCCGGGAGGCCCCTTGTCTTCCATCATCTCTGGTTGAACTCACGCGCGTCGGGGGAGCCGGTACAAAACAAAAACGAGCATACCCCCGCCGCCGCCCCGGTTCAAGCGACCGGGGCAGGAAAGAGTCAGAAGAATCCGCAGCTTGTGGATAGAGTCTGAGAAAAGCGTTGAAAACTGCCGCAAACCCTTGATGCGAATCGGTTTTTGCCCTGTGAACAAACCAGGGGAAAACGTTCCGCGCCCGTTCCCTGGCTGGACTCCGAGTCGCGGGGACGGTTTAGCCATCAATCACGGACGGCACGGACATGCCACGGACAGGCACGGGCCCCTTTTCCGGAGCGGTCCTTGCTGAACCCATCCATCCAGTTGGCTGCGCCGCAAGCAGCTTTCCTTGTCCGTGGTGTCCGTGGAGTGTCCGTGCCGTCCGTGCAGAATGGCCCAACGGCGGTTCAGCCCCGCGCCCGCTCCGCCTCGTACACCCGCAGGGCCAGGGCGGACATCGCCAGGGTCGGCAGGGTCAGGCCGTGGCGTTCGCCGCGGGCCAGCATGTCGCCGACGATGTGTTCGCCCTCGCTGGGGCCGCCCTTCTGGATGTCGCGCAACATGGAGGCGGCCAGGGGGCTGCCGGGCTGGGTCAGCAGGCGCACCGCCTCCTCCGCGGCCGGGGGGCGGGGCGGGTGGCCCTCCGCCTGGGCAACGGAGCGGCATTCGGCGATGACGGCACGGATGAAGGCCTCACCACCCGGCTGGGCCAGGATGGTGCCGATGCTGCCGCGGACCAGGGTGGTGGTGGCTGCCAGGCTGCACAGGAAGGTGAACTTCTCCCAGAGGTCCTGCAGCACGTCCCCGCTCTGCCGCCACTCCACCGAGGTGGGGCGGAATGCGTCGGCCAGGGCGTCCGCCGCGGCGGCTTGGCCAGGGTCGCGGGCGCCGAAGGTGATGCGGTGCAGCTGGTTCAGGTGCCGGATGGTGCCGTCCGGGTCCAGCGTGGTGCTGATGTGGGCAAGGCCGCCCATCACCCGGTCCGCCCCGAATGCCTGGTCCAGCCGGTCCAGGTGCCGCAGCCCGTTCAACAGCGGCAACAGCCGGCTGCCCGGCCCCATGGCCGGGGTGACCGCCTGGATCGCGTCCTCCAGGTCATAGGCCTTGTTGGTCAGGACCACCAGGTCGTAAGGACCCCGTGCCTTGGTCACGCATTGGGCTGGCAGGCGGATGTCCCCGTGCGGGCTGGTGACCCGCAGCCCCTGCTCCATCAACTGCGCCTGCCGCCGGGGCCGCACCAGGAAGGTGACGTTTGCCCCCGCCTGCATCAGCCGCCCACCGTAATAGCCGCCGATGGAGCCGGCGCCGAGGAACAGGATGCGCATGGGACGACCCTCCGCTTCTTGGTAGGTGGCGGAGAGTAGCCGACCATTCCCGGCCCGGGCAAAAAAATAGCCCCGGCGCCGTGGGGGCGGCGCCGGGGCCGGGGCCCTGCCGGCCGGTGGGGAGGGGGGAGGCCGGCAGGGAAGCTGGAAAAGTTGGACTTAGAACCGGTAGGCGATGCCCACGCGGACCTCGCTGCTGTCCGGCTGGATGCCGACACGCTGGGTGCCCAGGTTGAACTTGGCCTTCTCATAGTCCGTGTAGTTGTACTCCACGCGGGCCAGGATGTTCGGGGTCAGGGCGATCTCCGAGCCCACGCCGTAGCGGATGCCGTCCAGCTCATCCTTGAAGGAGGAGGCGGTGGCGCCGCTCAGGGCGACGGCGCGGACGTCGGTCTGCTGCCAACCCAGCCGGGCGTAACCCAGGATGTTGTCGGCGAACAGGTAGCCGGCGCGGGCCGACAGGCCATAGCTCTCCTTGCTGTCCAGGGCGCCGACGAAGGTGCCGGAGGTGCCGTCACCCTCCAGGTCGGTGCGGCCGATCTCGGCCTCGGCGCCCAGGTACAGGCGGTCGAAGGTCTTGCCGTAGCCGACATAGGCGCCATAGGTCCAGCCATTGGCATCCAGGTCGGTCTTGGTGGTGCCGGCCTGGGCCTCGTTGCTGCCGAAGGCATAGCCGGTGTAGGCGCCCACATAGGGCCCGTCGAACGCCGTCTGCGCCAGGGCCGGCGCCGCGGTGACGGCGGCCAGGGCAGAGGCGGCAAACATGGCAGAAGCAAAACGGGACATCTCTGAACTCCTCGTTAGGTTCCCTTGGGGCAATACGCTCCCGCTGCGCGGATCAGCGCGCCCCATCATTGACCGTCTGTTCGGTCTTTACTTCTCACGAAGGGTCGCGGATTTGCCGTCGCGGCCATCGCTTCGTGATGGGCAGACGTTAGTCCCCTGGCGTCGGCGAAACTGTGCGTGACATCACACAAGGTATGTTGCAACGCGATGACTCGTCCGCGGCCATCGAATGGCCCCGGGGGTTGAAGGCCGGGCGGCCCCCACCCATCCCGCGCGGACATGGACGGGCCGCCCGGGGCGGGCTATGCAGGTTCCCTGCCCATTCCTGACGGAGATCTCCCCTGGGCCTGACGCGTGAGGAGCGACGGCTGACGCTGCTGATGACGGCGGTGCAGTTCGTCAGCGTCCTGTCCTTCATGGTGGTGATGCCGCTGGGCCCGGACATGAGCCAGGCCTTGGGCTTCAGCCCATCCCTCGTGGGCTGGGTGACGGCGTCCTACACGCTGACCGCCGCGGTGTCGGGCATCGCCGCGGCCCTGGTGCTGGACCGGTTCGACCGGCGGCCGGCCCTGGGCTTGTGCATGCTGGGGCTGGTGGCGTCCAACGTGGCGGCGGGGTTGGCCTGGAGCCTTGAGGCGCTGGTGGCCGCCCGGGTGATGGCCGGGCTGTTCGGCGGGCCCGCCGGGGCCCTGGCCGTGGCCATCGTCGCCGACAATGTCCCGCCGGAGCGGCGGGGCCAGGCCATGGGCACGGTCATGGGGGCCATCTCCCTCAGCGCGGTGCTGGGCGTGCCGGGGGCGCTGGAGGTGGGGCACCGGTTCGGCTGGCCCGCCCCCTTCTTCAGCGTTGCGGCCCTGAGCCTGGTGATCGTCCTGGGCTCGCTGGCCCAGTTGCCGCCGCAGCGGCACCACTTGAACCAGGAAGCCGCCCTGCCCACCGACATCACCGGGGCGGCCCTGCGGCTGTTGCGCATGGGAAGCCGGCCCTTGTCGCTGCTGGCCTTCACCCTGGCGGCGGTGGCGATCCTGCCGGGGTTCCTGGTGATCACCAACCTGGCCGTGTTCGTGCAGTTCAACCTGGGCTTCCCCAGGGAGCAGCTGGGCCTGCTCTACATGATCGGCGGGGGCATCAGCTTCTTCGGCATGCGCTGGACGGGGCGGCTGGTGGACCGGTTCGGCTCCACCCCCGTCACCACCGTCTCCACCCTGGTGTTGGCGGCATTGCTATACGTTCTGTACTTCGACTGGCACTGGCTGGCCCTGCCGGTGCTGGGGCTGGTGCCGGCCTTCATGTTCTTCAACACCGCCCGCATGGTGGCCCAGAACACCGCCGTGTCCAAGGTGCCGGAACCGGCGGAGCGGGCGGGCTTCATGGCCCTGGTCCAGGCGGTGACCCAGATTGCCGGCGGCGCCGGGTCCGCCCTGGGGGCGGCCATGCTGACGGCCGGCCCGGACGGGAAGTTGGCGGGCATGCCGGCCCTGGCCCTGATCGGCATCCTGGTCAGCTTGGCCGGCCCGCCCCTGATGGCCGCCCTGGAGCGGCGCATCCCCCGGAGCGCCACGGAGAGCCATCGGGTCAAGGCCGTGGCGGCGAAGGGCAGTGGCGTGGGCGGATAGAGGCCCTTCTGTTGCGCCAACGCGTTCCCATCTCCAAGGGAGAACCAGCGGAGCCCGCCCATGATGACCAAACCCATGACCATCGCCATCCCGCACCAGCTCGGCCTTGCCGAGGCGAAGCGGCGGGTGGATGTGGGGCGGGAGCAGGCGCGCGCCCAGCTCGCCCGCGTGGCGAACGAGATCGACGATCGCTGGGAGGGCGACCGGTTGAGCTTCCGGATCGTCGCCCTGGGCCAGACCATCACCGGCCGCCTGGACGTGGCCGAGCAGCAGGTGCTGGTGGAGGTGGACCTGCCCTGGATGCTGTCCATGCTGGCCAACAAGCTGGCCCCGAAGATCCGGCAGCAGGGGACGCTGTTGCTGGAGAAGAAATAGAGGGTGTCGCTGGGCCCCGTCGGCCGGGGCACCAGGAAACATTCACGAACACGCACAAGAACACACACGAACATTCACAAAAAAGACAATGCCTGCGGCGCAGCGTTATTTTTCTAGTTTTTGTGCGTGTCCGTGAGTGTGTGGTGCGTGTTCGTGTATGTATTCTGGAGAACCATACCAAGTAGAGACGAGAGCAGCAACCGGTGACCTGCCTGGCTCGGGCGAAGATCAGCTACAGATTAGACCGGACCTGGTCACTCCATCGGCGGCATGGTGCGCTTGAAGCTGTCGCGCTCGGCCATGTGGTCGAACCAGCGGCTCAGCGCGCCGTGGCCCTTGCGCCAGCACTCGTCGCGGAAGCGGAAGTCCAGATAGGCCAGGGCGCAGGCGATGGCGACGCCGCCGATGGTCGGGGCCTCGGGCGGGGGGAGCTGGCCCGCCTCCTCCTCCAGCCGGTGCAGGGCCCGGGTCACGGCGTGGTGCTGGCGCCGGTCCCAGTCGGCGGAGCGGAGGGAGGCCGGGCGCAGGCTTTCCAGCCGCCGCAGTACCGCCGCGTCGCAGATGCCGTCCGCCAGGGCCTGCTGGCGCAGGGCCACCCAGCGGGCGGGGCCGGGCCCGGGGTAAAGGCGTGCGTCGCCGCCCAGGTGGGCCAGGTACTCGCAGATCACCGGGCTGTCGAATAGGGCCAGCCCGTCCTCCGTGATCAGGCAGGGGATCTTGGACAGCGGGTTGTCCCGCTGGATGGGGCTGTCCGGGGCCCAGACGTCGGTGGGCAGCAGCTCGATCCTGTCGTACAGCCCCGCCTCGATGGCCACCATCAGCACCTTGCGGACATAAGGGGAGGTCTGGCTGTAACGCAGCTTCATGGGCCACCTGCCGGTCAGGGTGTGCGGTGCGACACAGTTTAAGACGCACCTGCGGGAAACTCAGCCCCGGAATGTGTCCTTGCGTCGCCGTGTCTCGGCAAAGACGGCAACCGGGTCGGCCCCGGCCATCCCCAGCCGGGCGGCCAGGGCGGGATCGTCGGCGTGCAGGAAGGGGTTGGCGCGCTTCTCCGCGCCCAGGGTCACCGGCAATGTCGGCTTGCCCGCCAGCCACAGCCGCTCTACCTCCGCCGCCCGGGCCTGGAGGGCGGGGTTGTCCGGGTCGATGGACAGGGCAAAGCGGGCGTTGCCGGCCGTATACTCATGCCCGCAGTAAATCCGGGTCTCATCCGGCAGGGCGCGGAGCTTCTGCAAGCTGTCCCACATCTGGGCCGGCGTGCCCTCGAACAGCCGGCCGCAGCCCAGGGAGAACAGGGTGTCGCCGCAGAACAGGGCCGAATCCGCCTCGAACCAGAAGGCGATGTGGCCGCTGGTATGGCCGGGGACGGCGATGACCCGGGCGGTGCGGCTGCCGACGCGCACCGTGTCCCCCTCCCCCACTCCCTGGTCCAGGGTGGGGATGCGGTGCCGGTCCGCCTCCGGCCCGATGACGGGGGCTTGGGACAGGCGCTTCAGGTCCTCGTTCCCCGCCACATGGTCGGCGTGGTGGTGGGTGTTCAGGATGTGGCTCAACCGCCAGCCCAGATCGTCCAGCACCATGGCCACCGGCTCCGCCTCCCCCGGATCGACCACGGCCACGGCCCCCGTGGCGCCGTCGCGCAGCAGGTAGACATAGTTGTCGGACAGGACGGGGATCAGGCGGATGTCGAGCATGGTGCGAAGCCTACCCCCGTCCGCCGCCGCCGCCAAGCACCCCGGCGGCCGATGCACATCTAGGCCTTTCGGGACCGAACGACCGTGCTTTTCCGGGTTGTCTCAAACACCCGTTTGAACCATACTCCCCGGCGAACCGGGCGCCCTGGCCCGGAAAGGGTATAGGGAGGAACCATGTCCGCCACCGCCACGAACCGCCACTGGGTGCTGACCGACCGTCCCAAGGGCGGCAACTTCGAGCAGGTCCTGTCCCTGCGGGAGGAGCCGGCGCCGGAGCCGGGTCCCGGCGAATACCGGGTGCGCACCATCTACCTGTCCCTGGACCCCACCAATGCGGTCTGGATGCAGTATGACAGCTACCTGCCGGCGGTGCCGCTGAACAGCACCATGCGCGGGCTGGTGCTGGGCGTGGTGGACAAGTCCAACCATGAGAAGGTGAAGGTGGGCGACCTGGTCAGCGGCATGGGCGGCTGGGCGGACTACACCATCACCGACGGCAAGAATTTCGGCCGGGTGCCCAACATCCCCGGCCTGCCGTTGGTCGCCTTCATGGGCCCGCTGGGCATGACCGGTGCCACGGCATATTTCGGCCTGCTGGACATCGGCAAGCCCAAGGAGGGGGAGACGGTGGTGGTCTCCGCCGCCGCGGGGGCCGTGGGTTCCATGGTGGGGCAGATCGCCAAGCTGAAGGGCTGCCGCGTCGTCGGCATCGCCGGCGGGCCGGAGAAGTGCGCCTGGCTGACCGGTGAGCTGGGCTTCGATGCCGCCGTCGATTACAAGGCCGAGGGCTGGCGCAAGGCCCTGCGCGCCGCCTGCCCCAAGGGCGTCGACGTCTATTTCGAGAATGTCGGCGGCGAGGTGGGCGAGGCCGTGCTGGACCTGATCAACATCAAGGGCCGCATCGCCTTCTGCGGCGCCATCAGCCAGTACAACGCCACCCAACCCCAGCCCGGCCCCCGCAACCTGTCCATCCTGGTGTCCCGCCGGGCGCGGATGGAGGGCTTCCTGGTCCTGGACTACAACCCCCGCCTGGGTGAGATGTACCAGGAGATGGGCCCCTGGATCGCCGGCGGGAAGGTGAAGTGGAAGGTGGACCTGGACCAGGGCCTGGAGAACACCATCACCAGCTTCAAGAAGCTGTTCACCGGCGGCAACACAGGCAAGCTGGCCGTCCAGGTGTCTGAGGAACCGGCGCGGGGCTGACCCGGCGGGGGCCCGGCGGTCGCGCATAACCTCGCAACTCGCGGGGGCTTGGCAGGAGCGCGCCCGAACGATAGGAGGAGGTGGAACGATCTACCTCCTCCACGGGCAAAACTCCGATGCGCCGTTCCATCACCATCGCCTTGGCCGTCGCGTTCATGGCCGCACAGGCCCCGGTCCCGGCACCCGCCCAAGAGGCGCCGCAGAAACTGCCGGTCTTCATCAAGGCCCAGCCCCTGGAAAAGCTGGCGCCGAAGTACCCGGCCATGATGGCGGACCAGAGCCGGGAAGGCTGGGTGATCCTGTCCTTCACCATCACGGCCGAGGGCAAGACGGCCAACATCGAGGTGCTGGACAGCAGCGACCGCGCCAAGCGGTTTCATGAGGCCGCCATCGAGGCCGTATCCACATGGCGCTATACCCCGGCCCAGGTGGACGGGAAACCGGTGGAGCAGCGGAACAACGAGCTGCCGGTCGTCTTCACCATCCGGACCAGCGGCGGCAACCCCATGGGCGGCAGCGATATCACCCGGAGCAGGATCCGCCGGATCGACAACCTGTTGGCCGAGGGGAAACTGGAAGAGGCCCGGCTTGTCCTCGAGGAGGCCGAGGGTGGGTACCGTGGCCTGAACCTTTACGAATACTCCCACCTGTTCGCCCGATGGCACCTTTACCACCGGGCCAAGGGGGACCATTGGCAGAGCCTGACCTATGTCCGCCGGGCGCTGTGGGGTGGCGAGAACGCCCTGGGCACGGAACTTTACACGGAACTGCTGCGCCAGCGGCTGCAACTGGAGCTCAGCTTCGGTTACGTCAAGGATGCCGGTGAAACGGGCGACCGGCTGGAAAAAGCCCGGAAGCAACCGTCCTCTGCCGCGCCGTTGTTGGAGGTGCTGGCCAAGGCCAAGGAACGCGCGGCAAGCGGCCAACCCTTTGAGGTGCAGGGAAAGCTGGACCAGAGCTGCGAGCGGGACTGTCCGGAGGGCACCGCCGCCTGGCGTTACCGGCCCCTGCGCCGGACCGTCGTCTTCCAGGGGATCCAGGGCCGGATCGACAATGTGGAGGCGGATTGCGACCGGGCCATTTCCAAAGGCACGGTGCAGGACGGCACGGCCTGGACCATCCCTGCGAGCTGGGGTGATTGCACGCTGACAGTCCGGGGCAGCCGGGGTACCCTGTTGGGGCTTGTCGAGGAGTAGGCCCCGCCCTTGCACGCCCGCCCACACCGCACCGCGTACCGCGACCCCGCGGCCCGCCAGGCTGAGGCCAAGGCCCTGTACCGCGCGTTGCAGGATCTGGCGCGGGAGGCGATGGAGTTGTCGCAGGCGGCGGCGCGGGACCCGGCGCATTTCCGCAAGCATCCCTACCGCGGCTTCCGGGAGAAGCTGTCGGAGTTCCAGGCCATCGCCGCCCTGCTGCGGGGACGGTTGGAAGAGGCGGCGGGCACTTGGCAATCGGGGCCCGCCGACCCGGAACGGGCGGAAAAGGCCCGGGCCGCCTTTGACAGGCTGGAACTGCTGATGCTGTCCCTGTTCGTGCGGACCAGCCGACGTTATTTCACCTTCCTGTCCCTGGACCCCACCGTGCCCGTGGGTGCGGTGGAGTGGTTGCGGCGGGACCTGCCGTCCCTGCTGGACGCGCTGGAGAAACTGCGCGCGCCCGCCGTGGCCGAGCGGGTTGACCCGGGGCTGGAGGCGGAGCTGACCACCGCCATCCTGATCCTGAACGACCTGATCGGCCGCCTGCCCGACCTGCCCGACTTCGGTGCCGGAGCAGGCTGAGGTTGGGATATTGCCGGGTTCGGCAGCATCCGCCCTTCCCCACCTGTTCACATGCGGTTTATCGTCGGCGCATCCGGGACTATCCGAATGGATAGGATTCAGGGTAGTATCCAACCGATACGCGCACGGGACCTAGCCGTGCCGACGCAGCCGGATGCCAGACGCCGCCCCATGATCGAGACGCTGACCGAGGCCGGCATCATCTTCGCCTCCATCGCCGGCCTGGCTTACCTGGCCGGGTTGGCCATCGCCCACATGGTTGAGCAGACGACCCTGCGTGGGCTGAAGGGGGAGGGGCTGGAAGGGCGGCTGTTGGCCTTGGCCACCCTGGAACACCGGTTCCAGGCCCGGCGCACCGCCATGCTGCCCAAGCTCGTCCGGCTGGAGGACAGGCTGAAATCCGCCCGGCGGCGGCACTACATGGTGAGCAAGCGCATCTCCGACATGAAGGTCAGCCGGTCCCGCCTGCTGCGGGTGCTGGGGGAGGAGGAGGCTTTTGTCCGGTCGGAGCGGCCGGCCCGCAAGTTCGTGGCCCACGTCATCAACCGCCATGTCCAGCGCGCCGTGCTGGACCAGAAGGAACATTCCCACCTTTCCAAGGGCTGGAACCGGGCGCAGCAGGTCATCGTCTGGGCCCACGGCATCGGCGATGCCAAGGCCATGGTGGACAAGGCCTTCCCACCCGCCACCGGCTTCTTCGTGGTGGAGATCGCCGAGCCCCATGACGGGGATGTGCTGAGCGCGCTGGAGGAGATCGACCTCCGCGCCGCCCAGCCGGCGGGCTGAGGGGCGGCAGGCATGTTGGACAATGTCGCCCTGTGGTTCGGCATCCTCGCCGGGCTGGCCGTCGCCGCCCAGGTGGCGGGCACGGTGATGAAGCGGATCAAGCGGGTGCAGATGCTGCATGCCGCCAAGCAGCACCAGGTGCGCGAGGCCAGCCGCCGGATGCGGGAAAAGGCCAGGATCACCCTGGACCTGCGCCGGGAGGAACGCTCCATGGAGCGGGAGTTGCAGGAATTGGGCGTCGGCATCGACCAGGGGGAGGAAGCGGTCGCGAAGGAGCGGGGCAGCGAGTCCCATATCTATGTACTGGACGACCGGCGCAACCCGGGCGACCAGGCCTTCATCGTGCCGGTGCGCCACCCGAACTTCGCCAGCCTGGGCCGCACCGCCCCGGCCGAGGTGCTGGGGAGCTGGCAGCATGGCCGCCGCTACCTGGTCTGGGCGGCGGCGGAGAAGATGGCCCAGGCCAAGGCCGCCATGCGTTTCACGGCGGACAAGGGATATGCCGTGGGCCAGCCCGAGCCCTACCAGGGCGACCCGGAGGCGCTGTGAACCGGCAGCGGCAAGCGACCGCCCTCCACGCCAACCTGGGCCGGCACCAGCCGGCCTGCGCGCCCTGAGCCAGGGCCCGCCTGAGGGGGCGAGGCNCCGGACCTCGGTGGGGCCGGAGAGGGCGGCGAAGCGGCGCTCGCGGCAGTTCTGCTCGCCGCGGCCGCGGACGTGGCGGCCGGATGCCCCCGGTTGGCGGCGCGCCTCCGGGAGTTGGCCGGCCAGGTTTCGGCCGGCGGGGGCAGCTGATGGGGCAGGTGGTGCGCCACCCCGCGGGCGCTGCGCCAGGCTAGTACAGCGTCAGGCGTGAGGTGAAGGGTCTGGTCCTGTTGGTGTTTTGGCACCAACAGGAGAGCGGCCATGAAGAAGTATCGCGTGACGCTGACAGAGGAGGAGCGTGAGCACATCCGGCAGCTTCTTTCCCGGGGCAAGGCGGACGTGCGCAAGCTGAAGCACGCGCAGGTGCTGCTTCGGGCCGACGAGGCGGAGGGCGGGCCGGGGTTGTGCGACGCGGGGATCGCCGAGGCGCTGGGGGTGGGCTTGTCCACGGTGGAGCGGCTTCGCCGGCGCTTCGTGGAGGACGGGTTCGAGGCGGCGCTGAGCCACTACCGCGGCCCGGACCGGGTGTATGAGACCAAGCTGGACGGCGAGCAGGAGGCGCACCTGGTGGCGCTTGCCTGCTCGCAGCCGCCGGGGAGCCGGGCGCGCTGGACGCTGCGGCTGCTGGCCGGGCGCATGGTGGAGTTGGGCCACGTGGGCACGCTCTCGCACGAGACGGTGCGCCAGACGCTCAAAAAAACGCGCTGCGCCCGCACCTGAGGCGGATGTGGTGCATCCCGCCCAAGCAGTCGGGGGAGTTCGTCTACCACATGGAGGACGTGCTGGAGGTGTACCGGCGGCCCCTGGACGCGCGCCGGCCGGTGGTCTGCCTGGACGAGACCTTCAAGCAGCTGGTGGGCGAGACGCGCGAGCCGTTGCCGGCCAGGCCCGGCGCGGTGGAACGCTACGACCACGTCTACGTGCGCAACGGCGTGGCCAGCCTGTTCATGGCCTGCGAGCCGCTGGCCGGCTGGCGCCACGTGGCCGTCACCGGCCACCGTCGCCGGACGGCCTGGGCCCACGTGGTGCGCGACCTGCTGGAGGGGCGCTACCGCGGGGCCGACAAGGTCGTGCTGGTCATGGACCAGCTCAACACCCACTCGCCGGCCAGCCTGTACGAGGCGTTCCCGCCGGACGAGGCCAAGCGCCTGGCCGACCGGCTGGAGGTGCACCACACCCCCAAGCACGGCTCCTGGCTGAACATGGCAGAGATCGAGCTGGGCGCCCTCTCCCGCCAGTGCCTCGCCCGCCGCATCGCCCGTCAGGACACCCTCGAGCGTCAGGTCGGACAATGGGAGGAGGACCGCAACGCCGCCGCCTCAAGCATACGCTGGCAGTTCACAACCAGCGACGCACGCATAAAGCTGCGAAGCCTCTACCCCTCACCTCAGACCTGACGGAACACTAGGTCATCGCCAGCACGATAAGCCCCAACACGATGGCCCCGATGACCGCGCCCAGGGTCCAGACGATGGCGGTGGAGCGCTGGGGCACCTCGCCCCGGGCGTGGCCGTCCGGGGTGTGGTTGTTCTCGGCCGGGGCGTTCATGGGGGCCACCGGCTCGATGGAGCCCTCCGGGACATGGTGCCCGGCGGCCTCGCTGTCGGTGCCCAGCGGCGTGGCCGCCGGGTCGGAGACGGCGATCTTGTCCCGGTACATGCCGTGGTCATGCATGTGCCGCGCCTGCTGCGCCCGCGCCCCCGGCCAGGGGTCCGTCCCCGGCCCGCTGGGCGGCGGGCCCATGGGTGTCTCCTCGAAGGGGGGCGCCAGCTCGTCCGGGTGTTTCTCCAGGGTGGTGGGCACCTGCGGGCCGGTATCGTCGGCGATACGGGCCGTGCCTTGGGAGTCGCCGCGGGCATGGCTGTGGCCCGTGGGCCCGACCACGCCGGGGCTGTTGCTGGTGGACGGCCCGTCGGGAGGGCGCGGCGCGCCCTCCCGCTGCTGGTCGTCATAGGTCCTGGGGCGCCCGCCGGCGCGGGGTGTCTCGGCCATGGTTTCTCCTGTCCCTTGCACTCGGGGCGGCCAGACAATCCCCTCTCCCATGGGGGAGGGTACAAGGGGGTGCCCAAGCAAGCCCCGCATCGGCCGGTCACGCCGGCTTGTCGTCCACGCCGCGCGGCTTCACCAGATGCTGGCTGGTCTGTTCCGAGTCTTCCTGAGCCTGTTCCGGCACGATGTCGCCATTGTGCCGGCGACCCGTGTCGCCGCCTTCCCGGGCGCGCTTGCGGTGCTCCTCGGGCGTGCTCGACAGGCCGGCGAAGCCGCCGTCCTCCCTGACGTGCAGGGGGTCGTTCGGGACGTCGGTCACCCGTTCGGAGCCGGGGCGCCGCGTTTCGTCGTTGGTCGCCATGGGGCCCTCCTCAGGCGGCGTTGTCTTCGGCGGGGGGCAGGTCGTTCACGTCCTGCCGGTTTTCCCCGTCCAGGTCGGTCCAGACCTTGCTGGCGACGGGGCCGGTGTCGCCCATGGCCTCGATGTAATGGACCTTGGCGCCCTGGGTCAGCTTGTCGAAGCCGCCGCCCATCACGCTGTTGCGGTGGAAATAGAGCTGCCCGCCCGTGTTGGTCAGCAGGAAGCCATGGTCGTCGGCCATCTGGGTAACCTGGCCCTGGACCTCGAAGTCGTGGCGCTTCACGTCGCCGCGCTGCTGCTGCTTGTAGGCCTTCAACTGCCGCTCCGCCGCCTGGAAGGCGTCGCGGATCGAGGTGTAGACGTCGGGGTTCGCGTACTTGTCATGCGCCTTCTTGGGCTCACGGCTGACGGCCAGCTCCGCGCCCGGCATCACCATGTCGATGTGCACCTCGAAGACGTTGCCCGTGCGGTGCTGCCGGTGCAGGGCCTCCACGGAGACGCGGCAGGCGGTCATGCGGTCGCCGGCCAGCCTGGACAGCTTCTCGAACCGCTCACGGATGGCGGCCTCCATGGCGTCCGAGGATTCCATGTTGTGGAAGGCGATCTTCAGGGGCGTCTGCATTTTGTTTCCCACCTTTCTGGTGTGTCGGCCCTCCCAACAGGGCGGGGCCGGGGCGGTTCCGGGGGCAAAAGCGGGGCACGGGAGAACGGAACCGGTCCGCACCACACCGGTTGACGAACGGGGGCCTGCCGCGGGGGCACGGTCCCGGCTCCGCAACCGGAAAGCGCACCGAATGCCTGCGCGCGCGCAAACTGACGGCACCTTGATGGGCGGCTACCAGGCCGTGACCCTGTCCACGGCCCGGGGCGAGGTGAAGTCCCGTTTCTACGCCCCGCAGCGTCTGGCCGAATCCAAGGGTCGGGGGGTCATCTGGGTGGGCGGGGTTGGCGGCGGCTGGGACAGCCCGGCACGCGACCTTTATGCCCGTTTGGCGCTTGAGCTTGCCGGTGAGGACCTTGCGGGCCTCCGCGTGCGTTATCGCAAACCGGGAGAGTTGGAGGAGTGCCTGTTCGACCTGCTGACCGCCGCGCGTTTCCTGGAGACCAAGGGGGTGAACCGCCTTGGCATCGTGGGGCACAGCTTCGGCGGGGCGGTGGCCGTGCAGGCGGCGGCCAAGCTGTCCCAGGTCCGGGCGGTGGTGACGCTGGCCACCCAGGGCCGCGGGGCCGAGCCGGCAAGCCGGTTGGGCCCCCGCGTCGCCATGCTGATGATGCACGGGACGGATGACGAGGTCCTGCCCGTGGAGAGCACCGAGTACGTCAACCGGCTGGCGAAGGAGCCGAAGCAGTTGGTCATCTTCAACGGGGCCCGGCACCTGCTGGACGAGGTGGCGGACCGGGTCCACCGGGAGGTCCGCGATTGGCTACTTACCCGTCTCTGACCCCTTCCGAGGCGCTGCCCGGCCCCCTGCTCCCCCCGGTGACCTGCCGGGAGGACGGCGTCCCGCGCCAATGCGGCGTGGAACTGGAGTTCGCCGGGCTGGAGCCCCCCGCCATCGCCAGGGTCGTCCAATCCCTCTATGGCGGCCGGGTCGAGGTGGAGCATGAGCACAGGGCACGGGTGAGGGACACCCGCCTGGGCGACTTCCGGGTGGAACTGGACATGCTGGCCGCCCACCCGGATTCCAAGGGCGCCGAGGTGGCCACGGCCCTGGACAAGTTGGAACAGCGCCTGCGCGCCACGGTGGGCGACGTGGGCAGCTTCGTCCTGCCCTATGAGGTCGCCTGCCCGCCCGTCGCCTTGGCCGACCTTGCCGAGCTGGACCCGCTGGCGACCGCCCTGCAACAGGCCGGGGCCAAGGGCACCGATGCCCGCTTCTTCTATGCCTTCGGCCTGCACTTCAACCCGGAGGTTGCCCGCCGCGACGGCGACCATATCCTGGACGTGCTCAAGGCCTACCTGCTGCTGTCCCCCTGGCTGCGGGAGGAGATGGACATCGACACCGCCCGCCAGGTCGCCCCCTTCGTGCAGCGCTTCCCGGAGGAGTACGCGGCCCTGGTGGTGGGCCCTTCCTACCGGCCGGGGCTGGCGGAGTTGGCCCGCGACTATGTCCGCCACAGCCCCAGCCGGAACCGGGAGCTGGACCTCTGGCCCCTGCTGACCCTGCTGGTGCCGGGGGAGATGTCCACCGGAAAGGCCAGCGACCCCCACGTGAAGCCCCGCCCCACCTGGCACTGGCGCCTGCCCGACAGCCGGGTGGGCACGCCCGGCTGGTCCATCCTGCCGGATTGGAACCGCTGGGTTCAGGTGGAACGCCTGGCCACCGACCGCTGGGCCCTGGACGAGCTGGGCGCCCTGTGGCTGGACTGCCGCCGGTCGGGCGTGCTGGAGGACTGGCCGCGGCTGGTCAGGCGGTGGCTGCCCCCTGTCTAGGCTCCGACGACGTTGGCGCCACGGCCCGGGAAGCGGCCGGACGGGGCCGTTCGGTCCCCTCTCTCAGGGCGAGGGGGGAGTGACGGCCGGACCAGGACGGCAGACCCGTTCTTGCAACTTTCGAATTCGAAAGCCGCGTTAAGGATACAGGCCCTGATGCCCCGCAAATCCCCCCTCATCGGCGTCACCACCTCGGCCCGGGGCGGGCGCATCTCCTGGACCATGAACCGGCTGGCCCTGGGTCGGGCCGGGGCCCGGTCGGTGCGGCTGACGGCGGACGACGTGCCGGACTTCACCGCCCTGGACGGGCTGGTGGTGGGCGGCGGCGACGACATCGAGCCCACCCGCTACGGCGCCAAGGTGGAACCCACGGTCAAGATCGATCCCGACCGGGACGAGCTGGAGCTGGCCGCCCTGGACTGGGCGGAGAAGACGGGCAAGCCGGTGCTGGGCATCTGCCGCGGCAGCCAGATGATCAACATCCACCGCGGCGGCACCCTCTACACCGACATCCACCAGATCTATGTGGAGGCGCCGCGGCTGCGCACCGTGCTGCCCCGCAAGCGGGTGGAGATCACGCCCAACAGCCGGCTGGCCGCCATCCTGCGCCACATGGACGTGATGGTGAACGCCCTGCACCACCAGTCGGTGGACAAGCTGGGCCAGGGTGTGCAGGTCAGCGCCCGGGACCAGTGGGGCATCGTCCAGGCCGTGGAGGTGCCGGAGCGCCCCTTCCTGATGGGCGTGCAGTGGCATCCGGAGCTGCTGGTCCTGGACGCCGGCCAGCAGCGCCTGTTCAAGGCCCTGGTCCAGGCAGCGTCGGGGGGGATTTCGGCAGGGGTCTTGTCCCCTGTCCCTGGGGAGAGAGCCCGCCCCGGACTTGATCCGGGGGTGGCGCGGTAGCGCCGGGTGAGGGGGGCAGGTTCCTCGAAACGGCGGGGTTCACGTTTCGCCCTACGCCCACCTCCCTCACCCGTCCCGGCCTGGCGGCCGGGCCACCCTCTCCCCAGGGAGAGGGAACGGTGCGGCCCCACCCCTGTCGCTTTCCCGCAACGGTGCGCTCCGTTATGGTCACGGCTCGGTGGGGCGCCGTGAAAAGGCCGCTTTCGCCGCCCATCTTCCGCGGTCCCATCAAGCCGACCCAGCGTCCGGAAGCCCGTGAGCACCTTGCGCGCCCCGCCCCGCCGCCCCGCGGCACCGCCCCCTCCCCCACCGCCGCCCCCGCCGCGGAAGGAGCCGCCGCGGCAGCCCAAGGCCCGCAAGGACCGGTCCGGCCTGTGGCGGTTCCTTGGCCGGTCCGCCGCCCTGGTGGCGATCTGGGGGGGCCTGGCCGGGCTGTTCGTCCTGGCCTATTTCGCCCACGACCTGCCGGACGTGAACCAGGCGGTGCAACTGGAGCGGCGGCCCGCCGTGACGCTGGTGGCCGCCGACGGCACGCCCTTCCACCGCTTCGGCGACCTGCGGGGCGCCACGGTGCAGGCGCGGGACCTGCCGCCGCACCTGATCAACGCCCTGCTGGCCACGGAGGACAGCCGGTTCTGGAGCCATTTCGGCATCGACCCCATCGGCATCGCCCGCGCCGCCCTGGCCAACTGGAAGGCGGGGCGGACAGTGCAGGGCGCCTCCACCATCACCCAGCAGCTGGTGAAGAACCTGTTCCTGACGCCGGAACAGACCATGAAGCGCAAGGCGCAGGAGGCGATCCTGGCCGTGTGGCTGGAGAGCAAGTACAGCAAGGAGGAGATCCTTACCGCCTACCTGAACCGGGTGTACCTGGGCGCCGGCACCTTCGGGGTGGACGCGGCGGCGCGGACCTATTTCGACAAGCCCGCCACCGAGCTGAACCTGCGGGAGGCGGCGATCATCGTCGGCCTGCTGAAGGCCCCGTCCCGCTATGCCCCCACCGCCAGCGAGGACAAGGCCCTGCAACGGGCGTCCGTCGTGCTGGCGGAGATGGTGGAGCAGGGTTACATCGGCGAGGCCGAGCGCAAGGCCGCCCTGGCCGTGCCCCGGGTGCCCAAGCGCAAGCCGGGGCAGGAGGGGGACGGGCGCTATTTCGCCGCCTGGGTGGCGGACCAGGTGGCGGCCTTCGTCGGGCCGGACCATGGCGACCTGATCGTCTACACCACCTTCGACCCGGCCATCCAACGGGCCACCGCCCACCACATCGCCGAGACGCTGCGGGTCAGCGGGGAAGCGTCGCGCGTGTCCCAGGCCGCCGCCGTGGTGATGACGCCGGACGGGGCGGTGAAGGCGCTGATGGGCGGGCGGGACTATGACGACAGCCAGTTCAATCGCGCGACGCAGGCCCTGCGCCAGCCCGGCTCCGCCTTCAAGCCCATCGTCTACCTGGCGGCGCTGGAGGCGGGCTGGTCCCCCACCAGCACCGTGGTTGACGCGCCGTACCAGAAGAAGAACTGGCGCCCGGCCAACTATGACCTGAAGTTCCGGGGCGAGGTGAGCCTGCGCGACGCGCTGGCCTGGTCCCTGAACACCGCCACCATCCGCCTGCTGGAGGAGGTGGGCGTGGACCGGGCGCGCAGCCTGGCCAAGCGGCTGGGCCTGACCACGCCCATGCGCCGCGACCTCTCCCTGGCGCTGGGCACCAGCGAGGTGACGCTGCTGGAGCTGACCGGCGCCTATGCCACCCTGGCCAATGACGGTCGGTCGGTCATCCCCTATGCCATCCAGGAGATCAGGGACACGGACGGGCAACTGCTGTACCAGCGCCGCGGCTCCAGCGCCGGCCATGCCGTGGCCGGGCCCGATGTGGAGGCCATCAACCAGATGCTGCTGGCGCCCATCGCCTATGGCACCGGTACCGCGGCCCGGCTGGACCGCATGGCCGCGGGCAAGACGGGCACCACCCAAGACTACAAGGACGCCTGGTTCGTGGGCTTCACCGCCGATTTGGTGGCCGGCGTCTGGCTGGGTAACGACGATGGCGCGCCCATGAAGAAGGTGGCCGGCGGCGGCCTGCCGGCCAAGCTGTGGCGGTCCGTCATGGAGGACGCCCACCGGGGCCTGCCGCCCCGGCCCCTGCCCGGCCTGTCCGGCGGCCACCCGCGCGTCGCCACCGTGGCCCCCCCGGCCCCGCCCGCCGTGGCGGAGCTGCCGCCGGAGGGGGTGGAGGCCCCCGCCCAGGGTGCGGCGCCGGAGGAATCCAACGACGCCATCGCCAACCTCATCCGGAGCCTCAAGGGGGAGTAGGTCGGGCTGGAGCGGAGCGGAAGCCCGACGGCAAGACTCTCCATCCACATCGTGTCGGGCCTCATTGCGCTCGGCACCGACCTGCGGCGGCGGCCCACCGGGACTGTGGCAGCCGGCACCAGGGTCCGCTACTGTCACGCCCCACGCAACCCGGAGCGCGCCCGCCCATGACCGTCTACCATGATGTCCCCGGCCTTCGCCCGGTCGTGGCCGGGCTGGAGGAGACGCGCATCGTCCAGATGGTGCAGTATGGCCGCGGCCGGCCGGGGCTGATCCCCCTGTGGGTGGGCGAGGGCGACATCCCCACCCCCGACTTCATCCGCGAGGCCTGCGACAGGGGCATCCGCGACGGGCGGGTCTTCTACACCTGGCAGCGCGGCCTGCCGGAGCTGCGGGAGGCGCTGGGCGCCTACATGACCCGGCTGCACGCCACCCCCAACGGCGCCCCGCCGGTGCTGGCGGACCGGGTCACCATCACCAGCTCGGGCATGCAGGGCATCATGCTCACTGTCCAGGCGCTGGTGGGGCCGGGCGACGAGGTGGTGGTCGTCACCCCCGTCTGGCCCAACGTCATGTCCGCCGTGCGGCTGATGGGCGGGGTGGTGGTGCCGGTGCCGCTGGACCCGGCGCCGGAGGGCTGGGCCCTGGACTTGGGGAAACTGGCTGCCGCCATCGGGCCGCGGACCAAGGCGGTGTTCGTCAACTCCCCCAGCAACCCCACGGGCTGGACCCTGGACCGGCCCACCCTGCGCGCCGTCTGGGACCTGGTGCGGGGCCGCGACGTCTGGCTTGTGGCGGACGAGGTTTATACCCGCCTGACCTATGAACAGCCGGTCGCCCCCAGCTTCCTGGAGCTGGCGGAGGCTGATGACAAGCTCATCGTCGTCAACAGCTTTTCCAAGAACTGGTGCATGACCGGCTGGCGCCTGGGCTGGCTGACCACCCCGCCGGCCCTGGGCGACGCGCTGGAGAAGCTGGTGCAGCTCAACACCTCGGGCACGGCGGAGTTCATCCAGTATGCCGGGCTGGTGGCGGTGGAACAGGGGGAGCCCTTCCTGGCCGACATGCTGGCCCGCTGCCGCCAGGGCCGCGACATCATCACCCGCGCCCTGAACCAGGTGCCCGGCGTCACCGTCGCCCCGCCGCCGGGGGCGTTCTATGGCTTCCTGCGGTTGGAGGGGGTCACGGACAGCATGGACTTCGCCCGCCGCCTGGTGGACCGCGCCAATGTCGGCCTTGCCCCCGGCAGCGCCTTCGGTCCCGGCGGGGAGGGCAGCCTGCGCCTGTGCTTCGCCAGCTCCCCCACCCTGCTGGAGGAAGCCATGGCCCGGCTGGTGCCAGCGCTGGGGGAGATGCTTGCGAGCCGTTTTGGCGGCGTTGAGGAAAGACTTGGACACGGATAAACGCGGATTCCTGTCGGATTGACGCGGATGGCCGTGGGGACAGTCAGTGCCTGGTTGATGATTGGCTGCGCCGCCTGCTTATCCGCGCGATAGCGCAAATCATCTTATCCGTGGCCATCCGCCCTGATCCGCGTTCATCCGTGCCCATATCCTTCCGCCACACCTCCGACCGCATCCACACAGCAGAAAAGGAAAGGGCCGCGGAGGACATACCCCCGCGGCCCCGGCCATCAAACGCTGACCGTCCTCAGAACCCGACGCGGACGCGGGCGCTGAAGCTGTTGTCGTCGATGCTGCCGCCGAAGCGGCCTTCCCAGCCGAGGGACAGGCCGATGCTGCCCGTGTTCACGCCAAGGCCGATGCCGCCCACCACCTGGTTGCGGGCCGGTGAGGTGGCGTTGGCGAAGGCGGGCTGGCCGCTGGGCAGGGTGCCGAAGACCTTCCGGTCGTCGTTCAGGAACTCCCGCTCATAGGCCACATGGACGGTGGGGACGATGGCCGTGCCGCCGCTGCCGAAGCGGCCGGTGGCGGACACGCCCAGGCTGCCCTTCAGGGACTCGGCGTCGAAATCCTCCACCTTCAGATTCAGCAGGTTGCTGCCTTGCTCGGTGAAGCCGTCCACCTCGGTGTTCACATAGCGCAGGCTGGCCACCGGGCCGATGGCCAAGCCGCCCATGGACGGGGTGTAGCCCACGGTCAGGCCGGCGCCGTAGCTGTCGCCGTCCGGCTCCGCGCTGGCGGTGGGGGCGAAGGCGAAGCGGGTCTGGCGGTCGATGTCGTACTTGTTGAAGCTGTAGCCCATGAAGGCGTCGCCCCACAGCTCACCCGCCGCGGCGGTGACGTAGGTGGTCACGCTGTAGGACTTGGCGTCCACCTCGGCATAGTCGCCGTCCGTGTCCAGCTTGCCCTTGCCATAGGCGAAGGCCAGGCCGGCGACGACGTTCTGGTCGACCTCGTAGTCGACGCCCACGCCGCCATTGTAGCCGTCATAGTCATAGCCGAACTGGTTGCCGCGCTGCTCCGCGTCGCCCTTGAAATAGGAGCCGAAGGCGTAGAGCGCGAAGCGGCCGTCCGGGCCCATCTGGCTGCCGGACAGGCTGGCCGCCTGGCCGCCGCGGGCGCCGAACATGCGGCCGGCGATGGCCTGGTTCGCCTGCTCGAACAGGCGGATGCCGAGCTGGGTGGTGGTGGCGATGGCGGACGGCGCCTCATACGCCGCGGACAGGGTGCCGTCCACGAAGGCTGCGGTCAACGCGTGGGCGGTGGTGGTGGGGTGTAGCGCGTCGAAGAACACCGTCCCGGCGGTGCCGGCCGCCGTGGCGCAGGCGCCGGTCGCCACCAGCGAGCCGCCCGGGCCCACCGGCGCGAAGCAGGGGATGGTGGTGTTCGTGAAGCCATAGGCGCTGGGCCGGGCCAACAGGTCACGGAACAGGCCGTTCACGTCCACCAGGATGGCGTTGGCGCCCTGGGTCCGCAGGCCGGCGGCGACGCCAGCCAGGGCGAGGGAGTGCAGGTCCGACACCTGGTTGGCGCTGGCGCGGGTAGCCGCGGGCAGGCCCGAGGTCAGGGGGATGTTGCCCAGGGGAGGCAGGTCCACCAGCACGAAGTTCCGGGCACCGGCGGCATAGAGCCGGCCGGCCTGCGTGGCGACGGTGTTGGCCACGTTGGCGATGGTGGCCTGCACCTGGGCCGTGCTGGGCGGGGTCGGGGCGCTGAGCACGCCGACATAGTCGTTGCCGCCGATCCAGATGGCCACCAGCCGGTCGCTGGCGACGGTGGTGCCGCCCGCCAGGAAGCGGTCCACCTGCGGCGTCAGGTCGGTGGCGAGGCCGGTGGCATCGTTCCGGGTGACGGCCCGGGCGCCGCCGAAGGCGCGGCTGTCCATGGTGATGCCGCGCAGGCTGCCGAACGTCTCCAGCCATACGGGACCGTTGGAGAAGCGGCCGTTCACGTAGGGCGCGCCGGGCCGCAGGGCCGGGCTGAGGAACCGGGCGAAATTGTCCGTGTCGGACAGGCTGTCGCCGAACACCGTACCGCCGCTGTAGCGGAGCTGCTGGGCCCCCGCCGCACCGACGGCGAGACCGGCCACGGCCGCCGCGGCCGTCGCCATGAGGATACGCTTGAGCATTCCTGTCGCTCCCTCCCGAGGACGGGCGCTGGGCGCGCCCTTGTTTGTCGGGGGAGACCGTAACTTTACTTTCACACACAGGGAAGGCGTTTCATCACAATGCGTTGTGGCCCGGGGCCCATTTCCCGGCGACTATGGCAGGGATGCCGCGCCCCGCCGCCGGTCGCCGCGGTACACAGCCTGAAGGAGGGCCATCCCATGCTGATCACCACCACCAACACCGTCGAGGGCCGGCGGGTGCTGTCCTACCTGGGCGTCGTCGCCGGCGAGGCGGTGATGGGCGTCAACGTCTTCCGCGACATGTTCTCCGGCATCCGCGACATCGTCGGCGGCCGGTCCGGCGGCTACCAGGCCTCCCTGCGCGACGCCCGCGAGCACGCCTTCGCCGACATGGCCGAGGCCGCCCGGGAGCTTGGCGCCGATGCGGTGATCGGCGTGGACGTGGACTATGAGGTGCTGGGCAAGGAGAACGGCATGCTGATGGTCAGCGTCAACGGCACGGCGGTGAAGCTGGGTTAGTCGGCCTGAATCGGCGAAGCCAATTTCATTTTGTCCGTGTCGTCCGTGTGCTTGTCCGTGCCGTCCGTGTGAACGGATCACCGTTTGGTCTTGGGGAACACGCTGTTTGTTGGGGACACGGACGGCACGGACACACCACGGACGACACGGACATTTGGACTCACCGCTTCGCGCCCACATCGCGCAGCAGGTGGCCGTGCAGGTCGGCCAGGTCGCGGTAGACGGGGGCGGAGAGGAAGCGGACCAGCACCGCTTCCAGCAAGCCGCCCAGCCCGCCCATGGCCGGGCCGCGGAAGGACGGCACCACGTCCACCTGCCCGCCGATGCGCGGGCTCTGGGCGTGTTGGGTCAAGGCAGCCTTTTGCATGGCATGCTCCATCATCGGGTTGTCAGGGTCGGGCGGGGCGCCCGGTCCATGGCATTCCGCCGCAAACGGGCCTCGACGACAAACGAGTAATCCCGATACAGTGGATAAGCTGGACTTATCCATGGGGACCGTTCCCGCATGGCGGGAACCGGCCGCGCGACCCCATGGTCGCATGAGCCAAGCCGCCGGATGGCGGCGCCCGGCGCTTGAGGGAACTGCGAAAGAAGGAAGAACGAAAGATGTCCCGCCGCCTGCCGCCCCTGAACGCGCTGCGCACCTTCGATGCGGCGGCGCGGCACCTGTCCTTCACCAAGGCGGCGGAGGAGCTGGCGGTCACCCAGGCCGCCGTCAGCTACCAGGTGCGCCAGTTGGAGGAGCATGTGGGGCGGGAGCTGTTCCGCCGGCTGACCCGCAAGCTGGAGCTGACCCCGGCGGGCCAGGAGCTTCAGGGCGCGGTGGCAGAGGCGTTCGACCGCATCCGCGCCACCGTCAATCGGCTGGCCGACCGGGGGGAGAGCAAGGTGCTGTCGGTCACCACCCTGCCCACCTTCGCGTCGCAATGGCTGGTGCCACGGCTGGGGCATTTCCAGATGCGGCGGCCGGACCTGGCGGTGCGGCTGGACGCCAACCCCCGCATGGGCGACCTGGAGTATGATTTCGACGTGGCCCTGCGCAGCGGCAAGGGCGACTGGCCCGGCATCGTGGCGGAGCGGTTGCAGGACTTCACCCTGACCCCCGCCCTGAGCCCCCGGCTGGCGGAGCGGGTGGGCGGCATCCGGGAACCGCGGGACCTGCTGTCCCTGCCCTTCCTGGACTCCCAGCACCCGGATGACAAGGCGTGGTGGCGGGACTGGTTCCGGCTGGCGGGGGTGGAGGTGGGCGACCTTCCCACCGGCACCCAGTACGACATGCACGGCATGACCGGCCAAGCCGCCGCCATGGGCCAGGGCGTGGCCCTGCTCTGCCCCCTGTTCTTCGCCGGCGACATCGCCACGGGCCGGCTGGTCCTGCCCTTCCCCGGGCTGGTGCTGCACACGGGCAGCGCCTATTGGCTGGCCTACAGCGAGAAGCGGGCCGGCGAGCCGAAGATCCAGGCCTTCCGCGACTGGATCCTGTCAGAGGTCAACGCCTGCGCGGGGCAATGCGGGATGATGGTGGCGTGAGCCCTACCTGACGACCAGCCTCCGCGCGCTGCCGGAGAACAGGGCGCCCAGGCCGGCGCCGATCCCGGCGGGCAGGGCGGCGACGGCGGCGGAAATCAGGCCACTTTCGAGGGGGGAGAGCTGGGCCCCCGGCGGGACGGGGGAGGCCAGGTGTGCCCCCAGCACCCCCGCCGCCACGGCCAAGGCCAGCAACGGCGCCCCGCGTGGCGCCACCAGCCCCAGGCCGAAGCCCGACAGCCCCAGGATCAGCAGCGTGCCCTCCAGCTCCGCCGCCGACAGGTCCCACAGTCCGGCGACGGCCCCGGCCAGCAGGGCGGTGGCGGCAAGGAAGAGGGAGCGGGACAGGGTCGGCAGCATGGCGGGCTCGTCGGCGGTGCGGTTCGACATGCTGTAGAGATGGCGGGGGAATGCGGCGGAAGCCTGTCATCGCGGGGGAGATGACAGGGCGATTGGTTGACACCAAAGGCTTGGGGTGGCGCAGGGGCATGGGCTTGCGCCCGCCTGATTCAGCGGCCATGCTGGTGTTTGGCGGCGGCAATGCCGCCCCGGGGACGGAACGGTCAGGAGAGCGGGGAATGGGGGTCAAGGGTCTGGTTTCCAAGGGTCTGTTGCTTGCCTGCCTCGTCCTGCCCCTTTCCCCGGCCCTTGCCGAGCCCGCCCGCATCCCCGACACCGCCATGGCCCTGGCGGCGGAGCTGCGGAAGCGGGCCCTGGACAGCCGCCTGTCCTATGAAATCGTGGAGTCCCTGACCACGGAGGTGGGCCCCCGCCTGCCGGGTAGCCCCGGTGACGCGGCGGCGGTGGCCTGGGCGGAGGCCAAGCTGGCGGCCCTGGGCTTCGACCGGGTCTGGACCGAACCGGTGACCATCCCCGCCTGGGAGCGGGGCCAGGCCCACGCCCATACCACCAGCCCCTTCCCCCAGCCCCTGCACGTGACGGCCCTGGGCAACAGCGTGCCCACGCCCGATGGCGGGTTACAGGCGGAGGTGGCCTTCTTCCCCAGCCTGGAGGCCTTGCAGGCCGCCCCGCCGGACAGCCTTGCCGGCAAGGTCGCCTATGTGGGCCAGCGCATGTGGAAGACCCAGGACGGGTCCTCCTATGGCGCCGTGGTGCCCATGCGCAGCAAGGGGGCGGCAGAGGCGGCAAAGCGCGGCGCAGTGGCGGTGCTGATCCGCTCCGTCGGCACGGACAGCCGGCGGTTCCCGCACACGGGCGTGATGAGCTATGCCGAGGGGGTGCCGCGCATCCCCGTGGCCGCCCTGTCCAACCCCGACGCGGACCAGTTGGAGCGGCTGGCCCGCTATGGCAAGCCGGTCAAGGTGCATCTGGACCTGACGCCGCGCACCGGCCCCGCCACCCAGACCCGCAACGTGATCGCGGAGATCCGCGGCCGGGAGAAGCCGGAGGAGATCATCCTGATCGGCGCGCACCTGGACAGTTGGGACCTGGGCACCGGCGCCGTGGATGACGGCGCCGGGGTGGGCGTGGTCACCGCCGCGGCCCGGCTGATCCGCGACCTGCCGCAGCGGCCGCGGCGGACCATCCGGGTGGTGCTGTTCGCGGCGGAGGAGATCGGCCTGCTGGGGGCCAAGGCCTATGCCGCCGCCCATGCGGACGAGCTGCCCCGGCACATGCTGGCGACGGAGGCGGATTTCGGCGCGGGCCGGGTCTGGCGGCTGGAAACCCGGTTTGGGCCGGAGTCCCTGCCCCTGGCCGACCGGTTCATGAGCGCGCTGATGCCCTTGGGCATCGCCAAGGGCGGCAACGAGGCCCATGGCGGGCCGGACATCGGGCCACTGCGGGCGGCGGGGGTGCCGGTCATCACCCTGACCCAGGACGGCACCGATTATTTCGACCTGCACCACACCGCTGACGACACGCTGGACAAGATCGACCCCGCCGCCCTGGCCCAGGTGACCGCCGCCTATGCCGTCGCGGCTTACCTGGCGGCGGAGATGGAGGGCAACCTGCGGCCCGCGGGGGAGTGAGCCCCGTGGCGCCCGGGAAAGCGCGGCCGATTCAGGATCGCTTAAGCAACCGTCCCTAGGCTGTAGGCTGCTGGCAGCCCTGCCGGCGTCCTGGCACGGGCTTGCACATGGTTCTGGCGGCGGAAGGTGGGGAGACACGGCCACTGGCCCCCATGCTGGGGCTGGTGGCGCTCGGGCTGTTGTGCTTCCTGGCCTCCCACCTGGGCATCCTGCTGACACGGGAGGCCGGGAGCGTGGCCGCCCTGTGGGCCACCAATGCCGTCACCTTCGCCGTGGCGCTGCGGGCACCCGCCCGGCTGCGACCCGCCGTCCTGGGCATGTCCGCCCTGGGCAGCGTGGGCGCGAATGTCTGGTGGGGGGACACGGCCATCGTCTGTGCTGCCTTCGCCCTGTCGAACCTGGCCGAGCAGCTCGCCATGCTGGCCCTGACCGGCCGCTTCATCGGCCCGCGGGTGGATTTCGGGTCGCTGCGGCAGGTCAGCCTGTTCACCCTGTTCGCCGCCCTGGCCCCCATCCTGTCGGCCCCGCTTGGCGCCACGGCGCTGGCGCTGGACTATGGGTCCGAATTCTGGTCCGTGGCGACGACCTGGCTGGTAGCCAACGCCCTGGGCATGCTGGTCTTCGCCCCGCCCTTGATGCTGGTGCAGGACTCCGCCGGCCGCCCCGTGGACGGTTGGGCCGCATGGCTGGAGGCCGGGCTGCTGGCCCTGGCGGTCGCCGCGGTGGCCGTGCTGGTGTTCCACCAGTCGGGGCTGCCGCTGCTGTTCCTGGTCTTCCCGGCGGTGATCCTGGCGGTGTTCCGATTCGGCGCGGCGGGGGCCGCGGTAGCCGTGCTGGTGACCGCCATGGTCGGGGTGGGCTTCACCCTGGCGGGCCGCGGGCCCATCGCCCTGGCCAGCGGCATGTCCCCGGCCCTGGCCATCGGCTTCCTGCAGTTCTTCCTGGCCCTGGTGTTCCTGTCGGCGCTGCCCATGGGTGCCGTGCTGGCCGGCCGCGCCCGGCTGGAGCAACAGCTGCGCGAGGGGGAGGAGCGGCTGCGCTTCGCCCTGGACGGGGCCAATGACGGGTTGTGGGACTGGGACGTGGCAAGCGGTGCCGTGCATTTCAGCCCGCGCTGGGAAACCATGCTGGGCTTCACCCCCGGCGAGGTGGAACCCCATGTCCGTTCCTGGGAGCGGCTGGTCCACCCCGACGACAAGGCGGAGGTGATGCGGGTCCTGGCCGACCACCTGGAGGGCCGCACCCCGTTCTATGAGACGGAACACCGGGTCCGCCGCAAGGACGGGGGCTGGATGTGGATCCTGGACCGGGGCCGGGTGGTGGCGCGCGACGGCCAGGGCCACCCCCTGCGGGCCGTGGGCACCCACACCGACATCAGCCGCCGCAAGGAGGCGGAGGCGGGGCTGGCCCGCGCCCGGGCGGAGGCGGAGCAGGCCAACCGGGCCAAGTCCGTCTTCCTGGCCAGCATGAGCCATGAGCTGCGCACCCCGCTGAACGCCATCATCGGCTTCGCGGAGATGATCGAGATCCAGATCCTGGGCCCCCAGGCCTGGGACCGGTACCGGGACTATGCCCGGGATATCGGCGCCAGCGGCCGACACCTGCTGGACCTGATCAACGACATCCTCGACGCCTCGCGCATCGAGGCCGGCGCCCTGCCCCTGCATGAGGAACGGGTATCCGTGGCGGAGGCCGCCCAGGCCGCCCTGCGCATGCTGGCGGCGGACGCGGAGTTGGGCGGCGTGGCCCTGTCCGCCGACGTGGCGCCCGGCCTCCCTGTCCTGTGGGCAGACCCGCTGCGGCTGCGGCAGGTGCTGGTGAACCTGCTGGCCAATGGGGTGAAGTTCACCCCGGCCGGGGGTACGGTCCACCTGTCCGCCTGGCAGGCGGAGGATGGGGGGCTGGGCTTCGCCGTCAGCGACACTGGCATCGGCATCGCGGCGGCGGACCTGGAGCGAGTGCTTGAACCCTTCGCCCAGGCCAGCAACACGCCCTACCGCCCCACCCAGGGCAGCGGCCTGGGCCTTCCCCTGTCCCGCCGGCTGGTGGAACTGCACGGCGGCACCCTGACCCTGGACAGCCGCCTTGACCAGGGCACCACGGTCACGGTGCGCTTCCCGGCGGACCGGGTGTTGCAAGGGCCGGCCGCGTAGGTCGGGGTCCTTGTGCGGGCAAACAAGAAGGGGCGGCCCCGCGGGGCCGCCCCTTTTGCATCCGGGATGGGGTAGGCCGTCAGTTGGACGGCTTCTCCATCAACTTCTGCATGAGGTAGACGAGCTGCAACGCCGTCACCTCCGCCCGCTGCTTCAGGTTGGCGGCGGCGGAGTGGCCGCCCTCGATGTTCTCGTAATAGACCACCGGCTTGCCGAACTCCTGCAGCCGGGCCACGAACTTGCGGGCGTGGCCGGGGTGCACCCGGTCGTCCTTGGTGGAGGTGTAGACGAAGGCCTCCGGGTAGGTGACCGTCGGCTTCAGGTTCTGGTAGGGGCTGTACTTGCTGATATAGGCGCGCTCGGCGGGGATGTCGGGGTTGCCGTACTCCCCCATCCAGGACGCGCCGGCCAGCAGGGTGTGGTAGCGCAGCATGTCCAGCAGCGGCACGGCCACGATCACGGCGCCGAACAGGTCCGGCCGCTGGGTCATGGTGGCGCCGGTCAGCAGGCCGCCGTTGGAGCCACCCTGGATGCCCAGGCGGGCCGGCTTGGTGACCTTGGTCTTCACCAGATCCTCGCCCACGGCGATGAAGTCGTCGAAGGCGCGCTGCCGGTTCTCCTTCAGGGCGGCCTGGTGCCAGGCCGGCCCGAACTCCCCGCCGCCGCGGATGTTCGCCACCACATAGACGCCGCCGGCCTGCAGCCAGCTCTTGCCGAAGGCGCTGAGGTAGCGGGGGGTCTGGCTAATCTCGAACCCGCCATAGCCGTAAAGCAGGGTCGGGTTCTCCCCGTCCAGCTTCATGTCCTTGGGCCCGACGATGAAGTACGGGACCTTGGTGCCGTCCTTGCTGGTGGCGAAGCGCTGCTCGGTTTTGTAGGGCGCGGAGTCGAACCGGGCCGGCAGGGACTTGATGGCCTCGGGCTTGCCGCCCGCCGGCATCAGGTACAGCGTGTCCGGCTGCAGGAAGTTGGTGTAGTTCACCAGCACGTCGGTGCTGAAGGCATCGGTGGAGGTGATGGACAGGCTGCCCTGGCCGGGCAGGGCCACGTCGGCCAAAGTCCAGCCCTGGGCCCCGCGCTTGGCGGACACCAGCTTGCCCACCACATTGTCCAGCAGGTCGATGTAGACGGCGTCCTTCGCCACCGACACGTCCTCGATGGAGGCGGTGGCGGACGGGGCCAGCACGGTCTCCACGGTCTTCGGCGTGCCGGCCGCGGCCTCGGCCACCGGCACGGCCACCAGGGTGCCCTTGGCGAAGGTCTTGCCGGCCACGGCCCAGTCGGCCCGCAGCAGCAGCAGCAGGCGGCCGTCGATCACGCCGCGCAGGTCGATGCCCAGCGGCAGGTTAAGCTTGGCGGGCTTGCCGTCCTTGCCCACCAGGTGCCATTCCTCCGTGAAGAAGTCCGGCCCGCGGTTCAGCAGGATGGTGGTGCCTTCCGGCCGCTGGAACACGGCGGGGCGGGCCCAGACGTCGGTCTTGCCCACGTTCAGCAGGATGGGGGCCTTGGACAGGTCGGACCCGCGCTTCCACAGCCGGACCTGGCGGGCATAGCCGCTGTCGGTCATGGTGTCGGGGCCGAAGTCCGTGGCCACCAACAGGGTGTCCTTGTCGGCCCAGGCGACGGTCTGCTTGGCCTCCGGCAGCTCGAAGCCGCCCTTCACGAATTCCTTCTTGGCCGCGTCATATTCCCGGACCACCACGGCGTCCTTGCCGCCGCGGGACAGGTTGACCAGGCACAGGGTGCTTTCCGGCGCCAGGCAGGTGTGGCCCTTGTAGACCCAGTTCTCGTTCTCCGCCTTGGACAGGGCGTCCAGGTCCAGCACGATGTCCCACTTGGGGTCGGCGGTGCGGTAGCTGTCCACCGCGGCGCGGCGCCAGACGCCGCGGACATTGGTGGCGTCCTGCCAGAAATTGTCCACCTGCCCGCCTTCCAGCGAGCCATAGGCGATGCGGTCGCGGGCGGTGAAGATGGCCTCCGCGTCGGCGCGCAGCGGCTCGAAGCGGGGGTCGCCCTTCAGGCGCTGGAAGGTCTGCTCGTTCTGCTTCTTGGCCCAGTCGATGGCCTTCTCACCCTCCACCTCTTCCAGCCAGAGGTAGGGGTCGTCGCCCTTGGCCTGGGGCGCCGCCGGGGCGGGGCCGGCCGCCTTGGCCGTGTCCTGCGCCAGCGTCGGCGCGCCTGAAATCAGCGCCACCGCGGCGGCGGCGGCCAACATGGTCCTCTTCAACGTCATCGCCACGTCCCTCTTCCCCTCCCGCGCGGGCAGGCCCCGCCATTAAGGAAGGGTCTAGCACCCCCTCGGGGAGGGCGGAAGGGCGTGTAACAGGGCGGTTACAAAGGGGGCGAGCATCCATCCGTGCAAGGCACCGGAGGTCACCCCGGCCCCCGAGCCGGGGTCCTCGGGATCGGTGCATGCAGGGCACCGGAAGCCCTTGGCTGTCTGGGGGAAACCTACAGGAACAGTGATGACGGTGATGGCCAGGGATGACAGTGATGGGGTGATCTTGTCCTGATGCCGCTGCCCGACGGACAAGGGTTTTTTTGAACGCAGAGGGCCGCAGAGGACAGGGAGGGGTCGGTGCGGCGAAGGCGTCGGGACCACCGCCCGACGTCGGGTCAATCTTGCGCCGAAGGCGCAGTCAAACTGCTGCCCGAGGTTGGCACCAACATCAATCCAAGGCAGGACACATCACTGTCACCCCTGGCCATCACTGTCATCACTGCTCTTGTAAGTTCCTCTGTGTCCTCTGCGGCCATCTGCGTCCTCTGCGTTCCAAAACGGGGCATCCCCACCCGCAGGCCCGCTGCCGCGCCAGTGGCACGACGGCTTTCCCAAGGGTTCCGGCTCAAGGCCGGAATGACTTCGGCGCTTGGCAGGACGCCCCCAGAAACCCGAGCCGCAAACGGAAAGGGCCAGCCACCACGCGGCGGCCGGCCCCGATTTGACGGGCAAGAGGCGGGACAGGCGCCTCAATCCGCCGCGAACGCCTCCTCCCACGTGCCCCGCGTCGCGGCCTTGCTGTACTCGGTGGCGCGGTTCTCGAAGAAGTTGGTGTGTTCGATGCCGTTCAGGATGGCGTCCATCCAGGGCAGCGGGTTCTTTTCCACGCCATAGACGGCCTCCAGCCCCAGCTGGGTCAGGCGGCGGTCGGCGATGTGGCGGATGTAGGCCTTCACGTCCTCGGCGGTCAGGCCCTGGACGGGGCCCTGCTCGAAGGCCAGGTCGATGAAGGCGTCCTCGTGGTGCAGGATGGTGTCGCAGGCGACGTAGAGTTCCTGCTTGAAGCTGTCGGTCCAGATCTCCGGGTTCTCCGCCACGAAGGTCTTGAACAGCTTGATGATGCTCTGGGTGTGCAGGCTCTCGTCACGCACGGACCAGGTGACGATCTGGCCCATCCCCTTCATCTTGTTGAAGCGGGGGAAGTTCATCAGGATGGCGAAGCTGGCGAAGAGCTGCAGCCCCTCCGTGAACGCCCCGAACACGGCCAGGGTCTTGGCGATGTCCGGCAGGCTGTCCACGTTGAATTCATGCATGTAGTCGTACTTGTCCTTCATCTCCTTGTAGCGGAGGAAGGCCGAGTACTCGATCTCCGGCATGCCGATGGTGTCGAGCAGGTGGGAGTAGGCGGCGATGTGCACCGTCTCCATGGCGGAGAAGGCGGCCATCATCATCTTGACTTCGGTGGGCTGGAACACGCGGCTGTAATGCTGCATGTAGCAGTTGTTCACCTCGACGTCCGCCTGGGTGAAGAAGCGGAAGATCTGGGTCAGCAGGTTCCGCTCGCCGTCGGTCAGCTTGTTGCGCCAGTCCTTCACGTCGTCGGCCAGCGGCACTTCCTCCGGCAGCCAATGGATGCGCTGCTGGGTCAGCCAGGCCTCATAGGCCCAGGGATAGCGGAAGGGCTTGTAGACCGGGTTCGGCGTGAGGAGCATGGAAGCCATGGCCGTGGTTCTTCACACTAGATATGGGGACAGACCATGGAAGGTAACACAGAATGTGGCCGCGTGGAGTCCCCCGGCCTGTGGATATCTGTGGATAACGGGGGGAACGTCGGCAAGCCCGCTTGATTGCTCGATTGTCCCCTCACCACCCCGGCAGGAGGGCGAGGCGCCGGCGTTCGGAGTCCAGGTATTCGGCCCGCGACACCCGGCCGTCGCGGTTGGAATCGAGCTTGTCGAACAGGCGCCCGGCCTGGGCGCGCAGCTCCTCCGCCGTCACGCGGAAGTCGGCATTGGCGTCGGCCGCCATCACAGGGTCGGCGCCGGAACGGTAGAAGGGCCGGTTGCCGCTGCCCTGGGCATCGGGGCCGCGGTCCTCCAGCTCCGCCGTGGTCAGGGTCAGGCTGCGGGGGCGCAGTCGGGCGCTGGGCTTCTCCGGCGGCGGGCGGAAGGGGGAGGTGGCCCGCAACAGGGTCAGCTCCGCCGCCGTGACGCTGCCATCCTTGTTGGTGTCGAAGGCGGCGAAGGCGCGGTCGGCGTCGGCCACGAACTCGGCCCGGTCCAGGGCGCCGTCGCCGTTGGCGTCGGCCCGGCCGAACCAGGCTTCCAGCGCCGGCAGCAGCGCGGCCTCGTTGCTGGCCGGGGGGCCCAGCAGCTCGCCCGAGGGGCTGACGGGCATGACCCGGATGGGCACCCGGTCCTCAGGCCCGCCACCGCCGCACCCGGCCAGGACAAGGGCAACGGCCAGGGCGGTCAGGGGCTTTGCGGTCACGGGCGGCTCCGTCTGGGGTCTTGCCCCAGGCGATGCCCTGCGGCCGGGCGCAAGTCAAGGGCATCACATCGCGCCCGGCGGCCCGCCACCCCCACCCCGGCGCCCGCCGCCGGGGGGACCGCCACCCGGCCCGCCCATGCGCCGCAGCCCCTCGGGCGGGCGGTCGAAGGCGGCCTCGGCGGCGGCCTGGGCCTCGGCCCGCGACAGGGCGCCGTCCCTGTCCCGGTCGGCGGTGGCCAGCTTGCGTCCGGCCTGGGCCTGCAACTCCGCCAGGGTGACGCGGAAATCCAGGTCCAGGTCGGCGGACATCACCGGGTCGGCCCCCATGCCCCCGGCCATCCCACCCCGGCCCATCGGGCCGCCGCGGGGCGGGCCGTCGGGCGATGGCGCCGCATCCTCCCGCGGGGCGTGGAAGGATGCGGCGAGGCGCAGGCGGCTGTCGGCCAGCTCCCGGCTGTTCACCGCGCCATCGCCGTCCGCGTCCAGGGAACCGAAGAAGCGGGCCACGTCGGCCTCCAGCTCCGCCGGGGAGAGCTTGCCGTCCCCGTCCCGGTCGGCCTGGCCGAACCAGTCCAGCGTGCTTTCCACATAGGCATCCTTGTCCCGGGCAGGCCGGCCCAGCGGCTCCCCCGCAAGGCTCAGGGGCGGGCGGCCCATCATCATGCCGGGCCCCCGCGGCGGATCGTGCCGGTTGGCGCAGGCAGGCAGGGCGAGGAGGGGCAGGAGTGCAAGGGAGACGGGAATGCGCATGTCGCGGGGGTCCGGTGGGGAACACTGGCCCTTGCACGCTCGGGCGGACGGAACCCTGTCGTCAGGCCGTGGCGGCCGGGGAGCAGGCCCGCCCCCCCTGCCAGCATGGAATCCATGGCCATCGACGCCGAATCCGTTATCCCAGCGCAGCAGTTCCTCAAGCTCGCGCTTGACCCGTCCCACAGGGATGAAGCCGTCCATGGGCACCTCCCCGTCCTGCCCGTTATCCCACGCCAAACCAGCCGCCGCCCGTCACACCAGCCGGAACGGCACCTCTGACCGGTGGAGGGCCGTGTCGGCGGGGTAGCCGGCCTTGCGCAGCAGGGCGTCGATGGCGGGAAGGGACAGGTGCTGGTGGCGGCTGGGGCCGACCCAGATCTCCCGCACCGCCTGTTTCGGGAAGGGCACGGGCAGGTAGGTGGCCACGCAGGTCTCCCGCGCGATGAACTCCAGCCGGTCCGCCTGGTCGGGGGCCAGCAGGGAGACCAGTCGCCATTCCTGCTCCTCCGCGAAGCCGGGATGCTTGAACAGGGCGGCGAACCAGGCGAGGCGCCCGAACGCCTCGTCCAGCAGGGCCGCGGCCCCGTCCCCGTCCGTTGACCCGCCGGACGCCCGGCACCAGAGGTCGGCCACGGTTCGGACCAGGTCATCGGCGAAGGCATCCTGGGCCTCCGCCTCATAGACGCAGGGCACCAGCAGGGCCCCTGCCTGCCGCAGCCCCTCGGTCAGGGCACGGATGTCGAAGCCCACCGCATAGCCGCTCTCCACCTCCCCATAGCCGCGCCATTGGGACAGCAGGTCGGCGGCGCGGGAGAAGCTGACCACATAGACCTCCGGGATGCGGTGGGTGGCCTCGCGCAGCCTTTGTCCCATCCCATCCAGGAAGGCGCCGAGGCCGCCGCCCTCTGCCCGCGCGAACCGGTCCAGGGCGGACTGGATGCGCTCGAGGCTCAGGTAATACTCGGCGCTGTCGTTCAGGAAGGCGATGTTGGTGGCCCGCAGGCTACCCCCGCCCAGGATGCCCAGCAAACCCGGTGCCGCGGTATAATGGTAGATCACCGGCCCCCCGGTGGCCTTAACCGTCAGCCGTTCATGCCAGGACCGGCAGAACCCCTCCAGCGTCTCCCCCTGCATAAGTATCCCCTCATCCATCCCCGGAGGCTTCAACGGGCGGGGACAGGGAGGATCACGGCGAAGGGTGCGACCTTGGGCCGTCGGTCCACGCGGCGGGCACCGCCAATCCGACCTACGATGGCGGGTGGACCGGTGCTAATGTCCCGCCCGACCCGACCCGCCGCAATGCAGAGCCCGCCTTGACCGAGCAACCGTTCTTCCTGAAGGACATCTGGTACCACGCCATGCCGTCGGCCCGGCTGAAGGCCGGGGCCATGCAGGCCAAGACGCTGCTGGGGCAGCCGGTGCTGTTCGGGCGGGCGGCCGACGGGGTTGCCTTCGCCCTGCGGGACATCTGCCCGCACCGGGGCATCCCCCTGTCCTGCGGCAGCTTCGACGGACGGGAGGTCGAGTGCTGCTACCATGGCTGGCGCTTCGACCGGCAGGGCGCCTGCACCGCCATCCCGTCCCTGGTGGACGGGCAGGATTTCGACATCTCCCGGATCAAGGTGCGCCCCTATCCGGTGCGGGAAGCGCAGGGCAACGTCTGGGTCTGGATGGGTGAGTCGGACCCCACGGAGGAGCCGCCCCAGGTACCCGACATGGACGGCAAGGCCCCGTCCATGGTGGAGGTGATGGAGTTCCCCTGCTTCATCGACCATGCCGTCGTGGGACTGATGGACCCGGCACACGGGCCCTTCGTCCACCAGTCCTGGTTCTGGCGCAGCCGCAAGAGCATCCATGAGAAGGCAAAGGCCTTCGGCCCCGCGCCCTATGGCTTCGCCATGAAGCGACACAAGCCCAGCAGCAACAGCGCGGCCTACAAGATCTTAGGCGGAACGCCGGAGACGGAGATCAGCTTCCGCCTGCCCGGCGTGCGGATCGAGCACATCAAGAACGGCCGCCACACCGTGGTGAACCTGACCACCGTCACGCCCCTGGACGAGAAGCGGACGGAGGTCACCAACAGCATGTACTGGACCATGGGCTGGGCCGGCCTGCTGAAGCCCCTGTTCCGCCCCATCGCCCGCCGCTTCCTGGGTCAGGACCGGGACGTGGTGGTGATGCAGCAGGAAGGGCTGAGGCACAACCCCACCCTGATGCTGATCAAGGACGCCGACACCCAGGCCCGCTGGTACTACCAGCTGAAGAACGAGTACCAGCGGTCCCGGGAAGAGGGCCGGGAGTTCCGGAACCCCGTGCGGGACACGGTGCTGCGCTGGCGGAGTTGAGCCTCAAGGACCAGTGCCGTGGCGTTCCTCCCCCACCAGGTCGGCCAGGGCCAGTTCCGCCTCCAGGGTCCGCCAGTCGATGGCGCTGCGCACGTTGCCCTTGGGCACCAGCCCCAGCAGGGCGTGGCTGACCCGGCGCCCCTCGCCGGACAGGGGTAGCAGCAGGCGGTGGTAGCCGAGCTTGGCGTCGAAAACGCGGAAGGTCCGCTCCGTGAACAGGGGCCCGTCCGCTTCCATCAGGCGGGCATAGGCGCCCCGTACCTCCGCCAGGACGTTGCCGCTGTAGACGGCGGAGAGGTGCCGCCCGGCCAGGGGGGCGCCGTAGAGCTTCACCAGCGTGTTCCCGACATGGGTGTAGCGGGCCTGGGGGATGCCCCAGCGCAGGTCCACCAGGGCACAATGGTCGGCCAAGGCCCTAGGCAGCCGGTCCAGGGCCAGCGCGTCCGCATCCGCGTGGCGGCCCGGACGCGCCTTCGCCGCCCACAGCCCGTGCAGCCCCACCAGCATCGCCGGGCAGTCGGCGTGCGGCGTGGTCCCGTGGGTTTCCCACATGCCGAAATTGCCGGCGAAGCGGGCGAAGACGAGGACGGCCTTGCCGGGCACTGGGGCCCCCCTTTCCCATCCGGACAGTCACGGCGGACAACGGCCGAAAGCCCCCAAGGTCACGCCGGGTTCCCGTGACCGGTTGGGGTGTGCCCGCCCGGATGCGCCGGGCGCGGGGCGTGCGGCCCCTTTGAACCGGGACGGGTGGCGCGCTATATCCGGACGACCCCCGCGGTTCAGAGGCCCCGAGATGCCCGATACCATGACCCCCGCCCTGCCCGACCTGGGCCCCCTTCCCAACTGGGACCTGTCGGACCTGTATCCCGGCCCGGACAGCCCGGCGCTGAAGGCGGAGCTGGAGCGGGCGGATCAGGATGCCCGCGCCTTCGCGAAATCCTATGAGGGCAGGCTGGCCGGCCTGTCGGGGGCCGAGCTGGGCGCCGCCGTGGCCCGGTTCGAGGACATCGACGAACGCCTGTCCAAGGTCATGTCCTATGCCGGCCTGCTCTATGCCGCCGACATGGCCGACCCGTCCGTGGGCCGCTTCTACCAGTCCATGAGCGAGCGGGTCACCGCCATCAGCGTGCACCTGCTGTTCTTCCAGCTGGAGATCAACCGGCTGGAGGAGGCGGTGCTGCAGGCCAAGCTGCGGGACCCCGCCCTGGCCAAGTACAAGTCCTGGATCCGCGACACCCGCATGTTCCGGCCGCACCAGCTTTCCGACGAGGTGGAGAAGCTGCTGCATGAGAAGTACGTGGCCGGCCGGGCCAGTTGGACCCGCCTGTTCGACGAGCATCTGGCAGGCCTGCGGTTCCCCGTGCGGGGCAAGGAGTTGACGAGTGCTGAGGCGCTGAACCTGCTGTCCGACCCGGACGGGTCCGTGCGCAAGGACGCCGCACTCAGCCTGGGCAAGGTGCTGGGGGAAAACCTGCGCCTGTTCGGCCACATCACCAACACCCTGGCCAAGGACAAGGAGATCGAGGACCGCTGGCGCAGCTACGCCCACCCCTGGTCGGCCCGCAACCTGGCCAACCATGTGGAGGACGAGGTGGTGGACGCGCTGGTGGCCGCCGTCCGCCAGGGCTTCCCCGACATCTCCCACCGCTATTACGCCCTGAAGGCCCGGTGGTTCGGCAAGGACACGCTGGAATACTGGGACCGCAACGCCCCCCTGCCCGGCGACGACGACCGGATCGTGCCGTGGGAGCAGGCCAAGGGCATGGTGCTGGACGCCTATGGCCGCTTCAGCCCGGACATGGCGGCCATCGGCCGGCGCTTCTTCGACAGCCCCTGGATCGACGTGCCGCCGCGCCCCGGCAAGAACCCCGGCGCCTTCGCCCACCCTGTCGTGCCCAGCGCCCATCCCTACCTGCTGCTGAACTATATGGGCCGCACCCGGGACGTGATGACCCTGGCCCATGAGCTGGGCCACGGCGTGCACCAGTATCTGTGCCGCGACCAGGGCCACCTTCAGGCCAACACGCCCCTGACCCTGGCGGAGACGGCCAGCGTGTTCGGGGAGATGCTGACCTTCCGCAGCCTGCTGTCGCAGACCACCGATCCCAAGGCCCGCAAGGCCCTGCTGGCTGGCAAGGTGGAGGACATGATCAACACGGTGGTCCGCCAGATCGCCTTCTACAGCTTCGAGCGGCGGGTCCACACGGAGCGGCGGGAGGGCGAGCTGTCCGCCGACCGGCTGTGCGAGATCTGGATGGAGGTGCAGCGGGAGAGCTTGGGCCCCGCCTTCAATTTCGATGAGAGCTACAGGCCCTACTGGACCTACATCAGCCACTTCATCCACGCGCCCTTCTATGTCTACGCCTACGCCTTCGGCGACTGCCTGGTGAACAGCCTGTACGCGGTCTATGAGGACGCGGCGAAGCGGGGCGAGGGCCAAGCCTTCGCCGACAAGTACATGAAGATGCTGTCCGCCGCCGGCACCCTGCACCACAGCGATCTGCTGGCCCCCTTCGGCCTGGACCTGAAAGACCCGGCGTTCTGGACCAAGGGGCTGGGCCTGCTGAAGGGCTTCATCGACGAGCTGGAGGCGCTGTAGGCCCTGCCCGGCCCGAAGCGAAACGGCGGCCGCAGGGCCGCCGTTTTCGTTCATACGCTTTGGGATGCGCGCCTGACGAGATTGGTGCCCCAGGCCGGACTCGAACCAGCACGCCCTTTCGGGCAACAGATTTTGAGTCTGCCGCGTCTACCATTTCGCCACTGGGGCACCGGGCGCTTCGGACGCGGGCGGGATAATGGCGAGGGTCGTCGGGGTGGTCAAAGGAAATCCGCAAGGGCTGGCTGCGACCGGGGCGATTGTGGGGACGGGCCGGGACTGGTAAAGCGGGGGCGCCCCCACCGGCCGTTTCGAAAGGCGACATCCCTTGATCCGTGCGCTGTATGACTGGACCATGCGTCTGGCGGCCCACCCGCGTGCCATGTGGACCATGGCCGGCGTGTCCTTCGCTGAGAGCAGCTTCTTCCCCATCCCGCCGGACGTGATGCTGATCCCCATGATCCTGGCGGACCGGAAGCGTGCCTTCCTGATCGCCGCGGTCTGTACCCTGGCCTCCGTCCTGGGCGGCATGTTCGGGTACTTGATCGGCTACGCCCTGTACGAGGCGCTGGCCGAGCCCATCCTGCGGGCCTATGGCTATGTGGACCAGTTCCATGCGTTCGAGGCCAAGTACAACGAGTATGGTTCCCTGATCGTGGCCATGGGCGCCCTGACGCCCTTCCCCTACAAGATCACCACCGTGTTCAGCGGCATGGTCAGTATGGTCTTCCCGGCCTTCGTCATCGCTTCCGTCCTGGGGCGGGCCAGCCGGTTCTTCCTGGTGGCGGGGCTGCTGTACTGGTTCGGGGAGCCAATCCGCGCCTTCATCGAGAAGTATCTGGGCCTGCTGACCATCCTGTTCTTCCTGTTGCTGGTGGGCGGTTTTGCCGCCGTGAAGGTGTTGCTGTAACCACCGCTGCGGTTTGCAGGCGGGGGCCAGGGCGGCTATATCCATGGGCATGCCTGCGACCGCATCCCCCCTGAGCCGCCTGCTCTCCGCCCCGCGCCTGCCCGTCCTGGGCCTGATGGCGGCGGCGGTGGCGGCGCTTGCCTCCGCCCTCATCGCCGAGCATGTGTTCGGCCTTGCCCCCTGCCAGCTCTGCTGGTGGCAGCGCTACGCCTTCGCGGCGGCCATCGGGGTGCTGCTGCCGGGCCTGCTCTTCGACAGGAAGCCGGCCGCCCGGGGCGTGGTGCTGGGGCTGGGGGCCGCCGCCTACCTGGCCGGGGCTTGCATCGCCCTGTTCCATGCTGGCGTGGAGCAGCACTGGTGGCAGGGCTTCACCGCCTGCACCGCCAGTGGCAATGCTGCCGGCAGTCTGGACGATCTGCGCGCCGCCATCCTGGCAGCCCCCGTCGTCCGCTGCGACGAGATCGCGTGGTCCCTGTTCGGCTTGTCCATGGCAGGCTGGAACGTGTTGTACAGCGGCGGCCTGGCAGTGCTGGCGGGCGCCGCCGCCATCCTGACCTTCCGGAGGAGCGCATGAGCGCCGTCCTTTCTGGCGACGACCGGTTCAAGGCCCCCACCGACCTGCCCAAGCCGCGCCGCCTGCCCGGCGACCCAGATGTTAAGGCCTTCATGGACCGGCTGGTGCGGGTGGACCAGGCGGGGGAATACGGGGCCAAGCGCATCTATGGCGGCCAGATCGCCGTGCTGGGCGACGGCCCGTCCGGCCCCATGCTGCGCCACATGGCGGAGCAGGAGCAGGAGCACCTGGACGCCTTCAACCGGCTGGCGGCGGAACAGCATGTCCGCCCCACGGCCTTGCAGCCCTTCTGGCACGTGGCCGGCTGGGCCTTGGGCGCCGGCACCGCCCTGATGAGCCCGCGGGCCGCCATGGCCTGCACCGTGGCGGTGGAGACGGTGATCGACGAGCATTATGAGAAGCAGGTGCAGGCCCTGGGCGACGACCACCCGGAGCTGTCGGCCATGATCCGCAAGTTCCAGGCGGAGGAGCTGGAGCACCGCGACATCGGCCTGGAGAACGAGGCCGAGCTGGCGGCTGGCTACCCCGTGCTGTCGGCCGCCATCAAGGCGGGCTGCCGCGCAGCCATCTGGCTGTCGGAGCGGGTTTGAAAACCGGCCGCTAGCCCGTCTCCAGCTCGGTATCCCAGTAGAGGAAATCGCGCCAGCTTTCGTGCAGGAAGTTCGGCGGGAAGGAGCGGCCGTTTTCCTGAAGCTCATAGGCGGTGGGCTGAAAGGGGGGCTGGAGCGGGTGCATCCCGCATTGGTTCGGCAGCCGGCTGCCCTTCAGCAGATTGCAGGCGGAACAGGAGGTGACGACGTTTTCCCAGGAAGTGCGCCCGCCGCGGCAGCGGGGGATGACATGGTCGAAGGTCAGTTCCTGGGTGGGAAAACTTCGACCGCAGTATTGGCAGGTGAAACTGTCCCTGAGGAAGACGTTGAAGCGGGTGAACGCCGGTTTTCGTGTCGCTGGGATGTATTCTTTCAGGCTGATGACGCTTGGAAGCCTGATCTCCGCGTTCGGTGACCTGACTGTCCGGTCATAGACCGAGATGATGTTCACCCTGTCGAGGAATACAGCCTTCACCGCCTCCTGCCAGCTCCAGAGCGACAGGGGGAAATAGCTGAGCGGACGGAAGTCCGCGTTCAGCACCAAAGCCGGACAACTCTCAAGCGGTGGTGACAAAGCCCACCCCCTCGCCGTTCCGTCGGTGCTCCGGCCCGGCGCCCCCGCCAGGGGAGCCGGCCGGAACTTCGCACCCTTCATATATGAACCCGATAGGCCCTGGCAATCGTCGGCTTTGCGTCCGGCGCAAATGTCACGGTTCCGCCATGAAACGGTGACCCAACAGGTAGGGGTAAGTGGGGCCGGAACCTACATGCCCTGGACCCTTGTCGCGCCCCACCCCGGCCTGTTGGCAAAGAAGGGGGATGGCTGCTAGACCTGCATCCAGTGACCTGGAAGCAGGTCTGGCCGTTCGTGTCCCTCAGTCGCCGGCGCCGCATCCGCGGCTTGGCTTACGCCCGCATGGGCGGGCGCGGCGGCAGTCGCCGCCGGAGCGTGTTCACGGCAACTGTGAACACGCTCTCAGGATCTTCAAAATGACCACCACCCGATTCGCCCCCAGCCCCACCGGATACCTGCACCTGGGCCATGCCCATTCCGCCCTGTTCGGCTGGCGGGCGGCGCGGGACCGGGGCGGGCGCTTCCTGCTGCGGGTGGAGGATATCGACCCCAACCGCTGCCGGCCGGAATTCGAGGCGGCATTGAAGGAAGACCTCGCTTGGCTGGGGCTGGACTGGGACGGGCCGGTGCGGCGCCAGTCGGACCACATGGGCGATTACGCGGCGGCCCTCGCCAAGCTTGCGGCGCTGGGGGTGACCTATCCCTGTTTCTGCTCCCGCAAGGAGATCCAGGAGGAGATCGCCCGGGCCGGCAACGCGCCCCACCTGGTCGCCGCCGGGCCGGAGGGGCCGCTCTATCCCGGCACATGCCGCCACCTGGACAAGGGTGTGGCGGCGGAGCGTGTGGCCGCCGGGGTGCCCCATGCCATCCGGCTGGATGTGTCCAGGGCGTGCGCGCTTACCGGGCCCCTGACGTGGGACGATCTGGGCAAGGGAAGGATCGCCGCCACGCCGGAAATCCTGGGCGACGTGGTGCTGGCCCGGCGCGACGTGCCCACCAGCTATCACCTGGCCGTCACGGTGGATGACCACTTGCAGGGCGTCACCCTGGTGACAAGGGGGGAGGATCTGTTCCACGCCACCCATGTGCACCGGCTGTTGCAGGCGTTGCTGGGCTATGCCGTGCCGGAGTGGTGGCACCATGGGCTGTTGCTGAACGCGGAAGGCCAGCGCCTGTCGAAGCGCGACGGGGCGACGGCGTTGCGGGCCCTGCGGGACATGGGCAGAAGCCCGGCGGAGGTGCGGGCCCTGGCCGGCTTTCCCGGTGCCCCGTCAGGGCCGATTGGTTCGGCAGGCTGACCCTTTGGTCCCGACAATTTTACCGTTTCGCCCTGCGGGATTATGCTATGGAGGTGGGGCCATGCCAGACCTGCCCATGTACGACCATTACCGGCGCCTCGTCCGCGACACGACCATCGACGACAACACCTTGTTGTCGACGGATTACTTCAACCATTTCAATGAAGTGATCATGCTGCTGTCCATGTTAGGCGACATGCCCGACATGCTGGACGAGATCCGCGCCTGGCAGCCCAAGACATACAAGCAGCATTTCGAGGGTTCGGGCCTGCACTTCGCGCCCCTGGCCATCGAGGCCTACGACCACGTGCCGGCCGAGTACAAGGACCCCTTCGACGCCACCATCCTGGAGCTGGAGGCCACCATCGCCGAGGCGGTGGAGCAGCTGGAGGGCATGCGCGACGACCCCGAGATGCTGGGCTTCACCGCCGCAAGCTACTGGCAACGCCTCCAGTCCCTTGTGGACCGGGGCAGCGCCATCGTCCACGGCGCCGTGCCCCAGGCAACCATGGAACAGAGCGCGATTGACGAGCTGTTCTGAGGGGTGGGCGGTCCTGGTGCCGGAAGGCACTGTCGGGCTTGGCCTGGCAGTATTCCAAGTAGGCACGGATGAACGGGATGCCGCTGCGCGGCACGCGGATATCATGGATGGTCTCGGAAATATCCGACGAGGATCACAAGCGCGGCGCAGCCGCAATCAACTTCACAAGTCTGCTGGTCTTGCCTGCATTCACTCACGGTCGACCATGAATGATCGCGGCTTCGCCGCATGAGTCTCATCCAGTCCGATCCGTATGCCGCGCAAGCGGCATCCGTTTCATCCGTGCCTTCTGGAATATCCTCACCGCCCGCCCAACGGTGTCGTCCGGCACCACCCTCTCAATCCAGCTTGCGCAGACCGCTGCAGACCTGGACATATTCCGGGTGCTCCGGTGTCAGCCAGCCATGGCGGACCAGGAAGTCGATGACCACCAAATTGACGTTGAACTTCCAGTCGTCGGTGCTGGCCACGCTCTCCGCCACCTTGTCCAGGGGCCACAGCTCGAAGCACTCCACCTCCCCGTCGGTGTTGCGGGGGACGTGGGCCGGGTCAAGTTCCAGGTCGTAGCAGAACAGCGTGTCGGGCTTCAGCCCGCGCTCATTCTCCATGAGGTAGGAGATGACGCCCACCGGCTTGGCCTTCAGCGCCAACTCGGCGGCCAAGCCGGCTTCCTCCTGCGCTTCCTTGACCAGATTTTCCGCCAGGGTCAGGCCATGGGGCTGGCCGCCGGCGACCAGGTTGTCCAGCTTGCCGGGGGCCACGCCGCGGTCCATGGCGCGGCGCCCGACCCAGAGGTGCAGCCCGTCCTCCTTGCGCACGAATCCGTTCACATGCAGGCCGAAACTGCGCAGCCCGAAGAAGGGCACGGCGGCCCGGTCCACGGCCAGCAGCGGCTCCTCCCCCCATCGGGTCAGCACCGGGTACTGTTCCCGGCGCAGCTTGGGCATGGCCTTGCGCTCCACCAGCTTCATCACCGCGGCGTTCATGGCCAGGGTGCGATGGTGGAAGGTCGGCAGCCCCTCATCCAGGCCGATCCCGTCCCCCTTGACGGTGAAGGGGGCGCCGAAGTCCGATAGCACGCGGAAGAAATCGTCCCGCACCCAGCCCACGGGCTTTCCCGCAACGTAGAAGCGGCGATAGCGGTCGAGGTCGTGGCGGTTGCAGGCCGCCAGATGGCGCAGGAAGCTCATGCTTTCCCTCTACACGACGGCCGCCGGGAGCGGCAACGGGGCGAATGGTCCTAGCCGGCCGGGCCAGCGTCAACCCTGCGTCGCCCCGGGGCAATGGGCCGGGCGACGCAGGGCCCGCCAGGCCAGGAACAACCCCGCCAGCAGGGACGCCGCCCCGAACAGGAACGGCATGCCGGGCACCGGGATGCCCGCCCCCGGCGCCGTGAAGGCGGAGAACAGGGCGGAGCCCAGCAGCGGGGCCGGGATGAAGACGAAGCTCTGCATCCCCGCCATGGCCCCCGCGACGGACCCCTGCTGGTCCGGGCCGACGGAGCGGGAGACGACGCCCTGCAAGGTGGGCCCGGCGATGCCGCCAAGGGCGTGCAGCAGGATGCCAAGGCAGAACACCAGGCTGGTGGACCCCAGACCATACAGCGCATAGCCGCAGGCCATGGCGGCGAACCCGGCCAGGATGGCCCCCCGGTCACCCAGCCGCTTGACCAACGGCCCGATCAGCGCCCCCTGCACCAGGGCCGTGGCAAGGCCGACGATGGTCAGGGATAGGCCGTTCTCCTCTGCCGACCAGCCATAGCGCTGGCCGGTGTAGAGCACCCACACCGTCTGGAGCACGCCGAAGGCCAGCACGGCGCAGACCTGGGCGGAGACGAGGCCGAAAACGGTGCGGTTGGCCCGCAGCACGCCGAAGGCCGCCACCGGGTTGGCGCGGCGCCAACGAAAGGGGCGGCGATGCTCCGGCCGCAGCGACTCGGGCAACACGAACAGGCCGTAGAGGAAGTTTAGCCCCGCGAGCCCAGCCGCCAGCAGGAAGGGGTAGCGCAGGTCCATCCCGCCCAGCCAGCCGCCAAGGGCGGGCCCGACGACGAACCCCATGCCGAAGGCCGCCCCCACCATGCCGAAATTCCTGGCCCGGTCCTCCGGCCCGCTGACGTCGGCGATGTAGGCATAGGCGGCGGTGATGTTGGCGGCCGTCAACCCCGCCAGCAGCCGCCCGGCCAGCAACCAGCCGATCCCCGGCGCGAAAGCCAACAGCAACTGGTCCGCCCCCGCCCCAGCGATGGAGGCCAGCAGGACGGGCCGCCGCCCGAACCGGTCGCTGAGCGCCCCCAGCACGGGGGCGAAGATGAACTGCATGAGGGAGAAGCCGGCCACCAGGATGCCCATCCAGGCCGCGGCCGCCGCCGAGTCGCCCCCCTGGAATTGCTTCACAAGTTCCGGCAGCACGGGGATGGCGAGGCCGAAGGTCAACACGTCAAGCAGCACCGTGACCAGCACGAAGGGCACGCCGGCGGTGCGCTTGGGGGCGGATGGCATTGGGGGGAGCCTGCGGCGGGGAACTCTGGAAACGCTACCATGTCGCCCGGCTGGGCCTTCCGGCAAGGCCGGAAAGCTTCGGCGGCAACCGGCGCGAAAGATGCCCTGGCATGCGGGCACGGTGGCGCGCCCGCAACGGTTGGGGCATGACAAGCCGGCTCTCCACCCTATATGAAGGCCCCATGAGCGGATTCCTGATTTTCCTCCTGATCACGGCCATGCTGGCGACGCTTGCCGTCCTGGTCATGGGCCTGTTCGCCATGGCCCGGGGCGGGGAGTTCAACGAACGCCACGGCAACCGGCTGATGTGGTGGCGCGTGCGGTTGCAGGTGCTGGCCCTGGTGCTGTTCGCCCTGGCCTTCCTGTCGTCCGCCGCCTGACCTCCTTCCCTGCCGGAGAGCGCCCATGGTCAAGCTGACCCGCATCTACACCCGCGGCGGTGACCAGGGGGAGACGTCGCTGGGCGACGGCACCCGCGTGCCCAAGCACGCGCTGCGCGTGGCCGCCTATGGCACGGTGGATGAGGCGAACGCCTGCATCGGCCTGGCCCGGCTGCACACCGGCGGCCAGCCCGGCACCTTGGCGGAGGCGGACGCCATGCTGGGCCGCATCCAGAACGACCTGTTCGACCTGGGCGCCGATTTGTGCACGCCCGAGCAGCAGGACCCGCCCTACCCGCCCCTGCGCATCGTGGACGCCCAGGTGGACCGGCTGGAGGCGGAGATCGACGCCATGAACGCCGACCTTTCCCCCCTGAACAGCTTCATCCTGCCCGGCGGCACCCCGGCCGCCGCCCACCTGCACCTGGCCCGCACCGTGGCGCGGCGGGCGGAGCGCCTGATGACCGAGCTGGCCCGGCACGAGCCGGTGGGCGGTCCGGCCCTGCGCTACATCAACCGCCTGTCCGACCATTTGTTCGTCATCTCCCGCTGGGTGAACGACAAGGGGGCCTTGGACGTGCTGTGGGTGCCGGGCAAGAACCGGTAACCCGCATTTCCCTTTCGACAAGGTTGCCGACTCGCGACGCTTGCAATCCTGACCCACCTGCGTATAGTGCCTTCCCATTACGTAAACGGAAGGTCTGGCTTCCTGCCGGGATGCCATCGGACCTGTGCCCGACCCTTCGGCCAAGCCCGCGTAACCCCTTGGGAAATGCGGCGAAGCGGCCGGGTGGGGCACGTTGACAGGTCGGGTGGCGGGACCTACCTTGCGCCGGCGAAAATGTGGGGCCGGCCGGCGTCAAGGGCGTGGCTGGATCTTGTGGGCCCCACGACAAGGAATCGCGGCCGGAAAGGCCGTCGCCACGAACAGGCCTTCAACAAGCCTCGCTGCCAGGGGAACGCCATGAAGATACTGGTCGCCGTCAAGCGGGTGGTCGATTACAACGTCAAGGTCCGGGTCAAGGCCGACCAGACGGGTGTCGAACTCGCCAACGTCAAGATGAGCATGAACCCCTTCGACGAGATCGCCGTCGAGGAGGCCGTGCGCCTGAAGGAAGCCGGCAAGGCCACGGAGATCGTCGTGGTCTCCATCGGCCCGGCCGCGGCGCAGGAGACGATCCGCACCGCCCTGGCCATGGGCGCCGACCGCGGCATCCTGGTGCAGACCGACGCGGAGACCCAGCCCCTGGCCGTCGCCAAGACCCTGAAGGCCCTGGTGGAGAAGGAGCAGCCGCAGCTGGTGGTGCTGGGCAAGCAGGCCATCGACGACGACAGCAACCAGACCGGCCAGATGCTGGCAGCATTGCTGGGCTGGGCCCAGGGCACCTTCGCCAGCAAGGTGGTGCCGGCCGACGGCACCGTGGCCGTGACCCGCGAGGTGGACGGCGGGCTTGAGACGGTGAGCCTGAAGCTTCCGGCCATCGTCACCACCGACCTGCGCCTGAACGAGCCGCGCTACGCCTCGCTGCCCAACATCATGAAGGCGAAGAAGAAGCCCATCGAGACGGTGGACCCCGCCGCGCTGGGCGTGGACTTCAGCCCGCGGGTGAAGACCCTGAAGGTGGTGGAGCCGCCGAAGCGCAAGGGCGGCGTGAAGGTCGCCAGCGTGCAGGAGCTGGTCGCCAAGCTGCGCGACGAAGCCCGCGTGATCTGACCCGAAACCCAGAGGAAACGGAGAACATCATGGCCATCCTGGTCGTCGCCGAGCCCTCCACGGGCGAGGTCAAGAAGCCCACCCTCACCACCCTGGGCGCCGCCGCCAAGATCGGCGGCGAGGTCCATGTCCTGGTCGTCGGCCAGGGCGTGGCCGAGGCCGGCAAGGCCGCCGCCGGCGCCGCCGGCGTGTCCAAGGCCCTGGTGGCCGACGGGGCGGAATACGCCCACCCGCTGGCCGAGAACGTGGCCCCGCTGGTGGTGCAGGTCGCTAGGGACGGCGGCTACAGCCACATCCTGTTCGCCGCCACCACCTTCGGCAAGAACGTGTCCCCCCGCGTGGCCGCGGTGCTGGACGTGCAGCAGGTGAGCGACATCACCGGCGTGATCAGCGCCGACACCTTCGAGCGCCCGATCTATGCCGGCAACGCCATCGCCACGGTGCAGTCCACCGACGGCGTGAAGGTGCTGACCGTGCGCGGCACGGCGTTCGAGGCGGCCGCCGCCACCGGCGGTGCCGGGGCGGTGGAGAGCGTGGCCGGCACCGGCGACGCCGGCCTGTCCAGCTTCGTCAACGCCGAGCTGACCAAGTCGGAGCGGCCGGAGCTGACCAGCGCCCGGGTGATCGTGTCCGGCGGGCGCGGCATGCAGTCCGGTGACAACTTCCACATGCTGGACAGCCTGGCCGACAAGCTGGGCGCCGCCGTCGGCGCCTCCCGCGCCGCGGTGGACGCGGGATTCGTGCCCAACGATTACCAAGTGGGCCAGACCGGCAAGATCGTGGCGCCGGAGCTGTACATCGCCGTGGGCATCAGCGGCGCCATCCAGCACCTGGCCGGCATGAAGGACAGCAAGGTCATCGTCGCCATCAACAAGGACGAGGAGGCCCCGATCTTCCAGGTGGCCGACTATGGCCTGGTCGGCGACCTGTTCAAGGTGGTGCCGGAGCTGACCGGCGAGGTCGGCAAGTAAGCATCGGCCCCAGTGTGGGCCCATGGCGCGATGGGCCCACGCCGGCGGCGACCGCCGCCGTGCGGCCTTGTGGCCGCTTAAGCCAAGCCGCGGATGCGGCGGAGCCTGCCCCGGCCCCCAAGCCGGGGGCGATTGAGGAACTGAAAGAATCACGGGGGGCGGGGCCTGCGGGTCCCGCCCCTTTTGCTTCAGGGGTGCTGGGATTTGCCGCCCCCTGTGACGGGAAATCAGCTTGCCGTGTTCCCCCGCCCCTTCTAGTTTCGGCCCATATGCCCCACCGCAGGTGGGGTGAACGGGCGTGAGGGGCGGTTCATGATCGAGAAGATTGGTGTCATCGGTGCGGGCCAGATGGGCAGCGGGATCGCCCAGGTTTGCGCGGCGGCGGGCCTGTCGGTCTGCCTGTACGACATCAACGGGGAGCAGTTGGCCAAGGCCGTGGCCGGCATCTCCAAGAACTTCGACCGCCAGATCGCCAAGGGCAAGATGTCGGAGGCGGAGAAGGACCCGGCCCTGTCCCGCATCTCCACCGCCAGCACAATGTCGGCGCTCGGGTCCTGCGACCTGGTGATCGAGGCGGCGACAGAGAGCGAGGAGGTCAAGCGCGCCATCTTCAAGCAGCTGGTGCCGAACCTGAAGCCGGAGGCGCTGGTCGCCACCAACACCAGCAGCATCAGCATCACCCGCCTGGCCGCCAGCACCGACCGGCCGCACAAGTTCATCGGCATGCACTTCATGAACCCGGTGCCGGTGATGCAGCTGGTGGAGTTGATCCGCGGCATCGCCACGGACGACGACACCTTCCAGGCCATCAAGGCCCTGGTGGCGAAGCTCGGCAAGACCGCCGCCATCGCGGAGGATTTCCCGGCCTTCATCGTCAACCGCATCCTGCTGCCGATGATCAACGAGGCGGTCTATACCCTGTATGAGGGCGTGGGCAGCGTGGAGGCCATCGACACAGCCATGAAGCTGGGCGCCAACCACCCCATGGGCCCGCTGGAGCTGGCGGACTTCATCGGCCTGGACACCTGCCTGTCCATCATGCAGGTCCTGTATGAGGGGTTGGCGGACAGCAAGTACCGCCCCTGCCCGCTGCTGGTGAAGTATGTGGAGGCCGGCTGGCTGGGCCGGAAGGTGGGCCGCGGCTTCTACGACTATTCCGGCCCCACCCCTCGCCCGACGCGCTGAGGGCCGGGCGTGCTGATCCCAAAGAAAGGCACGACCGCGAAACCCGCTGCGGACCCGGAGGCCGTCGCCTTGCGGGCGGTGGCCTTCGTCGTGTCGGACGAGGACATGCTGGCCCGCTTCGTGGCCCTGACGGGCTGCGGCGGCGACGAGCTGCGCGCCCGGCTGGCCGACCCCGCCTTCCTGGGCGGGGTGCTGGATTTCGTCCTGGGTGACGAGGGGCTGGCCACGGCCTTCGCCGCGGGGGAGGAACTGACCCCGGAGGACTTGGCCGCCGTGCGGGCAAAGCTGCCCTAAAGCCCGAAGGAAAGCTGCCCGGCTTTGGGCGCCGGGGTAGGCTCAGCCGGCTTGGGCTTGGCCTCCTTCGGCTTGGCCTTCGCCTTGGGCTTGCGCGGGGCGATGCCGACGCCGGCCTCCGCCCGCTTCTTGGCCTTGTCGCGGCTCACCGCCTCCGGCGCCGTCGGGTCGCCGCTCAGCCACTTGCCGTGCTTCACCACCTCGTTCACCCGGCCCTGGTTGACGCCCAGGCGGAAGGCGATCTCCTGTTGGGTCAGGTCGGTGGTCTGGTGCAGGTGCAGCACCTCCCGCGCCAGCTCCGGCGTCATCTTCTTGCCGGTGAGCTTGCGCGCCGGGCGGATACTGCGGGTCTCGCGGTCCCGCTCCCGCAGCTTTGCCAGGATCGCCAGGGCGGCATCCTGCCCCTGCTCCCGCAATGCCGCCTCGAACTGCTTCAACGTCGGCATGGGCACCCCACTGTTCATGGTGTGTTCACGCGAAGGGTGCCACAAAATCTGGGTGCGAGGAAGATATCTTTGGTGTCGTCGGTCGGGTTGGCGGGCGGCAGCCCGCGTAACCCGACAGCCAGCAAAAACGGTATGGGATCGTCGGATTACGCTCCGCTAATCCGACCTACGATGGGTTGCCCATCACTGCCCGGATCAGCGCCTTCGCCTCCTCCCCCGACCAGTCGGCGGCACCCGGCAGGCGGCCCACCTCACGGCCTTCCCGGTCCACCAGGATGCTGGTGGGCAGGCCCGGCAGGGGCTGGGCGGCCTTCATGGCGGTCATCTGGGGGTCCAGGTAGGGGGCCAGGGCCTTGATGCCGTTGGCGTCGAAGAAGGGCTTGACCTCGGTCAGGCCGCCGCGGTCGAGGGAGATGGCGACCACCTCGAAGTCCGCCCCGCCCAGCTCCGCCTGCAACCGATCCAGCGACGGCATCTCCTTCACGCAAGGCGCGCACCAGGTGGCCCAGAGGTTGACCAGCAGCACCTTGCCCTTGCGGTCGGCCAGGGTCAGGTCCTTGCCGTCGGCGTCCTTGAAGGTGAAGGCGGGGGCGGCGGGGCGGCCCTCCGTATAAGCGAAGGAGCGGGACTCGCCCTTGAACTCCGGCAGGCCCGCCGGGGTGGGGATGGCGGGCTTGGGCGCCGTGGTGGCGGTGTCGGCAGCCCTGTTCGCCCCGTCGTCCCCACAGCCGCTCAGGGCAAGCATGCAAGCCGCGGCCAGGATGACCGTTGCGGTGCGCCGCAAAATCGCCATTCTCTCCCTCTCACCTTCCGTGTTCCGCGACAGAACTCGGGTGGCAGAGCCCGCCTTTCAACCAGCCGAAGCGCCGCAGCCCGAGATGACAGACCCCAAAAGCCAGACTGACGCCGGCGCCAATTCCTTGTGGGGCGGCCGGTTCGCGGCCGGCCCCTCGGCCATCATGCAACGCATCAACGCCAGCATCGGCTTTGACAAGGCCCTGTGGCGGCAGGACATCGCGGGGTCCAAGGCCCACGCCGCCATGCTGGCACGGCAGGGGATCATCGGCGAGTCCGACCGGGACGCCATCCTGGCCGGGCTTGACCAGGTGGCGCAGGAGATCGCGGAGGGGCGCTTCCAGTTCAGCGAGGACCTGGAAGACATCCACATGAACGTGGAGTCCCGCCTGCGGGAGATCATCGGCGAGCCCGCCGGCCGCCTGCACACGGCCCGCAGCCGCAACGACCAGGTCGCCACCGACTTCAAGCTGTGGGTGCGTGACGCGCTGGACCGGCTGGACGGGGACCTGAAGGCGTTGCAGGCCGCCCTGATCGATCGGGCGGAAGAGCATGCCGGCACGATCATGCCGGGCTTCACCCATCTTCAGACAGCCCAGCCCGTGACCTTCGGCCACCATCTGCTGGCCTATGTGGAGATGCTGGGCCGCGACCGGTCCCGGGCGCTGGACGCGCGGGCGCGGCTGAACGAGTGCCCCCTGGGCAGCGCCGCCCTGGCAGGCACCCCCTATCCCATCGACCGGGAGATGACGGCCTGGGCCCTGGGCTTCGACCGGCCCACGGCGAACAGCCTGGACGCCGTGTCCGACCGGGACTTCGCGTTGGAATACCTGTCCCTGGCCAGCATCTGCGCCACCCACCTGTCGCGGCTGGCGGAGGAGGTGGTGCTGTGGTGCACGACCCAGTTCCGCTTCGTCAGGCTGACAGATGCTTTCACGACGGGCAGTTCCATCATGCCGCAGAAGCGCAACCCGGACGCGGCGGAGCTGGTGCGCGCCAAGGCCGGCCGGGTGATCGGCGCCCTGAACGGGCTGCTGGTGGTCATGAAGGGCCTGCCGTTGGCCTATTCCAAGGACATGCAGGAGGACAAGGAGCCGGTCTTCCAGGCGGATGAGACGCTTGCCCTTTGTCTGGCCGCCACGACCGGCATGGTCCGCGACCTGACCGCCGACCCGGACGCCATGCGCCGCGCGGTGGAGGCCGGGTTCCCCACCGCCACCGACTTGGCGGACTGGCTGGTCCGCTCCCTGGGACTGCCGTTCCGGGAGGCGCACCACGTCACCGGCCGCATCGTCAAGCTGGCGGAGGAGCGGGGCGTGGGCCTGTCCGCCCTGCCGTTGGAGGCCATGCGCACCGTCCACCCGGCCATCACGGAGGATGTCTTCGGGGTGTTGACCCTGGAGGCCTCCGTGGCGTCGCGCACCAGCTTCGGCGGCACCGCCCCGGACCGGGTGCGGGAGGCCGTCGCCGCCGCGAGGGAGCGTTTCCTGTGAAGAAGACCGTCCCCATCCTGTTGGCCCTGTCCGCCCTGGCCCTGGCCGGCTGCGGCGTGAAGCCCGGCTTCCCCCTGGCCCCGGAAGGCAGCCCGGCGCCCCGAACCTATCCCGACCCGGCCCTGGACCCGCCCGGCAGTACCGTGCCCTCCCCGGCCACCGACCCCAACCGCCCCGCCACGCCCACGGGCCCCGGCACCCTACCCCAGGGCACCCTGTCCGGCGTGCCCGTCCCACCGATTCCCGGAACGAGATGAGCTGCTTCCCCACCCCCGGCTTCGCCTATGTCGGCGGCGCCCTGCATGCCGAGGGCGTGCCCCTGTCCCGCATCGCCGACGCGGTCGGCACGCCGGCCTACGTCTATTCCACGGCCGGGCTGGAGGCCAACTGGCACGCCTATGACGACGTGCTGGCCCCCTACCGCGCCAAGGGGCTGGGCATCGACATCTGCTACGCGCTGAAGGCCAACAGCAACCTGGCCGTCATCCGCACCCTGGCCAACCTTGGCGCCGGCGCCGACGTGGTGTCGGAGGGGGAGATGCGCCGCGCCCTGGCCGCCGGCATCCCGGCGGACCGCATCGTCTTTTCCGGTGTCGGCAAGACGCCGGAGGAGGTCGCCGCCGCCCTCACCGTCGGCATCCACCAGTTGAACGTTGAGAGCTTCCCCGAGCTGGAGATGGTCAGCGCCGTCGCCACCCGGCTGGGCAAGCCCGCCCCCATCGCCATCCGCATCAACCCCGACGTGGATGCCGGGACCCACGGCAAGATCGCCACGGGCCGGAAAGAGGACAAGTTCGGCATCGACCTGTCCCTGGCGCGCGACGCCTTCGCCAGGGCCAAGGCGTTGCCGGGCCTGCAACCCGTCGCCGTCGCCATCCATATCGGCTCCCAGCTCCTGAAGACCACGCCCTTCCGCCAGGCCTTCGGCAAAGTGGCGGAGCTGGTGCAGGTGCTGCGGGAGGATGGCATTCCCATCAGCCGCATCGACCTTGGCGGCGGTCTGGGCGTGCCCTACCGCCCCTCGGACGCGGAGCCGGACCACCATTCCTATGTCGCCGCCATCTTCGAGACGGTGGGTCACCTGGGCTGCCAGGTGACGCTGGAGCCGGGCCGGTCCTTGGTGGCCAGCGCCGGGCTGCTGCTGGCCCGGGTGAACTTCGTCAAGGAGGGGCTGCACCGCCGCTTCCTGGTGCTGGACGCGGCCATGAACGACCTGATGCGCCCGGCCCTGTACGACGCCTGGCACACGCTGCTGCCGGTGGAGGAACCTTCCCCCGCCTCCCCCCTTTCCCCGGTGGACGTGGTGGGGCCCGTCTGCGAAAGCGGTGACACCTTCGCGAAACAGCGGGAGATGCCGCCGGTGGCGCCCGGCGCCCTGGTGGCGTTCCTGACGGCGGGGGCCTATGGCGCGGCCATGTCGGGCACCTACAACAGCCGCCCGCTGGTGCCGGAGGTGCTGGTGACGGGCGACAGCTTTGCCGTCGTGCGCCGCCGCCCTAGTTTTGAGGAGAGCCTGGCCCTGGAAAAGATGCCGGACTGGCTCTCGCCAACCCCCGCCTGAGCGCGTTAGGCTCAGGCAACCCGACGCCCGCTGAAGCCAAGGCGATGCTTTGAAGGCGACAAGGACATGCTGAGCCGACTGGGACTGCCCCGCCGCCGCAAGGCCCCCGCTGGACCTGAGCCGTCGGGGCCCCTGTCCCTCGCCCGGGTCGCGTTGGGTTGGGAACGGCTGTGGCCGGCCCTCTGGCCCCCGGCGGGGGTGGCGGGGCTGTTCCTGGCGCTGGCCTGGATGGGCTTCTTCACCGCCCTGCCGCCCTGGCTGCACCTGGTCCTGCTGCTGGGGTTCATTGGGGCCATCGGGTACCTGGGTTGGAAGAACCTGCGCCCTTACCGCTGGCCGACGGTGGAGGAAGCGCGCCGACGGGTGGAGCGGGACAGTGCCCTGAAGCACCGGCCCCTGGTGCAGTTGAAGGACGGTCTGGCCGGCGGCGCCGGCGACCCCCTGTCCCACGCCCTGTGGCGGGCGGCGCAGGAGCGGGCGCGGCAGCAGGCCAAGGCCCTGCGCGTCAACAGCCCCCATCCCAACCTGGCGGCCCGGGACCCCTGGGCCCTGCGCGCCGCGGTGGGCCTGTTGCTGGTGGTGGGCGCCAGCCTGTCCTGGGGTGACCTGTCGGGCCGCCTGGGTGCGGCCCTGGTGCCGGGCATCGGCTTCGGCGGGGTGGGGGTGGCGGTGCAGGCGGATGCCTGGCTGACCCCGCCGGACTATACCGGCCAGCCCCCCATCTTCCTGACCCGTGTCCAGGGTGCCGGCCCCGGGGCGCAGCCGCAGCAGGCCGCCGCGGCCAACTCGGCGGAGCCCGCGGAACCCAAGGCAGTGCCCGTGCCCGTGAACAGCGTGCTGCTGGCCCGGGTCAGCGGCGGGACCAAGGTGCCGGTGCTGGCCGCCAACGGGGCGGAGGTGCCGTTCGAGCCCGTGTCCGGCGGCGGCTGGCAGGTCAGCCACCCCATCACCTCGGGCGACCGGGTCGCCATCACCCAGAACGGGCGGGAGGTTGGCGCCTGGCCCATCCAGGTGGTGCCCGACCTTGCCCCCGGCATCACCTTCCGCAACCCGCCCGCCCCGACGGAGCGGCAGGCGGTGCAGTTCAACTATTCTGCCGCGGACGACTATGGCCTGACGAAGGTGAACGCCGTCATCGGCCTGGACCCGGTCCATGGGGAGGCCCTGCCCCCGTCCCTGGGCAAGGACCCCGTCGTCCTGCCGCTGCCCCTGCCGGGCCGCAACCCGAAGGAGGCCAACGCCACCGGCTTCCACGACCTGACCCCCCACCCCTGGGCCGGCCTGCCCGTGGTGGTGCGGCTGGAGGCGCTGGACGGGGCCGGGCAGGTGGGCAAGAGCGCGGACCAGCGCATGGTCCTGCCGGAGCGGGCATTCCGCCATCCCGTCGCCCGCGCCGTGATCAACGAGCGCAAGCGCCTGACCCTGGAGGGGGAGGCGGCGCGGCCGGCGGTGGGCAACATCCTGGACGAGCTGTCCCTGCGCCCCGACCGTTTCGGCGGCGACACGGCCGTGTTCCTGTCCCTGCGCAGCGCCGCCCGCCGTCTGGCGGACGTGGCGGTGCCCCTGGACCTGCCGGACATGCAGAAGCAGCTCTGGGACACGGCCCTGCGCATCGAGGACGGCAACCTGTCCCTGGCCGAGCGGGCCATGCGTGACGCCCAGCAGAAGCTGATGGAAGCCCTGGACCGCAACGCCAGCGAGGAGGAGCTGAACCAGCTGATGCAGGAGCTGGAGCAGGCCATGCAGCAGTTCCTCGACGCCATGGAGGAGCAGATGCGGCAGGCCATGCAGGATGGCCAGCAGCCGCCCCAGGCCGACCCCAACGCCCAGACCCTGGACCGCCAGGACTTGCAGCGGATGATGGAGCAGATGCGGCAGATGGCCCAGAACGGCAGCCGCGACGCCGCCCGCCAGATGCTGTCCCAACTCCAGCAGATGATGGAGAACCTGCGCAACGGCCAGCCGCAGACGGCGGAGCAGGCCCAGCAGGGCCAGCAGATGCAGGAAATGATGGAGAACCTGCAGGGCCTGGCCCAGCAGCAGCAGCAACTGATGGACGAGACCTTCCGCGAGTCCCAGGACGGGGAGGGCATGCCCCAGGGCCAGGAGTTCATGCAGCCCCCCCAGGGCCAGCAGGGCCAGTCCCCCAACCGCCAGGGGCGTCAGCCCCAGGTGACCGGCCCACAGGACCCCACCCAGGGCACCCAGGGCCAACGCCAGCAGCAGCAGGGCCAGCGCGGCCAGCAGCAGGGACAGCAAGGGCAGCAGCAGGGACAGATGCCGGGCCAGAACGGCCAGGGCGGCATGGCCCAGCGGCAGGAGGACCTGCGCCGCCAGTTGGGTGAGTTGATGCGCCAGTTCGGGGAGATGGGCGGGGAAATCCCCCGCCCCTTGGGCCGGGCGGAACGGTCCATGCGGGATGCGGAGCAGGCCCTGCAACAGGGCGCCCCCGGCCAGGCGGTGCAGCCCCAGGCCCAGGCCCTGGACCAGTTGCAGCAGGGCATGCAGTCCATGCAGCAGCAGATGCAGGCCCAGCAGGGCCAGGGCGGTGGCGGCCAGCGCCGGCAGGCGGGCCAGCAGCCCGGCCGCGACCCATTGGGCCGTCCCCTGCCCGGCAGCGGCAGCTTCAACACCGACGACGTGAAGATCCCGGAACAGGCCGACATCCAGCGCACCCGCGAAATCCTGGACGAGCTGCGCCGCCGCGCCGGCGACCCCAGCCGCCCCAAGATCGAGCGCGACTACATCCAGCGCCTGCTGGACCGGTTCAGCCGGTAAGGCAAGCCGACCGGCCCATCGTAGGTCGGATTAGCGCCCGCAAGGGCGCGTAATCCGACGGCTGAAGGCGAGATTGCCGCGGAAACCCGCCTGTCGGCGAGGATTGTCGGATTACGCGGCTTCGCCGCTAATCCGACCTACTTTCCCTCCGGCGCCACATAGGCGAAGCCGATAGTCTTGGCGGCGGTGCCCTTCTCGGGCATGCGGGATTCGAAGCTGGTGGTCTGGTTGGGGAACAGGCGGCGGGCGGCGGGGACGATGCGCCAGCTGAACAGCTTCTTGCCGTCCTCGCCATAGGCGGTGGCCATCACGTCGGGCACGGGGCGCTGGCCGCCGCTGGTGTTCGCGATCTCCCCGCTGACGAACAGGATGGAGGTCCCCTCCACGTCCCGCGCCTCGATCTTCGCCTTGGCCGTGGGGTCGCTCAAACCGGTACCCGGCAGTTCCGCCAGCCCGACCGCCTCATACAAGGCGAAGGCGGGTGGCCAGAGGGCCAGGATGGGGTCGCGGGCCAGCACCACGCCGGCCACCAGCGCGGCCACGGCGGCGCCCAGGCCGCCCCAGCGCAGCCAAGCGCCGCGACGCTTCCTCGCCTCCCCCGGCAGGGCGGGCAGGGTGGTCTTGCCCTTACCGCGGAAGGTCCGCATGCCCGGCATGGGCGGTTCCGGGTCCCGCGGCGGGGGCGGCAACTCATCCGGGTCGCCGTCGGCCAGCAGGTCGGCAAAGCTGACGGACGGCGGGTCCATCCGGTCGGGCTTCGGTTCCGGTGGGGGCGGCAGGTCCGCCGGGCCGTCGGCGAAGGCCAGGGCGGGGGCAGGCGCCGGCTTGGGCGCTGCGGCGGGCCGGGCCTGGGCAGGCTTGGCCTGGGCAGCCTGCTTCGGCGGCGGGTCCTGGTGCCAGACATGGCCGCAGTTGCCGCACTTGACCCGGCGTCCGGTGCCCAGCAGCGCCGCGTCGAGCAGGAAGCGTTTGGTGCACGACGGGCAGGTAAGGATCATCGGGCCACGGGACCGGCGGGGGTTTCAGCGGGTGGCGTGAAAGGGGTACGCCCCAACCCTTATAGGAAGCCCCCCCACGGAACGCAAGCCATGCCCCCGTAAGGTCATGGGGGAAGCATCCCCACGGGGGACAAACAAGGGGCGGGCTTGCGGGGGCCGGGCCGCCGTGCCATCAGTAGGCGGGGTGCCCCGGACGGGACGGCGCCCCCATTCTTGACCATGCCGGAACCCCCGACCCCCACGCCATGAGCCGACGCGGCCAGTTCGACATCCCCCTGCGGCGGGACGCCACCGGGCGCTTCCTGCCCTGGATGATCGCGCTGATGGTCTATCTGGCCGCCCTGGCCCTGGCGGCGGCCCTGGTGCTGTCCGACTTGGCGCGGCGGTGGGACGCGGGCCTGTCCGGCAGCGTCACCATCCAGGTCAGCCCGCCCGCCGGCGACAAGGGCGGGCTGGACCGGCGGGTGCAGCAGGTGCTGGGCGTGCTGTCCGGCTCGGCCGAGGTGGTGGACGCCAAGACCCTGCCCAAGGAGGACGCGACCCGGCTGGTGGAGCCCTGGCTGGGCCAGGGTGCCCTGGTGGCGGAGCTGCCCCTGCCTGCCCTGGTGGATGTCCGGCTTGCCCCCGGTGCCGACGTGGATGCCCTGAAGAAGCGGGTGGAGGCAGCCGTCCCCGGCGCGGTGCTGGAAGACCCGGCCCGCTGGCTGGCGGACCTGCGCCGGCTGGCCACGGCCGTGCAGGCCCTGGCCGTGGCCATCATCGGGCTGGTGGGCGGGGCGGCGGTGGCCACCGTCATCTATGCCGCCGCGGCGGGTTTCGCGGTGCACCGGTCGGAGGTGGAGCTGCTGCACGTCATCGGCGCGTCCGACGGCTATGTGGCCGCCCAATTCCAGCGCCACGTGCTGCGCCTGACCCTGTTCGGCGGCGGCGTGGGCCTGGGCTTGGCGCTGCTGACCCTGTTCGGCTTGGCACGGGCCGGCCGGAACCTGGACGCGGCCCTACTGCCGGAGGTGACGCTGAGCCCGCCGCAACTGGCCCTGCTGCTGGCGGTGCCGGCGGTGGCCTGCGTGCTGGCGGCCCTGGCGGCGCGGGTGACCGTGATGCGCGCCCTGGGGAAGCTGCCATGAGCCCCACCCCATCCGCCGTGCGGCTGCGATTGGCCGTGCGCCGGGTGCGGATCGCCACCCGGCGGACCCTGGCTGTGCTGGCCGCCATCGTGGGCGTCTGGCTGGCCGGGCTGTTCGTCTTCGTCGCCTCCCTCCCCCGCAACCCGCCGGCGGACGGGGTGACCACCGACGCTATCGTCGTGCTGACCGGCGGCAGCGAGCGGCTGGGCGTGGGCTTCGCCCTGCTGCGGGACGGGCGGGCCAAGAAGCTGTTCATCAGCGGCGTCTACCGCGGGGTGGAGGTGCGGGAGCTGCTGGACCGCGCCCGCCAGGGGGAGGATCTGGAGTGCTGCGTCGTGCTGGGCTATGAGGCCGACGACACGGAGGGCAACGCGGTGGAAACGGCCCGTTGGGTCCGGGCGGAGGGATATCGGTCCCTGCGCCTTGTCACCGCCAACTACCACATGCCCCGCAGCCTGGTGGAGTTCCGGCGCGCCCTGCCCGACGTGGAGGTCGTCCCCCACCCTGTCGTGCCGCCGCGGGTGCGGCTGGAGCGCTGGTGGAACTGGCCCGGCACGGCCGAATTGGTGGTGGGCGAGTACAACAAGTTCCTCCTCGCCTACCTGCGCGCCACCCTGACCCGTCCCCCGGCCGCGGGTGGTGGGGTTTAGGGCAGTTCCCGGGCAGCCGGAAACGGCCCCGGCCCCCGGGTAGAGGCGCCTGGGGGCGCGTGGAAGGCCCTGTCAGCCCGTCTCACGGTCCTTCTGCGGCGCGTCCTTCGGTTCCACGTTCTCCGCCCCCGCGCGGGTGCCGCCGCGCTTGTCGGCGCTCTCGTCATTGGGCTTCTGGTGGTTGCCGGTGTGCTGCTGGTCCAGGATGGCCCGCGCCTCCGGGTCCCCGTCCGAGGAGCCCGAGGGCATGCGCTGGGTGGGGTCCTTGTCGTCGTTCACCATCCCGCCGGGGCCGGGCTTCTGGGGGGCCTGGTTGGTCATCCGCTCTCTCCTGTCGGCTGTGGCGCCATCGCAGCAGCAACCGCCCAGGGGCCCCGGCGGTTCCCGGCCTGCCTGGACAGGGGGGCGGGCCGGGGCTATTGAACCGGGCAGACCTTCCCAGCCGAGCCCCGCGCCAATGCTCGCCTTCCGTTCCCTGCTGTTCAACGTCGTTTTCTTCGGCTGGACGCTGTTCTGCTGCTTCGCCCTGTTCTGGATGCTGTTCCTGCCGCGCAAGGGCATGGTCGAGGTGGTGCGCTGGTACATGCGCACCCTGTGCCTGATCGAGCGCGTGGTGTTGGGCCTGCGTTACGAGGTCAAGGGGCTGGAGCACCTGCCCAAGGACGGGCCGGTCCTGATCGGGGCCAAGCACCAGTCCATGTGGGAAACGATGAAGCTCCACCTGATCTTCGAAGACCCGGCTATCGTGCTGAAGCGGGAGCTGCTGTGGCTGCCCCTGTGGGGCTGGTACGCGGCGAAGGCGGAGATGATCCCCGTGAACCGGGGCAAGCGCGGCGCGGCCATCGCCAGCCTGCTGGCAGGCGCGAGGCGCATGAAGGAACAGGGGCGGGAGATCGTGATCTTCCCCCAGGGCACCCGCGTGGCACCAGGGGTCTACAAGCCCTACAAGGTGGGCATCGGCATCCTGTACCAGGAGCTGGGCCTGCCCCTGGTGCCCATGGCGCTGAACTCGGGCATGTTCTGGGGCCGCCGCACCTTCATCAAGCGGCCCGGCACTATCACCATCGAGTTCCTGCCCCCCATTCCCCCGGGCCTTCCTAAGGAAACCGCCCTGTTCGAGCTGGAGGCCCGGCTGGAGGACGCCACCGACCGGCTGGTCACCCAGGTGGGCGGCCCGGTGACCGTGAACCCCCACACGGCGCATCCCGGGCTGGTGGCGTGAACATCCCGCGAACATCCGCTTGATCGGCTGATTGGCCCGCCCTACTGTTGAGGCATGCGACCCGCCCACCGGAGGCCCGCGCATGCCCGACGTCGCCAACATCTCCCGCCAGATCTGGGACATGAAGTACCGGCTGCGGCAGCCGGACGGGACCGTGCTGGACGGGACGGTGGAGGATACCTGGCGCCGGGTGGCAAAAGCCCTGGCGGCACCGGAGAAGGACCCGGGCGCCTGGGAGGGGCGCTTCTACGAGGCGCTGGAGGGGTTCAAGTTCATCCCCGCCGGCCGCATCCTGGCCGGGGCCGGCACCGGCCGCACGGTGACCCTGTTCAACTGCTTCGTCATGGGCACCATCCCCGACGACATGGGCGGCATCTTCAGCCACCTGCGGGAGGCCGCCCTGACCATGCAGCAGGGCGGCGGCATCGGCTATGACTTCAGCACGTTGCGGCCCAAGGGCGCCCTGGTCCACGGCGTGGGCGCGGACGCCAGCGGGCCCGCAAGCTTCATGGACGTGTGGGACGCCATGTGCCGCACCATCATGTCCGCCGGCAGCCGCCGCGGCGCCATGATGGCCACCCTGCGCTGCGACCACCCGGACATCGAGGCCTTCATCGACGCCAAGCGGGAGCCCGGGCGCCTGCGCATGTTCAACCTGTCGGTCCTGGTCACCGACGCCTTCATGCAGGCCGTCCAGTCCGACCGTCCCTGGGACCTGGTGTTCGACGGCCAAGTCTACCGCACCGTCCGGGCGCGCGACCTGTGGGACCGCATCATGCGGGCCACCTACGACTACGCCGAGCCCGGCGTCATCTTCATCGACCGCATCAACCAGCAGAACAACCTCGCCTATTGCGAGAACATATCTGCTACCAATCCGTGTGGCGAGCAGCCCCTGCCCCCCTACGGCGCCTGCCTGTTGGGGTCGGTGAACCTGGCGGCACTGGTGCGGGAGCCGTTCGGGCCGCGGGCGCGGCTGGACATGGAGGAGCTGGGCCGGGTGGTGCCGCTGGCCGTGCGGATGATGGACAATGTGGTGGACACCAGCCGGTTCCCCTTGGCCGAACAGGCAGGGGAAGCCCGCGACAAGCGGCGCATCGGGCTGGGGGTCACGGGGCTGGCGGACGCGCTGATCCTGTGCGGCGTGCGCTATGGCTCCGAGCGGGCGGTGCAGTTGACGGAGCAATGGCTGCGGGCGGTACGGGACCTCGCTTACCGCACCTCCGCAGAGCTGGCGGCGGAAAAGGGGGCCTTCCCCCTGTTCGACCGGGACGCCTACCTGGACCGGCCCAACGTCCGGGCCCTGCCCCAGGACATCCGCGACCGCATCGCCGCGCACGGCATCCGCAACGCCTTGCTGACCTCCATCGCGCCCACGGGCACCATCTCCCTGTTCGCGGACAACATCAGCAGCGGGATCGAGCCGGTCTTCGCCTTCCGCTTCGACCGGGCGGTGCTGATGCCCGACGGCAGCCGCCGGACGGAGACGGTGGAGGACCATGCCTACCGCCTGTACCGCCAAGCCTTCGGGGAGCATGCGCCGCTGACGGAGGCCTTCGTCACCGCCCAGGACTTGGCACCCGGGGCGCATGTGGTTATGCAGGCCGCGGCGCAGAGATATGTGGACAGCTCCATCTCCAAGACCATCAACTGCCCGGAGGACCTGCCCTTCGCGGCCTTCAAGGACGTGTACCTGCAAGCCTATGAGCTGGGCTGCAAGGGCTGCACGACCTACCGCCCCAACGCGGTCACGGGGTCGGTGCTGTCAGTGCCCGCGGACGAAAAGAAGGACAAGCCGGCACCGGCCACGGCGGACGCGGCCCCTTCCGTGCCCACGCCCTGCGACGCCTCGGGCAAGCCCCTGGACCGGCCGGAGGTGCTGCCCGGCCAGACCTACAAGCTGCGCTGGCCGGAGAGCGACCACGCCCTGTACATCACCGTCAACGACGTGGTGGAGGGTGGCCGGCGGCGGCCGTTCGAGGTGTTCATCAATTCCAAGAACATGGAGCATTACGCCTGGACCGTGGCCCTGACCCGCATGGTCTCGGCCGTGTTCCGGCGCGGCGGGGACGTGGGCTTCGTGGTGGATGAGCTGAAGGCCGTGTTCGACCCCCGCGGCGGGCAATGGATGGGCGGCCGCTATGTCCCGTCCCTGCTGGCCGCCATCGGCGAGGTGATCGAGCGGCACCTGCTGGACATCGGCTTCCTGCACGGGGAGCCCCACACGGGACCGGCCCCGACGGCGGAACCCGCCCGGCGGGAAGGCATGGCCGCGGACCTGACCGAGCCCCGGCTGGCCCAATGCCCCCGCTGCGCCCAACCCAGCCTGATCCGGCAAGAGGGCTGTGACCTCTGCGCCAATTGCGGCTACAGCAAGTGCGGCTAGGCCCCCCGGCCTGTTCACGCCGCGACAACCAGAAACGGGAGGAACCATGCTGACCCTGTTCGGCAAGGACGGCTTCGGCTCGACCATCGTGGAAGCGGCCTGCGTGCTGCTGGGGGAACCGTATGAGCGGGTGGAGGCAGACCCCTTCTCCAGCGAGGACGACCCCAACCTGGAACGGCTGCAACAGGCCAATCCCCTGATGCAGGTGCCCACGGTCCTGCTGCCCGACGGCACGGTGCTGACGGAGAGCGTGGCCATCATCCTGTGGCTGCTGGAGAGGCACCCGGGCAGTGGGCTGGCACCCGAGCCGGGCGACCCGCTGCGGCCCACCTTCCTGCGCTGGCTGGTGTACCTGCCGGCCGCCATCTATCCCATGTACACGGTGGGTGACGTGCCGGAACGCTGGGTCAACGGGGAGGACGCGCAGCGCCTGCTGAAGGAGGCCACGGTTAACCGCACCCTGCGCTGCTGGGAGCTGATGGAACAGGGGCTGAAGCCCAAGCCGGGACAGTTCCTGCTGGGGGAGACCATGACCATCCTGGACCTGTACGTGGCCATGGTCACCCGCTGGCGCCCCCGGCGCGACCGCATCCGGCAGGTGGCGCCCAACGTGGTCGCGGCGGCCGAGCGGGCGGAGCAGGACCCGCGCATCGCCGAACTTTGGGCCCGGAATTTCCCGCCCAAGCCGGCCGAGGGCTGACCGGACGCCCTTGGCGGCCGCGCGCACCCATGTACGCGCAAGCCAAGCCCGCGGATGCGGCGCTGGCGATCAAGGGACACGAGCACCCAGGCCCGTCTCCAGTCAGCTGGAAACGGGCCCGGCCCGACCGATTTACCCCGAAAGAAGCCGGACCCCTACCCGCCCGGCCAGGGGTCCGCGGCGCGCGGGAGGCGTTATCCCTGGTAGTCGGGTGTCCTCTATCCGGGGACGCCGCCACCGGATATCGACCCATGCAGACGTTGGACCAGCCCTGCCCCGTGACGGCGGAGACACCCGCCGGTCACGCGCACATGCTCGGGCTCGGAACGCCCTGGTCCGCGGACGGCAAGCTGCTGGCATTGTTGGAGTTGCCGCCGGTCCCGTCCCCCGGCTTGGCGGGGGCGGCGCGGATCTGCCTGTGGGACCCGGCGGCCGGGACCCTGCGACCCATCGGCCAGACCCGGGCCTGGACCCCGGCCGACGGGGCCTGGCTGCGCTGGCTGCCCGGCAATACCCTGTCCTGGGCGGTACCCCGGGGGGACCGGTGCGGCGGCCTGCTGTTCGACCTGGAGCGGGAGGAACGGCGTGAACTTCCCTTCCCTGTACAGGCCCTGCACCCCGACGGGGCGGTCTCGGTCGGCGCCAGCCCGGCGCGGCTGTGGCACTACCTGTCGGGACGACCTGCCGGCTGGCCTTCGGACGGGCTGGTGGCCCCGGGCCTGCTGGCTCCCTGCCCGCGGGAAGACGGCTTGTGGCGCATGGATCTGGCGGACGGCGCCTGCCGGTTGCTGGTGAGCGTCGCGGAGGCGGCGGGCCTGGGCGGCAGCGAGGAGGAACGGCTTTGCCTTCCCCTGTCTGCCCACCTGCTGGCCGACCCGACCTGGAATCCGTCGGGCACCCGGCTGGCTTTCCTGCACCGTTGCCTGGACCGGTCTGGCGGGGAACGGGCACGGCTGCTGTCCTGCGATCCCGACGGCGGTGACCTGAGGGTGCTGGCGGCCGAGGTGAGGGGCGCGCCGGTCTGGATGGACGATGACCGGCTCTGCATCGCCCGGGGCAGGGCCGTGGTGCCGAGGCCCGCGCGGCTGCGGCGGCGTTTGGTGCTGGCGGCCGCCGGGTGGCGGCCTGTACGGCGGCGGCAGGCAATCCAGGCGGGGCTGTGGCAAGTGGACGCATCCGGCGGCACGCCGCCCTCGCTGCTGCTGCCGGGAGAGGGGATCGGCAGCGGGGCGGTCCGCCCCCAGGGGGGCTGGTTGGCCCTCGGCGCCGCTGCCGACGCCCGGGCCCTGCGGACCATCCGGCTGGCCGACCTGGACGGGGACAGGGTGCTGGCCGTGGCCCGCCTGCATGCGGGAGCCGACGCGGCCATGGCCCCCATCCCCCGCTGGGACCCAACGGGCCGGTTCCTCGCGCTGGACACAGACGCCGCGGGCAGCCGCCAGGTGGCGGTCCTGGATGCCGCAGCGGCCGTCACTGCCGAGCGCAAATTGGTCGCTTGACATCCGAAAGTATGGACTTCCGCCAAAAGGCTTAATCCCCTACCCTCCCAGGCGCGGGCAACAAGCCCGAGTCATCTTCATAGGGGGTATCATGCGGGGAATGGGGACTTGGGCGGCCACGGGCCTGGTGCTTGGGGCGATGGCCATGCTGCCGGGCACGGCCCTGGCCGACGGCAAGCAGAATTTCTCCCTGCTGAACAAGACCGGCTACACCATTAGCGAGGTCTATGTCGCCCCCAGCAAGTCTTCCTCCTGGGAAGAGGACATCCTGGGTCGTGACGTGCTGCCCGACGGCACCGCCGTGGACATCGTCTTCAGCCGCAAGGAAAAGTCCTGCAAGTGGGACCTGAAGGTCATCTATGATGATGGCGAAGAGGCGGAGTGGGACAACTTCGACCTCTGCACCGTCTCCAAGATCGCCATCAGCTACAACCGCAAGAGCGGTGAGACCTGGGCGACGTACGAGTAAGCATGTCGGTGGGGCTGGCGGCGGCGCCTTCAGTGCCGCGCCGCCAGCCCCACCACTGCCAGGGCCTCCGCCTGCCGGCGGGACAAGGCGTCCACGTCGAAGCCGGCGATCAGCTCGTGGAACTGGCGATACCAGTTGATCTCCGCCTTCAGGTGCAGGAAGACGCTGCCCAGGCCGATGGCGGCGCGGTCCATGAAGACGAACTCACGGGGGATCTCCACCCCGCCCACCTCCCGCAGGGCCATGTGCACCTTGGCGGCGGTGGCTTGGCCGTAGCGGCCGTTGTTCGTCTCCTCGATGGTGCGGGTGCGGTCCTCCAGGATGGGGGCGTAGACGAACTTGGCCCAGATGTTCAGCACCTCCACCATCTGCTTGCTGATGTTCTTGAAGCCCCAGGCCTCATAGGCGTGGACGGCGCGGGCCTCGTCATCGGTGCGGATGGCCTCGTACAGCTCGATCACCCCATGGACGAAGCGCGGCGGGAAGACCCGGATGCAGCCGAAATCCAGCAGGTTGATGTCGTGGTCCGGCCGGACCGTGTAGTTTCCCAGATGCGGGTCGCCGTGGATGACGCCGTAGCAGTAGAAGGGCACGTACCAGGCGCGGAACATGTTCATGGCGATGCGGTTGCGCACCTCCAGCTCCGCCTCCTTGAAGGCGATGATCTTGCGCCCCTCCACCCAGCTCATGCTCAACAGGCGCTTGGTCGACAGCCCCGGCACCACCTGGGGGATATGCACCCCCTCCACCCCGTCCAGCATGCGGGCGTAGAGGTCCATGTGCTTGGCCTCTTGGGCATAGTCCAGCTCCTCCCGCAGGCGGTCGCCGATCTCCGCATGGATCTGGTCGGTGCGGATGGCCTTGTCGTAGCGGGCATAGACGCCGAACAGCAGCTTGAGCTGCTTCAGGTCCGCCTCCACCGCCGACTGCATGTCCGGGTACTGCAGCTTGCAGGCCAGCGCGGTGCCGTCCGGCGCCACGGCCCGGTGCACCTGGCCCAGTGAGGCGGCCGAGGCGGCCTCCTTCTCGAAGCTCTGGAACTTGGACTGCCAGTCCGGCCCCAGCTCCGCCGCCATGCGGCGCTTGACAAAGGGCCAGCCCATGGGTGGCGCGTCCGCCTGGAGCTGGGCCAGCTCCTGCACATATTCCTGCGGCAGGGCATCGGGGATGGTGGACAGAATCTGCGCCACCTTCATCAGGGGGCCCTTCAGCCCACCCAAGGCTTGGCGCAGCTCGGCCGCGTGGGCGTCCCGTTCCAGCCTCATGCCCAGGAAGCGCTCACCCGCCACCCGCGCCGCGATGCCGCCCATGGCCGTGCCGACCCGCGCGTAGCGGGCAAGCCGACCTTGCAAGGTGCTCTGTTCGTCCGTCATGGCAGGAAGATGGTGCTCCGGAGTGCGTTCGGCGAGGGCTTAAGGCGTGTTTACGCTGACCGTAGACACGCCCCGGCGGCGACTGGGGTTTGGCCGCGCGATGCACACCACGGACCGAGCCTCATCCTTTCCGCCGCCCCCACTTCAGCGCCGTCGTCACCTCCGACACCGCACAGGTCTTTATGTCCGCCAATCCTGCCCCGCGGGCCGTGTCCCGGAGCAGCGACTCCGGGAAGGCCCTGCCGCCTTTAGGGAACAGCACCCACAGGGCCGACTTGGGACCGAGTGTCTCGGCGATGGCCGGGACCAGGTCCAGGTGAGCGGGGCCGGTGGCGGTCAGCAGGACCCAGGGTACGTCGGGACGCGGGGCTGCTAGACGGTCGGGCGCGATGCCGGCGGCGTCCAGGACGGCGGACAGGACCGGGTCCGGGTCGGCGCCCAGCATGTCCACCTTGTCGCCGGGCTTCAGCCCCAGCTTGTCCAAGAGGCCCCTGGGGTTGCGGATGCGGCGCAGCCAGTCCCCCGCCTTCGCCCCGATGTCCAGCTCCACCCGGCCCAGGCAAGGGGTGGATAGGATGAGCTTGCCATCGGCCGTCTCCGCGCCGGTCAATTCCCTGAACAGGATGCGCAGCCGGAAACCGCCGCGGAACAGCAGATGGTCCCCCTCCAGCAGCGCCTTGCCCTCGGACACCTTGCCGTCCCAGCGGCAGACAGTCGCGCATTCCTGGCCCATCGCCCCCTCCCCCACGGGAAAGGGGTAGCCTGCCCCGACGCCAACGCCTGGGAAAGGGCCATTCGCGGCGGCGGCGAACCATCCGCGGCGGAGAACCTGCCGGCCCGGTGCGATTCCCCTTCCCCCCCGGCGCGAACCGCTCTATATAGGGGTCAACGTATCCCATACGGACCGGCCAGCCCCTCGGTTGGCGCGGCTGGTCTGCTTTGCGGGTGGGCCTTTGGCCCGCCTTTTTGTTTATCTGGGCCCCGGGTTCTCCGGAGGGCCCTGTCTCCAGGGGTGACACAGACGCATGGACGTGGTGCAGCGGATCGGTGGGATGGTGGGGCCGTCGGTGGAGGCCATGGGCTATGAGCTTGTGCGCCTGCGGCTGACCGGTACCGAGCGCCCCGTGCTGCAGGTCATGGCGGAGCGCACCGATGGCCGCGCCATGACCGTGGATGACTGCGCGGAGATCAGCCGCACCATCGCCACCCTGCTGGCGGTGGACGACCCCATCGAGAGCGCCTACACGCTGGAGGTCAGCAGCCCCGGCATCGACCGGCCGCTGACCCGGCTGAAGGATTTCGCCCGCTTCCGCGGCTTCGACGCCCGGATCGAGACCAGCGCCCCCGTGGACGGGCGCAAACGCTTCCGTGGCCTGTTGGAAGGCACGGAGGGTGAGGACGTGCTGGTCCGGCTGGAGCCCAAGAAGAAGGGTGAGGAGGTGCCGGTCGCCCGCGTGCCCTTCGTCCTGGTCGCCAAGGCCAAGCTGGAACTGACGGAACGCTTGCTGGAGGCCGCCGCGGCCGCCCAGGGGCTGGCCGCCGGGACCGAGGGTGCCCTGATGGACGTGGCGCCGCCCGCGGCCGCCGAGAGGCCGGCCAAGAAGGGCGCCAAGCCGAAGAAGGACAAGCCGAAGCGCAAGACCGGCCTGCTCCAGGTGGGTCCGGACACGCCGGACGATATGGACGACAACGGGGCCCAAGGCGCCTGACCGCCGGAACGGCGGCACAGGGGTCCAAGGGTCGGGAAAACCAGTCAAGGTTCGCCAGGATGGAACTGCTTCAGGTAGCCGACGCGGTCGCCCGCGAGAAGAACATCGACAAGGAGCACGTGCTCGAGGCCATGGAAGAGGCCATCAAGAAGGCCGGCCGCTCCAAGTACGGGCATGAGCACGACATCCGCGCCCGCATCGACCGGAAGACCGGCGACATCCAGCTGACCCGCTACCTGGAGGTGGTGGAGACGGTGGAGAACGAGGCCACGCAGGTGGACCTGGCCAAGGCCAAGCGGAAGAACCCGGCCGCCAAGGTCGGCGACTTCCTGGTGGACACGCTGCCGCCCATCGATTTCGGCCGCATCGCAGCCCAGACCGCCAAGCAGGTCATCGTGCAGAAGGTGCGCGAGGCGGAGCGCGAGCGCCAGTTCAACGAGTACAAGGACCGCAAGGGCGAGATCGTCAACGGCCTGGTCAAGCGGGTCGAGTACGGCAACGTCACCGTCGACCTTGGCCGGGCGGAGGCGATCCTGCGCCGGGACGAGTGCCTGCCGCGTGAGCACTTCAAGACCGGCGACCGCGTGCGCGCCCTGATCTATGACGTACGCAGCGAGCCGCGCGGGCCGCAGATCTTCCTGAGCCGCACCCATGGCGACTTCATGCGCGGCCTGTTCCGCCAGGAGGTGCCGGAGATCTATGATGGCATCATCGAGATCAAGTCGGTGGCCCGCGACCCCGGTTCCCGCGCCAAGATCGCCGTCATCTCCAAGGACAGCAGCATCGATCCCGTCGGCGCCTGCGTCGGCATGCGCGGCAGCCGCGTCCAGGCCGTGGTGGGCGAGCTGCAGGGCGAGAAGATCGACATCATCCCCTGGCGCCCGGACCCGGCCACCTTCGTGGTGAACGCCCTGGCCCCGGCCGAGGTGGCGAAGGTCGTGCTGGACGAGGAGACCGGCAAGATCGAGGTGGTGGTGCCCGACGACCAGCTGTCGCTGGCCATCGGCCGCCGCGGCCAGAACGTCCGGCTGGCATCCCAGCTCACCGGCTGGACCATCGACATCCTGACCGAGGCCGAGGAGCGCGAGCGTCGGCAGAGCGAGGTCTCGACCCGCACGCAGATGTTCATGGAAGCCCTGGACGTGGACGACATGATCGCCCATCTGCTGGTCAACGAGGGCTTCAGCTCCGTGGAGGAGATCGCCTTCGTCGACCTGGGTGAGCTGACGGCTATCGACGCCTTCGACGAGGATGTCGCCGCGGAGCTTCAGAACCGCGCCCAGGCCTACCTGGAGCAGCAGAACGAGATCCTGGACGGCAAGCGCCGGGAACTGGGTGTCACCGAGGAGGTGGCGGCCATCGAGGCGCTGACGCCGGCCATGCTGGTGAAGCTGGGCGAGAAGGGCGTGAAGACCCTGGACGACCTGGCCGACCTGGCAGGCGACGAGCTGGTGGACATCGTCGGCAAGGACGAGATGGGCATGGACGTGGCCAACGAGGTGATCATGGCCGCCCGCGCCCACTGGTTCGAGGACGGGGCCGGGGCCTGAGGCCCCGGGCCGGGACGGGGAGGTGCCCATGGCGCCCGACCCTTCCACCCCGCCCCCGGGCCCGCCCCTCCTGCCGGAGGTGCTGGAGCCGGAGGCGATGGCCGATGAGCCGGAGTCCCCGGCCGGGAAGCGGAGCCCGCTCAGGCGGTGCGTCGCTTCCGGCCGGGTACAGGAAAAGGACCGGATGGTCCGCTTCGTCATCTCCCCCGAGGGCACGGTCGTGCCCGACGTGGAGGAAACCCTGCCCGGACGTGGGCTGTGGTTGACGGCGGACCCCGCCATGGTTGAAAAGGCCCTGTCGAAGGGCCTGTTCTCCAAGGCGGCCCGACGGGCGGTCAAGGCGGACCCCGGGCTGCTGGCGATGGTACGCCAGCTTGTCCGGCGGAGGGCCCTGGAGTTGGTGGGGTTGGCCCGGAAGGGCGGCGGCGCCATCGCGGGGTTCGAGAAGGTGCAGGCGTCGCTCCGGTCAGGCCTGATGGGCCGCCCCGGGGCCGGTGCCAAGCCGGTGGGGATTTGGCTGGAGGCGCGGGACGGGTCGGCCGATGGCCGGTCCAAGCTGCGTCCTTTGGCTTTGGCGCGTCAGGTGCCGCTGGTCGATCGTTTCGACCGGGCGGAACTGGGGCCGGCCCTGGGACGGGAAGACGCGGTTCACGCGGTGTTGGCGGCCGGTCCGCTGGCGCAGCGCCTGCTCCGCGAGGTTGAACGGATGGCGGCGCTTGAAGGTATGGGTCCCGTTGCGCAGGGCCCGGACGAGGGATCGGATTTCGGATGAGCGATACCAACGACCAGAACCGCGACAAGAAAGTACTGAGCCTGGGTGGTCGCCCCACGCTGGCGCTGGGCGGGGCGAAGAAGCCCGCCGGCCAGCCCCCCGCCGGGGGCGGACAGGGAGTCGTGCGGCAGCAGTTCTCGCACGGCCGGGGCAAGGATGTGGCGGTCGAGGTCAAGCCGGCCAAGCGCATCATCAACAAGGCCGCCGTGCCCGGCGTGGCCGATGGCGGTGCCGCGGCCCGCGCCGCGGCCCAGGGCCTGCGCGGCCAGCCC
>MOEB01000188.1 GCA_001939945.1 Aerophototrophica crusticola | reverse complement strand
CGGTGGCGGCGGCCCCGGCACCGGCCCCCGCGCCCCCGCCGGCCATGCCCGCGCCCCCGCGGCCGGACCCCGGGAACGACGGCTACTACGAGGTCAAGACCAAGGTGTTCGAGGCGCTGCTCGACACCATCGACCTGACGCAGCTGGGCCGGCTGGACGCCGGCGCCAGGCGGGACGAGCTGACCGACATCTGCCGGGAGATCATCCACCTCAAGGGGTTCGTGCTGGGCCCGTCCCGCGAGGACGAGCTGATGCGGGACATCTGCAACGACATCCTGGGCCTGGGGCCCCTGGAGCCGCTGCTGGCCCGCGACGACGTGGCCGACATCATGGTCAACGGGGCCGACCGGGTCTACATCGAGGTGGGCGGCCGGATCGAGCTGACGCCGGTGCGGTTCCGCGACAACGCCCAGCTCATGAACATCTGCCAGCGCATCGTCAGCGCCGTGGGCCGGCGGGTGGACGAGTCCAGCCCCATCTGCGACGCGCGCCTGGCCGACGGCTCCCGCGTCAACGTCATCGCCCCGCCCCTGTCCCTGGACGGGCCGTCCCTGACCATCCGCAAGTTCAAGAAGGAGAAGCTGACCCTGGACCGGATGGTGGCGTTCGGCACGGTGTCCCCGGCCTGCGCCACGGTGCTGCGGGTGGCCGCCGCCAGCCGGTGCAACATCCTGATCTCCGGCGGCACCGGCTCGGGCAAGACGACCCTGCTGAACTGCCTGACCCGCTTCATCGACCCGGGCGAGCGGGTGGTGACCTGCGAGGACGCGGCCGAGCTGCAGCTCCAGCAGCCCCACGTGGTGCGGCTGGAGACCCGGCCCAAGAACCTGGAGGGCAGCGGCGAGGTCACCATGCGCGACCTGGTGCGCAACTGCCTGCGCATGCGCCCGGAGCGCATCGTCGTGGGCGAGGTGCGCGGGCCCGAGGCCTTCGACCTGCTGNCATGAACACGGGCCATGACGGCTCCATGGGCACCCTGCACGCCAACTCCCCGCGCGAGGCCACGGCGCGGCTGGAGAACATGATCGCCATGGGCGGCTTCAACCTGCCGCAGCGGGCGGTGCGGGAGCAGGTCGCCGCGGCGGTGGACGTGATCATCCAGGCGTCCCGCCTGCGCGACGGCAGCCGCAAGGTCACCCACGTGACCGAGGTGGTCGGCATGGAGGGCGACGTGCTGGTGATGCAGGACCTGTTCGTCTACGACGTGCTGGGCGAGGACGAGCGGGGCGGCGTGCTGGGCCGCCACCGGGCCACCGGCCTGCGCCCCCGCTTCATGGAGAAGGCCCGCTACTTCGGCCTGGACCGCGAGCTGTTCGCGGCCCTGGAACCGGAGGAGTAGGCCATGGCCCTGCTGCTGGCCACGGCCCTGGCCTTCCTGCTGCTGCTGGCGACGGCCTGGCACTGGGCGCGGGCGGCCTCGCCCCGGGCCCGGCTGCGCCGGCGGGTGCGCGGCCTCGCCGTGCCCG
>MOEB01000187.1 GCA_001939945.1 Aerophototrophica crusticola | reverse complement strand
CCGTGGACACCACGGCCAGGGCGTTGCGGGCCCGGTGGTCCACCTCCCGCGCCAGCAGCCGCTGGCGCTCCTCCGCCGCCTTGCGGGCGGTGGCGTCCATGACCGTGCCGGCGAAGCGCACGGGCCGGCCGCCCTCGAAGAAGGCCCGCCCCGTGGCCGCCACCCAGCGCAGCCTGCCATCGGCGAGGCCCAGCGTGCGGAACTCGGCGTCGTAGGCGCCGCTGCCGCCGGGGTCCAGCGCCGCCAGGGCCGCGGCTTCCACCCGGGCCCGGTCCCCGGGGTGCAGGCCGGCGAGGAACGCCCCCTCCCAGCTGACGGGCGCGTCCGGCGGCAGGCCGAACAACTCGCGGCAGCGCGCGTCCCAGCGCAGCGCCCCCGTCCCGGGGTCATGGTCCCAGATGCCGATCGCCGCCGCCCCGGTGGCGAGGCGCAGGCGCATCTCCCCCTCGGCGAGGGCGCGCGAAGCGGCCAGCCGGTCGCGCACCGCGGCCAGGTGGTGGGCCACGGTGCCCAGCAGCCCAAGGTCCTCCGGCGCGAAGGCATCCCGGCCGCGCGAGGCGAAGGAGAGCACGCCCAGCAGCCCGCCCCCCGCGGCCAGCAGCGGGAAGCCCGCGTAGGCCCGGAAGCCCAGTGCCCGGCTGGCGGCGCAGGCCTCGTCCGCCGTCTCCTGCACCCGCTCCACCACCACGGGGGCGCGGGTCGCGGCCACCCGGCCGCAGAGCATCTCGCCGTAGGGCAGGGCCTGGAGGGCAGCCGCCGCGTCGGGCCCGATGCCGCTCTCGTGGGTCAGGCGCAGGGTGCGGGCCGCGGGGTCGGCCACGTAGGACAGCACCACGTCCAGCCCGAGCGAGGGCGCCGCCTCGGCCACCATGCCCCGCAGCGCCGCGTCCGGGTCCGTGGCCGCGAGCAGCCCGCCGGCGAGGTCAGCCAGCAGCCGCAGCCGCGCCTCGGCGGCGTGGCGGCGGGTGGTGTCGCGCATGATGCCGGTGAAGAAACGCGTGCCCGCGGCGTCGCGCCACTCGGCGATGGAAAGGTCCAGCGGGAAGGTGGAGCCGTCGGCCCGCAACCCCTCCACGCCCCGGCCGATGCCGATGATCCGGCGCTCGCCGGTGCGGCGGTACGCCTCCACGTAGCCGTCGTGCCGGTCGCGGTGGTGGCCCGGCATCAGCATTGAGACGTTGCGGCCCGGCAGCGCCGCCGCCGGGTGGCCGAAGGTGCGCTCGGCCGCCGGGTTCGCCGACCGGATGGTGCCGGCCTCGTCGATCACCACCATGGCGTCCACCGCGGTCTCGAAGACGGCCCGGTGCCGCGCCTCGCTGTCCGCCAGCTCCCGCCCGCGCGCCGCCAGGGCGGCGGCCATGGCGTTGAACTCCGCCGCCAGCGGGGCGAGGTCGCCGGCTTCCACGGCGGCGCGGGCGTCCAGCTCCCC
>MOEB01000186.1 GCA_001939945.1 Aerophototrophica crusticola | reverse complement strand
ATCACGGGCGGCTTGGCCGTTCGGGGGCCCCGCGCCGTGGGGCCATCCCGGCTATGCGGCCGCCGCCGGGGCCGGCACCAGGACCTCGGCGCGGGTGCCCCGGCCCGGCTCGCTCTCCAGCCTGAAGCGCCAGCCGTGCAGCTCCGCCAGGCGCCGCGCGATCGGCAGGCCCAGCCCCGCGCCCTCGCGTGTCGCGGCATAGCCGGCGGACACCTGCCCGAACGGCTCCAGCGCCACGGCGACCTCGTCGGCCGACATGCCGATGCCCGTGTCCTCCACCGCCAGCACCACCGCCCCGCCCGCCCCGGCCTCCAGGAGCAGCCGCACCTCGCCCCCGGCGGGGGTGAACCTCACCGCGTTGGACAGCAGGTTCAGCAAGACCTGCCGCAGCCGCCGCGGGTCGGCCCGGGCCACGACGGGCCCGGCGGGCAGGCGCGCCACGAGGCGGACCCCGGCCTGGGCCGCCGCGGCCTCCTGCAGCCGCAGCGCGGCCCGGGCCTCCCCCGCCAGGTCGCAGGGCTCCGGGCGCACGGGGAACCCGCCCGCCTCCAGGCCGCTGTAGTCCAGCACCTCGTTGACCAGGCCCAGCAGGTGCAGCCCCGCCCGCTCGATGTCGCCGGCCCACTCCGCCCGGCCCGCCTCCCCTCCCGGCTCCTTGAGCAGGCGCGCGAAGCCGATCACCGCGTTGAGCGGCGTCCGCAGCTCGTGGCCCATGTTCGCCAGGAACAGCGACTTGGCCCGGCTCGCCGCCTCGGCCGCCAGCCGCGCCCCCACCTCGGCCGTGGCGTCGCGCCCGCAGCCCCGGTAGCCCAGGAACCGGCCCCGCCCGTCATGCACGGGCTCGCCGCCGACCTCCACGTGGCGCCGCCGCCCGTCGGCGCCGACCACGTCGAAGGGGAAGCCGCGGAAGGGCGCCCGGGCGGCGAGCGTGGCCTCGTGCCCGTCCCAGCGCGGGTCCGCCGGGTCGGCGGCGACCTCGCGGCGCGCGCGGCCGAGGAGCGCCGCCGGGTCGAGGCCGACCCGGGCCACGCCGGCCGACACCTGGGTGAAGCGGCCGGCGGCGTCCGTCTCCCAGTACCAGTCGGCGGACAGGGCCGTCAGCGCCCGGAAGCGGGCCTCGCTGGCGCGCAGCGCCGCCGAGGACCGCCAGAGCACCCGCAGCAGCACCCCCATGGCCACCAGCACGCAGGCCGCGGTGGCCGCGAACCAGCCCGCCAGGTCGCGCAGCAGGGCGCTGCCGGGCGCCTCGGGCCGCCACGCCAGGTAGCCCACCGGCTCCCCGCCCCGGCCGCGCAGCGGCAGCAGGGCCTCGCCGGGGCCGGCGTCCGGCGCGGCGGCGAAGCGCGCCCCGTCCATCAGGTGCTCGGCCCGCAGGTCGTCCAGGAAGGTGCCGTCGACGAGGCGCACCGCCACCAGCAGGGCCTCCCGGCCCGGCGGGGCGGCGGGCCCGTGGTCGGCGTGGGGCACCACCCGCATGACGCTGGCCAGCGC
>MOEB01000185.1 GCA_001939945.1 Aerophototrophica crusticola | reverse complement strand
GGCCTGCGCGGCCTGCCGCGACCTGGGGTTCCGGGCCTACGCCGGCTTCCCGCTCCTCGCCGCCGACGGCACGCTGCTGGGCGTGCTGGCCTTCGGCTCGCGCTCGCGCGACGCCTTCCCCCCGGCGGACCTGGCGCTGCTCGGCACCGTGGCCCAGCACGTGGCCACCGTGCGCGACCGGCTGCGGCGCGCCGAGGCGCTGGCCAGCAGCGAGGCCCTGGCCACGGGCGTGCTGGAGAGCAGCCCCGACTGCGTCAAGGTGCTGGACCTGGAGGGGCGCCTCCTGTCCATGAACGGGCCCGGGCGCTGCGCCATGGAGGTGGACGACTTCGGGCCCCTGTGCGGGCGGGACTGGGCGGGCCTGTGGCCGGAGGCGTCGCGGGGCGCGGTGCTGGCCGCGCTGGCGGAGGCCCGGGCCGGCGGGACGGGGCGCTTCACCGCCGCCTGCCCCACCGCCAAGGGCACGCCGAAATGGTGGGACGTGATGGTGACCGCCATCCCGGGGCCGGGCGGCCGGCCCGCGCGGCTCCTGTCGACCTCCCGCGACACCACGGCGGCGGTGCGGCGCGAGGCGGAGGCGGCGGAGCGCGAGGCCACCCTGTCGGCGGTGCTGGACGCCCTGCCGGTGGGCGTCATCCTGTGCGACGCGGACGGCCGGGTGACCCGGGACAACGCGGCCAGCCGCGAGATCTGGGGCACGCCGCCGGAGACGCGGTCGCACGGGGAGTACGGGGCGTGGGAGGGCTACTGGCCCGGCACCGGCGCGCGCGTCGCCGCCGGCGAGTGGTCGCTGGCCCGGGCCCTGCTCGCCGGCGAGGCCATCCGCGGGGAGCTGGTGGAGTGCGTGCCGTTCGGCGGCGGGCCCCGGCGGGCCTGCCTGAACAGCGCGGCGCCGGTGCGCGGCGCGGACGGGCGGGTGCTGGGCGCGGTGGTGGCGCAGATGGACGTCACGGAGCGCAAGCGGGCGGAGGAGCGCCAGCGGCTGCTGGCGCGGGAGGTGGACCACCGGGCCCGCAACGCCCTGGCCGTGGTGTCCACGGTGGTGCGGGTCACCCGGGCGGAAGGCACGGCCGACTTCGTGGCCGCCATCGAGGGCCGGGTGTCGGCGCTGGCCCGGGCCCACCGGCTGCTGGCCGATGGCGGCTGGGACGGGGCGGGGCTGCGGGACCTCGCGGCGGGGGAGCTGGAGCCCTTCGCGGGCGGCGACCCGGGGCGGGCGGCGCTCGACGGGGCCGACGTGCTGCTGGCGCCGGACGCGGTGCAGCCCATGGCCATGGTGCTGCACGAGCTGGCCACCAACGCCGCCAAGCACGGGGCGCTGTCCGTCCCGGGCGGGCAGGTCACGCTTGCCTGGGAACCGTCGGGTGGCGGCGGGCTGCTGCTCGAATGGCAAGAGCGCGGCGGCCCGCCGGTGGACCCGGCCCCGGCCCGGCGCGGCTTCGGCACCGAGATGCTGGCGGCCGCCGCGGCCCAGCTGGGCGGGCGCATCGAG
>MOEB01000184.1 GCA_001939945.1 Aerophototrophica crusticola | reverse complement strand
GGGTGTCGGCTCCGGAAGGTCTCGGTCGATGAGCGAGCCCGGGTCCTCGATGGGCAAGAACTTGAACAGTCCGATCGATCTCATGGCGACTCCCTGGTGGCGCGGGCCACCCTATCCCGTGTATGGATGATCGGAAGTCCGGATTTTTCGGCAGCTAGTGTGCGTGGATGCCCAGGGGGCGGGCCGTGACGCAGTGGGACGACATCCGCCATTTCCTGGCACTGGCGCGCAGCGGCAGCCTGTTGGGCGCCGGGCGGGCCCTGGGCGTCGAGCATTCGACCGTCGCGCGCCGGGTGGGCCAGCTGGAATCCGGGCTCGGGATCCGGCTGTTCGACCGCTTGGCCCGGGGCTGGGCGCTGACAGCCGAAGGCGCGGACCTCCTGGCCCGGGCGGAGGCCGTCGAGCAGGAGGTGCTCGCCCTGCACCGCGCCGCGGCTGGGTTGGAGCCGCTCTCGGGGGTGGTGCGGATTTCGGCGCCCCCCCTGCTGCTCAGCCACCTGGTCGTGCCGGGCCTGCGCCCGCTCTCCGCCGCCCACCCGGGGGTCGTGCTCGAACTGGCCGGCGAGCGGCGGGAGGCGGACCTCGTCCGCGGCGAGGCCGACATCGCGATCCGCCTGGGCCGCCCGACGGACGCCAGCCTCGTCGTGCGCGCGCTTGGCGAGATCTCCTACGGGCTCTATGGCCTCGCTGGGGAGGTCGGGCGCCCGGGGCCAGAGCAGGTCTACATCGGGTTCGACGACAGCATGCCGGACCTGCCACAGAAGCTGTGGCTGGACAAGCACGCCGGCGGCCGACGCTTCAGCATGAGGTCGAACGACATGGCCACGATGCTCCAGGCGGCACTGGGCGGGTTCGGAATAGCCTTGCTGCCAGACTTCCTGGCCGCCGCACACGTGGGCCTGAGGCGTTTGCCGTCGGACACCTCACCGCCCGTGCGCCCCATGTTCATGGTGATGCACCCGGACATCCGGCGGTCCCGGCGGGTGCGCCTGATCGCGGACCACCTCACTGAGGCCCTAAAGGCCGCCTCCCCGGCTGTCCGCGATGCCCATGCGGCCTGAGGCCGGCGTGGTGCGCGGCGCCTTCCCGTGCGCGGTCGGCCCTTCGGTCGCCTGGCCCGCCTCGTCACCTTCCGCCCCGGCCGCCGGGCTTGGCGGCGGCGGCCGGGTTCGGGGCGCGCCCTTGCCACCGCCTGACACGGCGCGCCGGCAGTCGCACCCAAGCCCCCCCCGCTCCCGGGCACCAGGGCTCATCCCCTGCCCTTGTCTCCCCCGTCGTGCGGCCACCCCGCTTGCCCGCACCAGGAACGCCACCCCTCCCAGGCAGCCACCACGCCCGCAAGAGCCTCGTATCCACCCCCGTTCGGGTGGCTGCCGTCGCCCTGGGCAGCCTCTCGCATCCAAGGCTCGCACGTGAGCATGACCGGGTAGGCGGCCAAGTAAGGCACGCCCAGGGACGAGCAGACCTCGCCGAGTTCGCTGGACAGCGCGCCGATGCGGCCGTTCATGGCCGTGTCGTCGGCCACGGGCGGCGGGCCGACCATG
>MOEB01000183.1 GCA_001939945.1 Aerophototrophica crusticola | reverse complement strand
CCCGCCGCGCCAAGGCGGCCGGCCGCGACCGCGCCGAGGTGGTCGACGGGGGCGCGGCCACGGGACCCTGGGGGGCCGGTTCGCCCCGGGGGCTGACAAGCGGCGGGCCCCCTGGGGCACCGGCCCGGGGTGCGACGAACGGCCTAATACGTTCGTTGGAAGAGCTGGGCGATCCTTTGGCTGTCCCCGGAGGTCGTACCCCCGGGCAGCCAGGGGCAACAGGGCATGCGGGGCGTCGCGCGGAGGGGGTTCCTGTCGGGCTTGGGCGCCGCCACCGTGCTGGCCGCCCAATCGCGGGCCGCGGGCCCCCATCCCGTCACCCTCCTGGGCAACGCCGACGTGCCGCCGAAGTCCTGGCTGGACACGGGCGGCACGCCGCGCGGCTATGCCGTGGACGGGGCCGTGGCCATACTCCGCCAGGCGGGGCTGCGGCCGCAGGTGGCGCTGCACCCCTGGCGCCGGGCGCTGGAGACGTCGCGCCGGGGCGGCGGGCTGCTGCTGGGCGTGTTCTCCTCGGCCGAGCGGGCCCGGGATTTCCTGTTCTCCCACGCCTACGCCCATGACGAGGTGGTGCTCGTGGTGCGCCGGGGCGGGGCCTTCCCCTTCTCGGGCCCCGCGGACCTCACGGGCCGGCGCGTGGGCTTCCAGGCCGCCGCCGTCTATGGCCCCCGGTGGGCGGAGTGCCTGGCCGCCATGGTCCCGGTGGAGGACAGCAACCCCGCGGGCAGGCTGCGCATGCTCGCCGCGGGGCGCCTGGACGCGGCGGTGCTGGACCCCGGCGGGGCGGCGCTGCGGTTCCAGGCGGCCCGGGGCAACCTGGACCCCGGGCTCTTCGAGGTGCTGCCGGAGCCGGTCGCGCGGCTGGGCATCCATGTCGGCATCCCCCGGGCCATGCCGGGCGGCGGGGAGCTGCTGGGCCCGGTCGACCGGGCCGTGCTCGACCTGCGCGAGGACGGCACGTTGGCCGGCACCATGGCCGCCTACCACCCCGAGGGCGGCGTGGCGTGGGACTGAGGTACCCGCGGCGCCGGGACCCGGGCCACGGCCACCAGCACGTCGCCGAGGAGACGTCCCGCGAGGGCCGGGCAGGGTGGCGGCGCTGGCCGTCTGCATGGTGGTGCCCATCTGGTCGTCGCCGCGCCAGGCGGGCCGCCTGGCCCCGGCAGGGCGCGGCTACCGGGCCGCGGGCGGGCCGGCCGCTTCCACCGCGCCACCGGCGATTTCTGGCAGGTTACCCACCAGCGTATCTATCGGGAGCTGGCGGCGCTGGAGTCGGCCGGGTGGGTGGACTCCCTGGACCCCGGTCCCGCCCGCCCAATACCCGGTGGACGCAGGCGAGCCGCTGCATACGATAGGGTGTCCTATGCTAATGCGCTTGTCAGGGTAGTGGAGGCGGCTGTTCCCTTCTGGTAGGCGTGCCCCGGTCGGTACTGGCCCCACGTGATGGAATGGCTGGATTGGACTATGACGCCATCGCCGCCCAGCTGCTTGAGGCGGCCAAGCAGGCGCGGGACCCGGGGCGGATGGCGGCGTCGGCGCGCTCCCTCGGCGACGGGGTGCCGCC
>MOEB01000182.1 GCA_001939945.1 Aerophototrophica crusticola | reverse complement strand
CGCCGCCGGCAGGGTGCTGATCTTCAGCCCGATCCCCAGCTTGGTCATCAGCGCGTTGCACAGGATGGACACCACGATCAGCGGCAACACCGTCGCCAGGCTGCCCACGATGGAACGGAAGGTGATGACGCAGAAGACGATGACGGTGACATAGACCAGCAGCAGCATGGGCTTCTCGGCGGAGGTCACCGCCTCGTTCGTCGCCGCCATCACGCCCACATTGCCGGTCGCCAGGCGGAAGCGCACCGTTTCCGACGGGTTCGCCGCCACATAGGTCTCCACCGCCTTGACGATGCGGGCGATGGTCTCCGCCTTGTGGTCGGTGGTGAACATCAGGATCGGCATGACGGAGCAGTCGGCGTTGAGCAGGCCCGTCGAGGTCTCGATGGGCGTCACGGCGCGGACCAGCACCTGGCTGTCCCGGGGCAGGACGCGCCAGTTCATGTTGCCCTCGTTCCAGCCGGTGTTCACCGTGCGCATGGCCGTGGCCATGGACAGGGCGGATTGCACGCCTTCCACGTTGGTCATGGCCCAGGTGAAGTCGTCCACCTGCTGGATCACGGAATGGTCGATGCAGCCGTTGGCCGGCGTCTCCGCGATCACCTGGATCACGTCGACGCCGATGGCGAAGCGGTCCACGATCAGGTTGGCGTCCTGGTTGTAGCGGCTGTCGGGCCACAGCTCCGGCACGCCGGCCTCCGTGTCGCCCACGGTCATGCCCTTCTGCACCTGCCAGGACCAGCCCAGCACGGCCAGCCCGATGACCACCATGGCGATGGCGCCCTTGGGCCGGGCAAACACCGCCAGCCATTCCCACACCCTGTCGAACCGGCCCACCTGGCCTTCCACCTTGCGGCGGTAGTTGTCCCCCAGGGGCAGGTAGCTCAGCACCACGGGCAGCACCCACAAATGGGTGATGATGATGACCAGCATGCCGACAGAGGCGGATACCGCCAGCTCCTGGATCATCTGGATCTGGATGATGGCGATGGTGACGAAGGCCAGGGCGTCGGTCACCAGGGCGGAGGCCCCGGGGACCAGCAGACGTTCGAAGCTGATGCGGGCGGCGGTGAAGGCGTCGGCACCCTTGCCCATTTCCTGGCTGATGGTGCCCACGTTCTGCACGCCATGGCTGATGGCGATGGCGAACACCAGGAACGGCACCAGGATCGACAGCGGGTCGATGCCATAGCCCAGGATCACCAGCAACCCGAACTGCCAGATGACGGTGCAGAGGGAGATGCCGAGCATGGCGAAGGTCATCAGCCAGGACTTGCCGTAGCCATAGACCAGCACCGCCGTGATGACGAAGGCGATGGCGAAGAACATCACCACGCTCTTGGCCCCGTCGGCGATATCGCCCATGGCCTTGGCGAAGCCGATGACATGGACCTTGATCTGCGGCTTGCCCGGCTCCGCAGCCTTGTCCTCGAAGCGGGCGCGGATGTCCTCCAGCCGCTTGGCCACGTCCAGGTAATCCAGCTTCTTGCCGGTGCGGGGGTCGCGCTCGATCAACTGGGCACTGACCAGGGCGGCGGTGAAGTCCTCCGCCACCAGACGGCCCACCTGGCCGGACTTCAGCACG
>MOEB01000181.1 GCA_001939945.1 Aerophototrophica crusticola | reverse complement strand
CGCAGGTGGCCGGTGGCGCCCGCGGCGGGGGGCCCGGCCGACATCCCCGGCGGGGGCCTTCCCCGCGGCGATGGCCGGCATCCTTCCCGCGCGGGGCCGGATGCCGGTGGCGGCCTGCCGGCGGGCGAGGCGCTCGGCGGCCAGGACGGCGTGGGCCTCGCGGCAGTTGCAGGGCCATGGACGCCGCCATGGCGTCGCCCACGGACCCCATGACCGTCTTCGGGCGGCTCCCGCCGTCCCCTGTCACCCGCCGGATCCTCGCCCCGGCGGTGGCATGCGTGCGTCACCCCTGGCTGGCCAGCCGTCTGCCTGGGCTGCCAACCCGTCAGCCGGGGGACGCGCCGAGACGCCGGAACCAAAGCGCGGCCTGGGTGCGGCTTTTCACGCCGAGGATCCTGTAGGCGGCGGTGAGGTGGGCCTTCACCGTCGCGACGCCGATCCCCAGGGCCTCGGCGACCGACCCGTTGCCCTCGCCGCGCGCGACCAGGCGCAGGACCTCGACTTGGCGGGCGGACAGTTTCCGGAGTGCGGCCGGGTCGCGGGGGGTGGACCCTCCCCGGACAGCGGCGGCCCGGGCCGTACCCTGGCCGGGGGATGGCAGGAAGGTGCCGCCGCTGGCCACCCGGTCAACGGCCTCGTGCAGGCGGGTGACGGCCTCGGCCGACGGCAGGTAGCCGCTGGCGCCGATCTCCAGGGCCTGCATGACGGCCAACGGGCTCGCCTGGCCCACGGCGATGACCGGCACCTGGCGCGCCGGGCCCCGGAGCCTGCCGACGGCGTCGCGGCTGGCCAGGCGGTCGGCCAGGAGCACCACCTGGGCCTTCCCCCTGGGCATGACCCCGGACGCGGCCGGGACGTCGGCGACGGCGTCGATGGCCGATCCCGCGCGGGCCGCCGCGGCCGCCGTTAGGGCCCTGGCCGTCCCGGGCGCCAGCCCGACCAGCACCAGGTGGACCTCCAGGCCCCCGTCCCGGGCGTCGCCCCCGGTGCCCCCCCCTTTCGCCATCACTTGCCACCTGCCGCTTGTCCTTGGTGTGACAAGGGCATGAACTTGTCAAAATTCCCTGAACGTGAAGCAGGCTAGCAACCCGAAGCTGTGGCAGGCGCGATCATCTAAATGCCGCGTCGCCAAAAGTGAAAATTCCCCTGCCGGTCTTGAGGCCATCACGACATGTGTCCACGGGGCAACGGATCGCATGAACAAGCTAAGAACCAGGGGCGTCGGGCCGCAAGGAACCCCGCCCGCGTGGGCCGCAGCTGGCGGCGGCCATGCGGGAGGGCCGCGGCAATCGCCGGAGAAGGCGACGTGTGGGCCGGCAGGTGGTCCGGCACCACCTTCCCGACGGCCCGCAGGCGCCCCACAGCGTCCGACATGTAGGTGCTGTTCCACCACAGCACGGCCGCCGCCACCAGGGTCGGGCGTGCGCCGGTCACATCCGAGCCGTCGGGAGGCGCCTCCCAAGCCCCACGGCCTGCCTCAGGCGGTAACGGACGGTGTCCCGGCCGGGGCTTCGCGGCTGCCCGGCGGGGCGGGCTGACCGGGGCCGGGGCCCCGCATGGCGCCCCCGAGCACGCCCTCCACGGCGCGCGGCCGCGTCCCCGAACGGGCGCAGGACCAGGTCCGCCCCGGCGTGC
>MOEB01000180.1 GCA_001939945.1 Aerophototrophica crusticola | reverse complement strand
CCAGGGTCAGGGAGAGCAGTGCCCCGGCGCCCAGCGCGGCGGCCAGGGCGGCCGGGCCCGCCTCGCGCAGCCACGCCGCCCGGATGGCGGCCAGGTCGACCCCGACCGAGGCGTGGATGTCGTGCCCCGGCACCGGGCGCACCACGTGGAGGCGGTCCACCCGGTCGAGCTCGGAAACCGTGCGGTAGGTCCCGCCGCCGGGGTTGGCCGCGACCGCGCGCAGGAAGCCGCCGTCCGGCGAGAGCGTGGCCACGCCGGTGTTGGCTTCCGGCAGGCGCAGGAGCACGGTGCCGTCGCCGCGGGCCACGGTGAGCGAGCGGCCCCCGCCGTCACCCAGGCCCGTGAAGAAGGCAGCCACCGCCTCGAGCGGGACGGCGCTGGTGACGACCCCGCCGAACCCCCCGTTCCCCGCCTCGACGCGCCGAGCCACGGGCCAGGTCCGCCTGCCGGTCAGGCGGCCGAGCACCGGCGCGCCGACTGCGAGGTCCTGGCCGTCCCGCAGGGCGCGGAAGTAGTCGCGGTCGGAGAGGTCCAGGTCGGGCGGGGGATGCCCGGAGTTTGCCGCGACGGCACGTCCCGAGGCATCCGTGGCCACGATGGCGACGAGGTCGGGGCTGTCGGCGACGAAGCGGGCCAGCAGGCCGTGCAGCGGCTCGCCCCGGCCGACGGGGTCCGGGTTGCCGGGGGCGAGGCGGGCGGCGACGCGGGTCACCGAGAGGGCGTGGACCTGGAGCACGGCGCGCAGGTGCTCCGCCATCGCCGCCGACTGGCGTTCGGCGCGCAGCTCCGCGTCCGCCCAGGCCCCACGCCAGGAAAGCCAGGCGAAGGCGGCCAGGAGGAGCGCCGGGACGAGCACGCTGGCGGCGGCCAGCGCCCGGAGGGTCAGGACTGGGCGGGGCAGGTCTTCCATGCGGGCATGTGGGGTTGGCACGCGGCGACCATACCGGCTGGCGGGCCGGGGGCCATTCCACAAAAGNGGGGGTGGCCGCCAGGGGCGCGCGGCCCGGGGGTTCTGGGAAGAGCAAGGGCCCTCCCGGCATCAGGCCCTGCCGGCGGCGGAGAAGGCAGGACACCCCCGATCCCCGCGGCAAGCCCCCGGCACGGGGCAGGGGCGCGTCCCGCGGGGAGAGGCCCCGGCCGGGGAGCCACGGCGCCGGGAACAGCGCCCCGCGGCGCAGGCCGGGCCTGGCGCCGGCGTAGGCCAGCTCGGCACCCACTTGGCCGGCCAAGGCCGCCGCCGTGGCTTCCACCGGCCCACCCAGCCGTACTCCCGGCACGCGGCCGGGGTCATGCCCACCAGCCCCGGGAAGGCCGGCGAGACGTGGGTGGCCTTGCCCGCCGCGTCCGTCGCCCACACGCCGAAGGGCAGCAGCTCGCTCAGCGAGCGGTACAGGTCGGCGCCCGGCGGCGGGCCCCCCGCGAGGTCGTCACCAGGCGCCATGGCGCTTGCCCTCCCGGCGACGCACGTCCCGGCCAAGGACCAGACGTTGTCCTGCCGGCTGGTGCCGTCAATCCCGGGTGCCTCCCGGCCCTCCGGGCCACATGCCCGCCCTAGGCCGCGTTCCGCGCCCGGGCCGAACCCGGCCCGGGGCGCCCCCGTCGGCGCGGGGCCGCCCCCCGTGAGCGGGCCGAGGCCGCGGGCGCGGA
>MOEB01000179.1 GCA_001939945.1 Aerophototrophica crusticola | reverse complement strand
TGGACATGGGCCCAGGGCGGACCGGCAGGCCCACCAGCCGGCCCAGGCGGCCCCTCCCGCATCGCCGCGGACGCCATCGGCCCGCCGCCCGCCGCCGGGGCCGCCCCCTATACGCCCGCATAGGCTAACCTTTCGGCACCGCCCGCGCGCGGCAACCGCCGCCAGGATGGGCGGTGGCCACCACCCGGCCGCGGGGCCGGTGATGCCCGGCGAACAAGGAGGAGACCGCAATGGCGCCCCGACACGCCCAGCAGGACGCCGGCGCCCGCCGGCTGGCGGCGTTCTCCGTCACCGAGGCCGACGTCGCGCTGGTGCGCGGCCTGGCCGGCTTCGCGCGGGCGCGCCTGCCCGGCCTGCTGGCGGCGTGGCATGGCCGCTTCGCCGCCTGGCCCGAGATCCAGGCCGCCCTCGCCGTCCCCGCCGTCCACGAGGCCCGCGTCGCGCATTGGGTGCGCGCCGCCTCCGGCGAGGTCGGCGAGGGCTTCGACGCCTCGGCCCGGCGCCTCGCCCGCGCCTTCTACGACAACGGCGTGCCCGGCTACGCCGTGGCCATCTGCCACCACGCCGTGCTCGCCGGCATCCTGGCCGAGCTCGGCCTCGACCGCCCCGCCCCCGGCCTGCGCGGCGCGCTCTCCCGCGACGCGGCCAGCCGCGCCGCCGTCCGCGACGCCCTCACCCGCCTGGTCTGGCTCGACCTGGAGCTGCTGCTGGAGACCTACGCCGAGGCCGAGCGGGAGAGCCGCCGCCTGGCGCTGGAGGCCATGGCCGACACGGTGGAGCGCGAGGCCCGCGACGCGGTGGAGCGGGTGGCCGCGGACACCGAGGGCATGGCCCGCGAGGCGGCGGGCATGGCCGCCTCGGCCGAGCTGGTGGGGCAGAACGCCGAGGGTGTCGCCGCGGCCGCGGCCCAGGCGCTGGCCAACGTGCAGGCCGTGGCCGCCGCCAGCGAGCAGCTCACCGCCTCCATCCGCGAGATCGCGGCCCAGGTGGGCCACGGCACCCAGGCCACCCGCAAGGCGGTGGGCACGGCCGAGCGCGCCGGCGCCACCATCGCGGCGCTGTCCGAGGCGGTGGCCCGCATCGGCCAGGTGGCCGGCCTGATCGCCGACATCGCCGGGCAGACCAACCTGCTGGCCCTGAACGCCACCATCGAGGCCGCCCGCGCGGGCGAGGCCGGCAAGGGCTTCGCCGTGGTGGCGTCCGAGGTCAAGGCGCTCGCCAACCAGACGGCGCGGGCCACCGAGGAGATCGCCGCCCAGGTGGGCGAGGTGCGGGCGGCCACGGCGGCGGCCGTGGCGGCGGTGGGCGAGATCGCGTCCGGCATCGCCGAGGTGGACCACGTGTCCGGCGCCATCGCCGCGGCCATGGAGGAGCAGGCGGCGGCGACCCAGGAGATCGGCCGCAGCGTGGCCGAGACGAGCACGGCCGTGGACGTGGTGGCCGCCAGCATCGCCACCGTGTCGGGCGAGGCCACGCGCTCGGGCGCGCAGGCCGGGCAGGTGCGGGCCGGGGCCGCCGGGGTGGCGGCGAGCGTCTCTGAGCTGCGCCGGGTGCTTGTGAAGGTGGTGCGCACCTCCACGGCGGACGCGGACCGCCGCAGCGAGCCGCGGCAGGCGGTGGACGAGCCGGGCACGGCCGAGCTGGGCGG
>MOEB01000018.1 GCA_001939945.1 Aerophototrophica crusticola | reverse complement strand
ACCCCAATCACCGTCAACAGGATTTTTCGACCGCCCTTCATTTTGGGGCTGCGGCGTCGGTCCCCATTCTGTCACGGGGTGCCAACCTCACCTCTTATATAGGGACGCTTGGCAGCAGGTGGGCCCAGGGGGGAACAACGCCCAGCAAGCCCCGTTCGGGAGTAGCCCCCGCGGGTGTCCTTACGCGCGGGCGCGTCACGCATGAATCTTTCGCAAATGTACGAAAGATGTTCACGTTGACAGTGGCAGGCCGGTCACGCAAGGTCGGGGCAGAACCGGCAACAATCTGTCCGAACGCCCCGCAAGGCGTCGGACGGCAGGCGAAGGAACGGCCCCGCCCGAGGGGCCACAGCAATGGGGTGGGGAGAATGGGGATGGAGGTTACGTCGTGCTGAAGAGGCATGTCTCCATCCTGGCCCTGACCATGGCCCTCGCCGGCACCGGTGCCTTCCTCTGGCAAGCCCAGCGTGCCGCCCCGGCCTTCCCCGCCGACGGGATGATCGCCCAGCAGGCGGACGCCCCGACGATGACGGCCCCCGCGAGCCCCGAGTTCAGCGGCGACATCGACGCCGAGCAGGGCCTGGCCCTGGCTGCCGATGCCTGGGGCGACATGGAGCGCGTGGCCGACCCGGTGGAACGCAAGCTGGTCAACCTGGGCCGGGGCGAGACCCTTATGCAGCTCCTGCTGGACGCGGAGGTGCCGCAGGAGCACGCGCAAGGGGCCATCAGCGCGCTGCGCGGCGTCTATGACCCGCGCCGGATGCGGTCGGGGCAGGAGATCAAGGTCCTGTTCGACCATTCGGCGGGCGACGGCAAGTTCGTCGGTTTCGAGTTCCAGCCGGCGGTGGAACGGTCCGTCTCCGTCAGCTTCGACGGGGTCCGGTTCCAGGCGGCGGAGGTGGCGAAGCCCTTGCAGCGCCGCTGGGTGGCCGCGCAGGGCCGGATCGAGTCGTCACTGTACCAGGCGGGCTATGCCTCGGGGGTGCCGACCCCCGTCCTGAACGCGCTGATCAACAAGCTGTTCAACTATGACGTGGACTGGCAGCGCGACATCCAGCCGGGCGACAGCTTCGAGGTACTGTACGAACAGTACCTGACCGAGTCGGGCGAGGTGGCGAAGGTCGGCACCGTCAGCTATGCCGCCCTGACCCTGTCGGGCAAGCGGCGGGAGCTGTTCCTGTATGAGGACAGCGACGGCAGCGCCGATTATTTCACCCGCAAGGGCGAATCGGTGCGCAAGGCCCTGCTCCGTACCCCGGTGGACGGGGCGCGGCTGACCTCGGGCTTCGGGATGCGGATGCACCCGCTGCTGGGCTACAGCAAGATGCACAAGGGGGCGGACTTCGGCGCCCCAACGGGCACCCCGGTCTTCGCCGCCGGCGACGGCATCGTGGAGGAAGCCGGGCAGAAGGGTGCCTATGGCAACTATGTCCGTATCCGCCACAACCGGGAGATCGCCACCGCCTATGCCCACCTGTCCCGCTTCGGGTCGGGCCTGCGGCGGGGCGCGCGGGTCAACCAGGGTGACGTGATCGGCTATGTGGGCTCCACGGGCCGCTCGACCGGGCCGCACCTGCATTATGAGGTGCACCGCGGCGGCAAGCAGGTGAACCCCATGTCCGTGGACCTGCCCACCGGGCGGAACCTGGACGGCAAGGAGCTGAAGCGCTTCCAGGCCGTGCTGGCCCAGATCGAGGACCGCTACGCCGACGCCCAGGCGGGCCTGACCCTGGTCTCCGCCTCCGCCGGCCGGCCGGCCGCGAAGGCCGAGGGTTGCCGCAAGGCGCCGGGCTGCTAAACCCGGCCTTCCCCCAAGAAATCAAGGACGATGGCAGCCGCCTCCTCCCCGCCCCTTGCCGGCGGGGGTGGGGGGATGGGGCGGGCCAGCATGTCCAGGAGCAGCGCGTCCAGGGCGGGCGTGTTCAGGGCGCTTGTATCGATCTCCCCCGCCACGCCGTGGGCCTTGGCCCACCCGGTCAGCCAGGGCGTCTCCGGCCAGTCGGGCCGGGTGAGGGAGAGCAGGCGGGTGCCGTTGCAGATCGAGTCGGCGAACATGCCATAGCCCGGCTTGGTGAGCGCCAAGTCGGCGGAGCGCACCATGTCCTGGAAGGGGACCGGCACCTCGTCCACCAGCCGCACATCGTCCCGGCCGGGCGGCAAGGATTGGGGGTCGTTCAGCAGCCAGGCGACGCCGTCCAGGCGGGGCACCCTGGTCAGAATCGGCGGGCCGGCAATGCCGCCGAAGGAGACGACGACCAAGTGACGGGGCGGCTGGGGGAATAGCCGGTCCAAGTCCGTCCGGCGGTCCGTGCCCAGGCGGGCCACGGGACTGACAGCCACCCGGTTGGGCAGGCTGTCCATGGGCAAGGCGGGTTCCAGGCGGATGAAGGCCCGGGCACCGGCATAAGCGGCGTGCATCTGGGCCAACGCCGCATCCATCCCCGGCAGGCCCGACAGGTAGGCGGCGGCGACGTCGTGCCAGTTCAGGGAACAAGCGGCGAGGCAGGGGATGCCAGCGGCCTGGGCGCCCGCGAGGCCGGTGTAGGCGATGTTGGACAGCAGCAGGTCGGGCTTGAGCGCCGTGAGCGCCGAACTTTGCGTGGCCACCACCGAGCCCCAGTCCCGGTGCAGGTCGGCGTAGTAGCGGTGGCTGGCGGCCACGTCCACCCGGTTGGCGTCCAGCATGGCCATGCCCAGGTCGGGCGGCGGCGGGGCCAAGTCCCAGGGCGGGTCGATGAAGCGGGCCAGGGTGGCCGCCCCATGGCCGGTGCGCAGGGTCAGGCGCAGGTCCGGACGGCGGCGGCGCAGGGCGGCGACCACGGAGGATGTCTGGGCCAGGTGGCCGAGGCCATGGGCGGTGATGTCGATGACCAGGTGGGGCATGGTGCGCCGGGGCAAGGGATGCTGCAGCGCACCATGCCGGGAGACGGGTGATCGGGCAAGGGCCGGACCCGCCCCCCCATGGGAAGGAAGGCGGGCCCGGTATCCTTACCTCAATGCAGGGTGCCGGGCTGCTGGGCCCCGCGGCCCCAGGCGCTGGTGGAGGCCGGGGGTGGCAGGTTGGCGGGTTCGCCGTCCAGGGCCAGTCCGTCCGGGCCGACGCCCACATGGACCACCTGCCCGTCCTGCACCTTGCCTTCCAGCAGGCGGGTGGCGAGCGGGTTCTGCAGTTCCCGCTGGATCACCCGCTTCAGGGGCCGGGCGCCGTAGACCGGGTCGTAGCCCCTGTCCGCCAACCAGGCCTTGGCGCCGTCGTCCAGCTCCAGGGTGATGTCCCGGTCGGCCAGCATCTTGCGCAGCCGGCCCAGCTGGATGTCCACGATGCCCGACATGTGGCCGCGGCCCAGCCGGTGGAACAGCAGGATCTCGTCCAGCCGGTTCAGGAACTCCGGCCGGAAGGCGGTCCGCACCACCTCCATCACCTGCTCCCGCGCCGCCCCGCTGTCCGCCCCTTCCGGCAGCTCGGCCAGGGCCTGGGCGCCGAGGTTGCTGGTCATGACGATCAGGGTGTTGCGGAAGTCCACCGTACGCCCCTGCCCGTCTGTCAGGCGGCCGTCGTCCAGCACCTGGAGCAGCACGTTGAACACGTCGGGGTGGGCCTTCTCCACCTCGTCGAACAGGACGACCTGGTAGGGCCGGCGGCGCACCGCCTCCGTCAGGGCCCCGCCCTCGTCATAGCCCACATAGCCCGGGGGCGCCCCGATCATGCGGCTGACGCTGTGCTTCTCCATGTATTCGGACATGTCGAGCCGGACCATGGCGGTCTCATCGTCGAACAGGAACTCCGCCAGGGCCTTGGTCAGCTCCGTCTTGCCCACGCCGGTGGGGCCGAGGAAGAGGAAGCTGCCGATGGGGCGGTTGGGGTCCTGCAGGCCGGCGCGGGCCCGGCGGACGGCGTTGGAGACGGCGACGATCGCCTCCTCCTGCCCGATCACCCGGGTGCGCAGGCGTTCCTCCATGCGCAGCAGCTTTTCCCGCTCCCCCGTCAGCATCTTGTCCACGGGGATGCCGGTCCAGCGGCTGACGACGGAGGCGATGTCCTGGTCACGCACCTCCTCGTTCAGCATGCGGTGGGCGCTGGCCTGCTCGGCCTCCGCCAGCTTCTTTTCCAGGCTGGGGATCAGGCCATAGGTCAGCTCACCCGCCTTGGCCCAGTTGCCCTGGCGCTGGGCGGTCTCCAACTCGGCCCGCGCCCGCTCCAGCTCTTCCTTCACCTTCTGGGCGGAGGTCAGGCTTTCCTTCTCCGCCTGCCACTGGGCGGTGAGGGTGGCGGATTTCTGCTCCAGGCCCGCCAGCTCCACCTCCAGCTTCTCCAGCCGGTCACGGGAGGCTTGGTCCGTCTCCCGCTTCAGGGCCTCCCGCTCGATCTTCAGGCGGATGATGTCGCGGTCGAGGGCGTCGATCTCCTCCGGCTTGCTGTCCACCACCATGCGCAGGCGGCTGGCGGCCTCATCGATCAGGTCGATGGCCTTGTCGGGCAGGAAGCGGTCGGTGATGTAGCGGTTGGACAGGGTGGCGGCGGAGACGATGGCACTGTCGGTGATCCGCACCCCATGGTGCAGCTCATACTTCTCCTTCAGGCCGCGGAGGATGGAGATGGTGTCCTCCACCGTCGGCTCGGCCACGAAGACGGGCTGGAAGCGGCGGGCCAGGGCCGCGTCCTTCTCGATGTACTTGCGGTACTCGTCCAGCGTGGTGGCGCCGACGCAGTGCAACTCACCCCGCGCCAGGGCGGGCTTCAGCATGTTGGAGGCGTCCATGGCGCCGTCCGCCTTGCCGGCGCCGACCAGGGTGTGCAGCTCGTCGATGAAGACGATGACCTCACCCGCCGCGGCCTGGATTTCCTGGAGCACGGCCTTCAGCCGCTCCTCGAACTCGCCGCGGAACTTGGCGCCGGCCACCAGCGCGCCCAGGTCCAGGGAGAGCAGGCGCTTGTCGCGCAGGCCTTCCGGCACGTCGCCATTGACGATGCGGATGGCGAGGCCCTCGACGATGGCGGTCTTGCCCACGCCGGGTTCGCCGATCAGCACCGGGTTGTTCTTGGTGCGGCGGGCCAGCACCTGCATGGTGCGGCGGATTTCCTCATCCCGGCCGATGACGGGGTCCAGCTTCTGGTCTCGGGCGGCCTGGGTCAGGTCGCGGGCGTACTTCTTCAAGGCATCATAGCCCTGCTCCGCCCCCGCCGTGTCGGCGGTGCGGCCCTTGCGCAGGCTGTTGATGGCCTCATTCAGCTTCTGCGGTGTGGCGTTGGCATCGGCCAGGGCCTTGGCGGCGGGGGTGCCGGTGGTCAAGGCGAGGGCGAGCAACAACCGCTCGGCGGTGACGAAGCTGTCACCGGCCTTCTGGGCCACCTCCTCCGCCGTGGCGAAGACGCGGGCCAGTTCGCGGGACAGGCTGACGCCACCGGCGCCGGGGCCTTCCACCTTCGGCAGCTTGGCCAGCGCCGCCTCAACAGCGCCGAGCGCCCGGGCGGGGTCGCCGCCGGCGCTGCGGATCAGGTTGGCGGCAAGGCCTTCCTTGTCGTCCAGCAAGACCTTCAGCAGGTGTTCCGGCGCCAGCTGCTGGTGGCCGCCGCGCAGGGCAAGCCCCTGGGCGGCCTGCACGAAACCCTGGCTGCGCTCGGTATATTTCTGGAAATCCATACGCTTCTCCCCTGGGCTGCCCTTGTTGCCGTCCTGCACGAGGCCCGGCCGGGCGATGATCCACGACTGTGCGATCCGGGAGGGATCACGTCATATGTAAGCACCCCCGGGAGCGCCGCAAGACGGGTGGGACGGAGAAACCGCACATGTGCTGCGGTCATGGCTGCCGGGGGTGCCGGGGGTGCCGGGGGTGCCGGGGGTGCCTGGCCGCTGGGTGACTAACTTGACCTTAAGGTGACGCTAACTTGACTAAGGTGACGCTTAACTTTACCGACGTCACATTATATGTGCCTGAATTTGCTGAGAAAACCGCCTTAAGGAGACTAACCTTACCGGGTTGCGATTTCGGTCAAGTTAAGGGGGCGGGCAGGGCGTGGCGGAGGAACGGCGGGGTGCCGTGGGATGGTGATGCAACATGTCCAGGAACCGCCGGGTGAGGGGCCGGTGGAGGGAGCATGACACGGTATAGGATTTCTGTCATGCGGCTTGGCGTGGGGCCTGGCATCCGGCGCCACCACCCCGACCGTCATACCGTAAGGCACGGATGACACGGATTGATGCCGGATGGACGGGGATTGAGGCAGTTGGAGTCTTCCTGTCGGGCTTCCGCTTCGCTTCAGCCGCGACCTACGGCCTTCTGTTCCCCACCCCACGGATAGGGTGGCCGCGTGGCCTTGCCCCGCCCGGCAATTCTGGGTAAGCACCGGCGGGGGCCACGGGACGGGGGTTGGGGCATGGTCGGCGGGTTGGAGGTGTTGCTGTCGCCGGTCATCCTGTTCTTCGTGTTGGGCGCGGCGGCCGCCTTCGCGCGGTCGGACCTGGCGATCCCGGAGGCGGTGGCCAAGGGCATTTCCCTGTACCTGATGGCGGCCATCGGGCTGAAGGGCGGGGTGCAGGTGGCGGCCAGCGGCGCGTCGGCGGACATGCTGGCCGCGGCGGTGGCCGGTCTGGTGCTGAGCTGCCTGATCCCCCTGCCCGCCTATGCCGCCCTGCGCCGGTTCGGCAAGCTGGACGCGGTGAACGCGGCCGCGGTGGCGGCCCATTACGGATCGGTCAGCGTGGTCACCTTCGTCACGGGGGTGGAGGTGCTGGAGGCGGGGGGCATGGCGCCCGGCGGCTATATGGTGGCGGTGCTGGCGCTGATGGAGACGCCGGCCATCATCGTGGGCCTGATGCTGGCCCAGCGGGGCGCCACGGTGGAGGCGCAGCCCAAGGGCGCCCTGCTGCATGAGACCCTGCTGAACGGGTCCGTGGTGCTGCTGACCGGCAGCTTCGTGATCGGGCTGATTGCGGGGAAGGAGGGGTTCGCGCCCATCGCCCCCGTGTTCGACGGGCTGTTCCGCGGCATGCTGTGCCTGTTCCTGCTGGACATGGGGCTGGTGGCGGCGCGGCGCCTGCGGGAGGCGCGGGCGCTGACGGCGCGCCTGGCGGGGCTGGCCATCCTGTTCCCCATCATCAACGGCACCATCGGCGTGCTGGTGGGCACGGCGGCCGGGCTGGGGCCGGGGTCGGCGGCGGCGCTGGGCATCCTGGCGGCCAGCGCGTCCTATATCGCCGTGCCGGCGGCCATGCGCCTGGCGTTGCCCCAGGCGGACCCCGGCCTTTACCTGGCCATGTCGCTGGCGGTGACGTTCCCCTTCAACATCACCGTGGGCATCCCGCTCTTCTCCTCCCTCGCCGCCCGGATATCAGGCCAATGACCGACACCGTCGCCCGCCGCAAGATCGAGGTCCTGGTTGACGCCCCCCTGCTGCCCCGGCTGACGGCCCTGGCGGACAAGGCGGGGGTGACCGGCTATACCCTGCTGCCGGCCCTGGGCGGGTCCGGCGCCGGCGGTCGCTGGTCGGAGGACCAGGTGACCGGGGCCCAGTCCAAGGTCCTGTTCATGGCCGTGATGTCCGCCGACAAGGCCGACAAGCTGGTGGACGCGCTTGGGCCGCTGCTGGAGAGCCACGGCCTGTTGCTGATCGCCAGCACGGTGGACGTGGTGCGCGGGGGGAAGTTTTAGGGATGGCGGCGGCCAAGGCGTGCTAGGACGGACGCCATGACGACGCGACGACTGGTCCCCCGATACCTGTTCCTGGCCCGCCGCACCTGGCTGCGCCTGCGCAAACCCACCACCCTGGGCGTGCGCCTGCTGGTGCGCGACCACGACGGCGGCGTGCTGCTGGTCCACCATACCTACATCCCCGGCTGGCACTTCCCCGGCGGGGCCGTGGACCGGGGGGAAAGCCTGCCCGCCGCCGCGGCGCGGGAGCTGCGGGAGGAGGTGGGGCTGCGCGCCACCGGGCGTGTCCGGCTGGTTTCCACCCATGCCCGGTTCGGCGCGTGGGGCCACGACTACGTGACCCTGTTCGCCGCCGACCAGTGGGAGGGCACCCTGGCCCCCGACCGGTTCGAGATCGCGGCGGCACGGTTCTTCCGGCCGGACGAGCTGCCGGAGGATTTGTCCCGGGCGACGCGGCGGCGGCTGGGGGAGCTGCTGTGGGGGGAGGAGGTCAGGGAGGAGTGGTGAGGGGTCTCGCGGCGTTGGTACCGGGATAAGGAAGGCCGCCCGTGACGGGCCCCACCGCTTCCCCCGCGAAGGCGGGGGCCCACAGTTCTTGACCCGGCGGAGGTCGCCCAAGGGGTGAAAAAACCGTGGACCCCCGCCTTCGCGGGGGAAGCAGGCAAGGCAGTGGTGAATACCGGGGTAAGGGATTCCGGCGTCGGCCCGCCCTCACGGCACCAGCCTGTACCCGCCCGGCTCGGTCACCAGCAGGCGGGCGTTGGCGGGGTCGGGTTCGATCTTCTGGCGCAGGCGGTAGACGTGGGTTTCCAGCGTGTGGGTGGTGACGGCGGCGTTGTAGCCCCAGACCTCGCCCAGCAGCGTTTCCCGCCCCACTACGCCGCCGGCGCGGTAGAGGTACTTGAGGATCTGGGTTTCCTTCTCCGTCAGCTTGATCTTCTTGTGGCGTGCCTCGTCATGCAGCAGCTTGGCCGCCGGGTTGAAGCTGTAGGGGCCGATGGCGAAGCTGGCATCGTCGGATGCCTGGAACTGGCGGAGCTGGGCGCGCAGCCGGGCCAGCAGCACCCCCAGCCGGAAGGGCTTGGAGACATAGTCGTTGGCGCCGCTGTCCAGGCCCAGGATCTGGTCGCTGTCGCTGGCGGCGGCCGTCAGCATGATCACCGGGCACTTCACCCCTTCCCGCCGCAGCAGGCGGCAGAGGTCGCGCCCATCCATGTCCGGCAGGCCCACGTCCAGCAGGATGGCGTCGAAGGGGCCCTTGGCCTTGGCGGCTTCCAGCCCCGCGGCGCCGGTGCCGGCCTCCGCCGTCTCGAACTCCTCATGCAGCGCCAACTGCTCCGCCAAGGACTGGCGCAGGGCCGAGTCGTCATCGACCAGGAGGATGCGCTTGCCGGAGGTGTTCATCTGCTGGCTTCTTGGGTCGGTGACCGGGGGACCGGAACGCTTGGTTGCGCGCCGCGGACCGATGCTACCACGCCGCCCCGCAAAGGGGCATAGGACGTGCGGGGAGGTTACCGGATGGCGAGCAGGTCCTGGTGCCCCACCATCAGGGTGGCCCCGTCGGCGATGGCGGCGCGGCGGCGGGCGGCCCAGGCCTCGATCCGGGGCCCCGCGGCGGGGTCCATGGCGGTGGCTGAGCGGGCATAGCCGTCCACCATCAGCCGGTGCGTCTCCTTGTGGCGGCTGCGCAGGTGCCAGTCGGCGGGCGCCACCTGGACCTTGTAGCCGGCGACCCGCAGCGTGTCGGCCAAGGCCGTCGCCGCCTCCGGCCCCAAGGAAGGGCCGAAGCCCTTGTTGCCGCGCATGTGGGCGTGGAAGCGGTCCATGACGAAGGCGTCGTCCGGGTCCGCCGGCTCGAACGCCGTGCGGCCGTCCACGGTCAGGGTGGCAAGGAAGGGCGGGTAGCCGCTGCGCGCCAGCTCCGCCGCCAGCTTGCCGATCCAGTCGGCGGAGACCAGGTCCAGCAGGGCGCTGCAGGTGACGCCGTCCACCTGGCCCAGGGCGAGGCCGGTCAGGTCGGTGGTCAGGTCGTAGCGGCGCATCTCCGCCCGCAGGGTCATCTCGTCCGCCTGGATGCGCAAGGAGCGGCGTTCCTCCGTGACCGTCCAGCCGTGCTTGTCGGCCCATTGGGTCAGCTCCCCCGGGGCCTTGGTCAGCAGGGCCATGTCCTTGTCCACCAGGGTCCAGGACTGTTCCGGGCAGTCCAGCCGGGGGGCCAGGTGGCGCAGGGTGCTGCCGGTGCCGGCGCCAAGGTCCACCAAGTGCGGGGCGCGGGGCAGGCGGCGGGCGAAGGCGCGGGTCAGGGCGGGGGCCCGGGCGGCGGCATCCAGCGGTTCGCGAAGGCGCAGCCAGTCCAGGGCGAAGCTGTCGCTCATGCCCCGGCCCCTTGCGCGGTGGCGGCGCGGGCCAGCTCGGCCCGGAACAGGTCCACGGACTGGTCCCAGGTGGGCAGGGCGCCGCCGGCCTCCAACGCCTCCCGGGCCGCGGCGGCGCGGGCAGTGGGGTCGGCCAGCAGCGGGCGCAGGGCGGCGGCCAGGGCCGCGGCATCGCCCGGCGGGACAAGGCCGCCCGCGGCCGGGGGCAGCAGCTCCGGCAGGGCGCCAGCGGTGGTGGCCACGGTGGGCAGGCCGCGGGCCAGCGCCTCTGCCACCACCATGCCGTAACCTTCGTGCAGGCTGGGCAACACAGTCAGGTCGGCCAGGTGCCAGCGCGCCTCCAGCGCCACCGCCTCCAGCTCCCCGGCGATGGTCACACGGTCGGCAAGGCCCAGCTCGGCGATGGCGGCGCGGATGGCCTCCGCGTGGGCGGGGTCGCGGTCGGGGCTGCCGGCCAGGACCAGGGTCCAGGGCAGGTCGGTGAGGGTGGCCAGGGCCTGGAGCAGCACCAGGTGGCCCTTGCGCGGGGTCAGAGTGGCGACGCAGAGGATCACCGGCCCGGCCTTGCCCAGGCCGGGGGCGGCGGCCCATTTCGGGTGCGGGGCGGGGGCCACCCGGTCGGTGCCGGGATTGACCACGGCCAGCCGGTCCGCTGGCACCTCCAGCGCCATCACGTCCGCCGCGGTGGCACGGCTGGGGACGATGACCCGGCGCATCAGGGCCAGGGCGTCCCGCTCCAGCCGGCGAAGCACAAGGGCCGTCTCCGCGTCCAGGCCGGCTTCCAGGTGCAGCGGGTGGTGCACAAGGGCGGCGAGGCGCAGGCGGTAGCGCTCCATCCACAGGGCGTGGGCGGCGGCCGGCAGGGCCAGGCCGTCCACCAGGACCAGGGCGCCGTCGGGGATGCGGGCGGCGGTCAGGTCCGCCTCAAGCCGCGCCTCCTCATCCGGGAAGGGGTGGCGGCCGGGCAGCTCATGCACCGCCACCTCCTCCCCCCGCTCCGCCAGACCGGCGGCGAGGCGGCGAAGGTAGCCGAAGCCCCCGGTCAACTGGCTGATGGGGCCGGGGGACAGGATGTGGATGGGGCGGCCGATGGGAAGGGTCATACGTGGATTCCGGCGGGGGCGGGCTCCACCACCGGGCCCTCGAAGCTGGCCCAGGCGGCGTGGGATTCGTGCAGGGTGATCTTCATGGACTCCACCGCGCGGCCGTCGGCGCCCAGGGCTCCGGCGAACAGGCCGGCGCAGAGGCGGCGGTGGATCTCCCCCGCCAGGAACTCGGTGGTGGTGTTGCGGCCGCGGAAGTCCGGCAGCTCGTCCAGGTTCACGTAGTTCAGGGGGGCCAGCACCTGCTTCAGCAGGGAAGAGGCCAGGCCGATGTCCACCACCAGCCCGTCAGGCGACAGGCAGCGGCGGCGGAACTCCGCATCCACCACGAAGGTGGCGCCGTGCAGCCGCTGGGCCGGGCCGAAGACAGCGCCCACGAAGCTGTGGGCGACCATGATGTGGTCCCGGACCGTCAAGCCATACATGGGCCATCCCCTATCTCAGGTCGGATAGGAGATGACATGGCACAACCCGCCGCCCCTCGCCAAGCGCGGCATGAGGGCGGGCAGGTCGGGGAAGGGCGTCGGCCCCTCCAGCAGCGCGTCCAGGGCGGGGTCAGTGAGGAGGGAAAGGGCCAGGTCCAGCCGGTCCGCATGGCTCCAGCGCGGGCGGAAGCCGGGGGAGACCTGGCCCACCTGGCTGGAGACGAGCCGCAGCCGCTTCGGATGGAAGCCGGCGCCCAGGGGCGCGGCCACGGGACGGTCGCCGTACCAGGAGGCCTCGACCACCGTCGCCTCCAGCCCCGCCAGGTCGAGGGCGGTGGCGAGGCCGGACGCGCTGCCGCTGGCGTGGATGACCAGGTCGCGGTCGCCCTTGGCCCCGTCCGGATGGGTGAAGGGCACGCCCAGGGAGGCGGCGACGGCGGCCCGGGCCGGGTCGATGTCGACGAGTTGCACCTCTGCCCCCGGCAGGCCGGCGCAGAGCCAGGCGGCGAGGCAGCCCACCACCCCGGCGCCGATCACCGCGATGCGCTGGCCGGCGGTGGCGCCGCCGTCCCACAGGATGTTCAGCGCCGTCTCCAGGTTCGCGGCCAGGACGGCGCGGTGGTCGGGCACCCCGTCGGGGACCAAGCGGCAGGCGGTGGCCGGGACGGTGAACCGGTCCTGGTGCGGGTGCAGGACGAAGACGCGGTGGCCGACCAAGCTGTCGGGCCCCTGCCCCACCACCCCGACGGCGGCGTAGCCGTACTTGACCGGCCCGGGGAACCCGCCGGCCTGGAAGGGGCAGCGCATGGTGTCATGGAGGGACGGCGGCACCAGCCCCTGGAAGACCAGCGACTCGGTCCCCCGGCTGATGCCGCTGGCGAGGGTGCGGACCAGCACCTCCCCGTCGGCGGGGGGCGGCAGGGGTTCCGCCCGGATTTCCCCCCGCCCGGGTTCCGCCACCCAGAAAGCTCGTGCCGTTGCCATGGGCCTCCCCGTCTCTACAGGCGTAGCGAACATGGGAGGCCCGGTTTCGGCAAGGGGTGAGGGTCAGAAGTTGTACCGCACCGTCAGGGACAGGATGTCGGCGCTGTTCTCGAAGGTGCCGCTGATGCGGTTGCCCAGGGAGGTGGCGTTGTCGACGCGGCTGTCCTCCACGAACAGGTGGGTGTAGCCGAAATCCAGGGCCAGGTTCGCGTTCGGGGCCCAGGAGGCGCCGACGGAGGTCCAGACCCGGTCGCCGTCGGCGATGCGGGGGGTGCGGTATTCGTCCCGGGTCGGGGTCTCGTCATAGGCGACACCGGCGCGCAAGGTCCAGGCCGGGTCGTCCAGCTTCATGCTGGCGCCGACGGCGAAGAACCAGGTGTCCCGCCAGAACTGCTCGTCCAGCGCGTCGGGCTGGGCGGGGTTGTCGAAGCGGACGCGGATCTCCTCGAAGGTGGACCAGTCGGTCCAGGCGACGGAGCCGTGCAGGGTCAGGCGGCCGATGTCGTGGCTGACCGCGGCTTCCACGGTCTGCGGGGTGGTCACGTCGGCGCGCACGCCCCCTTCCGGCTGGAAGGCCTGGACGTTGGCGGCGGTCAGCACGGCGCGGACGTTGGCCGGCGTCTCGAACCGCCCCTTCCCTTCCAGGTTATGCTCGATCTCCGACCGCCAGGTCAGGCCCAGCCGGGTGCTGGGGGCGGGCTGGTACCAGAGGCCCAGGTTCCCGCCGAAGCCCCAATCGTCACCTTCCACCACGGCACGGCCGTCCGCGCCCTGCGGCAGGAAGCCGGGGACGCGCAAGGACGCCAGCAAGGCGCCGAAATCCACGGCGTTGGTCAGCTTGGCCTCTGCCCGCTGGGCCGACAGGCCGGCGCCGAGCGACAGGGTCGGCGTCACCTGCCAGGAACCGGCCAGATTGACGTTCAGCGTTTCCAGCTTGGAATAGAGCGCGGTGTAGCGGCCCACCCAGTCCCGGTCATACTCGGTGATCAGGCCGTAGGGGGCCGTGATGGCGAGGCCGGCACGCCAGGGCTGCCCCTCCGGCACGAAGGCCAGGTAGGCGGCCGGCACGGGGATGGCGTCGGTGGTCTTGTCCGTGCCGCCGGTCAGGGGGCGGCCCAGCGCGTCGGTGCCGGACCCGTCGAAGTCGCTGCGCGGCATGATCAGGCTGACGCCCGCCTCACCGCCGGACCGGGCCAGGCCGGCCATGGCGGCGGGGTTGTTGAAGATGATGCTGAAATCGCGCGGGTCGCTGGCGTTGCCGGCATAGGACAGGCCCTGCCCGGCGGCGCTGTTTTCCCGGATCTGGAATCCGCCGGCGAGGGCCGTGGCGGGCAACAGGCCGGCCAGCACGGTGGCGGCCAGCAGGGCGGGGCGGAGGGGGGAGCGGTGGTGGCGGGTCACGGTTTCTTCCCTGGCAGTGCGGGACCCCGGCCGGGGTGGGGTCCGGTTCGGCAGGCCGGCCCTGGTCCGGGCCTGTTGAGCTTACGTTTCCGTAAACGGAATGTGGTCGCTGCTATAGCGGCATTGTTCCGGGCTAGCAACTGTCCAGGCTGGCCGCGCCACTGGCTGAGATTATGAGGTAATTCTATTGCACCGGGGAACAAGGGCTTGGCGGGCTGGCGTGGCTTTGCATCGGGATGGCATGGTGCGGCCCACCCTGGCTAACCCACCCGAAGCGTGCCGGAGCCCATGCAGGTCCTGCCCGAGACATCAACGGGCTTTCCCCAAGACGACCCGTACCGGGCGGCCTTCGAGCTGTCCGGCGTGGGGATGGTGCTGGTCGATCCCGTTACCTGGCGCATCGCCCTGGCCAACGACGCCATCGCCGGCCTGATCGGCTACCGGGCGGGGGACATCCTGGGCCGCAGCGGCTATGACGTGGTCCACCCTGACGACCGGGAGGCATCCCGCACCGGGCTGGACGCGCTGGTGCGCGGCGACGTGGGCCCCTATGCGGTGGAGCGGCGCTTCCTGCACCGGGACGGGCACGTGGTCTGGCTGCGGCTGCACATCTCCCTGTCCCGCGACGCCCAGGGCCGGCCCCGCCACGTGATCATGGCGGGGGAGGACGTGTCGGAACGGCGGGCCGTGGAACAGGCCCTGCGCGAGGGGGAGGCACGGCTGCGGCTGTTGACCGACGCCATGCCCGCCCTGATCGCCCGCATCGGGCCGGACCTGCGCTACCAGTTCGTCAACGCCGCTTACCGCGACTGGTTCGGGCTGGAGCCGGACCATGTGCTGGGCCGCTCCATGCCCAAGGTGCTGGGCCGGGAAGCCTATGAGGTCATCGCCCCGCGGGTGGCCGCCGCCCTGGCGGGGGAGCGGGTGTCGTTCGAGGCGGAGATGCCCTATCCCTGCGGCCCCCGGGTGGTCCGGGCGGACTACCTGCCCAGCCGCGGGCCGGACGGGCGGGTGAACGGCATCTATACCCTGGCCTTCGACATCACGCCCCTGGCCCGGTCGCGGCAGGAGGTGGTGGCCATCTATCGCGGCTATTTCGACAACACGGCGGAAAGCCTGTTCAGCTTCGCCATCACCCCCGATGGCGGCTTCGCCTTCGAGGAGCTGAACCCCGCCCACCAGCGGTCCACCGGCCTGCGCATCGCCGAGATCCGGGGCAAGCGGCTGGAGGAGGTGCTCCCCGGGCCGATCGCCGCGGAGGTGTCCGCCAACTACCGGCGTTGCCTGGAGGCGGGCCACCCCATCAGCTATGAGGAGACGCTGGAGCTGCCGGCGGGCAAGCGTTGCTGGGACACGGTGCTGGTGCCCGTGCGGGAGGGGGACGGCCCCTTCACCCGCATCATCGGCAGTTCCCGCGACATCACCGAACGCCGCCAGGCCGAGGCCGCCCTGGCCCGGGAGACCGCGGAGCGGCAGCAGGCGGAGACCGCCCTGCGCCAGTCCCAGAAGATGGAGGCGCTGGGCCGGCTGACCGGCGGCGTGGCCCACGACTTCAACAATCTGCTGACCATCATCCAGGGCAACCTGGAGGTCGCCACCCGCCGGCTGGGCCCCGAGCAGGGGGAGCTGGCGGAGGAGATCGAGGCTGCCGCGGCGGCCGCCCAGCGGGCCGCGGCGCTGACCCAACGGCTGCTGGCCTTTTCCCGCCGCCAGGCGCTGGCACCGGCGGCCACGGATTTGAACGCCCTGCTGGCGGGGACGGAGGACCTGCTGCGCCAGGCCTTGGGCGAGGGGATCAAGGTGGAGCGGCGGCCGGCCCCGGACCTGTGGCTGACCTGGTGCGACGCACACCAGATGGAAAGCGCCATCCTGAACCTGGGCATCAACGCCCGGGACGCCATGCCGGATGGCGGGCGGCTGATGCTGGAGACGGCCAACGTTACCCTGGCACCGGGGGAGTGCGGCAGTTGCCCCGACGCCCGCCCGGGGGACTATGTCCGCCTGTCGGTGGCGGACAATGGCTGCGGCATGGGCCGCGACGTGCTGGAACAGGCCTTCGACCCGTTCTTCACCACCAAGCCCCTGGGCCAGGGCACGGGGCTGGGCCTGTCCCAGGTCTATGGCTTCGCCAAGCAGTCCGGCGGCTTTGCCCAGATCCAGAGCGCGCCGGGCCGGGGTACCATCGTGTCCATCTTCCTGCCGCGGCACGCCGGCACCGTGGCCTGCATCCCGGCGCCGGAGGACCCCCTGCCCGCGGAGCAGCCCGGCAGGGCCCGCATCCTGGTGGTGGAGGACGAGGCGCTGGTCCGCTTGCTGGTGGTGAAGGAACTGCGCGCCGCCGGCCACACGGTGCTGGAGGCGGCGGACGGGGAGGTGGCGCTGGACATGCTGCAACAGGGGCCGGCCCCGGACCTGCTGCTGACCGACGTGGGCCTGCCCGGCATCAACGGCCGGCAGTTGGCAGAGGCCGCGCGGGAACGCCACCCGGACCTGCGGGTCCTGTTCATGACCGGCTATGCCCACGCCGCCGCCCTGGCCGGCGACGCCCTGGGCATGGGCACCGACCTGCTGCCCAAGCCCTTTTCCGTGCAGGTGCTGAAGGCGCGGGTGAACCGGTTGCTGCCGGTGGGGGTGGAGTGATCCCGGGATGTCGGGGTTCGGCTGGCGCCTCACCCCGACCTACGATGGCGCCGTAGGTCGGGGTGACCATCGGGAACCCCGACATTCCCCGGTACCGTCGGTCGTCGGGTCAACCGCCCACCGCGATCTCCAGCGTCTGGCCGAAGTCCAGGGTGGTGAAGGAGTCTTCGGCCAGGCCCTTGGCGGCGCGGGCGGTGGCCAGGTCCCGCAGGGGGGCGTCCATGGCCTCGTCCGTCAGGTCGCGGAAGGTTCCGAAATGCTTGCCGATGCTGCGGCCGGGGTTCAGGTCCAGGTGGGCCTGCACCGCGTCCTCCGGGTTCATGTGGGCCACGCGCATGAACCAGCGCGGCTCATAGGCGCCGATGGGCAGCAGGGCCAGGTCGAGGCGGGGGAAGCGCTGGGCCACTTCCCGGAAATGGGGGCAATAGCCCGTGTCGCCGGCGAAATAGACGGTGGCCCCGCCAGCCTGGATCATGAAGCCGCCCCACAGGGCCTTGTTGCGGTCGAAGATGCCCCGGGCGGAGAAATGCTGCGCCGGGGTATAGGTGACCGTGGCGCCGCCCACCCCCACCGACTGCCACCAGTCCAGCTCGGTGATGCGGGAGAGGCCCGCCTGCCCCAGCAGGGCGCCGTTGCCCAGGCCGGTGACCACGGCCGGGTCCCACAGGGCCTTGACCTGTTCCAGCGTGTCCAGGTCAAGGTGGTCATAGTGGTTGTGGCTGACCAGCAGCACGTCCACCTTGGGCAGGGCGGACAGGGGCTGGCCGGGGTCGCGCACCCGGCGGGGGCCGGCGAAGCCGACGGGGCTGGCCCGTTCCGAATAGACCGGGTCGGTCAGGAAAGCCACCCCGCCCACCTGCACCAGGAAGGTGGCATGGCCGATGAAGGTGGCGGTGACCTTGTCAGGCCCGACCTTGGCCGGCGCCGGGTAGGGTGTGTTTTCCACCCGGTCGGGCCAGGGCTGCTTGTCCCGGCTGGTCATCCAGCGCAGTACCTGGCCGAAGGAACGGTCGCTGTCCGGCACCACGTTGAAGAAGCGTTCCCCATCCGAATGGTCGGAAACGGGGAAGCGGGTGGCCCGCCGCGCAGCACCCGCCGCCGGGGGCACCGTGGCGGCGGCCCCGTCGGCCCGGGCCAGCACCGGGACGGCCGCCGCCCCGCCCGCCAGCAGCTTCAAGGCCCGCCGCCTGTCCATCCAACCCATCCTGCACCCCGTCCGATATCGGTCCCTGCATAGATAAGGGCCTGACGCGCCGGGACCAGGGGTCGGCGGGTGAACGGTTCAGGTGGAAGAACCGATAAAATCCTGTCCGATAAATTGGCGTGGGCCTAGGACCATGGCGACTCAGGACGACCCCCAACGCGCCGGAACCACCCGCCTGGGTCCTGGCAACCGGATATGTGCGTTCGCCAATGTGCCCCCAGCTTCCGTGGGGGCATTGGGGGAGGGTCGGGGTGGTGGCACCGGGTTTCTTCGTCGCGTTCCGGGCCGCATTCCCCGCCGCCCGGCAGGTCCCCGCGGGGGTCAGGAAAACAAACAAACCAACCTGATCGGGGAAACGTCACTATGGGCCACAGCGCCATTTCCGGTAATCCCATCCTGGACAAGGTCCGCGAGACGGACTGGCCGAGCATGCCCACCCTGTCCGCATCCGCCGACGGGGCCGCGGGCACCACCATCAACGACAAGCCCGTCTGGTCCGTGGACAAGATCTCCGCCTACCTGAACCGCAGCGGCTATAGCTGGGACGTGGGCAAGAACGGGACGATCACCTACGGGTTCTTCACGGACAAGAGCCAGCTCGGCGCCGCCTATGCCGACGCCGACCAGCCGGAACCGCCGGGCTTCACCCCCTTCAGCGAGGCACAGAAGCAGGCCACCCGCTACGCGCTGAGCCTGTGGGACGACATCATCGCGCCGGACTTCAAGGAGACGGCGGACATGGGGGCGGCGCAGTTGCGCTATGCCAACACCATTTCCGGCCCCGCGCAGGCCTGGGCGTACCTGCCCTTCACCAAGGACCCCGGCATCCCCGACCAGTACAAGCCCCTGGCGGGGGACGTGTGGGTCAACCCGGCCCAGGCCAGCAACCTGCAACTGGACGAGGGGGAGTACGGGCTGCTGACCCTGGTGCATGAGTCCGGCCACGCCCTGGGCCTGTCCCACCCGGGCGAGTACAATTACAGCGACGGCATCCCCCTGACCTACAAGGGGCTGGCGGAGTATTACCAGGACAGCCTGCAATACTCGGTCATGTCCTATTGGGGCGCGCATGAGACGGGGGCCGGCCATATCGACTGGCAGAACCTGATCTTCAAGTACGCGGCCACGCCGCTGGTCCACGACATCGCCGCCATGCAGCGCATCTATGGGGCGGAGACGACGACCCGCACCGGCGACACGGTGTACGGCTTCAACAGCACCGCCAACCGCGAGGCCTTCGACTTCACCAAGAACAAGCTGCCCATCGTCGCCATCTGGGACGCGGGCGGCAACGACACGCTGGACCTGAGCGGCTGGGACACCCCCAGCACCATCGACCTGAACCCCGGCGCCTTCAGCAGCGGCGGTGGCATCCAGGACCTGCCGGCCACCGTGTCCAAGGAGCTGGCAGCCCGCTATGGCGCCACCACGGGCCTGCTGCGGGACAACATCTCCATCGCCTATGGCGCCACCATCGAGAACGCGGTGGGCGGCGGCGGCAACGACCGGATCAGCGGCAATGCCGTGGCCAACAGCCTGACCGGCGGGGCGGGGGATGACATCCTGAACGGCCGCGGTGGCAACGACACCCTGCTGGGCGGCGCGGGCAAGGACCGGCTGATCGGCGGGACGGGCCAGGACCGCTATGTGGGCGGCGCCGGGGACGACGTGTTCGTCTTCGACAGCATCGCCGCGGACGGCACCGGCGGCAAGGGCAAGAACAGCACCCTGCTGGACGTGGTGATGGACTTCGACCAGGACGGCGACGACGTGCTGGACTTCACCACCCTGGACGCCAACACCCTGCTGGACGGGTTGCAGGCTTTCACCCTGATCGGGTCGAAGAACTTCACCGGGGCCGGCCAGCTGCGCGTCTATGGGGCCGGCAGCCACGACATGGACTTCGACCTGGGCCGCTTCCACGCCCGGCCGGACCAGGCGGTGGGCGGCGGCACCACCTATGTCGCCGGCAACGTGGACGGGGACAACAAGGCGGACTTCGTCATCAAGCTGGTGGGCGTGTCGTCCCTGAACGCGGACGACTTCCTGCTGGGCACGGCGAGCGCGTAAGGCGGTTGGCCGGAGGCGGCCCTGGGGTGGACCCGGGGCCGCCTCCGGCCGCGCGGCCGGTGACAAAGCTGACCTTAAGGTGACCGAAGGTGACGCTTAAGGTGACGCGTGTCTCATCCCAGGGTGTTGGGATCATTGGGGTTTCGGGCTTAAGGAGACAAAGGAGACCGGGTCTCGACCACGTCACCTTTGTCTCCTTAAGCGCCGGCCGACAGGGCCGGGGAATCGGGCGGGCGTTCACCATGGCCAAGAACCGGCAGGCCCCCAGGGGGAAGGCGTGCGGCATCATCATGGCAACGATTAGGAATTTTGTCCATTGGGGCGAAGGCCCCACCCGGCCGCTCAATCGTCCGGATACAATCCCCGTTCCGCCTCCAGCGCCTTCAGCCGGGCCTCCAGCGCCTCGGAGCCTTTGGCGGCCAGGTCGCGCAGGTCGCGCAGCAGGGGCACGGCCTGGGCGCGCAGGTCGGGGGTGGGGAGCGTGGACTCCGCCTGCTCCGCCAGTTTGACGATGGACAGTTCCAACTCCACCAGCCGTTCCAGCCCCTGGCGCAGGGCCACCAGGTCCATGCCGGCGCAAGGGTCGTCGTCGAGGATGGGGTCGGCCATGGGGCACCGGCGGCGGCGGGACGGGTGGGGGTAACGGCCCTGCCCCGCGCGGCGTTCCCAAAGGGGCCTAATCCGCCGCCGCGGCCCGGGCCAGGGGCGGGACGCCGATGCGGGCGCGGACGGGCAAATGGTCGCTGGCCCGGCGGGTCAGGGCGTTGCGCACCACGTCATAGCCGGCCAGGTGCAGGTCGGGGGAGATGAAGATCCGGTCCAGCCGCAGGGTGGGCAGGCGGGCATGGAAGCTGCGCGGGGCGGCGCAGTCCGGCAGCCGCTCGAACAGGCGGCGCAGGCGGGGGGCGTTGGGCCGCCACTCGTTCAGGTCACCCATGAAGACGGTGGGCGTGGGCGGGCGGGCCTGCACGAAGTCCAGGATGCGGCTGACCTGGGCGTTGCGTTCCCACGGGTCCAGGCCCAGATGGGCGACGATCACCCGCACCGGGGCGCCGGACACGTCCAGCAGGGCGGCCAGGGCGCCGCGCGGTTCCCGAACCGGCAGGGACAGGTCCAGCGGTTCCACCTCCAGCACGGGCAGGCGCGTCAGCAGGGCGTTGCCGTAATGGGCGGTGCGATGGTGCTTGGTGGGGCCGGCCAGGGCCTTGTAGCCGGTGGCCTGTTCCAGGAAGGCGAACTGGTCGATGCCCTGCTCCCCGCGGTGGTGCCAGCCCACCTCCTGCAGGCCCACCACGTCCACCTCCAGCCCCCGGATGACGGCGGCGATGCGGTCGGGGGCGAAGCGGGCGTCGATCCCCACGCAGGAATGGATGTTCCAGGTGGCGATGGACAGGGGGGCCCAGCCGTCGGGCACCGCCCCTTCCCTGCTGTCCGGCGCCTCTGCCAGGTCTGGCAACTCGGCCGCGCGGCCCCGCCCGGGGCGGAACTGCATCAGGGGTCGGGCCTTGGCGGAAGGGGGCATGGGCGGCGGCACCGTGGGGCAGCAGGCAGCGGACAGTCCCGTAAACCCGGCAGCACGGGATTCATCCCCGGCCGGGCACCGGGCCTCTATAACCCAAGAACGGTTCGGCGGGCTATCGGGCCGGGGCGGGATGCGGAAAATTCATGGGCTGTCATGCTGCCGCGCGCAGGCGCGAGCCATATACCCAAGGGTGGGTGCAGGAAACATTCACGGACACACACACAAGGCACGCACGAACACGCACACGGAGAAATGCCTGCGGCGCTCTTTGCCGCGGCCAAGGCGCTGAGACCTTCTTGTGCGTGTCCGTGAGTGGATGGTGCGTGTCCGTGCGTGTTCTTGGCTCTACCCGCCGAAGCAAATGCACGGACCCAGCCCATGAAAAAGGGCGCGGGGGAGAGTGTCCCCCGCGCCCAGCAATTCCTGCGATGCCCCGGACGGGCTTCGCCGTCAGGCCGCCTGCTTGCGCTGCTCCACCGCCTGCACGAACACCTTGGTCATGGTGTCGATGAAGTCGGCCAGGTTCTCCTGGTCCTTGGCGGTGACCAGGAAGCGGTCGGTGACGATGGCGTCCTCCGACAGCTTGGCGCCGGCAGCCTCCAGGGCGGCGTGGGCGGACTCCGCGGCGGTCACGGTGCGGCCCTTGGCGCGCTCCGCCACGGCCAGCAGCTCCACGCCCTTGCCGATGGCGGCGACGCCCTTGCCGGCGTCCATGAAGCTGCCGATGATGCGGCGGGTATGGGGGTTGTTGGCCAGCTTGGCCACCGAGCGGTCACCGCCCGGCAGGACCAGCAGGTCGAAGTCGGCAGCCAGCACGTCACCCACATGCTTGTCGGTGGGGAAGTAGTGGCCCCAGGCGGCGCCATGCCACCCATTCACCAGACCCTGCTCCGGCGAGATGATCTTCGGCGCGGCACCCTGCTTCAGCAGGGCGCGCTGCGGCTCGGTCATCTCCAGCTCCTCGAACCCGTTGGCGACGAGGATGGCGACGGTCTTCCCGGCGAGCGGCTGATCGGTCAATGTTTGTCTCCTTATGGTTGGTCCGGCGGCATCGAGGGGTGCCCGTCCCGGGGACGGGTACCCGGGCGGCGCGAGGCGGTGGGCCACCCGCCACCCGGCAACGAACGCCGGACGCGCGGTCAAAGGTCCGATGCCTCAGCCGCCCTGCGGCGGTCGAGTCCGGCCGCCCCGGGCGGGACGGCCGATGGTGAGGCGCCCCCGGCGGGTTGGCGCGGCGGGGTGCGGTTTCACGGGTTGTTCAGCATCGGCGGCTAATTGGCCCTTCAAGCCGCTTAGGTCAATCCTCATTTCGGGTAGACCAGCCATCGGCTGATGTTCGGTCGCATGGACAGGCCGCCCGATACCTACCCCCGGATGGGGGAAGGACAAGGGCGAAAGCGGGCTGCCTACCCCGGAAGGGACCGGGCGGGATGCTCAGCCGCCCCAGCCATAGACCACGTCCATCCCCACCTCTGCCACCGGGCGGAAGCCGGCGCGGTAGAGCAGCCAGCGGGCGGGGCTGTCATAGAAGACGGCCATGCGCACGCCCCGCCCCGCGTCACCCGCCGCGGCGCAGGCGGCGGCCAGGATCTCTCCGCCGGTGCCCTGGCCACGGCGGGCGGGCAGCACCGCCATGTCCAGCAAGGCCAGGGTGGTGGGGTGGGTCCAGTCCGCCAGCAGGGTACCCACCGGCTCCCCGCCGCGGGTCACCACCAGTTCCTGGGCCCTTGGATACCTGCGGGCATGCTGGGCACGGCGGCCATCCACGTGCAGGGCCACCATCACCGCGCGCACGGCGGCCGGGGCGTGCCGCAACGTGTCCTCCACGTCGGCGGTGACCAGGGCACGGATGAAGGCCCGGTCTTCGGGACCCGCCACATGGGCGGCCAGCACCCCGCGGGCGGCGAGGACGGCACGGAACTGGTCGAGGAAGGTCGCTGTCATCCGGGGCGGCCGCAGCTTTCCACCGCGAAAGACCCACGGCGGTTCCACCCTGCTTCTATATCGGATTAACCGGTTTGCGCTGTGAAGTGGTTCACAACACCGACACACACGAAAATAGATGGGCCGGGCGCCCCGGGACGCCCGGCCCTTATCCGGTGCGCGCTTATGCCAAGGGCCGTTGACCGTGACCGGTCAACGGCCCCCTCGGGCGACGGCCTGCCTCCAGGCGCATGGGTCGCCAACCCATGCGCCTGGTGTTACTCCGCCGCTTCCTGCGCGCCGGGCAGGCGGTAGGTGGCGAAGCGCTTCCGCAGCTCCGTCTTCAGCAGCTTGCCGGTGGCGGTGTGGGGCAGGTCCGGCACGAAGACGATGTCGTCCGGCAGCCACCATTTGGCGACATGCTGTTCCAGGTAGGCCATCAGCTCGTCCCGGGTGGCCTCATGCCCCTGGCGCAGCACCAGGACCAGCAGGGGGCGTTCCTGCCACTTGGGATGGGGCACGCCGACCACGGCGGCTTCCTGCACCGCCGGGTGGCTCATGGCCGCGTTCTCCAGGTCGATGGAGCTGATCCACTCCCCACCCGACTTGATCACGTCCTTGGCCCGGTCGACGATGGCCATGGCGCCGTTCTCGTCAATGGTCGCCACGTCGCCGGTCTTGAACCAGCCATCCTCGGTGAAAGCGCCGGCGCTGGCCGCCGCGTCGTTGTAGTAGCCGCTGGTGATCCAGGGCCCGCGCACCACCAGCTCCCCGTAGGAAACGCCGTCGCGCGGCACCTCCGCCCCGTCGGGGCCGACCACCTTCATCTCCACGCCATAGAGGGCGCGGCCGGCCTTCAGCTTGGCGTCGTGCTGCTGGGCAACCGGCAACTTGGCCTGTTCCGGCGTCAGGGCGCCGACGGTGCCCACGGGGCTCATCTCCGTCATGCCCCAGCCCTGGACGCAGGTGACGCCGTGGGTCAGCTCGAACTCCTCCAGCATGGCCCGCGGCAGGGCGGAGCCGCCGACGGTGACGGACTTCAGGGTGGAGAACCGGGCCCCCGCCTGGCGCATGTGGGCCAGCAGCCCCAGCCAGACCGTTGGCACGCCGGAGGAGACGGTCACCGCCTCCTGCTCCATCAGCTCATAGACGCTCTTGCCGTCCAGCTTCGGACCCGGCAGCACCAGGTTGGCGCCGACGATGGCAGCGGCGTAGGGGTAGCCCCAGGCGTTGGCGTGGAACAAGGGCACCACCACCAGGGCCGTGTCGTCGGCCCGCACCGTGATGCCCGGCGCCGTCAGGAAGCCATAGGCGTGCAGCACCGAGGAACGGTGGGAATACAGCACGCCCTTGGGGTTGCCCGTGGTGCCCGAGGTGTAGCAGAGGCCGCAGGCCGTGTTCTCATCGAACTCCGCGAAGTCGTAAGTACCGGGCTTGCCCTGCATCAGCGTCTCATAGCAGTGCAGGGTGGGGATGGCGCTCTGGGCCGGCATCAGCTCCGGCCGGGTCATCAGCACCACACCCTTCACGCCGGTGAAGTTGGGCCACAGCCGCTCCACCAGGGGCAGGAACATGGGGTCCACGAACAGCCAGTCATCCTGGGCGTGGTTGACGATGTAGGTGATCTGTTCCGGGAACAGGCGCGGGTTGATGGTGTGGCAGACGGCACCGATGCCGGGCACGGCGTAGTAGAGTTCCAGGTGTCGGTGGTCGTTCCAGGCGATGGTGCCCACCCGATCCCCCGGCTTCACCCCAAGCTCCGCCAGCACGTGGGCCAGCTGCTGCACCCGGTCCCAGGCATCGCGCCAGGTGTAACGGTGCGGGGCCTCCGCGGCGAAGCGGGACGCGATCGTGCCGCCGCCATGGGTCTGCGCCGCATGGCGCAACAGGCCCGTGGTCAGCAGGGGGCGGTCCATCATCAAGCCACGCAGCATCAGCGATTTCCTCCCGGTTGTCGTTCGGCCGGCTTGCCCTGTCGCGGGTGCCGCGCCCTTTGTTCTGGCCTACGGTACTACGTGGCCCCGGCCTGCGGCAAATTCCAGGCGGGGGATGTCCCGCACTTCCCCTTTGGCGCAGACTCTTTAATGATGTGCGTACGGTTGTGGTCAGGGGGACGGGCGGGATGGTCAATGTCGCGGGCGTCACCGATCCGGCAGCGCCGGGCCGCCTGTCGGCCCGCACGGGGGAGTTCGCCGCCGCGCAGGAGGAAGAGGCGTTCCTGCAGGCCACCTGGCCGGCCGTGCGCGTGTCGCTGCGGGCGGCCTGCGTCTTCTTCTGCGTGCTGTACCTGGCCCTGGGTTTCCGCGACTACGCCCAGGTGGGATGGTCCTCGGCCCTGGCCTTCATGCTGGCCTGCCGGGTGACCTTGGCCGCCTATGCCGTCCTGCCGGTGTCCCTGACCTACCGCCCGGATTACCCGCCCGAGGTGCGGACCCTGTCGGTGGGGTTCCTGTGGCTGGCCCTGGCCATGATCCTGCTGGTGGCGGAGGCGCGGGGCGGGACCAGCGCCCTGGAGGTGGGCATCGGCCTGTGCATGCTGCTGCTGTTGCAGACCGTGGCCATGCCCCTGCAGTTCCGGGAGGCGGTGCTGTCGTCCGTGGTGCTGGTGGCGGGCAGCCTGGCCTATCTGGCGCTGCGGGAGGGGCTGCCCTGGGGCAGCGTGGCGGCCCTGGGCGGGCTGTTCGCCCTGCTGGCGACGGTGGGGCTGCGGTCGCAGGCCCGCTTGGCCCGGGCCCGGCGGGCGGAATGGGCCCTGGCCCGCAGCCAGCGCGAACTGGCGGAGCGGCTGCGGGCGGAGATGGAACAGCGGGCCGCCGCGGAGGCCGACCTGCGCGACAGCCGGGAGCGGCTGGCCTTGCAGGCCATCCTGCTGCAGGTCCAGCAGGAGGCCTCGCCCGAGGCGGTCCTGGCGGTGGACGGCCAGGGCAAGGTGATGTCCTGGAACGGCCGCTTCCTGGACCTGTGGGGCCTGGCGGCAGAGGAGGTGGAGGGCGCCGATGCATCGGGCCTGCGCCGCAAGCTGCGGGACCGGGTGGACGCGACGCTGCGCGGGGCCGACCTGCTGCCCGCCCGCGACCACAAGGAGGGGCCGGATCTGGTCCTGTCGGATGGGCGGGTGGTGGAGCAGACCTCGGCCGCGCTGGAGGTGCCGGGGCATACGCCGGGCCGGGTGTGGTTCTTCCACGACATGACGGAGCGGGGCCGCGTGGCCGACACGCTGCGCCGGGCCAAGGAGGCGGCGGAGGAGGCCAGCCGGGCCAAGACCGAGTTCCTTGCCATCATGAGCCATGAGATCCGCACCCCCCTGTCGGGGCTGCTGGGCATGCACCGGCTGCTGGCTGCGACCAACCTGGACGCCACCCAACGGGACTGGCTGGCGGCGGCGCAGCAGTCGGGAGAGGTGCTGCTGACCATTGTCAACGACATACTGGATTTCGCCCGGCTGGACGCCGGCGCCGTGACCCTGGCGGAGGAGCCCTTCGACCTGCCGGCCCTGCTGGACGGGGTGGTGCGGCTGTTCCAGGGCCGGGCGGCGGAGAAGGGGCTGGCCCTGGTGGCCGAGCTGCCGCCAGACCTGCCGCAAGTGGTGGTGGGGGACGCCAACCGGCTGCGGCAGGTGCTGCTGAACCTGGTGGGCAACGCGGTGAAGTTCACCCGCCGGGGGGAGGTGCGGCTGGCCGCTTCCGTGACCCGCCAGGGCGGCGGGCGGGTCGCGCTGTTGCTGGAGGTGAGGGACACCGGCATCGGGCTGGCCCCGGACACGCTGGACCGGGTGTTCGACGCCTTCTACCAGGCCGAGCCGGCCAATCCCCAGAACCATGGCGGCACCGGGCTGGGGCTTGCCATCTGCCGCCGGCTGGTGGAGCTGCATGGCGGCCGGATCGGGGTGGAGAGCCGCCCCGGCGAGGGCAGCCGGTTCTGGGTGGAACTGTCCTATGGGCTGGGCGAGCGGGCGGAAGGGGCCGTGCCACGGGGCATGGAGCCGGGCCGGCCCCTGCGCGTGCTGCTGGTGGAGGACAACGACGTCAACCAGAAGCTGGCCGCCACCATGCTGGAGGCCAGCGGCCACCGGGTCTTCATCGCCGGGGACGGGGCCCAGGCCGTGGCCGCCGCCCGGCTGGGCGGGTTCGACGCCGTGCTGATGGACCTTCGCATGCCCACCATGGACGGGCTGGAGGCCACCCGGGTGATCCGCCGGCTGCCCGGCGCGGCGGGACAGGTGCCCATCCTGGCCATGACGGCCAACGCCTTCGACAGCGACCGGGACGCCTGCTTCGCCGCGGGCATGGACGCCTTCCTGCCCAAGCCCTTCAGCCTGGAACAATTGCTGGACATCCTGGCCGTTGCCACCCGCCGCCGGGGGCAGGCCCCGGCCGAGGCCGCCCCCGGGAGTGACAAGGAAGGGGCGCTGCCCGTCGCTTAACCCCCTGGCAAGGGGCTGCTTGCCATCCCTGCCCGCGGGTCCGGCATGCGGGGAGGGCGACGATGCGGTTTCTGGTTCTGGTGATGCTGGCCCTGGCCGCCCTGACCCGGCCCGGATACGGGATGGAGATGGCCGGCGGCCGGGAAGGCCTGTCGCCGCCGGCCCTGGGCGGCTTCGCCGACGGCGGGGAAACGGGCCCGCGCCGACCGCCCCTGCGGGTGCGCTTCGGCGCCTGGCCCCCGGCCTGGGGGCTGGACAAGCCCTGGCTGGGGGTGGTGGTCAACACCCGGTCCGGCCTGACCCTCAGCCTGGAGCAGGCCACGGAGGCCACCCCCCGCGGCGACACCCAGCGCTTCCGCGCAGGTATCACCTTGCCGTTCTGAGCGCGCCGGCCCCCGGGACAGGCCGGCAACCCTGCTATCCCGAAAGGCCGGGGTTGTCGGCGGCGGGGCCGATATCACCTTGGGGTGCATGGATTTCGCCCTGCCCGTCCCCCTGCCCCACCTTCGCCGTGAGGTCACAAGGTCCCTGGCCGTCGCCGGGGTGCTGTTGGCGGCCGTGGGCGCGGGCTTGAGCCTGGGGCTGGGCCTGCCGCCCACCCTGCCGCTGGCCAGCCTGGCGGCCTTCGCCTTCGTCGCCGCCTATGCCCTGTCGGGGCTGGAGGCCCACCGGCGGCCCTGGGGGCCGGCGAACCGGGTGACGCTGCTGCGCGGCGGCATGGCCAGCCTGCTGGCCGGGTTCCTGGCGGTGGGGCCGGTGGCGCCTGCCGTCGCCTGGGGCTTGTGTGTGACGGCCGTCATCGCCCTGGCCCTGGATGGGGTGGATGGATGGCTGGCCCGGCGGCGGGACGTGGCCAGCCCCTATGGCGCCCGCTTCGACATGGAGCTGGACACGCTGCTGACCCTGGTGCTGGCGCTGCTGCTGTGGCGCTGGGGGGAGGCGGGGCCCTGGGTGCTGCTGCTGGGCCTGTTGCGGCACCTGTTCGTGCTGGCGGGCCGGGTATGGCCCAGGCTGGCGGCGCCCTTGCCCTTCAGCCAGCGGCGGCGGGTGATCTGCGTGGTGCAGGTGGCCGTGCTGGCCGCCGGCCTGGCCCCGGTGGTGGAACCGCCGCTGACCGGGCTTGCGGCGGGTGCAGCGCTTGCGCTTTTGCTTTTCTCTTTCGCGGTGGATACCGTCTGGCTGGTCCGGCACGGCAGTCCCGCCGCAGACGGACCGGACCATGGGTAGCATGCCACTGGAATTCGCCCCCACCGACCTTGCCCGCCCCCTGGACCGGGTGTCCCAGCGCGCCGTGGACAGGGCCCTGTCCGAGCTGCGGCGCGGGGAGCCGGTGGTGCTGGCGGGCGAGGATGGCCGTGCCCTGATCGTGCTGGCGGCGGAGAGCGCGACGAACCAGGGGCTGAACCAGCTGTCATCCCTTGGCGCCGGCACCCCGTCCCTGGCGGTGAGCGGCAACCGCGCCCGGGCCCTGGGATTCGACCTGCCCGCCGGCCAGCCGGTGCTGCTGTCCGCCCCCGGCGGGCTGACGGCGGAGCTGGCGCGGGAACTGGCGGACCCCACCCAGGGCACCGGCACCGACCGCCCCCGCGCCGTGGCCAGCGCCCTGTCGGAGAACGCGGCGGAGGCGGCGGCCACCCTGCTGGCCAAGCTGGCCCGGCTGCTGCCCGCCACCGTGGTGGCCCCCCTGCCAAAGGGCCAGGACGCCCAGGCCTTCGCCAAGCGCCACGACCTGATGGCCGTGACGGCCGCCCAGGTCTGCGACTATCGCCGCCAGTCGGCCAGCACGCTTTACCGCGTGGTGGAGGCCAGCGTGCCGCTGCTGGACGCTGAACAGACCCGCATCGTCGCCTTTCGCCCCAGCGACGGCGGGCCGGAGCACCTGGCCATCGTCATCGGTGAGCCTGCGCCGGGGGAGCCGGTGCTGGCCCGGCTGCATTCCGAGTGCTTCACCGGCGACCTGCTGGGGTCCTTGCGCTGCGACTGCGGCCCCCAGCTGCGCGGCGCCATCCAGGAGATCGCCACCGCCGGCAGCGGCGTGCTGCTGTACCTGGCCCAGGAAGGGCGCGGCATCGGCCTGCTGAACAAGCTGCGCGCCTACAGGCTGCAGGATGGCGGGCTGGACACGGTGGACGCCAACACCGCCCTGGGCTTCGACGCGGACGAGCGGGTCTACCTGCCCGCGGCCAGCATGCTGAAGGGGCTGGGCTTCGCCAGGGTCCGCCTGCTGACCAACAACCCGGATAAGATGGCCCAGCTGGCCCGCTGGGGCGTGGAGGTGGTGGAACGCGTGCCCCATGTCTTCCCGTCGAACGGCCACAACGAGGCCTACCTGCGGGCGAAGGCGGAGCGGTCGGGGCATTTGTTTTGAGCCCCGTTTCCTTCTCCCTGGGGAGAAAGCCTGCCCCGGACTTGACCCGGGGGTGGTGCGCCAGCGCCGGATGAGGGGGACGGGTTCCTCGACACGGGTGGGTTTGCGTTGGTCTTTACGCCCACCTCCCTCACCCGGCCCGGCCTGACGGCCGGTCCACCCTCTCCCCAAGGAGAGGGAACGGGAATGCCCGGCAGATTCCGCCCAGCCCGGCTTGCGCCCTGTGACATCCGGCGTGCAAGTGCCTGACGCCGCATCTCTCCCGTCCTGGCACGCGGGTTGCAGAACCTCCGCCCAGCCAGGAGGTCCGCCATGTCCATGGGTATCCAGCACCAGCTCAACCGTCCCCAGGGCCGCACTGCCCTGCCGGAGGCGCAGTGGCGTGAGGCGGCGGGGGCGGCGCCCGTGGGCATGGAGACCGGGGTGGCCGAGGCCAAGCCGACCAAATCGGGCAAGGACGAGGGCATGTCCTTCTGGGACCTGCTGGACGTGGTGAACCCGTTGCAGCACATCCCCCTGGTCAACAAGGCCTATCAGGCGATCACCGGCGACACCATCAAGCCGGCGGCCCAGATGGCGGGCAGCGCCCTGTTCTTCGGGCCCATCGGGCTGGCCGTGGCGGCGGCGGACCAGGCCCTGGCCCACCACACGGGCAATGACGCGGTCGGGCACCTGGCCAGCGTCGTCGGCATCGACACGCGGCCGGGCGGGCGGGCGGCCCCGGACCCGGCGGAGGACGACCCCTTCACCGTCACCGCCCCCCGCCCCACCCAGGTGGCGCAGGCGGACCCGGCAGGACTTGCCCAGCCGATCCAGGCCCGGCAGGTGGAGGAGTTGCGCAAGACCCCCGGCGCCAGCGCCGCCGCCATGGCCGCCGCCGGCCTGCCCGGCGCCGCGGCAGCCACCCTGCCAAGCCCGGGCGACGGGGCGGAGGCCAACGTGCTGGCCGCCATGGGCACCCCGGCGGCGCGGGAAAGCGGCCCGAACCAGGGCAAGGGCCTGGCCCAGTACCGGCAGGCCCCGGTGGACGGCAGCGTCCGCCCGAAGCCCCTGCTGCCCAGCGGCCCCGCCCAGGCGGCGACGTTGGAGCGGGCCAGCGTCACGCCCCGGCCAATGGCCCCTAATCCCGCCCCCCAGGCGCCCCCGCAGACGGCGGCGACGGACGCGGCGGCGGAGGCTCCGGCGACACAGCCACAGGCCTGGCCCCCCGGCGGGTCCGCGGCCCTGCCGAAGGAGCTGATCGCCGACATGATGATGATGGCCATGGACAAGTACGAGGCCCAGGCCAAGGCCAGGAAGGCCCCGCAGTGACCGGGGTGGAACCCGGCGCCCCTCGGCGCTATTCCACCGGGGCCCCGTCACCCCTGAGGCCCCCATGGAGTTCCCCCTCGCCCCCGACATCCCCGCCGACTGGCTGGCGCCCACCGACCTGAAGCAGGCGGCGGCGGTGCAGCGGGAACTGGCGCGGCGGGTGGTGGCGGAGGGGCCGCCGGGCCCCGTGCGCACCGTGGCTGGGGTGGATGTAAGCAACTTCCCCCGCGACCCCACGGGCCGGGTGTTCGCCGCCGTGGTGCTGCTGGACGCGGGGAGCCTGAAGCCCAGGGCCACCGCCACGGCCATGCGGGTGGCCCCCATCCCCTATGTGCCGGGTTTCCTGGGATTCCGGGAGGTTCCGGCCCTGGTGGCGGCCTTTGCCGGGCTGCCGGAACGGCCGGACCTGGTGCTGGTGGACGGGCACGGGGTCAGCCACCCGCGCGGGCTGGGCATCGCCGCCCACCTGGGCGTGCTGCTGGGCCTGCCCACCATCGGCGTGGCCAAGAGCATCCTGGTGGGGCACCCGGCGGGGGAGCTTCCGCCGGCAAAGGGCGCCACGGTGCCGCTGTCCTGGAACGGGCGGGAGATCGGCACCGTCCTGCGCAGCAAGGACAGGGTGGCTCCGCTCTATGTCTCGATCGGGCACAAGGTCGGCCCGGCCGCGGCACCCGACCTCGTCTTGCGCTGCTGCACGAAGTACCGCCTGCCCGAGCCGACAAGGGCGGCGCATGAGGCGGCCAACGCCTTCCGCCGGCACTGGGCGGCGGAGAACGCTTGACGCGTACCTTCAAGGGTCGGGTGCCGTAGCTTGGCCTCCGGTCCCCGGAAACACGCCCTACCGCTTGCGGCTGCCGAAGAAAGCGAGGCGGACCTGGCCGGGGCTGATGTCCACCACCTCCGCCGCGCGGTCCTCCACCCAGCCCTGGACGCTGACGATCCCCTGGTCGCCCACGGCCAGCCCCTCCGGCCCGGTGACGGCGATACAGGCGCCGGTGCGGGACAGGTTCACCGTCTCCCCCCGCAGCAGCAGGCTGCCCACGGTCAGCAGAGCCGGGCTGCGCACGGGCACGCGGGGGAAGCGCCGCCGTTCCCCCGGGTGGGGGCCCTTGGGGTTGGGGCGGAGGGGGTCGTCCCGATTGGACAGCCATTCCGCCATGGCGACCCAGCGGTGGCTTTCATCCGGGTCGTCGGTATTGAGCGCCGCCTGCCAGCAGGCCACCAGCTTGGCGTCGAGGGTCGGATAATCGGCCAGGGCGGCCGCGGGCCTGTCTTCCTGGAGTGTCTGCTCGGGCAACACGATCTGCACCCATCCACGGTCCCGTCCCTTTGGACGGTACCCGAGCATGATCCCGAAATCGCGCGCGCGGAAGAGGTAGAATGAGATGGCGTCCCGGAAGGGATTCGAACCCCTGACCTGCGGTTTAGGAAACCGCTGCTCTATCCTGCTGAGCTACCGGGACGCGTGGTCCGCCTTATAGCACGGTCCGCGGCCTTGCACAGCCCTTGATGTCCGCCGCGGACGGGGTGCCCTGTGCCGTTGAGCGCCAGCACCGCTTGCGCTAGGGTCCGCGGCACAAAAGCGGGCACAACGCCCGGACACCAGGGAGGGAAAAGCCATGACCGCGCGCAGCTTGGCGGGCAAGACGCTGTTCATCACCGGGGCCAGCCGGGGCATCGGCAAGGCCATCGCGCTGCGGGCGGCGCAGGACGGGGCCAACGTGGCCATCGCCGCCAAGACCAGCGACCCGCACCCCAAGCTGGAAGGCACCATCTACAGCGCCGCGGCGGAGATCGAGGCTGCGGGTGGTCGGGCCCTGCCCCTCCAGGTGGATATCCGGGAAGAGGAGCAGATCGCCGACGCCGTCGCCAAGACGGTGGAGACCTTCGGCGGCATCGACATCCTGGTGAACAACGCCAGCGCCATCCAGCTGACCGGCACGCTGGAGACGGCCATGAAGCGCTATGACCTGATGCACCAGGTCAACGCCCGCGGCACCTATGCCTGCTCCCAGGCCTGCCTGCCGCACCTGCTGAACGCCCGGAACCCCCACATCCTGAACCTGTCGCCGCCCCTGAACATGGCGCCCCACTGGTTCAAGAACCACGTGGCCTATACCATGGCCAAGTACGGCATGAGCATGTGCGTGCTGGGCATGGCGGAGGAGTTCCGCAAGAAGGGCGTGGGCGTCAACGCCCTGTGGCCCCGCACCGCCATCGCCACCGCCGCCATGAAGATGCTGGGCGGGGGCGAGATCCCCAAGGGCTGCCGCACCGTGGAGATCATGAGCGACGCCGCCTGGTACATCCTGACCAGCGACGCCCGCCAGACCACCGGCAACTTCTTCATCGACGACGAGGTCCTGGCCGCCAACGGCGTCACCGACCTGGACAAGTACGCCCTGGTCCCGGGCGAGCCGCTGATGCCGGACTTCTTCCTGGATTGAGGGGGCTGTCCCTGACGCCTCGTTTCGGTTTGGGCACCAAGTCGCCAGGAAGGATGCGCCGACTGTCTCCAGGCAGGTCGAACGGCGCAGTCCCGTCCCCTCTCCCAGGGGGAGAGGGACAGGGTGAGGGGTTGTACGACCAGGACAGCAGGGCCCTGTCCGCAGGTTCCCCTTGCCGGAGAGGCCCTAACCCCTCTCCCTGTCCCTCCCCCTCAGGGGGAGGGGACGCGGTGGGGCGGTTCGTCTTGAACCACTCTCGGCGGAATGGGCGGTGTGCCCCCCTCACCCCACCCCCGCCAACCGCCTGATCCCCCGGTCATGGTGCACCCCGCCCGGCGGCCCCTGCCGCGCGGCGCCCAGGAGCGCGGCGGCGACGGTGTCGGCGGGAATGGGGCGGTAGCGGGCCAGGGGTCCGAGCATCAGGGGTGACAGGGCCGGGGCGGCCAGCATGGCCAGCCGCTCCGCCGGGCGGGATTCCTGCCGCGCCCCCAGCAGCAGGCTGGGGCGGAGGATGTGCAGGGCGGGGAAGCCAAGCATGGCCAAGTCCCGCTCCACCTCCCCCTTGGTGCGCAGGTAGAAGTTCCGGGCGCCCGGGGCGGCATCGACGGAGGAGACGAGGGCGAAGGTCCGCGCCCCCGCCGCGCGGGCCGCCCGGGCGAAGGCCAGCACGGCGCCATGGTCCACGGCGCGGAAGGCTTGCTGTGAGCCCGCCTTGCGGATGGTGGTGCCCAGGGCGCACAGGGCCGCGTCCGGTACGAACCCCGGCGGCAGGGCGGGGTTGACGAAGTCCGCCGGGATCTCCGTGGCCTTCAGGGAGGTGGCGCCGCCGGGCCGTCGCGACAGGCTGACCACCCGGTCCACGTCATCCGCCGCCACCAGCCGCCGCAGCAGCGCCTGCCCCACCAGCCCCGTGCCGCCCGCCACCAGGATCGACAAGCCCATGCCGGACCTCCGCATTTTTCGGGCAGCATAAGGTATTTGCCACCCCGGCGCTGCCTGTTGATCCCGCAACGCACCATGATCCAACCCCGTCCGGGCCATGCGCCCGCCCCATGGAAGAAATGTGACGGCGGGATACCCTTCTCCCAATCTCCGGCTTGACTCCCCTTATACTCTGGGCGAGCATAAGCGCACTAATGCTCATCTAGAGCATAAGTCCGTTCCGGCCGAGGCCGGCGGCGCTCTGGCTTGACGCGTGGGTCCATGAGTTGGTTTACCGGAGGAATCGCTTCCATGGCTGCCTTCCCGACCGACACGGCGGAGCTGGCTTATACCCCCGCCGTCGCCGAGGCGACCCGGCCGCTCTATGAGAAGATCAAGGCCTTCATCCCCGAGGTGGAGTGGCCGTTCCACGCCCCGCTGGTGCACGCCATCAACCGGCTGAAGCGGGAGCGCAACGCCGTCATCCTGGCGCACAACTACCAGGCGCCGGAGATATTCCACACGGTGGCTGACATCGTGGGCGACAGCCTGCTGCTGGCCCGGAAGGCGGCAGAGACGGACGCCGACGTGATCGTGCTGGCCGGCGTGCACTTCATGGCGGAGACGGCGAAGGTCCTGAACCCGTCCAAGGTGGTGCTGATGCCCGACATGGGGGCCGGCTGCTCCCTGGCCGACAGCATTACGGCGGCCGACGTGCGGCTGCTGCGCCAGCGCTATCCGGGCGTGCCCATCGCCACCTATGTCAACACCTCGGCCGAGGTGAAGGCGGAGAGCGATGTCTGCATCACGTCCGGCAACGCGGTGGAAGTGATCGAGAGCCTGCCCGGCGACGAGGTGCTGTGCATCCCCGACCAGTACCTGGCCAAGTGGGTCGCCAGCCAGACCAAGAAGAAGGTCTATACCTGGAACGGATCCTGTGAGGTGCATGAGCGGTTCAGCGGCCCGCAGCTTGCCGCCTATCGGCAGCAGTTCAAGGGCGACATCACCATCATCGCCCACCCGGAATGCCCGCCGGACGTGCTGGCGGAGGCGGACTTCGTCGGCTCCACCGCCAAGATGCAGGACTATGTGGAAGGCAAGCAGCCCCGCCGCGTGCTGCTGATCACCGAGTGCTCCATGGCGGACAACCTCGCGGTCAACAACCCGGGCGTGGAGTTCGTGCGGCCCTGCAATTTGTGCCCGCACATGCGGAAGATCACCCTGTCCAACATCCTGTCCAGCCTGACGACGCTGGAGCCGCGGGTGGAGGTGGACCCGTCCGTCATCGACGGCGCCCGCCGCGCGGTGGAGCGGATGCTGGCCGTCGGCAAGAAGTAAGCCCTTTCTCCAGAGCGGAGGGACCGTCCATGGACGGTGGCGTCGCGTTCCGGCCCTTCGGCGGGCCGGTCAGGGTCGAGGATGCGGACGTGGTGGTGGTCGGGTCCGGCATGGCCGGGCTGGTGGCGGCCCTGCGCCTCGCCCCCCGCCGGGTCACCCTGCTGACCAAGACCGCCGACCTGCCCGGTGGGTCCAGCCACTGGGCCCAGGGCGGCATCGCCGCGGCCTTAGGCGCCGAGGACAGCGCGGAGAGCCATGCCGCCGACACGGTGGCGGCGGGGGCCGGGCTGACCGACCCCGCCGTGGCCGATTTGCTGGCGCGGGAGGGGGCGGCGCGCCTGTCCCGCTGGCTGGCGGACGGGCTGCCCGCCGACCGGGGCGCCGACGGCAACGTGCTGCTGGGGCGGGAGGCGGCACACAGCGCCTTCCGCATCCTGCATGCGGGCGGGGACGCCACCGGCAAGACCCTGATGGCCCACCTGTCCGCCCAGGTGCGGGCAGCGGGGCACGTGGACGTGCGCACCCGGGCCTTCGCCTGGGAGATCGTGAAGGCCGGCGGCCGGGTGGCCGGGCTGCTGGCGCATGAGGACGGAAGCGGCTGGGTGTTCATCCGCGCCGCCACGGTGTTGCTGGCCACCGGCGGCATCGGCCAGCTCTGGCGCCACACCACCAACCCGGGCGAAGCCACGGCCGACGGGCTGGCCCTCGCGGCCCTGGCGGGGGCGACCCTCGCCGACCTGGAATTCGTCCAGTTCCACCCAACCGCCCTCGCCACCGCTACTCCCGGCCAGGTGCCCCTGTTGACGGAGGCGCTGCGCGGTGCCGGCGCCCAGCTGCTGGACGCGCGCGGCCACCGCTTCATGCCGGACGAGCATGAGCTGGCGGAGCTGGCCCCCCGGGACGTGGTGGCCCGAGCCATCGGCCGCCGGGTGGCGGCCGGGGAGAGGGTGTTCCTTGACCTGCGGGCCATCTGGGCCGGCGGCGGGGCGGCCAAGTTCCCCACGGTGGCGGGCATCTGCCGCGATGCCGGCATCGACCCGGCGGCGGAGCCGGTGCCGGTGGCGCCGGCGGCCCATTACCACATGGGCGGGGTGGTGACGGACATGGACGGGCGCACGGCGGTGCCGGGCCTGTTCGCGGCGGGGGAGGTGGCCTGCACCGGCGTGCACGGCGCCAACCGGCTGGCCAGCAACAGCCTGCTGGAGGCCCTGGTCTTCGCGGAGCGGGCGGCGGACGCCATCCTGGCCGAGGGGCCGCTGCGGGCGCCCGACGTGGAAACGCCCGTGGTCCCCGCCATCCTGCGCGACGACCGCGGGCTGGGGGATGAGGCGCGGGCCGTGCTGGCCACCCAGGCCGGGCTGGTGCGCAGCGGCACCGGCCTGTCCCAGGCCCAGGCGGCCCTGTCCAACCTGCACCGCCGGGCCGACCGGCTGCCCCTGGCGGCCACGCCTTGCGCGGAGACCGTCCGGACGGCCGGGGAGCTGCGCAACCGGCTGCTCGTCTCCCGCCTAATCGTCCAGGCCGCCCTCACCCGCACCGAAAGCCGCGGCGCCCATACGCGTACCGATTGGCCGGAGCCGCGGGAAACTTGGCTGCGTCGCCAAGTGCTGACCGCCCGCAGCCTGCTACCGGCCGCCGTGGCGGCGGAGTAAGGATGGAACGTGCAGGGCACCGGAGGTCACCCCGGGCTTGACCCGGGGCCCTCGGGATCGGTCGATGCAGCTCACCGAAAGCCCGGTTCCCTTTCCACAGGCCCGCTGCCGCGCCATCGGCATTTCCGCTTTCCCAAGGGCCCCGGCTCAAGGCCGGGGTGACATCAGAGATTTGCAGGACCCACGATGACCGCCTCCCTCTACCCCCTGCTTTACGAAGACCTGGTCCGTGCCGCGTTGAAGGAGGACCTCGGCCTTGCCGGGGACCTGACGACGGAGGCGTGCGTCCCGGCGGATGCCAGGGCCACGGCCCTGTTCCGGGCGCGCAAGGCGGGGGTGGTGGCGGGGATCGAGCCGGCGCTCAGCGCCTTCCGCCTGCTGGACCCGTCCCTGTCCATCACCGTGAAGGCGCCGGACGGCAGCCGCGTCAACCCCGGCGACACCATCGCCGTGGTGCAGGGTGCGGCACGGCCCATCCTGTCGGGGGAGCGGGTGGCGCTGAACCTGCTGGGGCGGCTGTGCGGCATCGCGACGGAGACCCGTTCCCTGGTGGACCGGATCGAGGGCACCCGCGCCACCATCGTCTGCACCCGCAAGACCACGCCCGGCCTGCGCGCGCTGGAGAAGTACGCGGTGCGGGTCGGCGGCGGCGGCAACCACCGCTATGGGCTGGATGACGCGGTGCTGATCAAGGACAACCACCTGGTCGCCGCCGGGGGTGTGCGTGCCGCGGTCACCAACGCCCGCACCCGCGCCGGCCACATGGTGAAGGTGGAGGTGGAGGTGGACACGCTGGACCAGCTGGCGGAGCTGCTGGCCCTGAAGGTGGATGCCGTGCTGCTGGACAACATGGACCCGCCCACCCTGAGGAAGGCGGTGGAGATGGTGGCCGGCCGCATGGTGACGGAGGCCAGCGGCGGCGTGACGCCGGAGACGATCCGCGCCATCGCCGAGACGGGCGTGGACCTGATCTCCCTGGGCTGGCTGACCCACAGCGTGAAGAACTTCGACATCGGGTTGGATTTCGAGCAGGGCTGACCGGCCCAGGCATTGGTACCGGCAACGCGCACGGGGCCGGGTGGGGCGGCGGGCCAGGGCACACAAGGCCCCGGCCCGCCGCCGCCATGATGCTTATACTGGCCGCCGTTGATCGTGACCGATCAACGGCTCCCTCAGGCGCCGGGCGGGCGCATCCGCGCCCTTGGCTTACGCCCGCATGGGCGGGCGGGCCGGCAGTCGCCGGCCTCCAAGCGCATGAGTCAACAACTCATGCGCTTGGAATTACTCCAACCCCTCGAACAGGGCGGTGGACAGGTAGCGCTCGGCGAAGCTGGGCAGGATGGTGACGATCAGCTTGCCGGCCATGTCGGGCCGGGCGCCCAGCTCGAAGGCGGCGGCCAGGGCGGCGCCGCCGGAGATGCCGATGGCGAGGCCCTCCAACCGCGCGGCTTCCCGCGCCAGCTCGAAGGCGCGGTGGTTGGAGATGCGCAGCACCTCATCGATCTGGTCGCGGGCCAGGATGTCCGGCACGAAGCCGGCGCCGATGCCCTGAATCTTGTGGGGGCCCGGCAGGCCGCCGGACAGGACGGGGCTGTCCTCCGGCTCCACCGCCACCACGCGGAAGCTGGGCTTGCGCTGCTTGATCACCTGGGCCACGCCGGTCAGGGTGCCGCCGGTGCCGACGCCGGAGACGAGGGCATCCACCTTGCCGTCCGTGTCGTTCCAGATCTCCTCCGCCGTGCTGGCGCGGTGCACGGCAGGGTTGGCGGCGTTCTTGAACTGCTGGAGCATATAGGCGCCCGGCGTGTTGGCGACGATCTCCTCCGCCTTGGCGATGGCGCCCTTCATGCCGTTCGGGGCGGGGGTCAGCACCAGCTCCGCCCCCAGTAGCTTCAGCATCTTGCGCCGCTCCAGGCTCATGCTCTCCGGCATGGTCAGGATCAGCTTGTAGCCCTTGGCCGCGGCCACGAAGGCCAGCGCGATGCCGGTGTTGCCGGACGTGGGCTCCACCAGGGTGGTGGTCTCCGGGCTGATCTTGCCCTCGGCCTCGGCGGCCTCCACCATGGCCTTGCCGATGCGGTCCTTCACGCTGGACAGCGGATTGAAGAACTCGCACTTGCCGACCACGTCGGCCACCACCCCGTGGCGCTCGGCCAGCCGCTTCATCCGCACCAGCGGCGTGGCGCCGACCGTGTCCAGGATGCTGTCATAGATGCGACCGCGGAACTCGGGCGTGGCAGACATTGTACGTCTCCGAATTGGTATTTCGGGGAAAGCCCCGTATCGTTCTGTATATACTCCCGCCGGACGTGCCGTGCCAGGGGGAATCCGGGGGCGGCGAATGGGATCGGGGATGGTTTCCTAGGAGCGGCAGGTTGCCCGGCTTGCGAGTCCCTATCGCTTCTCCTGCGAAAGCAGGAGCCCACGGTTTTTGATCCCGGTCCCACAATCTCCGTCAGTAAAGAACTGTGGGCCCCTGCTTTCGCAGGGGAGACAGAAAAAAACAAAGCCGGAGCATGCATCCAGGAACACTAAATACTGAAATCCAGCTTGCTCGCCGCCTCGCTGGCGATGCCGGCCTGGTTGGCGCGGACGCACAGCTCCTCGATGGTGGTGCGGTCAAGCCTTGCCATCACGTCTTCCTGCAATTCGGCCCAGAGGGGGCGGACGACGCGGCGGCCCAGCTCGGCGCCGACCTCCTCCTCGATGGGGTCGGTGGCCTGTTCCAGGGCACGCACCACCCGAACGATCTCCCCCAGCGTGATGCGGCGGCGTTCCTTGGCCAAGCGGTAGCCGCCCTTCGGACCCCGCACCCCCGCCAGCACCCCGGCCCGCACCAGGGCCTGCAGCACCTGTTCCAGGTAGCGCTTGGGGATGCCCTGGCGGGCGGTGATCTCCGCCGACTGCACGGGTGCCGAGCCGGCGTTGTAGGCGATGTCCAGCACCGTCTCGATGGCGAACATCAGCTTCTTGGAGATGCGCAGCATGTCAGCGGGCCCCCGTGCCGGTGGAGCCGAAGCCGCCGCTGCCGCGGGCGGTCTCCGTCAAGCTGTCCGTCTCGGCCCACACCGCCCGCTCATGCCGGGCGATGACCATCTGGGCGATGCGCATGCCGCGCTCGATGCGGAAGGGTTCGGCGCCCAGGTTCGCCAGGATCACGCCCACCTCCCCCCGATAGTCGGCATCCACCGTGCCGGGGCTGTTCAGGACGGTGACGCCATGCTTCAGGGCCAGGCCGGAGCGGGGCCGCACCTGGGCCTCGTAGCCCACTGGCAGGGCGATGGCCAGGCCGGTGGGCACCAGGGCGCGGGCACCCGGCGCGATCTCCAGCGGCTCGGCCACCGCGGCCAGCAGGTCCATCCCCGCGGCGTGGTCGGTGGCATAGGCCGGCAGGGGCAGGCCGTCGGCATGGGGCAGACGGCGGACGGCGATGGTCACGTCAGGCATCGGCACTCTTTCCAGAAGCGAAATGGTCGGCGATGGCGGCGGCAAGGCGGCGGCCCACCTCCGCCTTCGGCAGGTCGGGCCAGGATTGGGGGTCCCCGTGTAAGCGGATCAGGTGGACGCTGTTGCGGTCACCGCCGAAGGTGCCGGTGGCCGGCGACACGTCGTTGGCGACGATCCAGTCACAACCCTTGCGGGCCAGCTTGGCCCTCGCATACGCCAGCACGTCGTTTGTTTCGGCAGCGAAACCGACCACCAGCCCAGGTCGTTGCGGTCCCGGAATGCTGAGGCTGGCCAGGATGTCCGGGTTCTCCGCCATCACCAGGGTGGGCGGGCCGGAGCCGTCCTTCTTCAGCTTCTGACCGGCCTCTGCCGCCACGCGCCAGTCGGCCACCGCGGCGGCGGCGACGAAGATGTCGGCGGGGAGCGCCGCGGCGCAGGCGTCCAGCATCTGCCGCGCCGTTTCCACCTTCACCACCCTGACACCAGCCGGGTCGGGCAGGGTGACGGGGCCGGAGACGAGTGTGACGCGGGCGCCCAAATCGGCCAGGGCCGCCGCCACGGCGTGGCCCTGCTTGCCGCTGGACCGGTTGGCGATGTAGCGCACGGGGTCGATGGGTTCATGCGTCGGGCCGGACGTGACCAGGGCGTGGCGGCCGGCCAGGGGCTTCGGCCCGTCCCGGCTGGCGAAGAAGTCGGCCAGGGCGGCGACGATCTCCAGCGGCTCGCTCATCCGGCCGAAGCCGTATTCCCCGCAGGCCATGGCCCCCTCGTTGGGGCCGATCACGCCCACGCCGCGGGCCTTCAGCAGGTCCAGGTTCGCCCGGGTGGCCGGGTGGTCCCACATGCGCACGTTCATGGCAGGGGCGACCAGCACCGGCTTGTCCGTGGCCAGCAGCACCGTGCTGGCCAGATCGTCGGCCATCCCATGGGCCATGCGGGCCAGGATGTTGGCGCTGGCCGGGGCCACCAGCAGCACGTCCGCCTGGCGGGAAAGCTGGATGTGGCCCATCTCCGACTCGTCGGTCAGGGACCACAGCTCCGTATAGACCTTCTCCTCGCTGACCGCCTGGAGGGCCAGGGGGGTGACGAACTGGGCCCCGCCCTTGGTCAGCACGCAGCGCACGGCCACGCCCCGCTCCCGCAGGCGGCGGACCAGCTCCGGCGTCTTGTAGGCGGCGATCCCGCCGGACACGACCAGCAGGACCCGCTTGCCCGCAAGCGCGGTGGGGACAGGGGATTCGGCCATGGGAGAGGCCCCAAAAAACGGTTCTGGCTTGTGAAACCCTGGATAAACCCATCGCGGCGGAAGCGCAAGCCGCGGATGGCGTAGGGACGTGTCGGGATTTCTTACAAGCCCCGGCCATGGCGGCGGCGGCATGCAACCAAGCCATTGATCTTGCAGGACTCAGATGACTTGGCACGCTTCTTGGAAACAAGGGGTCCGGACACCCCGTCCCGTTGGAGGAAACAATGAAGAAGACCCTGCTCACCCTGGCCGGCGCGCTGGCCTTCAGCACGGCCCTGTCCGCCCCCGCCGCCGCCATCGGGCTGGTGGACATCTATGTCAGCCCCCCGACCACCGAGGCGAATAAGGCTTCCACCCTTGCCAAGGGCGCCGATTACCTGAAGCTGCTGGGCCTCCAGACCATCTCCATGGAGGATTTCGAGACCTACACCCCCGGCAGCAACGCCAACAGCATCAACACCAAGGTCGGCACCTTCACCGGCACCACCGCCGGGCAGAACACCGGCGTGTCCGGCCTGCGCGTGCTGAACGCCGCCACCCGCCCGAAGAACTTCGGCGGCCGCTACGACATGGTCGGCGGCGCCAACTGGCTGGACAGCAACGACTACAAGACCGTGACCTGGGACGCCGCGGCCGGCGGCAAGGGCTTCACCCATGTGGGCTTCTACCTGACCGACGTGAACGACGTGTCGGCCAAGCTGAAGGTCAAGGCCACGGGCCAGACCATCGACATGCCGCTGGGCGTGTCCGGCAAGGGCGGGTCGCTGGACAGCGGCACCAACTTCTTCGTCGGTTTCGGCCTGGGCGCCACCTATGAGCTGCTGAGCATCACCTTCACCCAGACCGCCGGGAACGACGGCTTCGGCATCGACGGCGTCGTCCTGGCCCAGGTGCCCGAGCCGGCCACCCTCGGCCTGCTGGGCGCGGGCCTGCTGGCCGCCGGCGCCCTGCGCCGCCGCCGCAAGGCTGCCTGATGCCTGTGGCCGGCGGCATGGACAGTGGCCCATGCCGCCGGAGCTGGCCCGCACTTGTCCCCGGCCCGGCGACCGCGCCCGGGCCGGGGTCCTTCACCATCTGTCGGAAAGGCTTACGGGGAGCGTGTCAGGCCAGGATGTCCATGGCCTCACGCTCCATCTTCCCCTGGGCGCGCAGCACCGCCAGGTTGGCCTGGTAGGAACGCAGGGAGCCGAGCTGTTCCACCCGCTCCCCGGCCAGGTCCACGTTGGGGGCGGCGACCAGCCCTTCGGCATCGGCGGAGGGGGAGTCCGGCTGGAATTCCGCCAGGAAGGGCGGCGTCACCGGCCGGGCCACCACCCGGGTGCCCAGCCCCTGCCCGTCCGGCCCGGCGACGGCCTGCTGGGCCGGGGCCTGCGGCTGGTAGGGGAGCTGCCCCTCCACCCCCGGCCGCGCGCCGATACTGCGCGCATTGGCGACGTTCTGGGCCGAGATGCCCAGGCGGTTGCCGGCCGCGAAAGCGCCGGAGAGGGATATGGAGGCGGCAGGTCCCATGGACGATCTCCCTTGCCCCGAACTATGGGATAGGTCCCATCCCAGGGCAAGCCCGTGATATGCAACCGTGCGGTGCCGGGGGATGCTAGGATGGCACGCCCGCCCACCACCCCCATGGCGACATGACCCAGCCCCTGCCCCACGACCCCCGTCCCGAGGACCATCCGCGCAAGCGCGTCAACCTGGCCCTGCAGGGCGGCGGCTCCCACGGGGCGTTCAGTTGGGGTGTGCTGGATGCCCTGCTGGAGGACGGCCGGATCGAGCCGGAGGCGATCAGCGGCACCAGCGCCGGGGCGATGAACGCGGTGGTCCTGGCTTCCGGCTATGCCCGGGGTGGGGCGGAGGGGGCCCGCGCCGACCTGGCGGAGTTCTGGCGCCGGCTGGGCGCCCTGGGCCGTACCTCCCCCTTCCGGCGGAGCTGGTGGTCCCGGCTGACGGGCAAGTGGCGCATCGACGATACGCCGAGCTATGCCCTGGCCAGCATCGGCAACCTGTTCCTGTCCCCCTACCAGACCAACCCCTATGGCCTGAACCCCCTGCGCGGGCTGCTGAAGGACGTGGTGGATTTCGATGCCGTGCGCCGGGACGGCGGCATCCGGCTGTTCCTGTCGGCCACCGACGTGGAGACGGGCAAGAACCGGCTGTTCCGCACGCCGGAGGTCTGCGTGGAGGCGGTGCTGGCGTCGGCCTGCCTGCCCCAGCTTTTCCAGGCGGTGAAGTACCAGGGGCGGCATTACTGGGACGGCGGCTATATGGGCAACCCGGCCCTGTGGCCCCTGTTCTATGAGAGCGGAAGCCGGGACGTGGTGCTGGTGGCCATCAACCCGCTGAACCGGCCGGGCGTGCCCATGACCCCGTTCGAGATCATGGACCGGGTCAACGAGATCACCTTCAACTCCAGCCTGATGCGGGAGATGCGGGCCGTGCAGTTCGTCACCCGCCTGATCGAGACGGGGCGGCTGGACGCCCGCGAGTACAAGCACGTGCTGATGCACCGCGTGTCCGGCGACAAGGAGCTGGCGGACCTGCACGCCTCCAGCAAGCTGAACGCGGAGCCGGATTTCCTGGAGCACCTGTTCACCCTCGGCCGCCGCGCCGGGCAGGATTGGCTGGCCAGGCATTTCGACGACGTTGGCCAGCGCACCAGCATCGACATCGTGAACGACTATTTCTGAAAGCGTCAGCGGCCGGCCCCGCGAAGGGACCGGCCGCCATGGACCTGACGCTGGCACCCGGATCAGAACGCGAAGGTCACCGTGCCGACGACGCGCTCATCCGAGATGACTCTCCCGCTGGGACCAACAAACTTCTCGTTCGTGTCGGTGTACTTCACGTCGAAGGTCAGGCTCTCCCAGGTGTAGGCGACGCCGACCTGCCAGTCCCAGTAGTCCGGCAGTTCCTCGAAGGTGGAGTAGCCGACGTTGGCGTACAGGCTGATGTCGTCGGTGGCGGCCAGGGCGGCGCCGCCGTTGAAGTACCAGCTGTTGCCGCCCGCGGTGCCGGCGTACTCCGGGCTCCACCAGACCTGGCCGGTCAGCTTGACCTTGTCGATGGTATAGGACGGGGTGAAGCCCAGCTCGAAGTAGTTGGCCTCGATGCCGTCGTCCTGGCCCGGGTAGGTGTACCAGGTGCCGATGAAGCTGTAGGCGAGGTCGCCGACCTCGTTGCTGTAGCCGGCCAGCAGGTCGAGTTCCACGTTGGAGCCGGGGATGAAGTCATCATCCACGTTGGAGCCCCAGGCGCCCACGAAGAAGCCGCTCTCATGGCTCACGGTGATGCCGGCCTGGATGGCGGGATCTTCGTCCGTCTGGCTGATGCCGCGGAACACGTAGTCCGTGGTGCCGGCGACGGTGCCGGAGAAGGTGATGGGTTCGGCCTGGGCGGCGCCGGCGAACAGGATCGCGCCAGCGGCGGCGGAAGCGAGCAACCGGGACAGGGTCATTTTGGACCGCTCCTTATTATGAGGCTTGGGTGCGTGATGTTCTTATCCTGGCGCAGTGCAGCAAAAGGGATGCCACCTGCGGTGGGGGCGCTTCTCCGACGCGAACTAAGAAGGATTTCAGTGGCCCTGGCAAGGGCACCCGAAGGCCAATGCGTGTCCTTTGACCAACTGTGTTGCAGAAAAAATACGCAACTGCCCGCCAATTCGGCAGCATCTGTGACACTTTGCAGGCGCAACAAAAAGGCCCGCCCCCGGTCGTGGGGGCGGGCCTGATGGCCGTCGGCGGGTGCCATACCAGCGGCATGAGACATCTCATGCCGCTGGAGGCCGGCGACTGCCGGCCCGCGACCTCGTGGTCGCGTGAGCCAAGGGCGCGGATGCGCCCGCCCGGCGCCTGAGGGGGCCGTTAATCGGTCACGATCAACGGCCAACGCGTCAGATGTAATAAGCCTTCAGCGGGGCGAAGCCGTTGAAGTTCACCGCCGAGTAGGTGGTGGTGTAGGCACCGGTGGCCAGGATGGAAACCCGGTCGCCGATGGCCAGGCTGCTGGGCAGCCGGTAGTCCGCCTTCTCATACAGCACGTCGGCGCTGTCGCAGGTCGGGCCGGCGATGATCACCGGCTCGGCCGAATCCCCGTCACGGTCGGTGACGATGGGGTACTTGATCGCCTCATCCATGGTCTCCGCCAGGCCGCCGAACTTGCCGATGTCCAGGTAGACCCAGCGGCGGTCGTCGTTGGCCGACTTGCGGGAGATCAGCACCACCTCGGACTGGATGACGCCGGCGTTGCCCACCATGCCGCGGCCCGGCTCGATGATCGTCTCCGGGATGCGGTTGCCGAAATGCTGGCGCAGGCTCTCGTTGATCGCCTCGCCATACTGCTGGCTGGTGGGCACGTCCTTCAGGTAGCGGGTGGGGAAGCCGCCGCCCAAATTGACCATGCGCAGCACCACGCCCTGCTCCTCCAGGTCCCTGAACAGGGCGGCGCAGGTGGCCAGCGCCAGGTCCCACTGGCCCACGTCGCGCTGCTGGCTGCCCACATGGAAGGACAGGCCATAGGGCACCACGTCCATGGCCGCCGCCTTCAGCAGCAGCTCCCGCGCCATGGCGGGCTCGCAGCCGAACTTGCGGGACAGGGGCCAGTCCGCGCCCTCACCAGAGGTCAGGATGCGGCAGAACACCCGGGCGCCCGGGGCGTTGGCGGCGATCTTCTCCAGCTCCTCGATGCTGTCGAAGGCGAACAGGTCCACGCCCAGCCCGTGGGCGGTGCGGATGTCCGACGCCTTCTTGATCGTGTTGCCGAAGCTGATGCGGTCCGGCGTGGCGCCGGCCTCCAGGCAATACTGGATCTCCTGCACCGAGGCGGTGTCGAAGCTGGAGCCCATGGAGACCAGCAGGCTGAGGATCTCCGGCGCGGGGTTGGCCTTCACCGCGTAGTAGATCTTGGAGTCCGGCAGGGCGCCGTTCAGCTTGGCATAATTCTCGGCGACCACGTCCAGGTCGACCACCAGGCAGGGCGTGGCGGGGGCGTTATCGCGGAAGAAACGGGCGATCTTCTCGGTCATCGGGGACTCCGAGGCGGCAAGTCGGTGGAAACAGGGGCGATGGGGGAAAGCACCAGCAACCGGACCCAAAAGGGGTCCGGGTCCGCTCAGGGGAGCCAGGGATGCGGCAAGCCTAAGCGGGTCAGATACTGGATTTCCCAGGAGGGGACATGCGCCCCGTCAGGTCCCGCCGGATGGATCGGAATCGGGCGGGCGCGGCGGGCCCACCGACAACAACATCAACCATCGTAGCCTCCAATACGCCGCCTTGTTTAAGGGACGGTCGGGGGGTACGCGTTGCGTCGTTGCATAACCCCACCGGGTTGTCGGCTCCGCCCCGGCCGGGAATTGGCGGGGGCGGGTGTGGGGGCCATAGGCACGTGCGCTGCGACTGAGCGGCTATATATGTCGGATGGTTCGGGCGCGAAAGGGATAAATTCAAGCATTGCCCGCGAAATGCGCAAGCCTGGGACGATGATGCAACAGGCCGGTCCCGGGCGGTTTGGCATGGCCGTCACAAAGGCGGACAGGGGGGACAGAAACCGCCGCTTGTGGCCGAAAATCACAATTTCGCCATTTTCCGGGGCAAGTTTGGTCACATGGCCCAGGCCATATGGGGGCGAGGGGAACGCTGGGCCCCAGCGTTTCGAGACCCCCCGTCTCGCGCACCTTCCCATTTTCAGGGAGGGGAGACCCCTTCGCCGGCCACGCCCCGGCCGGTACGATCACGGCCACCGCACCTTGCCCCCCGCGGTGGCCGTTTCTTTTTTCGGCGGTTTTGGTTTTGGGTTCTGGCCGCGCGGAAGGACCAGCAGCGCTGGCGGCCGGACGGAAGGACCAGGACACGGATGGACACGGATCATGTCCGGATTTGCGCGGATGGAGTGTCCGGGCCTGCGTGTCTCGCCGAGATACAGTAAACATTCACGAACACACACCACACACGCACGAACACACACAAAAACAAGAAGGACAATGCCTGCGGCGCTACCGAGTTGCGGCGAGGCCGCATTTATTCTCTTGTGAATGTTCGTGTGTGCAAAGTGCGTGTCCGTGAATGTTTCCGGCACCCATATCCAAGAACTGTTGTGCATGTCCGCGGCACCCGATCCCCAGGGCCATTGAGGCATCCGCGTACATCCGTGTCCTAAAACTTCCACCACGCCAGAGCCCCCCGCCGACCACGCGACTTCGCCGCAGGTTCCCCCACCCGTCTTCCCTTTCGCGTGCCACCCTGGCAAGGTGCCGCTCCCCGACCCGTTGCCTTCCCAAGCCATGCCCCGATTCGAAGGACGCGACCTGACCTGCCTGCGCAGTGCGCGCGTCGTCTTCACCGGGCTGTCCTTCCGGCTGGAGCCGGGGGGTGCGCTGGTGCTGGTGGGGCCGAACGGCAGCGGCAAGTCCAGCCTGCTGCGGCTGATGGCGGGGCTGACCCGGCCCTTCACGGGCAGCCTGCTGTGGGACGGGCAGCCGGTGGCGGAGGAGCCGGAGCGGTTCCGCGCGTCCCTGCGCTATGTCGGCCATCTGGATGCCATCAAGCCCGCCCTGACGGCGGTGGAGATCCTGGCATCCTGGGCCGGGCTGGATGGCAGGCCCGATCCCACGGGCCGGGCCCGGCTGGCGCTGAAGCGCATGGGCCTGTCCCATGTGGCGGACCTGCCGGGGCGCTACCTGTCGGCCGGGCAGAAGCGGCGGGTGAACCTGGCGCGGCTGTGCCTGGCGGAGGTGCCGCTCTGGCTGCTGGATGAGCCGACGACGGCGCTGGATCGGCAGAGCGTGGCCAAGCTGGCCACGGAGATCGCGGCCCACCGGCGGGCCGGGGGGATGGTCGTCGTCTCCACCCATACCGACCTGGACCTGGCCAACCCGCAGGTGCTGGACCTGTCGGACTTCAGCGCCACCATGGCGGACGAGGATTTGGCGGGGGACCCGGCATGAACGCTTTCTTCAGGCTGCTGGCGCGGGACCTGCGCCTTGCCCTGCGCCAGGGGGCGGATGCCGCCACCGCCGTGCTGTTCTTCGTGCTGTGCGTGGTGCTGTTCCCCTTCGGCATCGGGCCGGAGCCCAACATCCTGGCCCGCATCGCCCCCGGCGTGATCCTGGTGGCAGCCCTGCTGGCGTCGCTCTTGTCGCTGGAACGGCTGTTCCAGGCGGACCATGAGGATGGCAGCCTAGACCTGCTGGCCCTGTCGCCCCTGCCCCTGGGCGGGGTGGCGTTGGTGAAGGTGCTGGCCCATTGGCTGGTCACGGGCGTGCCGTTGATCCTGGCCGCCCCGCTGCTGGCCATGCTGCTGAACCTGCCGGCGGACGGGTTCGGCATCCTGTTGCTGACCCTGCTGCTGACCACCCCGCTGCTGAGCCTGGTGGGCGGGGTGGGCGCCGCCCTGACCCTGGGCGCCCGGCGCGGCGGGGTGCTGCTGCCGCTGCTGGTGCTGCCGCTCTATATCCCCGCCCTGATCTTCGCCGCCGCGGCCATCGACGCCGCCCTGGCCGGGCTGGCCGCCAAGCCGCACCTGCTGCTGCTGGGGGGCTTGCTGGCCGCCGCCGCCACCTTGGCGCCCCTGGCGAGCGGGGCGGCGTTGCGGGCTGCGGTGGAGTAGGGTCACCCCTCCGCGAGCACGTCGCAGAGGTTCACCAGCATCCCCGCCGTGGCGCCCCAGATGTAGCGGTCCTGGTAAGGGAAGACCCAGAAGTGGCGCAGGGCACCCTTCCATTCCCGGCTTTCCCGCCGGCGCCCCTGGGGCGACAGGATGAAGGACAGGGGCACCTCGAACACCTCCGCCACCTCGTAAGGGTCGGGCGCCAGGGTGAAGGGCGGGCGGACCAGGGCGACCACGGGCGTGACGCGGAAGCCGGTTCGGGTGACATAGGTGTCAAGCCGCCCCACCACCTCCACCCGCTCCCGCGGCAGGCCCACCTCCTCCTCCGTTTCGCGCAGGGCGGTGTCCTCGGGCCCGGTGTCGTCGGGCTCCACCCCGCCGCCGGGGAAGCTGATTTGCCCGGCATGGGCGGCCAGATGGGCGGTGCGCTGGGTCAGCAGCACGGTCAGGCCGCCCGGCCGCTCCACCAGCGGCACCAGCACGGCGGCATCCCGCAGGTCCGCCGGGGGCACCAGGCCGGGGTTGCCGTCATGGTCGCCGCGGCTGCCGATCACCTTGGTGGGCTTGCCCCGGCGGCTGCGGAACACGGCACGGATGTCGGCGGCCGTGGGGGTGGGATGAGCAGGCGTGACGGGGTCCGGGGCGGGGGCCGCCGCGGTCTCCGCCTCATCCTTCACGTCGTCTTCCCCAGGGGGAAGAAGGTCCCCGTGCTCCATACGCCGATCTCGTCCCCGTCGCCCGAGGCCTCCGCCAACTCCACGAGCTGGTAGAAGACCGGGCGGTTGATCCGCGCCTCCAGGGCGCCCCGCACCAGGATATAGGGATGCGGCTCCCCGGTCGAAGGGTCCGTGACTACCCGGATGGGGTGGTCGGGGCCGGCGGTCACCTGTTCGTCCAGGTTCGTCCGGAAGGTCAGGGCCTGGTCCGGCCCCGAGCCCGCCACCGTCACCTCCACCGCCACGAAGGGCGCGTCCTCCACGGTGATGCGGCCCCGCTCCGCCGGGGTGACCAGCCAATAGTCGCCCGCCTCGTCCCGGCGCAGGACGGTGGAGAACAGTTTCACCAAGGCGATCCGGCCGATGGGGCTGCCATGATAGTACCAAGTGCCGTCGCGGCCGATGCGGATCTCATACGCCTCATCCTCCGCGGTCGGGGCACCTCCCGGTTGCGGCGGGCGGCGGGCGGCGGAGAGGTCAGGCAGCCGGCCGGGACTGGCCCCCTCTCCCGAAGAAGGAGTGGCCCCTGCAACGCTCTTGCTTTCCGGCATGGTGGATCGGACCATCTGTTGTCGGAGGATGTTTGTGCAAGGACGGGCTAGCCCCCTGGACAAGGGCGCCCCGGCCATGAAGTTAACATAATCGGCCACGCTTGGTTCGTGAACCGCAACGGACCGCCGGCCATCAGGCAAGCCGGTCGCCCCGGGGAAGGATGGAGACACGTGAGCACCCTTGACGCGAACCGCCCGCTGGACCCCGCCAACCCCCAGGCCCTGATCCGCGAGGTGGAGGTGCTGGGCAACCGCCTGGCGAACGTGCGGGAGATGATCGGCCGGGTCATCTATGGCCAGCAGGAGGTCATCGACCTGTCCCTGGTCACCCTGCTGGCCGGCGGCCACCTGCTGCTGATCGGCGTGCCGGGCCTGGCCAAGACGCGGCTGGTGGAGACGCTGGGCACCGTGCTGGGGCTGGAGGAGCGTCGCATCCAGTGCACGCCCGACCTGATGCCGGCGGACATCCTGGGCTCGGAGGTGCTGGAGGAGGATGAGGGGGGCCGCCGCGGCTTCCGCTTCATCCCCGGCCCGGTGTTCAGCCAGCTGCTGATGGCGGATGAGATCAACCGCGCCAGCCCGCGCACCCAGTCCGCCCTGCTGCAAGCCATGCAGGAGGGGCGGGTGTCCGTGGCCGGCCATTACCACCCCCTGCCCCGCCCCTTCCACGTGCTGGCCACCCAGAACCCGCTGGAGCAGGAGGGCACCTATCCCCTGCCGGAGGCGCAGTTGGACCGCTTCCTGATGCAGGTGGACGTGAGCTACCCGGACCGGGAGGCGGAGCGACGGATGATGATCGCCACCACGGGCGCCGAGGCCGCGCGCATCACCGCCGCCCTGTCGCCCCAGGACCTGATCGCCGCCCAGGCGCTGGTACGCCGCATCCCCGTGGGCGACAGCGTGGTGGAGGGCATCCTGGACCTGGTCCGCGGCGCCCGGCCGGAGGAGACGGGCTTCGAGGAGGTGCGTCGCCACGTGGCCTGGGGCCCCGGCCCCCGCGCCAGCCAGGCCCTGATGCTGGCCGCCCGCGCCCGGGCGCTGCTGGACGGGCGGCTGGCCCCGTCGCTGGACGATGTGCTGGCCCTGGCCAAGCCGGTGCTGCGGCACCGCATGGCCCTGAACTTCGCCGCCCGCGCCGACGGGGTGACGCTGGACGACGTCATCAACCGGCTGTGCGCCCCGCTGGCGTGAGGACCCTGACCGCATGGTGACCACCGCCGCCGCGGCGCTGCGCGCCCAACACCGGGCCGAGGACCTGGCCCTTCGCCTGCCGCCGCTGCTGGTGGCGGCGGAGCGGGTGGCGTCCACGGTGGCGCAGGGCGTCCATGGACGCCGCCGGGTGGGCACCGGCGAGACGTTCTGGCAGTTCCGGCGCTACCAGCCCGGCGACGCCGCCCAGGCCATCGACTGGCGCCAGTCGGCCAAGAACCGCCACGTCTTCGTCCGCGAGAACGAGTGGGAGGCGGCGCAGACCGTCTGGCTGTGGCGCGACGCCAGCCCGTCCATGGATTGGCGGTCCGACAAGGCCCTGCCCACCAAGCGGGAGCGGGCCGACCTGCTGAGCCTGGCCCTGGCCGTGCTGCTGGTCCGCGGCGGTGAGCGCACGGCCTTCCTGTCCAGCGGCGTGGCGCCCAGCGCCGCCCGGTCCATCCTGCCGCGCCTGGCCCTGCACCTGGCGGAGCGGGCGGGGCGGCCGGAGGGGGAGGGGCTGCCGGCCGTGGAACCGCTGCCCCGCCATGCCCAACTGGTCATCATCGGCGACCTGCTGTCGCCCCTGGACGAGATCCAGAAGGTGGTGTCCGGCTTCACCGGCCGGGGCCTGCGTGGCCACCTGGTCCAGCTTCTGGACCCGGCGGAGGAGATGCTGCCCTTCGACGGGCGGGTGGAGTTCCGGGGCTTGGAGGGCGAGTCGTCGCTGCTGATCCCCCGGGTGGAGGGCATCCGCGAGGCTTACCTGGAGCGGCTGGCCGCCCAGCGCGCCGGGCTTGCCGCCATCGCCCGCGCCGCCGGCTGGACCCTGATCCCCCACCGCACCGACAAGCCGCCGCAGACGGCGCTGCTGGCCCTTTGGGGCGCCTTGGCGCGGGAGGCGGTGTGATGAAGGCCGCTGGAGGTTGCCCATGCTGAGCCTCGGCCCCCTGGCCTTCGCGGCGCCCTGGCTGTTGGCCGCCCTGGCGGTGCTGCCGGTGCTGTGGTGGTTGCTGAAGGTCACCCCGCCGGCCCCGCGCATCCAGAACTTCCCGGCCATCCGCCTGCTGCGCGACCTGGTGGCGCGGGAGGAGACGCCGGCCCGCACGCCGCCCTGGCTGCTGATCCTGCGCATCATCCTGGCCGCCCTGGTGATCCTGGCCCTGTCCCGGCCGCTGCTGAACCCGGACGCCGCCCTGCCGGGCAGCGGGCCCATGCTGCTGCTGGTGGACAATGGCTGGGCGTCGGGCCGCGACTGGGCTGCCCGGACGGAGCTGATGGACCGGCTGGTGGACCAGGCCGACCGGCAGAACCGCCCCGTGGTGGTCCTGGCCACCGCCCCATCCGCCGCCGCGGAGGCCCCCCGGCTGCAAGGTCCCATGGTGGCGGGGGAGGCGAAGCGCGCGGTGCAGGCCCTGGCGCCCCAACCCTGGCCCAGCGACCGGGCCGGGGCCATGCGGGCGCTGGAAGGCTTCGCGCCGGAGGGCACGCCCTATACCGTCTGGCTGTCCGACGGTCTGGCGGACGCGGCGTCGGAGGAGCTGGTGACCCGCCTGCGCCGCATGGGCGGGCTGGAGGTTGTGGGCGACGGGGCGGAACGCCCGGCCCTGCTGCTGCGCCCGCCCGCCGTGGATGGGATCGAGCTGGTGGTGCCGGTGGAGCGGTCCGATTCTGGCCTTGAGATGCCCGTCTCCGTCCGCGCCAACGGCAATGACGGCCGCCTGCTGGGCAGTGCGGAGGCACGGTTCGAGCCGGGATCGGCCCGGGCGGAGGTGCGCCTGAACCTGCCCACGGAACTGCGGAACGAGGTCACCGCCCTGCGCCTGGACGGGCAGAGCACCGCCGGGGCCACCATCCTGCTGGATGAGCGCTGGCGGCGGCGGCCCGTCGGCCTCGTCTCCGGCCGGCCGGAGGGGGAGCAGCCGCTGCTGTCCGACCTGTATTATTTGGAGCGCGCCCTGTCCCCCTTCGCGGAGGTGCGGCGCGGCACGGTGGCGGACCTGATGGGGCGGCAACTTTCCGTCCTGATCCTGGCCGACGTGGGCAGCCTGGGCGAGGATGAGGCCCGGCGGCTGGAGGAGTGGGTGAAGAAGGGCGGCGTGCTGGTGCGCTTCGCCGGCCCGCGCCTGTCGCAGAACGCGGACACGCTGGTGCCGGTGCGCCTGCGGGCCGGCGACCGGGCCCTGGGCGGGGCGTTGAGCTGGTCCACCCCGGCCCGGCTGGCCCCCTTCCCGGAGACGAGCCCCTTCCACGGCCTGCCCATCCCTGGTGACGTGACCGTGACCCGGCAGGTGTTGGCGGAGCCGTCGGTGGACCTAGCGAGCCGCACCTGGGCGCGGCTGGAGGACGGCACCCCATTGGTGACGGCGGAGAAGCGGGAGGCGGGGCAGGTGGTGCTGGTCCACACGACAGCCAACCCCGACTGGTCCAACCTGCCCCTGTCCGGCCTGTTCGTGGAGATGCTGCGGCGGACCGTGGCCCTGTCCGCGGGCGTGGCGGGGGTGGAGGAGACGGGCACCCTGCCGCCGCTGGAGCTGCTGGACGGCCAGGGCCGCCTGACCCAGCCGCCGGCCACCGCGTTTCCTGTGTCAGCGGCCCAGTTGGCGCGGGCCCCGGTGGCGGAGATCCTCGGGCCCCGGCACCCGCCCGGCTTCTACGGCACGGCGGAGGCGCGGCGCGCCCTGAACCTGGCCCCGGCCGTGCCGGAGCTGCGCCCCCTGGCCCCGTCCCTGTCCGGCGTGGCCCAGGACCTGTATGGTGGGCGGGGGGAGACGGAGTTGAAGCCCTTGCTGCTGACCCTGGCGCTGATCCTCGGCCTGATCGACCTGCTGGTGGGGCTGGCCCTGCGCGGCCTGCTGCGGTTGCCCCGGATGGGGTCCCGCGGGGTGGCGGCGGCCGTTGCCCTGCTGGCCCTCGGCACCATGCTGGCGGTGGGCGACCCCGCCGTCGCCCAGAACCGCCCGGACCCCACGGGCGTGACGGGGGATGAGCGCATCATCCTGTCCACCAATGAGACCTGGCTGGCCTATGTGGTCACCGGCGACCCGCAGGTGGACGCCGCCGCCAAGGCCGGGCTGGAGGGGCTGGCGCAGCAGCTTGCCATGCGCACGGCGGTGGAGATCGCCGGCGCCATGCCGGTGGACGTGGAGGCGGACGAGCTGTCCTTCTTCCCCCTGGTCTATTGGCCGGTGACCCAGACGCAAGGCCCCCTGACCGACCAGGGGCGGCAGAAGCTGAACGATTACCTGCGCCATGGCGGCATGCTGCTGGTGGACACCCGCGACCAAGGCTTCGGCGGGTCCGGCCCCGGCGGGCCGCAGTTGGAGCAGTTGCTGCGCGGCCTGGACATCCCGCCGCTCGCCCCCGTCCCGCCGGAGCATGTGCTGACCAAGAGCTTCTACCTGTTGCAGGACTTCCCCGGCCGCTACAGCGGCGGCAACGTCTGGGTGGAGGCGCAGGAAGGCCGGACCAATGACGGCGTGTCAGGCGTGGTGCTGGGCGCCAACGACTGGGCGGCCGCCTGGGCCGTGGACGGCCAGGGCCGCCCCATGTTCGCCGTGGCCAGTGAGCGGCAGCGGGAGATGGCTTACCGCTTCGGCATCAACCTGGTCATGTACGCCCTGACCGGCAACTATAAGGCCGACCAGGTGCACGTGCCGGCCATCCTGGAAAGGCTGGGGCAATGACCGGCACCTCCATCGCCTGGGCGCCCCTCGTCCCCCTCTGGCTCGTCGCCCTGCTTGGGGCACTGGGGCTGCTGCTGGTGGGCTATGCCCTGTTCCGCCGGGCGCGGGGGGCGTGGCTGCGCTTGGCAGGCCTGGCCGTGCTGGTGCTGGCCCTGCTGAACCCCTCGTTGGTGGAGGAGCAGCGTTCCGCCATCAAGGACGTGGCGGTCATCGTGGTGGACCAGTCCCCCAGCCAGAACATCGGGGAGCGGCGGGCCAGGACCGAACGCGCCGTGGCCGCCCTGCAGGAGCGGCTGGCGCGGGAGGAGGATTTGGAGGTCCGCATCGTCCGCACCGCCGATGCCGCCGGCCCGGAAGGGGCGGCGGTGGAGGAGACGCGGCTGCTGGAAGCCATGACCCGCGCCCTGGCCGACGTGCCCCGCCGCCGCATCGCCGGTGCGGTGCTGGTCACCGACGGGCAGGTGCATGACGTGAAGGACGTGCTGCCCACCCTGGAAGGCTTCGGCCCCGTCCACGCCCTGTTGAGCGGGGAGAAGCAGGAGGGGGACCGGCGGTTGGCCGTGGTCCAGGCCCCCAGCTTCGGCCTGGTGGACAAGCCGGTGACCTTCACCGTGCGGGTGGACGACCTGCCGGGGCGGGAGGGCGGCAACGCCATCGTCACCCTGCGCCAGGACGGCGGCGCGCCGGAGCCCTTCCGCGTGCCGGTGGGCCAGGACGTGCCCCTGACCATGACCCTGAACCATGGCGGGCTGAACGTGTTCGAGCTGGCGGTGGATGCCGGCCCGCAGGAGCTGACGCTTGCCAACAACAAGGCCGCCGTGGTCGTCAACGGCGTGCGCGACCGGCTGCGGGTGCTGCTGGTGTCGGGCGAGCCCCATGCGGGGGAGCGCACCTGGCGCAACCTGCTGAAGGCCGACCCCAGCGTGGATTTGGTCCACTTCACCATCCTGCGCCCGCCGGAGAAGCAGGACGGCACCCCGATCCGGGAGCTGTCGCTGATCGCCTTCCCCATCCGGGAGCTATTCGAGCAGAAGCTGGAGGAGTTCGACCTGATCATCTTCGACCGCTACAAGCGGCGTGGCGTGATCAGCAACACCTACCTGGCCAACATCGCCGATTATGTGGAGCGGGGCGGCGCCTTCCTGGAGGCGAGCGGCCCGACCTTCGCGACACCCCTGTCCCTGTTCCGCACGCCCCTGGGCACCGTGTTGCCGGCGGAGCCCACGGGCGACGTGGTGGAGCGGCCCTTCACCCCCGCGGTCAGCGAGCTGGGACGGCGCCACCCGGTCACCGCCGGCCTCACCAGCCGGGAGGACGGCACCGGCGACTGGGGCCGCTGGTTCCGCCAGATCGACATCGCCCCCACCCGCGGCAGCGTGGTGATGAACGGCGCAGACGGCCGGCCCCTGCTGGTGCTGGACCGGGTGGGGGAGGGGCGGGTGGCCCAGCTCGCCTCCGACCACATCTGGCTCTGGTCCCGTGGCTTCGAGGCCGGCGGGCCCCAGGCGGAGCTGCTGCGCCGCCTTGCCCACTGGCTGATGAAGGAGCCCGAGCTGGAGGAAAATGACCTGCGGGCGACCGTGGACGGCAACCGCATCACCGTCACCCGCCGCAGCCTGGAGCCGGACACGCGGCCGGTGGAGGTCACCTCCCCCAGCGACGCCCGCTCCACCGTCACCCTGGAGGACCACAAGGACGGCACGGCCACCGGCACGGTGCTGGCCACCGAGCCCGGCATCTGGCGCATCGGCGACGGGGAACGCACGGCCCTGGCCGTGGTGGGTGCCGTGAACCCGCCGGAGCTGGCCGACGTGCGCACCAGCCCCGACCCGCTGGCCCCCGTGTCCAAGGCCACCGGCGGCGGCGCCTACTGGCTGGCGGATTACAGCACGAGCGACCCCATCCCCGACATCCGCCGCACCCGCCCCGACCGCGACAGCGCCGGCCGCGGCTGGCTTGGCCTGCGGGCCAACGGCGACTATGTGGTCACCGGCGTCAACCAGGTCCCGCTGCTGCCGGGCGTGCTGGTCCTGTTGCTGGCGGTGGGCCTGCTGCTGGCGGCATGGCGGCGAGAGGGGCGGTGACGCAGCCTTTCGGCGTGGCGGTGTGGCTCTGACAGACGGCGGCGTTGCGGAAGGACTCGGGCACGGATGAACCCGGATCAAGGCCGGATGTACAGGGATAATGGCCTGATGGGGCGGCCGGTTCTGGCGCTCTTGGTTTACTGGGCGGGTGAGCCGGAAACATTCACGAACAAGCACCATCCACGCACGAACATACACGAAAAATGACTGCGGCTTCGCCGCGCAAACAGCGCCGCAGGCTATCTTGTTTTGTGCGTGTTCGTGAATGCTTGGTGCGTGTCCGTGAATGTCCAAATGCCTCACCACACCCATCTAGGCACAATCCCCATCCCCAACCCCATCCGTGCCCATCCGGCAATCATCCCTTTCATCCGTGTCCAAATCCTTCCGCCCCGCCCTCCTCCGCAAAAGCTTCCTCCCCCGTTGAACCCGCCGCCATGGCCTTGTAACAAGGCGGGGTCGTTCAACCGGACCCCCGCATGACCCCAGCCCGCACCCTGGAGCCCATCGGCCTGATGGCCGGCACCGCCGCGCGGCGGGTGATGCAGTGCCTGATGCGGACGGGGCAGGAGGCCCGGTTCGTGGGCGGCTGCGTGCGCGACGCGGTGCTGGGGCTGGAGGGGGAGGACGTGGACATCGCCACGCCGCTGCCCCCGGACGAGGTGATGCGCCGGCTGAAGCAGGACGGCCTGCGCGCCGTGCCCACCGGAATCAAGCACGGCACCGTCACCGCCATCGTGGAGGGCAGTTCCTTCGAGGTCACCACCCTGCGCAAGGACGTGGAGACCTATGGCCGCCATGCCAAGGTGGAGTTCACCGACGACTGGCTGGAGGACGCGAAGCGCCGCGACTTCACCTTCAACGCCCTGTCGCTGAGCCTGGATGGCGACCTGTACGACCCGTTCGACGGGCTGGCGGACCTGGAGGCCGGTCGGGTGCGCTTCGTTGGCGACCCGCGGGAGCGCATCCAGGAGGACGTGCTGCGCATCCTGCGCTATTTCCGCTTCCATGCCCGCTTCGGCCGGGGTGGGGTGGACGCGGCCAGCCTGGACGCCTGTGCCGAGTTCGCGCCCCTGCTGCCCACCCTGTCGGGGGAGCGGGTGCGGGACGAGCTGCTGAAGCTGCTGGCCCTGGACCGGGCGGTGGAGGTCTGGCGGCTGATGCTGGGGCGCGGGATCATCGCCCACCTGCTGCCCCACGCCACAAGGGTGGAGCGGTTGCAGGCCCTGGACCGGCTGGAATGGATGGTGGGGGAAGCGGACCCCATGGCCCACTTGGCCGTGCTGCTGCCGCGGGACCGGGGGGTCGCCCTGGCTGCGGCGGAGCGGCTGCGCCTGTCCAACGCCCAGCGCGACCAGCTGGCGGCCCTGGTGGACCCGGCGGCGGAGGTCCACCCGGACCTGACGGTGCAGCAACGCCGCCACGCCTTGCAGAAGCTGGGCACGGAGCTGTACCGCGACCTGCTGCTGATCGCCGCCGCCGACCGCGGCACCCCGGCGTTCGAGCTGCTGGAGCCCCTGGCGGAGGCAGCCGCCTGGAAGGAGATCCCGTTCCCCCTGAAGGGACAGGACCTGCTGGACCGCGGCATCGCCCCCGGGCCGGCGGTGGGGGAGCTGCTGGCCGCGGTGGAAGGCTGGTGGGCCGCCCGCGACTACCGCCCCAGCCGAGAGGACTGCCTGGCGGAGCTGGAGCGGCGGCTGGCCGGGCGCTGATGCCAATACCCGACGCGGGCAGTAGGCCTATCCCTTTGCACTGACTTTCGGGATAGGTCTAGCTTGCCTTTCGCCCTAAGCGGCGCTTCAATCAGGCGCGCAGGGAGGGTGGGATGCGCGTTCTGGTCGTAGATGACAGCCGATTCGTGCGGGAGATGCTCCAAGCCGTCCTGCTGGACCTGGGCTATGAGGTCGCCGTGTGCGAGACGGCGGAGGAAGCGGAGCTGCTTGCCTCCGGCGACTGGTTCGACATCGTCCTGGTGGACCTGAACCTGCCCGGCAAGTCGGGGATCGAGCTGTGCTGGGACCTACGGGTGAAGCACCCGCCGGGCTTGCAGTACCTGGTCATCATGACGACCATGACCCAGATCGCCACCCATATCGAGGCGCTGGACGGCGGGGCCGACGATTTCATGCCCAAGCCCATCGACATCGGCCTGCTGCGCGCCCGGCTGCGGCTGGGGGAGCGGCTGGTGCGGGCGCACAAGGACATGCACCGGCTGGCCATGACCGACCCCCTGTCCGGGGTGCTGAACCGGCGCAGCTTCTTCGAGCAGGCGGAGGACGCGCTGCGCCGCCGCCAGCGCACGGTAGAGTCGCTGGCCGTGGTCATGGTGGACATCGACCACTTCAAGCGGGTGAATGACGGCTTCGGCCACGACATGGGGGACGAGGTGATCCGCCAGGTGGCCAAGACCCTGCAAGGGGCCGTGCGCCAGACCGACTGCATCGGCCGCCTGGGCGGGGAGGAATTCGCCATCCTGTTCAGCAACACCGGCATCGACGTGGTCAGCCTGCTGGCCGAACGCCTGCGCAAGCGCATCGCTGAGCTGGCCCTGCGGTCGGAGGGGCGGTTGTGCCCCGTCACCGCCAGCTTCGGCGTCAGCCCCGTCCTGCCGGACGAGGACGCCATTGAGGCCGCCCTGAAACGGGCCGACAGCGCGCTCTACCGCAGCAAGCATGAGGGGCGGAACCGGGTGACGGTGCTGGCGGCGTAACCGTCAGGGCGCGATCTCCTCCACCGCCTCCCCTTCCACCCGGAACACCCGGTCCTGCGGGATGGCGAGGGCCAGGCAGTCGTCCAGGGGCAGGCCGGTGACGAGGCCGCGCAGGATGCGGCTGGCCATGCCGTGGCTGACGGCGATGGTCGGGCCGGTGACGGTGCGCAGCCAGTCCGCCAGCCGGGCCTGCACGCCGGCCAGACTCTCCCCACCCGGGGCCAGGAACTGCCAGCCCAGGGCGGGGGCGGTGCCCATGATCTGGGGACAGGCGGCGATGATCTCCGGCTTGGTCATGCCTTCCCAGGCGCCGAAGGAGACCTCTGCCAGACGCGGGTCCGTTTCCACGGCGAGGCCCGTGTGCCGGGCGATGGCGGCGGCGGTGGCCTGGGCCCGGCCCAGATGGCTGGCAACCAGCCGCACGCCGGGGGTGTTAGCCGTGAGGCGCGCCAACAGGGCGCCCACCTGGTCCGCCTGGGCACGTCCCCGGTCCGTCAGGGGGCTGTCGCGGTGGCCCTGGCTGCGGCCCTCGATGTTCCAAGCGGTTTCCCCGTGCCGCACCAGCCAGACCGGGTGCGGGCTCGTCGCCCTGGGCATCTGTCCGTCGAACATCAGGGCCACTTCACCTCGGGCGGCAGGCTCATCAGGATCGCCTCGATGTTGCCGCCGGTCTTCAGGCCGAACAGGGTGCCGCGGTCGTGGATCAGGTTGAACTCCACATAGCGGCCGCGGCGGACAAGCTGGTGCTCCCGCTGGGCCGGGGTCCAGGGGGTGTGCATGCGGCGGCGGACGATGCGGGGGTACACGTCCAGGAACGCCTGTCCCACCGCCTTGGTGAAGGCGAAGTCCGCCTCCCAGTCGCCGGTGTCGAGGTTGTCATAGAAGATGCCGCCCACGCCGCGCGGCTCGTTCCGGTGCGGCAGGAAGAAGTAGCGGTCGCACCACTCCTTGAACCGCTCATAATAGTCGGCGCCGTGGGCGTCACAGGCGGCCTTCAGTTCCGCGTGGAACTCCGCCTTGTCCTCCTCCGTCTCGGGGCTGTCCAGGAACATGGGCGTCAGGTCAGCCCCGCCGCCGCACCAGGCGATCTGGGTGGTCAGGTGGCGGGTGTTCATGTGCACCGCCGGCACCAGCGGGTTGCGCATGTGGGCCACCAGGCTGATGCCGCTGGCCCAGAAGGCTCCCGTGTCCCCCGCGCCGGGCATGCTGGCGCGGAACTCCGGGCTGAAGCTGCCATGGACGGTGGAGACGTTGACGCCCACCTTCTCAAACACCCGGCCGCGCATCACCGACATGACCCCGCCGCCGCCGGGCGCCCCGTCATGGTTGGCCCGGTCCCAGGCCTTGCGCTCGAACCGGCCGGGGGACAGGCCCTGGTGCGGCCCCTCCGCCAAATCGTCCTCGATGGCCTCGAAGGCGGCGCAGATGCGGTCCCGCAGGCTCTCGAACCAGGCGCGGGCGCGGGCTTGGCGGTCGGCGACGATGTCGGGGGACGGAAGCGGGGTGGGCATGGCGCACAACCTCTTGGGTCTTTCCCCAAGGTGTAGCGCGGACGGGCGACCGGGGCCATGGGGAGTTTGCCACGACCGGCCCGGCAGGCGGCCAAGCCCTGTCAGCCGGGCCGGAAACCGCCCGTCTGGCGCAGCGCCTCCCCCAACACCATGGAGGCGGCGACCGCCTGGTTCAGGGACCGCACCCCCGGCCGCATGGGGATGTACACCCGGGCGTCGCAGGCGGCCATCACGTCGGGCGGGGTGCCTGCCGTCTCCCGCCCCAGCAGCAGCGTGTCGTCCGCCCTGAACGCGAAGGACGTGTAGGGCACGCCCTGCTCCGTCTCCACCAGCACCACCCGCCCCGGCCGCGTGGCCTGGAAGGCGGGCCAGTTCACATGCCGCGTCACCTCCGCCAGCTCGGCATAGTCCATGGCGCTGCGGCGCAGGCGGCGGTCGTCCAGGATGAAGCCGCAGGGCTCGATGATGTCCACCGGCACGCCCAGGCAGGCGCCAAGTCGGATCAGGGTGCCGGTGTTCTGCGGGATGTCCGGCTGGTAGAGGGCTAGGCGCACGGGTGCTTTCCTGGGCACGCAACAATCGGGCCGCGCAGGGACAAGCCGTCGCATGTCCTTCGGCCCGATACCGGTCCATCTGATGCGTCGGGAGGCCCCGCGGGGTCAAGCCGGGTGTCGCAAGGCCCTGGAATGCTTGGGCCCGAGCCCCTGACGGTTCGGTGACCGACGCGACAGATTGTCCGGGGGCTGCGTCGCCGACGCGCTTCCCAACCCGGATGCCCGGATGTATACCCGTCCGGCGCGACCGGGCGGGGAGTCCGGCCGCGCGCTTTGCCTTTGCCCATGGGCTGGCCGCGCAGCACCTGCGCGGACGGGACCGGAGGGGCAACAGGCGGGACCGGGGATGATTTCAGGCGGGTGCCGGCCTTCTGCCGGGCGGCCCGGCAGGAGTTGAGGGAGACGAGAGGGATGGCGGACACCATGCATGGCGGCGAGGAACATACCCGCCGCGACTTCCTATATCTGGCCGCCGCCGCGACCGGTGGCGTGGGTGCCGCCGTCGCCCTGTGGCCGTTCGTGTCGAGCATGAACCCGGCCGCGGACACGCTGGCGCTGGCCAGCGTCGAGGTTGACCTGGCCCCGATCCAGCCGGGCCAGGCGATCAAGGTCATGTGGCGCGGCAAGCCGGTCTTCATCCGCAACCGCACCGAGGATGAGGTCAAGCAGGCCCAGGCCGTGGGCTTGGCCGAGCTGATCGACCCGCAGACGGACGCAGACCGCGTCAAGGCGGGCAAGGAGAACTGGCTGGTGCTGGTCGGCGTCTGCACCCACCTGGGCTGCATCCCGCTGGGCACCAACAGCGGCGAGGCCAAGGGCGATTTCGGCGGGTGGTTCTGCCCCTGCCACGGGTCGCACTATGACGGGTCCGGCCGCATCCGCAAGGGCCCGGCGCCGAAGAACCTGCAGGTTCCCGAGTACGCTTTCCTCACCGACACGCGAGTCAAGATCGGCTGAGGTCGATCCAGGACAGGGAGTGCCCAATGGCCCACGCCCCCACGAGCAGCTTCAAGAACCCGGTCGTGAACTGGATCGACCAGCGACTGCCGGTGTTCACCATGATGCAGAAGGAGTACGGGACGTTCCCGACTCCGCGCAACTTCAACTATTTCTGGAATTTCGGCGCCCTCGCCATGTTCGTGCTGGCGACGATGATCGTCTCCGGCGTCGTGCTGGCGATGCAGTACACCGCGCACACCTCGCTGGCGTTCACGTCGGTCGAGCGCATCATGCGCGACGTGAACTGGGGCTGGATGCTCCGCTACATCCACGCCAACGGCGCGTCCATGTTCTTCATCGTCGTCTACATCCACATCCTGCGCGGCTTCCTCTACGGCTCTTACAAGAAGCCGCGTGAGCTGCTGTGGATCCTGGGTGTCGTGATCTTCCTGCTCATGATGGCCACCGCCTTCATGGGCTACGTGCTGCCCTGGGGCCAGATGTCCTTCTGGGGCGCCACCGTGATCACCAACCTGTTCTCGGCCGTCCCGGTGGTGGGCGAGAGCATCGTGACCCTGCTGTGGGGCGGCTTCTCCGTCGACAACCCGACCCTGAACCGCTTCTTCGCCCTGCACTTCCTGCTGCCCTTCGTGATCTTCGCGGTCGTGTTCCTGCACGTGGCCGCCCTGCACATCACCGGGTCCAACAACCCGCTGGGCATCGAGCCGAAGGGCCCGCAGGACACCCTGCCGTTCCACCCCTACTACACGACGAAGGATCTGTTCGGCCTGTCGCTGTTCCTGATCTTCTTCGCCTTCTTCGTGTTCTTCGCCCCGAACTACCTGGGCCACCCAGACAACTACATCCCGGCTGACCCGCTGGTGACGCCCGCGCACATCGTGCCGGAATGGTACTTCCTGCCCTTCTACGGCATCCTGCGCTCCATCACCTTCAACATCGGCCTGCCCTTCAGCGACGTGGTGCTGATCGACGCCAAGCTGGGCGGCGTGATCGCCATGTTCGCCTCCATCCTGATCTGGGTCCTGATGCCCTGGCTGGATCGGTCGCCGGTGAAGAGCTACCGCTTCCGCCCCATCTACAAGTGGTGGGTGCTGATGCTGGTGGTGTCCTTCGCCATGCTGATGTATGCCGGCGGCAAGCCGGCCGAGCAGCCCTACGTGCTGGTCGGCCAGGTCGGCACCTTCCTGTACTTCCTGTTCTTCCTGGGCCTGCCCGTGATCAGCAGCTTTGAGCGTCCGCTTCCGCTGCCTGCCAGCATCGCGCAGCCTGTCCTGGGCGGTGGCCGCGTCGGCGCCGTCGCCGCTGCCAAGCCGATGGAGAAGGCCTGATGCGTCGCCTGCGTACCCTCATCCTTGCCGGCGTCCTGGGCCTGACCGGTGCCGCCGGCGCCCTGGCCGCAGGCGACGCCCCGGTGCCGCCCGCGCAGGAGTGGAGCCATGGCGGGGTGAACAGCCCCTTCTCCATGTTCAAGACCTTCGACCGGGCGTCGCTGCAGCGCGGCTTCCAGGTCTACAAGGAGGTCTGCTCCGCCTGCCACTCGATGGACCTGCTCGCCTACCGTAACCTGGAGGAGATCGGGTTCACCGAGGAGGAGGTGAAGGCCATCGCCGCCCAGTACGAGATCCAGGACAAGACGCCCAACGACCAGGGCGAGCTGGTGACCCGTCCGGGCATCCCGGCCGACCACTTCAAGAACCCCTTCCCGAACAAGCAGGCCGCTGCCGCCGCCAACAACGGCAAGGCCCCGCCGGACCTGTCCCTGATCGTGAAGGCCCGGTCCCACCATGAGGACTACATCTACGCGCTGCTGACCGGCTACGCGGAGGCCCCCGCCGACCACCCGGTGCCGGAGGGGACGTACTACAACAAGTACTTCCCCGGCCACGCCATCGCCATGGCCCCGCCCATCTATCCGGACGGGATCACCTATGGCGACGGCACCAAGGCCACGGTGGAGCAGCAGGCCAAGGACGTGACCACGTTCCTGGCCTGGGCCGCCGAGCCCCACCTGGAGAGCCGCCGCCAGACCGGCATCATGGTGATGCTGTTCCTGGTGGTGTTCGCCGGGCTGATGTACGCCGCCAAGCGCCGCGTCTGGGCCGACGCGCACTGAGCGTCACCCGGTCCCGCGTGACCTTCGGCAAGGGCGCCCCCTCACAGGGGCGCCCTTCGCTTTTGGGCCATGTGGTTGACGCCGCCCACCCCGCGCGGCTGTTATCCAGACCAGCGCCATGACCACCGCCCAAGGATCGGAGGCCCGCCATGTCCGGAAACTATGCCGCCCTGACCCGGGTGTTGCGCTTCTGGTTCCAGGAGGCGGGGCCGAAGGACTGGTTCGCCGCGGACCCCGGCTTCGACCAGCGGACCACAGCCGCCCTGGGCGAGTTGCACGCGCAAGCCGCCGCCGGCGCCTTCACCGCCTGGCAGGAGGCGCCGGAGGGGTGCCTTGCCCTGTGCATCCTGCTGGACCAGGCGCCGCGCAACATGTTCCGGGGCAGCCCCCGTGCCTTCGCCAGTGATGCCCAGGCCCTGGCCGTGGCCCGGCACGCAGTGGACAAGGGCTTCGACCTGGGCATGGCGGAGGACCAGCGGCTGTTCGTCTACCTGCCGTTCGAGCATGCGGAGGACATGGACAGCCAGCGCCGCTCGGTGCGCCTGTTCGCCGCCCGCACGGCGAAGCCGGACTATCTGGACTATGCCTGCCTGCACCTGGCCATCATCAGCCGGTTCGGCCGCTTCCCCCACCGCAATGCCGTGCTGGGGCGGAAGACGACGGCGGAAGAGCAGGCCTTCCTGGCCCAGCCGGGTTCCGGCTTCTAGGGCCCCCGGCACGCCCGGACCCGTATCCAAGGCTTCCGCAAACGCGCCCTGACGGGAACCGGGGCCGGGACCATTGTTGTCGCCGTCAGGCGCGGCTTTCCTGGCCCGGCCGGGTCTGCCAAGATGTGGGGGAGATCAAGGGGACAAGGCATGCAGTGGCCCGAGGTGGATCTGGTCGGCGCGTTCTGGCAGTGGCTGGCATCGCTGAAGCTGTTGCTGAGCGGCGCCGCGTCGCCCTTCTGGTGGCCCAGCCTGTTGTCGGCCCTGCTGGCCGGGGCCGTGCTGGCCTGGTTCGCCGGGCACCGGTCTGGCGGTCTGCTGGGCTACCTGTTCCCCCGCGACCGGGCCTATCTGAAGGAATTGCCGGTTGACTTGGCCTGCTGGCTGGCCGGGTCCAGCCTGCCGTTCCTGCTGGGGCCGCTGATGTACCTGGTCAGCCTGGGCGGCACCATGGTGGGTGTCTATGCCATGGGCATGCCGCCACAGGACGCGCCGGCCCCCGGGACCTGGGTCTTGCTGCTGTCCGCGGTGCTGGCCTTCACCTTCGGCGACTTCGCCCTGTACTGGACCCACCGGCTGTTCCACCGCTACCCCATCCTGTGGCGGGCCCATGCCCTGCACCACCGGCCTACGGTGCTGACCCCCTTGACCGGGTTCCGCTTCTGGCCGCAGGAGCAGGTGGTGCACATGACCGCCAACGTCTTCGCCCAGGGCATCGCCCTGGGCCTGATGGTGGGCACCCTGGGGCTGAAGGCGTCGCCCTACACGGTGCTGGGGGTGAACGTCTTCACCTTGGTGTGGAACGTGGCCTTCAGCCACCTGCGGCACAGCCACGTGCCCCTGCCCTTCCCGCGCTGGCTGTCCTATGTCTTCGTCAGCCCGCACATGCACCAGGCCCACCATTCCGTCGCGGTGGAGCATTACGACAAGAACTTCGCCACCGTCTTTTCCCTGTGGGACTGGATGTTCGGCACCCTGTACATCCCCGCCAAGGGGGAGCGGTTCCGCTTCGGCGTCGAGGACGCCCCCGTTACGGCCGCGGTCCCGGTGGGGGAGCCGGCGAAGGTGTGAGTTCTTCCGTGCGTCGGTGCCGTCAATACGGACGACACGGACTTTCCCAATTACGAGAGTTTGCCTGCTTCGGTGACTCAGCTATCGCGCCGAAGGCGCAGGACATCTGACGGGCACAGAGCCCCGCCTGGCTTGACCTTGTCCGTGCCTGTCCGTGTTGCCGGCACAGCCGGCATCCGTGCCGTCCGTGTTCCCTGCACCGACGCCGGCGGCAAGCTCACTCCGCCGCCAGCTTCGCCGCTTCCCAGGCCAGCAGCACGCGCTTGCGGGCCGGCCCCCAGCGATAGTTGTCCAACACGCCCGTGCCCCGGATCACCCGGTGGCAGGGCACCAGGAAGCTGATGGGGTTGGCGCCGACGGCGTTGCCCACGGCCCGGGCGCTGGTGGGGTGGCCGATCCGCTGGGCGATGCCGGCATAGGTGGTGACCGTGCCGAAGGGGATGGTCAGCAGGGCCTGCCACACCTTCATCTGGAAGTTCGTGCCCTTCAGGTGCAGGGTCACCGGCCCGTCGGCGGGCTGCGCCAAGGGGCTGAAGGCCTGGGCCGCCGCCTTGGCGGTGGCACCGGGGTCCTCCACCAGCGTGGCCCTGGGCCAGTCCAGGGCCAGTTCGGCCAGGTGGCGGGCGGGGGTGTCGCCTTCCTCCGCCAGGAAGCTCAGCCAGCAGACGCCGCGGGGCGTGGCGGCCAGCAACGCACGGCCGATGCCGGTCTGGTGCACGCCCCAGCGGATTTCCATGCCCTGCCCGGCGGCCTTGTATTCCCCCGGTGTCGCCGCCTCTGCCACCACGAACAGGTCGTGCAGGCGGGACGGGCCGGACAGGCCCAGGTCGAGGGAGGTGCCCAGCAGGTCCGACCCCTCCTCCCGCAGCATGCGACGGGCATGGCCGAGGGTGACGAACTGGGCGAAGCGCTTGGGACTGATGCCGGCCCAGCGCTTGAACACCCGCTGGAAGTGCCAGGGGCTCATCCCCGCCTCCGCGGCCAGATCCTCCAGCCGGGGCTGCTGCTGCCAATCCCGCGCCAGCCGCTCGATGGCCGCGCCCACCTTGCGGGCGGCCAGGGGATCGTCGTCGGGAAGCTCAGCCTCGGGCGGCAGGTCGGGGGCGATGGTCATGGCCGGGCGCATCATGTCGTGGGCAAGCATGGTAGCCTCCGTTGTCAGGCCCTGACCATGCCCAAGACGGAAGCCCCGCCCCACCCGGTTCTTGCGGGATTACTCGGCGGCCTTCAGCTTGCCGTTTCCCTTCGCGGGCCCAGGCTTCTCCGCCGGCTCGGTCACGTCCTCCACGGCCACCTCCTCCACCTCCGCCTCTGCCACGTCGGCGGGCTTGGGCTCGGTGATGGTTTCCACCCCCACCACGGTGGGGACCGGCTGGGGCGGCGGGGCGTTGGGGTTGGGCAGGGCGGCCAGGGGCAGCGGCTCCCCCGCCTTGCGGCGGCGCACCGCGCCCTCGAACTGGCTACCCGGGGCGATCTCCAGGCTGGCCTGGTAGATGTCGCCCGCCACGGCGGAACCGCCCAGCAGATAGACCTCGTCCGCGTCGATGGCCCCTTCCACCTTGCCGTGGACCCGCACGGCCACCGCCTGGATGCGGCCGCGCACCAGCCCGCCGGGGCCGATGTTCAGCTTGGCGCAGCGCACGTCGCCGTCGATCCGGCCTTCCACATGCACCTCCCCGGGGGTGTCCAGGTTGCCGGTGACGGCCATGTCGGGACCGATGATGGAGGGCATGGGCTTGTCTCCGGGGCCCGCGGCGGGGCGGGGGATGGCGGTGGCAGCGGCGGCAGCGGAGGAGATGGTCTCCAGCCGGTCCTTAACCCTGGCAAACATAGCGGCCCTTCTCCATGAAGCGCAGCGGATCGACCGGCCGGCCGTCCACGATGACCTCGTAATGCACGTGCGGGCCGGAGCTGCGGCCGCTGTTCCCCAGGGTGCCGATCTGCTGGCCCAGGGCAACCGCATCCCCTTCCCGCACCATCGCCTTTTCCAGGTGGCCGTAGCGGGTGCGGATGCCGAAGCCGTGGTCCACCAGGACCTGCCGGCCGTAGCCGTCCTCCCAGCCCACCTCCAGCACCTTGCCGGCGGCGGTGACGCTGACCGGGGTGCCGACGGGCGCCACCAGGTCGATGCCGGTGTGCATGGCCCAGGCGCGGGTGAAGGGGTCGCGCCGGTTGCCGAAGCCGCTGGTGACGTAGAAATCGTCCACCGGGGTGGACAGGGGCAGCAGGGTGGTCAGGGCCTTCAGCCGTTCCTGCCGGGCGAGCCGCGTCTCCAGCGCGGCCAGGGCGGCCGTGGCCTGGGGCGGCAACAGGCTGGGCGGCATTTCCGGCAAGGTGACCAGGGGGCCGCCCATGCCGAAGCGCTCACGCTCCAGCTCCCGCAGCACCGAGTCGATGTTGATGCCCGTGTCGCGCAGCGCCCCCTCCACCGCGCCAATACGCAGGTCGGCATGTTCGGTCAGGCGGGACAGCAGGGCCACCTGCCCCTCCGCCGCCTTGGCGATGCGCTGGTCGGCGGCCACCACCTGGGCGGCCATCTGGTCCCGCTCCCCTTGCGCGGCGGCCATCTCCGCCCGCAGCCGGGCCGCCTCCCCCCGCGCTTCCGCCAGGGCGCGGGCGAGGGCGGGGGCCTGTTCGTCAGGGGCCTGCGCGGTGTCCAGCGGCTGGTCGGCTGCCATGCCGGCCGCGGCCAGGGCAGCCTGGGCCCGGCGGGCGGCAAAGGCCTGGGCCGCCTGCCCCACCGCCTCCAGCGAGCGTTCCGCCGCCTGCAGGTGGCTGCCGCCCTCCGCCGGGCCGAGCCGGAGCGGCGACAGCGTCTCCCGCGCGTCGGCCAGGGCAAGGCGTAAGGCCCGGGCGCCGTCCTTGCCGGCCGCCTTTTCCTCCCCCGCCTCCAGGGTCGCCAGGGCCTCGACCACCCGCTCCCGCACGGCCCGTTCCTCCGCCAGGGCGGCGGCGAGGGCGGTCTTGGCGTCCTCCATCTCCCCCGCCATGCCGGCGAGCTGGCCGCGGGCTTCCGCCAACTGGGCAGCCAGGGACTCCGCCCCACCCTCCAGGAAGCCGATGGTGCGGCGGGCGTCGGACAGGGACAGGGCGGTGCCGAGCCAGCCGGCCAGGCAGAAGACCAGGCCGCACAGGGCGGCGGCGATGTACAAAGCGGGGCGCAGGCGCTGGCGGGGACCGATGACCACGGACCGGACGCGGTCATCCTCCACGATGATGACACGCTCGCTGCGGGTGAAGGCGTCGAACAAGGGTCCCCCCGTCATCACCGTCGGCCGGGGGCCCGGACACAAGGCGCCATCTGTCCTGCGACCGGCCGGGCCGGTGCTGGCGCCCTGGTGTGTTCCGTTCCCGCGCGATTGCCTGTGGCAATTTTGGGGTAGACCTTAGGGGAACGCCCCCCAGGGGGCAAGGCATGAATCGCGGGCCGTGTGGTCCGTGGACATCGTATCGCGCCTTGGGTGTGGGTCCCTCAGGCCCCCAGGCCGTAGACGTTGGCCCGCTTCAGCCGCACCCCCACCGCCGTGCCGGGGGACAGGTCCACATGGCCGTGGGTGCGGCGGTCCAGCACCGCCTCCACCACCTGCCCGCCCATGTCCAGGTCCAGGCGCAGCTCCGGCCCCACGGGCTGGACCGCAGTGACCCGGGCGGCGGCCGCGTCGGCTTCCGAGCCCGGCAGCAGCTCGATGTCGTGGGGGCGGACATAGGCGATGCCCGGCCCCGGGGCCGGCGGCCGGTTGGAGATGGGCACCCTCAACCCGGCGATGTCGGCGAACCCGTTCAGCACGGTGCAGGGCAGCTTGGCCCCGCCGCCGAGGAAGTCGCAGACGAAGGCGCTGGCCGGCATGTCATAGACCTCTGCCGGGGTGCCCACCTGCTCGATCCGGCCCTGGTGCAGGATGCAGACCCGGTCGGCCAGCTCCAGCGCCTCTTCCTGGTCGTGGGTGACGAAGACCGTGGTCACGCCCATGCCCTTGTGGATGTCGCGCAGCCAGCGCCGCAGCTCCTTGCGCACCTTGGCGTCCAGGGCGCCGAACGGCTCGTCCAGCAGCAGCACCCGCGGTTCCGTGGCCAGCGCCCGTGCCAGGGCCACCCGCTGCCGCTGCCCGCCGGAAAGCTGGTTGGGGTAGCGCTGCGCCAGGGGGCGGAGCTGGACCAGCTCCAACAGATGGTGCACCCGGTCGGCGATGACCTGCTCCGGCAGCTTGGGCTTGCGCTTGCCCACCCGCAGGCCGAAGGCCACGTTCTCGAACACGGTCATGTGCCGGAACAGGGCGTAGTGCTGGAAGACGAAGCCCACGCCGCGGGCGTGCGGCTCCTCCACCGTGGCGTCCACCCCGTCGATGGCCAGGCTGCCGCCGTCGGCGAACTCCAGCCCGCCGATCATGCGCAGCAGGGTGGTCTTGCCCGAGCCTGAGGGGCCCAGCAGGGCCATCAGCTCCCCCGTCTCGATGGACAGGTCCACGGCGTCCACCGCCGTGAAGGCCCCGAAGCGCTTGGTGATTCCGGTGAGTTGGATGCTCATGGCCGGTCTCCGGTCCTCAATGGCGGCGGGTGGCCGCCAGCTCCGCGCCGTAGCGCAGCTCCAGCAGCGACTTGGCCACCAGCGTCACGATGGCGAGCAGGGCGAGCAGCGACGCCACGGCGAAGGCCGCGACGAAGTTGTACTCGTTGTACAGGATCTCAACATGCAGGGGCATGGTGTTCGTCTCCCCCCTGATGTGGCCGGAGACGACGGACACGGCCCCGAACTCCCCCATCGCCCGGGCGTTGCACAGCAGCACGCCGTACAGCAGGCCCCATTTGATGTTGGGCAGGGTCACCCGGCTGAAGGTCTGCCAGCCTGAGGCACCCAGGGTTATGGCCGCCTCCTCCTCATCGTTGCCTTGGGCCTGCATCAGGGGGATCAGCTCCCGCGCCACGAAGGGGAAGGTGATGAACACGGTGGCCAGCACCAGGCCGGGCACGGCGAAGATGATCTGGATGTCGTATTCCCGCAGCACCGGCCCCAGCAGCCCGTGCGCCCCGAACAGCAGCACATAGACCAGGCCGGAGATGACGGGGCTGACGCTGAAGGGCAGGTCGATCAGGGTCAGCAGCAGGGCCTTGCCGGGGAAGCGGTGCTTGGCGATGGCCCAGGCGGCGCAGACGCCGAACACCAGGTTGGCCGGCACGGCGATGGCGGCCACGGTCAGGGTCAGCACGATGGCCGACCAGGCGTCCGGCTCCACCAGCGCCTCCCAATAGGCGCCGACGCCGCGGCGCAGCGCCTCCGCGAACACGGCCAACAGGGGCAGCAGGATGAACAGGGCCAGGAACCCCAGCCCCGCCGCCATGACCAGCGCCTTGACCCAGACCGGGTCCTCCAGCGCGCCGCGGGGGCGCGGCGGGGTGACGTCCAGCACCGGGGCCTTGCGCCGGTCGGTCGTGGTGGAGAGGGTCTCTGCGGCCATGGCGGTCGGTTCCCCCCTCAGATGCCGGCCCAACGCCGGGTCCAGCGCTGCAACAGGTTGATGACCAGCAGCAGTACGAAGCTGGCCCCCAGCATGGTGGTGCCGATGGCGGCGGCCCCGGCATAGTCGAACTGTTCCAGCTTGATGATGATCAACAGGGGCGCGATCTCGCTGACCATGGGCATGTTGCCGGCGATGAAGATGACGGACCCGTATTCCCCCACCGCCCGGGCGAAGGCCAGGGCGAAGCCGGTCAGCAGGGCCGGCAGGATGGTGGGGAAGATGACGCGGGCGAAGGTCTCCAGCCGGGTGGCGCCCAGGCTGGCCGCCGCCTCCTCCAGCTCCTTGTCCAGGTCTTCCATGACCGGCTGCACCGTGCGGACGACGAAGGGCAGGCCGATGAAGGTCAGGGCCACCAGCACGCCCAGGGGGGTGAAGGCCACCTTGATGCCCAGCGGCTCCAGCCACTGGCCGATCCAGCCGTTGGGGGCATAGAGCGCCGTCAGGGCGATGCCCGCCACCGCCGTGGGCAGGGCGAAGGGCAAATCGACGATGGCGTCCACCACCTTCTTGCCCCAGAAATCATAGCGCACCAGCATCCAGGCCACGGCCAGCCCGAACAGGGCGTTGATGCAGGCGCCCAGGAAGGCCATGCCGAAGCTGAGCTTCAGGGCCGCCAGGACCCGCGGCTCCGTCACCTCCGCCACGAAGCCGGAGAAACCCAGCTCATAGGGGCGCATGACCAGCGCCGCCAGGGGCAGCAGCACGATCAGCGTCAGGTAGGTGACGGTGATTCCCAAGGTCAGGCCGAAGCCGGGGATCACCGACCGTTCGGCCCGGAAGGGCACCGCCAAGGACGCCGCGGCGCCATGCAGACGAAATCCGGCCACCAGCCACCCCCCGCTCAAGCGCCCGGCCAGGGATAGGCGCGGCGAAGCCTAGGGCTGCCGGGCCGGGCCACGCGCATGCTTCCAAAAATGCGGGGCCTTGTCGCGTCCAAAGCTGTCGTCCTGGACCTGGGCACCACGAATTTCCCTCCGCACGCTGGGACCATGCCGGTGGTGAGTCAAGGCGCCAGCCCTGTTCACCATCACCCTTGTGGATTTCACAAGCGTTGGCGGAGGCTGTATTCCACAACGAGGATTGTCAATAGATCAGTTTTACCTATTAGATTTGGAAAATATGGGCAACCAGAAACCGGGCGCGACCCGGCGGCGGGCCGATCGGCATCCCCTCGGAATGGGGGCAATGTGGAATCAACGGCTTGCGGGAACGGCGACCGGGTCCGGCCCGTGCCGACCGGTGCCACCCACGGCAAAAATGCTCACCCGCCCCGCTGCCAGACCTTGCTGATCAGGAAGTGCTTGGCCAGGAACTGGTAGGTCTTCTTCAGCAGCGCCTCTGTCTCGCTGTCCTTGTCCACGTCCTGGCTGTCCCAGGCGGTGATCAGCTCGTCCCAGATCATCAGGTTGGTGTGCAGCTCGTCCCGCATGCGGCGGATGAAGGACACCTGGGCGTCATAGGTGCGCAGCATGGCCATGACCTCCGCGGTCTGGCCATCCACCTGGTTGAAGATGTCCTCGAAGTTGGCGACGGGCGGCTTGGCCAGGGCCTGCATGCGGGCGACGTCGCTCTGCACCTGGTTGTCGCCCTTGAAGGCGCGCTTGGCCTGGACCAGCTTGCCCATCATCTTCTGGATCAGCTGGAAGCGGTCCCGCAGCGCCTCGATGTAGGACAGCTCGCGGGCCAGGTTCTCCACCTTGTCCACCACCTCCTGCTTGCGTTCCTCCGGCAGGCCGAACTGCTTGGCGAGGCGGGAGAAGGCCTCTTGCGCCTTGGACTTGATGTTCGGGTCGTCCACCAGCTGTTCCAGCTTGAAGCGGTCGGGCACCGCCTCGTCCTTGCCGGTGATCCAGGAGACGAGCTGGAGCGAGATGCGCCCGCGGGCGATCTGCAGGTGCCGGTCCTCCACCCGCCAGGACGCGCTGCCGTCCAGCAGCTCCCGCGGGATGCTGTCGCCGGGCCGGATCTCCTTCACATATTTCAAGCCCTTCTCGACGATGGACAGCAGGCGGCCGTCCTGGCTCTTGTCGTCGATGTCGAAGGATTCGCGAAGTGTCCGGAAAGGGATCTTGCCCCAGACGTCACCCAGGTTGACGTTGAACACGGCATCGCCGCTATCCTGGGCGATGCTGAAATGGCCGCCGGGCAGTTGGAAGACCTTGCTGGTAAAGATGAAATGGGTGCTGGGGCTCGCGTCGGCGGTGCCCTCGGGGGAAGTCTGTTCCCCCGTTGCCTTAGGGTCTGTTGATGACGTCATCCGGACGCCCCGCCTCTGTTGACACGAAACCGATGGGAGTATAGCCGACGGATCGGGAAATGCGCAGGCCGATATGATGTGCCCGGTGAGCGATTTCCGCGACCTTGGCCCGACCGGGGGCACGGCTTGATCCCGGGCCGGGCCGATCCATCTCCCTGGCATGAGCACGACGACCGCAGACAACACCCGCCCTGCCCTGTCCTCCTTCCTCGGCCTCGTCTTCTGGCTGGGCTTGTGCTTCCTGGCCGCCGGCCTGGGTGGCATGGCGACGGGGCCGGAGATCCAGGGCTGGTACGCCACGCTGGAGAAGCCGCCCATCAACCCGCCCAACTGGGTGTTCGGCCCGGTCTGGACGACCTTGTTCATCATGATGGGCGTGGCCGCCTGGCGGGTCTGGCGTATCGCCGGGTTCGGCGGGGCAAGGTTGGCGCTGGGCCTTTTCCTGGCGCAGTTGGTGCTGAACGTGCTGTGGTCGGTACTGTTCTTCGCCCTGCACAGCCCAGGCGCCGCCTTCGTGGAGGTGTTCGGCTTCTGGGCCACCATGCTGGCCGCCACCCTGGCCTTTGCCCGGCATGACCGGCTGGCGGCATGGCTGATGGTCCCCACCCTGGCCTGGGTCGCCTTCGCCGCCGTGCTGAACGGCTGGATCTGGTGGATCAATTAGCCCCGTTTCCCGCAGACTGGAAACGGGTTTAGGCTTTCGTTTTCCTCACTGCCGACCCCGGTCCAAGTCCAAGCGACTTGGCCGCCTCAATCGTCGCTCATCACCTTGGCGGTCTTGATGGCGTCGCGGATGGCGACGCCCTTGCGCAGGATGTTGTCCACGATGCGGCCCTGGACCAGGTTGATGCCCGCCTTTTCGGCGAACATCAGGCCGGAGACGGTGCCGCAGCGGGCCAGGACGAAGCGGCAGTTGCTCTGGGCCCGGATCTTGTCGCAGAAGGCCTCGTACTCCCCCTCCGACATCATGTCCATCTCATCGGTCCAGAAGATCTTGGCATAGTCGCAGGCCATGTATTCCAGGTCCATGTGCGTAACCCAGAAGTCGTTCAGCCCGTCGATGCAGATCTTGTAGCCCTTGGCGGCCGCGAAATCGACCACCTCCTTGTACATGCCGATGTTCTCGACCAGGTCGGCCTTGTTGATCTCCAGCACCACGTTGCCGCGGAGGTCGGTGGTCAGCCGCTCGTCGAACTTCACGAAGGCGGCGGACAGGATGGTGGACAGGTTCAGGTTCAGCCCCAGCCGTCGCCCGCGCAGGAAGTCCACGCCATAGTTCAGGGCCTTCAGGACCGAGTTGTCCAGGTTGGCGGTGAAGTAGCTAAACAGCCACTTGTTGGCGGTGATGTCGTACTGGGGCGACAGCCGCTCCTCCAGCGCCTTCACGGCGATGTACAGCTCGAAATACTCGAACTCGTTCTCGGTGGCCCGGATGTTCACCACCGGCTGGTTCAGCATGAAGGGCGACAGGTCGAACATCTGCACGGCACGTTCGATCTTGCCCAGCTCCTCCAGCGTGATGGGGGGCTTGGTTTCCTGCTTCGCGCCATCGGCGCCGCCGTCCTTCGTCAGCCCCTCGATGAAGCGGATGACGTTCACGAAGTTCAGCGACAACTCCATGATCGAGTAGAGGCTGTCCTCCCCATAGGGATTGCGCTTCACCATCATGGTGCGCGACAGCAGCAGCTTCTCGATCTTCGAGCAGACGTCGGAGATGAGGGAGAACTTGATGCCCTTGTACAGGACGATGGCATCGTCGTTGGACAGGTTGAACACCTGCAAATACGCCGACTGGTCCGCCGTTTCCTGCATCGCCCGCTTGATGGACATGATGTCCAGGTGGGACTTGTCCTTCAGCAGCGACATGTGCAGGTGGATAAGGCGCAGGCCCTGCACCTCGCGCTTGGCGGACTGCAACAGGGTCAGCAGTTTCTGGTCGTCATAGTCCGGCTTTTCGGGAACGGCCGCCGTACGCTCCCCGGGCTTCACCCGGACCCAGTCCCGCTTCGGTGCGTTCGGCTGCCGATTCATCTCCGTCCCGTGACCCCTGATGGCCAGACCCGATCCGGGTCCCGCATGGCCTGCCCGGGCCCGGACGAAGGCGACCCACCGCCCCCGACGCTGCCCTACCTCGGATGACTATACCGAATTTTAGGTAATGATAGCACCTGGATTTGAACGGCTTCTTAACAGGAGCGCCAAATCGGTGGCATGGCGGCAACGCCGCACGCGGATCACGGGAAAGGATGGCTGGGGCGCTAGGATTCGAACCTAGGTATGGCGGTACCAAAAACCGCTGCCTTACCGCTTGGCGACGCCCCATCCGTGTCGGCGGGGGCGGACCATACCCAAACTGGCCCGGCGGTGCAACGGGTTGTATTTGGGGAAAATGCCGTTCTGGAGACTGGTCGTTAACGGCTGGGGTGCTAGTCTGCACCGCATCAGCCCGCTTGCCCCGGAGACCGCCGGCCATGCGCCGGACCATCCCCCGCCCCCACCCCGCCGCCGCCCCGTCCCGTCTGCCGGCCCTGCTGCTGGCGGCCACGTTCCTGTCCGCGCCGGCCCTGGCGCAGGGATCGGGCCCGGCCGCCTCGCCCACGCCGCCCACGGTGCAGGCCCCGGCCGTGCAGGCGCCCGCCGCGCCCGCCGCCATGGCCCCCGAGGCGCCGATGGTGGCCGCCACCCTGCGGGTGCCGACGGTGGGCAACGCCCCCGCCCTTCCCGCCAAGGCCTCGCCCGAGATGAGGGCGCTGGACGCCCGTGCCCGGGCCGGGGACACGGAGGCGCAGATGGAACTGGCCGCCGCCCTGTCTTCCGGCACGCCGCCGGCCCCGTCGGACCTGAAGCGGGCCGTGTTCTGGTATGAGCAGGCCGCCGCGGCCGGCGACGCCGACGCCTGCTGGGCCCTGGCCGACCTGTACCGTGGCGACTTCGGCTTGAGCCCCGACATCGGCAAGGTGGCCGACTGGACCCGCCGGGCGGCCGAGCTGGGGCATGCGGAAGCCATGTACGATCTGGGCCTGCTGCACATGGAAGGCGGCGGCGTGGACCGCGACCCGGCCCAGGCCGCGGCCTGGTTCGAGCAGGCGGCCGACGCCGGCATCGCCCGCGCCCTGTTCATGCTGGGCGCCCTGTATGAGCAGGGGGTGGACGGCGCGCCCGACCCGGCCTCTGCCCGCGGCTGGTACGAGTTGGCCGCCGCGTCAGGCGACCGCACCGCCGCCGCGGCCCTGTCCACCCTGGATGCCGGCGGCAGCAACGTCCGCCTGGCCGCCGCCCCCGCCGGGGCCCTGCCCCCCATGGGCGCCGAGCCGCCCGCCCCGCCGCAGAAGCCCAAGCCCACCCGCACCGCCAAGGCTCCGGCTAAGGACAAGCCCCTGCCCGTCAGCCAGGCCGGCGTGAAGGAGATCCAGACCCGCCTGAACGCCCTGGGCTTCAAGGCCGGCACCCCCGACGGCAAGCTGGACAAGCGCACCGCCGCCGCCATCCGCGCCTTCCAGAAATCCCGCGGCTTGCCCCAGGACGGTCGCGCCAGCCAGGCACTGCTGGCCTCGCTGAAGAAGGGCAGGTAGGTCGGATTAGGCGCGGCAGCGCCGCAATCCGACGGGCATGGGCATCGGGGTGCCGTCGGATTACGAGGCTTCGCCTCTAATTCGACCTACGAATCCGTGATCTCCGGGTGGGGCCGCAGCACGGCCCCGTCCGGGAGGGCCAGGTTGAACCGGTCCGCCAGCAGGGCGCGGAACTCGGCCTCCCCCCGCACCCGCCGTTCCTCCAGCACCGTGGTGCCGAAGCGGCATTTGTAGTCGCCGTTCAGCAGGGTATGGCGCGCGGTGGGTGTGGCACGGGCCAGGACGCGGTTCAGGGTGAAGCGCGACTCCGGATGGGTGCTGGTGAAGTGGTTGGCGATGGCCAGGTCCACGTCCGCCACCGCTTCCTCCCCGAACCAGTAGAGGGGGAACCAGCCCTCCGGCCGCAGCACCTCCAGCTCCCAGCCGGGCTGAAAGGTCGAGGGCAGCAGGCGGAACCGGTCGCCGCCGCTGTCCTGCTCCCGCCCCGGCTCCAGCAGCAGTGGCTGCACCAAGCTGTTGCCGCCGAAGCCCACGTCGGCCACCCAGCTGTGGGCGCCGATGTGGACCAGGGTCATCAGGTGGGTGCGCCCGCCATGGGGCCCGCCCATGCGCACCCGCGCCAGCCGCCGCTCCGTCGTGAAACCCGCCAAGTCCAGCATGGCCCGGAACAGGCCGTTCTGCTCGAAGCAGTAGCCGCCCCGCCGCTGTCCCACCAGCTTGGCGAAGATGCCATCCAGGTCCGTGCGGATGGGCCGACCCAGATGGATGTCCAGATTCTCGAACGGCACCGCCCCGGCATGGGCCACGTGCAGCGATTGCAGCGTGGCATCGTCCGCGCGCACCGGCCCGGCGTGGTTGATGCGCTCCAGGTAAGGGTCCAGGCCGATGCCCATCATCCCTCAGGCCCCGAACACCCGCGCGAAAATCGTGTCCACATGCTTGGTGTGGTAGCCGAGGTCAAAGGCCTCGTCGATCTGCTGTTCGGTCAGGTGCTTCATCACCTCCGCGTCGGCCTTCAGCAGGGTGCGGAAGTCCTTGCCTTCCAGCCAGACCGGCATGGCGTTGCGCTGCACGGCGCGGTAGGCGTCCTCCCGGCTCATCCCCGCCTGGGTCAGGGCCAGCAGCACCCGCTGGGAGTTGTGCAGGCCGCCCAGCTTGTCCAGGTTGGACTGCATGTTCTCCGGGTAGACCACCAGCTTCTCGATCACGCCGGTCAGGCGGGCGAGGGCGAAGTCCAGGGTCACGGTGGCGTCGGGGCCGATCATCCGCTCCACGCTGGAATGGCTGATGTCCCGCTCATGCCAGAGGGTCACGTTCTCCAGCGCCGGGGTGACATAGGCGCGGACCATGCGGGACAGGCCGGTCAGGTTCTCCGTCAGCACCGGGTTGCGCTTGTGGGGCATGGCGCTGCTGCCCTTCTGGCCGGGGCTGAAATACTCCTCCGCCTCCCGCACCTCGGACCGCTGCAAATGCCGGATCTCGGTGGCCAGGTTCTCAACGGAAGCGGCGATGACGCCCAGGACGCTGAAGAACATGGCATGGCGGTCGCGGGGGATCACCTGGGTGCTGTGCGGCTCCACCGACAGGCCCAGCTTGGCCGCCACATGCTCCTCCACGCGCGGGTCGATGTTGGCAAAGGTGCCCACGGCCCCGGAGATGGCGCAGGTGGCGATCTCCTCCAGCGCCAGTTCCAGCCGCTTGCGGTTACGGGCGAAGGCGGCGTAGTGGCCGGCCAGCTTGACGCCAAAGGTGGTCGGCTCCGCATGGATGCCGTGGCTGCGGCCGATGGTGGGGGTGTACTTGTGCTCCAGCGCCCGCCGCTTCAGGGCGGCCAGCAGCTTGTCCAAATCTTCCAGCAACAGGTCCGCCGCCTGCTTCAGCTGCACGGCCAGGCAGGTGTCCAGCACGTCGGAACTGGTCATGCCCTGGTGCACGAAGCGCGCCTCCGGCCCCACATGCTCCGCCAGGTTGGTCAGGAAGGCGATGACGTCATGCTTGGTCTCCCGCTCGATCTCGTCGATGCGGGCGATCTCCCACTTGCCGCGCTCCCACACCGCCTTCGCCGCGTCCGCCGGGACCACGCCCAGCCCGACCATGGCGTCCATGGCGTGGGCCTCGATCTCGAACCAGATGCGGAACCGGTTCTCCGGGTCCCAGATGCGGGTCATCTCGGGGCGGGAGTAGCGGGGGATCATGGGCGTCGCCTCTGGCTGGGAACGATGGCGGCGCGACCATAGGACCGGCGCGCCGCCTTGACCAGTGCGGCGGATGCAAGGCGGGGGTCAGGAGAGGGTGGCCAGCCGGGCATCGTCCAGGGCAAGGACCGGCAGGGGACGGCGCCCCTCCGGCTGCCAGGCCGTGAAGGCGCGGGCGAAGCGGCGGTCGGCGGTGATCACGGCATCCGCGTCGGCGGCCAGGGCGGCGGCGACGTAGGCGCAATCATAGACGGGGTGGTTGGCTTGGCGGGCGATGGCCAAGGCTTGCTCCGCCACGTCAGCCGCGTCCACGACCTCACGGGGGATCAGGCGCAACGCCTGCACCGCCGTGTCGCATTGCGCCTCCGTCAGCAGCCCCTTGCGCCATTTCAGCCAGAGGACGTTCATCACCTCGACGCTGAACATCGCCGGGACGACGAACTGGAGGCGGCCCCGGAGTGCCAGCGCTGCGGCGGTCTCTTCTGCCGGGTCTTCGGCCACCAGCCACTTCACGGCCACGGAGGCGTCGACGGCGACCTTTTCCATCACGGTTCCCGCTGCTCCCGCATCTCGCGGAGTTCAGCCAATTCCTCGACGCTGTTCCCGTAGGGGCCGCCAGACAGCAGGTCCTTATGCTTTTCCATCAGCCTGTAATAGGCCTCCCAGCTCCGTTCCGGTTCCGGGCCGGACTTGCCGACCTCAGCCTTCAGCCGCGCCAGCGCCTCCTCCTCCACCGTGCGGCCATGGGCGGCGGCGTCGCGGCCCAGGGCGCGGAGCAGGTCGTCGGGGATGTTGCGCAGGATCAGGATGCCGTCCATGGGGGTGGCCGCCGTGCATGTCCAGGGGCGGCCAGCTTAACACGGGCGCCGTCAGCCCGTCACCGGCAGGGCCAGGGCCGGCGCGGCGGCCTTCACCTTCCCGGTGCGGCCCTGCTCGGCCATGGTGGCGGCCAGTTGGGCATGGGCCTGGGCCGTGGCCGCCACGGCGCCGGAATTGACGGTCTGGAGGGAGACGCCGTCCGGCCCCACGACGATGACGCCGCAGGGCACCACCCCGCCACCGCCGCCACCGCCCACCGGTTCCCCCAGCACGGACCCTCCGCCCACGCCGACACCGAAGGTGGTGGAGAACAGCGGGATCAGGGTCACGTCGCCCACGGTGATCGGGGTACCGGTGACGCCCTTGCCCAGGATCGCCTCGAACTCCCGCAGGGTCGTGGTCATGATCGTCTCGACCGGGTCGCTGGGGCTGGTGAAGGGGTTGGGGAACATGGGCGCCTCCCGCGCGCTGCGATGCAGCAAAATACCATCAGTGGCAAGGCAGTGGAAGAGTACAGCCAACATGGGTCGCCAGGCCTAGGCGCGCACGCAGCGGGGGCTTGACGCGTCCTGGGGGCGGCGGCAATGACCCAGCCATCGAGAAAGGCGTATTCGGGATAGGGGAAATCCGATTATGAAGGTGTCTGGCTAGCATCCCACACCAGGCAGGTCCCACCATGTCCGACACAAACGTCAACCCGCAGATCACCGACGCGGTCACCCAGGCCAACGTGAAGGTGGTGGGCGACGCACCCGCCATCGCGATGGGCAACCTCTACCAGGCCGCGGCCAAGTCCACCGGCATCCTCTTCCAGAACGCCACCGGCACCCAACAGCAGGGCGCGCTGGCCGAGGCATCCACCAACCAGGGCGTCATGCAGATTTACGCCATGGACACGGCGGCCGATGCCGCGACACAGGTGAAGGTCGCCGAAACCGGCGTCGCCGACAACCTGACCGGCCTGCTCACCGTGCTGGAGTCCTTCAAGGACAAGGGCAACCCGTAAGGCCTGGGCAGGATAGCCGCCCGGCAATACGCGTCGGCCGGCATGCCCCCCTTGCGGCCTTGGCAAGGGCGTTCCCCCGGCGGGGCGGGCAAAGTCCCGTCTCCGTCCCGCCGAGGCTACCCCCATGGATCTGGTCACCAGCGCCGCCCTGTTCGTCGCCGCCTTCCTGGCGGGGGCCCTGAACGCCGTGGCCGGGGGCGGAAGCTTCCTGACCTTCCCCACCCTGATCTTCGCCGGCATCCCGCCGCTGGTGGCCAATGCCAGCAGCACCGTGGCCCTGTTCCCCGGCAGCTTCGCCAGCGTCTATGCCTACCGGCGGGAGCTTAAGCAGCTCACCACCGTCAACATCCCGGCTTTCTTCGGCATCAGCTTGGTGGGCGGGCTGCTGGGGGCGTTGCTGCTGCTGTGGACGCCGGAGCGGCTGTTCGAGGCGCTGGTGCCCTGGCTGCTGCTGTTCGCCACCGTCCTGTTCGCCTTCGGCAAGCCCATCAGCGCCTGGATCAGCGCCCGTTATACCCTGGGCATGGGGGTGCTGCTGGTGGTGCAGTTCTTCATCGCCATCTATGGCGGCTATTTCGGCGGCGGCATCGGCATCCTGATCCTGGCCAGCCTGGGGCTGTTCGGGCTGACCGACCTGAACGTGATGAACGGGCTGAAGACCCTGGTGGCCGGTGCCCTGAACGCCGTGGCCACCGTCACCTTCATCATCGCCGGGGCGGTGGACTGGCACCCCGTGGCCATCATGCTGCCCGCCGCCGTGCTGGGCGGCTATGGCGGGGCGGCCATCGCCCGCCGCATCCCGCAAATCTGGCTGCGGCGCTTCGTGCTGACCGTTGCCGTGGCGATCACCGCCTATTTCTTCCTGAAGGGCGCGTGACGGGGTTGGCTCACCCGCCCGTGACCAACGCCACCTCCGCCGGGTCCAGCAAGCGCCACTGCCCCTCGGCCAGGTCGCCCAGCCCCAGACCGCCCACCCGGGCGCGGTGAAGGGCCACCACATGGTTGCCCACGGCGGCGAACATGCGCCGGACCTGGTGGTAGCGGCCCTCCGTCAGGGTCAGGCGGGCCGTCTTTTCCCCTGTGGGCTCCAGCATGGCTGGCAGCAGGGGCGTGTTCTCCGACTTCAGCAGCAGGGTGCCGCTGGCGAACACGGCCCCTTCCTCCCCCGTCAGGGGCCGGTCCAGGGTGACCTCATAGGTCTTGGGGATGCTGGACTTAGGCGAGATGATGCGGTGGAGCAGGGCCCCGTCATCGGTCAGCAGAAGCAGCCCCGTGGTGTCCCGGTCCAGCCGCCCCACCGGCGCCACGATGGGGTTGCGGTGCTGGAACCGGTCCGGCAGCAGGCCATAGACGATCCGGCCAGGATCGTTGGTGGAGCAGGTATAGCCCGCCGGCTTGTGCAGCATCGCCACCAAGCCCTGCGGCGGGTCCAGCGGTTCCCCGTCCAGCCGGACCTCGGCGTGTTCGACCTTGGCGTCCTCCCCCAGCACCGTGCCGTCGGCCAGGGTCAGGCGCCCGGCCCGCACCATGCCCTTCACCTCCCGTTGGCTGCCATAGCCCAGGTTGGCGACCAGCCGGACGAGCCTCATCCCCTTCACTCCTCTTGATGACGGCGGAACCTATCCCAACCGGTTGGGTTCTGCTAACGTGGCGCATGCCCACGGTGTACCGGTTCGACGGCCTGCGGGTCGTCATCTACCCCAACGACCACCGCCCTGCCCATGTCCATGTGCTGGGGCAGGGTGGCGAGGCGGTGTTCGTGCTGAACTGCCCCGACGGCCCGCCCGAGCTGCGGGAGCTGTTCGGGTTCGGGCGGGCGGAGGTGGCGCGCATCCGCGCCACCCTGGCCGACGCCCTGCCCCGGATCTGCGCGGAATGGAAGGTGATCCATGGACCCTACTGACCAGGAACAGCGCGCCGCTGAACAGCGGATGGGGGAGGCGCGGCAGGGTGGGCATGTGGTGGCCGCCCGCTATGTGCGCCGCGGCTCCCGCGTCGTGCTGAAGCTCAGCACCGGGGTCGAGCTTGCCTTCCCCACCGACCTTGCCGAGGGGCTGGCCGGTGCGGCCCCGGAGGACTTGGCGGAGATCGAGGTCAGCCCGTCCGGCCTGGGCCTGCATTGGCCGCGGCTGGATGCGGACCTGTATGTGCCGGCCCTGATGCAGGGCGTCTTCGGCTCCCAGCGCTGGATGGCGGCCCGGCTGGGGGCCGCCGGCGGCAAGGCCCGCTCCCCCGCCAAGACCGCCGCCGCCCAGGCCAACGGGCGCAAGGGCGGGCGGCCAAGGAAAGCCGCTGGTTAGAGCGTGTTCGCGCAAAGCGTGAACACGCTCCGGCGGCGACCGCCGCCGCGCGCCCCACCATTTATGTTGGAGGGGGCGCGTAAGCCAAGCCGCGGATGCGGCGCCGGCGTTTGAGGGACACGAAGAACTAACCCTTCACCGCCTCCAGCACCTTGTACCCGCCGTCCTCCACCACCGTACGGAAGCTGGCGAAGGCCTTGGCCAGGGTGGCCTCGTAGGGCAGGTGGCGGTTGGCGACCAGCCAGAAGCGGCCGCCGGGCTTCAGCGCGGCCGCGGCGGCGGTGACGAAGGCCTGGCCCAGGCCGGGGTCGTCGGCGCGGCCCACATGGAAGGGCGGGTTGCTGACGATGACGTCGTACTGCTTGCCCAACCCCGTGGTCACGTCTTGCCAGTGGAAGGCCAAGGGCACCGCGGCGCCCGCCAGGTTCTGCCGGGCGAGGTCCAGGGCACGCGCCTCCGCCTCATACAGGTCCAGGGCCGTGATGCCGGGGCAGCGGGCCAGCAGCTCCGCCGACAGGTAGCCGAAGCCGGCGCCCAGGTCCGCGGCCCGCCCCTTCAGTCCCGCCGGCAGGTGCTGCGCCAGCAAGGTGGAGGCAGGGTCCAGCCGGTCCCAGGCGAACAGCCCGGGGCGGGAGGTGAAGCGCCCGCCGGCGATGGGCCGCGGCGCGTCCAGGGCGGCCCAGCTTTCCAGCAAGGCCTGGTCCACCGGGCGGCCAGGGGTGGTCCAGAACACCCGGGACTTGTTCTTGGACAGGCTGTCCACACCGCCGGCCAGGGCGGCCAGGTCGGCTTCCCCGCTCTTGGCGCCTTCGGTGTTGGGCAGGGATGCGACCACCCGCCCCTCCGCCCCGGCCAGGGATACGCCCTGGGCCAGCAGGGCCCGCGCCTCCGCCCGCTGCCGTGGCAACAGGGCCAGGACCAGCGGGTAGGGGCCGGCCGGCACCTCCGCCACCGGGGGGAAGCCGGCCGCCGTCAAGGCGTCGGCATGGGGTTTGAAGCTCTGCTGGCACAGCAGCTTCGCCCCCGGGCCCAGGCGGCGCAAGGTCGGGTGGGGTCGGGCGCGCAGGAACGGCACCTGGCCGTCGGCGGGCCAGGCCAGGGGGCCGTTCAGCAGGGGAAGCAGCAGGGTTTCCAGCGCGGGATCGTCGGTGGCCATGGCGTCAATCCACCGCGAAGACCATGGCCTTCAGGTACTGCGTCTCCGGCAGCAGCGGGTGGACCGGGTGGTCCGGCCCGGCGCCGGCGAAGCGCAGGATTCGGCCCTGGCGCCCGGCCTCCCCCAGGCCGCGCGCCACCTCCTGGTGGAACAGGGGCGGCTCCATGTTGTGGGAGCAGCTGGCCACCAGCAGCATGCCGCCGGGGGCCACCAGCTTGGCGGCGGCCTTGGTCATCTTGCGGTAGGCGCGGCTGCCCACGGCCAGGTCCTTGCGGGACTTCACGAAGGCCGGCGGGTCGCAGATCACCACCTCCCAGGTCCGGCCTTCCTCCACGTAACGGTCGAGCAGGTTGAAGGCGTCGCCCTTCACCGCCTCGACCCGGTCGGTGACGTTGTTCGCCTCCGCCGCCTTCATCGCCACCTCCAGCGAGGCGGCGGAGCGGTCGACCAGGGTCACGTGCTTGGCGCCGCGGCTGGCCGCGAGCACGCCGAAGCCGCCGCTGTAGGTATAGAAGTCGATGGTGGTCCTGCCCTTCGCCAGGTTGGCGATGAAGGCACGGTTGTCGCGCTGGTCGAAGAACCAGCCGGTCTTCTGCCCGCCGGACAGGTCGGCGAAGAAGGTGGCGCCGTTCTCCTCCACCGGGACCAGGCCGGTGATCTCCCCCTTCGCCACGCGGACCTCTTCCGCCAGCCCCTCATAGGACCGGGCGGCGCTGTCGTTGCGCAGCACGATGGCGCTGGGGTTGAGCACCTCGTCCAGCGCCTCCAGGATCATGGGCAGGCGCCGGTCCATGGCCACGGTGTTGGCCTGCACCACCACCACGTCGCCATAGCGGTCCACGATCAGGGCCGGCAGGCCGTCGCTCTCCGCGTGGACCAGCCGGTAGAAGGGCCGGTCGAACAGCCGCTCCCGCACGTCCAGGGCCCGGCGCAGGCGCTTCACGAAAAAGCCGGTGTCCACCGCCTCGCCCACGTTCCGGGTCAGGAAGCGGGCGGCGATCAGGGTGTGCGGGTTGAAGGTGGCGAGGCCCAGGGGCGAACCGCCCGCGTCCACCACCCGGACGACGGACCCGGCGGGCAGCGCCTTGGCCGCCTTGTCCATGTCCACCTCGTTGGAATAGACCCAGGGGTGCCCGTGCAGGGCCCGCTTGTGGCGGCCCGCCTGGATGCGGACGGTGGGGATGGCAGAAGGGGCGGCGGCCACGGGCGCCGGGGCGGCGGGCGTGGCGGGCAGGTCGGGCGTGTCGGTCATGGCCCGCACATTAGCGTGATCCCGCGGTTGTTCAATGGGAACCGCGGGAAGGCTGGGATGCAGGAGGGGAGGAAGCACAATCCCTCCCTGAACTTCCCCTCGACAGCACCGGGGCCGCGGGCGACCTTTGTACATGTATCGCGTGGGGGAGGGGCGGGTGGCGGACAGCGGGTTCAGGGTGCGCTTCTGGGGGGTGCGGGGCAGTATCGCCGCCCCCGGTCCGGCAACGGCGCGCTATGGCGGCAACACACCCTGCATCGAGGTGCGCTGTGGCCCGCACCTGCTGATCTTCGACGCCGGCACCGGCATCCGCGCCCTGGGTGAGAAGATCCGGGCGGAGGAGCCGCTGGACGCGGACCTGTTCCTGACCCACACCCATTATGACCATATCTCCGGCCTGCCCTTCTTCGGCCCGGCCTACAAGGGCTGCAACCGCTTCACCCTGTGGGAGGGGCACCTGGGCGCGGGCAAGCCGCTGGAGGACGTGCTGCGCCAGTTGATGGCGGCACCCCTGTTCCCCGTGCCGCTGAACATCATCGAGAGCAACTTGCGATTTCGAAAGTTCGCCGCCGGCGACAGGCTGGAGCCGCGGCCCGGGGTCACCATCCACACCGCCCCCCTGCACCACCCCAACGAGGCCACGGCCTATCGCGTGGAGTATGGCGGCAAGGCTCTGTGTCTGGCCTTCGACACGGAGCCGCGGGGTGCGGAGCCCGACCCGGGCGTGGTCGCCATCGCCAAGGGGGCGGACCTGCTGGTGCATGACGCCATGTTCACAGACGCGGAATACGCCACCCACAAGGGCTGGGGCCATTCCAGCTGGGAGGAGGCGGTGCGCGTGGCGGACGCCGCCGGGGTGGGGCGGCTGGTGCTGTTCCACCATGACCCCGGCAGGGCCGACGACGCCCTGGACGTGATCGGCCACGCGGCCCTGGCCCGCCGTAAGGGCACCATCGTGGCGGCGGAGGGGATGGTGATCGGCCTGTGACTCCCGTCCAGGGGAAGAGCCGGGGAATGGACAACCCTTCCGGACGTACAAGGGAACTTTCGCGTGTGGGGCGGGTTCTAGGCGCGAGCGAGACCGTACCCGACCGTCCCCGGCGCAACCGGGGCCGGTGGCTGAGAAGGCCCCACGCCCATGCCGCGCATGTCCCTGCTGTTGCCCCTGGCCCTGGCGATCCCGCTGGGCCTGGCCGCCTGTTCCTCCACCCCCGACGCGCCCCCCGCCAGCCTGCCGGCGGCCCGCGCCGCCCTGCAGGGGGTGGATCCAAGCCTGGCGAACCGCTACGCCCCGGCGGAGTACCGGGAAGCCACGACCCTGCTGGACCAGGCGGAGGCCGCTTGGCGGGACGAGGAGTATGACCGGGCCCGCCGGCTGTCCGAACAGTCGCTGACCACCACGCGCCTGACCCAGGCCCGCACCCAGGCGGCCCAGGCGGAGGAGGCGCGTACCGACGTGGCCCGTACGCTCCAGACCCTGGAATCCGAGGTGGGCCTGTCTTCCCCCCGGCGCCAGGGCCCGGCCCCCGGCACCCTGGCGCAGCCTGGCACGTCGGTCCCGGCCACACAGGCGCCCACCACCATCGTCCCGGGCACGGCGACGGCACCCGCGGGCGCGCCCTTGCCGCCGCCCACCGCCACCACGGACCCGACCCTGTCGGGCAGCGGCGCCGCCACCCTGCCACCGGCCGGCCGTGGTTATTGACGCCGCCCCGCCCCCGCCCGTTCCCAGGAGCCGCGCCATGACCCGGTCCGCCCCCCACAAGCCCCTGTTCGCCGCCGCCCTGCTGCTGGGCCTGTCCGCCTGTGCCTCCGGCCCGGACGAGTACGCCCCCCTGGCCCAGGTGGAGGAACGCTTCACCGTGGCCCGGCAGGAGCAGGTGCCCGCCTTGGCGCCCGTGGCCTTCCAGGATGCCGAGCGGTCGCTGCAGACCGCCAAGGCCGCCCTGGGCGACGCCAGCGAGGCGGAGATCGCCCACCTGACCACCGTGGCCGACCGCCAGCTGGAGGTGGCCCGTGCCGACGCGGCCGCCGCCAAGGCCCGGGAGGAGCGCCAGGCCATGGTCGGCCAGCGGGAGCAGATCCTGCTGTCCGCCCGGGAGCAGCAGCTCGCCCAGGCCCGGCTGACGGCGGAGCAGGAAAGGCTGCGGGTGCAGGCCCTGGAATCGCAACTGGCGGAGTACGAATCACGCCAGACGGAGCGCGGTCTGGTGCTGACCCTGCGGGACATCACCTTCGACCTGGACAGCGCCAGCCTGTCGCCCGGTGACCAGGAACGGCTGCGGCCCCTGGCCGACTTCCTGCGCAACCATCCGGACCGGATGGTGACCATCGAGGGCCACACGGACAGCAGCGGCGCCGACAGCTACAACCAGCAGCTTTCCCAGCGCCGGGCCGAGGCGGTGGAGGACTTCCTGGTGGCCCAGGGGATCGAGCCGGGCCGCGTCCGCGCCACGGGCCGGGGCGAGGCGGTGCCCGTCGCCAGCAACGACACCCAGGCCGGCCGCCTGCAGAACCGCCGGATCGAGGTCGTGATCGGCGACCCGGGCGGCATCCGTGGGGTGGCCGCCAGCCGCTGACCGGCGGCCGTTACTTGGATCGACCGGTTGCAGGGAAGACAAAAATGGAATACCCGGCCGTGCAAATGAACGGCCGGGCGCTTCCCATTAACATTCGGCCTATCCCATCGGGTGAGGCTGTGCGATATAATCGTGCGTATTCGGTACTGCGCACGATTCGGGGCCATGCGACTCCTCATCGCCGACGATCACGACCTTGTCCGCGACGCCCTGCGTTCGCACATCGAGCGGTTTTCCCCCGACACCCAGGTGGTGGGGGCCGGCTCGGTCGCGGAGGCCACCAAGGTGCTGGAGACGGCGCCCGGGGCTGACCTGGTGCTGCTTGACCTGCGCATGCCGGGGATGAACGGCCTGAACGGGCTGATCCGGCTGCGGGAACGGTTCCCGGCCGTGAAGCTGGCCCTGATGTCGGGGGAGGCACGGCCCGAGGACATCCGCCTGGCCCTGGCCCATGGGGCCATCGGCTTCCTGCCCAAGACCCTGTCCGGCGACGCGCTGGTGCACGCCGTGCGCCGCATGGCGGCGGGGGAGAGCTTCGTTCCCGCAGAGATGGCGGCGGACACGACCGACGTGCCGGAGGGCGCCCAGGCCGCCGGCTTCACCCGGCGGGAGCGGGAGGTGCTGGACTTCCTGCTGAAGGGCCAGTCCAACAAGGAGATCGCCCGCGCCCTGGACCTGGAGGAGGTGACGGTGAAGCTCCACATCCGGGGCCTCTGCCGCAAGCTGGGGGCCAAGAACCGAACCCAGGCCGCCATGCGGGCCGTGGAGCTGGGCCTTGCGAAGTGAGGCGGACGGGACGGCGCCCGCCGACGGGGCCGGTGGCCTGCCGCCCCGGTTCCGGCATGACCTGCTGAACGCGTTGAACGCCGTGGTGGGCTTCGCCGGGCTGCTGGTGGAGGACCTGCCCGAGGGCCAGCCGAAGGAGTTCGCCCGCCGCGTGCTGGAAGCGGGGCTGGAGGCGCAGCGGCTGGCGGAGCGGCTGCCCGCCACCGCCCCCCGGGGCGTGCGGGTGCTGCTGGTCGGCCCGGCGGCGGAGGCGCACGCGGCCGCCTTGGAGACGCTGGGCCTGGTCCCGACCCCGGCCGGCACCGTGGCGGAGGCGACCGACGCCCTGGCCGAGGCGCCGGACGCCTGGGACGTGGTGGTGGCGGAGCGGCACAGCGACGCGCTGGGGGCGGCCTGCGGCACGTCCGGCCCCGTGCTGCTGGCCCTGCTGGCGGGGGAGCCGGTCCATGGGCTGGCGGCCCGCATCCTGGCGACCCGGCACTGAACGGCCCGCCCGCGGGTGGGGACGGCCCTGACCAACTGCCCACCCCTTTCGGACCCGATCTGGTGTATCCAGGAAGGGACCAACCAGAGCCGCAACCCAGCCCGATGAACACCAGCCCCGCCGCCCCAGCCCGAGACGCCGCGGAAGGCCTGTTGCAGGCCCTGGCGGACGCGAGCGGGGATGCCCTGGCGGCCCTGGTGCCGTCCGGCCCGGAGGGCGCCTTGCAGGTCGCCGTGGCCAATGCCGCGGCGCGGGGGCTGGTGGGCGCCGTCCCCGGGTTGGCGGCGTCGGCCCTGCTGCCGGGGGCCGGGGCGCTGCCC
>MOEB01000178.1 GCA_001939945.1 Aerophototrophica crusticola | reverse complement strand
CGGTCACGGCGCGCCCCCCTCGGCCAGGCCGAGCCGCGCCACGGCCATGCGCTGGAACGCCTCGATGCGGGCCGCCTCCTCCCGCCGCAGCAGGCGCGCCGGGTCCAGCACGGCGCAGGGGCCGAGCGGCAGCATGGCCTCCGCCGCCACCACGTCGCTGAAGGTGGCGCCGGGGCTGACCGGCAGGCGTGCCCCCGGGGGCAGGGGGACGGCGGCGGCCAGCTCGTCCACCAGCAGGGCCAGCGGGGGCTCCCCCCGCAGCACCACCAGGGCGGAGGCGGGGGTCAGCCGCCGCTCCGGCAGGCCGAACAGCCGGTCGGGGCGCAGCACGGGCACCACCCCGCCGCCCAGGGCCAGCATGCCTTCCAGCAGGGGCGGCAGGCCGGGCGGCCGGCTGAGGGCCATCATGCCCAGCAGCCGGGCCACCGCGGCGGCGGGCAGGGCGCAGAGCCGGCCACCCAGGCGGAAGACGACGTGGAGGTCGCCGTCCCCCGCGGGCGCCGCGGAAGCGGGCCGGTCGCTCAAGCCCCGGCCCCTGCCGGCCCCTCCTGCTTCCACAGGGCGCCGACAGCCTCCCGCAGCTCCGCCTCGCGGACGGGCTTCTGGAGCCAGGCCGCGTCCCGGAACTCCTCCGGGATCACGCTGCGCTCGTAGCCGGTGGTCAGGACGAAGGGGATGCCCCTGGCCTTCAGCCGCGCCGCCAGGGGGAAGATGGGCTGGCCCGCCAGGTTCACGTCGATGATGGCGGCGTCCACCGGCTCCGCCTCAAGCAGGTCCATGGCGTCCTGCAGGTGGCCGGACGGGCCGACCACCTCATACCCCCAATCCTCCAGGGAGTCCTGGAGCGTCATGGCCACGAGGAACTCGTCCTCCACGACCAGGACGCGCTGCCTCGCCGACATGATCATCAATCCCGTCCCGCGCAACCGGCAGGGACCGCCCTTGGCGGCCCGCCGGGTCTGGTGGGCGCAGGATACCGGCCGCCTGGGCACAGGTCTCTAGCCGACATGGGCTATGCCCTTGGCCCGAAGCGCCCCCGGCCCCCGGGCACGCCCTACCCCAGGGACAGCAGCAGCCAGGTCAGCGCGCCGCCCGCCAGCGCGTAGGCGGCGCAGGCGGGGGCCGTGCGGCGCAGCACCTCGCCCTCCCGGCCGGCCAGGCCCACCACGGCGCAGGCGGCGATGACGTTGTGGGGGCAGACCATGTTGCCCACGGCGGCGCCGAAGTTCTGGGCCCCCACCAGGGGCAGGGCGCCCAGCCCCAGGGCGGCGGCGGTGGCCTGCTGGAAGTCGGTGAACAGGATGTTGCTGGCGGTGGCGCTGCCGGTGACGAAGGCCCCCAGCACCCCCACCCAGGGCGCCAGCAGCGGCCAGACGGGGCCCAGCGACGCCGCCGCCCCGGCCAGGGCGTCCACCATGCCGGAATGCACCATCAGCCGGGCCAGGGCCAGCATGGCCACCAGGGCCAGCGCCGCCAGGGGCAGGCGGGCCAGCGCCCGGCCCATGGCCGCGCCCAGGGTGCCGGGTCCGGCGCCCTGGGCCGCGCCGCCGGCCAGCAGGGCGGCCAGCAGCAGGGTGCCGGGGTGGTACAGGGGCTGGAAGCTGCCGCTGAACCCGCCGGGCAGCGCCCAGGCCAGCTCCACGGCGCGGGC
>MOEB01000177.1 GCA_001939945.1 Aerophototrophica crusticola | reverse complement strand
AGGGCGGCGATGGCCGCGTCGGCCAGGGACGCGGCGTCGGCGGGCAGGGTGCCGTCCCGCTCCAGCGCGTCCAGCCAGCGGGCCGTCAGGTCCAGGCAGGCCAGCAGCCCGTCCACCAGCGCCGCGTCGGCCCGGGCCCGCCCGTCCCGCAGCCGGGCCAGCAGATCCTCCCCCGCGTGCAGCAGCCGGGTCATGGGCGGCACGTCGAACAGGCCGGAGGAGCCCTTCAGCGTGTGGAAGGCGCGGAACACGGCGTTGGCCGCCTCCGCCCCGCCCTCCCCCTGCTCCAGGGACAGCAGGTCGCGGGTGGCCTCCCGCACCTGGTCGCGCCCCTCCTCCAGGAACTGTCGCAGCAGCGGGCTCACGCCGGGGCCCCCGTCAGCAGGGCGGCCTGGCGCACCAGCCGCCCGGCGGGCACCGGCTTGACCAGGTACAGGTTGGCGCCGGCCTCGCGGGCCGCGTCGCGGTCCTGCGGCCCGGCCTCGGTGCTGGTGACGATGGCGGGGACGGTGGCCACCTCCCCCTCCGCCCGCAGGGCCCGCAGGAAGGCCAGCCCGTCCATCTTCGGCATGTTGATGTCGGCCACCACCAGGTCGTAGCGCCCGGCCAGCAGCTTCTCCAGCGCCTCGATGCCGTTGATGGCCTCGTCCACGGCGAAGCCGGCCCGCTCCAGCGCCTCGCGGTAGTAGAGCCGGACCAGGGTGGCGTCGTCCACCACCAGCACCCGGCGGGGCGCGCCGTCGCGGCGCAGGAACGGCAGGGCCTCAGCCATCGGTGTCCCCCCCGGGCTTCTGGTAGACGATGGCGCCGTCGAGCCGGCACACCTTGAACAGGGGGGAGATGCGGCTCATGGACTCCGTGTGGCCCAGGCAGATGTAGCCGCCGGGCACCAGGTTGTCATAGAGCGTCTCCGCCGCCTGCTGGCGGGACCGGTCGTCGAAATAGATCAGCATGTTCCGGCAGAATATGACGTCGAACAGCCCGTGGCGAGCCATGCCCGCCCGGTCCATCACGTTCACCCGGGTGAAGCGCACCGACCCGCGCAGCTCGTCCGACAGGCGGTAGCGCCCCTCCCCCAGCGGGGTGAAGTAGCGGCCCGCCAGCAGGGGCGGCAGCCGCATCAGGGCGCGGGCGGCATAGGCCCCCGCCTCCGCCGCCCGCAGCGCGTCGGTGTCGATGTCGGAGCCGACGATCTCCACGTCCCAGGAATCCACCGGCGGCCAGTTCTCCAGCAGCCAGATGGCCAGGGAATAGGGCTCCTCCCCCGTGGCGCAGGGCACCGACCAGAGGCGCAGGGTGGACCCCGGCGCCCGCCCCGCCGTGAGCCGCCCCAGCAGGGAGGAGGTCAGGCAGCGGAACTGGTGCTCCTCCCGGTAGAAATAGGTCTCGTTGACGGTGAAGGCGTTGATCAGCCGCTCCACCTCGCCCGGGTCCACCAGCAGCCGGGCGAAATAGCCTGGGAAGGCGGCCTCCCCCGTCGCGGCCATGCGGTCGGCCACCCGCCGGTCCACGAAGTAGCGCTTGCCCTCGCCGAAGCTCATGCCCGTGCGGCGGTAGATGAACTCGCAGAAGCGCCGGAACTCCTCGTCGCGGAGGGCCGGCCCCGCGCCGGGCGGGGTGGGGGACGGGGGGGCGCGGCTGGCCATGGGCGCGTCAGCCCCGCCCCGGCGTGCCGCCGACGCG
>MOEB01000176.1 GCA_001939945.1 Aerophototrophica crusticola | reverse complement strand
CGGCTTGCGCTGCTGGCCGAGGAGGGCGCGCCCGGGCCGCTCCTCCGCGATTACGTGCTGTCGGGGCGCGCCGACCTGGTGGTGCTGGGGACCCGGGCCCGGGGGCCGCTGGCGGCGGCGCTGCTCGGCAGCGGCGCCGCCGCCATCCTGGACGCCGTCCCGTGCGACGTCCTGGTGGTGCCGGCCGGGCAGGCGGGATAGGGCCGGCCCCGGCCGGGACAGCTTGGGAGACCTGAAGTGGACATCGTGCACGCCTCGGCCTTCGGCGAGATCGCGGCCCTGCTGGCCCTGGCCGCCGTGACCGGCCTCGTCGGGCTGCTGCTCCGCCAGCCCCTGGTGGTCAGCTTCATCGCGGTGGGCATCCTGGCCGGCCCCGACGTGCTGGGCCTGGTGCGGTCCCACGGGCACGTGGACCTGCTGGCGGAGATCGGGATCGCCGTGCTGCTCTTCCTGGTCGGGCTTAAGCTCGACCTGCAGCTGGTGCGCGCGCTGGGCGCGGTGGCCGTGGCCACGGGCCTCGGCCAGGTGGCGTTCACCTCGGCCTTCGGCTTCCTCCTCTGCCTCCTGCTCGGCTACGATTGGCTGCCCGCGCTCTACGTCGCCGTGGCGCTGACCTTCTCCAGCACCATCATCATCGTCAAGCTGTTGTCCGACAAGCGGGAGATCGACAGCCTGCACGGCCGCATCGCCCTGGGCTTCCTGATCGTCCAGGACCTGGCCGTGGTGCTGGCCATGGTGGCCCTGTCCGCCTACGGGGTCGGGGCCGGCAAGGGCGGGGCGGGGCTCGGCGTGGGCGGCGTGCTCGCCGCGGGCGCGCTGCTGCTGGCCCTGGTGGGGCTGTTCGCCCGGTTCGGCGCCGAGCGGCTGATGGCCCGGCTGGCCACGACGCCGGAGCTGATGGCCACCTTCGCCATCGCCTGGGCGGTGCTCNTTCGGCAAGGAGCTGGGGGGCCTGATCGCCGGGGTCAGCCTCGCCTCCACCAGCGTGCGCGACGCGCTGGCCTCCAGGCTGTCGTCCCTGCGGGACTTCCTGCTGCTCTTCTTCTTCGTGGGGCTGGGCGCGCGCCTGGACCTGGGCGCGCTGGGCGGCCAGCTCGGCGCCTCCGCCGTGCTGGCGGCGTTCGTGCTGGTGGGCAACCCGCTGATCGTGCTCGCCATCATGGGGTACATGGGCTACCGGGCCCGCACGGGCTTCCTGGCCGGCCTCACCGTGGCCCAGATCAGCGAGTTCTCGCTGGTGTTCATGGCGATGGGGGTGTCGCTGGGCCACGTGGGCGGCGACGCCATGGGCCTGGTGACCCTGGTGGGGCTGGTGACCATCACCCTGTCCACCTACATGATCATCCACTCCCAGGCGCTCTACGCCCGGCTCGCCCGCCTCCTGGCGCCCTTCGAGCGGCGGGTGCCGTTCCGGGAGGGCGGGGCGCCGGACCGGGCGTGCCACGACGTGGTGCTGTTCGGGCTCGGGCGGTACGGCCGGGAGATCGGCAAGGGCCTGCTGGGCAACGGGATGGACGTGCTGGGGGTCGACTTCGACCCCGAGGCGGTGGCGCGCTGGCGCCGGCGCGGGCACGCGGCCACCTTCGGCGACCTGGCGGACCCGGGCTTCCTGGCCGAGCTGCCGCTCCGCGGCTGCCGCTGGGCCATCGTCGCCGTGCCCCCGCCGCCGGCGGCGCCGGGCGTG
>MOEB01000175.1 GCA_001939945.1 Aerophototrophica crusticola | reverse complement strand
CTCGCCGTCCTCGCCTGGGGCCTGGTCACCTGGGCCGACTTCCGCAACGCCCGCCACGACGCCGAGGCCCAGCTCGCCTCGCTGGCGCGGGTGCTGGAGGAGCACGTCCGCCGCAGCCTCGACCCCGCCGACCTGATGCTCCGCCGCCTCGGCGAGGACGTCGCCGCCCGCGGGCTCGACGCCGTGGCCGGCTCGCCGGCCGCCTGGGAGCGCGCCCGCGCCCTGGTCGACGAGCTGCCCCAGGTCAGCAGCGTCGGCATCCTCGACGCGGCCGGCGACATGCGCCTGCTGACCACGCGCTTCCCCTTCCCGCCGGCCGGCTTCGCCTACCGCGACTACTTCCGCGCCCACCGCGACGGGGCCGCGCGCCACCTGGGCGCCCTGATCACCACCGCCGCCACCGGCAAGCCGGCCTTCACCTACAGCCGGCGGCTCGCGGCGGCGGACGGGGAGTTCGGCGGGGTGCTGCTGGCCACCATGGAGCTCGGCTACTTCCTCGGCTTCTACCGGTCGCTGGAGCTGCCGGCCGGCGCCGGCGTCGGGCTCTACCGACTGGACGGGCGCGCCCTGGTGCGCGAGCCCATGGTGCCGGGGCTCGCGGAGCTGGACCTCTCGGCCGACCCGCTGTTCGCGGTGGACGCGCGGGCGGCGCCGGCCGGCACGCGCACCGGGGCGTCGCCGGTCGACGGCACGCGCCGGCTGATGGCGTTCCGGCGCGCCGACGACCTGTCGCTGCTCGCGGTGGCCAGCCTGGACACGGCGGCCCTGGGCGAGGCGCCGGCGCGCCGGGCGCTCGGCTCGGCCGGCTTCCTGGCCGCGCTGCTGCTGGNCGGCGCGCCGGGCGCTCGGCTCGGCCGGCTTCCTGGCCGCGCTGCTGCTGGCGCTGGCCCTGTCGGTGCACCTCCAGCTGCGGGCGTTGCGCAAGGAGGCGGGCGCGCGGGAGGCCACCGAGGCGGCGCGGGACCACGCCCAGGCGGTGATGGACTCGGTGGCGCCCCACATCGCCATCCTCGACGGCACCGGCCGCGTGGTGGGGGCCAACGAGGCCTGGCGGCGCTTCGCGGCGGAGAACGGCGCCCGGGACCCGGCCGCCTTCGTGGGCCGCAGCTACCTCGCCGCCTGCGCCGCGGCCGACGGGCCGGACGCCTGCGGCGCCCGGGACGCGGCGGCGGGCGTCTCGTCGGTGATCCTGGGCGCGGCGGCGCGCTACGAGCACCTCTACCCCTGCCACGGCCCGGCGCGGCGGCGCTGGTTCAAGATGCGCGTGACGCCGCTGCGCGGCGCCGGGGGCGGCGTGGTGGTGAGCCACGAGGACGTGACGGACCTCATGCTGGCCGAGGAGGCGCTGCGCCAGGCCGCGGCCACCGACCCGCTCACCGGGCTGGCGAACCGGCGGGCCTTCCTGGAGGCGGCGGGGCGGGAGCTCCTGGCCGCGCGGCGCGGGGGGCGGCCGCTGTCGCTGCTCCTGCTGGACTGCGACCGGTTCAAGGCGGTGAACGACAGCTTCGGCCACGAGGCGGGCGACCTGGTGCTGCAGGCGCTGGCGGGCGTGCTGCGCGCGGCGGCCCGGGCGTCCGACCTGCCGGCGCGGTTCGGCGGGGAGGAGTTCGTGGTGCTGCTGCCCGACACGGCGCCGGACGGGGCGTGCGCCGTGGCGGAGCGGCTCCGGGCGGCGGCGGCCGCCCTCG
>MOEB01000174.1 GCA_001939945.1 Aerophototrophica crusticola | reverse complement strand
CTCCGGCGGCGGCACGGCCCCGGCGGCCACCCGTGCGGCGGCCAGCCCGGCCGCCAGGGCGTCCAGCGCCGCGCGCACCTGGTACAGGGCCAGGACCCGGTCCGCGTCCACCTCCGCCACCACCAGGCCGCGCTTGCCGGACTCTTCCAGCAGCCGTTGGCGTTTCAGCAGCTGCAGGGCGTGGCTGATGGGCTGGCGGGAGACGCCCAGCGTCTCCGCCAGCTCCTCCTGCCGGATGCGGTGGCCCGGGGGCAGGGTGCCGTCCACGATGGCGGCCAGCAGCCGGTCATGCACCTGGTCGATCAACACCGGCGCGGGCCCCAGCGGGCGCATGGCCGCCCGGCCGTCCACAGCATCCGAATTCTGAATTCCGAATTCCGTCATGCCCGCAGGCTATGCCCGGGGCGCGGCAGGGTCAACGCCGATTCCGGGGGGGGGCCGGGACATGCCGGGACGGGGGGTGGCAGAAGGGCTTGGCAACCCGGCCCGGGCCGGGGCAACCATGGCCGGCCCGGCCGCGTTGCGCCGGTACCCGCTGCCCGCTAGGGATGCAAGATGCCGGACCTGATCCCCCCGCCGGGCGCCGTGCCGCCCCACGCCTCCCTCGTCGAGCAGGCCTATGCCCGGGTGACCGGCAGCCGCGCCCGGGCCGGCAACGCGGTGCGGCTGCTGCGGGACGCGGCGGAGAACTACCCGGCCTGGCTGGACGCCATCGCGCGGGCGCGCCGCACGGTGCATTTCGAGAACTACATCGTCTCCGACGACGGGGTGGGGCGGATGTTCGCCGATGCCCTGGCGGAGCGGGCGCGGGCCGGCGTGGCCGTGCGCTTCCTTTACGACTGGTGGGGCAGCCTCGGCGAGGCGCCGGCCGCCTACTGGTCCCGGCTGCGGGNACCCGCCGCGCCTGGCCTCCCCCCTCGGCTGGGTGTCCCGCAACCACCGCAAGACCCTCACCGTGGACGGGGAGGTGGGCTTCGTCTCCGGCCTGTGCGTGGCGCAGGACTGGGCGGGCTACCCGGACAGGGGCATCGACCCCTGGCGGGACACGGGCGTGGAGATCCGGGGCCCCGCCGTGGCCGACCTGGACGCCGCCTTCGCGGAGGTCTGGGCCCTGGCCGGCGGCCAGCCCGTGGCCCCCGGGCCGGGCGGCGCCGCCGTCGCGGCGGACGGGGCGGAGGTGCGGGTGATCCGGGGCCGGCCGGGCCAGCTCGGCGCCTACCGGCTGGACCAGCTCGTGGCAGCCGGGGCGCAGCGGCGGCTCTGGCTCACCGACGCCTACTTCGTGGCGACCACCCCTTACGTCCGCGCCCTGGTGGAGGCGGACCGCGACGGGGTGGACGTGCGCCTGCTGCTGCCGGGTTCCAGCGACGTGCCCGTCGCGCAGATGCTGGCCCGGGCGGGCTACCGGCCGCTGCTGGAGGCGGGCATCCGCATCTGGGAGTGGGACGGGCCCATGCTCCACGCCAAGACGGCGGTGTGCGACGGCCGCTGGGCGCGGGTGGGTTCCACCAACCTGAACCCCACCAGCTGGCTGTCCAACTGGGAGCTGGACGTCACCGTGGAGGACCCGCGCTTCGCCGAGGCGATGGAGGCCGCCTACCTGGAGGACCTGTCCCACGCCACGGAGGTGGTGCTGGAGGGGCGGCGCATGCGGGCCGGGCACCCCGCGCCGGCAGGGCCCCGGCGCTACCGGGCCCGGACGGGCAGCGGCGGGCGGTTCGCGGCGGGGGCCATC
>MOEB01000173.1 GCA_001939945.1 Aerophototrophica crusticola | reverse complement strand
GGCGCCGGGGCGGCCGGGGCGGGGCGCGGCGCCCCGGCCGCGCGGGGCAGCAGCAGCGACACGGTGGTCCCCGCCCCCGGCGCGCTCTCCACCCAGGCCGTGCCGCCCGACTGCCGGGCGAACCCGTACACCTGCGACAGGCCCAGCCCCGTGCCCTTCCCCGGCTCCTTGGTGGTGAAGAACGGGTCGAAGGCGCGGGCCGCCACCTCGGGCGCCATGCCGGTGCCCGTGTCGGACACGGACAGGCGCACCATGTCGCCCTGGTCGCCGCAGGCCGGCACGTTGCGCGCGCCCACCACCAGCCTGCCGCCGCCGGGCATGGCGTCGCGCGCGTTGGCCGCCAGGTTCAGCAGGGCCACCTCGAGCTGGACGGGGTCCGTCTCGGCCGGCCACAGGCCGGCCGGCAGGTCCATGGCGACCTCGACCCCGCCCCGCGCCACCTGCCCGACCAGCGCGGCGCACCCCATCAGCAGGTCGCGCAGGTCCACCGGGCCCACGTCCATCCGGCCCCGCCGGGAGAAGGCCATGAGCTGCTGCACGAGCTTGCTGCCCCGGTCCACGGCCTGCATCCCGGCCTCGATCAGCCGCGCCGCGCGGGCGGGGTCGCCGCCGTGGCGCCCCAGCATCTGCAGGCAGCCGGAGACGGCCTGGAGCAGGTTGTTGAAGTCGTGCGCCATGCCGCCGGTGAGCTGGCCCACGGCCTCCATCTTCTGCGCCTGGCGCAGCCGCTCCTCCAGCTCCCGCCGCCGCGTGTCGTCGCGGGTGACCTTGGCGAAGCCGACCAGCATGCCGTCGTCGTCGCGGACGGCGTCGACCACCACGCCGGCCCAGAACCGCGTGCCGTCCTTGCGGACGCGCCAGCCCTCGGCCTCGAAGCGCCCCTCCGCCCGCGCCGTGGCCAGGGCCCGCGCCGGCAGGCCGGCGGCACGGTCCTCCCCCGTGTGGAAGCGGGAGAAGTGCGTGCCGACGGCCTCCGCGGCGGCGTACCCGGTGATGCGCTCGGCGCCGGCGTTCCAGTTCGTGACGCGCCCGTCCGGGTCGAGCATGTAGATGGCGTAGTCGGTGACGCCCTGGACCAGCAGCCGGAACCCGCGCTCGCTTTCCCGCAGGGCCTCCTGCGCGGCGCGGCGCTCGCTGATGTCGCGGGTGACCTTGGCGAAGCCGGCCAGCCGGCCGTCGTCGTCGCGGATGGCGTCGACCACCACGCTGGCCCAGAACCGCGTGCCGTCCTTGCGGACGCGCCAGCCCTCGGCCTCGAAGCGGCCCTCGGCCCGGGCCGTGGCCAGGGCCCGGCCGGGCAGCCCGGCCGCCCGGTCCTCCCCCGTGTGGAAGAGGGAGTAGTGCCGGCCGAGGACCTCCGCGGCCTCGTAGCCCTTGAAGCGCCTGGCGCCCGCGTTCCAACTACACACCAGCCCGTCCGGGTCGAGCATGTAGATGGCGTAGTCGCTGATGGCCTCCACGAGCAGCCGGAAGAGGCGCCCGTCGCCTGGTGGCCCGGCGTGGGCCGGCGTGTCCGTGCTCACGGGTGGCTCCCCGAATGGTTCGATCCCGAAACCGTTCGGCCGGCGGCATGCCGGCCCCGGGACGCATAAGGGGCAAGGACGGCCAGCCCGCCCACAACAAATCAGTATTATCTAATCCTGCCTAGCCGAAAGGCGCGGGGACGGCGCGCGGCCCGGCCACTGGCCGGGGACCCTAGCCCGCGTGCCCCGCCATGGCCGGCGCGCCGGGGGCGCCC
>MOEB01000172.1 GCA_001939945.1 Aerophototrophica crusticola | reverse complement strand
CAGCGAACTTCCGCCTCAGACCACTAGGCATTGGCCGGGGAGTCTCCCAGGGTCGCTTCCAGGGTGGCCAACACCAGTCCCCTCGGCGCGCCGGGAAGGAAGGGTTGCGTCATCGCGGTTCCGGACCGGGCAAGCTTGCCCGAGTGGAGTCCATCAGTGTCGGTTGGCAAGGCTGCCATCCCGGGCGAACCCCGATCGCCAGGGGCGAGGACGCCCCTGCAAGCCGCCATCGGCGCTCGCGGCGCCCCAAGCGCTGGGATCGGGATGCAAACTGCCGCTTGGGACCTTGGCGCGTCTTGTAGACCGTGGCCCTGGGGCGGCGTGCCATCTGTCCGGGGGCGGTTCCGGGGTCAGGGTCAGGGTCATGGTCCATGACCTGGCCAACGCCCCGCGGCCGTAATGCACACTTTACATGGGCGTTGCCGCCCTCCCCGGCGTTTGTTGCGCGGCAAGGGTTCCGCGTGGGTGGCACATCGCTTGCGTAGCGCCTCCGTCCTTGCAACGGAGGCGTTCATGAAGCGGGTTCTTGCCTTGGCCCTGACCGTGTTGGCTGCCGCTGGGGCGGCACAGGCCGCGCCGATCAAGTTTGATTTCAAGAAAGAGTTGGCCGGCCACGACTTCCAAATCTCAGGCATGGTGGACTTGGATGAGGCCCCGTGGCTGGTGCTTGATTACGGTCGTTATGTTGAAAGGCGTGGAGGTTCAAAGGTCTGGTGACAGTTGACGGCACCTCGCGGGTGATCACTGGGATTGGCGGTGGTCATTATGATTTCGTCAGGATCAGGGATGTTCGCGTACAGTCCTCCCGAGGATTGACAGAAAGCATTTTCATAGCGGTGTCCTTGGACTCGACGGATCCCAGAATACAGGCACTTTTTGTCTTGGAGCACTTCGGGGTTGACCTGACACCGACAGGCGATATCGAAACGATATTATCGAAACGATGTTCGGGATCGGGGAAAGGTCGTCACAGATAGACCTTCCCGACGGCCGCGCCTATGGCGGACGGGGGTTCGAGGGGACCCTCGAACGCGTGCCGGTCCAGGTGCCTGAGCCACCTGGTTTGGCCCTGGCGGGCATGGGCCTTGCCTTCCTGGCAATCCAGCGCAGGCGCGCTCAGAACAGTAGACACCGGTCGTGTCCGTGAAACTGCGAGCCGGCTCCCGTGGCGCGCCAAAGGCGTCCCCGATGCCGCAGATCGTCGTCCCCGGCACGCGCGCCGGCGCAGCCTTGCCCGTCCGGCGCCAGGGATTTCCCGCGACCAGCGTCGATCCGCTTCGGGGTTGGAACACCAGGGTCCCTGGCATTGAGCGGGGATCGGAAGCGGCCCTGCCGCGCGCGCGCGGCGGGGATCGCCCTGGGTCGGCGGGCGCGGCCCCGGTCGTGGCCGTGCCGGGTTGCCGCCTGGCACGCGGCAGATCCCGTTGCCGGGCATTCCCGAGGGACATCAAGCCCCCCTGCCCAAACTCGCCGCTCCCGTGATCCGGGTCGCCACGTCGTCCCGCGGGGCTCGCGCGAGACAGTTGGTGCCGGGCCCGCGGCATGGGAAACCGCTGATATCCGAAGTTATGCGGGAAAGCCGCCGCCATCCGGCGGCACGGCCCAGGAAGCCGCATGGATCCAAGCGCCGCCAACCGGGCTAGGGTCATAGGCCAAACCGGTATAACCCGATCGCGCGTATTCTACCCGCGCCAAATGGTGGGCAAGAACAAGGCGCGAGATACCCAAAGATTGAGTATCGGTTACACCGTGCG
>MOEB01000171.1 GCA_001939945.1 Aerophototrophica crusticola | reverse complement strand
GTCGGCCCGCGCCGCCTGCGCGCCCCGCCGGGAGCGTTCCTTGTTGGCGCGTTGCAGCGCCGCGGCCAGCAGGTCGCGCTTGGCCCGGGTGCCCGTGTCGTCCGCGGCGGGCGTGGCCCCCGCGGCGCCGGCCTTGCCGCGCATCTCCCGCCGCTGCCGCTTGGCGATGTCGCCGGCCCGGTCCCGCCGTTCCCGCAGCCGCGCCACCAGGTCCGACAGCTCCCCATCCGGCAGGCCCGCCAGGGCGGGGTGCCGGGTCCGGTCCACCAGTTCCGCCTCGTCCCGGGTCAAGAGCCGTTGTTCCTCGCGCCGGTTGCGGGCCATGGGTCTTCCTCCTGCCTGTCGTGGTGCCGTCGGGTAAGCCAACAGGCGCGCGCCCGGGATCGCGCTGCATGGCTGGAATTTCCCGAGCCGCACCCGCGGGCACGCATCCCTGCCCCGCCTTGCCGCGGGACCCTTGGGGCGGCCATATGGTTACCCCCACCCGAGCCGACCCGACCCCGGAGCCCCCCTTGGACCTGGTCCCCCTTCCCGGCGGCGTGACCGCGAGCCTGCTGGCCGGCCTCGCCACCGGCGTGGGCGCCCTGCCCGCCCTGCTGCTGCGCAACCCCTCGGCCCGCGTGCTGGACGGGCTGCTGGGCTTCGCCGCCGGCATCATGCTGGCCGCCAGCTTCATCGCCCTGGTCCTGCCGGGCATCGCCGAGGCCAACCGGCAATGGGGCGGCCCCCTGGCCGGCACCGCGGCGGCCGCCGTGGCCGTGCTGGCGGGCGCCGCCTCCCTCTGGCTGCTGGAGCGGGCGACACCCCACCTGCACTTCTCCGACGCGCCCGACAGCGCCCGCGGCCCCATGCTGCCGCTGATCGCCGTGGCCATCGCCCTGCACAACGTGCCGGAGGGGCTGGCGGTGGGGGTGGGCTACGGGGCGGGCGACAGCTCCGGCGACGCCGTGGCCCTGGCCATCGGCATCCAGAACATGCCGGAGGGCCTAGCCGTCGCCGTCTCCCTGCTGGCGCTGGGCTGGGGGCGGCTGGTGTCGGTGGGGGTGGCCCTGCTGACCGGGCTGGTGGAGCCGCTGGGCGCCGCCCTGGGCGTGGCCGCGGTGGGCGCGGCGGCGGGGCTGCTGCCCCTGGCCCTGTGCTTCGCCGGCGGCGCCATGCTGTTCGTGGTGAGCCACGAGGTGATCCCCGAGACCCACCGCAAGGGGCATGAGGACGTGGCCACCTCGGGCCTGATGGTGGGCCTCGCCGCCATGCTGCTGATCGACGCCGCCGTCGGCGGGTGACGGGTGCGTGGTTACGGGTGGTTTGGGGAAAAGGCAGTTGTTGCCGGAATGGGTGGCGGGTAACGACAATGGGTCGCGGGTAACGGCAAGGCCCTCACCCGACACCCCGGCGGGCTTCGGCGATGCCCGCGGGGGCGGCCAGCGCCTCCCCCACCAGCCGGTNTCAGCTCGTCCAGGCGCCCGGGCGGCAGGCCGGTGACGCGGCGGACCTCCCGGCCCATGTGCGACTGGTCGGCGAAGCCGGCATCCATGGCCAGGGCGGCCAGGTCCAGGGTCCCCTCCCCCAGCCGGCCCCCGGCGCGGACCATGGCGTCCTCCACCCGGGCATAGAGTTGCAGGTCCCGGTGGCTCTGGCCGGCCCAGGCCCTGACCCGGCGCTGCGCCTGCCGCAGGCCGCGGCCCGCCGGGGACAGGGCGGCCCGCCCGGCCAGGGCGCGTACCCAGTCGCCCATCAGCGGCACCATCCCGGCCCCGCGCCGCCCCGGG
>MOEB01000170.1 GCA_001939945.1 Aerophototrophica crusticola | reverse complement strand
CGGCCCCCCCGCCCCGGCCACCGCGGCGTCGATGGCCGCGTGCAGGCGGGCGGGGGACAGCGGCTTGGCCACCAGCCCGCCCATCCCGGCCGCGAGGCAGCGCGCCCGGTCATGGGCCGACGTGCTGGCCGTCAGCGCCAGGACCGGGACGGACGCGGCCGGCCCCCCCAGCGAGCGGATCAGGCGCGTGGCGGAAAGCCCGTCCATCACCGGCATGTGCAGGTCCATCAGCACCACGTCCACGCCCCCGGCCCGCACCGCCTCCACCGCCTCCCGGCCGTCCCGGGCCTCCAGCACGGCGTGGCCGCGGCGCTCCAGCATCGCCCGCGCGATCTCCCGGTTCAGCTCGCCGTCCTCGGCCACCAGCACCCGCAGCCCCCGCCCGCCCCCGGCGTCCGCCGGCGCCTCGGCGGCGGCCGGGGCCACCGGCTCCGCCGGCAGGAACGGCACCTCGAACCAGAACAGGCTGCCGCGGCCCGGCTCGCTGGCCGCGCCGACGCGCCCGCCCATCAGGGCGCAGGCCTCGCGGCAGATGGCCAGTCCCAGCCCCGTGCCGCCGTAGCGGCGGGTGGTGGACCCGTCGGCCTGGGTGAAGCGGTCGAACAGCCGNTGGTGGACCCGTCGGCCTGGGTGAAGCGATCAAACAGCCTGGGCAGCGCGTCCGGCGGGATGCCGATGCCCGTGTCCTCCACCTCGCCGCGCAGCAGCAGCTCCTGGCCGGGTCCCGCCGCGGCGCGCAGCCGCACGGCGACCGACCCCGCCGCGGTGAACTTCAGGGCGTTGCCCACCAGGTTCAGCAGCACCTGGCGCAGCCGGCCCCGGTCCAGGTGGACCCACGGCGGCAGGCCCGCGTCCACCTCCACGGACAGCGCGACGTCGCGGGCCTCGGCGCCGGCGCGGAACAGGGCCGTCACCTCCCCGGCCAGGTCCCCCAGGGCGAAGTCCTCGGGGTCCGCGGCCGCCTGCCCCGCCTCCAGCTTCGACAGGTCCAGGATGTCGTCCAGCAGCCGCCGCAGGGCCGCGCCGGCGTCCAGCGCCATCCGCACCAGCCGGGCCTGCTCCGGGGCGAGGCCCGGCAGCCCCACCAGGGACAGGGCGCCCAGCACGCCGTTCAGCGGCGTGCGGATCTCGTGGCTCATGGTGGCCAGGAACTCGTCCTTCAGGCGGCCGGCGCGCTCGGACGCGTCGCGGGCGAGGCGCAGCCGCGCCTCGATCTCCCGGTGGGCGGTGACGTCGGTGGCCACGGCCGTGAAGTAGCGGCGCCCGTCCGCCTCCCAGCCGGCGACGGAGACCTCCAGCGGCACCTCGCCCCCGTCCTTGCGGCGGCCCTGCATGGGCAGCACCGTGCCCGGGCGCGGCACCCGGCCCCGGCGCAGGTGGCGGACCAGCCGGTCCAGGTGCCGGGCCGCCTCGGGCCCGCTCAGCAGGACCGCGGCGTCGCGGCCGAGCACCTCGCCGGCCGCGTAGCCGAACAGCCGCTCGGCGGCGGGGTTGAAGCCGTCGACGATGCCGGTCTCGTCCAGGGTGACGATGGGCTGGCCGGCGGCCTCGAACATGGAGCGGTAGCGCCGCTCGCTGGCCTCCAGCCGCCGGTCGGCCAGCAGCCGCTCCGTCACGTCCGTGGCCGCGCCGCGGTAGCCGAGGAAGGCGCCGTCGGCGCCATGCACCGGGCGGCCGCTGACCAGCAGCATGCGCTCGCCGTGGGGGCCCCGGAGGAAGGCCTGCAGCCGGCCGAAGGGGGCCCGCCGGGCCACCGCCGCCTCGAGCGCCTCCCGGTCGGCCGGGCCGACG
>MOEB01000017.1 GCA_001939945.1 Aerophototrophica crusticola | reverse complement strand
GGGCGCGCCGGCCCCCGCGGCGCCGACCCCGCGACCGGCCGGTGACAGCCCCCGCGGCTTTGCAGCGGCGCAGGAGGTGCTGGGCCGCGGTCCCCAGGGCAACCCCTCCCCGGCCCCCGCACCCGTGCGGGAGTTGCAGACCGCGCCGGGCGGGGAGATCAGCTTCAACTATGCCGGCGTGGACGTGCGGGAGGTGGCCCGTGACGTGCTGGGCACCGGCCTGGGACTGAACTACGCCGTGGACCCGCGGGTGCAGGGCACGATCACCGCCCAGACCGGCCCCCTGCCGCGGGACGCGGTGCTGCCCGCCTTCGAGCAGGTTCTGCGCACGGCCGGCCTGGCCCTCGTGGGGGCGGACGGGCTCTACCGCATCGTGCCGCTGGAGGACGCGGCCAGGGGCAGCGCGGTGGCCCGCTCACGCGAGGGGTACGGGGTGCGGGTGATCCCGCTGCGCTCCATCCCCGCGGCGGAAGTGAAGGGCGTGCTGGACCCCTTCGTCCCGGCCGGCGGCGTGTTGCAGGCCGACCCGCGGCGGAACCTGCTGGTGGTCTCCGGCCCCGCCACGGCCCTCCAGGGCTTCGCGGAGCTGGTGCAGGAGCTGGACGTGGACTGGCTGGCCAGCCGATCCTTCGGCCTGTACCCGCTGAAGGTGGGCAACGCCCGGCAGGTGGCGGAGGAACTGGCCGTCATCGTGGACGACACCTCGGGCGAGGGGGCGCTCGGCGGGCTGGTCCGGGTGGTGCCGGTGGAGCGGCTGAACGCCGTCCTGGTGATCGCCAGCCAGCCCGCCCAACTGCGGCAGGTGCGGGCCTGGATCGACCGGCTGGACTATGGCGACGACCAGGTGACGCCCCGGATTTTCGAGTACTACGTCCAGAACAGCCGCGCCGCCGACCTGGCCGCCGTGTTGTCGGAGCTGCTGTCCACCGGCGACGTGCGCACGGCGGGGGAGGAGACGGCCCCCGGAACGGAGGCGGCGCAGGTGGGCGGCGACCGGTCCTCCCGCGGGTTCAGCATCCAGGCGGAGGGGGCCGGCGGGGCGCAGGGTGACCCGGGCTCCGGCACTGTGGACCTCCCCGCCGGCGGGGACGCGGCCCGGAACCAGCGCGACACCAGGCCGGCGGCGGCGCTGGCCGGCAGCCGTGACCGCCGGCAGGCGACGGCCAACCTGCGCTCCGGCCTCGGCGGCCGGGGCGGGGCGGCGGACGGGCTGGAGCTGCCCCCCATCCGGGTGGTGGCCGACACCAAGACCAACGCCTTGGTCATCCTGGCGCGGCCGCGGGACTACCCCATCGTCGAGAGCATCATCAAGAAGCTGGACATCGTCCCCCTCCAGGTCCTGATCGAGGCCACCATCGCCGAGGTCACCCTGAACGACGCCCTGGAGTATGGCGTGCAGTTCTTCCTGAAGGCCGGGGCCAACCGCTTCACCCTGAGCCAAGCGGAGAACGGGGCCGTGGGGGGCATCTTCCCCGGCTTCAACTACAGCCTTTCCATCTCCGACAGCGTAGGCGTCATCAACCTGCTGTCCACGGTCAGCGACGTGAACGTCGTCTCCTCCCCCCAGCTGCTGGTGCTGGACCACCAGACCGCGGCCTTGCAGGTGGGCGACCAGGTGCCGGTGGTGACGCAGTCGAGCCAGAGCGTCACCAACCCCGACGCGCCCATCGTGAACAGCGTGCAGTACCGCAACACGGGCGTGGTGTTGCAGGTGACGCCACGGGTGAACCCCAGCGGCCTTGTGACCCTGGATATCGACCAGGAAGTGAGCGACGTGGTCCGCACCACCACCTCCTCCATCAACTCCCCCACCATCGCCCAGCGGCGGATCGTCAGCTCCGTCATCGTGCAGGACGGGGAGACGGTGGCCCTGGGCGGGCTGATCCGGCAGAACCAGGGCGACCGGCGCAGCGGCATCCCCGTGCTGTCCGAGCTGCCCCTGGTCGGACCGCTGTTCCGCGACACCCAGCGCTCCACCAACCGGACGGAGCTGCTGGTGCTGCTGTCCCCCCGGGTCATCCGCAACCAGACCGACGCCCGCGCCCTGACGGAGGAGTTGCGCGACCGTATGCGGGCGCTGCGCCCGCTGCCCGTCGGGACCTGGTAAGGGGGGAGGGGCATGCCCGTCCTGGAGCAGGCCCTCGGCACCGTCCGCACCTTCCTGCGCTGGTGGCTGGCCGAACTGGCCGGGATGGTGCCGCCGGCCCTGCGCCGCTGGACGGAGCGGGGCGAGGGCCTGGTGATGGTGCCCGATGCCCACGGGGTGATCGCGCTCCTTGAGGGGCCGCGGGGGCGGCGGGAACTGGGACACGTGCCGCCGGGCGGCCTGGCGGCCCTGGCCAGGTCGGCGGGCTGGCGCGGCGGGCCGGTGCGGTTGCGGCTGCCGGCGGAAAGCGGCCTGCGCCTGCCCATGCAGCTTCCCTTGGCGGCGGAGGCGAACCTGGCGGAGGTCATCGGCTTCGAGCTGGACCAGCAGACGCCCTTCCGCCCGGAGCAGGTCCGGCTGGGCCACCGGCTGGTCGGCCGGGACGCCGCGGCGCAGCGGCTGACGCTGGAGCTGACCCTGGTGCCCCGCCCGGCGGTGGACGCCGCGCTGGACCGGGCGCGGGCCTTGGGCGTGGAGCCGGACGCGGTGGAGGTGGTCCGCGGCAGCGGCGGGGCCGACGGCTTGTCCGTGCCGGGGCTGGATGGGGAAGGCGGGGCGGCGCGGGACCCGCTCGCGGTTGGGCTGGGGGCCCTGGCCGCCCTGCTGGCCGTGGCGGCGGTCGCCCTCCCGCTGCTGCGGGCCCATGGGGAAGCGGAGGAAGCAAGGGCGGCCTTCGAAGCCGTCCGCCGCCAATCCCAGGCCACGGCCGGCTTGGCGGCGGAACTGGCCCGGATCGAGGGGGAGGCGGCCTTCCTGGTGGGCCGCAAGCAGGCCGCGCCCACCGTCTCCGACCTGTTGCTGGAGGTCACGAGGCTGCTGCCGGACGAGGCCTGGCTTACTAGCTTCGAGGTGGCGGATGGGCAGGTCCGGCTCTCGGGGTTGGCGGCTTCGGCGTCCGGGCTGGTGGGGCTGATGGAAGGGTCCGGCCTGTTCCGCGACACGACCTTCCAGGCCCCCGTGGTGCAGGACCCCAAGACCGGGCGGGAGCGGTTCAGCCTGTCCGCCCGCGTCGTGGCGGAAGGTGGGGCCTGATGTTGCAGGAAGTCTCCCCCCCGCTGCGCAAGGCGCTTGCCCTGGCCCTGCTGCTGGCGCTCCTGTCCCTGGCCTGGACCGCGCTGGTGGGGCCGCTGCTGGCGGGCTATCGGCAGGACCTGGCCACCGCCGCCCAACTCCGCTCGGCCATCGCCCGGGCGCAGGCCGCCCCCCGCGACCCGGCCGCCTTGCGGGAACGGCTGGAGCAGGCCCGGGCCGAGCAGGCGGAGAGCGCGGGCTTCCTGCGGGCCGGCAGCGAGTCCCTGGCGGCGGCCGAGTTGCAGGACCTCCTCCGCTCCGCCGCCACCGAGGCCGGCGGCACGGTCCGCAGCACCCAGGTGCTGGACGGCCGGGACGAGGAGGGCTTCCGCCGCGTCACGGTGCGGGTGCAGGTGGCCCTGGGCATCGCGGGCTTCCAGGAGATGCTGCACGCGGTGGAGGGCGGCACCCCCTACCTGTTCGTCGACGGCCTGTCCGCCACGGTCCGCCCCCCGGGCCCGCGGACGCGGGAAGGGGAGCTGGAGGTGCGGATGGACGTGTCGGGCTATGTGCGGCGGGGGCCGTGACGTGCACGGTGCGGGGCGCCGGATGCCAACCCGGCCTTGGGCCAGGACCCTAGGAAAGCCGTCGTGCCAAGGGCCGGCAGCCGGGTTGGGACCTTGCAGGAACAGCGACTTTCGAATTCGAAACCGGGCTTTCGGTGATTGGCACGACCGGCCCCCGAGGACCCCGGCTCTCCGCCGCGCTGCGGCCGGGGTGACATCGGGCCTTGGCATCAAAAGGGAAATGGGCGCCGGGCCCTCGCCCGGCGCCCCCAGTCTCCAACCCAACGGGTCGTTCCTTACTTCACCCCCGCCGGCCGGCCGCCGACGCGGCCGTTGTCGCGGCGGCGCACGGCGACGACGCTGGGCTTGGGGAAGTCGCCGTCGGGCCAGGTGCTGGCCTGCCCCTCGCCCAGCAGGGTGCCGCCCTCGCCCGGGTGCTGCACGGCGAAGAACAGGGTCTGGCCGTCCTCCGTCAGCAGCGGGCCGCTGATCTCACAGCCCACCGGGCCCACGGCGAAGCGCAGGGCATAGACGGGGTTGCGCTCCGGCGTGCCGCCCTGCACGGCCACGATCTGGTCGTTGCAGGGGAAGACGTCCGGGTTCCCGTCGGTGGTGAGCCACAGGTTGAAGCCGCGGTCCACGGTCATGTTGTCCGGGCAGGCGAAGCGGCTGCCCAGGAAGGTGCCGCGCGTGTCCGTGTTCTGGGCCGCACCCGTCTCCGGGTTGGGGGAGGCGGGGTTGTTCGGGTCGCCGGCCAGCAGCAGGATGCGCCAGCGGAAGCTTGTGGCGGCGTTGTCGTCCCCGGCCTCCCGGATCTCGATCACGTGGCCGGCGGGGTTCGGGGCGCGGGGGTTGGCGGCGTTGGTCACCCGGTTGTTGGGGCGGCTGCCCGGGGGCGGCGGGGTGGTGCTGCCCCCGTCGTCCACCCGCTGGGTGTTGTTGGTCAGGTTCACATAGACCCGGCCGTTGCCGCGCAGGTCGTCGTCCTTCAGCGCCTCGATGTCCTCCGGCCGGTCCATGGGCGTGGCGCCCACGGCGTCGCCGGCGCGGCGGGCATTGATCAGCACCTCTGCCTGGGTGGGGAAGCGGGGGATGGTGGCGTTGCCCGTGGTGTCCACATAGGTGGCGGCGCGCAGCTGCGGGCCGGTCACCGGGTCGTCCAGGTCGAGGGCCAGCCAGTCGCCGCTGCCGTCATCGTTGAAGCGGGCGACGTACAGCGTGCCGCTGTCCAGCAGGTCCCGGTTCGCCGGGCCGCGCGGGTTGGATGGGTCGAACCGGCCAGACGAGACGAACTTGTAGACATACTCGAACCGGCTGTCGTCGCCGCTGTAGGCCACCACCCGCTCGTCCAGGGCGCGGACCACCTGGCAACCCTCATGCTTGAAGCGGCCCAGCGCCGTGCGCTTCCTCGGCACGTAGGTGGGGTCGTAGGGGTCGATCTCCACCACCCAGCCGAAGCGGTAGGGCTCGTTCCGCCCCTCTGGCATCGCGGTGTCGAAGCGGGGGTCGTACAGCTCCCATTTGCGGCTGGTCGGGCCCGCGGTGACGGTGTAGTCCGTGTGGTCGGACCGGGTCACCGCGTCGGTGATGTTGGCGCGGTTGGCGAAGTACTGGTCGAAGTTCTCCTCGCAGGTCAGGTAGGTGCCCCAGGGGGACCGGCCGCCGGCGCAGTTGTTCAGGGTGCCCAGTACCCGGCGGCCGCTGGGGTCGGCCGGCGTCTGCAGCCGCGCGTTGCCCGCCGCGGGGCCGGTGACCTCCATCGGCGTGGTGGCGGTGACGCGGCGGTTGTACGGGCTCTTCTTGTCATAGACCCAGTCCTGGCCGCGCAGGTCGATGCGGGCCATGGACACGCCATGCGCCGCCCACTCCACCTCCACATGGTTGCGGGTGGGCAGGGCGGCGGGATCGCTGCCGTCCGGGTAGTCCGGGAACATCAGCCGGCCGTCCGTATACTCGTGGTTCACGGCCAGGACGTAGCTGGTGGCGCGGCCGCGGGTGCGGGCCAGGGGGAAGCCCTGGACCATGTCGCAGTTGAAGCCGAAGCGCTGCGCCTGGTCCGCGGCGGACTGGTTGAACAGGTCGAACCGGCCCTTGTCGGCCACCAGCGGGTCGCCCCAGCGCAGCACCACCTTCGACCGGTAGCCTTCCGGCACCACCACCCGGTCCGCCGTGCTCTCCCCGATCGCCTTGAAGTCCAGGGGCAGGCGGGGCGGGTTCAGGCCGGTGGGCAGGTTTTCCGCCTGTGCCGCCCCGGGCACCAGGGCGGCGGCGACGCCGCCCGCGGCCATGGTCAGGATGGGCAGGCTGGCGGCGCCCTGCAGCAGCACGCGGCGGCCGATGTCGTCGGACAGGCGGGCGGCGAAGGTGTCCTGGTCCGTCAGGCCGCGGGCGGCCAGGTCGGGGCGGTCCAGCCCCTCGGCGGCCTGGGCGTCGTCAGGCGGCAGGGGGATGCGGTCGAGGCTGTCCATGGCGGGGGGCTCCGGCTTCTTCCTGGTGGGGCCTCGCGTGTAGCCGGGGCGATGCGTCGGTTCAGTGACCGGATTGTTAAACGCTCGTGACTGCTGCCACTGTGACTGGGGCACTACTTGGTTTCTGCGCAAGAAGGTGTAGGTGCGGGGCTTTTTTACTCCACCTTTTCCGTTGCTTTCGGCCACATCAGCACGCGCTGATCTTGGAAAGTTCGGGCTAGCCGGATGTGAAATCCGGAAGGGCGGTTGTCCCGCCCCGCCGCGGGGGGCAAGCTCGGCGACGGGTTCTCCATGGCCATGGGACAAGGGAAACAGGCATGGCGCGGGCACACTACCGGGCAAGGCTGGCACTGGGCCTGCTCTGCGCGGCCCTGGGCGGCCTGCTGGCGCTGGAACTGGCCGCCGGGGTTGGGACGCCGGCGCCGGTCGCCGCCGCCGGCCCGCCACAGCCAGCCGCACTGCCGGGGGAGGGGGAGCCGCCGGCGGCCTTCGAACTCGACCCGCTGGAAAGCTATGCCGAGGTCCTGGAGCGGCCCGTGTTCGTCGAGGGTCGCCGCCCCGTCGCCACGGCCGTGGCCGGGCCGGCCTTGGCGCTGGATTCCGTGCGGCTGGTGGGGGTGGTCCGCACGCCCGCCGGGATCCGGGCGCTGGTGGAGCAGGGCAACCCGCCCCGGCTGGAGCGGCTGGGGGAAGGGGCGGCCCTGGGCGGCTGGACCGTAGAGGGGATCAGTGCCGACCGGGTCACCCTGGCCCGCGGCGGCGAACGCACGGAACTGCGCCTGAAGGACCGCCCCCCGGCGCCGGGCAGCCAGCCACCCGTCATGCTTCGCCAACCCGACAACCCCGTGGGGACCGCGGCCCGGCCCGTGCCCCCGGACGCGGCGCCCCGCCCGGGACAGGCGCTGACCGCCCCGCCCGCCGAGGCCGTTCCGCGCCGCCCGCGGCCGGGTGACCTGGACTGACCGGCCATGGGACGGCGCAAGGGCCAGGGGGGCTTCGCCCTGCTGCTGGTGCTCTGGGGACTGGCCCTGGTGTCGGTGCTGTTCGTCGGCTTTGCCGGGCGGGCGCGGACGGAGCTGGCCGTCGCCCGCAACCTGACCAGTGCCGCCAAGGCGGAGCGGCTGGCGGAGGCCGGCATCGCCCTGGGCGCCCTTCGGCTGCTGGCCGACGACCCCGCCGACCGTGGCCCCCTGGACGGCAGCAGCTTTGACCTGACGCTCGGTGAGGGGCGCGTGCGGGTGGCCTTGCAGGACGAGGGGGGCAAGCTGGACCTGAACGCCGCGCCGGAGGCGCTGCTGGACGGGCTGATGGCGGCCGTGGGGTTGGGGGAGGAGACCCGGCGGGAGCTGCTCCAGGGGCTGGGGGAGTGGCGACGGCAGAGGCAGGCCCGGCTGGCCCAGGCCCTGGGCGGGCGGGTGGTGGATGAGCCGGACCCGGCCCAGCCCGTCTTCCTGGCCGTGGACGAGCTGCGGGGCGTGCCGGGGATGACGGGGGAGGCCTATGCGCGGCTCCGGCCATTCGTGACGGTGCAGACGGGTGCGCCCACGGTGAACCCATGGACGGCACCCCTCCCGGTGCTGCGTGCCGTGCCCGGCCTGTCACCGGCCGACGCGGCGGAAATCCTGCGGGAGCGGTCAGTCGGGGGTGGGGAGGAACTGCCCGCCGCGGAGAACTTCGAGGCCTATCTGGCGGACTCCGGCGGGCAGGTGGTGTGCGTCCGGGCGGAGGCGACCTTGCCCGACGGCACGAGGGTGGCGCGTGAGGCCCTGGTCACCCCCGGCAGCGAGCCGGACAGGCCATACCTGGTGGTGGCATGGCGGCGGGGATAGGGCGTGTTCAGGCTGGTCGTAAACACGCCCCGGCCCCGAGCCGGGGCCACCCCTGACCCTCAGCGGATCGTGCCGTTCACCCGCTGCGGGAAGAAGCCGAAGCCGGCGGACTCCCCGCCCAGATAGACGATGTCCAGCACCTGTTGCGGGGAGCGGCTGTAGGCGATGCCGTTGGCGTCCGTGGGGACGATGTTGGCCCGCACGCCCTCGGTGAAGACACCCTGGTCCAGGTCGTCCGGCCCGTCGGCGGAATCCCGCAGGTCGGACAGGGCCCGCGTCACGAACTCGAATCCCCGCAGGAACAGGATCGAGCGGATGGTCCCGGCATGGTAGGCCTCCACCGCCAGGATGCCGGCTGCCGCCTCCAGGTAGGCCTTGTCCTGGATGAAGGGCGCGGCACCCTTGTAGGCGGTGACGCCCACATCCTCGAAGACATAGGCGCCCAGCAGGAAGTTCACGTCGTTCTGGAAGGGGTTGAAGGTGGCCGTGGGCCCCACCAGCCCGGCGGCGCGGGCGGCGTTGGTCCAGACCGTCTTCAGGTCGATCTGCGGGCGGGACACGGCGGCGCTGCCCAGGGCCGCCCGCAGGAAGCGGACATGGGCTTCCTCGTCGCGGGCGATCTCCTCCGCGATGCGGCGCAGCTTGGGGTCCTTGAAGGGCACCTTGGTGCCGCCGCTCACCGCGCCGACGGCGCCCTGGCCCACCACGTCGGCATCGTCCAGGCCGCGGCCGAAGGCGGCGCGCAGATAATACTCGGCCTCAAGATATTCGAGATTCAGGGCGAAGTTCAGGATGTCCACGTCCGTCAGGGTGACGGCCTGTGCCCGGGCGCCCGGCCCGGCGGCCAGCCCGGTGCCCAGGGTCGCGCCCAGGGTGGCCAGGGTGGCGGCGCGCAGGAACCTGCGCCGGTTCTCCCGCATCTCCTCGCCATCGGCGGCGAGCATGGGTTGGTCAAGCATCGCGTTCTCCCGTCTGTTGGTTCGGTCTACCCCGAAAGCGCACGCCGGCTTCTTGGTGGGGTCTCCCCACGGCTCCCGGACGCGCTACGCCCGGGTTGGCCGGTATGGATGCGGGGGTACCGCGGCGGGGTGGGGGGCGGGTTTGGGTTAGGCGGGACGGGACCGGCCCCCGCCGCCGGTCGCCATTCGGCGACACGGGCGTGAAAATACCCGCAAGCCCCCGGAATCGGCGGGGACGGCGGGTTGCTATGGTACCGGTCGGCGACACGCCGACGGGTAGCTGCACCTCCCGCCCGCGAAAGCCGGCCCGACCCCCGCCGGGCGCGGCTCGCCGACCCCTGGGGCCCGGGCCGCAGCATGCCCGGGCCCCGATTGTCCGGCCAGATGCCTGAAAATGCGGCACAATCGGCCGCTTGATGGCGGGGTAGACCCAATTGCCGGGCTGACCAACCTGTTCGGCTGAAGCAATCTTGCTGCCATCCGGACAATCTTGCTGCAAAAGGCAACGTCCCCCTGCGATGGGGCTTCGTACGGCAGGTGAACAGACTACCCTTGTTCCAGGCGCCGACCGGGTGACCACAACCGAAGGGGTGGAAGATGCTGCCAGACGTCCTCCCGGCCCCGTGCCAACCGGGCCCCGTATTCCCCCTGTCGCATGCCGCCGGCGGGCTTGTCCCCGCAGGCCCCGCCATCCGGGCCCGGGCAGGGGCCGATCCCCTGCCGCTGGGGGACGGGGACTGGGCGTTGCTGGCCAACCTCGGCCAGCCGGTGCGCCTCCGCCTGCGCGGCTGCGGGCCGGAACTGGAGCTGGGCCTGGGGCGCGGCAGCCTGGCCCTTGTTGCGGCAGGTGTCGGCGGGACCGTGACGGGCCTGGCAGCCGATGACAGCCTCGCCCTGCTGTTCCCCGCCAGCCTCCTGCCCCGGCTTGACCTGCCGGAGGAGGTGGCGGGCGAGGTGGAGGGCCTGGGCCGGCTGACCCTGGTGGAAGCGGACGAGCTGTGCCGGCACCTGTGCCTGGGCCTGAAGTCGGAACTGCGGGCCGCCGAGGGGCGCGACCCCTATTTCCTGGAAACGCTGGCCCGCCTGCTGGTGACCCGCGGCCTGCACCGGGCCGTGCTGGACGGCGACGGGGTGGAAGGGGTGCCTGTCCGCCTGCCCAGCCACAAGCTGCGCAAGGTCCAAGCCTTCATCGAGGCCAACCTGGCGGAGGCCGTCAGCCTGGGCGACTTGGCCCAGGTGGCGGGGCTCAGCCGCCATTACTTCGCCCGCAGCTTCAAGGCCACGGTGGGCTGCCCGCCGCACCGCTACCTGATGGAGCGACGGCTGGAGCGCTGCAAGCAGTTGCTGCGGGAGACGAGCCTGCCCCTGGCCCAGGTGGCGTTGGAGGTGGGGTTCGCCTCCCAGGCGCACATGACGGCGACCTTCCGGCGCTTCTTCGACAGCACCCCGGGCCAGTACCGCGACGGCACGCCGCGCCGGTGAGGGGTGAAGGCGGCATCCCGGCAAAAATCCAGTTCCGAATTCGAAACGATCTCCCGCCCCCACCGTTCCGGGTCCGGTCCGGCGCTGTGAGCCCGGGCCATCCCACCAGACCCGACGGGGAGGAGACGACCATGCCGTATGTGCAGGCGCGTGACGGGACAAGGCTGTTCTACAAGGACTGGGGCAGCGGCAGGCCCGTGGTGTTCATCCATGGCTGGCCGCTGAATGCGGATATGTGGGAGTACCAGTTGCCGTTCCTGGCCTCCCACGGGTTGCGCTGCGTCTCCTACGACCGGCGCGGCTTCGGCCGGTCGGAGCAGCCCTGGGACGGTTATGATTACGACACGTTCGCCGACGACCTCGCCGCCCTGATCGACGGGCTGGACCTGCGGGACGTGACCCTGGTCGGCTTCTCCATGGGCGGGGGGGAGGTGGCGCGCTACCTGACCCGGCATGGCACCGGCCGTGTGTCCAAGGCGGTGCTGCTGGGGGCGGTGACGCCCTACCTGCTGAAGACCGCCGACAACCCCCAGGGCGCCGACAAGGCCGTGTTCGACGGCATCGTCGCCGGGCTGAACAAGGACCGTCCCCACTTCCTGGCCGGTTTCGGCAAGACCTTCTTCGGGGCGGGGCTGCTGAACTTCTCCGTCTCCTCTGAGATCCTGGACTGGTCCCTGGGCCTGGCGCTCCAGGCCTCACCCAAGGCCACCATCGACTGCGTGCGGGCGTTCGGCGGCACCGACTTCCGGCCGGACATGCGCAGCTTCACCGTGCCGACCCTGATCATCCACGGCGACGCGGATGCCACCGTGCCGGTGGACCCCACGGGCCGCGCCGCCGCCAAGGCCATTCCCCACGCCATCTACAAGGAATACGCGGGCGCCCCGCACGCCCTGTTCTTCACCGAGAAGGACCGGCTGAACGAGGATTTGCTGGCCTTCATCCGGGGGTGAGCGGCGTGGAGCAGAATACGGACACGAAGTCTGTGTTGATCTCCATCCGCACCCGGCCACAGGGTCTTACGTCGGCTGGGCGTAGGCGTGGTTGAAGTAGGCCTGGGACAGCAGGTCGGATAGGCCGGGCAGGGTGCGGGACAGGGTGGCCAGGGCCTGGGACAGCAGGGCGGTGTCGCGCTGGGTGGCGGGGTCGCGGGCCAGGGCCAGGGCTTCCGCCACCGTGTTGGCCAGGATGGCGCCGGTGCCGCCTTCGTCCCCCGGTGGGGGCAGGCGGGAGAGTTGGCGGCCGATGGCGTCCAGCTGGAACGCCAGGGCGTGGGGGTGGTCCTGCTCCGCCAGCAGCAGCGCCAGCACCGCTTCCCGCCGCACGCCCACGGGGAAGCGCTCCCGGTAGGCGGGGGCCGCCTCCGCCAGTTCCAGCAGCACCTCCAGCACGGGGGCCGCGCTCTGCCGGTCCAGCAGCAGGCCGCTGCCCTGGAGCCGGTCCACGATGCCGATGGCCCGCTCCAGTCGCCGGCCCAGCACCAGGAAGCGCCAGCCGGGCCCGCGGGACATGCCGTCCAGCTCCAGCCCGGCCAGGGCGGCCAGCAGGGTCGCCATCTCATCCAGCAGGGGGCCCAGGCCGGCGGGGTCGGACTCCACCGGCCCGCCGGCCAAGCCGTCCAGGCCCGCCAACAACTGACCCACGTCCAGGGGCAGCCTGTCGCGCACGCCGGCCCCGGCCCGCCGCAGCCGCTCCACCGTGGCGCGGATGCCGCCGGGGTTGGCCGGGTCGGCCACGATCTCCAGCGCCTGGCGCAGGCCCCGCTGGGCGTCCGCGCGGGGAAGCTGGGCGATCTGGAGCGGGATCATGCCGGCCGACCCCATCAGGCGCAGCAGGGGCACCAGCTCCCCCTCCGCCCCCGGCCGGCTTTCGTCCGACAGGCGGGAGGTGGCGGCCCGCAGCAGGCGCACGGCTGCCGCCGCCCGCTCGGCATAGCGGCCCATCCAGAACAGATGGTCTGCCGCCCGGCTGGGCAGGTCGCCGGGCACGGGGCTCAGCTCCCGCGCGCCGTCCGGGGCGGCAACGGGGCGGACCCGGTGGTCCGGGTCGCCGCCGATGATCCAGAGGTCCTTTGCCCCCGCGCCCTCCTGGAGCGACACCACGGCGTAGCGGGCGTCGGCACTGATCCGCACCAGGCCGCCGGGCATCACCGCCCAACCCTGCTCGTTCGCACAGAGGAAGGCGCGCAGCACCACCGGCCGCGCCTCCACCCGGCCTTCCCGCCAGACCGGCGCGGTGGAGGGCGGGAAGGGCTGGCGGGCCACCCAGGCCCCGGGGTTGGCGGCGATGCGCCGGGCCAGGTCGTCCCGCGCCGCCGGGGACAGGTCGGGGCCGTGATAGACCCTGCTGCCCAAGGCGGGGAAGGCGGGGCGGAAGATCATCCGGTCCAGCCCGTCCAACAGGGGTTGGGCGCCGCCCGTGTCCCCGCCCCAGACGGTGGGCACGTCCTCCAGCAACAACGCCTCGCCCAGCAGGCGCCGGGCCAGCACCGGCATGCGCGACAACAGGGCCATGCTTTCCGCCAAGCCGGAGCCCAGGGCATTGGCCACCGCCACCGTGCCGGCCCGCACCGCCTGGACCAGACCGGGCACGCCGAGCGCGCTGTCCAGGCGCAGCTCCAGCGGGTCACAGAAATCGTCGTCCACCCGGCGGAGAACCACGTCCACCCGCTCCAACCCGGCCAGGGTCTTCAGGAAGACGGCCTGGTCCCGCACTGTCAGGTCCGCGCCCTCGGCCAGGGTCAGGCCCAGGTGGCGGGCCAGGAAGGCGTGCTCGAAATGCGCCTCGTTGAAGGGGCCGGGGGTCAGCAGCACGGCCCGCGGGTTGCCGCCGGGGGCGGAGCGCTGCGGGGCCATGCGGGCCAGGCTGCCCCGCAGCGCCTCGAAGAAGGGGGCCAGCCGCTCCACCCCGCAGGCGCGGAACATCTCGCCCAGGGTTTGGCTGAGGACGGCGCGGTTCTCCAGGGCGTAGCCGGCGCCCGTGGGCGCCTGGGTGCGGCAGGCCAACACCCGCCAGCGCCCCTCCGGTGAGCGGACGAGGTCCACCGCCACCAGCACCAGCCGCCGCCCGCCCGCCACGGGCACCCCGTGGCAGGGTCGCAGGAACCCGGGATCGGCCAGCAGCAGGGCGGGGGGGATGGTGCCGTCACGGATCAGGTCCTGCGGGCCATAGAGGTCGTCCAGCACCCGTTCCAGCAGGGTGGCCCGCTGCACCAGCCCGGCGACGACGCCCTGCCACTCCGCCGCGGGCAGCAGCAGAGGGATGGGGTCCAGGGGCCAGGGCCGCTCCGTCCCCTGGGGGTCGCCATAGGCGTTGAAGGTCACCCCGTTCTGGAACAGCAGCCGCCGGGCCGCCTTCCAGCGGCCCTCCATCTCCTCCCGCGCGAAGGGGCCGTGGGCGGCCAGGAAATGCTGCCAGTGTGGCCGCAGGCCCCGGCCGCCGGTGACCATCTCGTCATAGACGGCCGTCAGCGGCAGGCCCCCGTCCGGCGGGTCCTCGAACAGGGAGGGCTGGCTCTCCCCGACGTGGTGGCTGCGGTCAGGCAAGGCGGAGGTCGAGGGTCATGGGGAAGTCGGGGTTCCGCGTCTCCGCCGGCACGGGCATGGGCCCCGGCGTGTGGCCGAAGGGGAAGAACCGGGCCAGGCGCCGCCCCTCCGCCTCGTTGGCGTTCACCGGGAAGGTGGTGAAGTTGCGCCCGCCGGGGTGGGAGACATGGTAGGTGCAGCCCCCCACCGACCGGCCCGTCCAGGTGTCCAGGATATCGAAGACCAGCGGCGTGTGCACGGGGATCGTTGGGTGCAGGCAGGTGGGCGGCTGCCAGGCGCGGTAGCGCAGGCCGGCCACGAACTCCCCCTCCGTGCCCGTGGGGTGCAGGGGCAGGCGGCGGCCGTTGCAGGCGATGGCGTGGCGGTCCTCCAGCAGGCCGGTGGCGCGGACCTGCAAGCGCTCCAGGCTGCTGTCCACATAGCGCACGGTGCCGCCGCCGCCCGGCTCCTCCCCCAGCACGTGCCAGGGCTCCAGCGCCGTGCGCAGCTCCAGCGTCAGTCCCCGCTGCTGCACCGCGCCCATGACCGGGAAGCGGAAGTTCATGTGCGGGGTGAACCACACCTCATCAAAGGCATAGCCGGCGTTCTTAAGATCCTGCACCACGTCGTGGATGTCCTGCGCCACGAAATGGGGCAGCAGGAACCGGTCATGCAGCTTGGTGCCCCAACGCACCAGCCGGGCCTTGTAGGGCTCCTTCCAGAACCAGGCGACCAGGGTGCGGAGCAGGAGCTGCTGCACCAGGCTCATCTGCGCGTGGGGCGGCATCTCGAAGCTGCGCAGTTCCAGCAGGCCCAGCCGGCCGGAGCTGCTGTCCGGGCTGTACAGCTTGTCGATGCAGAACTCGGACCGGTGGGTGTTGCCCTGCACGTCCACCAACAGGTGCCGCAGGGCCCGGTCCACCAGCCAGGGCGGCGGGTTCGGCCCCGTCTGGTCCAGCACCTGGAAGGCGATCTCCAGCTCATACAGGCTGTCGTGCCGCGCCTCGTCCACCCGCGGGTGCTGGCTGGTGGGCCCGATGAACATGGTGCTGAACAGGTAGGACAGGCTGGGGTGGTTCTGGAAATAGGTCAGCAGGGAGCGCAGCAGGTCCGGCCGGCGCAGGAACGGGCTGTCCATGGCCGTGGGGCCGCCCACCACCACATGGTTGCCGCCGCCGGTGCCCACATGGCGGCCGTCCAGGGCGAACTTCTCCGTCCCCAACCTTGTCTGGCGGGCGTCCTCGTACAGGGTGGTGGTGTTGTAGACCAGTTCCTCCCAGCTTGCCGACGGGTGGATGTTCACCTCGATCACGCCGGGGTCAGGGGTGACGGCGATGCTGTTCAGGCGCGGGTCGCGGGGCGGGCCATAGCCCTCCAGCACCACGGCCATGTCCAGGTCCACGCAGGTGCCCTCGATCTGGGCGACCAGCTCGACCCAGTCCTCCAGGTGGCTGGTGGGCGGCAGGAAGACGTAGAGGCGGCCGTCGCGCGGCTGCACGCACAGGGCCGTGCGCACCACCCACCAGGCGCTTTCACCCCGGTCCGGCACGTCTTCCCGCACGTCGGCCATCTTGCTGGGGCGGTGCAGCGGTTCCGTCTGGCCCTTGCGCAGGGAAAGCTGGGCCGCCATGTCCGCCCTCGGCGGCAGATCCGGGCGGTCGGCGAAGGGGTCCACCTCATAGGAATAGACCCGGTCCCCCTGGTCCACCCAGGGCAGGGAACCCAAGGGCAGGCGATAGCCGATAGGGCCATCCCCGGGTGCCAACAGGATGCGACCGCCGCGCAGGGGCCAGACGCTGGACAGCCAGACCGGTCCCGTCTGCTCATGCCGGCGGTTCAGCGGCAGGGCGTGGCCGATGGGGGCCTCCAGCCCCGTCTCGAACACCCGGGCCAGCCGTTCCCGCTCCTCCTCGTCTTCCAGCTTGGCATCGAACGGGTCCACGTTGATGGGCAGCCCGCGTTCCTTGCGGATGTAATGCCAGGGGTCCTCGAACGCCTGCCGGGCGAAGTCGGGCGGGATGCCAAGCCGCTCCGCCAGTCGGGCGATGAAGCGCTCCGACTCCGGCAGGCCGTAGCCATAATCCCGGGATTCGTCCGCCTGGTACTCCCCATGGGTCCACAGGGCGTCCCCGTCCCGGCGCCAGTACAGTTGCAGGGCCCAGCGGGGCAGGCTTTCCCCCGGGTACCACTTGCCCTGGCCGAAATGCAGCAGGCCGCCCTGGGCGAACCGGGCCTTCAGGCGGCGGATCAGCTCCCCCGCCTTCAGCCGCTTGGTGGGCCCCAGGGCGGCGGTGTTCCACTCCGCCCCCTCCATGTCGTCGATGCTGACGAAGGTGGGCTCCCCGCCCATGGTCAGGCGGATGTCGCCGGCGGCGATCTCCCGGTCCACTTGGTGGCCCAGGGCGTCGATGGCGGCCCACTGGTCGGGGGTGTAGGGTTTGGTGGTGCGCGGCTGTTCCCGGATGCGGGTCACCGTCATCGCATGCTCGAATTCCACCTCGCACAGGTCCAGCGCCCCCGTCACCGGGGCGGCGGAGAAGGGGTCCGGCGTGCAGGCGAGCGGGATGTGCCCTTCGCCCGCGAACAGGCCCGAGGTGGGGTCCAGCCCGATCCAGCCGGCACCGGGCAGGTAGACCTCCGTCCAGGCGTGCAGGTCGGTGAAGTCCGCCGTCGGCCCCTCCGGTCCCTCCAGCGGCTTCTGGTCGGCCACGAGCTGCACCAGGTAGCCGGAGGCGAAGCGGGCGGCGAGGCCCAGGTTCCGCAGCACCTGCACCAGCAGCCACGCCGTGTCGCGGCAGGAGCCTTTCCGCAGCTCCAGCGTCTCCTCCGGCGTCTGCACCCCCGGCTCCAGCCGGATGACGTAGCCGATATGCTGTTGCAGCCGGGCGTTCAGCCCCACCAGGAAGGCGGTGGTCTGGGTGGGGGTGTTGGTGTCGATGGTGGACAGGAAGTCCCGCAGCAGCGGCCCCGGTTCCTCCGCCTCGAGGAACGGCTTCAAGTCCTTGGCCAGCCAGGGGTCGTAGGTAAAGGGAAACGTCTCCGCCGCCGGCTCCAGGAAGAAGTCGAACGGGTTGATGGCGGCCATGTCGGCCACCAAGTCCACCTCCAGCGTGAATTCGGTCGTCTTCTCCGGGAAGACGAAGCGGGCCAGCCAGTTGCTCTGCGGGTCCTGCTGCCAGTTCAGGAAATGCTGCTTGGGCGATACCTTCAGCGAATAGGACAGGATCGGCGTGCGGCAGTGCGGCGCCGGGCGCAGCCGAACGAGCTGCGGGCCCAGGTTGATGCGGCGGTCGTAGCGATAGATGGTTTTATGGTTGATCGCGACGTGGATGCCCATGACGTCCCCTGCCTGCCGGTATGCGGGCAGGGTAACATCAATGCGCCGGGGTCGGTAGGGTGCAGTGCAACATGTCGCGCGCGGGCCGTGTGGCTTGCATCATCTGTCGCGCGCCCTGTCCGCTCACCCCTCCTGGTGCACCTCGACGCTGACCGTCATTCCCAAATAGTCCGCCGGCGCGCCCGTCCAACTGCCGGCCACGGGGATGGCCTGGGTGGGGTCGCGGGTGACGGCGACGCGGAACAGCTGCTTGCCGCCGATGATGGCGTTGGTGGGGTCGAACTCCACCCAGCCGGCGCCGGGCAGGTAGACCTGGACCCAGGCATGGGTGGCCCCGGCGCCCACGGCCCCGCCGCCCTCCGCCGCGGCCTTGTCGGCGGCGGGGTCGTAGAGGTAGCCGGAGACGAACCGGGCGGCGAAGCCCAGGCTGCGCGCCGCCTCCATCATCAGCAGGGCGAAATCCCGGCAGCTCCCGCTTTTCAGGTCCAGCGTCTCCACCGGGCTCTGGGTGCCCTCCAGGTCGCGCGACGCGTAGCTGAAGTTTTCCTTGATGGATCGGGTCATCCGCTCCAGCAGGCCCATGGTGTCCACCAACGGGCCTTCCCCCTCCGGCGGGACGACGAACTGCTTGGCCCAGTCGTCCACCTTGTGCTCCGGGTCGGGATAGTGGCGCTCCAGCGTGCGGGCCAGGTCCGGCACCTCGTCGGCGGAATAGGAAAAGGGGTAGGACCGGGCATAGGCCTCCACCGGGAAGGGGCCCTCCTCTGCCGGGAAATGCTCCAGATCGATCCGGCTCTCGATCTCCAGCGTGTCGCTGGGCGCGTCGAAGCTGGCGATGGCGACGCTGTTGCCGAACACGTCATGCATCCAGCGCATCCCCGACGCCGGCGGCGTGATCCCGATGGTGGTGGAGAGCAGGCGGAGGTCGTGGCTGTCCCGTGGCCGGACCATCAGCCGGTGGTCCCCGAAGGTGACCGGGTTCGCATAGCGGTAGGTCGTCGTGTGGCGGATCGAATAGCGGGGCATGGGCGGGCGGCTCCGGCTGCGGCGTGGCGACAACCCGCCGCACGCAAGCGTTGTTCCGGCCACGGAGGCCCGATATGAGTGCTATCCGCATGACCCGTGCGGGCCGGACCCGCGCGGGGAAAAGCCCTTGTTCCCCTGGCCATTCGTGGATAGCCGTCCGGGAGTTCGACAGGGGAGGGGTGGTGGGGGGATCATGCCCGGAATGGGGGATGACCGATCTTGCCGATGATGGGTGCGACTGCCGCGCTGGAGGATGAGGTGCGCTTTGCCCGGTACCGCCTGCTGGCGGGCCGGCGGCAGCTCCTGGCCGAGGATGGCCGGCCGGTGCCCCTGGGCAGCCGGGCGCTGGAGCTTTTGCTCGCGCTCGCCGAACGCCCCGGCGACCTGCTGAGCAAGGATGAGCTGATGTCCCGCGTCTGGCCCGGCCAGATCGTGGAGGAGTGCAACCTGGCCGTCCAGGTCTCCACCCTGCGCAGGGTGCTGGGGGCGGGTGGCGATGGCATGCCCATCATCGCCACCGTGCCCGGCCGCGGCTACCGGCTGGTGGCGGAGGTGCGCCGGGACGGGCCGTCGCGGCCCATGCCCTCCGCGGCCCCGGAGCCGGCGAGGGTCGAGCCCGTCTCCAACGACAACCTCCCCCGTGAGCTGTCACCCCTGGTTGGCCGGGAGGCGGAGCTGGAAGCCCTGGCGGGGCTGCTGGAGTCCTCCCCCCTGGTCACGCTGGTGGGCCCCGCCGGGATCGGCAAGACCACCCTGGCCCTGGCCGCGGCACGGCGGCTGGCCCCCGGCTTCGCCGACGGGGTCTGGCTGGCGGAGCTGGCGCCCCTGTCCGACCCGGCCCTTGTCGTGCCCACCGTGGCCATGAGCCTGGGCGGCCCGGCGTCGGGCGCGGACCCGCAGCAGCTCGCCCGCCACTTACGCCGCCGCAAGCTGCTGCTGGTGCTGGACAATTGCGAGCATCTGGTGGGCGCGGCGGCGGCCTTGGCGGAATCGCTGCTGGCCGCCTGCCCGGACCTGCGCATCGTTGCGACGTCGCAAGAACCGCTGGGCATCCCGGGGGAGCAGGCCTTGCGGGTGCAGCCCCTGCCCCTGCCGCCGCCGGGGGCCGAGGCGGGGGACGCGCGGGGCAGCGCCGCCGTCACCCTGTTCCTGGAACGGGTGCGGGCCGCCCGGGCCGGGCAGGCCCTGGGGGACGACCAGCTACCCGCCATCGCCGAGCTGTGCCGCCGCCTGGACGGCATCCCCCTGGCCATAGAGCTGGCCGCCGCCCGCGCCGCCCTGCTGGGGGTGGACGCGGTGGCGGCGCGGTTGGACGACCGGTTGCGCATGCTGTCCGGCGGGCGCCGCACGGCCCCCGTGCGGCACCAGACGTTGCGGGGGGCGCTGGACTGGAGCCACGACCTGCTGTCCGGGCCGGAACAGCGGGTCTTCCGCTGCCTGGGCATCTTCGCCGGCGGCTTCACCCTGGAAGCGGCGGAGTCGGTCGCCGCCGACGCGGACATCACCGACTGGGACGTGGCCACGCACCTGGCGGCCCTGGTGTCCAAGAGCCTGGTGGCGGCGGAGCCGGGCTCGCGCTACCGGCTGCTGGAAACCCAGCGGGCCTATGCGCTGGAAAGACTGGAGCAGGCGGGGGAGGGGGACCGGCTGCACCACCGCCATGCGGAATGGTACTGCGCCTTTTTCACCCGGGCGCAAGGGTCGCTGGAGGAGATGCCCTTCGCCCTGTGGCATGCCCTGCACATGCCGGAACTGGATAACCTCCGTGCCGCGTTGGATTGGTGCTTCGGGCCGGCCGGGTCAGTCCCCCTGGGCGTCTGCCTTGCCGCGCATACCGGGCGGCTTTGGCATGAGGCCGGGCTGTGGCAGGAGGGGACCCGGCGCCTGCGTGCCGCGCTGGCACTGGCGGCCACGGACATGGAGCCGCGGCTGCGGGTCCGGCTGCTGCTGGACCTGGCACAACTCAGCGCCTGGGCGGAGCGGCTGGACCTGTCGGACGCCGCCGCCGCCCTGTGCCGGGAGCTGGGCGACAAGGCGGGCCTGGGGGAGGCCCTGTCCATGCGCGGCCACGCGCTGCAGGGGCTGCAACGGAATGCGGAGGCGGCGGAGGCCCTGGGCGAGGCCATCGGCCTGCTGGAAGGGACGCCACGGCGCCTGAAGCTGGCCCGCGCCCTGTCCATCCTGGGCGCGGTGAGGCTGGTGGAGCGGGACCTGCCCGCCGCCCGGTCCCTGACCAGCCGGGCGGAAGCGCTGTACACCCTGCTGCAGCACGACCAAGCCCTGTACATCATCCGGGTCAACCAGATGGCCATCCTGCGCACGGAGGGCGCGAACGCCGACGCGGTGGCCATCGGCCGCGACCTTCTGCGGGGCCGCCTGAACGGGCGGGAGCGGCCCTTCGTGGGCTATGCCCTGGGGAACCTGGGCGCGTCCCTCGCGGCCCTGGACCAGGTGGAAGAGGCGCGCGCCCACCTGCTGGAGGCGGCACGCAAGCTGCCGGACTATGACACCTCCTGGGTCTTCGACCATCTGGCGCTCTGTTCCGCCCGGCGCGCCCGGCCATCGGTGGCGGGGTTCCTGCTGGGCTTCGCCGACGGGCAATACGCCGCCACCGGCAAGCGCCGCTATCCCCAAGAGGCCGCCCAGCGGGGGACCCTGGCCGCCGACCTGCGCGGCGTGCTGGGTGCCGAGGCGACGGACGCGCTGCTGGAGAATGGCCGCGACCTGACCCTGGACCAGGCCATCGCCCTGGCCAAGGCGGCTGGTTGACGTTCCTGGGGCGTCGGCGCCCGAGAAACGCGAAGGCCTGAATCCCAGGGATTTTAGGTTTTTTCAGAACACTTCAGGCCCGGCTTCAAGACCTTAAGCGGGCTGTGGCGGCATCTTCCGACCAACGGCGCCGGTCACCCGATGACACGGCACCCGGCACCGGAGGAACGCCACCATGAACCCGATCCCACCCATCCCGAGCCCGACCGCCTTCGCCGCCCGGGGCACGTCGATCCCTGGCCCCGATGACCGGGAGAAGACCCGCCCGCGGGTCGTCAGCCTCAACCCGGGCGAGGCCCGGCCGCAGCTGCTCTACCGCGTGGTGCAGGGCGGGAAGGAAAGCTTCCACACCGACCTCACGGCTGTCTGCCACGCCACCCGCGGCCTCCCCGATGCCGTCGTGCAGGTGGTCCGGCTGCGGCCGGCCAACATCGCCTGACCCCGACCCGATCGAACCGAACCCCTTCCAGGACCAAGACAATGACCACCGAGAAGACCGTTACCCGCGCCACCCTCCTGTCCGCCGGCCTGTTGGCCGCCGCCGTCACCACCGGACTGTTCACCGCCATGTTGAACACCGCCACCGCCAACGCCGCCCAGCGCTTCCTGGAGCCGATGAAGGCCGCCACCGTCGCCATCGGCGGGCAGACCGCCGTCGCCTACCACACCATCGACCGGCAGGGCCGGTTCCAGGTGGTGGTGACCATGGCCCCCAGCGGCGGCACCGAGGGCCCCGCGGCCCGGTTCGAGGCCGAGCTTGAGGACGGGGCCGCCGCCTCCCTGCTGCTGGACAGCGGGCCCGGCACGTCCCCCTCGCTGCGGCTGCGCCGCGTGGGTGACCGGCTGGGCGTGCAGGCCTTCGACGCCCGCGGCCGCGCCGACATGGCCGCCATGAACTGACCCCTTCCGGCCGGCGGCTCGGCACCCGCAGTGTCGCTGCCGGCCCCTGCCTTACCGTGGGGCGGAAGACCGGGCCTCCCCGGGTTTCCCCACCCTTGGCCCACCCCAGGGTCACCGTCCCAAGGCGACTGGGCCGGATGCCGCGCCCGCGGCTCCGGCCCATTTTTTTGCGGGGGTTTTCATCGACTTTGCTTAAGTTACCCATTTCGGGGGAATGTGGAAAATTCCTGTTGCAAGCGGGCGCTTTGACGCATTAAAGGTTCGTACAGGCAGGCCACGGCAGGCCGACAAAGACCGAGCCGGGCAAACCGGCCGGCAGGTATCGCTCCACTGGGCGGCCTGGGTTTAGGGGGAAACGCCCGCAAGGGCGACAGTGAGGGCCGGCCTTTCAGGCCGCCCGTTGTTTGCTCTCCACCGCCATGACAGATTCCGCGTCCGCCATCTGGATCACCAGGTGCGCCTCACCGGCGATCACCTCGATGGATTTGTGCGCCCGCGCGGGCAGGGGCACGTTCCGGTCCAGGCAATAGGCCACGAGCGCGGCCCCCAGGTAGGCGCCGTCCTTGCGGATGGCGGACAGGCGGCCGTCCCGATCCCGGACGGTGACGCAGATGCCCACCGGCCCTTCGCGCAGGATCACGTCGGCCACCTCGCCAGAGGGCAGCGGCTCCCGCCGCCGGCGCATCAGGGTGACCAGCGCCTCCACCAGTTCCCGTTCGTTGAACCCGATCAGGCGGACTTCCTGCATGCCGGCCCCCGCTGGCCCGTGATGGCCTGGATGGGACGGTAGCGGCAGGGGGCTTGGCCCGGCGACCGCGCGGGCGGCTTGGCCCGGAACTCAATCGGGAACCCGACCGTCCTGTCCGGCCGGGGGTGGGGGGACCCGCCTTCCGGGTGGGGAAACCGATTGGTTGGGACAACTATTCGCCCGGCTCGACTTACGGCCCGGGGCGCCCCACCTTGGGGCAAGGGAAATCCCGACAGGGTTGGTGCCGCTTGGCGAATCAGACCGAGAATGCCCGGGCCGACGCGGCCGAGTTGGAACGGCTCCGCGCGGAGAACGCCGCCTTGCGGGCCGAGCTTGCCGCCCTGCGGGACGCCGATGCCGCAAGGTCCCACCTGGCCGCCCTGCGGCAGTTGGCGGAAGGGGTCATCATCACCGATGCCGCCGGTCGCATCAGCTTCGTCAACGCGGCGGCGGAGCGCATCCATGGCGTCGCCCGGTTGGATGTGGCGCCGGACGACTACAGCGCGACCTATAGCCTGTTCACCGAGGACGGCCGGCCCTACCCGCCCCAGGACCTCCCCCTGGCCCGGGCCGTGCTGAGGGGGGAGGGCAGCACCGACGCGCGCTGGCGCATCCGCCGCCCCGACGGGACGGAGGTGGTCGCCGTCGGCAGCGCCTGCCCGATCCATGCGGAGGACGGGCGTCAGCTCGGCGCCGTCCTTGCCGTCCGGGACGAGACGGCCCGCGACACGGCCGAGCGGGGCCTGCGGGAGAGCCTGGGCCTGTTCCGCCTGCTGGTGGACGGCTTGCCCATGCTGGTGGCCTATGTGGGGCCGGACCTGCGTTACCGGGTGGCCAACCACGCCTACCGGGACTGGTTCGGCCTCGACCCGCGGGAGGTGGTGGGAAAGACCGTGCCCGAGGTGGTGGGCGAGGGGGCCTTTGCCTGGGTGGGGGAGCACATCAAGGGCGCCCTGGCCGGCAGGCGCTCGGTCCTGGAGGGATGGGTGCCCTATGGCGACAAGCCGGCCCGCTTCGTGCGCGCGGAATACATCCCCCATGTCACCGAGGACGGGCGGGTGGACGGCCTGTTCATCTGCGCCTTGGACGAGACCGCGCGCCGCGCCGGCGAGGAGCGGGAGCGCCTGCTGATGCGGGAGGTGGACCACCGCGCCAAGAACACCCTGGCCGTGGTCCAGGCCATCCTGCGGCTGACGCGGGCCGAGTCCCGTGATGCCTTCCTCGAGGCGGTGGAGAGCCGCATCGGCGCCCTGGCCCGGGCCCAGGCCCACCTGTCCGGCAACAGCTGGACCGGCGCCCCCCTGGCGCAACTGGTGCGGGAAGGCCTGTCCCCCTTCCTGGACGGGGCCGACGGGCGGCTGGTGCTGGACGGGCCGGACCTGACCGTGGCGGCCGATGCCGTGCAGTCCCTGGCCATGCTGCTGCATGAGCTGGCCACCAACGCGGCCAAGTACGGGGCGCTGTCCCAAGACGGCGGAAGGCTGCTGGTCCGCTGGCAGGGCGCCCCCGGGCAGGGGCTGGACCTGCGCTGGCAGGAACTGGGGGGCCCGACCCTGTCGGGCCAGCCGGACCGCCGGGGCTTCGGATCGGAAATGCTGCTCCAGGCCACGCTGGGTCAGCTCCGCGGCCAGATCGAGCATGCCTGGGAACCGGGCGGGCTGGGCGTCCGCCTCACCCTGCCGGCGGACAGCCTCACGGCCTGATGCTGGTCAGGCGACCTTTTCCGACACCTCGGGCGTGAAGATGACGGCGCATTCGGTCCAGCCGTCCCCGTCGTGGAAACTGGTCCTGCCGCCCACCTGCCCGGCCATGGCCACCACCATGCGCAGCCCGAACCCGTCCGCCCGGGCCGGGTCGAAACCGGGAGGCAGGGTGCCGCGGTTGCGCACCGCCAGCCGCCAGCCGGCCCCGTCCGGCCCCAGCCAGACCTCCACCGGCCCGCCGCCGCCATGCTTGGCCGCGTTGGTCACCAGCTCGTTGGCGATCAGGGCGAGGGGCATCGCCAGCTCCGAGGACAGGAGCAAGGGCGGCGCCTCCACCTTGCAGCCGCCGGTCATCACCGCGGCGGCCATGTTGGCGCACAGCTCCCGCAGCACGTGGCCAAGGTCCACCAGCCCGCCGGTGCCGCTGCCGTGCAGGCTGCGATAGGCCAGCGCCATGGCCTGGACCCGGCTGGTGGCCTCCCCCAGCTCATGCCGGGCCTCGCCGTCGGAGACGCCCTTGGCCTGCAACGCCAGGATCGCGCCCAGGACCTGGAGGTTGTTCATGGTGCGGTGGGCCAGTTCCCGCAGCAGCGTGTCCTTGCGCGCCAGCTCCGCCTCCAGGCCCGCGGCCAGCCCGTCGAAGGCGGCGCCGAGCTGGCCCAGTTCCGAGGACCCGCCCACGCCGCTGCGGCTGGACAAGTCCCCCTTGCGCCAGCGCGCGGCGGCGGCCAGCAGGGTGCGCACCGGCCGCCGCACGCCCCGCTCGGCGATCATCCAGGCGGCCAGCGCGGCCAGGGCCGCCACCGCCAGGGTCAGCACCAGCTGCCGCTCCCCCGCCGCACGCAGGGCGCCGAAAGCTGCCTCATGGCTCAGGCCCACCCCGACATAGAGGCCATAGGGGTTGGCACCCGGCGGGACATAGCCGATCACCCGCCGCACCCCGTCCACCGTGCCCTCCGTGTCGACGACGCCGGGCGCCGCCTGGCCCAGCAGCGCGAGGAGCGGGTCGGGAACTGTCCGGCCGGCGAAGGTCGTGTTGTCCGGGTGGCGCACCAGCACGGTACCCTCGCGGTCGGCCACCAGCACGGCCCGCCCCTCGGACCAGTCCGGGCGCTCCAGCCGCTGGGCCAGCCACGTCAGGTCAAGGGCCGTTACCACCACGCCGGCGAAGGTGCCGTCACCGTCGCGGATCGGGGTGGCGAAATGCAGCACGTCCGCGCCGGTGGTCATGCCGCGGGTGAAGACGCCCACGGCAAAGGCCTCTCCGGCCTTGGAACCCTTGAAATAGTCGCGGTGGGCGATGGAATAGGGCTCGAACGTGTCCCGCAGCAGGGCATTGCACCAGACCATGCCATCCGCGTCCGCCACCAGGACGTTGCGGTAGACGGGCTGGCGGGCCACCACGCCCTGGATGACGGGGGTGCAGGCCTCCCGGACGCCACCGGTGATCTGTGGCATCTCCGCGAGGGCCGCCTGTACTTGGCGTATCCCGTCCACGAGCTGGGTCAGGTCGCCCGCCAGGAACTCCGCCTGGCGGCGGACGGCCGCGCCCACCTCACGTTCCTGCTCCGCCTGCAAGACAGAAGTGTTGGCAGCCTGGATCGCAAGGACCGGCAGGAGCGCCGCCAGGATGAGCGCGACGAGCCTCGTTGTCAGCGACATCGGGCAGGCTTCCGGGACGATTGGGAAGACCCCGAGCGTAGCAGGGTCGGGCCGCCGCGCCTAGGAATTGATTTGAACCCATAACAGGTACGCCACCGGAACGAGAACGGCCCCGCCGGTGAGGCGGGGCCGCGTGACAGGTCCTCGGGTCAAGGACGGGTGGTTACTTCTTCTCCACCACGTCGCCCTCATAGTCCAACTGCACCTGGGTCTGCTTGCCTTCCTTCATGGCCTGTGCGGACCAGATGCCGTCATCGCCCTTCTTCAAGTTGGTCACCTGGGTGAAGCCCTGCTCCTCGATGCGGGAGCGGGCCTGCCCCTCGGTGAAGCTGTTGCGGCCGGCGTCGGCGGTGCGGTTGCCGTCGTCAAGTCCGGGCTTCTTGTCGTCGCCGGACATCTCGCGCTCGGCGTTGGTCTGGGCGCGGTCCGCGGACTTGGAGACGCTGTCGCCCGCCTTCTCCATCCCCTGCTGGGCGCGCTGGGTGGCGTCGCGGGCGGTGTTGGCGGGGGCGTTGTCCTGGGCCAGGGCCGGCAGGGCGGCCAGGGGGGCGGCGATGATCGCGGCGCCGATCAGGGTCTTGATGCTCTTCATCATGGTCCTCGCTTGCAGCGGGAAACTCGGGCGCCCCGGCCCCGGGCCGGGGCGCCGCTCGGTTCTGCCGTCAGACGTCGCGGCGGGGCGTGCTGGTGCTGGTCCGGGTGGCGCGGCTGTTCGGGTCGCCCTCGATGTCCACCTCGGTCTTGCGGACGGTGTCGCGGATGGTCTCGGCCCGCTCCTCCACGTCCTTGCGCACGACCACCTCACCGGTGACGTGGGCCTGCTTCTGCACCACGGCCTCCTCGTCCGTCTCCGACACCTCGATGGTGCGGTCGCGGAAGGCGTCGGTCGGCACCTCGCCGGTGGCGGCGCGGCGCTCCACATGCACGGTCTCGTCGCGCAGGCGGACGCTCTCCTCCACCGGGGTCTCGATCACGTGGCTGTGGACACGGACGCGGCCGCGCTCCACGGCGCGCTTGCCGACGGCCAGGCTCTCCTCCGCCACCGGGATGCGCTGCTCGCCCGTGGCGCCCGTGGTGGTGCGCGTGGTGGCGGTGCGGTCGGTGTCGCGCAGGCTGGCGGCGGCGCCGGTCAGGCCCGTGGCGGCACCGGCCGTGCCGGTGGTGGTCGTGCCGGTGGTGGCGGTACTGGTCGTGGTGCTCGCCGCATAGGGCGTGGCGTTGTTGTCGAAGCCGGACCAGCCCTCGGAGCGGTAGCCCTGCTCACGCTCGTCGATGTCCACCGGGTCGTGGCGGCCCAGGATGTCCTCCACGGTGCTGACGCGGGCATCGTCGGCCTTCACGGTCAGCAGCGCGCCGCCGCGGCGCACGCCCTCGGCATAGACATGGGCGTCCTTCTCCGGGATGCCGGAACCGACGAGCCCGCCCAGCAGGCCGCCGCTGGCCGCGCCCACGCCGGCGCCGGTCAGGGCCGCCACCAGCGGGCCGGCGGCGACGATCGGGCCGATGCCCGGGATGGCCAGGGCGCCCAGGCCGGCCAGCAGGCCGGCGCCGCCGCCCACCAGCGTGCCCAGGGTGGCCCCGGTGCCGGCGCCCGTGCCGGCATGGGTGTCGTTGTCACCGTCCGTCGTGGCACGGCCGGCGGTGGTGCCGGTGCTGGAGGTGCTGCCGGCCTTGTCGCTGGCGACAAGGCTGATGTCCCGGTGCGGGATGCCCGCCGTCTCAAGCTCGGTCACGGCGGCCCGGGCGTGGGTCATGCTGTCGTACAGCGCGACGATGGTCTTCATGCTGGTCCCCCGTAAGGATTGGAAGTCGGGGCCCCAACCGCCGGGCGGCCAAAGGGTTCCCCTCCCGCGCCGAAAGGCCGGGCCACGCGCCCCTGCCGGCATGCTTGGGCCATCCCGCGGCCGGGCGCGTTCCCCACGCCCACGGGGACACGGAAAGGGAAGGAAGCCCATGGCCCAGGACCTGGACGCGCGGGACAAGGCGCTCGCCGCCGCCGTGGCGCTGCTGGCCGCGGAGGCGGGGGAGGGTGACGCCTCCGCGCTGCGCGGAAGATTCGCCGACGGCGAGGCAGCCGGGGTCGGCTGCCTGGACGACCATCTGAGCCATTTGTCAGGGGACCGGGATCGAGGTCGGACCGCGGCCTTCCAGATGCTCGGGCCGGTCAAGGGGGATGCGGTGGCCGCAGCGGGCCTGGTGGAACGCACCCTTGCCCTTTCCGGCGGGCTCGACGGGCTGTCGCCCGGTGCCGCGGCGACCCTGCGGGAAATCTGCGAGGCGCTGAACCTCAGCCCCACGCGCTTCGGGTTGTGAATTCGAAACCGCCGTTAGCGCGGCCCCGGGGGCGCAAGCGGGAACGGGCCGCTACCCCCGTGCCACTTCGACGGCCATGGTGACGGCGAAGCTCGCCCCCTGGAAACTCTGCGGCACGGGCGGCAGGGGGGAGGCGGCGCGCAGACGCCGGATGGCCGCGGCGGCAAGGTCGGGGTCGGTGCCCGCCCGTTCGGCGACGGCGGACAACACGTTGCCGCGCCGGTCGACGGAGAAGCGGACATAGACCGGCTCCCCCGGCCCTTGGGGCAGCAACCGGTCCAGGTGGGCGCGGACCTGGTCCGGATAGTCGGCCCAGGACAGGGCGCCGCCGCGGCGGCCCTTGTCCAGCAGCGTCGAAGGGGCCGCGGCCTGGAGGGAACCCCCGCCCGCGCCGCGGGGGCTTGCCGTCGCGATCCGAATCGGTGCGGGCACCAGGCTCGTCGTGGGTACCGAGACCGGCAGGGGCGGTGCCAGGGACAGGGTTCCGGGGCTGTCCTCCTCCCTCAGGTCGGACATTATTCGGACAGAAGCCGCCGGCGCCTCCGCCACAGGCCGGGGCGGGCCCAGGTCCGATTCCCGCATCGCCAGGGCGAGCAGCAGCCCATGCGTCAGGAACGCCGCAGCCAAGCCCATGATTCGGCTTGATTTCCGTGCCGGACTCGGCTCCAGGGGGTAAATCGACCGCCCCGGACCTACCCCGAATGTGTTAGCCCTCACGATGGTGTGCCCTGGAAGCCGCACTTGTCCATGCCGATGCGCGCAATCCCGCGGAATCGCTTGATTCCTGGCCCCGCGGGGGTGAGATGGGGCGGCGCGGTGCTACAGCGGTGCCCGCAACCGACATAAGAGGGAGCAATCGCATGAACAAGGGTGAACTCGCCGCCGCGGTGGCCAGCGCCGCCGGCCTGTCCACGGCCGCCGCGGGCAAGGTCGTTGACGCGGTCTTCGACGCCATCACCGGCGCGCTGAAGAAGGGCGACGACGTCCGCCTGGTGGGCTTCGGTACCTTCTCCGTGGCCGAGCGTCCGGCCCGCGAGGGCAAGAACCCCCGCACGGGTGAGGCCATCAAGATCGCCGCCAGCAAGCAGCCGAAGTTCTCCGTCGGCAAGGGCCTGAAGGACGCCGTCAACGGCTGACCTTCCGGGGCACCGGCGAACAGGGGTGGCCGCGGGCTTCTGCGGCCACCCCTTTTCTTTTTCCACCGCACCCGCTTGGGCTTGCGTGTGAAAAGCGCGTGGCCCCCTAGATGTTGGGCTTGCATGGGCGCCTGTCATCCCTATCCTCTGGGTACAGGGCGTGGTGCCGCTGGCAGGCAACACGCCCCGGCGGCGACCGCCGCCGCGCGGCCTCATGGCCGCGAAAGCCAAGCCGCGGATGCGGCGCCGGCGACTGAGGGGCACGAAAGGCTAGGGCGGGGACGGTTCCATGCGGGTGCTCCATACGGCCGACTGGCATCTGGGCCATAGCCTGGCCGGCTTTTCCCGTGCCCATGAGCACCGGCTGTTCCTGGCCTGGCTGGCCGACCGGGTGGAGGAGCTGGCGCCCGACGCGCTGGTGATCGCCGGCGACGTCTTCGACCACCAGAACCCGCCGGCGGAGGCGCAGGACGCGTTCTACGGCTTCCTGGCCGGCCTGTCCCGGCGCTGCCCGGGCCTGACTGTGGTGGTGGTGGCGGGCAACCATGACGGGGCGCACCGGTTGCAGGCGCCCGCCGCGGTGCTGAGGTACCTGAACGTCCATGTGGTGGGCCATGTGCTGCGCGGCGCCGACGGGCGGCTGGACGCGGCGCGCCTGATGGTGCCAGTGCACCGGGGCGGGGAACTGGTGGGCCTGTGCGCCGCCGTGCCTTTCCTGCGCCCCGCCGACCTGCATGCCCTGGCCCAGGGCGCGGGCGGGGACGACCCGTGGCTCGCCGCCCTGCGCAGCGTCTATGACGAGGCCCATGACCTGGCCCGCGCCCGGCTGGCGGCGGACGGGGCGGGGCTGCCCCTGCTGGCCACCGGGCACCTCTACGCCTCGGGCTGCCATGCCTCCGCCAACAGTGAGCGGCGGGTCTTCGTGGGCGGGCAGGAGCATGTGCCGGCCGACGTGTTGCTGGGCCGGTTCGACTATGTGGCCCTGGGTCACCTGCACCGGGCGCAAGGTGTGGGCGGGGCGGAGGGGGTGCGCTATGCCGGCTCCCCCCTGCCGCTGGCGACGGATGAGGCGCCTTACCGCCACCAGGTGGTGCTGACCACCCTGGCCGCCGGCAAGGAGCCCGAGGTGCAGGCCATCCCCGTGCCGCGGGCCGTGCCCGTGGTCCGCCTGCCCGACGCCGGACAGCCGGAAACCCTGGATCGCGTGCTTGACCGGTTGCGCGCCCTGGACCGGCATGACGGCCCGGCGGAGGAGCGGCCGTTCCTGGCCGTGAAGGTGCTGCTGGACAAGCCGGAGCCCCTGCTGCGCCAGCGCGTGGACCAGGCGTTGGAAGGAAAGAACCATCGGCTGGTGGCCCTGACCACCGAACTGGCCTCCGCCCGCCCGGGGGATGGGGCGCTGCCGACGGAACCCCTGTCGCAACTGCGGGCGGAGGAGGTGTTCCGCCGCATGTATGCCGACCGCTTCGGCCAGGACCCCGGCCCCGACCTGCTGGCCGCCTTCCACAGCCTGGAGGAGCGGGCCCGGCTGGAGGCGGAGGACGCGCCCGCCGCCCCTGAGCCCGTGGGGGTGCCGGCATGAGGATCCTGGCCATCCGCGGGGAGAACCTGGCGAGCCTTGCCGGCCCCTTCGCCCTGGAACTGGCAGACGCCCCCTTGGTCGGGGCCGGGCTGTTCGCCATCACGGGGCCCACGGGGGCGGGCAAGAGCACCATCCTGGACGCGCTCTGCCTCGCCCTGTTCAACGACATGCCGCGCCTGCCATCCGGAAACGCCGTGTTCGGGCGGGATGACGACCCGGACCCGCTGACCATCTCCGACCGCCGCGGCATCCTGCGCCGCGGCGCCGCCAGCGGCTGGGCGGAGGTGGCCTTCGAGGGCATCGACGGCCAGGCCTACCGCAGCCGCTGGACCGTCCGCCGCGCCCGGGACAAGGCGGACGGCAAGCTCCAGGCCGTGAAGATGGAGCTGGCGCGCCTTTCCGACGGGGAGGTACTGGCGGACCGCACGGCCGAGGTGTTGGCGGAGGTGGAAAGGCTGCTGGGCCTGAACTTCGCCCAGTTCCGCCGCACCGTGCTGCTGGCCCAGGGGGACTTCGCCGGTTTCCTGAAGGCCAAGGGCAATGAGCGGGCGGAGATCCTGGCCCGCCTGACCGGCACCGGCATCTATGCCGCCATCTCCCGCCTCGCCTTCGAGCGGTCGAAGGCGGAACGCGCGTCGCTGGACGAGTTGGACCGCCGCTTGGCCGAGGTCGCCCTGCCCACGCCGGAGCAGGAACAGGCCCTGGCGGACGAGCTGGCATCCGGGACCGCCGAGGTGGTGGCCCTGGAAGCCCGGGGGCAGGCCCTGTCCGTCGCCGCTGCCTGGCACCGCCGGGCGGCGGAGCTGCGTTCCCTCGTGTCCGTGCAGGAAACCGCCCTGGCCGGCGCCGCCGCGCAGGTGGAGGCCCTAACCCCCGACCGCGAGGCCCTGGCCCGCTATGACGAGCTCCTGCCCCTGCTGGCGCCGTTGGGGGAGCTGCGCCGGGCGGAACAGGCCCTGCTCGCCGCCCGGGCCCAGGCGGGGCAGGCTGCGGCGGCCGTGACGGAAGCCGGCGCCCGGGTGGAGACCGCTGCCCTGCGGGAGGCGGAGGCGCAACGCGGCCTGGCAGGGTCGGAGGCGGCCGAAGCCACGCTGGCCCCCACCCTGGTGAAGGCGCGGGCCCTGGACGTGCGGATCGCCGGGGCGCGGGAGACCGTGGAGACGGCGGCGGGGGAGGCGGCCCGGCTGGAACGAGACGCCCAATCGGCCGCGGATGGGCTGGCCGCCCAGAAATCCATGCTGGAAACCGAACAGGCCCAGGCCGACCGCACCCGGGCCTGGCTGGCGGAGCATGCGGGGCGGGAAGGCTTGGCCACAGGCTGGCCCCGCTGGTCCGCCCTGCTGGAGGAAGCTGCCCGCACGGCCAAGTCCCTGCGCGCCGCGAAGGGTGGCCTGGCAGCGGCGGAAGAAGACCGACAAGCGGCGAATGCCCCGATTTTTGCCTTGCGCGAGTCTGAAAAACAGGCCGCGGACGTCCTTGCCAGGACCCGCGGGGCGGTGGAGGCCAGCCGTACGGATGCCGACCCCGTTGCCGCCACCGCGGCCCGGGAGGCAGCGGCCGGCACCTTGGACGGGCTGCGCCAGGCCCTGACCGCGTCCCGCAGCCTGGCGGCCATTCTGGACACGCTGGCGGAAGTGGAAGCAGCCCTCGCGACCCTGGACAGGGCCGCCGAAGCCCGGGCAGCGCGGCTGCCGATCCTGGAGACAGAGTTGGCCGGCCTGCGCGGGGAGGTGCGCGGCCTGCGCCGTGTCCTGGACGCCTATGCCATCGCGGAGGGCAAGGAGGCCGCCGCCCTGCGCGCCACGCTGGACCCGGGGGCGCCTTGCCCGGTCTGCGGGGGCACCGACCATCCCTTCCGTGACCCCCATGCCCTGGTGGATGAGCGGCGTGTCGCCCTGGACGCGGACCGCGACCGGTTGGAATCCGCCATCGCCATCCTGGTGGGCGAGCAGGGCCGCCTGCAGGCGGAAGCCGCTGCGGAGGCGGACAGCCGTGCCCGCCTGACCCGCAGCCGCACTACTGCCCAGGCGGACCGGGACGGCGCCCTGGCGACCCTGGGTTCCCTCACCCCCGACCTGCCGGCCGACAGGACCCTGGCCGACCGCCTCGCCGAGCCCATCGCCCGCGCCGAGGCGGCACACCAAGCCGCCCTGGCGGCGGAGCGGGAGGCGCAACGGGCCGCCAAGGCCCAGGCCGACGCCCTCGCCGCCTTGGCGATGGCCAACACCGCCCACGGCGCGGCCGTGGCCGCCCTGACCCAGGCGGAAACCGCCCTGGCCAAGACGGAGGCGCGCCTTGCCCAGGCCCGGGCCGACCATGACCGGCTGGCGGCGGAGGCCGCGACCCAGGCCGCCGCCCTGGCCGACGGCCTCGCCCCGGTCGATGGCTGGCGGGACCGCCTGGCGCAGGACCCCGCCGGGCTGGTGGCCGAGCTGGCCGCCTGGGTGGATCGCTGGCGTCAGTCCAAGGACCGCTTGGCGGAGCTGACCGCCAGCCTCGCCCGCCGGCAGGCGACGGTGGAGGAACGCGCCCAGGCCCTGTCCGCGCTCCATGCCCAAGCCAAGGTCGCGGCCGACCGGCTTGCCCTGGCGGAATCGGCGCTGGCGGGACTGGTGGCGGAGCGGCGCGCCCTGCTGGGGGATGATGAGCCGGACGCGCTGGAAGCCCGCGCCCGCGCCGCCGTGGATGCGGCCCGCCAGTCCCTGGCATCAACCCAGCGCGACCTGACCGCGGCGCGGGAGGCACTGGCCGCGGCAGAGGGCAACCGGGTCGCCGCTGTGAAAGCCACGCAGATCGCGGAGACCACCCTAGCCACCGCCCAGCAGGAGTTCGCCCGCCAGCTCAGCCCCACCGGCAGCAGCCGGGCAGAGGTGGAAGCGGTGCTCGGCCGCGGCCAGGACTGGGCCGTCGCCACGCGCACCCGGCTGGTGGAGGCGCAGCGCCGGCAGGCGGAGCAGGCCTCCATCCTCGCGGACCGGAAACGCCAGTGCGACATGCACTTGGCTGAGAATCCTCCCACCGAGGATGAGCAGACTGTGGCAGCGGCCCTTGCCGCCAGCCAGCGGGACCTCGGCCTTGCCAGGGAGCGGGTGCAGGAGGCCCGGTCCCTGGCCCAGCGCCATGGGGAGGCGAAGGCCGCCCATGCCGGGCTGGGCCGGCGACGCGAGGCGCAGGCGGCCAAGGTGCAGCTCTGGGGCAGCCTGAACGAGGTGATCGGCAGCGCCGGCGGGACCAAGTTCCAGAACTATGCCCAGGCCTTGAGCCTGGACGTGTTGCTGGCGGAGGCCAACCACCATCTGGCCGACCTTGCCCCCCGTTACCGGCTGGAGCGCACCCGGGCCGGGAACGAGCCGGCCTCGCTGGAGATCCAGGTGGTGGACCGCGACCTGGGCGGGGAGGTGCGCAGCGTCCACAGCCTGTCGGGCGGGGAGAGCTTCCTGGTGTCCCTGGCCCTGGCGCTGGGACTGTCCGGCATGGTGGGCGGCGGCGCGCGCATCGGCACCCTGTTCATCGATGAGGGCTTCGGCGCGCTGGACCCCGGCAGCCTGGACCTCGCCATCTCCTGCCTGGAAACCTTGCAGGCGAGCGGCCGGCAGGTCGGCGTCATCAGCCATGTGGAGGCGCTGAACGAGCGCTTGGGCGTGCAGGTTGTGGTGGAGAAGGCAGGCGGTGGCCGCTCCACCCTGCGCATCCGGGAGGCGCTGGGCCTGGCGGCGTGACACCGCCGCCGCCGGCCTGTTCATCCCCCCGCAAGTGCGTGGATGTCGGTGGCTCGGATGGGGAGGGATCGTTCAGGGGGGCGGCAGGCCCTGGTGGGCGCGGTGGCCTTGTGGGTGGCGTTGCTGCTGGTGCTGCTGGCCAGCGTCGCCCAGTTCAACGCCATTGCCCGGCTGGACCGGGCCCAGGCGGACACGGAGCGGACGACCCAGCTCCTGCTCCTGACCGAGCGGCTCTATTCCGCCCTGAAGGACGCGGAAACCGGCCAGCGCGGCTTCCTGCTCACCCTGGATCGGCCTTTCCAGCAGCCCTATCGCGCAGGCACGGCGGAAACGCGCCGCTTCATGGCCGAACTGCGGGCGGAGATGGACCCCGACCCCGCCGAGCAGCCCTTGCTGAACGTCCTGGAACGCACCATCGCCGCCCGTCTGGACCAGCTCGACCGCACCGTGTCCACCGCCGAGGCGGGCCGGGTGGAACAGGCCCTCGCCATCGTCAGGACCGGCGAGGGCAGGCGCCTGATGGACGAGGCGCGGGGATTGCTGGAGCGGCTGCGCGACCGGGAGAGCCGGCAACTGGCCGAGCGGGTGGCCGTGGCCGAGGAGGCGGCAGAGAGGTTGTCGCTGCTGTCGGGCGCCTCTGGGCTGCTGGCCGTCGGCTCCCTGGGGACCGGGGCCCTGCTGCTGGGCCGCCGCACCCGGCGGGAGCGGGCGGCGGCCGTGGTGGCGCGGGATGACGCGCTGGAGCGGCTGGGGGAGAGCGAGGCGCGCTACCGCATCCTGTTCGAGGCCGTCCCCCTCGGCGTCGTCGTGGCCGACCCGTTGGAGGTTCGCATCCTGGCAGCCAATCCGGCGGCGGAGGCGCTGTTGGGCTATCCGGCGGGCGGGCTGGTGGGGGCCAGCCTGAACGACCACGTCGCCGACCGCACGCTGTGGGACTATGCGGCCCTGGTGCGGGACGGCATCCTGGACGGCGGGACCACCCAGGTGCAGGTGCGCTACCGCCGCCTGGACGGGGAGGTGCGTGACTTCCTGGTGACCCGCCGCCCCGTGGCACTGGACGGGCGGGTGCTGGGCCTTGGCATCTGGCTGGACGTGACGGGGCAGATGCGTGATCGCCAGGCCCTTGCCGACCTGGCAGCCGACCTGGAGCGGCGGGTGGAGGACCGCACCGCCCGGCTGGCGGAGGTGAACGCGGAGCTGGAGACCTACGCCCGTTCCGTCAGCCATGACCTGCGGGCGCCGCTGCGGGGCATGGAAGGTTACGCCGCCGCCCTGCTGGAGGATTTCGGGGACTCCCTGCCACCCCAGGGCCGCCGCTATGCCGAGCGGATCATGGCGGCGGCCACGTCCATGGACGGGCTGATCCAAGGCCTGCTGGCCTATAGCCGGGTGAGCCAGGGTGAGCTTGAGACGGTTCCCGTCCCCTTGGGCGAGGTGGCCCGCGTCGCCTGCCAGGACCTTGCCGCGTCCATCGCCGCGGCCGGGGCGGAGGTCACGGTGGCGCCGGGCCTGCCCACTGTGCGGGGCGATCCCGGCGCGCTCCGCCAGGTACTGGGCAACCTGGTCGGCAACGCCATCAAGTTCGTGGCCCCGGGGGTGTCCCCCCGCGTCCGCCTGTGGGCCGAGCGGAGGACGGCGGGTTGGGTGCGGTTCTGGGTGGAGGACAACGGCATCGGCGTGCCGCTGGGGGAACAGGACCGTGTTTTCCAGGCCTTCCAACGCCTGCACGGCGAGGGCAGCTATCCCGGCAGCGGCCTGGGCCTCGCCATCGTCGCCAAGGCTGCCCGGCGCATGGGGGGCGCCTGTGGGGTGGAGCCCGCGAACCCCGGGCCCGGCAGCCGCTTCTGGATAGACCTGCCGGGCGGCTGAGCGCGGGTCAGATCGGGTGCAGCCCTTCCGGCATCAGCCCCGCTTCCTCCCCCCGCCGGATGCGGGTGATGGTGTCCAGCGCGTCCACGATGTCCGTGGGCTGGAACGGCTTGGCCAGGCACCAGCTCCCCTCCGGCATGCGCTGTCGCTCCGCCTCACAATAGGCGGAGGCGAAAAGGATGCTCGTCGCGTAATGGCTGCGGATCATCCGGGCCGCCTCCACCCCGTCGCCGGCCTTCAGGCGGATATCCACCACGGCCAGGTCCGGTTGGTGCTCGGCGGCGAGGCGGACCGCCTCCTCCTCCGTCGCCGCCACGCCGCAGACCGTGTAGCGCCCGGCCCGCCGCGCCAACTGGTTCACGATGCCGAGGGCCAGCAGCGCGTCATCCTCCACCACCAGCACCTTGTACCGACCGGACACGGCCCGTTCCGCAGGGCTGCCTGCCCCGCTGGCCCCGGTTGCCATCATTTGCCCTTCCTGTGATTAAGCCCTGGACGGGCCCTTGTTTCACATGCAAACCCGTAGACTACCGGGGGGTTCCCTGGGAAGCAACAAGCGTCACTTAAGGTTACATATGTCACTTGGAGCGACCCAGACCCCACCCATCGCGCCCGGTTTCCGGCTCGTCGAACTGCCGCCCGGGGCTCAGGACGCCATGGACCAGTTGATCCAGGGGCGGGTGCGCGTGTCGCCCGGCACGGCCATCGCGGCGCCCGACCAGCCGGCGCGGGTGCTGGGGCTGTTCGAGGGCTGGGCGGTGCGGCTGCTGGACCTGGGGCCCCGCTTCGGCCGGCAGGTGACGGAGGTGCTGCTGCCCGGTGACCTGCTGTCCCTGGACAGCGTCCTGCACGGCACGCCGGTGCGGCGGGTGGAGACGGTGACGGCGGCCACCGTGGTGCGCTACGGCCCCCTCGACGCGGCGGCCCTCCGCGTCGGCTCCCAGGAACTGGCGGAAGCGTTGCTGGCGCTGCTGGCGCGGCGCCTCGCGCGGGCGGAAGCCATGCTGGCCAACCTCGGCCGGCGCGATGCGGTGGAGCGCACCGGCTGGTTGCTGCTGGACATCGTCACCCGGCTGGAGGCGCGCGGCCTGTCCCAGGGCGGCTGGTGCCCGTTCCCCCTGCGCCGGCACCATTTGGCGGACGCGTTGGGCCTGTCGCCCACCCATGTGACGCGCACCACCCAGGAGTTGGCGACACGGAATCTGGCCCGGCTCGGCGACGGCTTCCTGACGCTGCTGGACCGGGACGGGCTGGACGCGCTGTCCGGCTACGGCAACGTCCCGGACAGGGACTGAGCCGCCGCCGCGGGCGGCCGGGGCCGCACCTGGGCGACGGCCGCCAGCAGGTCCGCCCCCGAATAGGGCTTGGTCACCCAGGCCCGGATGCCATGCCGCACGGCCAGGGCCGGGTTGGCCAGGGCCGAGGCCAGCACCACGGGGATGCCAAGCCGGCCCTGGATATCCACCGCCGCCGCCAACCCATCCGTGCCGCCGGCCAGGGTGATGTCCAGCACGCACAGGTCGGGCCGCAGCCGCTCGGCCGCCGCCACCGCGGCCCTGGCGTCACCCAGGCTGGCGACCACCGAATAGCCCCCGTCCTCCAGGATCTGCTCCGCATGCAGGGCAACCAGCGGCTCATCCTCGGCAAGAAGGACTGTCACGGGTGGGGCGGTCATCTGGGGCGGCGCGGTTCCGGTCATCGCCGCATCATCGCAGAGCCGCCCGGCCCCCGGTATCTTCCCAAAGCAGAACAAGGTTATAGCCTGTACCTTGGTTACATTTGTCACCAAGCTGGTCAGTCCGGCAGCCCGGCCTCCGCTGCCGCGGGCCCGCGGGGTTTGGTGTGGTCCAGAACGGCGTCATGCTCCCCCGCCTTCTGCCGGGCCATGTCGGCCAGGTAAGGCAGGATTTCGTCCAGGCCGGCCTGCTCGCCCAACGCCTTCGTGGCGGCGTGGAACAGCCCGTCGACGATCTCGAAACCCAGGGACCGGTAGCTCTCGAACTGGGCCTCGTCGAACCACTGGTCGGCGGTGCTGTCGTGGGGGAAAGCGGGATTGGACATGGCATAGGCCCGGATGCCAGCGCCCTCCGTCCCGTGATAGCTGGGCTTGATGTACAGGATGTAGCCCGGCTTCGCCGCCTCGCCGTCTGCGCTCCGGTAATCGATGACGCCGATGGCATGGTACGGGGCATTGTCCAGCATGGCCCGCCCGGCGGGCCGGGGTTGCATCAGCTCCAACCCGTAGAAGCGGATCGGCACCCCCAAGTCGATGGAAATCTTGCGCACGGCGTTGCCCAGGTCGGCGAAGGTGAAACCAGGGTCAAAGCCGGCGTCGCTGCAGACGATGAAGCGGCAGCGCCGCCGCACCATCTCGTACAGGCCGAGGTTCTCGAAATGGCCGCCGTCCGACAGGTTCACATAGGGGCGGTCGGCGGTGGTCAGCCCGAAGGCTTCCGCCAGCCAGGGGGTGGCCGCGTTCTTCGGGCCGCTGTGGCGCCAGGTACCCTGGCCCTGCGGCCCTGGGTTGCCCAGCCACCAGCCCAGCCGCACGTTGAACAGCGCCAGCAGCAATGTGACCGAGGGGGACGAGTTGTAGCCCATGTTCGGGTTTGCCGCGGCACCGGAGACGGCCATGGCCGTGCCGAGGGTGATGCCGGTATTCCCACCATACTCGTCCGACGGGCGGTAGGCGCCATGGTAGTCCAGCGGCTGGCCTTGCCGGTCGGTCACCGGCTCCAGGTCCGCGGCACCGGCGTGGCGGGGAGTGACGACGAAGGACATGGCCTTGCGTTGCTGCCAGGCCAAGTTCCGGGTGGAGACCAGGTTCAGGGTCATGTTGAGCACGTGGTACAGCCGCTTGTGCGTCGCGCCCGCGCCCTTTCCCCCGCGGCCCGGCCAGATCTTCCAGATGGGCGGGTTGTCGGCCATGTCGAACCCGGTGAAGGGGTTCGGCTTGCGGTCCCGGTGGGTGGCGCCCAGATAGGCGCGGACCAGCCGGTTACGATAAAGGTCGTGCAGGGAGAAGCGGTTGATGTTGACGGCGCGCGACACCCCCCATCCCGCAAATGCGGTGAGCAACAGGGCGACCGACAGCGGCTTCAGGGTCGGCCGGTACTCCGTATAGGGCGGGCTGGTCCCGAAGATCAGCACGGACAGGGCCGACGCCTCCTCCCGCGCGTCGCGGGACGGGCCCAGCAGCAGGTCCAGCAGCGATCCCCCTAGCACGACCGCATCCACCAGCCCCGACACCAGCACCAGCAGGATGATGAAGAACACAGGCCCGCCGATGGACTGGATGATCGTCAGGGCCTGGCCGATCTTGCTATCCGGCGCCCCTTGGGCAGGGGTCTTGGAACTGGACCCGGCAAGCAGCGTCAGGGCGGCCGTGGTGACGAAGCCGCCGGCGGTTGCCATCTCCCAGAGTTGCCCGGCCTCATGGAACAGCTCGTCCGTCAGGCGGGAGCCCAGCAGCACCAGCGTGGCGGTCAAGGTCCAAACGATGCCGCAGAAGGCGTAACAGCCTGCGGAGCGGGCCAGCCATTCCCGCTCGGCGTCGGAACGGGATGCTCGGCTGGTCAGGGCGACGAACACCGTCTCCGCCGTCAGCTGGGCGGCCACCATCCAGCCCGGGCCCAGCAAGGCGACAAGCAGGAAGCGCAGGGGCCTGTACTCCACCCCGCCCAGCAGCAGGATGCCGGCAGCCAGGAAAACGCCATATGCCACGCCCGCGAGGGACCACTTGGCCAGCGTCAGCCCCTTGTGGACCTTGAGCGGCAGGCCGGTGAAGGTCGCGAGCAGGTAAGAGGCGGTGAACAGGACCAAGCCTCCGATCCCCATCGCCGGCCCCAGGAACCAGAAAGGCAGCAACATCAGGATCTGGCCCAGGGGCGTTGCCAACCACGCCGTCCAGAGCAGCGCCCCCAGCAGGGTGATGGCAACGCCATGGCTCCAGAACCTCGCCTGGTTCGCGCTGCCGGGTCCGCCGGCGTAGTTGACCAGGGTGAAGCGTTGCCCGAGCAGCACCAGCCCGACACCGGTCAAGAGGATGAAGACCAGCAGGCCCAGGTTCCCATACACCGCCTCACTGGTTGGGATGGTGGCAAGGATGGAGAATCCCAGCTTCAACACCAGCACCAGCGTGCCCAGGATGGTCAGCACCAGCCCCCAGATCAGGAACAGGTTCCGCACCACCATGGCCCCGGCCGCCCAGGTGTCGACGGAGGCGATGCCCACCTGCGGGGTCAGGTAGTTGCTGTCCCGGCGGAGGTCCTCAATGGGGGAGGGCTCCACATCGGGGCCGTCGGGCCGACCAGAAAGCTGCCGGACCACCTCCGGGAAGGGCCGACGCCCCAGCCAAGCCGTCAGCCAGCTCCCGATATAGCCGCCGCCGGATACGGTGGACAGGTAGTTGAACCGGCCCAACAGGGAACGGGATGGGTCCGCGGGATCCCCGTCAGGCTTGCGCGGGTTGGCGGCCAGGGCCTGGATCATGCCCAGGGCGAAAGTGGCGCTGCGTATGCCGCCGCCGGAAATGCACAGCGCGGCGCTGTCCAACCCGTTCAACTGCCGGTTCAGTTCCACCCCGCCCACATCGTCGGGAATCCGTTTCCCGTGGATTTCCGACACCTCGTGCCGCAGCACCTGCTCCGTCGTCCAGGGCTGGCCCGGCACGGGCGGCCCCTTGCGCCAGTCATACACCATGATTGCCCCCGTTTCTTGGCGGCGGCTGGTCGGGGAACCGCTCCCCCGCCGCCGCGCGGGGGACGCGGGGGGCAGGCAGGGTCAGGCCTGGCCGGACTGTTGCAGGATCACGTCGGCGGCCTTTTCCGCCACCATGTAGACGGCGCTGACGATGAAGAAGCCGGGGATGCGGGGGAAGACGCTGGCATCCACCACCCGCAGGCCCTTGGTCCCGTGCACCCGGAAGTCGCTGGTCAGCACGCCGCCATCCTCCCGATTGCCAATGGGGCAGGTGCAGGAGGCATGGTGGCCCCAGGCCACGTCACGCACGAACTGGCGCAACTCCTCGTCCGTCTCCAGGTGCTCGCCAGGCAGGTGTTCCTTGACGATCAGGCCGGCCTTCTTCAGGGGCTTGGTCATGGTGCGGACGAACTTGATCCCCGCCACCACCGAATCCAGGTCCTCCCCGCCATCGGGAGTGCCTTCCTCGAAGTAGTGGAAGTCGATCAGCGGCGTGTCCCGCGGGTCGGCGGAACGCAGCCGGACCGTCCCGGCGCGGTTGTTGGTGTGGGCCTTCAGGATGGCCCAGGTCATGTAGTTCAGGTGCTCCGGGAACAGCTTGGAATAGCCTGGGAAGTAGCCCTTGAACAAGCCCAGCAGGGCGAAGCAGAACAGGTCGGGCAGGGGCCGGTCCGCGAAGGAGCGCTTGATCACCGCCAGCACCGCCCCGTTGGTGGTGTAGACGCCGCCGCGCCCGTCCTCCCACTCCCGGAACTGGGGGTCGCCGGGGGCGAACTTGGCGCCCTTCAGCACTTCCCAATCGTCCTTCATCTCGTTGACGACGCCGACCTCGTAGCGGTCCTGCATGTTGCTGCCCACGCCGGGCAGGTCCACCCGCGGCGTGATCCCGTGTTGGGCAAGGTGGTCCACCGGGCCGATACCCGACAGCATCAGCAGCTGCGGCGTGTTGAAGGCACCGCCACAGAGGATCACCTCCCCTGTGCAATAGAGCGCCTTCCGCTCCGGCTCACCCTCTGACGGGTTCCAGTGGGCGCGGTACAGGCGCTGTCCCTGCATGTATTCCACGCCGACCGCCCGTGTCGGGTCGTCCTCGGCGAACAGCACGCGGGTGACCAGCGCGTCCAGGATGACGGTGAGCCGGTCCGGGAACCGCTCCTGCACCTCGATCACCCGTTCCCGGGCGCCCATGCGCTGGTGGTTGCGGTTCGACAGGGGCGGGTAGCGCAGGCCGGTCGCGTTCTGCTTCACCAGCCGCCAGTCATTGGGGTCGCCCTGGCCCTGCAGCAGCCATTCCAGGCCTTTCTCCTTGTCGGGCTGGGCCTTGATGGCCTTGGCGGCGCTGTCCACGATGGTGGTGACCAGGTCCTCGTCGCCCAGGGCCTCGATGGGGATGGCCTTCTGGGTATGCATCCAGCCACCCCAGCCGTGCCGGGTGGGGTTGATGCCCAGCTTGGCCAGCCAGCGATACAGGAAGAAGCGGTACTGGCAATTCTCCATGCGCTCGAACACCTTGCGCATGTTCTTGGCCGACCAGGACGTGTCGCCCGTCAGTCGGGCGATGTTGTCCCAGTCGTCATTGTGCGGGTAGACCATGATCTGGGCATTGTGGGCGGTGCAGCCGCCCAGGGTGCCGGCGCGCGGGTACAGCACGCCGTCCACGGGCTTGCCCTCGAACTCCCGCACATATTTCGGGTCCCGCTCCTGCTGTGCGGTGTCGGCATAGTGGCGGACGAAGAAGTCCCAGCGCATCGCCTCGTTCTCCGAGGCGAAGGGGTGGAAGGCCGGGACGTCATAGTCCTCCGGCAGCCGGTTCACCCCGTCGCTGGTGGGGTCACCCCCCCGCAGCTTGCGCGGGTCGCCGCCGGCCTCCAGCAGGACCACGCGCTTGCCCGCCTCCGCCAGCCGGGCTGCCAGCGTGCCGCCGCCGGCACCGGAACCCACGACGATGTACTCGTATCCCTTGTCCGCGCCCGACATGGCCCGTCCCCCGGTTCAGTCGATTGTCAGGTGGAAGGAAGCGGGGCCGGTCCCCCCGGGCCGGCCCCGCCGTCACGATCAGAAGGTCTTCAGGAACTCGATCAGGGCGTCCTTTTCCTGATCGGTCAGCGCCTTGGTCCCCGGCACCCGGCCGGTGCCGAAATAGTGGCCCCGGTTCACCTCGAAGTCCGGGCATTTGCTCAGCTTCAGCAGGGGGTTGACCAGGTTGGCGAAGACCGCCCGCGCCTGCTCGTCCGTCGCGTTCTCCGGCAGCGCCTTCAGGTCCTTGGTACCCTTCAGCAGCAGTTCCAGCAGCTTGGCGTCCTGCTTCAGGTTCTCGCCCAGGCTGGCGTCGTCCAGGCGGAGTTCCAGGTTCGACAGCAGGTTCACCGGGGTGCCGGCCGGGATCGGGCCGATCCGCACGCCACCCTCGCCGAACAGCCAGGGGAACCAGCGGTTCAGCGGGTTCAGCAGGCCTTGCAGCCCCTCGGGCAGGTAGCCGGCAGGGACGGATAGGTAGCTCTGCGCCGTGGTGCGGTAGATCTCACCCACGCCCTTGTCGCCCAGGACCTTGTCCTTCTTGCGTGTCTCCGGCCAGAGCATCTGGCGCATGGAGGCCTCGAAGGTCTGCACCCGGTACTCCACGGTCGGGTTCGGGCTGTAAGCCCCCATGTCCGGCCCGACGGTGTTGTTCAACAGGTAGGGTGCCGTCGACCACAGGCTCGCCAAGCTGGGCACGCGGGTATAGCCGCGACCGCCCGCCGGCATCTGGTAGCTGCTCGGCTCACCCGTGATGGGGTGGCGCACCGTGATGGTGCCCACCGACGGCAGGTCCTTGTAGGACTGGCTGGAGAAGTTGTCCCAGATGTTGTTGGCGATGGCGTTGGTGGCCAGCGGGCTGCAGGCGTTCGTTTCCAGCAGCGTCACCGGCACGCGCTTGTCGGTGGACAGGTAATTGCCGTTCAGGAAGTCGGGTGCCAGCACGATCTCCCGCATCTTGGCCTTGTAGCCTTCGGTTTGCACATGGGCCCACCAGGCATCGAACCGTTTCAGGTAGTCGGGCCCGGCGCTGTCCCGCGGGTCCACACCGGCGGGAAGGTCGGGTTGCTTGCTGGAATGGCAGGCGGCGCAGTTCTCGGCGAAAACCACCTTGCCCTGCTCCAGGACCGCGGGGTCCGCGGTCATGTGGGCTTTGCCGCCGGGGGCGTCGGCCAGCTTGTGCGGGGCGCCGATGTCCTTGTTCAGGAAGAACTGGGCCACCAGCGGCGTCTGCGCTTCGGTCGCCTGCCAGTAAACGGAGTTCTTGCGGCCGTCCTCGATCTTGATGGGGCTGACCGTCTTGCCGCCCACCAACGGGTTGAAGTGCAGCAGCCACTCCTCGCTGAACAGGCCGATGTTGATGTAGACGCGGTTCAGCGCGCCCAGCACGCCGACGCTGTCGGCCCCGTCCTTCAGCACATGGGGTGTCCAGACCGTGTCCGGGGCCTTGTAGAACTTGTTGAAGTCCTCATAACCCTGGAAGTCCTGGAACTGCTTGTTGTTCAGGGCGCCCCCGGCCAGCCGCTCCTTGCCCAGCTTCAGCGCCGTCTCCAGCCGTTCCGCCGTCATGTAGACGGCATTCATGGTGCGTGGGTTGTTGATGTAGTCGGTGGAGACCAGCGACGTGTCCAGCGTGCCCGGCCGCGAGGTGTGCACCAGCTGGACCATGAAGTTCTTCTGGTCCGCGTTCCAGGCGAAGATGCGGTCGATCCAGAAGAACTGGGCGCCGACGACGCTGCTCAAATTCTCCCACTTTGGGTTTTCCGGATCGGCCGGCGGGTTAACCGGGTCCGGGCCCACATGGCAGAAACCGCAGCCCATTCCGACCCTGTAGGGCCGGACCAGGTCCTTGCGGTTGTAATAGCTCGGGTCGGTGTAGTACCGCTCCGCGTCCCACTCGGCCGCCGCCTTGGCGTCGAAGTCCGGGTTGGGGAACAGGCGCAAGCCGACGATGCCCGTGGGATAGCCGTAGTAGGAGCCCACCGGCAGGGTCTTGCCCTTGCCGAGGTCCTGGCCGCGGGCGCCGATCTTCACGCCGGGGTACTTGGCCTCGTCGGCGAAGGGGTCGGGGGCGCAGGACGGGTCGCGCACGTCAAGCCATAGGCCGAACCGGTCGGGGTCGCCCTTCTCGGCCTTCTTGAAGCAGGGCTCGTTCACCAGGCCAAGGTAGCCCCAGCGGTTGTCGCGGCTGGCCTTCAGGCTGGGATGGTTGCTGATGGTCTTCAGCAGGTCGAAGGTGCCGAAGGCGCTGTTGGTCAGATGGTCCCAGAGCCGGTCGTTGCCACCGGTCCAGATGATCCAGTTGTTGCGCCCCTGGACCTCCGCCTTGGACAGGTTCACCCCCCGGTAACCCCCGTCCATGTCCTTGAAGAAGTCCTCGTCAGCCGCCGGGAAGGATGCCACCGTGCGACCGGCCCGCTTGGCCTCGTCCAGCACGTGCCCAGGCTTCGGATTGTCATCCCCACACCCGGCCAATGCCAGGACGCCAAGCGCCATACCGGCGCCAACCACAACCTTTTTCAGATGCATCGCTCTCCCCCTACTCGCGAATGCATTATTGGTCGTAGGACTTCAGCAGAAGGCGTTCCCCTTGGCAATAGTTAATCTACCCCATAAGCGTGAGGTCGAATTTTCTGCACACCGCATTATCGGGTTCTGGCATAGGCCGGCTCGCTTCGTCCTGCCGCAATCCCGCTCCGCCTCCCACTCCGGTGGGGGAGGGCGCAACCGCGCCGGGGCTTCCGGTGTTGGCTCGCCAGGGTGGGAGGTGCCGCTGATGCGTGTCCTTGTGGTGGACGACAATCCGGATGACCGGTTCCTGACCGGGCGGACCGTGGCACAGGCCCTGCCCGGGGCGGACATCGCCGCCGTCGGCACGCCGGAGGAACTGGACCAAGCCCTGGCAGACGGCGCACCGGACGTGGCCGTGCTTGACTTCTCCCTCGGCTGGTCCACGGGGCTGGAAGTGTTCCGCCGTCTGAAGGCCGCCAACCCCGACTGCGCCGCCGTGCTGTTCACCGGCAGCCAGGGGGAGGAAGGCGCGGTGGAAGCCATGAAGGCCGGCATCGACGACTATGTCCTGAAGGGCCGGGAGCGCATGCCGCGCCTGCGGGGCGCGCTGGAAGGGCTGGTGCGCCGGCAGGCGGAGCGGCGATCGCTGAGGGAGGCGGAGGACCGTTACCGGTCCCTGTTCAGCCGGGTGGGGGTGGGCGTCTTCCTGTCCCGCCGCGACGGGACCTTGCTGGAGGCCAACCCCGCCCTGCATCGCCTGCTGGGCTTTGACGATTTGGCGGGAACGAACCTTGTGTCCCTGATGCAGGGCGCCGGCGCCCCGGGCGTCTGGCATGAGATGACCGAAGACGGCCTGCGCGGGGCGGAGGTGGAGTTCCGCGGCGCCGACGGCCGCACCCTCCACGTGCTGCTGGACGTCCGTCCCGGGCCGGACCGGGTGGAAGGGTTGGCCACCGACGTCACCGCCCTGCGCCGTGCCCTGGGGGAACGGGACCTGCTGATGCGGGAGGTGGTGCACCGGGTCTACAACAACCTGCAGCTCGCCCTGACGCTGGTGGACATGGAACTGGGGCCGGGGACGGAGGAAGCGCTGGCCGGGCCGCTGCGCCGGCTGGCCGGGCGTCTGGGGGCCGTGGCAGCGGTGCAGCGCCGGCTGCTGGGATCACGCTGCCTGTCCGAGCTGGGCTTCGACAGCTTCCTGGGCGACGTGGCCACGGCCGCGCACGGGTTGGCGGGTCGCGACGACGTGCTGCTGGATTGCCGGGTGGAGGCGGTGCCGGGCACCCTCGACAATGCCGTCGCCATCGGCCTGATCGTCAACGAGGCGGTGGCCAACGCCCTGAAGCACGCCTTCCCGGCGGGACGGGGCGGGCAGGTGACGGTGCGGCTGGGGCGCAGCCCAAAGGGGGTGCTGGGCCACCTGCTGGTGTCGGATGACGGGGTCGGGATGCCGCGGGAAAACCGGGGTTCCGGCATGGGGATGCGGCTGCTGGAAAGCCTGGCGGACCAGGTGGATGGGAAACTGTCGCTGGAGACGGGGCCGGGGGGCACGTCCGTGCGGCTGGAGTTCCCCCTGGGGTGACCGCCGGCCGCGGCGTCACCCCATCGGGCCCGGCCCGCGACGGGGCCGGGGTGGGCAGGGTCGGGCCGGGCGGTCAGTCCCGGTCACGCTCCCGCCGGGGCGGGCCGCCATTGGCCAGCTCTTCCTTCAACGCCTTGATGCGGGCTTCCAGGCTGGCGCGCAGGGTGGGGGTGGCCTTGGCCGGCAAGGCCGCCAGCTCGGTCTCCATCTGCAGCAGGGCCCGGCGCTTCTGGTCGGGCGTGCGGCGGATCGGCTGGTTGTCGGATCGCTGTCCGTCGAACGAACGCATTGGCTGGCTCCCTTGAGGTGTTGGCTAGCTGGATACCGTTCACCCGCGTCCCTGCCAAGGGGCAAGTGCATGACCGGCCAAGCCTGGATGGCTGGCATCACCGCCCCGGCCACGCCATATTCCGCGGACCACAGCACCAATCCCGGACTTCCCGCCATGGCGCCCATGGACCTTGAGACGGCCGCCCGCTGCTTCGCCGAGCTGGGCCACCCCACGCGCCTCGCCATCTATCGGCGGCTGGTGCAGGCGGGGGACGACGGGATGCCCGTGGGGGCGCTGGGGGAGGAGCTGGGCGTCATCCCCTCTACCCTGTCCCACCATGTGAAGCAGTTGCTGGAGGCCGGGCTGATCAGCCAGCAGAGGGACGGCCGCATCCTGTACTGCCGCCCCATCTATCCCCGGATGGACGCCCTGCTGGCCTTCCTGCGGGAGGAATGCTGCGCGAGGCCCGTGCCGCGCCCGGCCGACTCCGCGAAGCAGTGCTGCTAGAGCGTGGTGCCGCTGAGTGGCGCCAGCGGCTGAGGAACTTGAATGGCTAAACCTGTTCCCAACTGCTGGGAACAGGTCCAGGTCAGGGCCTCGGGCTTGCCCGCGCCGCCAGCCAGAAGGACGCCGCCACCACGGCCATGGCGGCGATGCAGGCCGCCAGCACCCCGTCATAGGAACCGCTGGCCTCCCACAGCAGCGCCGCCAGCATGGGTGCCAGGGCGCGGACCACGGCGGTGGGTAGGGTCAGCGCGCCGTTGATGGCGCCATAGGCCTGGCGGGTCAGCATCTCCGGCACGGCGGCGCCCCGGACGATGGTCATGATCCCGTTCACTGCCCCATAGGCCAGGGCGAAGGCCGCCAGCAGGACAAGGTTGTTCCCCAGCAGCAGCAGGGCGGTGAGCACCAGCGGCAGCACCAGGGTGGAGGCGACGCCCACGGCCCGGATGCTCGCCCGTGCCGCCAGGGCCGCCACGGCCACCCGGCCCGCCACCTGGGCCGGCCCCACCAGGGCCAGGGCCCCGACGATGGCCGCCGACTCCAGCCCCCGCTCGGCCAGCAGGGGGTAGAGGTGGTAGGTGAGCCCCGTGAAGGTGGCGTAATAGACGGTGAAGGCCAGGGCGAGGCCCCAGAAGGCCGGCTGCCGCAAGGCCCAGGGCAGGGCCCTGCCGTCGCCCGCGCCCGGTGCCGGCGGCTCCGGCGGCGGGTCCAGGTCGGGGCGAACCACCAGCAGGTGCAAGGGCAGGCACAGCACCAGGGTGGCCAGGGCCAACCCTTCCAGCGTCCCCCGCCAACCCACCCGGTCCAGCATCGCCTGGGTGACGGGGATGAAGACCGTGCTGGCGAAGCCCCCCCACAGGGTCAGCGCGGTGATGCCCTGCCGCGCCCGGGCCCCGAACCGCCGGGCAATGACGGCAAAGCCCGGCTCGTACAGCGTCATGGCCTGGGCCAGCCCGATGCCGACGAAGACCAGCACCAGCTGCCAGGTTTCCGTCGCCTGCCCCCAGCCCCAGAGCATCAGGGCCGCCAGGGCCGACCCGCCGGCCATCACCGCGCGCCCGTGCCCCCTGTCGATGGCCGTGCCTACCGGCACCGCCGCCAAGCCCGACACGGCCAGCGACAGGGAGGCCAGCAGGTACGTCTCCGCCTTCGACCAGCCCAGCTCCGCCGCCATGGGCCCGGCCAGCAAAGGGAAGGCGTAGAGCAGGGTGCCCCACGCGACGATCTGGGCGACCCCGAGCCCGGTGACGAAACCGTGGTGCGGCGGGGCGGGGAGGGGGGATGCGGCAGTGGCCATGGCGGCAGCCTACACCGCCATCAACCACAACACCCCTTCGCCTTGGCCACGGGTGACGGCCGGCTGTTGCAGACCCCCGTCTCCGGCAGTTCCAGCCGCACCTCCCGCGCCGCCTCCAGGTCCCCGGCCAGGTAGGCGGCGACGGAGCGGACCTGCTCATAGCCCGTGGCCATCAGGAAGGTGGGGGCGCGGCCATAACTTTTGATGCCGACGGTGAAGAAGCCCGGCTCCGGGTGGGCCAGCTCCGTCGCGCCGTGGGGCCGGACGGTGCCGCAGCTGTGCAGGTTGGGGTCGATCAGCGGCCCCAGCGCCTCCGTGCATTCCAGCCAGGGGTCCAGCCTCAGCCGCAGCTCCCGCGTCGGGGACAGGTCAGGGCGCTGGCCGGTGAGGGCCACCACCTCATCCACCCCCTCCAGCCGGCGACCGTCGCCGGCCACCAGGGCGAGTTTGCCGCCTGTCTGCTCCACCCGCGCCACGGCGAAGCCGTTCATCAGCTCCAGCCGGCCGGATTCCTGCAAGCGCCGCAAGGCCGTGCCCAGGGCGCCGCGGGCCGCCAGCCCGTCCGCCTCACCCCCGCCGAAGGCGCGGTCCAGGTCGCCGGAGCGTACCACCCAACTCAACCGCGTGCCGGGAACCTCCTCCGCCAGCCTCGCGAGGTCCAGCAGCGTATTGGCGGCGGAGTGGCCGGCGCCCACCACGGCCGTGTGCTTTCCCGCATACCGGGCCCGGTCGGCGCCCGTGGCGTCCGGGATGCGGTAGGCGATGCGCGCCGCGGCCTCCCGCTCCCCGATGGCGGGCAGGCCGTTGGCGCCCAGCGGGTTCGGCGTGGCCCAGGTGCCGGACGCATCCAGCACCGCGCTCGCCAGCAGCTCTGTCTCCTTGCCCCCGGCCAGGACTCGCAGCAGGAAGGGGGTTGCCTCCCGCCCCGCCGTCTTCACCTTGTCCTGGGACAAGCGGGTGATGGCGGTGACGCGGTGGCCGAGGCGCAGCGCCTTGGCGATGGACGGGACCCGGGACAGGGGGCGGAGGTACTGCTCCACGATCTCCGCGCCGGTGGGTAGGGCCTTCGGGTTGGGAGCCTGCCAGCCCTCCGCCTCCAGCAGGCGGCGGGCCTCCTTGTCGATGTTGAACTGCCAGGGGCTGAAAACCCGCACATGGCCCCAGTCCCGCACGTTGGCGGCCACGTCATCCGCCGCCTCCAGCACCAGCGGCTCCAGCCCGCGGGCCAGCAGGTGGGCGGCGGCGGCCAAGCCCACCGGGCCGGCCCCGATGACGACGACGGGAAGGGTGTCTTGCTTATCCATGGCTGCCTCTGACGTTTCGAATTTTCTCGAAACGTGCCAGCACAGCGGTTTCCTGTCAAGCCTCACATTTCGACGTTTGTCGAAATTAATCCCGCACCATGTCCCGGTACATGGGCGCCAGCCGCGCCAGCAGGCGGTTCTGGTCGCGGAAGGGCACGCCCGCCGCATCCATGCTGTCCTGCAAGACCTCCACCAGGGCGTTGAAGTGCTGCATGCCGATCTCCTGCTTGGCATGGGCCTTCTTCATGTCCTTGCCCTTGTAGGTGCAGGGGCCGCCCAGCTCCTGGCAGAACTGGTCGGCCAGCTTCTTGGCGATGTCCGGCCGGTCCTGCTCCACGAAAAAGGGTCGCAGCCGCGGGTCCGCCATGGAGCGGTCCAGCGTGTCGATGGCGATGCGGTGCAGCCCCTCGTACCCGCCGAACGCCGCCAGGGGGTCGTTGGCCAGGGCGGGGGCGGAGAACAGCAGGGACCCTGCCAGGAGGAGGCTAAAACCCGATCTGGAGCGACGCATAGATACCGTCCTGGCCCTTCTGGTTCACGATGCTGCCGAGGTTGGCGTAGGCGAGGGTGACGGAGAGGTGGCGGTTCGGGACCCAGGCCACGAAGGCGTCCCACCAGTCATCCTCCTTGGCGATGCCAAGCTTGTCCGGCTTGGACCGGTACTCCGCCCCGAAGACCCAGTTGCGGGAGGCGAGCCAGGCCACGCTGACCTCCGGGTGCAGGGTGCGGCCGTCGCCCTTGTCGCCACCGAAGCCCAGGATGCCGCCCTGGTTGGCGCGGGTGTAGCGCAGGGTGGCGGTGGCCAGGATGCCCGGCTCCAGGAACAGCTTGGTGGCGCTGGCGTAAAAGTCGGCGTCCGCGTCCCGCCGCGCGCCGATGGCGGACAGCAGGCCGCCCCGGTCGTTCCACTTGTACTGCACCCCGGCCGCCACCTGCGGCAGCCAGGTGTCCTGGTCCAGCACCGCGTCACCGAACAGCCTGACCTTCAGCCCGGCCACGTCCTGCCGGATCGCGTAGCCCTTGCCCAGGCCCAGGGCCGCGCCCACGGCCTCCGTGTCGAAGCGCTGGCGGGCGAACGACAGCTCGATCCGGTCATCGATGCCGACCAGCCCGCCCACCACGTCCAAATGGTAATCGGCCACGTCCACCCGGGTGTAGAAGGCGTTCGCCCCCACCTGCCCGCGGCTGCCATAGCCGCCGATCACCGCCCAGGGCACGATCCCGCCGCCCGCGGCCCCCTCGATGGTGCTGACCCCACCGGTGGCCACCAGCTTCCCGCCCGCCGCGGCCCTGACTGGCTTCTCCGACGCGGCCGCCAGGGGCGCCGCGAGGACCAGTGCCAAGGCGGGGATGAGCGCCAGGGCGGTTTCTCGTTTAATTCCTCTCGTCCGCACGTGTTATCCTCGGCCGCCGATCTACTTCATAAGTACCTCTTTAAGCCTTCAAGGTTAGTGAGCGGTTGCCAACCGGAAAGGTGCGCCATGCAAAGTTTTTCCCGGCCCGCCCTGCTGACCGCCCTGGCGTTGGCCCTGGCGCCGTTCCCCGCCTTCGCGGCGCCGGTGCAGGTGGCCGTGACGGACAGCGCCGGGAATGCCCTTCCCCACGCGGTGGTGGCCCTGGTGCCCGCCGCCGGGACCAGCGTGCCCGCCCCGCCGCCGCGCACGGTGGTGCTGGACCAGCGGAAGGAGATCTTCCGCCCCCACGTGCTGGTGGCCCGCCCGGGGGACACGCTGGCGGTGCGCAACGGCGACGCCAAGAAGCACCACAGCTATTCCTTCACCCCCATGGCCAAATTCTCGGCGGAGATGGGGCCGAACAGCCCGGGGCCGGAGGTGGCCCTGCCGGCGGTGGGGGAGGTGGCCATCGGCTGCAACTTGCATGACGGCATGCTGGCCTATGCCGTGGTGGTGGACGCGCCCGTTGCCGGGGTGACCGGGCCGGAGGGAAAGGTCACCCTGGAGGCCCCCGCGGGCGCCTACACGGTCCGCCTCTGGCACCCGCGCGGCAGCCGCTGGGACGAGCCGGGCAAGCTGGAGGTGGCGGCGTCCGGGGCGAGCGCCAGCTATTCCCTGGTGGTGGAGCCCAAGTCGGCCGAGCCCGGCGCCTATGACGACCCCGAGCAAGGCTTCCCCCTGCCATGAGGCGGCACGGCCTTTCCTTCCGCGGCCGCGTGGTGGTGCTGCTGGCCGCTGCCATCGGTGCGGTCCAGGCCTTCAACGCCGTGGCCCAGTACTGGGTGGTGCGCAACGCCGTGCTGACCCGCACCGGGACGGAGCTGGCCCGTGCGGCGGAAATCTTCAATGGCCGCGTCCAGGTGGCGACGGAGCAGCTGGGGGAGACGGCCCGGATCCTATCCCTGGACTTCGCCCTGCGGGAGGCTGTGGCGACCGGGGAGCATGAGACGGCGCTGTCCGCCCTGCGCAACTATGGCCAGCGGCTGAACGGCGCCCGCATGCTGCTGGTGTCCCTGGACGGGCATGTCATGGCCGACAGCCAGCCGCCCCCGTCCGGCCCGGCGGCCAGCTTCGCCTACAGATCCCTGCTGGGGGGCCCCGCCCTGCGCAAGGGCGGCACGGCCCTGGCGGTGCTGGACGGCCAGCCGTCGCGGCTGGCCTATGTGCCCGTGCTGGCACCCCGGGCGGTGGGCTGGGTGGTCGCTGTCCTGCCCCTGGGGGCGGAGGACGCGGCGGCGCTGAAGGCCCTGTCCCCCGTGGACATCGACGTGTCCTTCGTCTGGCAGTCCGACGATGGCTGGCGGGCGGCGGGCACCTCCCTGGACCAGGCCCTTGCGGCCACCATCCCGGCCACGGCCGCCGCCCTGGAACCCGCTGTGCCGATGTTGCGGGCGGATGCCGATGGCGACGCGGTGCAGTACCTGGGCACCTTCCCGGTGGCGGCGGGCAGCCCGCCCGTGGGCCTGTTGCTGCGCCACCGGGCGGACACGGCGCTGGAAGCCTATGAGCCGCTGGTCTACGCCCTGCTGGGCGTGATCCTCACCGGGCTTGCCGCGGGCTTGGGCGGCGGGGTGCTGGCGGCGCGGACGGCGGCGCGGCCCCTGGGCCAGCTCGCCAAGGCCGCGAGGGACGTGGAGGCGGGGCGCTACGACCTACCCACCCTGGCAGGGGCGGAGCCCGCCGTGCCGGCGGACGAGGTGGGCCGCGCCATGCAGGCCTTCCGCCAGATGGCCGGCGCCGTCTCCGACCGCGAACGCCAGGTCCGCCACCAGGCCGCCCATGACGGCGTCACCGGCCTGCCCAACCGGCAGGAGCTGGACCGCCTGCTGGCGGAGCGGGCGGGGCAGGGGGCCGCGCCCCTGTCCATCGTCCTGCTGGGCCTCGCCCGCTTGGCGGAGCTGAACAACACCCTGGGCCACGGGCTGGGCGACCGGCTGGTGGCGCGGGTCGGCGACCTGCTTCGCGACGCGGCCGGGCCGGGCGCGCTGGTCGCCCGGGTGGCGGACAACCGCTTTGCCGTCGCCCTGCCGGCAGGGGAGGAGCAGGCTGCCGAGGCCGCCCGGCGGCTGGTGGGGGTGTTCGACGCGCCCGTGGCCCTGGACGGCCTGGCTATCGACGTGCAGGCCGGCGCCGGCGTGGCCGGGCGGGACCCGGCCCTGACCCCGCGGGAGCTGCTGCGCAGGGCCGACGTGGCCCTGTACCTGGCCCTGCAGCACGACCACGGCGTCACCACCTATGCCCCCGGCCTGGACCCCTACCGGCCGGAGGACGTCTCATTGATGAGCGAGCTGCGCGCCGGGGTGGAGCGGGGGGAGATGGCGCTGCGCTACCAGCCCAAGGTGGATTTGCGCGGCGGCCGGGTGGTGGGGGCGGAGGCGCTGGCCCGCTGGACCCACCCGCGCCACGGCTTCCTGCCGCCCGACCGCTTCATCCCCCTGGCGGAGGAGACGGGCAACATCCGCCACCTGACCCGCTGGGCCCTGTCCACCGCCTTGGCCCAGGCGGCGGCGTGGCGCACCGCCGGGCTGGATCTGGGCGTGGCGGTCAACGTCTCCGCCCGCGACCTGGCCGACGCGGGCATGGCGGACCTGGTGCGTGGCTTGATGGGCGACCTTCGCCTGCCGCCGCGAAACGTGACGGTGGAGGTGACGGAAGGGGCGGTGATGCGCGACCCGGACGCCGCCGTCGCCGTGCTGCGCCGCATGGCCGATGCCGGCGCGCGGGTGTCGGTGGACGATTTCGGCACCGGCCATTCCTCCCTGGCCTACCTTCGCAAGCTGCCCGTGTCGGAGCTGAAGGTGGACAAGTCCTTCGTGCTGAAGCTCGCCAGCTCCCCCACCGACCAAGCGGTGGTCAAGGCGGTGGTGGAGCTGGGCCATGCCCTGGACCTTTCGGTGGTGGCGGAGGGGGTGGAGGATGCCGGCGCCTTCGCCCTGCTGGCCGGCATGGGCTGCGACCTGGCCCAGGGTTACCACATGGGCCGCCCCATGCCCGCGGCGGACCTGGCCGCGCTGGCGGTCGGCGCGCGCTGGGACGCGGTGCCGGCCTGAGGGAACCGGGCAGTCGCCGGGGAACGCTCACCATCGAAGGAACACGATCTGCCGCACCCATACGCCCGGATGGGTCCGGTAATGCGAAAGTCTTGTTACAGTCCCGGCCCAGCGGTTGGCACAGCGCCCCGCAGGAGACCCCATGGCCCTTTCCCGCGCCCCTACCGGCCCCGCCGCGTCACCCGCCAGCGACCCGCCGGTGGGCCTCCCTTCCTGGCTGCAGAGCGTGGTGGGCCGGCGGGAAGCCGGGTTCAGCGGCACGCCCCTGGCCGCCGCGCGCTTCAATCATGGCGGGCCGGGGCAGGCCAGCACCCCCGCCCTGGACCGCCACCTGCTGGTGGTCACCGTGGGCCGGCTGCACCGGTTGGAACGGCGGATGGGCACGCTGTCCGACACGGCGGCCATGGCCCCGGGCAGCCTGACCATCATCCCGGCCGGGCAAGCCACAAGCTGGCGCTGGGACGGGCCGGCACGCAGCATCCAGCTCTACCTGGACCCCGAGATCCTGTCCGCCGTGCGGGACGGGGAGGAGGGCCACGCCAGTGCCGGGCTGCTGCCCCGGCTGGGCTTCGTGGACCCGTTCCTGGCCTTGCTGGCCCAGGGGCTGCTGCGCCAGCACGCCCAGGGGCTGGACAACCGGCTGTGTGACGAGTTGGTGGCCTTCGCGGTCGCCGCCCACCTGCTCCGCCGCCACGCCCCGGGCGGCCCCGGGATGCCGCGCCCCTTTACCCCGGCGGAAGCGTCGCGGGTGGAGGATTTCCTGGACGCCAGCATCGCGGAGGAATTCGGCCTGGGCGACCTGGCTGCCGCCGCCGGCCTGGACCGGGCGGCGCTGGTGGACGGGTTCCTGGCCGCCGACGGCCACCGCCTGTCCCGCCTGCTGGCCGACAGCCGCCTGCGCAAGGCCCGCTTGCTGCTGGAGTCCGGCGCCGGGGTGGCGGAAGCGGCGGGCGCCGCGGGCTACCCCACGGCAGATGCCCTGTCCGCCGCCTTTGCCCTGTCCCTGGGCTGCTCCCCCAGCCAGTACCGGCGCCAGTGCCGGGGCTGAGCTGATCGGGCACGTTGTCGGCTGCCCGCGGGGCGTGCTTTCATGCGGCCATCGTCCACGACACCGGGTCCCATCATGGCCGACCGCATGGGCGGGGTTCCGCTACCCGCCATCCAAGCCCTCCTGGAGACAGAGACACGCCGCTTTGCCGAGGCAAGGCCGAAGGGGCGGGCATCGGCCGGGCCGGGACTGCCGGGGTTCCATGGCGGCGTGCCGATGCACTGGATGCGCGATTGGCCGCTGCCCTTCCCCCTGCTGGTGGAGCGGGCGGAGGGTGCCACCCTGTGGGACGCGGACGGCATCGCCCTGGCCGACTTCTGCCTGGGCGACACGGGCGCCATGTTCGGCCATTCCCCGCCGCCGGTGGTGCGCGCGGTGCAGGCGCAAGTGGCCCGCGGCCTGACCACCATGCTGCCCGGCCCCGACGCGCGGGTGGTGGGCGCCCTGCTGCGGGAACGGTTCGGCCTGCCCCGCTGGCAGGTGGCCGCCACGGCGACGGACGCCAACCGCTTCGCCCTGCGCGTGGCCCGCGCCGTCACCGGCCGGCCCAAGGTGCTGGTCTTCAACGGCTGCTACCACGGCACGGTGGACGAGACGTTCGTGCGCCTGATCGACGGCAGGCCCGCCCACCGCCCCGGCCTGCTGGGCCAAGCCGTGGACCTGACCGCCAATACCCGCGTGGTTGAGTTCAACGATGAGGCCGCCCTGGCCGAGGCCCTGTCCGCCCGCGATGTGGCCTGCGTCATCACCGAGCCGGTGCTGACCAACTGTGCCATGGTGCTGCCGCAACCAGGCTTCCTGGACGCCGTCCGCCGCATGACGCGGGAGGCGGGCACCCTGCTGCTGATCGATGAGACGCACACCATCTCCACCGGCCCTGGCGGCTACACAAGGGCGCATGGGCTGGAGCCGGACATCCTGGTCGTGGGCAAGCCCATCGCCGGCGGCGTGCCCGCCGCCGTCTGGGGCTTCACGGACGACGTGGGGGAACGGTTGGACGCTGCCCGCGCCGAGCTGCCCCCCGGCCATTCCGGCATGGGCACCACCTTGTCCGCCAACGCCCTGGCCCTCGCCGCCATGCGGGCGACCTTGGAAGAGGTGGCGACGCCAGACGCCTACCGGCACATGGAGGCGCTGGCGGCGCGGCTGGAAAGCGGCCTGAACGCCGTCATCGCCCGCCACGGCCTGCCCTGGCACGTGGCGCGGGTCGGCGCGCGGGCGGAGTTGGTCTTCACGCCGGAGCCCCTGCTGAACGGCGGACAGGCGGAGGCGCTGGACGTGCACCCGCTGGAGCAGGTGCTGCACCTGGCCCTGCTGAACCGCGGCTTCCTGGTCACCCCGTTCCACAGCATGATGCTGTGCTGCCCGGCCACGACCGCCGACCAGGTGGACGGCCTATGCACCGCCGTCGCGGACGTGGTGGAGGCCCTGGCCACCGGGGGTGCGGCATGAGCTTCCTGGGCGCCGACCCGGCGGAGGCCGAGGAGTTCCTGGCCCGCCACCCGGAGGTGGAGGCCATCGACATCGTCCTGATGGACCCCAACGGCATCGGCCGGGGCAAGGTGATCCGCCGGCATGAGCTGCCGTCCCTGTACCGGGACGGGCGGCACCTGCCCAGCTCCATCCTCGGCCTGGACGTGACGGGGGAGGACGTGGAGGAGACGGGCCTGGTCTGGCAGGTGGGCGACGCCGACCAGCGGGCCTGGCCGGTGCCCGGCACCCTGGTGCCCATGCCGTGGACCGACCCGCCCCGGGCCCAGGTGCTGCTGACCCTGCATGGCCTTGACGGCAGCCCCAGCCCCCACGACCCCCGCGCCGCCCTCGCCCGGCAACAGGCGGCCCTCGCCGCCCGCGGCCTGCACCCGAGGGCGGCGTTCGAGCTGGAATTCTACCTGCTGGACCCGCAGCCCGGCCCCGACGGGCGCCCACGCCCCGCCGCCTGCCTGCTGGACGGCCGCCGCGGCGGCCAGATCCAGGCCTATGGGCTGGAGGAGGCGGATGGCATGCAACCCCTGTTCGGGGCCATCTACCGGGCCGCGGCGGCGCAGGGCCTGCCGCTGGAGACCCTGATCTCCGAGTACGCCCCCGGCCAGTTCGAGCTGACCCTGCATTACCGCGACGACATCCTGCGCGCCGCGGACGACTTGGTGATGCTGAAGCGGCTGGTCCGCGCCGTGGCCCGGCGGCACGGGGTGGAGGCCTGTTTCATGGCCAAGCCCTTGGCGGGGCAGGCAGGCTCCGGCATGCACCTGCACGTCTCATTGGCCGACCGGGAAGGGCACAACGTCTTCACCGAAACCCCGGACGGCCCAGCCGGCGCCATCGCCCCGACCCTGCGCCACGCCATCGGCGGCTTGCTGGAGACCCTGCCGGACTCCATGCTGCTGCTGGCGCCCCACGCCAATTCCTGGCGCCGTTTCGTGGCCCGCAGCTATGCCCCCGTCACCGCCTGCTGGGGCGTGAACACCCGCGACGCCGCGTTGCGCGTCCCCGCCGGCCCGGCCAAGGCGCGGCGGGTGGAGCACCGGGTGGCCGGCGTTGACGCCAACCCCTACCTGGTGGGCACCGCCATCCTCGCCGGCATCCTGCACGGCCTGGACACACGGGCCGACCCCGGCCCCCCGACCCAACCGGGGGAGGAGGCGCCCTCCTGCGAGCCCCTGCCGCCCGACTGGCGGAGCGCCATGGCGGAGGCCGACGCTTCCCAGTTCCTCACCGCCGCCCTGGGCGAGCCGCTGCACCGCAGCTTCCTGGCCATCAAACGGGCGGAACTGGCGCGGTGGGAATCCACGGTGACGGACCTGGACTACGCGCTGTACCGGCACACGGTATAGTGTCAGCATTTTTGCAGGGCACATGATGTCACCCCGGGCTTGACCCGGGGCCCTCGGGATCGGTCGATGCAGGGCACCGGAAGCCCTGTTTTCTTCGCCCTGCACCCCGCTGCCGCCCCTTGGCAGGTCCGCTTTCCCAAGGGCCCCGGGTCAAGCCCGGGGTGACTCCCGTGCTCTGCATCCCCCAACCCCTGTGACATCGAAGGGCTCTTGACCCACATCAGGGCGACGATGCGGATACGGGCGCACCCTCAGGGCATCTCGAACACGGGAGCCCCATCATGGAAACCCTGGTCTTCGCCCTGCTCTTCCTCGTCACCGGCGGCTTCCTGGCCTGCCTGGGCCTGCTGGCCTTGACCGCGCTTTGTGGCGTGGCGAGTGCGGTGCGGCCACAGCCGATCACCGTCGCCATCCCGCAGCGCCAGCGCGCGGCCTGACCCTCCGGCCTTAGCCCAGCTCCTCGACCAGGGCATCCATCCCGGCCTCGACGGCTTGGATGAGCTGGTGGACATGGAACCCGTCCACCAGCCCGTGGTGGGCCTGGACGGAGAAGGGGAAGCTGACCCGGCCGCCCTCGTGCCGGAACCTGCCGATGGCGACGTTGGGGATGGAGCAATCCCCGCGCCTTGCCAACGGGTGCTGGATCTGGGTGAAGCGCAGCCAGGGCATGCAGGTGACGAACACGTAGTCGCGCCCTTCCAACGGGTCGAGGCGCAGCTTCTCCGCCGTGGCTGCCCGCGCGACCTCCCGGTCCGCAAGGTAGCGCTCCAGGAACACCGCCCGGTCGTCGTCGTGGCGGAAGGTGGAGAAGTTAAGGTTCCCGTCGGCCCCGACCACCGTGTAGGACACGGTCAGGCCGCGCACCTCCACCGGCTTGCCGTCCAGCAGCCGCCACCTGAAGGCCGGCACCGTCAGGCTCGCCCTGGCGATCCCGTGCAGCAACAGGGCGAAGGGCGGCAGGCCCAGCGCCTTGGCCGGGGTGACGAAATCCCGGCACTCTGCCACCGCGGTGATGTTGACCACCGGCAGGTCATAGCCGGAGAACAGGTCGACAAGGCTCTGGCGCGTGAACATGGCATCCCCCGGGCGGACTCGTGCCCGGGGAAAGCCCTACACCAGCGGCCCCTCAGCCCGCCAGCCCCTCGGCGATGGCGCGCATGATTTTGGCTTCCGAGGTCCCGTTCCAGACCTGGGTCGTGGTGGCGCGCTTGCCCACCACCTCCACCGCCGTGCGACCGCCCGGCGCGGGCTGCACGAAGACGGCCACGTTCTCCCCGTCGTCGCCGGGCCAGGTGGCGCGGCGTTGGGCCAGGATGGTGCCGGTGGCCCGGTCGGCGGACACCACCTCCAGGCCGGCCCGGTCCAGGGCGGTCACGACGACGGCAAACATCCGGTCGGGGGCGGGGGCGAACTCCTGCCTCGTGCCGGTGCCCCGGGCATCCACCGCGTCGGCCAGGGTGGTGCAGGCGGGCAGCAGCAAGAGGGCGGTGAGGGCGAGGGCGGCGATGGGACGGGTCATGGTTCTTCGCTCGGGTTTCGAGTTCGAAAGTCGCGTTTCGGCGTCGCGCCGTGCCGCCACCCTGCCGCGGCGGGCATCGCCAATCGTCCGGTCCTGTAGGCCAGGACGCCGCGGGACCACTCCGGCAAGCCGGCTTGACACCCACCCCGCCCCTTGGCATGCCCTGACCGGCACAACGGATTTGGCACCCGACCCATGGACCTCCTCACCGCGCTGATCCTGCTGGGCGCGTTGCAGGGCCTGTTCCTGGCCGGGCTGCTGGCCTGGAAGGCGGACCGGTCCGCCCCGTCCAACCGCTTCTTGCTGGCCCTGCTGCTGGTCTCCGCCGGGAACGGCGCCTTCGACGCGGCCCGGCTGGGTTGGGGGGAGGGGCCGTGGACCGACCTTGGCCATGTGCTGCTGCCCCTCTACGGTCCCCTGCTGCTGTTCCATGTGCGCACGCTGGTGGGCGGTGGGCCGCCCGCGCCGCGGGTCGGTGTGGGCCACCTGCTGTTCCCGGCCTTCATCGCATTGTCCGTCCTGGGCACCCGTCCGCTGGCCTGGGCGGGGGAGACGGAGCTGCGGGCCGTCCTGCTGGACTTGCCGCCTTTCCTGGCGGTGGTGGGCACGGCCGTGCAGGCGGGGCTGTGCCTGCGCTGGGCGCGGCGGGAGGTGGCAGCGGCCTTGGGGCGCCTTGACGGGGCGGAGGGGACGGCTCGGCTGGAGTGGGTGCGGCTGTTGCTGCGGGCGGCCACGGCGGTCTGGCTGGCCTATCTGGTGACCATCGCCGTGGGCATCGCCCTGCCGGATCGGGGCGACAGCGTGGAGCGCTGGCTGGGACTGGTGCAGGTGCTGGTGACCTATGGGCTGGGCCTGCTTGCCCTGGTGCGGCCCGGGGTCTTCCTGCCCCGTCCGGCAGAGGTGGCGGCCGCCTTGCTGCCCGGCCCGAAATACGCCAAGTCCGCCCTGGCCGAGGAGGACATGCGGCGCATCGCCGCCAAGCTGCGGCGGGAGATCGCCCGCGAGGACCTGTACCAGGACCCCGACCTGTCCCTGCCCACCCTCGCGAAGGCGGTGGGGGCCAGCCCTAATGACGTGTCGCAGACCCTGAACGCCCACCTGGGCACCAGCTTCCGGGACTTCGTGAACGGCCAGCGGGTGGCCGAGGCCTGCCGACTGTTGCGCGACCCGACAGAGGCGGGCCGGACGGTGCTGGAGATCGGCCTGGCCGTCGGCTTCAACAGCAAGTCGGCCTTCAACGCCGCCTTCAAGAAACAGACGGGCACCACGCCCACCGCTTGGCGCGACGGTGACGGGGTGCCCGCCAGGACTGGCTTAGAACCGGAAGTTCAGCCCTAGCCGCGCCTTGTCCTCAGCGCCCGCACCGAAGCCGCGGGCGTAGGACAGGGACAGGTCCAGGGACTGGCCCAAGCCCAGGCGCAGTTCCGGCGCCACCTCGCCCCGGTCTCGACCGCCGTCCGTCGCCGTCACCCGCACGGGGCGGGCGGTGTTGTCTGTCAGGGTGGCGGTCACGTCGGTGTCGGGTGCGTCCAGGGCGCGGACATAGCGGGCGGACAGCAGCGGCTGGAGGCTGACGCCCCGGCCCAGCGACACCGGCTCAAGCCCCGCCCGCAGGCTCAGCCCCGCCGTCCAGTCGGTGCGGCGGGTGGTGCCATAGTCCATGCCCAGGCCCGCGGCGTCCGTCTCGCGGTAGCCCAGCACCTTCGCCTTCTGCCAGGCCAGCTCGAGGGCGGGCAGCATGAACCAGCCGTCGCCCCGCAGGGACCAGCCGGCCGCCAGGCCGATCCGGTGCGCCTCGCCTTCCGTCTGCCCGCGGGGGCGCAGGGTGGGGATGCCGGTGGCGCGGGTGATGTTTTTCAGGTCGGTCCAGGCATAGGCGGTGCTGGCGCCCAGCACGAAATCCCCGAAGCGTCGCTCCCCCGCCGCCGCGGCGATGCCGCCCTTGCGGGCCTTGAAGCCGCCGCCCGCGGCGAAGCTGCCCTGGCCGTTCAGCACACCGGCGCCGACGGCGACGCGCCAGCCCTCCCCGTCGCCATAGCTGATCCCCGCCAGCCCGCCATGGTGGCTGAGGTCGGCGGCGGCGGAGCCCGCCCCGCCCTTGGCCTGCCGCCGGCCGGCCATGACTTGGGCGAACAGGCCGAACCCGTCCCGGGGCGCGCCCTCCAGGCCGGCGTGAGCCAGGTCCGCGGCCCGGCTGCCCGCATCCATGCTCCAATCCGCCAGCCGGGCGAAGCGCAGGTTGGCACCGCCCCGTACCTGGTCCACCAGGCTCGCCACATAGGCGGCTTCCAGCGCCTGGCCGCGGCCGGTCAGGTGCAGGCTGTCGAAGAACAGGTACTGGTCCTGCACCGCCCGGTCGGTGGAGCACAGGGCTCCCGTCTCCAGGTTCAGGCAGGATTTCGTCAGCGGCTGGGTGAAGCCCAGGGCCTTGGCGTTGCCCGCCACATGCGCCAGCAGCTCGTTCAGCTTCACCGTGACCACGCTGGTGTCGGCGCCCAACTTGCCGTTCAGCGTGCCGAGGGCGGCGCGCAGGTCGCGGCGGCCGTTGGCGGACAGCACACCCAGGGCCGTGCGCACGGCCGCCTCCTGCCCGCCCAGGTCCAGGTCGCCGTTGAAGGCGGGGGCAGACTGGATGTCGGGGATGTCGTTGACGAAGATGGTCTTGGCCCCCAGACCGGCCAGCCGCCGCGCCGCCTCCGCCAGGTTGGCCGACAGGTCGCGGGTGACGGTGGACAGGTCGCCCTGGCCCAGCAGCAGGGCGTTCATGATGTCGTTGGGCCCGGCCTCCAGGAAGAACAGGTCGGCCCGCTCCACCTTCACGGCCCCCGCGGCGGTGAGCTGCCGGAACCCCTCCACCTGGGACAGCACGCCCACGTCCGCCGGGCTGGCGGTGGGATCGCCCAGGCCCGTGGTGGCCCCGCTGTGGGCGAAGCTCAGCCGCCGACCATAAGGGGTCCCGGCATTGACGGGGCGCAGGCCGGGGGCCAGCCGCTCGACCCAGACGGGGCCGTTGCTGTCACGCTGCCAGCCCTTGTCGCGGAAATTGGCGGCGGCATAGGGGTTGGGCTGGCCGGGCAGGAGGTAGAGGTTGCCCATCTCCATTGCGCTGTCGCCGAAGGCGAAGACGCCGACGCCCGAGGGCACCGTGGCGGGCGGGCCGTCGGCCCGGGAGGTGGCGGGCAGGGCAAGGGCCAGGGCGGCCACCCCGGCGGCCAGGACGGCGCGGGTGGGCCGGGACGATGACATGTCGGTCATGGGTGCGGAAACCGGATGTTTCGGAACGCCCGGCCTTCGCTGGCCGGACCCCGGTTTCCTGCCCCTTTGCCGCGTGCGGGTCGTCCGGCCCTACAGGCCAGGACGCCAGTACCCCTACTTCCGCAGCGCCAGCGACCCCAGGAACTTGTCCGCGTCGGGGGCGCCGATGGAGGGGTTGTAGAGGACCAGCAGGGTATAGAGGCGCCGCCCCACCATGTAGTTGCGGGCCTTGACCTCCCCGTTCTCGGAACTGACGGTGAACTCCCGCCCGGGGTTGCCGTCCAGGGCCACGTCGCGCTTGCTGCGCACCGTGCCGCGGAGCTGGTTTGCCAGCCCGGCCTCCCCCTCATCCAGGAAGTCCTTGGCGGGCCTCGCCTTGGCGACCGGTTCCGGGTAGTCGGCGAAGCTGACGGAATAGATGACGCCTTCCGCCGTCTGGGTGGTCCAGGCGCCGGTGGAAACCTTGCCGCCCGGGATCTGCACGTCCTGGAACTGGGATTGGGGCGTTCCGGGCATCCGGATGTTGAAGCCATGGCTGGCGGTCTGGGCCACTTGGGCCAGGGTCTCCGCACCCACCGCAGGGGCAGTCCCCAGCATGACGGACAGGGCCAGGACGGCCAGGGTGGCGAAACGCTTCACGACATGCTCCCGAGGGTGATGGCCCGACGGAAGACGATACCATGCCAAACGAAAGGGGCAAACCCTGGGGGCAACCCCATGGGCGCTGAGATGAGTCGGTACAGTGCCTGGTTTCCCATCTCCCATCTTAAGAGGGGGAGTGGGGTCCGCGGATGAAGTCCGTGGGAGGGAAAAAGGCGTGCGGCCAGGACAGCAGGCCGGGCTCCAACGATCCTGATCCTGAACCCCCTTTTCCCCACTCCCTGCCACCGCTGCGCGGCGGCGGTGCTGCCTGCGGAAGTTGCTGTAACGGCTCGGGAAACCTCACCCCACCGCCAGCCGTTTCGCCTCCCGCGGGGCCAGCAGGGTGGCCAGGGTGGTTCGCAGGGCGGCGGCCTCGACGGGCTTCTGGAGCACGGGGGCCCGGGCGTGGCGGCCCTCCACCACGCCGGCGTCGTAGCCGGTGAGGAAGACGAAGGGGATGCCGCGGTCGGCCAGCACGTCGGCCACGGGATAGACCGCGGCGCCATCCAGGTTCACGTCCAGGATGGCGCAGTCGAGGCTGGCGCTGCCGGCCCGGGCCAGGGCCTGGGGCAGGTTGCCCACGGGGCCGTCCACCTCCGCCCCGAAGTCGGCCAGCACCTGCTCCATCATCAGCCCCACCAGGGCCTCGTCCTCCACCAACAGCACCCGGGGGGCCGGGGGCAGGGCGGGGGTGGCTTCCGCCGTCCCGCCCACCTGGGCGTCCTCGGTGGTCCCGGGGGGCTCCTCCGGCGGGGTGACCACGTCGGTGGCGGGAAGGGTGATGGTGCAGGACAGCCCGTCAGCCAACCAGTCGAAGACCACCTTGCCGGAAAGCTGCCGCTCGATGCTGGCGCTGATCACCCGCAGGCCGAAGCCCTTGGCCCGGGGCTGGGTGGTGGCCGGGCCGCCGGACTCCCGCCAGGACAGGCGCAGTTCCTCCCCCGCCAGGGCCCAGGTGAGGGAGACCTTGCCCGCGGGCACGGACAGGGCGCCGTACTTGGCGGCGTTGGTCGCCAGCTCATGCAGCGCCAGGGCCAGGGTCTGGGCCGTGGCGGGCCGCAGCACCAGCGCGGGGCCCTGGCATTTCAGCCGGTTCACCTGGTCGGTCTGGTAGGGGGCCAGTTCGTCCCGCGCCAGGCGGGCTAGGTCGGCGCCTTCCCACCGGCTTTCCGACAACAGGGTGTGGACGGAGGCGATGGCGCGGATGCGCCCCTCCACCGCCTGGACGAAACCGTTCAGGTCGTCCGCCTTGGTCAGGCGCAGGACGGACTGGACGACGGCCAGGGCGTTCTTGGCCCGGTGGTCCACCTCCCGCACCAGCAGGGACTGGCGGTGCTCGGCCTTCTTGCGCTCGGTGATGTCCAGCACGACGCCGGACAGGCCGGTGGCCCGTTCCCCCGCCTGGCTGCCGCCGCCCACGGCACCGCCGGTGGCAACGACGGTGCCGAAGCACCAGCGCACCTCCCCGTCGGGGCGGACGATGCGGAACTCCTCCTGCCGGGGCTCGCCCGTCTCGGCCACCTCCCGGTGCAGGGTCCGCATCCGCTCCCGGTCCTCCGCGTGGATCAGGGCCTCCAGGGACGTGGGCGTCGGCCTGAAGCGGTCGGGGTCCACGCCGAAGATGCGGCACTGGCCGGCGTCCCAGGCCATGGTGCCGGCGGCCAGGTTCCAGTCCCATGACCCCATCTGCCCGGCGGCCAGCGCCAGGGACCGCCGCTCCTCGCTCTGCCGCAGGCGCTCGCCGGATGCCTCCAGCGCCTCCGTCCGCTCGCTGACCCGCCGCTCCAGATCCCGGTTCAGGGCTTCCAGTTGCTTGGTCTTGCGGTGCAGCTCGGCGAAGACGCGGACCTTGGCGCGCAGCACCTCCGGCACCACGGGCACGGGGACATAGTCCACGGCCCCCGCCTGGTAGCCCCGCAGCCGGTCCATGTCCGACATCATGATGGCGGAGATGAAGATGATCGGCGTCTTCTCGAAGCGCGGGTGCTCCCGGATCAATGCTGCGAGCTGGAAGCCGTCCAGGTCGGGCATGACCACGTCCACCAGCACCACGGCGATGTCGTGGCGCAGCAACTGCTCCAAGGCCTCGCGGGCGGAGCCGGCCTTGACCAGGTTCTCCCCCAGCTCCGCCAGGATCACCTCGTAGGACAGCAGCTTGGCCGGCTGGTCGTCGACGAGGAGGATGTTGACCTTCTGGTGTGCGTCCACTGTTGCCGGCCCCTCAGCGGTGCAGCCACATGCGCAACGCCGACAGGAGCTGTTCGGTGTTGACCGGCTTGGCGAGGTAGTCGGAAGCCCCGGCCTCCAAGCACTTTTCCCGGTCGCCCTTCATGGCCTTGGCCGTCAGGGCGAGGATGGGCAGGCGCCGGAAGGCGGGGTTGGCGCGGATCACGCCCATGGTCTGGTAGCCGTCCATCTCCGGCATCATGATGTCCATCAGGACCAGGGCGATGTCGGGCGTCTGCTCGATCAGGCCGATGGCCTCACGGCCCGTGGTGGCGGTCAGCACCCGCATGCCCCGCCGCTCCAGCACGCTCGACAGGGCGAAGATGTTGCGGGCGTCGTCGTCCACCAGCAGGACGGTGCGGCCGACCAAATCGTCGTCGGAACCATGCAGCCGCTCCAGCATGCGCCGCTTGTGCTCCGGCAATTCGGCCACCACCCGGTGCAGGAACAGGCTGGTCTCATCCAGCAGCCGCTCCGGGCTCTCCACCCCCTTGACCACGATGCTGCGGGCCATGGCGTGCAGGCGGGCGTCCTCCTCCGCCGACAGCTCCCGGCCGGTGAAGACCACCACCGGCAGGTCGGACAGGTCGGCGTCGGCGCTGATGCTCTCCAGCACCTCGAACCCGGTCATGTCGGGCAGGCGCAGGTCCAGCACGACGCAGTCGCAGGGCTCCTCCCGCAGTATGCGCAGGGCCTCCCGGCCGGTGCCGGCGGGCACCACCTCGATGTCGTCATGGCCCAGCAGCTCGGTGATGGACATCAGCTCGGCGGCGTCGTCCTCCACGACCAGCAGGCGCTTGCGGCGGGGCTGGGCGAACTCCTTGATCCGAGCCAGGGCGGCCCCCAGCCCATCCGCCGTGGTGGGCTTGGTCAGGAAGGCGAAGGCGCCGCGGGACAGGCCGTGGCGGCGGTCCTCCTCCAAGGTCACGATCTGCACGGGGATGTGCCGGGTGGCCGGGTTGTGCTTGAGCTGGCTCAGCACCGTCCAGCCCAGCATGTCCGGCAGGAACACGTCCAGCGACACGGCGGACGGCTGGAACCGCTTGGCGAGGTCCAGCGCGTCCACACCCCGGGCCGCCACCAGCACCTTGAACCCCTTGTCCCGGGCCAGGTCGGCGACGATGCGGGCATAGTGGGGGTCGTCCTCCACCACCAGCAGGATGCGGTCGCCCTTCTCGATGGTGTGCCGGTCGTCGGTCACCGCCTCGATGGTCCGCTCCGCCTTGGCGGCCTGCCAGGCGGCCTCCACCGGCAGCAGGGCCTGGGGCCGCGGCTCCGGGCTGGTCACCAGCCGCAGGCCCGAGCCGGGGCCCAGATAGCGGGTGGGGATGAACAGGGTGAAGACGCTGCCCACGCCGGGGGTGGAGCGCAACTGGATCTCACCGCCCAGCAGGTTCGCCAGCTCGCGGCTGATGGCGAGGCCCAGGCCCGTGCCGCCGTACTTGCGGCTGGTGCTGGCGTCGGCCTGCTGGAACGCCTCGAAGATGATGCGCTGCTTTTCCGCCGGGATGCCGATGCCGCTGTCGGACACCTCGAACGCCACCACCTGGGGCGCCTGGGACAGGACCGGGTGGTCCGGCGTCCAGCCGGACACGCGGGCGGAGACGGACAGGCGCACCCGGCCCTGGTCGGTGAACTTGAAGGCGTTGGACAGCAGGTTCTTCAGCACCTGCTGCAACCGCTTGGCGTCGGTGGACAGGTTGCGGCCCAGGTGCGGGTCCACCTGCACGTCGAAGGCGAGCTGCCGGTTTTCCGCCTCATGCCGGAAGGGACGGGCCACCGTCTCCACCAGCGTGCCCACATGGATTTCCTCCGCCTCCACGCTGACGGTGCCGGACTCGATCTTCGACAGGTCCAGGATGTCGCTGATCAGGTTCAGCAGGTCGGTGCCGGCGCCATGGATGGTGCGCGCGAACTCCACCTGCCGGGCCGACAGGTTGCCCTCCGGGTTGTCCACCAGCTGCTGGCCGAGGATGAGGATGGAGTTCAGCGGCGTGCGCAGCTCATGGCTCATGTTAGCCAGGAACTCCGACTTGTACTTGGACGTCAGGGCCAGCTCGGTGGCCTTTTCCTCCAGCGCGCGGCGGGCCTGCTCGATCTCCTGGTTCTTGCGCTCCACCTCCACGTTGCGCTCGGCGAGCTGCTGGGCCTTCTGCTCCAGCTGCTCGTTGGTCTGCTGCAGCTCGCCCTGCTGGGACTGCAGCTCAGCGGCGAGCTGCTGGGACTGTTGCAGCAGGGACTCCGTCTGCATGGTCGCCTCGATGGAGTTCAGCACGATGCCGATGCTGGCGGTGAGCTGCTCCAGGAAGGCCAGTTGCAGGCCGGTGAAGGCGGTCATGCTGGCCAGCTCGATCACCGCCTTGACCTGGCCCTCGAACAGCACGGGGAAGACCACCACGCTCTTCGGCACCGCCTTGAACAGGCCGGAGCGGATGGGCACCACGTTGCTGGGCACCTCCGTGATCAGGATGCGCTTGCGGTCGGCGGCGCACTGGCCCACCAGCCCCTCGCCCACTGCCAGGCGCAGCGGGTGGCCGGCGGGAAGGTCGTCGGCGTAAGCCGACACCAGCCGCATGCCGGGTTCCTCCTCCCCCTCCATCTGGTAGATGACGCCCTGGTGCGCGCCCACCAGGGGGGTCAGCTCCGACAGCAGCAGCCGGCCCACGGTGGACAGGTCGCGCTGGCCCTGGAGCATGTTGGTGAAGCGGGCGAGGTTCGTCTTAAGCCAGTCCTGCTCGGTGTTCCGCTCCGTCGTCAGGCGGAGGTTGTCGATCATCGTGTTGATGTTGTCCTTCAGCTCCGCCACCTCGCCGCGGGCGTCCACCTGGATGGAGCGGGTCAGGTCGCCCTTGGTCACGGCGGTGGCCACCTCGGCGATGGCGCGCACCTGGGTGGTCAGGTTGGCGGCCAGCAGGTTCACGTTGCCGGTCAGGTCCTTCCAGGTGCCCGCGGCACCGGGCACGTTGGCCTGCCCGCCCAGGCGGCCTTCCACGCCCACCTCGCGGGCCACGGTGGTCACCTGGTCGGCGAAGGTGGCCAGGGTCGCCGTCATGTTGTTGATGGTCTCCGCCAGGGCGGCCACCTCACCCTTCGACTTCACGGTCAGGGACTGCTTCAGGTCGCCGTTCGCCACGGCGGTCACCACCTTCACGATGCCGCGCACCTGCTCCGTCAGGTTGGCGGCCATGACGTTCACCGTGTCGGTCAGGTCCTTCCAGGTGCCGGCGACGCCCGGCACCTGCGCCTGACCACCGAGCTTTCCTTCGGTACCCACCTCGCGCGCCACGCGGGTCACCTCGCCGGCGAAGGCGTTGAGCTGGTCCACCATGGTGTTGATGGTGTTCTTCAGCTCCAGAATCTCGCCCTTCACGTCCACGGTGATCTTGCGGGACAGGTCGCCGCGCGCCACCGCCGTGGTCACCTCCGCGATGTTGCGGACCTGGGTGGTCAGGTTCGCCGCCAGAAGGTTCACGTTGTCGGTCAGGTCCTTCCAGGTACCGCCCACGCCCGGCACGACAGCCTGTCCGCCCAAGCGCCCCTCCGTGCCCACCTCACGCGCCACGCGGGTCACCTCCGCCGCGAAGGAGCGGAGCTGCTCCACCATGGTGTTCAGCGTCTCCTTGAGGAGGAGGATTTCGCCACGCACGTCCACGGTGATCTTCTTGGACAGGTCGCCGCCGGCGATGGCGGTCGCCACCTCCGCGATGTTGCGGACCTGGGCGGTCAGGTTGCCCGCCATGGAGTTCACGCTGTCCGTCAAATCCTTCCAGGTGCCGGCCACCCCGGGCACCTGCGCCTGGCCGCCCAGTTTCCCTTCGGTGCCCACCTCGCGCGCCACGCGGGTCACCTCGCCGGCGAAGGCGTTGAGCTGGTCCACCATGGTGTTGATGGTGTTCTTCAGCTCCAGAATCTCGCCCTTCACGTCCACGGTGATCTTGCGGGACAGGTCGCCGCGCGCCACCGCCGTGGTCACCTCCGCGATGTTGCGGACCTGGGTGGTCAGGTTCGCCGCCAGAAGGTTCACGTTGTCGGTCAGGTCCTTCCAGGTACCGCCCACGCCCGGCACGACAGCCTGTCCGCCCAAGCGCCCCTCCGTGCCCACCTCACGCGCCACGCGGGTCACCTCCGCCGCGAAGGAGCGGAGCTGCTCCACCATGGTGTTCAGCGTCTCCTTGAGGAGGAGGATTTCGCCACGCACGTCCACGGTGATCTTCTTGGACAGGTCGCCGCCGGCGATGGCGGTCGCCACCTCCGCGATGTTGCGGACCTGGGCGGTCAGGTTGCCCGCCATGGAGTTCACGCTGTCCGTCAAATCCTTCCAGGTGCCGGCCACCCCGGGCACCTGCGCCTGGCCGCCCAGTTTCCCTTCGGTGCCCACCTCGCGGGCCACGCGGGTCACCTCGCCGGCGAAGGCGTTCAGCTGGTCCACCATGGTGTTGATGGTGTTCTTCAGCTCCAGAATCTCGCCGCGCACGTCCACGGTGATCTTGCGGCTCAAGTCGCCGCGGGCCACGGCGGTGGTCACCTCCGCGATGTTGCGGACCTGGTCGGTCAGGTTGGACGCCATGAAGTTCACGGAGTCCGTCAGGTCCTTCCACGTACCGGCGACGCCCGGCACGTTGGCCTGTCCGCCGAGCTTGCCCTCGGTACCCACCTCACGCGCCACGCGGGTCACCTCACCCGCGAAGCGGTTGAGCTGGTCCACCATGGTGTTCAGGGTTTCCTTGAGCTGCAAAATCTCGCCGCGCACGTCCACGGTGATCTTGCGGGACAGGTCGCCGCCGGCGATGGCGGTCGCCACCTCCGCGATGTTGCGGACCTGGGCCGTCAGGTTGCCGGCCATGGAGTTCACGCTGTCCGTCAGGTCCTTCCAGGTGCCCGCCACGCCGGGCACGGTGGCCTGGCCGCCCAGCTTGCCGTCGGTGCCCACCTCACGCGCCACGCGGGTCACCTCCGCCGCGAAGGCGTTGAGCTGGTCCACCATGGTGTTCAGCGTCTCCTTCAGCAGCAGGATCTCGCCGGACACGTTCACGGTGATCTTCTTCGAGAGGTCGCCGCGGGCCACGGCGGTGGCGACCTCCGCGATGTTGCGGACCTGGGCGGTCAGGTTGCCCGCCATGCTGTTCACGCTGTCAGTCAAATCCTTCCAGGTGCCGGCGACGCCCTTCACCTGCGCCTGGCCGCCCAGCTTGCCCTCCGTGCCCACCTCACGCGCCACGCGCGTCACCTCCGACGCGAAAGCGTTGAGCTGGTCCACGGTGGTGTTGATGGTTTCCTTGAGCTGAAGGATCTCGCCCCGCACGTCCACGGTGATCTTCTTGGACAGGTCGCCGTTGGCGATGGCGGTGGACACCTCCGCGATGTTGCGGACCTGCGCTGTCAGGTTGGACGCCATGGAGTTCACGGAGTCCGTCAGGTCCTTCCACGTACCGGCCACGCCCAGCACGTTGGCCTGGCCGCCCAGGCGCCCGTCGGTGCCCACCTCTCGCGCCACGCGGGTCACCTCGCCCGCGAAGGCGTTGAGCTGGTCCACCATGGTGTTGATGGTCTCCTTCAGCAGCAGGATCTCACCGGACACGGTCACGGTGATCTTGCGGCTCAGGTCACCGTTGGCGATGGCGGTCGCCACCTCCGCGATGTTGCGCACCTGGGCCGTCAGGTTGCCCGCCATGGAATTCACGTTGTCGGTCAGGTCCTTCCAGGTGCCGGCGACGCCGGGCACCATGGCCTGGCCGCCCAGCTTGCCCTCGGTACCCACCTCACGCGCCACGCGCGTCACCTCACCAGCGAAGGCGTTGAGCTGGTCCACCATGGTGTTGATGGTGTCCTTCAGCTCCAAAATCTCGCCGCGCACGTCCACGGTGATCTTGCGGGACAGGTCGCCGCGGGCCACGGCGGTGGTCACCTGGGCGATGTTGCGCACCTGGTCCGTCAGGTTGCCGCACATGGCGTTCACGGAGTCCGTCAGGTCCTTCCACGTCCCCGCCACGCCCGGCACGATGGCCTGGCCGCCCAGCTTGCCCTCCGTGCCCACCTCACGGGCCACGCGGGTCACTTCCGACGCGAAGGAGCGGAGCTGGTCCACCATCGTGTTGATGGCTTCCTTGAGCTGGAGGATCTCACCCCGCACGTCCACGGTGATCTTCTTGGACAGGTCGCCGTTGGCCACGGCGATGGTCACCTCCGCGATGTTTCGCACCTGGGCGGTCAGGTTGGACGCCATGGAGTTCACGGACTCCGTCAGGTCCTTCCACACGCCCGTCACCTCCCGCACCTGGGCCTGGCCGCCCAGCTTGCCGTCGGTGCCCACCTCGCGCGCCACGCGCGTCACTTCCGAGGTGAAGACGTTCAACTGCTTGATCATCGTGTTGACGATGGTGGCGGAGCGCAGGAACTCGCCCTTCAGCGGGCGACCGTCCACGTCAAGCGGCACGGTCTGCAACAGGTCGCCGCGGGCCACGGCGGTGATGGCGCGGGTCACCTCCGTCGTCGGCCAGAGCAAATCGTCGATCAGCGTGTTGACCGAGCTTTCCATGTCGCCCCAGGCACCCTGGGACAGGTGGAACTTCACCCGCTGCCGGGTCTGGCCCTCCCGCCCCACCACCTGGCCCACCCGCTCCAGCTGCTGGGCCATGCGCTCGTTCGCGGCGGCGATCTCATTGAAGCTGTCGGCGATCTTGCCCATCAGCCCCACATGGTCGCCGGCAAGGCGCACCGAGAAGTCACCCACCTTCAGCGCTTGGAGCGCCTGGAGCAGTTGGACCATCTCCGCCTGCGTGACCGGCCGGCCGTCCAGGAAGGCGGCTTCCGTCCCGGCCCCGTCGAGCGCGGTGGCGGGCAGGGCGGCGGCGGTGCTGGGCATGGGCTGCACGGGAAGGCTCCTGGCGCGGGAAAACCGGTCGGGGGCCTTCAGGGGTAACCCGCTCCTGTCCTGGCGGTTGTAGTAATCCTGGGACTAGTCTTGAGCGTCCAAGGAGTTCGCCAACATACGTCCAGGCAAGCGTCAATCCCGCCCAGGGTACTACCCGGACGAGGCCGACGAATTCAGGTCGTTATTCCCTGCGGGCTACCGGTTTTGTTAATCTGTTGACATAATTAGCAGTCTACAGTTTGTCGGAAAACCAGCTAGTCTGCCTAGGCAGGCCTATGACCCTGGGCTTATTGAAGTAAGGGCGCAGCCCGTTCGATAGCGGTAGGCAGACTGGCCTAGGCAGGCGGCAAACACCCGGGGATTCCAGCAGTTCAGGCCTAAGCCCTTGGCGCGGCAGATCGTTTTTACGCCCTAGACTTTCGTTATGCGCGCAGGTTTTCCGCCGGACCATCGTTCAATTGGCGCGGAGTCGTCCCAGCTTACCTCACCAGGGGCGCCCCGCAGGCCGGGCCGCATGCCCGGTCGCATGGCCGGATGATGGTATCGAGGAGGTCCGATGCGGGGCAGGGGTTGGCTGCTGCTCGTGCTGCTGGCGGTGGTTGCCGCCGGGGGCTGGTACTGGTTCGGGCGCGGCGCCGGCGGGGCCGGCGGCGAGGCCAAAGGACCACCCCCGCCGCCGGAGGTGACCGTGGCCGCCGTGCGCCGGGAGCCTGCCGCCGTCTCCATCACCGCGGTGGGCACGGTGCGGCCGGTGGAGAGCGTGCAGATCCTGCCGCAGGTGGAGGGGCCCATCACCAAGGTGGCCTTCACCGAGGGGCAGGCGGTGAAGCCGGGCGACCTGCTGTTCGAGATCGACCCCCGGCCCTATGAGGCGGCCCTGGCCCAGGCGGAGGGCACCCTGGCCCAGGACCGGGCCAACCTGGAGTCCGCCCGGCGCGACCTGTCCCGGGCGCAGGAGCTGGCAGCCAAGAGCTTCCAAAGCCGGCAGTCCCTGGACCAGCAGCGCGCCCGGACGGAGGCGCTGGAGGCCACGGTCCGGGGTGACGAGGCGCGGGTGGCCGCCACGCGGGTGGACCTGGAACGGACCCGCATCGTGGCGCCGGTGGGCGGGCGGGTCAGCCAGGCGCAACTGACCCTCGGCAACATCGCCCGGCCGGGCCAGGCGACGCCGCTGACCACCATCAACCAGATCGACCCCATCGACGTGCAGTTCTCCATCCCCCAGAACCGCCTGCCGCAGGTGCGCGCCGCCATGGCCAAGGGCCCGGTACCGGCCATCGCCCTGGAGGCGGAGGGCGGGCAGCGGCTGGCGGAGGGGGAGCTGTCCTTCATTGACAACGCCGTGGACCCGGCCACCGGGACCGTGGCCATGAAGGCCCGGTTCAAGAACCCGAATGACGCCCTCTGGCCCGGCCAGTTCCTGACCGTCGCCCTGGAGGTGGACCGCCGGCCGGAGGCGGTGGTGGTGGACGCGGTGGCCGTCGCCACCGGCCCGGACGGCCGCTACGTCTACCTGGTCCGCCCCGACGACACGGTGGAGGCGCGGCCCGTCACCCTGGCGGTGCTGGCGGAGGGCCGGGCCGTGGTGGACCAGGGCCTGCAGGGCGGGGAGCGGGTGATCGTGAACGGCCAGCTCCGCGTCGTGCCCGGCGGCAAGGTGCGGGTGCGGGAACAGGCACCGCCGCCGCCGGCCCAAGGCAACGGCGCGCCGGCCCAGGCGGCATCCCTGCCGGCAGGGGGGAATGCCCGATGACCGACCACCAGACCCACCCCCACGACAGCGCGGACCCGGCGGAGCGGGAGACGCCCTTCCCGGGGGAGAAGTATGGCAGCGTCTCGGCGACCTTCATCCGGCGGCCCATCGCCACGTTCCTGTTGTCCGCCGCCCTGCTGGTGTTCGGCGGCGCCGCCTTCTTCCTGCTGCCCGTGGCGGCCCTGCCGCAGGTGGAGTTCCCCACCATCCAGGTCAGCGCCAACCTGCCCGGGGCCAGCCCGGAGGTGATGGCGCGGTCCGTCGCCGCCCCGCTGGAACGCCAACTCGCCACCATCGAGGGGGTGGCGCAGCTTTCCTCCACCAGCTCCACCGGCAGCACGCAGATCACCCTGCAGTTCGAGCTGGGCCGCGACATCGACGTGGGCGCCCAGGACGTGGCGGCCGCCATCCAGGCGGCGCAGGGGCGGCTGCCGTCGGACCTGCCGGACCCGCCCACCTACCGCAAGGTGAACCCGGCGGACGCGCCGGTGCTGATCTTCGCCCTGACCTCCGACCAGCTGCCCAGCTACGAGGTCAGCCGCTGGGCCGACATCCTGGCGCAGCAGATCTCCTCCGAGGAGGGCGTGGCGGAGGTCCGCATCGCGGGGGAGCAGAAGTACGCGGTGCGGGTGGACGTGAACCCCACGGCCCTCGCTGCGCTGGGCATCGGCATCGACGAGGTGGCCAGCACCATCCAGCAGACCAACCTGAACCGGCCCAAGGGCCAGCTCCAGGGACAGGAGAAGGCGCTGGGCCTGGACGCCAACGACCAGCTCCGCGACGCGCAGCAGTTCCGGGAGGTGCTGGTCGCCTATCGCAACGGGGCGGCCGTGCAGTTGCAGGACGTCGCCCGCGTCTATGACGGGGTGGAGGATGAGCGGCAGCGCGGCCTGTTCGGCGGGCGGCCCGGCGTCATCCTGCTGGTGACCCGCCAGGCCGACGCCAACGTCATCGACGTGGTGGACCGCATCCTGGCCCAGGTGCCCCAGCTGACCCAGGGCATCCCGCCCACGGTCCAGCTCACCACCGTGTCCGACCGATCCCTGTCGGTGCGCGACAGCGTGCACGAGGTGGAGTTCACCCTGGCCCTGACAATCGGGTTGGTGGTGCTGACCATCCTGGTGTTCCTGCGCAACCTGGCCGCCACCCTGATCCCGGCCACGGCGGTGCCCCTGTCGCTTGTGGGCACCTTCGCGGCCATGTGGGCCTGCGGGTTCAGCCTGAACAACCTCAGCCTCATGGGCCTGACCATCGCGGTGGGGCTGGTGGTGGACGACGCCATCGTGATGCTGGAGAACATCGTCCGCCACATCGAGGACGGCATGAAGCCGTTCGAGGCGGCCCTGAAGGGCGCGTCGGAGATCGGCTTCACCATCGTCTCCATCACCATCAGCCTGGTGGCGGTGTTCATCCCGCTGCTGCTGATGGGCGGCATCGTCGGGCGCCTGTTCCGGGAGTTCGCGGTCACGGTCACGGTGGCGCTGATCGTCAGCATGGTGGTGTCGCTGACCCTGACGCCCATGCTGGCCGCCCGCTACGTCAAGCCGGAGCCGCCGGCGGAGACGCGGGGCCGGCTGTACCGCATCACGGAGCGGGGCTTCGACGGGATGCTGGGCTTCTATCGCCGCACCCTGGACGTGGTGCTGCGGCACCAGCTCGCCACGCTGCTGGGCACGCTGGTGGTCATCGCCTGCACGGTGGCGCTGTACGTCCACCTGCCCAAGGGCTTCATCCCGCAGGAGGACACAGGGTCCATCCAGGGCCAGGTGGAGGCGCCGCCCGACGTCAGCTTCACCCGCATGTACCAGCTGATGGGGGAGGCGGCGAGCATCGCCGCCCAGGACCCGGACGTGACCGGGGTGGCCGCCTTCGTGGGCGGGCGGGGCGGCTCCGGCAACACGGGGCGCATGTTCATCACCCTGAAGCCCCGCGGTGACCGGGAGCGGGGGGCGGAGGAGGTGCTGGCCGACCTGCGGCCGAAGTTCGCGCAGATGCAGGGGGTCAAGGTCTTCCTGCAGGCCGCCCAGAACATCCGCATCGGCGGGCGGCAGACCCGGTCCCAGTACCAGTTCACCCTCCGCTCCATCGACGGCGGGGTGCTGTACGAATGGGCGCCGCGGATCGAGGAGGAACTGCGCAAGGTCCCCGGCGTGGTGGACGTGGCCACGGACCAGCAGACCATCAGCCCGCGCCTGGCCATCACCATCGACCGGGTGCAGGCGGGGCGGCTGGGGGTGACGACCCAGGCGGTGGACGACGCGCTGTACGGCGCCTTCGGCGACCGCTTCGTCTCCACCATCTATTCCGACATCGACCAGTACCGGGTGGTCATGGGCGTGGCCGACCGGTTCCAGACGGACGAGACGGCACTGGAGGGGCTGTATGTCCGCTCCAACACCGGCGGGCTGGTGCCGCTGACGGCATTCACCTCGGTCAAGCCGGCGGTGGCGGCCCTGTCGGTGAACCACAGCCAGCAGTTCCCCTCCGTCACCCTGTCCTTCAACCTGCAACCCGGCACGTCCCTGGGCCAAGTGGTGCCGCTGATCGAGCAGGTCCCCGCCCAGGTGGGGGCGCCGGGCAGCATCACCACCCTGTTCGAGGGCACGGCGCAGGAGTTCCAGCGCAGCCTGGCCAGCCAGCCCATCCTGATCGCGGCGGCGCTGTTCGCCGTCTATGTGGTGCTGGGGGTGCTGTATGAGAGCTTCATCCACCCCATCACCATCCTGTCCACCATCCCGTCGGCCGGGCTCGGCGCCTTGCTGGGGCTGTGGGTGACGGGGCTGGAGCTGAGCGTGGTGGCCATCATCGGCATCGTCATGCTGATCGGCATCGTCAAGAAGAACGCCATCATGATGGTGGATTTCGCCATCCAGGAGGAACGGGCCGGCAAGACGCCGGAGGAGAGCATAAGGCAGGCCTGCCTGCTGCGCTTCCGGCCGATCATGATGACCAGCTTCGCCGCCATCCTGGGCGGCATCCCGCTGGCCCTGTCGGGCGGCTATGGGGCGGAGCTACGCACGCCGCTGGGCGTGTCCATCGTGGGCGGCCTGCTGGTCAGCCAGGTGCTCACGCTCTACTCCACCCCCGTGGTCTACCTGTACCTGGACAGGGTCCAGCAGCGGCTGTCCCGCCGCCGGCAGCCGCGGGGGGCCGCCCCGGCGGCCGTGCCGGCGGAGTAGGGGCCGGGAGACAGGCGGGCGGGGACGGCGGCTGCCGCCCCGGCCCGCCCGGACCCTTCCAGGATCACAAGTCCGGCGGGCTGGCGATGCGGTGGATGAAGTCCCGGGCGCGGGGATCGTGGACCATCAGGCCCGAGCCCTCCGCCTCCGCCAGGACGGCATAGGCGGACAGGCCCTGGCTGGCGGCGCGGGTGGCCAGGGCCAGGGCGGCGGCCCGCTGGCCCGCGGCACAGTGCACATAGGTGCGGCCGTCGCTCTCCGCCACCGCCGCACGGAAGCGGGCCAGGACGGCGGGGGTCAAGGTGTCCAGCGAAACGGGCAGGTGCAGGTAGGTCAGGCCCGCCCCCTCCGCGGCTTCCCGCTCCTCCGCCGGGGACAAGGCGTGGCCCGGTTCCCCCGCGTGGCGCAGGTCGATCACGGTGCCGTAGCCATGCTCCGCCAAGCGGCGGAGGTCTTCCCGATCCGGCTGGCGCCCGACCGTCAGGTTCCCGTCGATGCCGTGCATGCGATCCATGGCCATCCTCCCCAGGTCCTGGCGCCCGTCATGGGGTGCGGGCGCGTGCGGGGAAGACGCTGACTGACGGTGGCAGGCCGGTCAAAAGCGCATTCGTGGTGGGAATGCAACAACAACATCATGCAAATGTGAAATAGACATTGTCTATCTGCCGAATACCTTTCCGTATGGTCAAGAAATGCCTGTCCTGCCGTAGACAATCCAGCCCGCCACACCTTGGACAATCAGGGACCGAACGGGCGGAAGGCGTGTTTGCCTTCGGGCACAGTGGTCGGTTGGGGGAACTGGACATGGTGGGGACTGACGCGGCGGAGCTGCTGTGGGGTGTGGACCTGACGCTCGGGGAGGGGCCGCTGTGGGACCCGCGGCTGGGGCGGCTGTACGCCGTGGACATCGAGGGGCGGAGGCTGGTCTGGCTGGAGCCGGGCACGGGGGCACGGGTGATGCGCGACCTGCCGGCCAAGCCGGGCTTCGCGGCCCTGATGCCGGAACCGGGCCGGCTGCTGCTGGGGCTGGCGACGGGGCTGCATGGCCATGACCTGGACGGGGGCGGGCTGACGCTGCTGGCTCCGATCCCCGACCTGCCGCCAGGGCACCGGCTGAACGACGGCAAGGTGGACCCGTCAGGGCGGCTCTGGTTCAGCAGCATGGCGGAGGACCAGCGGGAAGGGGCCGGGGTGCTGTGGCTATGGGAGGGGACGGGTGTCCCCCGGCGGCTGGCGGAGGGATTGACCATCCCCAACGGCCCGGCCTTCACGGCTGACGGGTCCACGGGGTACCTGGCGGACAGCCCGACCGGCAAGGTCCACCGCTTCGACGGGACGCCCGAGGGGGTGGCGGGCCGGGTCCTGTTCCTGGAATTGGGGGAGCAGGACGGGCACCCGGACGGGATGACGGTGGATGCGGAGGGCTTCCTGTGGCAGGCGCATTATGGGGGAAGCTGCGTGACGCGACATGGGGCGGACGGGCGGGAGCTTGCCCGGGTCACGCTGCCGGTGACGGACGTGACCTCCTGCGCCTTCGGCGGGCCGGACCTCACCACGCTGTTCATCACCACCGCCGGGGGCGGAGGGATCTATCGGGCAGAGGTGGGGGCCAGGGGGGTGGCGGCGGGTGTGTTGGGCTCAGGGATCGGGTGAGCAAAGGGTTCTAAGATATTGAGACGAAACGGTTGGTTCCGCGCTGGTCTTGCGGTTCCCATCACCTGGCCCTCTCCCCGGTGGGAAGAGGGGTAGTTTGCCCGTCAGCCCTATTTCGGCTCCACATGCCCGCCGAAGCCCTGGCGCATGGCGGAAAGGAGCTTCTCGGCGAAGGTGTGGTCCTGGCGGGAGCGGAAGCGGGCGAAGAGGGCGGCGGAAAGGACGGGGGCGGCGACGGCGGACTCGATGGCGGCCATGGCGGCCCAGCGGCCCTCGCCGGAATCCTGGACGAAGCCGATTTGGTCCGACAGGTCCCCGTCCCGGGCGAGGGACGTGGCGGCAAGGTCCAGCAGCCAGGAGGGGATGACGCTGCCGCGGCGCCAGACCTCCGCCAAGTCGGCGAGGTCGAAGACGAAGGGCTGGCCGTCGGGGCCGGACAGGCCGGGGGCGGCCCGCAACAGCTCGAAGCCCTCCGCATAGGCCTGCATCAGGCCGTACTCGATGGCGTTGTGCACCATCTTGGCATAGTGGCCGGCGCCGGTGGGGCCGGCATGGACATAGCCACGCTCCACCCGGGGGTCACGGCCATCGCGGCCCGGCGTGCGGGGGATGTCGCCTAGGCCGGGGGCCAGGGCCGCGAAGATGGGGTCCAGCTGCCCCACGATGGCGGCGTCGCCGCCCACCATCAGGCAATAGCCCCGCTCCAGCCCCCAGACCCCGCCCGACGTGCCCACGTCGATGAGGTGCAGGCCCCTGGGCGCCAGGAGCGCCGCCCGGCGAAGGTCGTCCTTGTAGTGGGTGTTGCCGCCCTCCACCAGCATGTCGCCCGGGTCCATCCGGTCGGCGAGGGCGAGCAGGGTGCGCTCCGTCACCTCCCCCGCCGGCAGCATCAGCCAGACGGCGCGGGGCGGGGCGAGGGCCGCGACCAGGTCCGCCAGGTCGCGGGCGGGCTGGGCGCCCTCCCGGGCCAGGGACTCCACCGCGGCCCGGTCCAGGTCGAACACCACGCAGCGGTGGCCCGCCCGCATCAGCCGCCGGGCGATGTTGCCGCCCATCCGGCCAAGGCCCACGATCCCGATCTCCATCCCGCCGCTCCCTCTCTGGGTTCCCCTGCGGGAAATGGGGGCGGGCGGGATGGGTTCCAGGGCCCAATCCCGTGGCCGCTGGTCGTGACCGACCAACGGCCCCCTCAGACGCCGGGCAGGTTTGGCTCACGCCCGCATGGGCCAGGGGCTCGTACCGCCTTGTCAGGCCTCCAGGAAGGGCACGAAGCCGCCCCAGATCATGCGCTTGCCGTCGAAGGGCGGGTTGGTCATGCATTCCTTCAGCCGCTCATCCGCCATGGCCTTGGCGTTGGTCGCGTCCCGCGCCTCCCGCGAGGCATGGATGATCCAGGAGAAGACCACCACCTCATCCTCCGTCGCCTGGACGGAGCGGGGGAAGGAGGTGAGGGTGCCGTAGGGCACGTCGTCGCCGACGCATTCCACCACGGCCAGGGCGCCATGGTCCTTGAAGACTTCCGCGCCCAACCGGGCCAAGGCCCGGTAATCCTCAAGCCGGTCCTTGTGAACGGGGATGATGAAGCCATCGACGTAGGACATGGGGTTCCTCCCTGGTTTCTGGTCCGCATGCCGAGGACGGGGGAGGGCGGGCGTTCCCGACAAGGGATCGTGAAATTTCCAGGACGATCGCCGGTACGGGTTCCCTGCCCCGCGCAGGTCTGGCCCGCGTGCCGGCAGGAAACCCTTGGATTCCAGCGGGGTCGCTGGTTATCCCCGGGCGGCTTACCCCAACTGCCCCGGCGCGGGCCGCATCCGGCAAGCCTATGGCTGGATTACAGGGGAAAGGCGGGCTTGATCCGCGCTGATTGCCGGCGGCAGCCGGCGAGCCCGATACCCCTGAGCGACCGGATGAGTGACATGGACGGCCAAGAATTCCTTCCCGAGATGCTGCTGCTGATGCGCGGCTACCTGACGGCCCTTGATGATCTGGGCCTCGCCCTGCTGGGCACCGGCCGCAGCCTCCGCCCCTGGGAGATGCAGGAGCGCCTGGACGCGCTGCGCCGGGAGGCGGAGCAGCGGTGCGGCGAGATGTTGGCGGCGGCAGAGGTTCGGCGTTAGGCGTCTTTCAGCACCGGGTGCAGGCCGTGGGCGGCCAGCATGCCGCGGATTTCCTCCCGGTAGACCGGGTTCATCACCACCACCAGGTCGGGCCTGAGGTCCGGCAGGTCACCGGGCCCGACCACCGCGTGGCCGGTGCCGGGGACGAAGGTGCCGCGGCGGTGGGGGTTGATGTCCACCACCCCCGCCAGCCTTTCATCCAGCCCCGCCATGTTGATCAGGGTGGTGGTGCGCGACCCGGCGCCCCACAGGACCACGCGCCGGCCGTCACGGCCCCAGCCTTCCTGGCGGGCCCGCCAGCCAGCCAGGCGTTCCCCCGCCGCGTGGCCGAAGGCGGTGGCGATGGCGACCGTTTCCCCCGCTGCCTCTTCCAGGTCGTGGCGGGGGGAGGGTGGGCCGGGCACGGCCTCCGCTATCAGGTAGTGGCCGTCGAAGACGGTGCGCAGGTCGGTGAGGGTGAAGCCGCAACGGGCGAACAGCCGGGCCAGCGAGCCGGGCGTGAAGTTGGAGCAATGCTCGAAATACAGGTCCCAGAGCTGCATCCGCTCCAGGATCACCCGCGTCTCCGGCACCATGAAGAAGACCGGCGCCCCGCCGCTGGCCAGGCTGGCGCGGCGGAACAGGTCCAGGAAGGCGGGGGGGTGCTGGATATGCTCCAGCGTCATCTTGCAGGCGAACAGGTCGCCGCGCACGGCCTCCGCGTCCCCCGGGCCGAACAGGCGGGGCTCCACCCGGATGCGTTCTTCCCCCGCGCCCGCCCGGCCGGGGACGAAGCCGGGGTCGAAGCCCAGGCCCGTGCCGTCGGCCACCCGGGCCAGGATGGCCAGGAACTCCCCCTTGCCGCAGCCGATCTCCACCACCCGCTTGCCGGACAGGTCGTGGCGGCGGGCCAGGTCGGCGGCCAGCCCCTCGTGGAAGCGGACGAAGGTGGGGGAGAAACCCTGCGTCTCCTCCAGGTCCGGGCCCAGCTGGATGAGGGCCGGGTCGTAGGCGGTGTTGTAGAGGAAGCCGCAGGCCGGGCAGACGGACAGGCGCAGGGGCCCCCGCGCCGCCGCCAACGCCGCCCCACGGGTGGGGGCGGGGGCGGTGGTGTTGGCGGGCAGCAGCCCGGCGTCCAGCACCGGCACCGAGCCGGCATGGTCGCAGCAGGGGCAGGGGATGGCCGCCGGGTCCGGGGTGGGCGCCATGGGTCAAGCGTGCTGCAGGTGCAGCCGGCTGCGCAGGAAATGGCCCCAGTCCACCCGGTTCGCCACCATGGCGGCGCAGCGCAGCCGCTGGGCGGGCGTCAAGCCTGGGACCTGGGCGACGGCGCCGAGGATCTGCACATATTGCTGCCGCTTGGGTGACCAGCGGGTGCGCGGGGCCGCGGTGTCGATCCAGCGCCGCTGCTCGTCCGCCGACAGGGTAAGGGAGGTGGAGACGTGGTCCCGTTTCATGAACAGGGTCTCCGGCACCTCATGGAAGCGGCCGCGCAGGGCCAGTTCCACCAGCAGCGCCTTGTCGGAGCTGTAATAGGAGCGGTGCAGCGGGGTTTGGCGCAGCACGTCGGCCCGGATCAGGCCGAAGATGTCCGTGCAGCGGATGGTGCGCAGGAACAGATCCTCGAACCGCCGCACCGGGTCGGCAGAGGTCGCCCGGCCGGCCGGCGGAGGCCCCACCCGGCGGTTGCCCGCCCGGTCATGGTAGCTGCCGGAGACGGGGTCGTAGGCCAGCTCCTCCCCCTGGTCGTCCACCAGCCGCGTGCCGGTGTGGCAGAGGATCACGCCCGGGTCGCTCTCCAACACGGCCACCGTGTGCTCCAGGAAGGTGGGGGCGTGCAGGTCGTCGTGGGCGATCCACTTGAAGTACCGGCCCTGGGACAGGGCGAAGGCCCGGTTCCAGTTCGGCGCGGCGCCGATGTTGGTGGGGTTGCGGTGGACCTTGACCCGGCCGTCCGCCCGGGCGAAGTCCGCCAGGATGTCCGCCGTGCCGTCGGTGGAAGCGTTGTCGCAGACCACCAGCTCGAAGTCCGTATGGGTCTGGTCCAGGATCGACCGGATGGCCTGGCCCAGGTAGCGCTCCCCATTATAGACCGGGAGGCCAAGCGAGATGAGTGGCATGATGCCCCCGCCACGATCCGAAACACGTCACCCCGATGAGGGCTGATTACACGTAACGGGACGCACGGCCCGGTGGTTCCCTCCACTGCCGGGTTCGGTCCCGTATCGGCCCTGCGCCGCGCCACCGCGTTGCTTCCCCGCAACACCAGAAGTCATCCAGCGATCCCTCTATTTGCCGTAAATCCTTTACAACACAGAGGGTTGACCGCTTGGCAGGTAAGTAGGTTCACACCATTTGGTGAATTGTTCACGAATTCTTTGGATTCGGCCCGGGGGTGAACGGGTGACCGCCAACCGGGCGGTCGGATTCGCCTTCATGGTGTTGGCACCCTGGCCTTCCGCCCGCGCATGCTTGATGTCTGGAGCGGGGTTTCAAGGTGCCTATCATGGACGGGTTGGTGACGCCGCAGCCGGCCGGGTCGGCCGCGGTGGACGGGGCGCGGGGCCAGCAGGTCTGCCGCGCCTGCGGGCAGCACGGGCTGCTGCCCTTCGTGGACCTGGGGCTGTCGCCCCTGTGTGAAAGCTTCGTGCACCCGTCGGCAGCCATGCGGGGGGAGAGCTTCTACCCCCTGGACGTGCGTGTCTGCCCGCATTGCTGGCTGGCGCAGCTGGGCGAGTTCGTGCCGGTGCACGACATCTTCACCGAGTATGCCTATTTCAGCAGCTTCTCAAAGGACTGGCTGCGCCACGCCGCCGAGTATGTGGCGGCCATGGCGGACCGGTTCCGGCTGGGACCGGACAGCTTCGTGGTGGAGGTGGCCAGCAATGACGGCTACCTGCTGCGCAACTGCGTGGAACGGGGCATCCCGTGCCTGGGCATCGAGCCGGCGGCCAACGTGGCCAAGGCGGCGCAAGGTCTGGGCGTGCCCACCCTGGTGAACTTCTTCGGGCAGGCCCTGGCGGCGGAACTGGCCGGGCAGGGCCGGCAGGCGGACCTGGTCGCCGGCAACAACGTGCTGGCCCAGGTGCCGGACCTGAACGACTTCGTGGGCGGCCTCGCCACCCTGCTGAAGCCGGAGGGGGTGCTGACCCTGGAGTTCCCGCACCTGCTGCGGCTGCTGGACGGAAACCAGTTCGACACGATCTACCATGAGCATTTCAGCTACTTCTCCCTGGGCACGGTGAGGGACCTGCTGGACCGGCACGGCCTGCGGGTGTTCGACGTGGAGGAGCTGTGGACCCACGGCGGGTCCTTGCGGGTCTTCGCCTGCCGGGAGACGGCCGGGCACCTGATGACCCCCGCCGTGGCCAAGGTGCTGGGCGACGAGGAGGCAGCAGGCCTGCGCCGGGCCGACGCCTATGCCAATTTTGGGGCGCGGGTGGCAGAGACGCGCTACCGGCTGTTGGAACTGCTGATCGGGCTGAAGCGGGCGGGGAAGCGCGTCGCGGCCTATGGCGCGCCGGGCAAGGGCAACACGCTGCTGAACTATTGCGGCATCCGCACCGACCTGGTGGCCTTCACCGTGGACCGCAACCCCTACAAGCACGGGCGCCTGCTGCCGGGCACCCGCATCCCGATCCACCCACCGGACCGGATCGCGGAGGAGAAGCCGGACGTGCTGCTGATCCTGCCCTGGAACCTGAAGGCGGAGATCATGGCCCAGCTTGCCTACACGGCCGAATGGGGCTGCAAGTTCATCGTCCCGATCCCGGTGCCGGAACTGGTGGACGGCACCACGAGCAAGGGAGGGAACCCGCCATGAAGGTCGTCCTGTTCTGCGGCGGGCTTGGCCTGCGGATGCGCGACTATTCGGAAAGCATCCCCAAGCCCATGGTCCCGCTGGGCAACCGGCCCATCCTGTGGCACGTCATGCGCTATTACGCGCATTTCGGGCACAAGGACTTCATCCTGTGCCTGGGCCACAAAGGCCATGTCATCAAGGACTTCTTCCTGAACTATGACGAGTGCGCCTCCAACGACTTCGTCCTGTCGGGCGGCGGGCGCAGAGTGGATCTGCTGGCCCGGGACATCGACGATTGGCGCATCACCTTCGTTGACACCGGCACCAATGCCAGCATCGGGGAGCGGCTGCTGGCCGCCAAGCCCTTCCTGGAAGGGGAGGATGTGTTCCTGGCCAACTACAGCGACGGCCTGACCGACTTCCCCCTGCCGCGGGTGGTCCGGCAACTGGAACGGCCGGGCGTGGTGGGTGCCTTCCTGGCCGCCCGGCCCAACACCAGCTTCCACTTCGTCTGCCAGGACGGTGACGGGGTGGTGGAGCGGGTGGAGGATGTCGTCTCCGCCGACCTGTGGGTCAATGCCGGCTACTTCGCCTTCCGCAAGGAGATCTTCAACTATGTCCGCCCCGGCGAGGAGCTGGTGGAGGAACCCTTCGCCCGCCTGATGCGGGAGCGGCGGCTGGTGGCGGAGCGGCATGACGGGTTCTGGCGCGGCTGCGACACCTTCAAGGACTTGCAGACGCTGGAATCGCTCCAGGCCCGCGGGCCCGCCCCGTGGGAGGTCTGGCGCCGGCGTGAGGTGCCGCCCACCATCCTGGCGGCGGAGTAGGGCATGCTGGGCCTGCTCCCGGAGCGCCCGGCGGGGCGGCCGTTCCGGCTGCTCTGCCTGGGCGCCCATTCCGATGACATCGAGATCGGGTGCGGCGGCACGGTGCTGCGGCTGCTGGCGGAGCTGCCGGACGTGGAGGTCTACTGGGCCGTCTTTTCCGCTGGGGACGAGCGGCGCCGCGCGGAGGCGGAGGCTGGGGCGTCGGTGCTGCTGCGCGGCGCCGGGAAGGTCGAGACCCGGTTCCACGGCTTCCGCGACGGCTATTTCCCCGCGGAGTTCGCCGGGGTGAAGCAGGCGGTGGAGGAGCTGAAGGGCTGGGCCCGGCCGGACCTGGTGCTGACCCACAACCGGCATGACCGGCACCAGGACCACCGCACTTTGGCGGAGCTGACCTGGAACAGTTTCCGCAACCACCTGGTCCTGGCCTACGAGATCCCGAAGTTCGACGGCGACCTGGGCAACCCCAACCTGTTCGTGCCCCTGACCGGGGCGCAGGCGCAGGCCAAGGTCGACGCGCTGATGGCGGGCTTTGAAAGCCAGCGCGGCAAGGGCTGGTTCACGCCCGACACCTTCCACGGCCTGCTGCGCCTGCGCGGCATCCAGGCGGCCAGCCCCACCGGGCTGGCCGAGGGGTTCTATGCCGAGAAACTGACCCTGTTCCCACCCCCGACCCGGGACTGACACCCATGCCAGCCGTGATCACCGCCGCCAAGCGCGTCGCCAAGGCCTTCGTCCCCCGTTCCTGGCGCCAGGCCATGCACATGCGCAAGGCCATGGTGGGGGCGGAGCTGGAATTGCCCCTGGTGCCCAGCCTGTGCGAGCGGGACGGCACCGCCGTGGACATCGGCGCCAACAAGGGGCTGTACACCTGGCAGATGGCCCGTGCCTCCCGCCTGGTCTATGCGTTCGAGCCGTTCCCGGCCCTGGCCGACAGGCTGCGCGCCGACTTCGGCCCGGCGGTGAAGGTGGAGGCGGTGGCCCTGTCCGATGCGGACGGGCAGGCCGAGCTGGTCATCCCCCAGCATGGCGGCGGCGACCTGCCCACCCGGAACACGTTGGAGCCCACGGTGAACAGGGAGTTCGCCCGGCGCACCCTGTCCGTGCCGGTGAAGCGCCTGGACAGCTACGGCCTGACGGATGTGGCCTTCATGAAGGTGCATGTGGAGGGGCATGAGTTCCCGGCCCTGCGCGGCGCGGGCCAGACCCTGGTGCGCAGCCACCCCACCCTGCTGGTGGGCAGCGAGGAACGCCACGTCCCCGGCGCGCGGGAGCGCATCCGCGTGTTCCTGGAAGGGCTGGGCTATGACGGCTGGTTCATCGACCATGGCCGCCTGCGCCCCATCGGCGAGTTCGACCCCCAGATCCACCAGAGGCCGGAACTGGCCAAGCCGCCGGGCATGGGCGGCTATACCCCCGACTACATCCACAACTTCCTGTTCATCCATCCCGCCCGCAAGGCCGTGCTGGACCGGGTGCGGAAGCGGCTGGGGTGAGTTCGGGCAAGGGGGCGGGGGGCCGCCCCCTTTTTGCGGCGTTCGGGGTTGACAGTGTCTACCGACTTGCTCCATGGTTGACAGCGTCAACCATGGAGCCCCGTCATGCCTGCGCCCGCCGTTCCCGCCCGTCTTTCCGTTCTTGCCAGGACACGGGCGGCGCTGGTGTTCTCCCTGCCGGCCCTGGCGGCCTGCACCGTGTCCAACGGGTTCAAGGGGCCGGGCTATGACCCGACCCTGGGCGTCACGGCACCCGGCGCCGGCCCGGTGGTGGTGGCCGTGACGGAGGCGACCCTGAAGCCGGGCGCCCGTGCCGCCTTCATCCGGCATGTGCGGCGGGTGGAGGCCGACATGGACCGGCAGCCGGGCTTGGTCGGATATAGCCTGCGCACGGAACTGCTGGGGCGGAGGGCCTGGACCCTGACCGTGTGGCAGGATGAGGAGAGCCTGAGGGCCTTCGCCCGGTCCCCCGCCCACCGCGCGGCCGTGCGGGAACAGCGCGCCGCGCTGGACGGCATGCTGTTCGCCCGCGCCAGCCTGGGGCGGGACAAGGTGCCCCTGGGCTGGCGCGAGGCCCTCGAAATCCTGGAGCGGGACGGGTATGCCTATGACTGACCGGGAACAAGGATGTCGGGCAAGGCATGGCGGCGGGCAGGGGACGACCGGAAGACCTGAGGGAAGCCTGTGTGCGCGAGGCCTTGGCCATCGTGGCCGAGCAGGGGGTGGAAGGGTTGAGCCTGCGTGAGGTGGCGCGGCGGCTCGGCGTCTCCCACCAGGCCCCGTACAAGCATTTCCCCAGCCGTGACCACATCCTGGCGGAGATGGCGGCGCGCGCCTTCGCCGCCTTTGCCGGGCACCTGGAAAGCCGCCCCCCCGGCAACCCGCCCCACGAGGACCTCGCGGCCATGGGGCGGGCCTATATGGATTATGCCCTGTCCCGGCCGCTGGATTACCGGCTGATGTTTGGCACGCCCCTGCCCAACCCGGCGGACCACCCGGACATGCTGCGCCTCGCCTGCCATGCCTTCGACATGCTGCGCCAGGGCATCGCCCGGGCCCACGCGGCGGAGGGCCGAACGGTGGAGGGGCAGGACCTGGATGCCGACGCCCTGTATGTCTGGTCCACCCTGCATGGCCTCGCCGGCATCCTGCGCGGCCAGGCGACGGGCGGCCTGGTGCAGGTGGCGGTCCCGGTGGAGACCGTGCTGGAGGAGATGCTGGCGCGGGTCGGCCGGGGGCTGGGGCTGCGGGCGGGGAAGACCTGACCGACGCCTTGCGGAAGAATTTTCACGGAGGCTTGTCGGCGCCGCGGCGGGCCGCCCGTCCTGGGGACACAAACCACTGATCCCAGGGAGAGCCACCATGGATGCCACCACGACGGTCGAGGGCGGCTGCGGCAAGGATGTCTGGATGCCGGAGTACGCCAAGGACCTGCCCCCCGCCCCGCCGGTGCTGGGCGGCGTCTGCCCCTACCTGACGGTGGACGGGGCGGGCAAGGCGGCCGACTTCTATGTCCGGGCCTTCGGGGCCACCAAGGTGGCGCACCATCCGGAGGACGAGCAGGGCCGGACCATGCATGTGCATCTGGTGATCAATGGCGGGTCGCTGATGCTGGCCGACTATTATGCCGAGTACGGCCAGACCAAGGTGCCGCACCAGGGCTACAACCTACTTCTCCACGTAGACGACGTGCAGGCTTGGTGGGACCGGGCCGTGGCGGCGGGGGCGGAGGTGCTGCACCCGCTGGAGGACATGTTCTGGGGCGACCGCTATGGCCAGCTCCGCGACCCGTTCGGCGTCACCTGGGCCCTGGCGGCACCGAGCAAATAGGACGGCTTCCAGACTATCACTGGTGACCAACCGTTGTTTTCCCCCTCATCCCAGCGGGGTGAGGGGGGGACACGTTCCCTGGCGCGCCGGTGCCCCTCACCCGAACGCGTACGCGTCCATGCGCAGGATGCCGAAGGTCGCGCTGCGGTGCAGGCGTTCGGCCTTGCCGCCCTCTGTCCCGGCGCCCAGGGCGGCGAACAGGGGCAGCAGGTGCTCCTCCGTCGGGTGGTTGCGGGCGGCGTGTGGGGCGAGGCGGCGGTAGGACAGCAGGTCGTCCGTCCGCCCCTCCACCAGCGCCCTGTCCGTCCAGTCCGCGAACGCCGACACCCAGCCCGGCTCAGGCGCGTCCAGCCCTTGGCCACGGAAGCTGGTCAGGTCATGGGTGAAGCTGCCGCTGCCGATCACCAGCACGCCATCCTCCCGCAGGGGGCGCAGGGCCTTGCCCAGGGCCAGATGGTAGGCGGGGCCCTGCCGGGTCTGGATGGAAAGCTGGAGAACGGGGATGTCCGCCTCCGGGTACATCAGCAGCAGCGGCACCCAGGCGCCATGGTCCAGGCCGCGGGCCGTGTCCAGCCCGGCGCCCAGTCCCGCCCCGCGCAGCAGCCCGGCCACCCGTTCCGCCAGGGCGACGTCGCCGGGGGCGGGATAGGACAGCTCATAAAGGGCGCGGGGGAAGCCGTGGAAGTCATGGATGGTGCCGTTGCGGGGCACGGCGCTGACCAGCGGCCGATCCGTCTCCCAATGGGCGGAGACGACCAGCACGGCCTTGGGCCGGCCCAGCCGCGTGCCGAGGCCGGCCAGGAAGCCTCGGGCGGGGACATCCTCCAGCACCAGGGTGGGGGCGCCGTGGGACAGGAAGAGGGTCGGGAGCATGGCAGCCTGCGGTCGGTCAATCCGGACGGGCCACCGGCGGCCCGCCCTCCACAGATCATCACGCCCATCCCCCCGCGCCAGCCCCCTGGGCGCCGGTCGGCCCTGCGGGAATGTGGGGTCAGGCCGCGCGGACGGTGGCGAGGAACCGGCTTACCCCCTGCTCCAGCGCCTCCACCTCCCGCGACAGGTCGGCGGCGAGGCCGTTGACCGTGCCAGCGGCGCGGCCCGTGTCCCCGGTGGCAGCGCGCAGGCGCTGGATGCCGGTGGCCGTGTCGCCCACGTCCCCGGCGACGCGCTGGGCGGTGGCGGCGATGTCCCGCGTGGCGGCGTCCTGCTGCTCCACGGCGGAGGCGATGGTGGTGGTCACCGTGTCGATGGAGCCGACGGTATCGGCGATGCCGGCGATGGCCGCCACGGCACCCCGCGTGGCGGCCTGCATCTCCGCGATGCGGGCGCCGATGTCCTCCGTGGCGCGGGCCGTCTGGTTGGCGAGGCTCTTCACCTCGTTGGCCACCACGGCGAAGCCCTTGCCGGCCTCCCCGGCGCGGGCGGCCTCGATGGTGGCGTTCAGGGCCAGCAGGTTGGTCTGGCCCGCGATCTCCTGGATCAGGCGGACCACGTCGCCGATGGCCGTGGCGCTGCGGGTCAGGGCCTCCACCGTGCCGGCGGCGGAGCGGGCCTGGCGGGCGGCGCCATCGGTCATGCCCGCCGCCTCGTTGATCCGCCGGCTGATCTCCGCGATGGAGGCGGTGAGCTGCTCTGTCGCCGCGGCCATGGCCTGGACCCCGCCGGCAGCGGACCCGGCGGCGGCATCGGCGCGGCCGGCCTCCTCCAGGGTGGCGGCGGCGGTTCCGGCCAGCCGGTCGGCCTCCTGCCGGGACAGGGTCGTGGCACGCGTCAGGGCCAGCAGGGCCTCCCCCACCGTGCGCTCGAACCCGTCGGCCAGGGCCAGCATCTCCTGCCGGCGGCGGTCGGCTGCCGCACCTTCCTCCGCCTGGCGGGCGGCGGCGAGGCGGGCGGCCTCCGCCTGGGCGGACCTGGCCTCCCGCAGGGCGGCCTCGCTGGACAGCAGGGCGGTGCCCAGCGTGCGGGCGAGCCAGACCAGCACCCCCGTCTCCAGCACCACCACCAGGGCATGGAGCACAACCCGGCCGAAATCCGCGCCGCCGGGAAACACGGCCAGGGGCAGCAGGACGTTCAGGGACAGGTGGTGGACGGCGATCAGCCCGGCCCCAAGCAGGATGGTCTTCTGGCAGCAGAACCCGGCCAGCACGGCCAGCGCGGCGAAGTAGTACATGTGCCAGTCGATCTGCCAGGGATGCCCCCGGTAGGCGAAGACCACGGCGGAGACGGCCACCACCAGGGCGGCGGCGATGGCGAGGCGCGCCGGCTCCCCGCCCGCGTCACGGGACGCGACGGCGGTGGCGATGGCCGAGACGGCCGCCACGGCCAGGGCGGGACCCCAGACCCCGTCCAGCCCCTGGGCCCAGCCCAGCAGGCCGAGCAAGGGCAGGTGGGCCCAGAGCAGGCCCAGGGTGAAGCGCGCCATGTCCAGGCGAAGGCGGTGCAGCCGTTCCATCAGACGATCCTCCCCACGCAGCCGCGCGCGCCCGCCGCGTCCACCACCAGCCACGCCCCGGCCGGCCGGCGTGCCGCCGCCGTGGGCTGGAGCAGCAGCAGGTTGGGGCGTATCCCCTCCACCGGATGCCACCCGGCCTCCGCCGCCGCGGAGAAGGCGGCGGCGGACCCGTAGCCGGGCGGGAACAGGGCCAGCACTGCCGCGCCGGGGCGGGGTTGCAGGGCGGTGGGCAGCAGGGCAAGCAGGCCGAGGAGGCCCAGGGCTGCCGCGGGGAGGAGGGAGCGCATCGGGTGCCTAAACGTGTTTACGTCAGAGGCTCGCTCAATTAGGGGCGAGAATGCGCGCGCCACCCTATACGAATGGTTATGTCTACGAACTACAGACCCGCGGGGTCGTGGCGCATAGGCCCAAAGCCCTACGGGGTGGGACCCGCCGCTTGCCAGGCTATGCCCGGCCTGGACATCCGGCGGCAGTGCCCACGCCGCGGCTCGGCCTTCCCGCTGCGACAGCATGACCATCCCGGCCACGGCCTGCCCGGGACCGACTATCCCTGCGTGGGTTTGCGTGGTCGTACCTCTTTGGTTTAGCGTGCCTGGAACAAGACCGTGGTTACGGAAAGGGAATCTTGGCGCGTCTTCCCCGGGCATTCCTGCTGCTGGGCCTGCTGTTCTGGCTGGCCCTCGTGCCGGCCCGCGCGGCGACGCCGCCGTGGGAAGGGCTGTCCACGCCCCTGTTCACCCATCTGGGCCGGGAAAGCGGACTGCCGCACCAGTTCGTCACGGCCCTGGCCCAGGACGGGGCCGGGTTCCTGTGGATCGGCACCCAGGGCGGGCTGGCGCGGTGGGACGGCTACCGGCTGCGGGTCTTCCAGAACGACCCGGCCCTGCCCGGGTCCCTGCCGGACAACGCGGTGTTCGAACTGGCGGTGGACAGCGCGGGACAGCTCTGGGCCGCCACCAACTCCGGCCAGGTGGTGCGGTACGACCGGGCGGCGGAGCGGTTCGTGCCGCTGCCCCTGCCGCCGGAAGGGCTGGGCTCCCGCCCCCGGCTGGCCCTGGACGGGTCGGACATGCTGTATGTGGGCGGGGCGAGCGGCCTGCACGGCTATGACCTGCGCGCCGGCACCTGGCGGCATTACCGGCCCGTCGACGACGGCCTGCCCGTGGGCCGGGTGTTCGGCCTGGCGCTGGACGGGTCCGGCGCCCTTCTGGTGGCTACGGAGGGGGGCCTGGTCCGGCGGGTCGCGGGCGCGCGGGAGTTCCAGCCCGTGGCCGGCGCCGAGGGGCTGGCCGTGCGCCGCTTGCGCAACGGCCTGAACGGCGGCGTGCTGTTCGGCACCCGGGACGGGGTCATGGGGGTGGTGCCCAACGGCGACAGGGCCGCCAGGGTGCTGGCCCGGCTGGGCACCCCCGCCATCACCGACCTGGCCGAGGCACGGCCGGGGCTGTACTGGGTGTCCGCCATCGAGTCCGGCCTGATCAAGGTGGACAGCAGGGCCGACAGCATCGTCCGCCACCGTTACGACCCGCTGCGGCCCCAGGGCGTGGCCGATGACACCACCACGGCCCTGCTGGTGGACCGGTCGGGCCTGCTCTGGGCGGGCGGGCAGGCGGGGGTGGGCTGGCACAACCCGCGGAACGAGGCGGCCCTGACCCTGCAGCCCGGCATGGGCGATGGCGGGCTGGGCGGCAAGGACGTGATGTCCATCGCGCCCACGTCCGAGGGGTTGGTGATGCTGGGCTTCCAGCGCGGGCTGGTGGAGCTGTTCGACCCGGTGGCGGGCCGCCTGTCGCCCATCCCGTCCGGGCCCGGCGGCACCCTGCCGGCCACGGGCCCGGTCTTCGCCTTTGCCCTGAACGGCCCGCGGGAAGGCTGGATCGGCACGGCCCGCGGGCTGTACCGGCTGCTGCCCGGCGGCACCAGGGTGCAGCCGGTGGAGGCCCTGGCCGACGCCCGCATCGACGGCCTGCTGTATGACCAGGGCACCCTGTGGGCCGGCACCGGGGCCAAGGGGCTGTACCGGTTCGACAAGGGCGCCAAGGCGCCGGCCGTCTTCACCATGGTGCCCGGCGACCCGGCCAGCCTGTCCGACAACAGCGTCGCCGCCTTGCTGCGGGACCCCGCCCGCGGCCTGTGGGTGGGGACGGAGAACGGGCTGAACCTGCTGGACCCCGCCACCGGCCGGTTCCGCCGCTTCATGAGCGACCCGGCCGACAAGGGCAGCTTGCCCAGCGCCGTCGTCTCCACCCTGATGCTGGACCGCGGCGGGCGGCTGTGGGTGGGCACGCTGGGCGGGGGCATCGGCATCCTGGCCCCTGACCTGTCCGGGTTCCGCCGCCTGGGCACGGCGGAGGGCCTGCCCAGCGGGAACGTGGGCGCCCTGCTGGAGGACGCGCAGGGCCGCGTCTGGGCCAGCACCGCGGACGGGCTGGCGGTGATCGACCCCGAGACCCTGGTGGTGCGCCCCTTCCGCCCGGCGGACGGCGTCAGCATCCGCACCTACTGGGTCAACTCCGCCGCGCGGCTGCCGGACGGGACCCTGCTGTTCGGCGGGGCGGGGGGGCTGACGGTGGTCCGGCCGGACCGGCTGTCGGACTGGACCTATGTGCCCCAGGTGCGGGTGACGGAGGTGCGGGTGGACGGCCGCCCCGTGCCGGTGCCGGACACCCTGACGCTCCAGCCCCATGAGCGGGACATCCAGGTGGAGTTTGCCGCCCTGGACTTCTCCGCCCCCGGCCAGAACCGTTACGCGGTGAAGCTGGACGGCTATGACGAGAACTGGCAGGTGACGGACGCCAACCGGCGCCTCGCCGCCTATTCCAACCTGCCGCCGGGAAGTTATCGGCTGCTGCTCCGGGGCTCCAACCGGGTCGGGCAGTGGACGGAGGCGCCGGCGGTGCTGGCGGTCACCGTCCTGCCGGCCTGGCACCAGACGCTGTGGTTCAAGGCGCTGCTCGGCTTCGGCGTGGTGGTGCTGGCCCTGGTCCTGGCCTGGGCCATCGGCCGCCAGCGCACCCTGGCCTACAAGCGGCGGGAGCAGGAGCTGCGCGACCTGGTGGCGGAGCGCACGGCGGAGCTGGAGCGCCGGCAGGCGGACCTGGCCGCCGCCAACGACACCCTGGCCCGCATCGGCGACATCGGGCGGGAGCTGACCTCCAGCCTGGACCTGGACTGGATCTGCGGCGCCCTGCATGAGGGGCTGGCGCAGCACCTGTCGGCGGACTGCTTCGGCGTGGCCCTGCTGGACCCCGCGGGCACGACCCTGACCTATGTGTACTATGTGGAGGACGGCAAGCGGCCGGAGGAGCCCCTGTCCTACCCGCTTGACCACCCCACGGCCCTGGGCCCCCGCTGCCTGCGGGAGGGGCGGGACGTGCTGGTCTTCGACGAGGACCAGGCCCGCGCCGCCCCCGACCCGTTCGAGACGGAGATGGAGGCGCCGCTGCGTTCCCTCGTCTTCCGGCCACTGATGCACCGGGGGCGGCCGGTGGGCGTGATCACCATCCAGAGCCACCGGGAAAACGCCTACGGGGAAGGGGACCTGGAGCTGTTCCGCTCCGCCGCCACCTTCGCCGCGTCCGCCATCGCCAATGCCCAGGCCTTCCAGGCGGCGGAGGAGGCCCGGCACAAGGCGGAAGCCGCGGAGGCCGCCACCGCCGCGGCCATGGCCAGCCTGCGCTCCGCCCAGGACCAGCTGATCCAGCAGGAGAAGCTGGCGAGCCTCGGCCAGCTCGTCGCCGGCGTGGCGCATGAGATCAACACGCCGCTGGGCATCGCCATCACCACGGCGACGCACCTGGGGACCGAGTTGTCGGCCGTCTCCGCGGCGGCGGGCACCCAGACGCTGAAACGCTCCCAGCTCAGCCACTTCCTGGAGACGGGGCAGGAGGGGGTGGCCCTGCTCACCGCCAACCTGACCCGCGCGGCGGAGCTGGTGGCCAGCTTCAAGCAGGTGGCGGCGGACCGCACCTCGGAGGGGTCCCGCAGCCTGGAGCTGCTGGGCTATGTGGGCTACGTGCTGCGGACGGTGGAGCCGATGACCCGCCGCTCCGGCGTGGCGGTGACCCTGACGGGGGATGAGGGCATCCGCCTGACCACCTTCCCCGGGCCCCTGGCCCAGGTGGTCACCAACCTGGTGCAGAACGCCATCATCCACGGCTTCGGCTTGGCGCTGGGGGAAAGCGGCGCCCCCAGCGGGGAGCAGCAACCCACCACCTCGCCCCCCGGCGCCCCGCCGGAGATCCGCATCACCATCGCCGCCGGCCAGCGGCCGGGCTGGGCGGAGGTGACGGTCAGCGACAACGGCAAGGGCATGCCGCCCGAGGTCCGCGCCCGCGCCTTCGACCCCTTCTTCACCACCCGGCGGGACCTGGGCGGCACGGGGTTGGGGCTGCACATCGTGCACAACATCGTGTCCGGCGTGCTGGCGGGCAGCATCGAGCTGGACAGCGCCGCCGGGCGGGGGACGAGCTTCAGGATCAGGCTGAAGAACCTGGGCTGAGGTCAGTACCAGTAGCGGGGATACCGCGCCGTGCCCATGGCCCGGTGGCAGAGCCAGGCGGCCAGGACCAGCAGCAGGGCGCCGGCACCCACCGGGGTCGCCAGGAACGCCCAGCCCTGGCCCGTCAGCATCACCAGCAGCGGGTCGGCGCCCGCGGGGGCGTGGGTGGTGCGGGTCAGCAGCATGGCGGTGACGGCAAGGCCCACCGCCAGGGCCATGGCGAAGGGGCCCGTCCCCAGGGCCTGCGCCACCAGCAGCCCCACGGCCGTCGCCACCATGTGCCCGCCGATGACGGCGCGGGGCTGCGACAACGGGGCGTCCGGCAGGGCAAACAGCAGCACGGCGCTGGCCCCGAACGGCGCCATCAGCAGCACGGTATCCGTCGCCCGGGCCAGCAGGCAGAGCGCCAGGATCGCGAGGCCCGCCCCCAGCCCGGCCAGCAGCAGTGTCCGCGCCGGCGGCACCGGTGGGGCACCGCTGGCCGGCAGGCGGGGGAGGGTGAGGGGGGCGGGCTCCCCCTCCGCAACGCGGGCGATGTCGGGACCGTCGGCCCTGGCGGCCCGGGTCGGCAGGTCGGGCTTCACAGGTCGATCTCCAGGGGGCCGCCCAGGGCGGGGACGGCGGAGCAGAGCAGGGCCTCACCCGGCACGCGGGTGGCCGTGGCGCCGGGGTCGTGGCGGGCCTGGCCCCGGGTCAGGCGCGCGGCGCAGGTGCCGCAGGTACCGGACCGGCAGCCATAGGGGGCGACCACCCCGGACGCCTCCGCCAGGTCCAGCAGGCTGCCGGCCCCCGGCGTCCAGGATGCCGCCTTGCCGGATCGGGTGAAGGTGACGGGAACGGCTTCCGTGGCGGCGGGCGGTTCCGGCGGGGCGATGACCGCCCCCGCATCCGCTTGCCGGGCCAGTGCCGCCGGGCCGAAGGCCTCCGCATGGATGCGCCCGTCCCGCACGCCGAGGGAGCGCAGGGCGTCGTACATGGCCTGCATGAAGGCCGGCGGCCCGCAGAGATAGGCCTCGTAATCGTCCAGGGGCAGCAGGCTGCGCAGCAGGTCTGCGTCGATGCGGCCGACACTGTCATGGGTCCGGCCAAGCGCGTCATCCGGCCCCGGCGCGCTGAAGCGCACATGCAGGGACAGGGTGCGGTGCAGGCCCGCCAACCGTCGCAGGGTCTCGCCGAAGGCATGTTCCCGCCCGTCGCGGGCGGCGTGGATGAAGTGGACGCGGCGTTGGGGCAAGCGGGTGCGCCCGGTGGGACCCAGCAATTCCTCCAGCATGGCCAGCATGGGCGTGATGCCCACCCCGGCGGACAGCAGCAGCACGGGCCGGGCCGTGCCATGGTCCAGGGTGAAGTCGCCCCGCGGCGCCAGGGCCCGCAGCACCGTGCCCACCCTTGCATGGTCGTGCAGCCAACTTGAGGCGGCGCCGTCGCACTTGACGCTGACCCGGTACCATTTGCCGTTGGCGGCATGGGACAAGGTGTAGGTCCGGCGCAGCGGCTTCCCCCCGGAGATGTCGATCTCCAGCGGCAGGAACTGGCCGGCGGCGTGGGGCGGGACGGGGCCGCCATCGGCGGGCTCCAGGTAGAGGGAGCGGATGGTGGCGCTCTCATCCACCACCCGCGCCACCCGAAGCGGGCGCAGGGTATTGCGGTCGGCGGCGGCAGACAGGGCGGCCTCCACCGCCTCCCAACTGCCTGTCCCGTCCAGGAAGGGCGACAAGTCGGGCGCGTCCCAGCGCAGGGGCAGGGCGGCTGGCAGGAACACCCCCTCCGCCACCCGGAAACGCAGCAGCCGCTCCGCGCCGATGAAGGCGGCCAGCTCAGGCCCGTCCCAGACGACCTCCGCCGTGCCGGTCAGGGTCAGCAGGTCGCCCGTGGCGAAGTCCGGGAAAACCAGCCCGGCCACGGGGTTCACGGCAATGTTGCCGAAGGTGTTGAAATGGAAGTTGCCCAGGAAGTCGGGGGAGGTGAGGACGGTCGCACCATCCTCCACCGTCACCCGCACGAAGCCTGGCTTGCCGCCGCGGTGGGAGACATCGACCCCGCCCGCGGCCTGCCCACCCATGGCCCCCGGTGCCGCGGTGGCGATGAAGAACGTGTCCGCCGCCCGCACCAGGGCGGCGGCACCGTCGCTGAGCAGCGGGCCTTCGCTGGCGGCAGGGGCGGGGGTGGTGCCCTGGTCCACGAAGCGGTGCCGGCGGACCTGGATGTATTGCGGGCAGTTGCCGAAGCTCTGCCCCACCGCCACGTCGAAGCCGCCGGTGCCGAGTGCCGTGACCGTGCCGTTCATCCGGTTGCGGCGGCGGGTCTCCAGTTCGATCCCCAGCAGCCCCAGCGGCGCGCCTTCCCGCAGGTTGGCCGCCAGCGGGTCGCCGGGCAGGGGCTGCGCGCCGATAGACAGGGTGCGCGGGTCGGGGGACCGGGCGAAGCCGGGCCGGCCGGTGAGCAGGGAGGCCCAGGGGCGGCCCCGCCCATCCAGGCTGCCCACCACCAGGAAGGGGAGCTGGGCGAAGAAACTGCGGTGCTGGTCCGGCATGTGGTCGCGGACCGCGCGCCGTCCCTGCTGCTCGATCCGGTCCCGAACTCCCGCCCGGGCCTGGAGCGCGATTTCCCCCGCATGGAACGGCGATCCCGGCGGGACCGGCACAGCGGCGGGGTCGGTGCTGTCAAGGACGGACATGGTAGGGCCCTCCAGGCTTGGGCGGGTTGGTCGGCGCGCGGTCAGGCGGCGGCGCGCAGGCCGACAGGTGTCACCGGCATGGGCACGAAGCCCGGCAGCGCTTCCACCCGGGCCAGCCAGGCGCGGATGGCGGGGTAGGGCTCCAGCGACACGTCACCCTCCGGCGCCGCGGCGACATAGCTGTACATTGCCACGTCGGCGATGGTGGGCGTGGCCCCCGTGACGAAGCCATCACCAGTCAGGTGCCCGTCCAGAACCTGGAACAGTCCGTGGGCCAGGGCCTTGGCGCCCTCATGGTCGCGCTTGGCGCCGAAGACGTTGACCAGCCGCGCCGTGGCCGGACCGAAAGCCACCAGACCGGCGGCCACGCTCAGCCATTGTTGCACGGCGGCGGCCTTCACCGGCTCCTCCGGGTACCAGGCGCCGGACTTGTCGTAGGTCTTCGCCAGGTAGACCAGGATGGCGTTGCTGTCGAACACGGTGGCGTCCCCGTCCTGCAGCACCGGCACCTGGCCGAAGGGGTTCAGGGCCAGGAACCCCGGCTGCTTGTGGGCACCGGCCTTCAGGTCCACGGGCACGATCTCATGCGGCAGGCCGAGCAGCGACAGGAACAGCCGGGCCCGATGGGAATGGCCGGACAGGGGGAAGTCGTGAAGGCGGATGGGCATTGTTTCTCTCCGGGAACAGGGGCGTGACGGGGGTGCCGTCGCGCCTTTCGCCACGGAGGATGGCTGTTTCCCAATTCCAGCGGAATGCCCAGGGTCAGCAAGTCTTTATTCCCCGAAATGGAACAATGCTGCTGCCGACGCGGGACGCGAAAGCGGCACCCCGATTACCCGAACCCCACCGCGCACCGCCACCGGCCTTGGTGGGCCCCTGTGCCTGTGCGACGCTGTGCCTTGCAATTTCGGGCTGTCGCCTTGGCTTCCGGCCTGTCGGGCCAATCTCAGCAAGGGCAGGCCGGTCAGCGGCCTGCCTTCCGTCCCGTCCCGTTGGGAGCGCTTGATGCAGGTGATCCTCGCCCAGCCCCGCGGTTTCTGTGCCGGGGTGACCCGCGCCATCGAGATCGTGGAGCGCGCGTTGCGGCGGTTCGGCAGCCCCGTCTATGTCCGGCATGAGATCGTGCACAACCGCCATGTGGTGGAACGGCTGGAGCGGCTGGGCGCCCGCTTCGTGGAGGATCTGGCGGCGGTGCCGGCAGGGGCCGTCACCATCTTCAGCGCCCACGGCGTCAGCCGGGCGGTGGAGCAGGACGGGGTGCGGCGGGGCCTGAACGTGGTGGACGCCACCTGCCCGCTGGTCACCAAGGTGCATGTGCAGGGCCGCCGCTACCAGGAACAGGGCAGGGCGGTGATCCTGATCGGCCATGCCGGCCACCCGGAGGTGGAGGGCACCATGGGCCAGATCCCCGGGCCGGTCCATCTGGTGGGCAGCGTCGCCGACGTGGCGGGGCTGGACCTGCCCGCCGACACGCCCGTCGCCTATGTCACCCAGACCACCCTCAGCGTGGACGACACCAAGGCCATCATCGCCGCCCTGCGGGAACGGTTCAGCGACGTGGCGGGGCCGGAGACGCGGGACATCTGCTACGCCACCCAGAACCGGCAGGCGGCCGTGCGGATCCTGTGCGAGCGGGCGGAGCTGCTTCTGGTGGTGGGCGCCGCCAACAGCAGCAATTCCAACCGGTTGAGGGAGATCGGGGAGGAATTGGGCAAGCCGAGCTTCCTGGTGGCGGACGGCAGCGCCCTGGACCCTGCCTGGTTCCGCGGCGTCGCCACCGTGGGCCTGACCGCCGGCGCCTCCGCCCCGGACGAGCTGGTCGACGACGTGCTGGACGCGCTGCGCCGGATCGTCGGCCGGGTGCAGGTCTCCATCATGGACGGGCTGCGGGAGGACGTGCAGTTCCGGCTTCCGGCCGCGGTGGCCTGACCGGAGGGCGGCGGCTCGCAGCCCGGTCACGGCCCGAGGTCGTTTCGATGATGGAATGGAATCGGCTTTCCGGCAGGGTAAAGATTGCGCCAGCATGGCGGTCGGGTTGATGTCCCTTGCCCCCGGAGGGGTACAGCCTGCAATAATGCGGCGCGCAGCCCACCTTCCGAGATGTGATGGCCCCCGTTCTGCACCAGGACCGCGATGATGCCCATGCCGACGCCCTTGCCCGCGCGGAGGTGGCGGAGCTGGCGTTGCGGGACAGCGAGGCACGCTTCCGCAGCTTCATCGACCATTCCAGCAGCTACATGTACGCCAAGGACCTGGATGGCCGATACATCCTGGCGAATGACGCCTACCTGAAGCTTTTCGGCTATGGCTCGCAGGATGAGCTGCTGGGACTGACGGACATGGACCGGTTCGGCCATGCCGTGGACTGGACCGCCAACGACCGGGAAGTGCTCCGGACCGGCCAGCCCCTGGAGGTGGAGGAGACCGCGACGTTCGCGGACGGGCTCCGCACCTACATCTCGTCCAAGTTCCCCTTGCGGGACAGCCGCGGCACCATCGTCGCCGTGGGCGGCATCTCCACGGACATCACCGCGCGCAAGCGCGCGGAGGAGGCGCGCTTGCTGCTGGCGCGGGAGGTGGACCACCGCGCCAAGAACGTGCTGGCGGCGGTGCAGGCCATCGCCATGCTGACCGCAGCCGAGTCCGTGCGGGACTTTCGGACGGCCCTGATCGGCCGCATCCAGGCCATGGCCAAGGCCCACACGCTGCTGGCCACCAACCGCTGGTCCGGCGGCGACCTGGGCTCCCTGGTCAAGGACGAGCTGCTGGCCTGGGAGGGCCGGGTGCGGACGGACGGTCCGCCGGTGCGGCTGCCCGTGGAGATCGTCCAGCCCTTCGCCCTGGCCCTGCATGAGCTGGCGACCAACGCCGCCAAATACGGCGCGCTGTCCTGTGCCACGGGCGCCGTTTCTGTGACCTGGGCCCTGGCCGGGCCGGAGGTGCGGGTGGTCTGGCAGGAAACTGGCGGCCCGCCGGTGAGCAGGCCGCAGCATGAAGGCGTGGGCACCGAGCTGCTGATGCTGGGCATCGAGAACCAGGCGGGCGGCCGCGTCCACATGGACTGGCGCCCGGAGGGACTGGCGTGCAGCATTGACCTGCCGCTGCAAGGGAGCGCCGACGACGGGGCGTGACGGGGCAGTCGGCCGCCAGGGCCGAATTTCCATAAGCCTGGTTATCAGCGTAAGGTCGCCTTTCGGGGCGGATTCAGGATTGAAGTGCGACT
>MOEB01000169.1 GCA_001939945.1 Aerophototrophica crusticola | reverse complement strand
CGCGCTGGCGCCGCGCATGCTGCCGTTCGGCGCCGTGGACGTGGGCCCCAGGCTGGGGCTGCCCGACCTGCCGCGCCTGCCGGTGCTGCTCCACACCCGGGTCAGGGACGGCCGGGCCCGCGACGCGCTCGCCGCCCTCGCCGCCGCCTTCCGGGGGGCGGTGCGGGGATAGCCGCCGGGCCGTTATCCCCTGGTTAACCGGATTGCCCCTAACGTCCCCGCCGGATTGCCCGGAGCGCTTGGGGACTGGAGTTGCCGGACTGGGGTGGGTTCTTGCGTCGCGTGGGGGCGCCCGGGCGGGCGTCGGCCTGGGGCCTGTCGGCGGCCCTGCTGCTGGCGTCGCCCCTGCCGGCCCTGTCGGCGGAACCGGCGACGGTGGTGGCGACGGGGGGCCAGCAGTCCCTGTCCCTCACCACCACCAAGGCCGTCCTGGTCACCCTGCCGCGCGACGCCGCGGACGTGCTCGTCGCCAACCCGGCGGTGGCCGAGGTGGTGGTGCGCACCCCGCGCCTCGCCTACCTGATCGGCGCCAAGGCCGGCGACACCAACGCCATCTTCCTGGACGCCCAGGGCAACCGCATCCTGGCCCTGGACATCCGGGTGGAGAAGGACCTGACGGCCCTGCGGCAGGCGCTGGCCGACGTGCTGCCCGGCGCCGCGGTGGCGGCGCGGGCGGTCAACGGCGACGTGGTGCTGTCGGGGGAGGTGCCGTCCTCCGAGATGGCCGACACGGCGCAGCAGGTGGCCCGGCGCTTCGTGGAGACGGACGCCGGCGTCATCAACCTGCTGAAGGTCACGCGGCCGGAGCAGGTGCTGATCCAGGTGCGGGTCACCGAGATGCGGCGCAGCGTGGCCAAGAAGCTGGGCCTGAGCCTGGATCTGGCCGACGGGCATTTCCGGCTGGCCACCGGCGGCGCCGGCAGCGCCAACCTGTTCCCCGACAGCTTCGGGGCGGCGGCGCTGGTCGGCAACGGCATCCTGGGCATCGACGGCCTGGCCGCCGTGATCGAGGCGCTGGAGCAGGACGGCTACGTGAAGACCCTGGCCGAGCCGAACCTGACGGCCCTGTCGGGGGAGACGGCCAACTTCCTGGCCGGCGGCGAGTTCCCCATCCCCGTGGCGCGGGACACCCAGGGCCGCATCACGCTGGAGTTCAAGCAGTTCGGCGTCGGGCTGAAGTTCACCCCCGTGGTGCTGGACGGCGGGCGCATCAGCATGCGCATCGCCACCGAGGTCAGCGCCCTCTCCGACCAGGGCGCGTTCGAGCTGGCGGACATCCGGGTGCCCGGCCTGACCGTGCGCCGGGCGGAGACGACGGTGGAGATCCCCAGCGGCGGCAGCATGGTGCTGGGCGGCCTGCTGCGCAACGACGCCACGAACCAGGTGCGCGGCCTTCCCGGCCTGGCGAGCCTGCCCGTCCTGGGGCCGCTGTTCCGCAGCACCGACTTCCAGCAGGAGCAGACGGAGCTGGTGGTCATCGCCGTGCCCTTCATCGTCCGGCCCGCCGCCCCGCGCGACCTGTCCTCCCCCACGGACGGCTTCGCGCCGAACTCCGACATGGACCTCTTCCTCCTCGGCCGGCTGTACGAGCGGTACCCGGGCGCCAAGCCTCCGGCGCCGCCCGCCGGCCCCTTCGGCTATATCGTGGACTGACCCCATGGGCACGCCCAGGCTCGCGCCGCTCCTCCTCCTGCCCGCCCTGCTGCTGGGCGGGTGCGGCACCCCGCCGGTCCCCCCGGACCCGCCCCTGCCGGGCCTGGCGCTGGCCCGGGACGCGGCCGAGCTGCACCTGCCCGCGGCACCGGACGGCACGGTGGCGCCCGC
>MOEB01000168.1 GCA_001939945.1 Aerophototrophica crusticola | reverse complement strand
TGGCCCGCCCGGGATGGCACCCGCGGGTAACCCGCCGGCGGCGGGGACGCCCAGCCCCGCGGGGCCGCGGCCGCGCCAGGGCTTGCCGGCGGGCGACGCGCTGATGGCGACCCTTGACGGGACCCGGTGGGTCCAGGAGGGGTCGGATGGGGCGGTGGCCTACCTGGTGGTGGACCCCGTCTCCCCGGCCTTCCGGCAGCTCTATGCGGAAAGCCGGGACCTGCTCGTAGGACGCCGGCTCCGCTGGGTGGCCAACCCCGACCCGGGCGCCCCCGCCTCCATGGACGCCGCGGCCCTGCTCGCCGCCCGGCGCGACCCGGGGGACTTGGCACGGCTGGCCGTCGGCCACCCCGCGCCGTCCCGGGACGGCGCCCCCGACCTGCGCGAGGGCTATCGGCGGCACCTGGCCAGTCTGGCGCCGCTGGATACCCGGCTGCGGGAGGCCACCGGCAAGGGCGTGGGGGACTTCCTGCTGGTCTACCGCCAGGCGGACGGCCCCGCCATCCTGCGCCAGTTGCCCCCACCGGGCCGCCTGAGGGAGATGCTCGATGCCGCTATCCGTTGACCGCCGCTGGCGGGCCGGCGCCCTCGCCTTCCTGGCCATGGCCCTCGCGGCCCCGGCCGATGCCGACCCCGTCGCCGACGCGAAGCGGGCCCGGGTCGAGGCATTGCGCCAGATGCTGGAAGGCGACCCTTGCGCCCGGCGGGCCGAAGCCCTGGCCCTGCTGGATTCCGGCTCGACCCCGCCGGCGCCGCTCCCGGCCCCTGCCGACGGCCCGGCCACGGTCCCGGCCACCGACCAGGCCGCCTCCCCCCCCACCCCGCCGCCGGCCCCGAAGGAGCAACCGGGGAGCCGGAAGTTGGCCCGGCCGGAACTGGTGGAGCGGCTGCGCCAATCCGTCGTGCTGGTCATCTCCGGCACCGACTCTGGTTCCGGCTTCATGATCGGCCCCAACCGGGTGCTGACCAACCACCACGTCATCGCCCAGGCCGGCAAGAACCCTATCATCGTCACCGGACCCGGCCTGCACGGGCCCAGGATCGCCCGACTGGTGGCCCAGGAACGGGCCAAGCAGGAGGGCGGGCGCGACTATGCCGTGCTGGAGATCGACGGGCCGGGCGCCCCCACGACCTTGCGCCTGTCCCCGCTGGCGGCAGAGCTGCAGGAGGTGGTGGCCGCCGGCTACCCCGGCCTGCTGCTGGCGAACGACAAGAACTTCGAGGCGCTGGCCAAGGGCGACTTGGCTGCCATGCCGAACCTTGCCCTGTCGCAGGGGGCGGTGATGGCGCGCCAGAACGCCGGGCGCGGTGTGGAGACCCTGGCCCACACGGCCGCCATCTCCGGCGGCAACAGCGGCGGGCCGCTGGTGGACGCCTGCGGCGACGTGGTCGGCATCAACACCTTCATCAACGTGTCCGTGGAACAGGCCAGCCGGGCCGGCTTCGCACTGGCGGCCGGCGACGCCATGTCCTTCCTGCGGGAACGCAAAATCCCGTTCGAGGAGGTATCCACGGGTTGCCTTCCCTGATGACCGGGGGCCGGCTCGATCCGGCGCTGGCTCAGGCGGGCGGCAAGGCGACGGACCTCCTGCACCGACCAGCGGACGAGGGCCGTCGTACTCGCGACGGTGTTTTGGGGGGCGGGGCGAGGGCGTCTGCCTTGTGGATGCCGCCCTCCAGCTGCTGCCGCACGATGTTCGGGTTGACCACCCGCCCGCAGTCCGCGGCGCAGACGAGGCGCTCCACCCGCAGGTCGCCGCCCGCGCCGACCCGCACCTGGGCGACCAGCGCGGCGAAGCTGCCGAAGTCGGCGACCGCGGCCACGCCCCGCCCGCTGCCCTGCGGCAGCGGCGTCCCCC
>MOEB01000167.1 GCA_001939945.1 Aerophototrophica crusticola | reverse complement strand
CGGCCCGGGAGCGCGTTGCGCCGCGACGCCGGGGTCAGCCGCCTGGCGGCCCCGTCCGCCCGGCGGCCCGGAACCCGTGCCGGCATGGCCGCGCAGGACCTCGCGGCCCTCCTACCCACCCACTAACGCAGAACGGATCGAGACCAGATGACTGAGCAGATGACAACCGCCGCCGCCGGCGGCAGGATGAGTGGCGGCCGCGCCCTGGCCGAGATGCTGCGCCTGGCCGGGGTCGGCCCGATGTTCGGCATGGGCGGCTTCCAGTTGCTGCCGTTCTATGAGGCGGTGCGCCAGCTTGGCCTGCGCCACGTCCTGGTCAACGACGAGCGCACCGGGGTCTTCGCCGCCGACGCCTATGCCCGCGTGTCGGGCCGTCCCGGCGTGTGCGACGCCACGCTTGGGCCGGGCGCCACCAACCTGGTCACCGGGCTGGTGGAAAGCCTGAACGCCGGCGTGCCGCTGATCGCCCTGGTGGGCGATACCCATCGCGCCCATTCTGGCAAGAACATGACCCAGGAAGGGCGCCAGGTCGACATCCTGCGGCCCGCCTGCAAGGAGCTGATCCGGGTCGAGCACGTGTCCCGCGTGCCGGAGGCGGTGCGCCGGGCCTACGCCGTCGCCACCGCGGGCCGCCCGGGGCCGGTGGTGATCGACCTGGCCGAGGACATCACCCACGGCGAGCACGACTTCCGGCCCGGGGATTTCCACCTGGACCCGCGCACGCTGGCCATCCCGGCCCGGCTGGCCCGGCCGGCCGACGCCGACGTGGCGGCGGCGGCGGCGCTGCTCGGCTCCGCCCGCCGGCCGCTCCTGCTGGTGGGCGGTGGCATCCACCTGTCCGGCGCCTACGGGCCGCTGCGGCGCCTGGCGGAAAGCCAGGGCATCCCGGTCGCCCACACCACCAGCGGCAAGGGGGCGGTCGCCTGCACGCACCCGCTGTCCATCGGCGTGTTCGGCCGCTACTCGCGCATCGCCAACGACCTCATGGACAGCGCGGACTGCCTCGTCGTCGCCGGCTGCAAGCTGGGCGAGATCGCCACCAGGCGCTATGCCCTGGTCCCCCAGGGCATGCCGGTGATCCACCTCGACTGCGTCGCCGAGGAGTTCGGCCGCACCACCCCGGCCAGCGTGGCGCTGTGGTGCGACGTGGGCGAGGGGCTCAAGGCGCTGGCCGACGCCATGGCCGACGACGGCGCCCGCCTGCGCGACCTGCGCCGGCCGTTCCTGGAGGAGGTGGCCGAGCGCCTGGGCAAGTGGCGGGTCGAGGCCGCGCCGCGCTACACCTCGGCCGAGAGCCCCATCAACATGGGCCGGCTGATCGCCGAGCTTAACCGGGCCATGCCCGAAGACGGCATACTGGTCGCGGACGGGGGCTTCGCCGCCCATTGGGGCGGCCTGCTCTACGACACCAAGGCGGCCGGCCGGCGGTTCGTGTGCGACCGGGGCTTCGCCTCCATCGGCTATGGCCTCCCCGGCGCGCTCGGGGCGCAGCTGGCGGCACCGGGGGTTCCGGTGGTGGCGNACGCTCGGCGACATGGAGACCGCCCGGCGCTGCGGCGCCAACGTCATCATGGTGGTGTTGAACAACGCCGCGTCGGGGTACGTGCGCGCCCTGCAGCACGCCGTGTACGGCACCTACCAGTCGAGCGAGCTGGTCGAGATGGACTACGCGGCCATCGCGGGCAGCATGGGATGCCGGGGCATCCGGGTGGAGCGCCCCGACGAGTTGGCCGGGGCCTTCCAGGCGGCCCTGGCGGACCGCAGCGTCCCCGTCGTCATCGACGTGGTGGTCACCCGCGACCCCTCGAAGATGCTGCCGGCGGCCGACAGCCGCACCCTGGTCGTGAAGGCCGGCGACCGGCCCGCGTGAACCGGTGCTGCCGGGCCCCGCGCCACGCCGCCAGGCGCGGGGCCCGGCAGAACCTGCGCCGCGTCCCTGCCTGCCGCCCGGATGCCGG
>MOEB01000166.1 GCA_001939945.1 Aerophototrophica crusticola | reverse complement strand
CGCCGGGCTTCGCGGCGCCCTCCCCGGCCGCCGGCCGCGCCGCCGGGCGCGACGCCCGGATCTCCTTCTCCCCTGCCCCGGCCCGCGCCTGCCGCCAGAGGCGGCGCTGCGCCTCCGGGTCCTCCTCGCGCGCGATCTGGAGCAGCGTGGTCCGCGGCACCTGGGTGTCTGACGTCAGACACTCCAGGATGTCGGCCGGCAGCGACAGCACCCTGAGCGTCTCGTTCACCCGGACGCGGCTGCGGCCGAGGAGCTCCGCCACCTGGCCCTGGCTGTAGCCGTGCGAGTCCATCAGCGCCTTGATCGCCCGCGCCTCCTCCAGCGCGGTGAGGTCGACGCGCTGGATGTTCTCGATGAGCGCGATCTCGCCCGCGTCGCCGTCCACGACGACGGCGCGGATGCGGTCCCGGCCGGCCAGCCGGCTCGCCCGCCAGCGCCGCTCGCCCGCCACGATCTCGTACTCGTCGTCGCTGCCCTCGCGCTTGCGCACCAGGATGGGCTGCAGCACGCCGCGCGCCGCCACCGAGGCGGCCAGGGCCTGCAGCTCGCCCTCGTCGAAGTGCCGGCGCGGCTGGTCGGCGCGCGGGTGCACGCGGTCGAGGTCCACCTCGAACATCTGCCGGAAGTCGGGGCTCCGCTGGAAGTGGGCGCTCCCCCCCTGCGGCGCCGAGGCCGGCGCGGCCGAGGCGCGGACCGCCTGGCTGAGCGGCGACTTGGGGTTGGCCTTAAGCTTCATCGGAGATCTCCTCGGCGAGGCGCATGTAGCCCTGGACGACGGGGTTGTCGCGTGGCAGGGCCCGCACGGCGATGACGCCGTTGTAGACCGCCTGGTCCATGGCCGTGGTCTTGCGGATCGGCTCGAACACCCGCACCTGGCCCGCGTAGGTGGCCAGGAGCTGCTGGAGCGTCGCCTGCTGCACGCTGGTGTTGGCCTCGAAGCGGTTCGGCAGGATGCCGAGCACGTTCAGGTCCGGGTTCTCGTAGATGCGGATCTGCTCGATCGTGCGCAGCAGCAGCGGCACGCCGGGCACGTCGAGCGGGGCCGGCACCACCGGGATCAGCACGTCCGTGGCCGCCACGAGGGCGTTGCGCGTCAGCACGCCGAGGTGCGGCGGGGTGTCGATGATGATCTCGTCGTACGCCTGTCTGACGTCAGACAGGGCCCGCTTCAGCCGCTTCTCCGGGCCGGGGCGGGACAGCACGGACACCTCGAACTCGGCGAGGCTGATGTCGCTCGGCACCACGTCGATGCCGTTCGCCGGGACCACCACGTCGCCGATCGCCATCCGCTCGTCCAGCACGGCGGCGAGAACCGCCCCCCGCGCCATGCGCTCCTCGAGGTCGACGCCGGCGGCGAGGGTGACCGAGGCCTGCGGGTCGGCGTCCACCAGGAGCACGCGCTTGCCCAGCAGGGCGAAGGCGTGCGCCAGGTTCAGGGCGGTGGACGACTTCGTCTGCCCGCCCTTCTGGTTGGCCGTGGCGATGACGCGCGCCCGCGTGCGGGTGCCGCGCCGCATGAACGCCGCCACCGCGTCGGGGACGGGCTCGCGCCCGTTCTCCCAGCGGGACACCTTGGCCTTGTCGTAGCTGCGGCCGAGCCGCTCGTTCAGGTAGTGCGCGAAGCCCTCCTGCGTGAGGTCCCGCTTCCGCCTGTACGCCTTCAGCAGATCGCCGTCCATGCCCGCGCCCCCCGCCGTTCTACCCCCCCCGTGCCTGCCCGAGGATCGGGCCCTTGTNACCTGGCCGGCGCGGGACCAAGCCTGTCTGACGTCAGACAGGGGGGCCGCCCACGCGCTGGCTGGGGAGGGCCGAAGGGCGGCGGGCGGCGCAGGTGTTGCAGATAGTGCAGATACGGCCTAGGATGCCCGGGACAGGAGGTGGCGATGGCGGGGGCAGGCATGGCGGGCGACGCCGGCGAGGCGGAGGTCCGGGAAGCGGCGGCGCGGCTGCTCGGCCTGGCGCGGGGGGCAGGCGGGCGGGACCTCGAGGTGCGCGTGTCGGCGGGC
>MOEB01000165.1 GCA_001939945.1 Aerophototrophica crusticola | reverse complement strand
GCCACCAGCGAGCCGACCCGGCCGTGCCCCACCACCACGGCGTGCCCGGCCATGCCGCCGGCCACGGGGGCCGGTTCCGGGGGCGGCACCCCGTCCGGGCAGCGGAAAATGCGCGCCAGGGCCGGGCGGGCCCCCACCCAGGCGGCCAGGCGGTCGGCCAGGGCGAACACGGCCGGGTTCAGGGTGATGGACAGCAGCGCCGCCGCCAGCACCAGGTCGCGCCCCTCCGGCGGCAGGATGCCCAGCCCCACGCCCAGGCCCGCCAGGATGAAGGAGAACTCCCCCACCTGCGCCAGGCTGGCCGCCACCGTGAACGCGGCCCGCGGCGGGTGCCCCAGCGCCAGCACGATCCCGGCCGCGGCCACGGACTTCGCCACCAGGACGATGGCCAGGGTGGCCAGCAGCGCCCCAGGCTGGCGCAGCAGGGAGAAGGGGTCGAACAGCATGCCGACGGAGACGAAGAACAGCACGGCGAAGGCGTCCTGCAGCGGCAGGCTGTCGGCCGCCGCCTGGTGCGACAGGTCGCTCTCGCTCAGCACCACCCCGGCCAGGAAGGCGCCCAGCGCGAAGGACACGCCGAACAGCGCCGCCGCCCCGAAGGCGATGCCCAGGGCCGCGGCCAGCACGGCCAGGGTGAACAGCTCCCGCGAGCCGGTGCGCGCCGCCTGGGCCAACAGCCAGGGCACGGCCTTGCGCCCGCCCACCAGCATCAGCGCGGTGAAGGCGGCCACCTTGGCCCCCGTCAGGGCCAGCTCGCCCCAGGGCGGGCCGGCCCCGCCCCCGGCGGCCAGCGGGGGCAGCGCCACCAGGGCCAGGACCATGGCCAGGTCCTCCACCACCAGCCAGCCCACCGCGATGCGGCCCTCGGGGCTGGACAGGCTGCCCCGCGCCTCCAGCGCCCGCAGCAGCACCACCGTGCTGGCCACCGACAGGCACAGGCCGAACACCAGCCCGGCCGCCAGCCCCCAGCCCCAGAGGGAGGCCACCGCCGCGCCGACGGCCGTGGCCGCCGCGATCTGGCCCACGGCCCCGGGCAACGCCACCCGCCGCACCGCCCAGAGGTCGGCCACGGAGAAGTGCAGGCCGACGCCGAACATCAGCAGGATCACCCCGAACNTCGGCCACGAAGCCCGGCGTGTGCGGCCCCACCAGCACCCCGGCGACCAGGTAGCCCACCAGCGGCGGCAGGCCCATGCGCCGGGCCAGGAAACCCAGGGCGAAGGCCAGCATGAAGGCCATGGCGACGGTGGCGACCAGGGGCGGGGCATGGTGCATGCGGGTTCCTTCTTCCTCGTGAATTCCCAGGGGGTCGTGCCGGCGGGCCTCAGCCCCGGGCCAGGGGCGCGCCGGCGGCCAGGGTGAGCAGGTTGGCGACCTGCACGGCCGCCACGTGCCACAGCACCCCCTCCGCCACCCAGCCGCCCGGCCCGCCGCGCCCCCGGCGCCGCATCCGGGCCAGCAGGGCGGCGAGGCAGGCGGACGCCAGGTTGAGCCACAGGTTGGCCGCCGGGTCGGGGCCCGCCAGCAGGTGCAGCCCCGACCCCCAGCACAGCGCCACCCACGGCAGGGCGATGCCCGCCAGGGGTGCCGGCCCGTCCCGGCGGGGGTGCTTGGGCAAGGGCATGGGCTCCCCCCGGGGGGCGTTGGTCCGGCCCGCAGCATGGCACCCGGGCGGGTCGGCGGATAGCTGTGAACCCTCACAGGTGGCGGGGCCCCGCGCCGTCGGGCATGATGCCGGCCGCCTGATCGGAACCGCCCGGAGGACCCCGGCCATGTGGCCGCGCAGCCCGTCCCTGACCGCCAAGGCCATGGCCGTCTTCGGCCTGCTGTTCCTGGTGAGCGCCGGCCTCGCCGGGGTGGCGGCGCGCCAGCTCGGCGCGGTCAACGCCGGCGCCCGCGAGCTGGAGGGCAACTGGCTGCCCAGCGTCCGCGCCCTGGGCGAGGTGGGCTACCGCATCGCCCAGGCCCGCGCCGCGGAGGGCAGCCACCTCGTGGCTGCCGGCGCGG
>MOEB01000164.1 GCA_001939945.1 Aerophototrophica crusticola | reverse complement strand
GGGCCGCGCGGCGAGGTAGGCGAGCAGCGCCGCGGGCTTGCGCGCGGCCAGCGGCACGGCCTGGCCGGCGGGCGTGAGCAGCTGGAAGCCGCCAAGGAGGTTGAGGCTCCAGCACGGGGGCATGGCACGCGTGTCCGGGCAGCGTCGGTCCGCCGAGCATACGCCGGGGGGCCGGCAGGGCAAGGGCGTGGGCGGGCGCCCCCCGTTCACCCCCGGGGGCCCACCCCCTCCCCGAACGGGCAGCGCCTCGCGCGCCGGGGCGTTCCGGCCTTCACGCAACTTCACACATCTTAACTCACCGCCGAACCGTTCGCCCGCCTACCGTCTGTGGCGCCGGCTGGCCGCGCGGCCAGCCCCCCGACGAAAAGGAGCCGCCCATGCCCTTCTCGCTGAACGTCAACGGCAAGGCCCACGCCGCGGACGTGGACGGCGACGTCCCGCTGCTCTGGGTGCTGCGGGACGTGGTCGGCCTCACCGGGACCAAGTTCGGCTGCGGCATCGCCATGTGCGGCGCCTGCACTGTGCACCTGGACGGGCAGGCGGCGCGGTCCTGCGTCGTCACGGTGGCGGACGCCGCGTCCCAGGCCATCACCACCATCGAGGCGGTGGGCGCCACAGAGGTCGGCGCGCGGGTCCAGCGGGCCTGGTTGGAGGCGGACGTGGTGCAGTGCGGCTACTGCCAGCCCGGCCAGGTCATGTCGGCCGCGGCACTGCTGGCCGCCAACCCATCCCCGACCGACGCCGACATCGACGCGGTCATGGCCGGCAACGTCTGCCGCTTCGGCACCTACCCCCGCATCCGCGCCGCCATCCGGCGCGCGGATGCGGCCAGCGGCGGGGGGCAGTGAGATGGGCACGGCAGGCATCATTCCCGGCGCCCGGCCCTCGCGGCGCGACGTCCTGGTCTCCGCGGCCCTCGCCGGCGGGGCGGCCGCGGCCTTCTCGCCCAACGCCTTCATTCGGGTCCCGCCCACGGGCAAGGTCCAGGTGCTGGTGCCGTCGGCCGAGATGGGCCAGGGCGCCTACACCGGCATCGCCACCCTGGTGGCCGAGGAGCTGGAGGTCGGGCTCGACGACCTGGAGGTCGTGGCCGCCCCCGCCGACCCCAGGCGCTTCGGGCACCCCCTGCTGGGCGACCAGCTCACCGGCGGCTCGGTGACCATCCGCGGCTTCTGGGAGCCGATGCGCCGTGCCGGCGCCACGGCGCGGGTGATGCTGGTGGCCGCCGCGGCCCGGCAGTGGGGCGTCCCGGCCTCCGCCTGCCGCGCCGAGGGCGGGGCGGTGGCCCACCCGCCCAGCGGCCGCCGCGCCGCCTATGGCACGCTGGTGGTGCTGGCCGCGCGGGAGCCCGTACCGCGGGAGGTGGCGCTGAAGCCCNCGCGTCCGACTTCAGGCTGGTCGGCAAGGCCAATGCCCAGGTGGAGGCGGCGGGCAAGGTGGACGGCAGCGCCGCCTTCGGGCTGGACGCCCGCCCCCCCGGGCTGCGGTTCACGGCCCTCGCCATCTGCCCCAGCTTCGGCCGGCGGCTGGACGTGGACGGCATCACCATGGCCACCCGGGTGGTCAGGGAGGTGGAGGGGCCGGTGCAGGTGGTCTGGAGCCGGGAGGAGGACATCCGCCACGGCTGCTTCCGCTACCTCAACCTCAGCCGCGTCCCGATCCGGCTCGGCCCCGACGGCATGCCGGTGTCCTGGCGGCACCGGTTGGTCGGGCCCGCCGTGATGGCGCGGTTCCCGCCCATCCTGTTCAAGGACGGGGTCGACCTGGACCAGGTCGGCGGGGCCGAGGGGCCCTACGCCATCCCCAACAGCCGGGTGGAGTTCGTGCGCCACGAGGCCCCGGACGGCATGCTGACCGGCAACTGGCGCGGGGTCGGGCCCACCCGCAACGCGCCGGCGGTGGAGGGTGGCCTGGACGAGGCGGCGCACCTGGCCGGCCTCGACCCGGTGGAGTACCGCCGCCGCCTGCTCCGCGGGAACCCGCGGCTGTTGGCCGTGCTCGACGCGGCCGCGCGCGAGGCGGGCTGGGGGACGCCGCTGCCGCAGGG
>MOEB01000163.1 GCA_001939945.1 Aerophototrophica crusticola | reverse complement strand
TCATTGTCGAGGCGGCCTTCGCCGGTGGGGACCACGCCGCCATGTACGGCACCCTCCGCCACAAGGCCCGCACGACCGGCAAGCCTTTCCCCAGCGACTGGGCGCTGATCTGCCGCGTGAGAGACGGCCGGATCGTCCTCTACCACTTCTACGAGGACACCGAGGCCCTGCGGGATGCCCTGTCCTGAGGGGTTGCCCGTCGGCATCCGTCCGGCGGGGGCCGCGGGTTCGGGGGCGGCGCGGGGCACGCGGGCGGGGATGGGAGGCGGCCGGACGCCAGCCCACCCCCTGCCGCCGCGTCGCGGTCACGCGGCGGGGCCCGCCAGCAACCGCTTCCTGAGGGTGGCCGCCAGCCCGGGCGCATCCGCGGCGAGGTCGGGGTGCAGGGCCGTCAGCTCGACGAAGCCGAGGAACGCCGCGTAGTCTATGGCGGCAAGGCGCCGGGCCTCTTCCGCCTGGGACGCCAGCCCGTACAGGCGGGCCAGCACATCCAGGCGGCGGCGGTCCACGCGCGCGATCCGGGGCGCCGCCTGCGGGTCCGTGCACCTCGCGCCCGGGGGGCCTGGGCCGTCACGCACGNGTCCACGCGCGCGATCCGGGGCGCCGCCCGCGGGTCCGTGGCGGCCCAGAGGCGGACCGCGCGCTCAAGGGCGTGGTCGATGGCGAGTGCCGCCTCGTCGAGCCGACGGAGCGCCGCGGCCGCGGGAGGGGCCGACGGCAGGGCCGCCACGACGGCCCCGGTCGCCTGCGCCTCCCAGGCGGCGAGCACCGCGTCGGCGAAGCCGTCCGCGTCGGCGAAGTGGTGGTAGAAGCTCCCCTTGGTGCGGCCAAGGGCGGCGCACAGGGCGTCGACGGTGATCGAGGAAGGCCCGGCCTCCTTCAGGCGCAGGAGGCCGGCGGCGACCCAGTCTTCCCGGCTCAGGCGCGGCGCCACCGGGCGAGCCCCCAAGCCACTGCCGCCGATGACGCGGCGAACAGCGTCCATTGCGGCAGCACGTCCAGGGAACCGAAGCGGCTGACGCCCATGGCGACGAAGATGGCCCCGTCCCCGAGGGCCATCGCCGCCGCTCCCCATGCCAAGGCCTTGGCGGTCGCCCGGCCCGTCGCGAGCAGCGCCAAGCCCACGGCGACCAGCGCGAGGTGCCACGTGATCATGTGCCAGGCGGCCAGGGCCGTCGCCCTGACCTCGGCGCCAAGCGGGGCTGCGTCTATCGGGGCAGCCACGTCGGGGATGCCGAGGGCCGCATGCACCAGGGCCGTCACGGCGAGCATGGCGCTCCCCAGGGCGAAGCCGGGGTTCATCTGTCACCTCAAGGGTAAGTCTTCCCGTCAAACAAACCATACCGTATGGTATGTACCATGGCAAGGGGTGCCGTTGGCCCGGGACCCTTTGCCCGCGGCCCGCGCCAGGCAGGCCGCCTGGCATGCGGGGGCACCTCGCGCCCGGGAGGACTGGGGTGCTGCCGGTGGCGGCGCTGCTGGCGGCCCGGGAGGTGCCCCTGGTGTTCTGCACGGCCGCCGGCGGGGACGCCCTGCCCGGCAGCGGCTGGGCGTCGGTGCCGGTCGTCGCCAAGCCCTTCGGCCCGGAGGCCGTGGCGGACGNCCGCCGGCCGGCGGTGGCCTGACCCGCGCGGCCGGCGGCCGTCAGGCGGCGATGGGCCGCAGGCCGGCGACCAGGGACGGGAAGCGGGCGGCGAAGGCGTCCCCTGCGTCCCCCCCCGGCTCGAACACCACGTGGGCCCGGCCATGTTCGGCCTCGCGCAGCCGGAAGGGGACGCCCACCCCTTCCAGCCGCAGGACGCCGGCGGGCGGGGCCGGCCCGTCGACGAGCAGGGCGGCGCCCCCCTCCGACAGGTCCAGGACCCGGGCGGGCAGGGCGGCGCCGGACGCCGCCAGGACGGTAGCAGGGCGTTCCAGCCGGTAGCGGGGGCGCTGCCGGCGGTCGACCTCCGTGGTCGCGGTGCGCACCACCCGCACCAGCGTCCCGCGCAGGTGGTCGACGCCCCCGGCCACGGCCTGGGCGGCGGCGCGCAGGCCCGCCGCCGACCGGTCGGTGGCGGCGGCCT
>MOEB01000162.1 GCA_001939945.1 Aerophototrophica crusticola | reverse complement strand
CCTGGGCGGGCGGCGCGACGGGCTGCTGTACGTCCCGGCGGGGCTGGCGCCGGGGGCGCCGGCACCGCTGGCCGTGCTGCTGCACGGGGCCGGCGGCGACGCGGCCGGCACCCTGGGCATCCTGCGGGGGGAGGCGGACCGCAGGGGGATGGCGCTGCTGGTGCCGGAAAGCCGGGGCCGGACCTGGGACGTGATCCTGGGGCGGTACGGGCCCGACGTGGCGTTCATCGACCGGGCCCTGGGCCACGCCTTCGGCCAGGTGCCGGTGGACCCGGCGCGGGTGGCGGTGGCCGGCTTCTCCGACGGGGCGTCCTACGCGCTGTCGCTGGGGGTGATGAACGGGGACCTGTTCGCGGCGGCGCTGGGCTTCTCCCCCGGCTTCATGGCGCCGCTCTCCACCAGGGGAAGCCCGCGGCTCTACCTCTCCCACGGGGTGGAGGACCGGGTGCTGCCCATCGACGCCTGCAGCCGCCGTCTGGTGCCGAGGCTGGAGGCGGCGGGCTACGAGGTGCTGTACCGCGAGTTCCCCGACGGGCACACGGTCCCGCCCGACATCGCGGCGGAGGGCGTGGGCTTCTTCCTGCGGGGCTGAGGCCGCCGGGCGGGACCCGCCGCCGGCGGGCGTCCCCCGCCCGGCCCGTGACGCATGGCGCCGGGGGCTGTTGCCGGGGTGGGTGGCCCCGGCCGCCCGCCAACAGACGAAGGGAGGGCGACATGCTCAGGTTCCTCGGGAAGCTCCTTGTCCTGCGCCGGCTGCTCAGGGCGCTCCGCCGCCGCTGACCCGGCCCGCCGCCGGCAGCGTGTCGAGCAGCGGGCGCGACAGGTGGGCCACCTGGTAGGCCACGCCGGCGTCGCCGTCGCCGGGCTCCGCCGCGGACAGGTGGACGCGCACGAACTTCCAGCCGCGCGGATCCAGCCCGACCGCCGCGGTGACGACATCCGGCCGTGCCGCGCGGTCCCGTGCCAGCCCCGCCTCCCGCGCGAAGGCGGCCGTCAGGTCGTCGTCGGGCAGGATGGCGACGTCTTCCCGGTAGAGGAAGCGGGCCTCCTCCCCCCTGCCGCGGAAGGCGTCGAGCGCGAGGAACGTCTCCATCTCCGCCCGCCCGTAGATGTCCGTGATGACCTTGAAGCCGCCGCGCACCAGCCAGTCGCGGAAGGGCTTGTCCTGCGGCCAGAGGTAGAGGGAGGAGAAGTTGTTGGCGGTGGCGCCGAAGCGGCCGGCCTCCCGCAGCAGGAAGGCCTTGAAGCAGAGGTCGGGGGCCTTGTCCCAGACGGCGCCCCGCCCCTTGACCCAGTCGCGTAGGGCCGCGATGTCGTGGCCCGCGGGCAGGCGGGTGGCGTAGTGGACGATGACCATGGCGTTGTCCCTTTTCCGGGGTTGGGGGGGGTGACGGCACGGGCCCCGCGGCCCGTCCTGGCGCAACCCTATACGCGCCCCGGCATTTTGGTATTGTATGGGTCGGGATATCAGTGATTACGGTTTGAAATGGCTGAACGACCCCTCGACATGGACGCCGTCCAGGCCTTCGTCCGCATCGCTGAGCTGGGCAGCTTCACCCGCGCGGCGGAGGCCATGCGGACGACCCAGGGCGCGGTCAGCCTGAAGCTGAAGCGGCTCGAGGACCGGCTCGGCTGCCGGCTGGTGGAGCGGACGCCCCGCCACGTGCGGCTCTCCGCGCAGGGCGCGGGCTTCCTCGACCGCGCCCGGGAGCTCCTGGAGGCCCACGACCGCGCGCTCGCCGCGTTCGCCGGCGCCCGGCAGCGCCTGGCCATCGGCATCAGCGACCATGTCGCCGGGCCGGAGCTGCCCGCGCTGATCGCGCGGATGAACGCGCAGGACCCGCAGCTCGTGGTGGAGATCCGGATCGGGTCGTCGGGCGACCTGCTCCAGGCCTATGACCGGCGGGAGCTGGACACGGTGATCGTCCGCCTGCATGCCGGGCGGGACGACGGGGAGCTTGTGGCCGAGGAGGGGTTCGGCTGGTTCGCGGCGCCGGGCTGGCAGCACCGCCCGGGCGAGCCCCTGCCCCTCGCCACGCTGGCCGAGCCCTGCGGCGTGCGCGTGATGGCCGGGCGCCTGCTCGACGCCGCGGGCGTGCCCTGGGCGGAGGCGTTC
>MOEB01000160.1 GCA_001939945.1 Aerophototrophica crusticola | reverse complement strand
GTGTTCGAGCCCTTCTTCACCACCAAGCGCGGGGCGGGCGGCAGCGGCCTGGGCATGCATATCTGCTTCAACCTGGTGACTCGCACCCTGGGTGGCGCGCTGATGGTGGAGAGTGCGGAAGGGTGCGGCACCACCTTCACCGCCCGGTTCCCGGCTAGCGCCCCGGCCGACGCGCCCACGGCGGAGGAAGCCCTGGCGGACTGACCGCCCGCGGTACCGGGGAAAATTTCCGCGGGGTGCCCGCGCAGGGTCCGGGGGGCGCTTGCGTAGAAGGGACAGGCGGGCAGCGAGACACCCGCCGCGATGAAAAGAGGTCCCCCATGATCCGTTCCCTGTCCCTGGCCGCCCTGTCCGGCCTGCTCCTCGCCACCGCCGCCACCGCCCAGCCGGCTGGCGACCGCCCCATGGGCCCGCGCGGCCAGGGCGCCGAGATGCTGGAGCGTTTCGATACCAACAAGGACGGCAAGATCGACGAGGCCGAGTTCAAGGCCGGCCGCGCCGAAACCTTCAAGAAGTTCGACACCACGGGCACCGGCAAGGTCACCCTGGCGCAGTTCCAGCAGGGGCTGGAAAAAATGCGCGAGGAGCGCCGGCAGGAGATGGCCAAGCGCCGCTTCGAGCGGATGGACGCCGACAAGGACGGCACCATCACCCAGGCGGAGTTCGATGCCGCGGCCCAGCGCATGTTCGACCGCATGGACCGGGATGATGACGGCACCCTGTCGCCGGGCGACCGTCCCCACCACCGCGGCCATCGCTGAGTGACGGCAGGCCTGGCCCGTGACCCTCGCGTCCACACAGGCTAGGATGGCACCGGGCCGGGTCCTGTCCGCCCGCAACGGGGAGGACCCGGTGTCCCTGGCCCATCCGACGGCAGAGCCGAGCGACGAGGAGCTGGTGGCCCGCGTGGCCGCCGGGGATCGTCGGGCCTACGGGATGCTGGTGGAGCGCCACCTGGACCGCACCGTCACCGTGGCGCAGCGCGTGCTGTCCAACCGGGCGGAGGCGGAGGATGTGGCCCAGGAGGCATTTCTGAAGCTGTGGCAGGGCGCCGACCGGTTCCGGCCGGGCGGCGCCCGCTTCAGTACTTGGTTCTACCGCGTGACCATGAACCTCTGCCTGGACCGCAAGCGACGCCCCGGCGCCGCTCCCCTGGACGAGTCGGTGGACCCCGCCGACACCCGCCCCGACCCGGGCGAGGTTCTGGAGCAACACCGCTTCGCCGGGGCCCTGGCCCATGCCGTGGCCGACCTGCCGGAACGGCAGCGGGCGGCCATCTCCCTGACCTATGACGCCGGCCTGAGCAACGCCGAGGCCGCCAAGGCCCTGGACGTCAGCGTCAAGGCCCTGGAAACCCTGCTGGTGCGGGCCAAGCGGGGCCTGCGTGACCGCCTCGCCGGCTGGCGGGGCGGAAGTACGACCGATGGAGGCCAGCCATGACCCCTGACCGTTTCGCCGACCTGCTGGACCGCCACGGCCCCGACCTGTCCGCCTGGCCCGCCCCCGACCGCGCCGCCGCCGAGTCCCTGCTGGCCCGCGACCCGGCGGCGCGGCGGATGCTGGAGACCGACCGGCTGCTGGCCGACGCCCTGTCCGACCTTCCGGCGGAGCGGGCGGGCCCCGCCCTGCGCCAGGCCGTGCTGTCCATCCCGCTGGCCCACCCGCGTGTCGCGGCACCGGGCCTGGGGGCACGGCTCCAAGGCCTGCTCGGCCATGCCTGGCGACCCTTCGCCGGGGGCATGGCCGCCGCCTGTTCCGCCGCCCTGGTGGGGTTCGTGCTGGGCTATGCCCAACTGGTCAGCGTGCCCGACCTCACGGGCAGCCAGTCAGCCGACACCGCGTCCGGCGACACCCTTGTCTATTACGATACCTCTTCCGACCTGGAGCAGTTCCAATGAGGCGATCCACCCTCTTCCTGACGATCGCCCTCGTCATCTCGGTTTCCCTGAACCTGCTCGTGGCTGGGCTTATGCTTGGACACCACCTGTCCGGCCGCGGCGGGCGTGGTGGCAATCCCTCGTTGGACCGGCTGTTCGCCACCGTCCCCGACGAGATCCGGCGTGAGGTGCGGCGCGCCATGTCGGAGGACGGGCAGGCCAGGGAAGCCCGTCGGCAGGCGTTGCGGGAAGCGCGGCAGCAGGTGGCCGCGGC
>MOEB01000016.1 GCA_001939945.1 Aerophototrophica crusticola | reverse complement strand
CGTCAGCGGCACCGCCGCGGGCGCCGCGCCCGCAACCGTCGGGGCCGGCGGGGAAGATGGCGCTGACAATTGTCCCATGGACATTCAAGGTCCTCTCGCCGGGCGACCCCAGCTGTGACGTGGGGCTGGCAGGAGGACAGGGGAAAGTGGCAAGGCCGCGCTCCGTCCAGTGTCGGGCGGGGGCGCGGCATCTCCCTCAGTCGCCCGCGGCCAGGACCGGGCGGGCGATGGGAACCATATGGGGCGTCCCGCCCATTGTTCCAGGGGCAGGGCCGCGGGCCGGAACCCTCAGGGCCGGACCCCGCCGGCCACCCTCGGCACCGGCGGGCCGAGGGCCGGCCCCAGGCCGTTCGCCAGGGCCCAGATGGCCGCCTGGGTGCGGTTGGCCACGTTGATCTTCCGCATCACGGTCTTGAGGTGCACCTTCACCGTGGCCTCGGTGATGCCCATCGCCTTGCCGATGGCCTTGTTGCAGGCGCCCCCAGGCAGCATGCCCGCCACCTCCGCCTCACGGGCTGACAGCCCAGCGGGCGGCGCGCCGGCTGCCGGCGGGCCCCGGCCCACCAGCCCCGGTGCCTCCGGCGGGAAGACCTTCCCGCCCAGCGCCACCACGCGCATGGACTGCGCCAGGGCGGCCAGGGGGACGTTCTTTCCCAAGCAGCCGTCGCCGCCCGCGGAGAACAGCGCGGCAAGGACCTGGGCCGTGGGGCTGTCGGAAAGGTGGAGCACCCGCGCCCCAGGCAGGGCCGCCCGCGCCGCGAGCACCTCCCCCGGCATCGCGTCGGCCGCCGCCCCCAGCAGCACCAGGCCGACGGCTCCCGCGCCCGGGTCCAGCAGCCGCAACGCAGCGGTGATGTCCGACGCCTCCGCCACGATCCTGAAATCTAGCGCCAGGAGGCGGCAGAGGCCGGCCCGGAAAAGCCGGCAGGGATCGACGACCATGATGCGGATTCCGTCCATGACGCCATTCCCCCGCCCCGGAATGGGGCTTTCCCACCGTAGCACCCCGGCCGGGCGGCCTGCCCCACTCTTCCGGCATGGAAATGTCCCGAACGGGCGGCCCCCGCGCCTGCGCGTCGGGGCGGTGGGCTGTCCCGCAGGGCCCCGGGGCCGGCGCGACGTTCGACCTTGCCGGTGGTTGACCCCGCGACTACCGCGACGTGCGGCGGCAACAAGGGGGAACGACCATGGACCGGGTCAACACCTATGGAACGACGGCGACGGCGGCAAATGCCACCGGCGGGACCGCTGTGGAGGTCGTCCCCGCCGCCCGCCGCATCTCCTGGGGGGCCGTGTTCGGGGGCGTGGTGCTGGGCCTCGCCCTGAACCTGCTGCTGAGCCTGCTGGGGATCGGCATCGGACTGACCACCGTGGACCCGGCCCAGGTCGGCGGCTCGCCCGCCGCCAGCTCCCTGGGCATCGGCGCGGCCATCTGGTGGGTGCTGAGCATGCTGGCAGCCATGTTCGTGGGCGGCTACGCGGCCGCGCGGCTGGCAGGCGTCTTCCAGCGGGGGGACGGCATCCTGCACGGGCTGGTGACCTGGGCATTCCTGCTGCTGCTGACCTTCTACCTGCTGACCTCGGCCATCGGCGGCCTTGTCGGCGGGGCGTTCAGCACGCTGGCCGGTGGCGTCCGGGGTGCCACCGGCGCCGCCCAGCAGGCCGCCGAGGGCAGCGGCATCACCGGCGGCCAGGTCGCCCAGCAGGCGGACCGCCTGGTGGCCCAGATAGCGCCCAACGCCACACCGGACCAAGTGGCCCAGGCGAGGCGGGAACTCGCCGGCATCGCCCCGCAGTTCCTGCGCGGCGGCGAGCAGGCGGCCCAGGCCCGCCAGCAGGCCACGGACATCCTGGCCCGCACCGCCGGCGTCCCGGCGGAGCAGATCCGGGCCCAGGTGGACCAAGCCCTGCAACAGGCGGAAACGCAGGCCCGCCAGACGGCCGAGACCGCCGCCAATGCCGCAAGCTCCGCCGCGATTTGGGGCTTCGTCGCCCTGGCGCTGGGTGCCGCGGCCGCCGCGGCCGGCGGTGCCACGGGCACCCGCAGGGTCGGGATCGCGCCGCCCGCATCCTGAGCGACCACACGCGGTGGCGGGGGCCGGCTTGGCCCCTGCCATGGGAGCGCCGGGCCCACAGGGGGTAGCGACACCGCGCGGGGGAAGGTCCCCCGCGCCCGTGCGCGCGCCGGGGGTGGGTCGTTGGCACCTTGTTGTCCCGTACTCGCCCGCACGGCTGCCCGGTCCAGCCAAGCCTGCGGACGCCCGAATGCTGCAAACCAGCGGCTGGTCCGTCCCGACCGGTGACCGGGTAGGAGCCGATACCTGCTGACTGCTTTATGTTACTTGGGGAAGGATGGTGGGCGCGACAGGGATTGAACCTGTGACCCCTACGATGTCAACGTAGTGCTCTCCCGCTGAGCTACGCGCCCATCCTTGGCATCCATCGGGCGGCTGCCCGGCTTCGCCTTAAACCGGCCGGGTGCGGGCCCCGGCGGCGGAGCGGGGGTGTATCACCGTGTGGCGGGCTTGGCAACCCCCTGCTTGCATCTCCATGGCGGAATTTTCGAGGACGCCCCCGGCGGCAGGTGGAAGGCCCCCTCTGTTTCAGCTACATCATCATGGATGGACCATCCCCGTGCCACAGAAAGCCCCGTGATCGGCGACGTCTACCGCATCCTGGCGCCGGCGCCCCAGACGCTGCCCGTGGTGCTGGCGTCGCCGCACAGCGGGTCGGCCTACCCGGACGCGTTCCTCGCCGCCTCGCGCCTGGACGCCAAGGCCCTGCGCCGGTCCGAGGACTGTTATGTGGATGAGATTTTCGCGCCCGCCGCGGCCTTGGGGGCGCCCTTGCTGGCCGCCCTGTTCCCCCGGGCCTTCCTGGACCCGAACCGGGAACCGTTCGAGCTGGACCCCGCCATGGTGGAGGGCCCCCTCCCCGGCTATGCCAATACCCGCAGCCCCCGCGTGGCGGCCGGGCTGGGTACCATCGCCCGCGTCGTGGCCAGCGGGGAGGAGATCTATCGCCGCAAGCTCCGCTTCGCCGAGGTGATCGAGCGGGTGGAGACCTGCTACTACCCCTACCATGCCGCCCTGCGCCGGCTGGTGGACGCCACGGTGGCCCGGTTCGGCTATTGCATCCTGGTGGACTGCCATTCCATGCCCAGCATCGGCCTGCCGCCCGAGGCGGCGGAGACCGGCACCACCGACATCGTGCTGGGCGACTGCTACGGCACCGCCTGCGCCAGCCCCATCGTGGCGGCGGCGGAGGCGACGCTCCAGTCCCTGGGCTACACGGTCAGCCGGAACGCGCCCTATGCAGGCGGCCACACGACGCGACATTATGGCCGCCCGTCGGAAGGGGTCCACGCCTTGCAGGTGGAGCTGAACCGCAGCCTGTACATGGATGAGGTCACCCTGGAGCGCCGGCCCTATTTGCCCGTCCTGGCCCGGCACATGGAGCTGGTGGTGGGCGCCCTGGGGGCGCTGCCGGGGCACCGGTTGAAGCCCAAGCGCTGAGGGAGCGATGCACGGCACACCACCCCTTTCCGTGCGGGAGGCGACGTCCGCCGATGCCCCCGCCATCGCCGCCATCTATGCCCCCGCGGTGCTGCACGGCACGGCCAGCTATGAGGAGGAGCCGCCCGACGCGGCGGAGATGGCCCGCCGTATGGCCGATGTCCAGGCCAAGGGCCTGCCCTGGCTGGTGGCGACGGAGGGGACACGGGTGCTGGGCTATGCCTATGCCAGCCCGTTCCGCACCCGCCCGGCCTACCGCTTCACCATCGAGAACTCGGTCTATGTGGCCGACGGCGCGCAAGGCCGCGGGGTGGGGCGCCTGCTGATGCAGGATTTGTTGGGGCGCTGCCGGACCTTGGGCTTCCGCAAGGTCGTTGCCGTGATCGGCGACCGGCGGAACGAGGGGTCGGTGCGGCTGCACCGCTCGTTGGGCTTCGCCGAGGCCGGCGTGCTGCCGGGGATCGGGGTGAAGTTCGGCCAGGAACTGGACCTGCTGCTGATGGTCAAGGCCCTTCCTTGACGCCGCCACGCATGCACCGGTAGGCACGCTGGACGCGGGCAAAGAAAAAGGCCGCCCCGTGAGGGACGGCCTGAGTTTAGGGAGGAAACGCCCAAGAAGTGCGTTACGACAGAGGAGCGCCGTAGCGCCCGTGTCGCACTGCAAAATATGCTCGCCCGCCCGGCGTTGTGCAAGTGCAAAATCGCGGGACCGGCATGCGCGCATAAACCTTGTTTCTCCAGGGACTTGGCGGTAGTCGCCGCTCCCCGCGATGTTGCGTCGCAGCAAAATCAGGGAACTTCCGGGGTGCAACCCGGCCGCTTCCCTGCCGTTACCCCTGGTATGTGCCCGGATACCAGGGATTGAAGCCGTGAGCCGACTCGTCGCCGTTTCGAACCGCGTCGCCCCCGTCGAGGAGGGCAAGACCCAGGCCGGCGGCCTTGCCGTGGCAATCCAGGAGGCGCTGAAGCGCCGAGGGGGCATCTGGTTCGGCTGGAGCGGCCAGACGGTGGACACACCGCCGGATGCGCCGTCGCTGGCCCAATCCGGCCGGATCACCTTCGCCACGCTGGGCCTGACCCAGCGGGACCTGGAGGAATATTACAACGGCTACGCCAACTCCACCCTCTGGCCCCTGTTCCATTACCGGCTGGACCTGGCACAGTTCAGTGGCCGGACCTATTCGGGCTACCAGCGGGTCAACAGCCTGTTCGCCAGCCGCTTGGCACCCCTGCTGCAACCGGACGACATCGTCTGGGTGCATGACTACCACCTGATCCCCTTCGCCGAGCAGCTCCGCAGCATGGGGTTGGGGCAGCGCATGGGCTTTTTCCTGCATACCCCCTGGCCCGCGGCGGAAATCCTGGTGGCCTTGCCGGCCCATGAGGCGCTGGTGCGGGCCCTGTGCGCCTATGATCTGGTCGGGTTCCAGACCGGCAGCGACCTGTTGAGCTTCGCCAACTACATCCGGTTCGAGGCGCAAGGCGAGGTGGAGGACCTTGGCCCCGGGCAGGGCTGCCGCATCCGCGCCTTTGGCCGGACCATGGTGGCTCGCGCCTTCCCCATCAGCATCGACACGGACGTGCTGGCAGGCATCGCCACGCAGGCGGCCGACACGGTGCAGATGCGGCGGCTGAAGGAGAGCCTGGTGGGCCGGGCGCTGATCATCGGCGTGGACCGGCTGGACTATTCCAAGGGCCTGCCGCAGCGGTTCGAGTCGTTCCAGGCGCTGCTGGACGCCTATCCCGCCAACCAGGGGCAGGTCAGCTTCATGCAGGTGGCGCCCCCGTCCCGCACGGACGTGGCCGAGTACCAGGCGATCCGGCGGGAGCTGGAAGCCCTGGCCGGCCATATCAACGGCCAGTTCGCCGAGTTCGACTGGGTGCCCATCCGCTACCTGAACAAGAGCTTCAGCCGCAAGGCCCTGGCCGGGTTCTATCGCCATGCCCGCATCGGGCTGGTCACGCCCCTGCGCGACGGCATGAACCTGGTGGCGAAGGAGTACGTGGCCTGCCAGGACCCGGAAGATCCGGGGGTGCTGGTGCTGTCCCGCTTCGCCGGGGCCGCGAAGGAGCTTGACGCCGCGCTGGTGGTCAATCCCTATGACGTGCGGGCCGTGGCGGAGAACATGCAGCGCGGCCTGACCATGCCCCTGCAGGAGCGGCGCGAGCGCTACGAGGCGATGATGAAGGTGTTGCGCGAGAACGACATCACCCATTGGCGGGAGACGTATGTGGACACCCTGTCCCAGGTCGGGGGCACGGCATGACTGCCGCGGACAGCCTGATCGCCGACATCGGCGGCACCAACGCCCGCTTCGCCCTGGTGGGGGCCGAGGGGCCCGCCCATTCGGAGCGGGTGCTACGCTGCGCCGACTATCCCACCCTGACGGAGGCGGCGAGGGCCTATCTGGCCGGGCAAGGCGTGCGCCCCCTGAACGCCGCCTTCGCCTTGGCGGGGCCGGTGACCGGCGACCGCATCCGCATGACCAACCTGCCCTGGGAATTCTCCATCCGCGACGTGCGCGACGCGCTGGGGCTGGATCGGCTGGATGTGATCAACGACTTCACCGCGGTCGCCCTGGGCATCCCCGAGTTGGGTGCCGCCGACAAGGTGCAGGTGGGCGACGGGGAGCCCGTGGCGGGCTACCCGGTGGGCGTGCTGGGCCCCGGCAGCGGCCTGGGCGTGTCTGCCCTGATCCCCGGCCCGGGGGGCTGGACAGCGCTGGCGACGGAGGGTGGCCACGTGACCATGGCCCCCATCACCGACCGGGAAAGCGCCGTGCTGGCGCAGCTGCGCAAGACCTATGAGCATGTCTCGGCGGAGCGGCTGGTCTGCGGCCCAGGGCTGGTGAACCTGTACGACACCCTGGCCTACCTGGACGGGCTGGAGCCGGAGAAGCTGACCGCGGCGGAGATCTCCGACCGAGCCCTGGCCAGGCGCGACCCGGTGTGCGTGGAGGCGCTGGAGATGTTCTGCGCCATGCTGGGCACCGTGGCGGGCAACCTGGCCCTGTCCATCGGTGCGCGGGGCGGGGTGTTCATCGCCGGGGGTATCATCCCCCGCTTCCTGACCGCCTTCACCCACAGCCGCTTCCGCAAGCGCTTCGTGGAGAAGGGGCGGATGCGGGACTTCCTGGGCCCCATCCCCACCTATGTTGTCACGCACCCCTACCCCGCCTTTCTGGGGTTGGCGGCGCAGGTGCGGCGCCCGGCCTGAGGGAACGGCGGGCTTGGCGGCCGGTTGGGGGAGCGCCCCCAGTCGGAAGGTCCACCCATGCGTCGCGCCTTGTCCCTGCTCCTCCCCGTCCTGCTCGCCGCCCCGGCCTGGGCGGAGCCGAACCTGAAGATGGGGGCCGGCAACGCGGCCCTGGAAGGTGGCCTTTCCAGTGCCGAGTCGCTGCTGGGCCGTTCGGTGGAAACCAGCGACGGCCGCCTCGCCGGCCGCGTCACCGACGTACTGTTCGACCTGCAGGCTCGGCGGGCCGCCATCGTCGTGGCCGGCGACGGCCCGGCCGGACCCCTGGCAAAGGCCTCGGCCGTGCCGTGGGAGGAGGTGCAGTTGCAGGAGGACCGCACCGTCCTGCGCATCCCCCACACCACGGACCAGTTCGTAGCCCTGCCGGAGTACAAGGACCCGGAAATCGGCAACGAGACGCTGAAGGAGGACAGGCCGAAGGAAGGGCCCAAGGACCTGTCCCAGACGCCGTCGCGCTGAGCGCCGCGCACTCACACGCCGGGGCTGCCGCCCTTGCCAAGGCGCTGGCGTAGCCAGCGGAAACCGGCCAGCAGCGGGATGACCAGGAACACCCCGAACTTCTTCAGGAAAGGCAGGGCCAGGGCCAGGATGCCAGTGGCAACCTTGAAGCCGGCCTTGCCCTTCAGGATTCCCACCGCGAGGCCGGCGAGGCCCACGCCAGCCACCACGTCCCCCGCGGAGAAGTCGCCATACTGGTGGCCCGGGTCGAAACGGTAGCGGTCCAGGGTCGGGCGCATGGTGTCGGCCGCGTTGGTGAACTGCGCGGGATCGCCTACCCAGATCAGGCGGGAATAGCCGTTTCGGGACAGCTTCAGGGCAGTGGCATTGATGGACTGCCCATCGGTGCTCTCGACCCGAATCGCCCACCAGAGCGTGTTGTTGACCTTGTCATAGTGCGGTGGCTCAGCCCACCCCGCGACTTTCAACAGCGGCACGCCGGCCTTGGCGCGGGCCTTATTGCCCTCTTCCGTGCCCTCAATGAAGGAGTCCAGCAGGGAATTGGCGTCAGTGGTGCTCCAGTCATCGTCCTTCACGTAGCCGATGGGATCGTGGCTGATCACCACGAAGCTGTTGGCCAATGGGCCCTCGGTCTTGACGACCAGCCCCTCGACATCGTCGTAGCCCTTGATGCCCTGGAGGAAGGACATGACCGCGCCGGCCTCGGTGCCGGTCACGATGGCCTCATCGGCTTCTGTGGTCATGCTGGCGGCAATGGAGCCGACCTTGTAGGCCTTGGGCTCCGTCTGCCAGTTGAAGTCGGACAGCTGCTTGGCGGAGCCATCGGGCACCTGGGCCGATGCCGGGCCGGCAAGCAAAGTGAACAGGGCCAGGATGGCCGTGACGATACGCATGGTTCCCCCGTCCATGGCGCCCCACCCCCGCGGGGTCGCGTCTTCGACCAGGGGATCATAGCCGGCGACTACCCCTTTTGAACGCATAAATCCATGCGCGCTGTGGGGTTGAGCCGGAAAAGCAAAAGGGCGCCGTTTCCGGCGCCCTTGGTAGCTTCGGCTGCGGTGACCGGGGTCAGTGCAGCTTGGCCGGCAGCTCGGCGATGGCCTGGTTGACCAGCACGTCGTTGCGGGCCTGGTCCAGGTTCTGGACCAGCAGCTTTTCCGTGGCGGCCACGGCGATGTCCACCGCCATGTCCCGGACCTGCTGCAGGGCCTGCGCCTCGGCCTGGGCGATCTTGTCCAAGGCCTGGGCCTCGCGGCGCCGCAGGGACGAGTCCAGGTCGGTGGCGGCCTGGCGACGCAGGCGGTCGGCCTCCTCACGGGCGGAAGCGATGATGGCCTCCGCCTCCTTCAGGGCGTCGCGCTGCTTGCGCTGGATCTGGGCGAGGGCCGCCTGGGCGTCCTCACGCAGCTTCTGCGCCTGCTCCAGCTCGTTGCGGATGCGCTCGGCACGGGCGTCCAGGCCCCCGACGATGCTCTTGCCCGCCATCTTGATGACGATCCCGACGAAGATCAGGAACGCCAGGGCAACCCAGAAATACGGGTTCTCGATCATCAGGCAGCCCCCCGCATCACGCTGTCAACGGCGGCACCGGCATCATCGGCGCTGGGGGCGACGCCCACCAGGCGCTCCACCGCGGCCTGGGCGGCCTCGGCGGCGACGCCGCGGACATTGTCCAGGGCCGTCTGCTTGGCCGCCAGGATGCGTTCCTCCGCGGCGCGGGTGCGCTGCGCCAGGTCGGCGCCCAGTTCCGCGTTGCGGCGGGCCGTCTCGGCATCCGTCGCGGAAACGGTCTCGGCCATCAGCTTCTGCGCGCTGGCGCGGGCGTCGGCCAGGGCCTTGTCATAGGCCTGCATCACGCCCTCGGCCTCGGTCTTCAGGGCCGTGGCCTTCTCCAGGTCGTTGGTGATCTTTTCCTGCCGGGCTTCCAGCACCTCGGCGACGCGGGGCAGCGCCACCTTGGACATCAGCCAGAACAGGAGGCCGAAGGTGATCGCCAGCCAGAACACCTGGGAGGCGTAGCTGGCAGGGTTCAACTGTGGCAGGCCGCCGGAGCCATGGTCGGCACCGTGGGCCGCCGCATCGGCGGCATGGCCGGCGGCCCCTTGGCCCGCGGCCTCGGCCAGGGCGGGCTCCGCCAGCGCGACCGCCGCGAGCGCGGCGACGGCAAGGCAGGCGCACCAGCGCGAAAGGCTTTGCACTCGCATCTACGCACCCATCCGTGATGGGGGCCGGCCGGTTGCCCGGCCCTGCCCGATCCTTGCCAGCACCGGCTGGCCCAGGGCCGCCCCGCCGGGGGAAGGCCCATAAGACACCGCCGTCGCTTGCCCTGCCCGGTCGGGCAGGATGTCGCGACGGCGGCGAACCCGGCGCTGTAGCGCGTCCGCCGGCGAGCCGGCGGCCGGACCGTCCGGCCTTAGCCGAACAGGATCAGGAAGGCGATGACGAGGGCGAACAGGCCCGCGGCCTCGGTCAGGGCGAAGCCGATGAAGATGAAGGTGCGGTAGGCCGGGATGGCGGCCGGGTTCCGGGCCGCGGCCTGGTACAGGCCGGAGAACAGGTTGCCGAGGCCGATGCCGACGCCCAGCAGGGCGAGCATGGCGAGGCCGGCGCCGATGAACTTTGCGGCTTCAGCTTCCATTTTGACGATCCTCTAGGTTTTGACGGTTTGCGCGTCGGGTTGACTTGAGGTGAAGGGGTAGCGGCGCCGGATCAGTGCAGTTCCAGCGCGTCGCGGAGGTACACGCAGCTGAGCAGCGCGAAGACGTAGGCCTGGATGCAGGCAACCAGGAACTCCAGCCCGAACAGCGCCACGTTGAGGGCGACCGGGATCAGGCCGGCGGCGTAGCCGATGCCGCCCAGGCCCGCCAGGGTCACGCTGAAGCCGGCGAACACCTTCAGCATGGTGTGGCCCGCCAGCATGTTGGCGAACAGACGGATGGACAGGCTGATCGGCCGCACGAAGTAGCTGATCACCTCAATCGGGATGATCAGCGGGGCGATGAAGCCGGGCGTGCCCTCGGGAAGGAAGAAGTGGAAGAAGTGCAGGCCGTGCCGGGCGAAGGCCAGGATGGTCACGAACACGAACACCACCATCGCCAACGCGAAGGTCACGATGATGTGGCTGGTGAAGGTGAAGGCCGTGGGGATCAGGCCCAGCAGGTTGCCGAACAGGATGAAGATGAACAGCGAGAAGATGAAGGGGAAGTACCTGCGCGCCTGCGGGCCCGCATTCTCCCTCACCATGTCCGCGACGAATTCGTAGAGGATCTCCGCCATCGACTGCAGGCGGCCCGGCACCATGGCACGGCCGCGCATTCCCATGATCAGCAGGCCGGCGCTGAGCAGCACGGCGAGGACCATGAACAGGGCGGAGTTGGTGAAGGACAGGTCGAGATCGCCCACCTGGAGGGGGATGTACCGCTGGATCTCGAACTGGTGCAACGGATCAGCCACGACGCCCTCATTCCCCATGCCCCGGCTGGGCCGGGATCGGTTGGCGCGCATGCCCGGGACGGGCCGGCGCCTTGTTCATTCCGCCCCGGGACCAGCCTTGGGAGGGCCGTCCCCGGAAGCCTTGAAACCCGCCGCGTACCCCTGGCCGTTGGCGACCCGGTACACGTTCATGAACCCTGCGAGCGCGCCGACGAAGACGCCGATGATCAACCCCCAGGGGGCGATCCCCAGCCACTTGTCCAGCCCGAGCCCGAGGAGGAGCCCGAGGATGACCCCGGCCACCAGCTCGACCCCGATCCGCAGGCCGAGGCCCATGTCACTGCCCCCGGACCCGTTGCCCATCGCCTCGTAAGGCGACGGCTCCACCGGGTCCAGACCGGCGACACGCCTCGCTTCCCGCAGCCGGGCGTCCAGTTCCGCCAGGGAAGGGGGTTGGCGCTCATCACTCACAACGCCCCTCCGTCCGCCGGAGTTGTCCACCGCGCGAAAGCGGCGGCACCATACGGGCGGCACCCCACCCTGTCAAGCCCGTACCCCTGAGCACCAAACCATTGAAATTGCTGGAAATCTGCCGTGCCACGCGGGCAATGCTGCACTGCGTCGCAGGGTGGGGTGGCCGGATAGGACCAAAGAACAAGGCCTAGCGCCCCGTGGTACCGGCCCCCTGCCCACCTTTGTGGGCGTGGTTGTGCCCGGCATGGGCGGCGGGTTCCTGGCCCGGGGCCCAGACCTGCACGGTGACCGGCAGGGTCCCGGCCTTCTCCAGCGTCAGGGCCAGGGGGAAGCTTTCCCCCGGCTTCAGCGGGCGCTTCAGGCCCATGAGCATGACGTGGTAGCCGCCCGGCTTCAGCACCACCGACCCGCCGGCCGGCACCTCGATCCCGCCTTCCACGGGCCGCATGCGGGCGACGCCGCCCTCCATCAGGTGGGTGTGCAGCTCCACCTTCTCCGCCACGTCGGGCGCCGCGGCGGCCACCAGCCGGTCGGGGGCGGTGCCCGGGTTGGACAGGGTCAGGAAGGCGCCGCCGTTGCGGGCCTGGCTGGTGGTGGCGCGGGCCCAGGCCTCCGTCGCCGTCACGTCGGCACCCCAGGCGGCGGGGCTGAGCAGGGCTGCGGCGAGGGCGGCGGCTAGGGTCAGGCGGGACATGGCGTCAGCCCTTCATGTGGGTTCGGATGGCCTGGGCCATCTCGGCCGGGGGCGTGCCGCGGGCGAAGACGGTCAGGAACTCCCCCTGCGGGCCCATCAGGTAGGTGTAGGTGCTGTGGTCCATGGTGTAGTCGCCGGCACCGGCCCCCTGCTGCACCTTGGCGTAATGGGCGCGGTAGGACTTCACCACCGCGTCCACCTGGGAAGGGGAGCCGGTCAGGCCCAGGATGCCGGGATGGTAGAGGGCCACATACTCCGCCAGGGCCTGGGGCGTGTCCCGTTCCGGGTCCACCGTGACGAACAGGGGCTGGACCCGGGCGGCGTCGGCGCCCAGTTCCCCCAACGCGGCACCCATCACCTGCAACTCCGTCGGGCAGATGTCGGGGCAGTTGGTGAAGCCGAAGAAGACCAGCCGGTACTTGCCGGCGAAACTCTCGTTCGTCACGGGGCGGCCGGTGTGGTCCACCAGGTTGAACGGGCCGCCGATGGAGACGGCGGGCACTGACAGGCCGGCGGTGGTGCCGCCGCGGCGCTGGTCCTGTTGCACCGTCCACCAGGCCACCACGGCGGCGAGGGCGAGGCCGAGCAGGCTGGCGATGAGAATGCGGATCAGGCGGGCGCGGTTCATGGGCATTCTGTCCGACAGGCGGTCTGGCCCCGGATGTGGGGCGATCCCCTTCCTGCCCCAAGGGGCGGAGTGTCGCAAGCTGCCCCCTCAACAGAACCCTCCTTCGGTGGTAATATACCAGACACCTGCAACCCCGATCCGCGCGCCCGGCTATGCCGCCTGCCGAGAGGTTCCCCATGCGCCATGCCGCCCTGCTGTTGCTGCCCCTGCTCATCGTGGCTTCCACCGCCGCGTCGGCCGAGGCCCCGTCCTGCAAGGACAAGTCGTTCGGCTGGTCCACCACCCAGCCATCCCTGAACCTGCGCCATGTCTTCTGCGGCGAGTACAACAAGAGCGGAAAGCCCGTCGGCGCCCATTCCATGCAGATCATGGCCACATCCCCGGACGTGAAGTCCGTCGGTGCGCCCAGCGTGACCTACAACGGCCTGACGGTCCGGCCGGTGACCTTCAGCAACGGCGCGCAGTTGGCCCGGAAGAGCTTCTACCCCGACGCCTGCACCATCCCGCAGATCACGGAGTCGGCCCTGTACGCCGCCGCCAATTCCAAGCCGGTGAATGGTTGGCAGCAGGGACCGTCCGCGCCGAAGACGGGAGGAGCCCAGTACTGCCTTGACAGCAAGGGCCAGCCCTTCACCATCCAGTTCGCCTGGCTGGGACAGGGCAAGGACCGGATCAACACGGCCTTCCCGATCGTTCCCACCCCATGACCCCCTGACCGGTAGGCGGACCCCATGACCACCCCCCCTCCCCTGCGCCTGTTCCGGACCGAGGAAGGCCATTTGCGGGCGCAAGGGGACGGGGACTGGTCCCACCTGGCCATGTTCCTGGTGGTGGACCTGAACGGCGACAGCGGCCTGTTGGCGGAACTGGAAGAGGCCCTGGCCGACCCGGGCCGGCATTTCCGCACCGTGGGCAACGTGTATGAGGTGGTGCGGGAGGGGGACCTGGTCCGCTTCGAGGATCTGCACCACGACACGGTCACCCACCTGCCCGCGGCCGGCGTGCTGGCGGGCTTGAGGCAGTGGCGGGACGCCTTCGCGACCGGTGACTAAGTTGACCTTAAGGTGACCAAGGTGACCTTGAGGTGACGCTTAACGTTACCGGCGTCACCTTGTATGGGATTGAAGTCATTGAGGTTCGCCGCTTAAGGAGACAAAGGCGACCGGGTCGGGTTCGTGTCACCTTAAGGGGAACCCATAGGTCGCATAAGCGGGCGGCCGCGTGTTCCGACGGCTTCCGCCGGCGGCTGTCGGATTACGGAGCCTCTGGCTCCTAATCCGACCTACGATTCACTGTGTCCAAGACCAGTCGAGCATGACAGTTCTTAGGAATTTTGTCCAATGCGCCCTCGGCATGGGTCCGGATTGACCCAGCGCAATCCCTTTCGCCCGCCGCACGGTTAATCTCCCGAAGGTCGAACCGGGAGGAATGCCATGAAGATCGGGATCGTCGGGGCGGGAGCCGTGGGCAGCACCGCCGCCTATGCCATGCTGATGCGCGGCGTGGGCAGCGAGCTGGTGCTGGTGGACCGCAACACGGAGCTGGCGGAGGCCCAGGCGCGAGACATCCTGCATGCCACCCCCTTCGCCTATCCGGCGCGGGTGCGGTCGGGCGGGTATGGTGAGCTGGACGGGGCCGGGATCGTGGTGCTGTCCGCCGGGGCCAACCAGAAGCCGGGGGAAAGCCGGCTGGACCTGCTGTCCCGCAACGCCGCCATCTTCGGGGAGATCATCCCCCAGGTGCTGGACGCCAGCCCCGACGCGGTGTTCCTGGTGGCCACCAACCCGGTGGACGTGATGACCCAGGTCAGCGCCGCCATCGCCGCCAAGCACGGCGTACCCGCCTGCCGGGTGATCGGGTCCGGCACCATCCTGGACACGGCCCGGTTCCGCGCCCTGCTGGCCCGGCACCTCTGCGTCAGCCCCAAGTCGGTGCACGCCCATGTCCTGGGGGAACATGGTGATTCGGAGGTGCTGCACTGGTCCACCGCCAAGGCCGGCGGCCTGCCGGTGGAGGAGGCCGGGCGGCAGTTGGGCAAGCCCCTGACCGACGCCGACAGGGCCCATATCGACGATGAGGTGCGCCACGCCGCCGCCGCCATCATCAAGGGCAAGGGCGCCACCTGGTTCGGCATCGGCGCCGGCCTGGCCCGCTTGGCCCAGATGGTGCAGGACGACGAACAGGCCCTGGCCACCTGCTCCATCCTCACGCCCGAGGTAGCGGGGGTGAAGGACGTGGCCCTGTCCCTGCCCCGGCTGGTGGGCCGCAGCGGCGTGGTGGCGACCCTGGAGCCAACGCTGACCGGGGAGGAGGAGAAGGCTCTGGCGCGGAGTGCGGGGATACTGAAGGCCGCGTTCGAGGGGGTGAGGGTGTGAGGCCCTGGCCAAGCAATGATGTCAGCCCGGGCTTGACCCGGGCTCCTCGGGAAAGCGGGCGTACCAGTGGCGCGGCAGCGGGCCTCCCGACTGGCTTTGGTGCGATGGATGCGTCGCTTTGGAACGCGGAGGACCCAGATGGCCGTAGAGGACACAGAGAGGAATTGAACTTACTGGAACAGTGATGACGGTGATGGCCAGGGATGACAGTGATGGGGCGGGCTTGGGGACAGGTTGGGCCTCAATCAAAGAATGATCCTGTTGGCGCCTGCGGTGCCAGTGACGGGAAATAGCGTCGGGCCCAACGGGCGCCGTGGCACTGACCCCTCTGTGTCCTCTGCGGCCATTTGCGTCCTCTGCGTTCCCAAATCAACGCCGGTCACAGGCGCAGAGGGGTGGAGGTGGGGGATGCATCACTGTCATCCCTGGCCATCACCGTCATCACTGTTCTTGTAAGTTCACCCGGGTGCAATTGGCCGGCGGGTGCGCTTTCGGTGATTGGCACGGCGCGATCCCGAGGGCCCCGGGTCAAGCCCGGGGTGACATCCAGTGCACTGCAATGCCGAAAACATCAGGCTTATGGCCGCGCCACGGGATACCCCACCGGGACCACGGCCGTGGGCTTGGGGTCCTCCGTCCGTTCGGCCGTCTGGACGCCGTTGGTCATCAGGGGCTGGAGGGCCGGGGCGAGGATTTTCAGGATCTGGGACGGCAGGGCCGAGGTGAAGCGGTACTTGGCGGCCTCTTGCCCGTGGACGTGGGCGGTGATGACGCCGAAGAAGCGGTCGCCGATGTAGAAGACGAAGGTGGCGGTGCGGTTGACCACGCGGCTTTCGAGCACCACGCCGCCGGGGCCGTAGCGTTCGAACCGGTGGTCGCCGGTGCCGGTCTTGCCGCCCACGGGGATGGCGCTGCCGTCAGCGTTGGTGAAGGCACCGCGGACGCGGCGAGCGGTGCCGTTCTCCACGATGTCCATCAGGTGGCGGCGCAGGGTGCGGGCGACATCCGGGTCCATGACCTGCTGGCCCCGCTCCTGCCCGTCGAAGCTGAAGATAGTCTCGTAGGGCGTGCCCTCGGCGAAGTGCAGGCGGCTGATGCGGCCGGTGGGCAGGCGCACGCCGTCATTGACGATGACGCCCATCAGCTCCGCCAGGGCGCCGGGCCGGTCGGCGGAGCTGCCGATGGAGGTGGCGTAGCTGGCGATCAGGCTTTCGAACGGGTAGCCCAGCCGCTTCCAGTCCGCGTGCAGGCGCTGGAACGCCTCCTCCTCCAGCACGATGCCGATGCGCTTGTCCTGCGCCCGCTTGTGCCGGGTGGTGAACAGCCACTGGTAGCTTTCCTGCCGACTACTGGAGCTTTCCTTCAGCATGTCCTTGCGCTTGGGCTTGGGGCTGTCCTGCAAATAGGCCACCAGCCACAGCTCCAGCGGGTGCACCCCGGCGATGTAGCCCCGGTCGTTCAGGGACCAGGCGTCGGGGGCGTACTTGTCATAGAGGGACTGGACCTGGCCCGGCGTGGGCGCGCCGGCGGGCAGGTGCCGGGCCAGGAAGGCCGACAGCTCCCGCACCCCCGCCTGAGGGCGGACGGAGCGGAAGGCGGTGGCGAGCTTGTCCGGCGTCTTGCGGATCTTGGAGCCCAGCTTGTCCAGGGCCTTGTCGCCGTCCATGTCCCGGTAGTCCGCCCAGAAGCGGTTCAGGAAATCCGTGCCTTCCTGGTCGGCGAAGCGGGCCAGGTAGGTCTTGCGGGCGGGGTGGCGGGGGTCGTCCAGCACGTCGTCACGCCGGGCCGGGCCCTCGGCGATGTAGTGGTTGACGATGTCCCGCATCAGCCGGATGAACACCAGGTTGGTGGAATGCCGGAAGGCGTCCCACACCGGCATGACCTTGTGGTCGTCCTTGTCGTCGAAATTGCCGAAGCTGTGCAGGCCGCCGCCGGTGAAGAACCGCTCCGCCGGGCTGGCGGAGTATTGCCGCTGCATGGCCAAGTCCAGGATGGCCGCCCGGTCCAGGTGCGGCTGGGCGGACAAGGTGCGGGCAACCCATTCGGTCAGCCGGTCCGGCGCGTCGGCCGCGACGGCCGACAGCTCATGCTCCGCCTTGCCGGACAGGCGGTCGTGCAGCTTGGCGACGATCTCCAGGTAGGTGGCCAGGGTGCGCAGCTTGGCGGTGGAGCCCAGGTCGAGCTTGGCGCCCTCGTTCAGGTCGAGCGGCTGGGCCAGGGTGTCCACCTGCACCCGCACCAGGTTGGCGGTGGGCGTGCGCTCATACAGGGTGACGCTGTAGACCACCTTGGACGGATCGGCGTCGTTCAGCAGCCGATCGCCGACTAGGCCCAGCTCCTTCGCCTGCGCCGGGTCGGCCAGCCGCTTCAGCATGGCGGTCACCCGTTCCTGGCTCGGCTGGTCCAGGGTGGTGTCCACGGTCAGGTCGAAGCGGTCCAGCTCATACAGGCTGGAGACGCCCAGGGTGGCCAGCAGTCGGTTGCGGATGGCGTTGGTGGCCTTCTGCTCCACGAAGCTGGGCTCGGGCAGGTCCGGCGGCTCCGGGCGGAAGCGCAGGGGGAAGAAGCGGGCGGCGTCGGCCAGGGCCGGGCTGATGACGCCCGCACCCTCCAGCAGGCGGAGGTGGCTGTTCGCCAACTCGTTCAGGGCGTTGCGGTCCTGGGCCAGGTAGTAGCTGGGCCGCCTTTGGGCAAGCAGCAGGCTGAGCACCTGCTTGTAGGCCACGGCCTGGACCTTCAGCTCCTCCTCCGTCCGGGGGGCGGTCTTGAGGATGCGGTTCACGGTGGCGAAGTCGCTGCCGTACCAGGCCCAGAGCCCGTCGCCCAGCCCGTTCACCTCACCGATGCCGGCGCGGGCCGACAGGGGCGTGGAGTTCAGGTAGTCCACCACGATCTGGTGGCGCACCATCGTGGTGTCCGGGCCGTTCAGGTAGGCGCGGACGGAGGCGGACATCATCTGACGCAGCTTCTCCACGCTGCTGCCGGTGCGGCCCTCGGGGCTGTGGCGGTATTTCTCGATCTGGGTCGCCAGGGTGGAGCCGCCCGCCCTTGGGTTGTCCGGGTCGATCATCTTCAGCGGGATGTTGATGACCGCCAGGGCGAAACGGTCCCACTCCACCGCCGGGTTGCGGTGGGGGTGGGCGGGGTCCAGCAGCTCCCGGTTCTCGATGAACAGAAGCGTGTCGGCCACCATGGCCGGCACGTCCTGGAAACCCCTGTAGGTGCGGGCGGGGAAGCGGGCGTCGAACAGGCCGGACCGGTTACGGTCATAGATGGTCAAGCCGCCGCTGGTCTTTTCCCGATAGGGCGCGAAGCCGCCGAAATCCACATAGTCGCGGAAGGCGGGGCTGGGGCGGGCCTGCGCCTCCACCTTGTAGGGGCCGGCGGTCAACCGCTCCACGAACTGGGGCAGGCGGCTGTAGCCCAGCCGGTGGTCATAGGGGCCCTGCTGCGGGAAGCGCACGTCCGGGTTGGGGCCGGGTTCCAGCTTGAAGGTCAGGTCCTTGCCATAGCGGGCCAGCACCTCGGCCTGCAAGACGGAGGTCCGGGTCTCATACCAGACGGCACCGCCGATGCCCCCGGCCATCGCCAGGGTCAGGCCCCAGGCCATCCCTCGGATCCACCGCGCCCGCGCCATGCCCCTTGAACCCCTTCTTCCCCGCCGGCCTGCGCCTTAGGGAAAGTCCTACGCCCGCTTCGTTAACGCGGCCTTTCGCGACGGCCGAGGTACCACCGATCCGCGCCTACGCGGAAGTATGATACGGCCATCAGGTTAGCCGCAACGGGTGAGCTGGGCAGGAAGGGTGCCGAACGATTGTGGCAGGATTGGTACAGGGATGGGGGCCAGGGCGGGTCGCCGTGGGACGCAAGGGGTTGTTCTGGGGAGACTCGGGGAAGATGGCACGGGGTGTGGCCGAGGGGGCACAGGACGGGGGTTTGTGGGTGCGAGGCACCTTGAGAGGAAGGCAAGCAGGGCACTGGATGTCACCCCGGGCTTGACCCGGGGCCCTCGGGATCGCGTCGTGCCAATCACCGGAAGCCCACCCGCCGGCCCCCTGCGCCGAGGGACACTTTACCGGAGCAGTGATGACGGTGATGGCCAGGGATGACAGTGATGTAACCCCCACCTGCACCCCTCTGCACCCGTGACCAGCGTTGATTTGGGAACGCAGAGGACGCAGATGGCCGCAGAGGACACAGAGGGCTCAGTGCCGCGTTGCCGTAGAGCCTGACGTATTTCACTCTTTACTGGCGCCGAAGGCGCCAACAAAACCAATCATCAATTTAGGGACTGGCTTTACCCCAAGCCCGCCCCATCACTGTCATCCCTGGCCATCACCGTCATCACTGTTCCAGTAAGTCCAGACCTCTCTGTGTCCTCTGCGGCCATCCGCGTCCTCTGCGTTCAAAAGCGACGCCGCCCCCCGAGTGACGCCCACGAGGAGGCCCGCTGCCGCGCCATTGGCATGTCCGCTTTCCCCGAGGACCCCGGGTCAAGCCCGGGGTGACATCAGGAGCCTTGCACGGAGGATTTCCGCAGCGCCGCCGCCTCGCGGGCCAGGCGTTCCACGGTGGCCCAGTCGCCGGCCTGGATGGCGGGCTTGGGCGTGACCCAGGAGCCGCCGACGCAGAGGACATTGGGGAGGGAAAGGAAGGTGGGCGCCGTCTCAGCCGTGACGCCGCCGGTGGGGCAGAAGCGGATGGCGGAGAGGGGGCTGGCCAGGGCCTTCAGCATGTCCAGGCCGCCCACGACGGTGGCGGGGAACAGTTTCTGGTGGCGGATGCCACGGGACAGCAGGGCCATCATCTCCGACGGCGTCGCGGCCCCGGGCAGGAAGGGGATGCCGCTGTCCAGGGCGGCGGTCACCAGTTCCGGGTAAGCGCCGGGGCTGACCATGAAGCGGGCGCCGGCGGCGCGCACGGCGGCGATCTGGTCCGGCCGCACCACCGTGCCGGCGCCGACCACGGCACCGGGAACCTTGGCCATCAGGGCGATGGCGTCCAGGGCGACGGCGGAGCGGAGCGTCACCTCCAGCACCGGCAGGCCGCCGGCCACCAGGGCCTGGGCCATGGGCACGGCCTGGGACAGGTCCTCCACCACGATCACGGGGATCACGGGGGCGAGGGTGCAGAGGCGGGCGACCTCCGCCTGCATGGCCTCGATGCCGGCGGCGGGCGGGGCGATCATCGTGTCCATGAGGTCAGGCCCCGTAGCTGAAGGATGAGGCGCCCTGCTCGGCGCCGGTGACGACGCCGCGGAAGGCGCCGAACAGGTCCCGGCCCATGCCCCAGCCGTTGGGGGTCAGGTCGGGCACGGCCACCTCCCGCGCCGCGAACGCGGCCGGGTCCACCAAGGCCTCCAGCGTGCCGGCCTCCGCGTCCAGGCGGATGATGTCGCCGTCGCGCACCCGGGCCAGCGGGCCGCCGCCGAGGCATTCCGGGGTGACGTGGATGGCGGCGGGTACCTTGCCGGAGGCGCCGGACATGCGGCCGTCGGTGACCAGGGCCACCTTGAAGCCCTTGTCCTGGAGCACGCCCAGGGAGGGGGTGAGCTTGTGCAGTTCGGGCATGCCGTTGGACTTCGGCCCCTGCCAGCGGACGACCACCACCACGTCCTGGTTCAGCTCCCCCGCCTTGAAGGCGGCGAGCATGGCGTCCTGCCCGTCGAACACCCGGGCGGGGGCCTCCACGATCCGGTGCTGCGGCTTCACGGCGCTGACCTTGATGATGCCGCGGCCGAGGTTGCCGGTGAGCAGGCGGATGCCGCCGGTGCTGTCGAACGGCTCCGTCGCCGGGCGCAGGACGGCCGTGTCGGCGCTGGCGGTGGGCCCGGGACGCCAAGTGGCCCTGCCCTCCCCGTCCAGGAAGGCTTCGGAGCGGTAGGCCTCCAGCCCGCCGGGGCCGGCGACGGTCTTCACGTCGCCATGGAGCAGGCCGTTGTCCAGCAAGGTCCCGATCAGGAACTGCATGCCGCCGGCGGCGTGGAAATGGTTCACGTCCGCCACGCCGTTGGGATAGACGCGGCAGAGCAGCGGAACGGCCTGGGACAGGTCGTTGAAGTCCTGCCAATCGACCACCACGCCCGCCGCGGCGGCCATGGCCACCAGATGGATGGTGTGGTTGGTGGAGCCGCCGGTGGCCAGCAGGCCGACCATGGCATTCACCACGGCCTTCTCGTCCACCACCTCCGCGATGGGGGTGTACTCGTCGCCCAGCGCGGTGATGCGGGCGGCGCGCTCGGCGGCGGCCGCGGTCAGGGCGTCGCGCAGGGGGGTGTTGGGGTTGATGAAGCTGGAGCCGGGCAGGTGCAGGCCCATGATCTCCATCATCATCTGGTTGGAGTTGGCCGTGCCGTAGAAGGTGCAGGTGCCGGGGCCGTGGTAGGACTGGCTCTCCGCCTCCAGCAGCTCCGCCCGGCCCACCTTGCCCTCCGCGTAGAGCTGGCGGATGCGGGCCTTCTCCGGGTTGGGCAGGCCGGACGGCATGGGGCCGCCGGGGACGAAGATGGCCGGCAGGTGGCCGAAGCTCAGCGCCCCGATCAGCAAGCCCGGCACGATCTTGTCGCAGACGCCCAGGTAAAGCGCCGAGTCGAACATGTTGTGGGACAGGGCGACAGCAGTGGAGAGCGCGATCACGTCCCGGCTGAACAGGGACAGCTCCATCCCCGGCTGGCCCTGGGTGACGCCGTCGCACATGGCGGGCACGCCGCCGGCGAACTGGGCCACGGCGCCGGCCTTGCGGGCGGCTTCCTTGATGATGGCGGGGAAGCGCTCCAGCGGCTGGTGGGCCGAGAGCATGTCGTTGTAGGCGCTGACGATGGCGATGTTCGCCTGCTCCGCCCCCTTCAGCGCCGCCTTGTCGGACGCGGGGCAGGCGGCGAAGCCGTGGGCGAGGTTGCCACAGCCCAGCACCTGCCGGTGCGGGCCGTTGCGCTGCGCCGCGGCCGTGCGCTCCAGGTACTGGGCGCGGGTGGCGGCGCTGCGGGCGGTGATCCGGTCGGTGACGCGGCGGATGGCATCCTGGACGGGCATCTCAGCCTCCTGGAAACAGGCGGGCGGGCCTTACGGCGCCCACCAGGTGGTGACGGGGGCGGCCGCCTGGTGCAGCACGCCGCGGACAGGGAATTCCTCCACCGGGCCGGGGCGCAGGGCGGCGTCGTAGACGGCGCGCTTGGACGGGCCGGTGATCAGCAGGGCGATCTCCCGCGCCTGGAGCAGGGCGGGCAGGGTCAGGGTGACCCGGGGCGGCCCCGGGATGGCGGGCACCACGGAGGCGGCGAGCCGCCCCTGCCCGGCCAGGGCATCCGCCAGCCCCTCCCCGCCGGGGAACAGGCTGGCGGTGTGGCCGTCATCGCCCATGCCCAGCAGGACCAGGTCGAAGGGGCGCGGCACGCTGGCGAGGCGCAGCTCCGTCTCCGCCAGACCGTCGACGGGGACGGCGCCGCGGCTCTTCAGCCCGACGAACCGGGCCCCCTGCGCCAAGGCCGGGGCCAAGGTGCGGCGGACCAGCCCCTCATTGCTGGCGGGGTCGTCCGGCTCCACCCAGCGCTCGTCCGCCAGGGTCAGCACGGTGCGGTCCCAGGGCAGGCCCGGCAGGGTCGCAAGCCTTGCGAACAGGGCCACCGGGGTGGTGCCGCCGGACAGGACCAGGGCGCAGATCCCCCGCGCCGCCACCGCGGCCCGTACCAGGGCGGCGATGTGGTCGGCCAGGGCGGCGGCCAGGCTGTCGCGGTCCGGGTGCTCGCGGAAGGCCGGCTCAGAACTCGGCGTCATGCCAGCTCCTGTTGTCGCGGGCCAGCAGCAGGGCGGAGCTGATGGGTCCCCAGCTCCCCGCGCTGTAGGGCTCCGGCTTCATGTCGGTCTCCACCCAGGCGGCCTGGATGGTGTCGATCCAGGCCCAGGCGGCGTCCACCTCGTCGCGGCGCATGAACAGGGCGGGGTTGCCGCGGACCACGTCCATCAACAGCCGCTCGTACGCCTCCGGGTAGCGGTCCTTGAAGGCCTCCGCGTAAGACAGGTTCAGGGGCACGGAGCGCAGGCGCAGGCCGCCGGGGCCCGGCACCTTGGTCATGATGGACAGGCGCACGCCCTCGTCCGGCTGCAGGCGGATGACCAGCTTGTTGGCCGCCAGTTCCCCCGCCCCCTTGCCGAAGACGTTGTGGGGGATGGCCTTGAACTGGATGACGATCTCGGAGCAGCGGGTGGGCATGCGCTTGCCCGTGCGCAGGTAGAAGGGCACCCCGCCCCAGCGCCAATTGTCGATCTCGCACTTGATGGAGACCAGCGTCTCCGTGTTAGACTGGTTCCTGCCGCCCAGCTCCTCCAGGTATCCTGGCACCGGCTTGCCGTCGACGGCGCCGGGGCGGTACTGGCCGCGCACGGTCTTCTGCTTCACCTCCGCGGCACCGATGGGGCGCAGGGCGCGCAGCACCTTGATCTTCTCATTGCGCATGGTGTCCTCCGACAGGGAGGACGGCGGTTCCATGGCCACGAGGCAGAGGAGCTGGAGGAAGTGGTTCTGCACCATGTCGCGCAGGGCGCCGGCCCTGTCGTAATACTCGGCCCGGCCCTCGACCCCGATGCTCTCCGCCACGGTGATCTGGACATGGTCGATCCAGCCGCTGTCCCATAGCGGCTCGAACAGGGCGTTGCCGAAGCGCAGCACCATCAGGTTCTGCACCGACTCCTTGCCCAGATAGTGGTCGATGCGGAAGATGCGCTCCTCCGGGAAGACGGCGCCCACCTCCTCGTTGATGGCCTGGGCGGACTTGCGGTCATGGCCCAGGGGCTTTTCCAGCACGACGCGGCAGGTATCGCTGACCAGGCCGGCGTCCTTCAGGTTGCGGCAGATGGCGCCGAACAGGCTGGGGGAGGTGGCGAGGTAGAAGACCCGCACCTTTTCCTCTGCCGGGGCCAGGGCGTCGCGCAGGTCGCCCCAGCCCTCGCCGCGGGTGGCGTCCAGGGCCACGTAATGCAACCGGGCCAGGAAACGCTCCACCACCTCCGGGTGGCGGTCGGCGGCGGGGACGTAGCGGTCAAGGGCGCCGGCCACCTGGTTGCGGAACTGCCCCACCGTCTGGTCGGTGCGGGAGACGGCGATGATCCGGCTGTCGCCGATGATCTGGCGGTCCGCCTCCCGGTAGAACAGGCCCGGCATCAGCTTGCGCAGGGACAGGTCGCCCGTGCCGCCGAACACGACGAAGTCGAAGGGGGGGACCGGCAATATCTCGGCCATGGGGCGCCTGTTCCGTGTGCGGGGTGGCTTGTCGCGGGGTTGCCCGCTGCTGTTGGCCCGGCCCGCCGGGCCGCGGGCCCCGTTGCGGGGGCAAGGCGGCTTGGGTCGGGGAGGACACCGCCCAATGTAGCAGAGTTACCGGCTTGCGCAAGCGCCCCGCCGGTTCTCGTCCCATTTTCATCTCCCGGGGAAACGATGCTGTGTAATTTTACTACATTGGACAACCCTGCCCGCCTGGACAAGGTCGCGCGCGTGCGCGTAGAGTGCGGCCCAATCCAACCAGAGCGGCCCGCTTGCCGAGGCCGCCACGCCCGGAAGCCCCCATGCGCAAGTTCCTGTCCGCCGTCGCCCTGCTCGGCGCCCTGTCCTTCGTTCCCGGCGCCCAGGCCGCCGATACGGCCCAGCCCTGGTTCGACAACTGCGCCGTGTTCATGAAGGTGCTGTCCGGCGGCCAGGGCGGCGACACTGAGATCGGGAGCTGCATCGCCCAGACGGAGGGGCTGGTGGCCGGGATGCAGGTGGGCAGCCAAGTGGGCGCCCTGGCCTTCGCCGGCCTGGTCACCGTGCAGTCCAAGATCGACGAGGAGGTGCTGTGGCAACTGTTCCAGCGCACCAACCCCAGCATGCTGCTGGGCATCTGCATGCCGCAGAACATCCAGACCGGCGCCCAGATCGAGGCGGTGTACCGCCACATCGAGAAGAACCCGGCCAAGAAGGTCCAGCCCGTGGGCCAGGTCTTCTATGACGCCCTGTCGGAGAAGTGGCCCTGCCAGCGCGGCAAGGACGGCGCGGCGGTGAAGCCGGTGACGCCGGGGTCGGGGCGGTAACCATGTAGGTCGGATTGGCGGGCATGGGCCCGCGTAATCCGACCGCCGCGCCGCAATCATCAGGCCGTCGGATTACGGCGCTGCGCGCCTAATGCCAGCCGCCGTTGATCGTGACCGATCAACGGCCCCTCAAGCGCCGGGCGCCGCCGTCCGGCGGCTTGGCTCACGCGGGCATGGGCCCGCGGGCCGGCAGTCGCCGGCCTCCAAGCACATGAGTCAGGAACTCATGTGCTTGGTATAATCCGACCTACAATCAAACCCCCGACAGGATGCGGCGGCGGGCGTCCTGGTATTCTTCCTCGGTGATGACGTTCTGCTGGCGCAGCTCGGACAGCTCGCGCAGGCGCTGGGCCACGGTCTTGCGCTCACCCGGCGGGGAGACCAGCCCCTGGACGGCGCTGGGCGCGGCAGGGGCCGGGGCGGCGAGGTCGGCGGCGGGCGCCGGCAGCAGGGGCGTGCCGGACAGGGCTGCCGCCGCTTCCCGTTCCGACAGGGCCAAGGCCTTGGGCGCCTGCGGCGCGCTGCCGGCGGTACCGGCACCGGCCACGGCGGTGGCGCCCTGCCAGGGCTCCCAGGCGGACTGGTTGCGGCCCGTGGGCACCGTGCCCACCAGGCGGGCCAGCCGGCCGGAGACGGCGTCGTAATCCTCCAGCATGCGCTTCTGCAGGGCGGCGTCGCCGTTCAGCACGTCCACGACGGGCGGCTGGTTGGGGTCGCTGCGGCCGCCGGTGCCGAAGCCCAGCTCGCTGCGGCCCTGGACCACGGGCAGCATGAAGACGGAGAAGGCGTCGGTCTTGAAGGGCAGGTCCAGCGCGCTCTGCGTCTGTTCCACCGCCGCGCCGGTGACGATGCCGGTATAGGCCCAGGCCGGGTTGGCCTTGCCGCCCAGGAACTGGTCGGGGACGAAGAACCGGATCTCCCGGTTCCGGACCTGGACCTGGGTGGGGAAGAAGTAGCGCTGGTCCACCGTCTTCTCCACCGTCTTCTCGATGGTGGACAGGTCCTGGCCGGTGACCACGCCGGTCTGGGCGCGGCGCTGTTCTTCCAGGATGCGCTGGGCGTTCTTCACCATCACGATGCGGGCGATGTCCGGCCGCGGGGTCAGGATGACGGCCTTTTCCCAGGCGTCGCGCCGGTCGACGGTCACGCCGCGCCCCGGGACCACGGCGGTGTTGCCGGAACCGGGCTTGCGGTCGGTGTCGATGTAGAGGTCCAGGTTGAAGGTGTAGAAGCCCAGCCGCGCCTGGCGGTCCAGCGGCTCCGGCCCCGTGGTGCCGACGGCGTCGGCGGGGTTGCGGATGGGCTGGGCGAAGGTGGCGGTGAACCAGGTGCCGCCGCTGGCCATCTCCGCGCTCAGCGATAGGAGGTCCAGGTCGCCCCGCTGCATGTCGGGCCGCAGGGGATAGGCCAGGGAACCGGCGCCGCTGTCGTCGCCCCGCGGGTCGGTCAGGGTGAACAGGGTCACCGACTTCTGGGCCAGGGCGGGGGCCGCGACGGCCGTGGCGAGCAGGCCGGAGGCCACGAGGGCGGCGATCCGCCGGGCGGCGGTGCGGGGGCGGGGGGCAAGCACGGGGTCCATCCTCCAGGCCGGCGGCGGGCCGGCCTCACGCAATCTTTTCGGTCAGACTGATACCGCTTCCGCCAACGCGGGGCACGGCAAAAGAAAGGGCCGGGGATGGCCGAAGCCACCCCCGGGTCGCCAGCCCCCTTTCCGATGACCGGAAAGGGGGCTGGCTGCCTCACGTTCCTCAGACGCCGGCGCCGCATCCGCGGCTTGGATTACGCCCGCACGGGCGGGCGCCGGCAGTCGCCGTCGGGGCGTGTTCCCGGTGCCCGGGGAAACGCCCTGATCTCCAAGGATCAGAACTGCACCTTGGTGAAGACCTTCAGGCGGTACTGGTCCAGCTCCACCGTGTTGGTGGAGATGTTGCCCAGCGGGGTGATGTAGGCACCGCCGCCCGGGGCCAGGTAGCTGTTCAGGCTCTGGCCGGTGGGCGCCTTGAACTTCGGCTTGTACTCGCCCCAGATGTACTGGATGTCCGCGCCCACCTCGAGGCCGGACAGGAAGTACGAGCCCTGGAACGCCACCTTGTTCTTGGTGTGCTCGCCGGTCAGGTACTCCGCGAAGCCGTAGCTGTTGCTGGCCTCGAAGCCCAGGCCGACCGGGGCCACGTTGACCGCGCCGTCCACCAGGTCCACGTACTGGTACTCGTACAGCACGCGGCCGAAGAAGTCCGGCGTGATCTGGTAGCCGGCGGAGACGCCCGCGGTCCAGTAGTCGGCCTTGCGGTTGTCGTCGCCGATGTTGGTGATCGTGCCCAGCGCCGGGTTGCCGGCGATGAGGGCCCGCCACGCGGCGTTGCTGATGGCGGCGTCGCCGAAGTCCTGGCTGTCCGGGTAGCCGTCATAGGCATCCGACAGGCTGGAGGCGCGGGTCACGCGCTTGTCCTGGTCACGGATGTATTTCAGGCGGGCGCCGAGTTGCAGGCCATTGCCCACGTCCGCCAGGTAGTTGGCGTTGAGGGCGGCGATGATCAGGTCGCGGTCCTGGTAGGGCGCGTAGGGCGAGCGGTGGTCGCCGCCCAGGCCCCAGGCATGGATGCCTTCCTGGCGCGGGTACTTTGCGCAGTCCACGTCCTTGTCGTTGCCGCCGCAGGCCTGCCAGTTGGTGTCGAAGGTGACGTACGACACCTCGCCCTGCAGTTCCAGGTCGCCGGCCGTGTAGCGCGGCACGACGGTGACGCCCTGCCAGCCGATAACCGTCTCCGCCGCGCGCTCGTCGAAGTCGGTGTTGTCGTTGTCGGTGATGAGCGACACGGTCTGCTGGGTGGTGCCGTTCCAGCCGCCGTAGCCCAGGCCGAGCAGCGCGTTGCTGTTGTTGGGGTTGCCGAAGTTGTAGTCCGGCCGGCCCCACATCCAGGTGCCCTCGCGGCCCTCGGTCAGCAGCACGTCCGCCTCGCGGCGGGCGGCCAGGACCGACAGGTAGTCGGAGCCGATGTGGAAGGCCTGGGCCGACAGGGTGAAGTTCGGCAGGATCTCGCCCACCTCGAAGTTCAGGAAGGCGGCCCAGTCGTTGGCGTCGCGCCGCAGGGTCGGGCTGAAGCGGCAGGAACCGTTCAGGCCCTCACCGGGGCAGGCGCCGTCGGCGATGTTGAAGTCGGAGTAGTAGACCGAGCCGGACACGTCCAGGTTCGGGATGCCCGTGAACTGGGCCTTGAGGGCGTACACCTCGTTGCTGTAGCGCGAGATGGTGCCGCGGCCGTTGCGGACATCGCCGTCGTCGGCGTCACGCTCGCGGTCGTCCACGTGCATGACGATGGCGCCCAGGTTCAGGGTGGGCGTGGCGGCGAACTTCACCTGGCTGATCCAGGCGGCGTCGTTGGCGAACAGGTTGCTGTCGTCGTTGCTGAACCCGGGGCCCAGGAACAGCTTCGGCAGGGACAGGCGCGCCAGGTCCCACTTCAGGTTGCCGCCGGCCGCGGTGCCCTGGGCGATGACGCCGCCGGCGTTGTCGCGGTCGATGTAGCGGAACTTGCCCAGGGTCAGCGGGTCCCACAGGCCGAAGTCGCTGTTGCCGATCAGGACGCTGTCGACCCACTCATAGCCCGGGGTGATCCGGACGAAGGCGCCGCGCAGCTTGATGTACTGGTTGCGCAGGGGGTTGTTCTCGTCGCCCACCCCGCCATCGGGGTCGGGGTCGTACCCGAAGCCGCCGAAGTTCGCCCAGTAGTTCTGGTTGAACCGGCTTTGCAGGCGGACGCCAACCTCCACCTGGCGGGACACCTGGGCCCGCAGGTTCAGGTCGGCCTCGATGCCCTGGCCCTGGTCACCGTTGGTCTCGCCCGGGATGGTCTCGACGTTGTTGGTCAGGCCGTTCAGCTGCCGGTTGCCGTCAAGAAACTTGATGTAGACCGTGCCGAACCATTTCACCTGGCCCAGGTCCTGGGCCGCGGCCCCGCCCATGGGCAGCGCCGCGGCAAGGCCCAGGAGGGCGGCCCCGCTCAATAGTCTTTTTTTCATTGCGTACTCTCCTTATGGGCCCGGGGGCATTCTTGCGTCCCCCGGGCGGTTCCCTTCCTGGTGGCTTACTGCTTCACCATCGGCAGGACGGCGAGCTTCTTGGCCTCGCCCTCCGGGCCGCACTCGAAGGCCTTCAGGGCGGTCTGCTGCGCCTGCACCTCGTCGGCACCGCCCTTGCCGCTGCCGGCCAGGATGTCCATGACGTGCGGGTCGCACATGCCGTCATTGCCGCCGCCGAAGCGGTGCTGGCCCTCGAACTCGTTGACCCGGCGCATCAGCAGGTCGCCCTTCGCCGGGAAGCCCTCGTTGGACTGCATCACGACCTGGTAGGACCAGGTGGCCGGGTCGCCGGAGCCCACGTCCGCCGCCTTCACGGAGCCGGAGATGGTCTTGCCGGAACCCTTGGTGCGGGTCGGCACCAGGATGTCCGCCTTCATCGGGGCGGCGCTGTTGCCGACCTCGGCCTCAACGCGGGCCTTCTTCTGCGGGGACAGGACGACGACCTTGTCCCAGCCGGGGTTCAGCTGGACGTTCAGGCCGGGGATGCCGTCCTTGTACTTGCCGGTGCCGGTGTTGATGAACACGAACACCATCTGCGTGGCGAAGCCGCCGCCCATGCCCCACGGGTCGTTCAGGGCGCCGGCCACGGTGACGGCCACGTTCAGGTCGCTGCCCGACGGCTCCACCTTCAGCTCGGTCAGGTCGAAGGCGCCCTTCAGGTAGGCGGCGTCGGTCGGGTAGGTGTAGGTGCCCGGGCCGTTGTCGTCACCGGTGGGGTCCTTGAAGGTCACGCCCGCCGCCTGGGCCGCCGTGGCCAGGAAGGTGGCGCCGAGGACGCCGGCGATCAGCTTCACGTGCTTTTTCATTGTCCGTTTCCCTGGTGGATCGATTCGTTGACTGAGTTTCGGGTCGTTGTGGCGGCAGCCGCCCGCAGGCGGCCCCGCCGGTCCGGGCCGCCCTAGCCCTTCACGCCCCCTGCCGTCAGGCCGGAGACGAGGTACTTCTGGAGGTAGAGGAAGAGGATCACGACCGGCAGCGAGACGATGATCGACCCGGCCGCGAAATAGCCCCACTGGGCGCTGAAGCCGCCGACGAAGAAGCGCAGGCCCACCGGGGCGGTGTAGCGCGCCTCCTCCGTCATGAAGACCGAGGCCAGGATGAACTCGTTCCAGCCCGTCATGAAGCTGAACAGGGCCGTCACCGCCACCGCCGGCTTGGCCAGCGGCAGGATGATGCGGAAGAAGATCGTGGAGCGGGAAGCGCCGTCCATGATGGCGCTCTCCTCGATCTCGATGGGGATGGTGTCGAAATAGCCCTTCAGCATCCAGACGCAGAAGGGGATCGCCGTCACCGCGTATACCAGCACCAAGCCGAAGTAGCTGTTCCCCAGGCCCAGCCAGCTGACGACGATGATGTAGAGCGGGATCATCATCAGGGTGCCGGGGAACATCTGGCTGACCAGGAAGGCCATCATGCCGGACTGCCGCCCGGGGAAGCGGAAGCGGGAAAAGGCGTAGGCCGCGGTGCAGGCCAGGAAGACGCCGACGATGGTGGTCAGCCCCGCCACCACGGCGCTGTTGAACAGCCACTGGAGGAAGGGCTGCTCCGTCAGCACGTCCGTGAAGTTCTGCAGGCTGAAGCTCTGCGGCCAGGGCGTGACCGCCCGCAGCCGGTCCAGGAAGCCCGCCTCCGCCGGCAGGGTGGCGATCTGCACGCTCTGCTGGCCGGAGAAGGCCAGGGCCAGCACCCACAGGATCGGGTAGCAGGCGATGAAGGTGAAGAACAACAGGCCGATGTGCAGCCAGACATGGCTGACGCCCACCTTCTTGCCCGTGGACTTCGACGCGCTGCCGGTGACCGGCGCTGACGTGGCGATGCTGCTCATGCCCCGGCCCTCCCCTAGCGCACCTGTTCCGTGGCCTTGGAGACGCGGTTCTGGAACACGCCATAGGCCAGCAGGATCAGGAAGATGACGAACGAATAGGCGGCGGCGTAGGCGTACTGGTACCGCTCGAAGGCGATCTTGTAGGCCTTGGTGATCAGGATCTCGTTGGCGCCCGCCGGCTCACCCTGGGAGACCAGGTAGATCACGTTGAACATGTTGAAGGTCCAAACCACCGACAGGATGATGGCCGGGATCAGGGCGGGCTTCAGCAGCGGCAGGGTGATCTGCCAGAACTGCTGCCACTTGCTGGCGCCGTCCAGCTCCGCCGCCTCGTACATGTCCGACGGGATGGACTGGAGCGCGCCGAGGCTGACCACCATCATGAAGGGGAAGCTCAGCCAGCCGTTGGTGATCAGGCCGGTCATGAAGCTGCTGAACACGTCGTCGAACCAGGCGATGGGCTCGCCCCCGAACATGACGATGGCCTGGTTGATGACGCCGAACTGCTGGTGGAACATGCCTTTCCAGGTCAGCGCCGTGATGTAGTTCGGGATGGCCCAGGGCAGGATCAGCAGCACCCGGTAGATGGCGCGGCCCCGTAGCCCTTCCGTGTTGAGCGCCAGCGCCAGGGCGAGGCCGATGGTAACGCCCACCACCACGTTGCTGACCGTCCAGCAGACCGTGATGAACAGGGTCCAGTAGAAGCTCTCGTAGTTGACGGACCAGCCGTCCGGGGTCCAGCGCAGGACGTTCACGTCACCCAGGATGCGGACGAAGTTGTCCAGCCCCACCCACAGCTCGGTGATGGGCACCGACTGGTTGAACAGGGTGCGGTCGGTGAAGGCCAGCACCACGCCATAGGTGAAGGGGAAGAACACCAGCACCAGCATGCCGACGATGGCCGGGGCCACGTAGCCATAGGCTTCCCGGTGGTCCACCAGGGTGCGCCACAGGCGGCGCATGGCCCCCAGGGCGAACAGGGCCAGCAGCAGGGCGGCGAGGCCGGCGGTGACCCAGAGCTGGGTCTGCAGGCCGCCCACCATGTCGTTCACCGCCACGGTGACGGCCACCTCGTCCACCTTGCCGTCGGGGGCGATCTGGCCCAGGGGGCGGCGGTACGGGTCCACGTCCCAGGTGGCGTCGGCGGGCAGGCTGGCCCCGGTGGCGGCGGCCGCCGCCTGCCCGGATTGCAGCAGGCCCTGGTAGGACTGGGCCACGGAAGCCGACAAGCCGTTCTGGCTGACGGCCACGGCGTCCAGGGCGCCGCGGCTCCACAGGTGGCTGGCGCCCAGCATCAGGACCAGGGCGCCCACGAAGAGGGCCCAGGTGCCCGCCCGGCTCTCCACCCCCTCCCCGGCCGGCTCGTCCGGCGCGCGGGTGAGTTGGCGGCGGAAGGCCAGCGCCAGGGCGGCGAACAGGCCCAGGGCGATGGCCGCCAGCAACAGGCCGCGGCCCAGGGCAGAGGGGGCCGCCCCCGCCTGCCGCAGGTGCTGGACCTGGGCGATGCCCCAATAGCTGTCGCCGATGAAGACCGGCGCCGTCACCTGGAGCACCTCCGGGGACGGGGCGGCGATGTCCACCTCGTTCAGGCGCTTGACGTTCTCGGCCCGGTTGGTGTCGGCATTGGCGCGGAGCTGCTGCGCCAGGTCGAACAGGGGCTTTTCCTCCCGCGCCAGACGGCGAGGCACGGCGCCCAACTTGGCGTCCGCCTCCACGTCGGAGAAGACAAGCTGGGCGCCGGACTGGCGCACCAGCCGGACGTTGCGGATGGCGGGGTCGCCCTTGCGCCATTCGGCGATGGCGGCCCCCACCTGTTCCGGCGTGGCCCCGGCGGCCTCCAGGGTCCCCACCACGGTGGCGAGGCTCATGGCCGCCACCGTGGCCTTGCGCACCTCTGCCTGCTGGCGCACCTGCTGCCCGGCCGAGCCCGTGAACCAGAGGCCCAGGGCCAGGAACAGGGCGAGGGAGACGAGCAGGCCGAGGCCGGCCGGGATGCCTGGGAGCCGCCGGGTCATGGCGCGTCGCACTCCCTTACCGGCCCTTGCGCAGCGCGTCGATGTCCGCGCTGAGCGTCTTCTGGGCTTCCTCGAAGGCCTGCGGCACGGTGGCGGAACCCTTGACGATCTTGTTCATGGCCGTGGTCACGGGGGACCACATGGCGGTCATGACCGCGTAGTTCGGCATGGGCACCGCCGTCTCCGCCTGCTTGCGGAAGCCGGCCAGGATCGGGTCGTTGGCCACCTCCGGCACGGCGTAAACGTCCTTGTTGGTGGGCTGCTGCCGGCCTTCCACCGCCATGATCTTGGCCACCGGGTCGGTGGTCAGGAAGTCGGCCAGGGCGTAGGCGGCCTCCTTGTTCTTGGACTTGGCGGAGACGTAGAGCCCCTCGATGGTCATCCAGGGCTTCATCGGCGTGCCGCCCGCCTCATCCACCGTGGGCAGCGGGGCCACGCCCACCTCGATGGACTTGTCCACCTCGCCCAGGAACCAGGGGCCGGAGAAGACGACCGACGTCTTGCCCTCGTTGAACAGGGAGGTGATCAGGGCCGAGGACGGCTCCGCCGGCAGGACCTTCTGGTCCTTGAACCAGCCCATGACCGTCTCCACCGCCTTCACGTTCTGCGGCGCGTTGACCGTGGGGGTGGGGATGCCCGCCGCCCCGCCATCCTTGAAGACGCCGCCGCCGAAGGCGTTCATCACCGCGGCGTGATAGTAGAAGTCGTTGTAGGGGTAGGCCCAGCCATACTGGCCGGTGCTGGCGTTGGTGTTCTGCTTGGCCCAGGCCAGCAGTTCCTTCGTCGTCTTCGGCGGCTCCTTCACCTTCGCCTTGTTGTAGATCAGGGCGATGGACTTGTAGTTGAAGGGCAGGCCGTAGATGGAGCCGCGATAGGTCATCGCGTCCATCATGTTGGGCAGGAAGCGGGCCTTGGTCTTGTCCTCGACGAAGAAGTCCACGGGCTCCACGATGCCGCCCGCCTCCACCCAGCCGCCCAGCCGGTCCTGGGCGAAGATGAAGGCGTCGGGGCCGGTGCCGCGGGGCACGGCGGCGGAGATCTTGTCGGCATAGGCGTCATAGGGGACGGCCAGCGCCTTCACCGCCACCTTGCCCTTGTTCTGCTCGTTGAACAGGGCGATGGCCTTGTCGAAGGCCGCCTTTTCCTGGCCGCGGTAGGCGTGCCAGATGGTGAGCGCGGCTTCCTGCGCCAGGGCCGGGGCGGGGGCGGCGGCCAGCATGGTGGTGCCCAGCAGGGCGGCGCCGGACAGGCGGATCAGGGAACGGCGTGACAGGTCCATGGTCTTCTTCTTCCTCCCGGAGGGTCGCGTGGCCGCGACCGGTCCTTGAAAATCGCGTCTCGTCGGCCTTGGCCGCTCAGGCCTCGGGCAGGCGCTGTTCCGTCTGCGGGTCGAACAGGTGCAGGTCGTCGGCCTTGACCACCAGCTCCACACCCTCCCCCGGCCGGGGCAGGGCCATGCCGTGGCCGCGCACCTTGCCGATCAGGATCTCCTCACCCAGGCGGAAATGGATGACGGCCTCGTGGCCCAGCGTCTCCACGATCTCCACCGGGCCGCCGATGGGGGCGGTCCGCTCCCACTGGTGCTCCTCCGCGTGGCCCACATGCTCCGGCCGGAAGCCCACGGCCAGGGCCTTGCCCTGATAGGCGGAGGCGGCGGCACGGAAGCGGTCGGGCACCGGCAGGACCAGCTCGTGGTAGCGAAGGTGCGTGCCCCCGCCCTCCACCTGCATGGTGGCGATGTTCATGGACGGCGTGCCGATGAAGCGGGCCACGAACAGGTTCTGCGGCCGGTCATACAGCTCCAGCGGGGTGCCCACCTGCATCAGGTTGCCCTGGGGGTGGCGCTTCAGCGGGGCCAGCACGGCGATGCGGTCGCCCATGGTCATCGCCTCCACCTGGTCGTGGGTGACGTAGACCGTGGTGATCTTCAGCCGGCGCTGCAGCTTGCTGATCTCCGCCCGCATGGTGACGCGCAGCTCCGCGTCCAGGTTGGACAGGGGCTCGTCGAACAGGAAGACCTTGGGGTTGCGAACGATGGCGCGGCCCAGGGCCACGCGCTGCCGCTGGCCGCCGGACAGGGCACGAGGCTTGCGGTCCAGGTATTCGGTCAGGCCGAGCATGCTGGCGGCTTTGCTGACGAGACCGTCGATCTCCGCCGTCGGCAGTTTCCGGATCTTCAGGCCGAAGGCGATGTTCTCCCGCACGCTCATGTGCGGGTAGAGGGCGTAGCTCTGGAACACCATGGCCACGTCCCGGTCCTTCGGGTGCACGTCGTTCACGACCCGGTCGCCGATGCTCAAGCTGCCGGCGCTGATGTCCTCCAGCCCCGCGATCATGCGCAGGGCCGTGGACTTGCCGCAGCCCGACGGGCCGACGAACACCATGAACTCCTGGTCCCGGATGTGCAGGTTCAGGTTCTCGATCACGGAGACGTCGCCGAAGCGCTTGGCGATGTTGTCGAAGATGATCTGGGCCATCGTGTCCGCCAGTCCTTTTGGTCTGCGTGCGGGGTCAGTTCGCCACCAGGTACTGGGCCGTCAGCCCGTCCACCGTCAGGGCCAGGCTGGCCTCCGCCTTGCCCAGGGCCTTGCCGGTGAGGGCGTCCGTCACCGTCTTGCCCGCCCAGGACGCGGGCAGGGCCACGGTGGCCGACTGGGGCTTCTCTGACCGGTTCACCGCCACCAACACCGCGTTGCCGCTGTCGGGCATGGCGCGCTGGAACACCAGCAGGTCGCCGTCCTTCGCCAGCTCCGTATAGTCGCCATGGGCGAAGGCGGGGTTGGCGCGGCGGGCGGCGATCAGGCGCTTGTAGTAGTCGCGCAACCCATCGTCCCGCTTCACGCCCTTGCCCGGCAGGGTGGCGTCCTTGCCCCAGGGCATGTCGGTGCGGTTGCTGGGCCAGTCGTTGCCGGTCCGCGCCACCTCCTCCCCGTAATAGATCTGGGGCATGCCGACGCTGGCCATCTGGAGCGCCGCGGCCAGCCGGAACTTCTGCACGTCGCCGCCCAGCTCCCCCAGCGCCATAGGCACGTCATGGCTGGAGAGGTAGTGGGACATGATGTAGCCGGGCCGCACCTTGTGCCGCTTCTGCAGGAAGCGGCTGTAGGCCGCGGTGCGGCCCCTGCCCTGGAGCCAGCCCAGCGTCTCCCCCTTGAAGCTGAAGTCCAGCGCGGCGTCCATGTCGTCGCGCTCGAAATAGGCGTCGGCCACCAGGTAGTCGGCGCCGAAGATCTCCCCCAGCAGGAAGAAGTCCTTGCCGAAATTCTCCCGCATGGTCTTACGGTGGTAGGCCCAGAATTCCGGCGTCAGGTGCTTCACCGTGTCCAGGCGGTAGCCGTCGATCCCCGCCGCCTTGGCGCGGGCGATCTGTTTCTCCACCACCATCCTGGCGACCTCGGGCTTCTCCGTCTTGAAGTCGGGCAGGCCGCCGACGCACATGGTGATGTCGTCCCCCTCCTCCTTGCAGGTGCCCCAGTCTGTCGTGCGGAGGATGTCGCGGGCATCCGGGCGCTTGGTGTAGGCGCTGTCATAGCCGGCGTGGTTGTAGACGATGTCCAGCAGCACCTTGATGCCGCGCCTGTGCGCCTCATCCACGAAGGCCTTCAGCTCCGCCTCGGTGCCGAAGCGGGGGTCCATCTTCGAGAGGTCGTCGGCCCAATAGCCGTGGTGACCGTAATGCATGAAGCTGCCGGCACCGACGGCGCCCTTGATGTTCAGCGCCACGGGGTTGATCCAGATGGCGGTGATGCCCAGGTCGGCCAGGTCGTCCAGCTTCCTGGTCAGGCCCACCAGGTCGCCGCCATGGAAGCCGCCGGGATTGTCCCGCTGGACATCCATGTTGTTCGCGTTGCTGCCGTCGGCGAAGCGGTCGATCAGGACGAAGTACAGCACGTCCTCCGCCCAGGGGCGGGACGGCTTCTGCTGGGCCTCCGCGGCGAGGGGCAAGGCCAGCAGGGCCGTGGCCGCCACCAGCATGGCGCGCGCGGTCTTACCGGCCCCGACCGTACGGGACCACCAGGACGCATTCCCAGACAAGCACTTCCCCCCTGGTCACACGCGACCCTTGTCCGCCCGGTTTGCTGGAAGGTGTGGCGGTCGGTTTCGTGCCGCGGACCGTTTCAGCAGGGGTTGGGGACTGGCGTCGCCTATTTGCCTTGTAGTAACATTACAAATCAGACGCAGGCAGCTTGCAAGCCCTTTCCGAAGCCATGTGAACGCATTTGCCCGGAATCGTGGTGCGGAGGTACCTATTTTGCAGCGCAACAAGGCGCTGCGCCCCCTTTGCTGACTACTTATTAGAGAATATTGTGGGAACCGTAACCCGTGGGTCGGTCGCGGACGGGTGGTCCGCTTAACCGGTTTCTTGCCAAACCGATCCAATAAGTGTGTAATTCCCTTACATAAACGGAAGCTCGCTAGAGCCATTCCAAAGAAGAAAGGGTCCCTGGCGTGTCAGGAAATTACACTGTCGCCACCGGAAGGACCCACCAGGGGAGTGACAGGACGTGCTAGACCGAATCCGGGGCATGCTGCCGGGGTTGCGGCGATCCGAGCAGAAGATCGCCGAGGTGGTGCTGAAACGGCCCCACTCCATGGTGAACGCCTCCGTGTCGGAGGTGGCGAAGGAGGCGGGCGTCAGCCAGCCCACCGTCGTGCGCTTCTGCCGCTCCATCGGCTGCGCGGGCTTCCAGGACTTCAAGCTGCGCCTGGCCCAGGACCTGGCCACCGGCACGCCCTTCGTGCATGAGGATGTGCGCCCGGATGACCCGGTGGCCGACATCGCCGCCAAGGTGCTGAACCGCTCCATCGCCTCGCTGGCCCGGGTGCGCAACCACATCAACCCCGACGCGCTGGGGGAGGCGGTGGAGATCATGGCCGCCGCGGAGCGGTTGGAGTTCTACGGCTTCGGCGCGTCCGGCGTGGTGGCACAGGACGCCCAGAACAAGTTCTTCCGCTTGGGCATCCCCTGCATCGCCTACACGGACTTCCATGTCCAGGCCATGGCCGCCGCCATCCTGGGCCCGAAGGGTGCCGCCATCGCCATCAGCCACACGGGCCGGACCCGGGAACTGCTGCGCAGCGTGGACCTGGCGCTGGAGGGCGGGGCCAAGGTGATCGCCCTGACCTCGGGCGGCTCGCCCCTGGCGGAGCGGGCGAGCGTGGCCCTGATGGTGGACGTGCCGGAGGATACCAGCATCTACACCCCCATGACGTCGCGCCTGACCCACCTGGCCATGATGGACGTGCTGCAGGTCTCCGTCGCCCTGCGCAAGGGGCTGGACCTGCGTGAAAGCCTTGCCCGTGCCAAGCGGCCGATCCGGGAGCGGCGGCTGCAGGGCTCCCGCGCCTGAGCCGACCCGAACCATCATCCGACGACAAGAAACCAGCCCGGAAGGAAGCCCATGGCCCTGGACACGGACAGCATCGCCGCCATCGTCGCCGGCACCCATGCCGACCCCTTCGCCGTGCTGGGCCCCCATGCGGACGAGGGTGAGGGCGGGCGCGTGGCCCTGCGCGTGTTCCGCCCCGACGCCGAGTCGGCGGAGGTGCTGGCGGCCGACGGGTCCGTGCTGGGGGAGATGCGGCGGCGGCATGAGGCCGGCTTCTTCGAGCATGTCTTCGACTCAGGCGACGCGCCGCGCTACCGCCTCCGCCTGCGTAGCGGCGCCCATGCCTGGGAGGCGGAGGACCCCTACCGCTTCCCGCCCGTGCTGGGGGAACTGGACCAGTACCTGCTGGCGGAGGGGCGGCACTGGCGCTCGTTCGAGCGGATGGGTGCCCACCTGGACACTGTGGACGGCGTGGCCGGCGTGCGGTTCGCCGTCTGGGCGCCCAATGCGCGGCGCGTCTCCGTCGTCGGCGCCTTCAACAATTGGGACGGGCGGGTGCATCCCATGCGCTGCCGCCTGGGCGCCGGCATCTGGGAGATCTTCATCCCCGGCCTGGCGGAGGGGGATGCCTACAAGTACGAGATCGTCAGCCCCGACGGCCATTTGCTGCCCCAGAAAGCCGACCCCTATGCCTTCGCAGCGGAGTACCGCCCGAAGACGGCCAGCGTCGTCGCCCGCCTGGACAAGCATGACTGGCGCGACCAGGACTGGCTGGCCAGGCGCGCCGCCCGCAACGCCCGCACCGCGCCGGTCAGCATCTATGAGGTGCATCTGGGATCGTGGAAGCGGGGCGAGGGCAACCGGTTCCTGACCTGGCGGGAGCTGGCGGCGGACCTGGTGCCCTATGCCCGCGACATGGGCTTCACCCACATCGAGGTGCTGCCGGTCCATGAGCACCCGTTCGACGGGAGCTGGGGCTACCAGCCCCTGGGCCTCTACGCGCCCACGGCCCGGTTCGGCACGCCGGCGGAGTTCCAGGCCTTCGTGGATGCCTGCCACCAGGCCGATATCGGCCTGATCATCGACTGGGTGCCCGGCCACTTCCCCAACGACGCCCACGGCCTGTACGAGTTCGACGGGACGCACCTGTACGAACATGCCGACCCGCGGCAGGGCTACCACCCCGACTGGAACACGGCCATCTTCAACTTCGGCCGGAACGAAATCAGCAACTTCCTGGTCAGCAACGCCCTGTACTGGCTGAAGCATTTCCACATCGACGGGCTGCGCGTGGATGCCGTCGCCTCCATGCTGTACCTGGACTACAGCCGCAAGGACGGGGAATGGGTGCCCAACCGCTTCGGCGGGCGGGAGAACCTGGAGGCCATCGACTTCCTGCGCCGGATGAACGAGCTGGTCTATGGCAGCGAGGAGGGCCAGGGCGGCGGGGCGGTGACCATCGCGGAGGAGAGCACGGCCTGGCCCGGCGTCTCCCGCCCCGCCTATGTCGGCGGCCTGGGGTTCGGCTACAAGTGGAACATGGGGTGGATGCACGACACCTTGAAGTACATGGGCCAGGACCCCATCCACCGCCGCTGGCACCATCATGAGATGACGTTCGGGCTGCTCTATGCCTTCAGCGAGAACTTCATCCTGCCGCTGAGCCATGACGAGGTGGTGCATGGCAAGGGCAGCCTGCTGGCCCGCATGCCCGGCGACACCTGGCAGAAGTTCGCGAACCTGCGCGCCTATTTCGGCTTCATGTGGGCCCACCCCGGCAAGAAGCTGCTGTTTATGGGCGGGGAGTTCGCCCAGGGGCGGGAGTGGAACTTCGACGCCAGCCTGGACTGGCACCTGCTGGACGAGGCCCAGGGCGGCCCCTGGCACCGGGGCGTGCAGGCGGCGGTGCGCGACCTGAACGCCCTGTACAAGGCCACCCCCGCCCTGCATGAGCTGGACTGCGAGGCGGAGGGCTTCCGCTGGATCAAGGGCAACGCGTCGGAAGAAAGCGTCTTCGTCTTCAGCCGCCACGGCACCACGCCCGGCAGCGTCGCCGTGGCCGTGTGCAACTTCACCCCCGTGGTGCGCGAGGGCTACCGCATCGGTCTGCCGGAGGGTGGGGCTTGGCGGGAGGCAATCAACACCGACGGTGCCGTGTATGGCGGCAGCAACGTGGGCAACGGCGGGGGGATCACCGCCGAGGACCTGCCCTGGGACGGCTGCCCCTTCAGCGCCGCGATCACCGTGCCGCCGCTGGCGACGGTGGTGTTCGTGCGGGGTCCTGCTGGGGGGTAAGGACGAGACGGTCGGGCTTGGGGTGGCGTTGGTGCATGCAACACGGATGACACGGACAGGGCGGCGGAGCCGCAATAGTCCTGATTGTTCCGGACCGTTGAAGGCCTACGGCGTACACGGATGGACACAAATAGACACGAATGAACACGAATAGAAAATGCAAATAGTAAAGATTGCCTGCGGCGCCTGTTGCTGCTGAGTTGCAGCTTTCGCTTTATTCGTGTTCATTCGTGTCCATCCTTTTCATTCGTGCACGCCGTAGGCAGTGCGCAAACAGCCCGTCAGTGCCTGTCCGTGTTGCCGCGCAGCGGCGTCCGTGTCGTCCGTGTTCCCTGGCAACACCTGCCACATGCCCGACCGACCCGTTGTCCAAACCCAACCGCCTCATCCCGCACAACAGGAGCATTCCCCATGCCCTCCCCCATCATCGTCGGCTGCATGCGCCTGTTCTCCTGGGGGCTGGACGAGCAGGGCCTGCGGGACTGGATCGACCGGGTGCTGGACCTGGGCATCACCAGCTTCGACCATGCGGACTGCTATGGCGACTATGGCGTGCAGGCGGCCTTCGGGGCGGCCATGACGCCGGCGCAGCGGGAGCGGGTGGAGATCATCGGCAAGGTGGGGGTGATGCTGGCGACGCCGGGCAACCCGGGCACGTCGGTGAAGCATTACGACCTGTCCTGGGACCACATCGTCGGCGGGGTGGAGCGGACATTGCGGGACCTGCGTACCGACCGGCTGGACTGGCTGTTGCTGCACCGGCCGGACTTCCTGATGGACATGGATGAGGTGGCGGAAGCGCTGGGGCACCTGCGGGACAGCGGCAAGGTGCTGCGCTTCGGCATGTCCAACTTCAGCCCCAGCCAGATGCGGCTGCTGGCCGCCCAGGTGCCGGTCAAGCTGGAGGCCAACCAGGTGCAAATCAGCCTGGAGCACACGGACGCCCTGGCGGACGGCACCCTGGACACCTGCCAGGAGTTGGGGATGCATCCCATGGCCTGGTCGCCCCTGGGCGGCGGCGGGCTGTTCCGGGGCGATGCGGGGCTGGACCGGCTGCGCACCGCGCTGTGGGAGGTAGGGCAGGCCCATGGCGGGGCGGCGGACCAGGTGGCGCTGGCCTGGCTGCTGCGCCACCCCGCCGGCATCCGCCCCATCGTGGGCACGGGGCGGCTGGACCGGCTGGCCGGGGCGGCGGGGGCGGCGAGCCTCAAGCTCAGCCGCCAGGACTGGTACAAGCTGCTGGCGGCGGCGACGGGTTCTGAAGTGCCCTAACCCCGCGCCTCCTTGTGCTCCTCCCGCGCCTCCTCCCACACTTCCCAGGCGGCGTCGGCATTGATGGCGGCGATGGCGAGGCCGACCACCAGGTCGGGCCAGGGGGACAGGGTCCAGGCGGTCAGCAGGCCGGCAGCGATGATGGCGGCGTTGGCGGCCACGTCGTTGCGGGCGGAGAGGAAGGCGGCCTTGCCCAGGCTACCGCCATGGTGGCGCACCCGGGCCAGCATCAGGGCGCAGGCCAGGTTCACCAGCAGCGCGCCGGCCCCTGCCAGGGTCAGCGGCACCGGGTCGGGGGCCACCGGTTCCATGAACTTGTCCCACGCCGTCCAGAGGGTGGCGAGGCCCGGCACCAGCAGCAGCGCCGCCAGCCCCATCCCCACCCGCGCCCGGGCCGCCACGGACCAGCCCAGCGCCAGCAGGATCAGCAGGTTGACGCTGGCATCCTCCAGGAAATCCACGCTGTCGGCGAACAGGGCGACGGAGCCGATGGCCAGGGCCACCGCGAACTCCACGCCGAAATAGCCCAGGTTCAGGGCGGCGACGCGCTTTACGACGGGGCGGAGGGCGGCTTCGGGGACGGTCATGGGGGGGGCCGCGGGACTGAAAGGATCGACGGAAGGGCACATCCCTTACGCTCCGCCAGCTTCACTGTCTCCCCCGCGCAGGCGGGGGTCCACGGTTTTCAACGACAGGGAGGGCTCATGCCAGTTCAAAAAACTGTGGGCCCCCGCCTTCGCGGGGGAAACACCATTGTTGGAAGCGTTTGACGCAGTTGCTGGAACCGAGCGCCCCCCCTCACCCCACCTTCTCAGCCACGTCGTCGGCATCCGCCAGCACCCGGTTGCGGCCCCCTGTCTTGGCGGCATAGAGGGCCGCGTCGGCCCGTTGGACCAGCTTGGTCAGCGGTTCCCCCGGGCGGTAGCGGGCGGCGCCCACCGACAGGGTGATGGTGCCCATGGACTCCCCGGTGGTGCGCTTGACGATCTTGCGGCTGGCCACGGCATTGCGGATCTGCTCCGCCAGGGTCAGGGCGTCCTCCAGCCGCGTCTCCGGCAGGACGATGGCGAACTCCTCCCCGCCATAGCGGCAGGGGGTGTCCTTACCTTTCACCTGTTCGGTCAAGGTGCGGGCCACCAGCTTCAGGACGTTGTCGCCGGCCACATGGCCGTGGGTGTCGTTGAAGCGCTTGAAATGGTCGATGTCCACCATCAGCAGCACCAACGGCTGCCCCCGCTCCATGGCGCCGACGGCGGCGTCGCGCAGGGTCTGGTCGAAGCGCTTGCGGTTGGCGATGCCGGTCAGCCCGTCGGTCAGCGCCTCCCGCCGGACGGAGTCCAGGTCGCGGCGCATGGACTCGATCTTGTCGGCGCTGCTGGTCAGCTCCGACTGGAGCGACTTGTTGCGGGCAGCCATCAGCTCCGTCTCCGACGCCATGGTCTGGACGAGGGACTTGAGCTGTTCCAGCGTGCGGGCGATGCCCAGCGCGTCGCCCGCCGCCTGCAAGGTGTGGCCGTAGCGGTCCACGTCGGCCCCGGCGCCCTTCAGGGCCGACAGCACTTCCGTCACCGAGGCGTGCAGCTTCTGGCCGGCGTCGCGCACCGCCTCCACCTCCGCGTCGTTGGCGAAGAACTGGCGGTACAGGTCCACGCAGTGCTGCTCGGTGAAGGTCTGGTTGTTGCTGGCCAGGATATCCACGGCCCGCACGAGGTCCGGATAGTTTCCACTGTAGTATGCATACCAGACCGTGTAGTTTTCCGGGCTGGGCGGGATGTTTTCCTCCCGCATCCGGTCCATCGCCCGGTGGGCGATGCGACTGGCCTGGTCGATGGTCTGGATGAACAACTGCATGCCCCCGCCACGCGCGCCGGCCGGGACACGCATCCACCCGGCCTATACAGAACAGCATAGGCCCAAGTTCGCACTTCGCCAAGGGCCGCCGCCCTTGTCCTTTCGATGGTTTAAGGTTTGCGCAACGACTTGGTCAGTTGCATTGGCCCACGGACGGGGTGGCACAGGTCCGCTTGCCGTCGGTCCAGGTGGCGCCGGACAGGTCGGCATTGCGCAGGTCCGTGCCGTCCAGCCGCGCCCCGGTCAGGTCCGCCTGCTTCAGGATGGTGTCCACCATCTTGGCATTGCGCAGGTCCGCCCCGCGCAACTTGGCCCCGGACAGGTCGGCGCGGGTGAAGTCCGCCTCGATCAGGCGGGACTCGTCCAGGACCGTGCCCAGCAGCTTGGCGCTGAAGAACTTGGCCCGGTAGCCGTCCACCTTCTGCAGGGTGGCGCCGGACAGGTCGCTGCGCTGGAAGGTGGCCTCGCGCAGCATGGCGCCGGACATGTCCACCCCCTTGAGGTCGCGCCCGTCATGGTAGCAGCGGCGCCAATTGACGGCGGGCCCGGCCGGATCGGTGCACGCCGCCCAGGCCGGGGCGGCGATGAGGGTCAGGGCAAGGGCGATGGGCAGGGCGCGGCGGGGCGCGGGGCGGGACGGCATGCGCAAGAGATAGGGATCAAGCCCCCGTTTGCCAACGTAATTCCGGCACCACCCCGGCCGTGGGGGGCCATGGCTTCCCAGGGGGTGCCACCTGCCGGTCTGCCATGCCGGACCTGAACCAATACACGTTTGCGAAGAAGCCCGGCCTGCCCCACAGTCGCCCGGATTGCGGGACCGGTTTCGCGTGGGACGGATGCGGGTCATCATCGGCCTTCTGGCATTTCTGCTGACGGTGTTGGCCGGGCCGGCATCCCTGGCGGCCACCCCGCCACCCCGGGCCGCGGACGGGGTGTTGGACCTGCGCGGCTGGGATTTCGGCCGGGACGGGCCGGTGCGGCTGGTGGGGGATTGGTCCTTCTGGCCCGGCAGGCTGCTGGACCCTGGGCAGCCCCCGCCGGGCGACGGCACGCTGCTGGCGGTGCCGGGGCGCTGGACCTCCCTGTCGGTGGGCGGGAAGCCCCTGCCCGGTGAGGGGGTGGGCACCTATCGCCTGCGGGTGCTGCTGCCCGCCGACGCCCCGCCCCTGGCCCTGCGGCAGGCCCAGCGCTTCATCGCCTGGGAGGTCGCCGTCAACGGCCGCCCCACCCTGCACACCGGCCGGGCCGGCCTGACCGCGGGCGGGACCCACACCGCGGGTCAGAAGGCGCTGGCCGCCCTGCCCGGCGGCGGGACGGAGCTGGACATCCTGGTCCGCGTGGCGGCCTTCGGCGGCTATGGCGGCATGACCCAGCCCCTGCTGCTGGGGCCTGCGGACACGCTGTTCGACTCCTGGCAGGCGGAGCTGGCGCTGCGGGCGGCGTTCCTCAGCCTGTGCGGCTCCATGGGGCTGCTGTACCTGATCCTGTTCCTGCTGCGGCCCAGCGACCGGGCCTGCCTGGCCTTCGCCGGCATGTCCCTGTCCATCGCCCTGGTGCAGGTGACCAGCAACACCCCGTTGGGCAGCCTGCTGGCGGGTGAGATTTCCGGCCAGGCCCTGGCGCAGGTGAACAACTGGATGTTCCCAGGCGTCTGGCTGTCCTGCCTGGCCAGCGCCCAATTGCTGTTCCCCGGCCATGTGCGCTGGCGCTGGATGGCGCCGGCCGCGCTGTTGAGCCTGGCGGTGCCGGTGGCGTCCTTCTGGACCCTGTCCCACCCCGGGCTGCTGACCCGGACGGCGGGGCTGGCCCTGGCTGCCTGTGCCCTGACCCTGGCCCTGGTGGCGTGGCGTGCCTGGCGGTCGGGCCAGGGTCTGGCGTTGCCCATGGGGTTGGCCTGGGCGGTTCTGGCCCTGGCCAACCTGGCGCTGGTGCTGCGGCTGGGTTTCCCCGGGGTGGTGGAGGCGGGCTATTGCCTGATGCTGTTCATCCAGGGCGCCCTGCTGTTCGACCGCCTGCGCCGGCTGCTGGACCAGGCCAACCGGCTGAACGACCGGCTGGCCGCCCTGAACCGCGACCTGGAAGCCCAGGTGGCCGACCGCACCCGGCACCTGAGTCAAGCCGTGGAGGAGCTGCGCGCCACCCAGGGCCAGCTTGTCCAGTCCGAGAAGCTGGCGGGCCTGGGCCGGCTGGTGGCCGGCGTGGCGCATGAGCTGAACACGCCGCTGGGCATCACCCTCACCACCACCTCCCACCTGACCCAGCAGGTGGATGAGCTGGAGAGGGCCTTGCAGTCCGGCAAGGTGACCCGCACGGCCTTCGCCACCTTCCTGCAGGACCTGCGGGAGGCATCCACGCTGCTGACCGTCAACGTGACCCGCACGGCGGCGGTGGTGCAGAGCTTCAAGCAGGTGGCGGGGGAGCCGGAGGGCGGGCCGCACCGCCGCTTCGACCTGCCTGAATTCCTGTCGGAGCTGCTGCCAGCGCAGGAAGCGCGCCTGCGCAATGCGGGCGTGCGGCTGGAGGTGGAAGTGCCGCCGGGGCTGGAGGTACGGGGCAACCCGGGCGTCCTGGGGCAGGTGCTGGACGAGCTGCTGTCCAACATCCTTTCCCATGCCTTCCCGCCCGGCCGGGGCGGCACGGTGCGGTTGTCGGCGGCCCCGGACGGGGACCGGGTGGCCCTGGCCGTGGAGGACGACGGCACCGGCCTGCCCGCGGAGGTGCGCGGCCGGCTGTTCGAGCCCTTTGTCACCACCGGCCGCCGTGATGGCCGCACCGGCCTTGGCCTGCACATGGCCTACAATCTGGTGACCGGCGCCCTGGGCGGGGTGATCGGCGCGGAGGACCGGCCCGGCGGGGGCACCCGCTTCACCCTGCGGCTGTTGCCCGGGGGTGCCGGCTGAGGCGGGCGACCAACCCGGGCCATCACATAAAGACATCTTTATGTTTGCATGCGTTGATGCCCCGGTGTTAGATACCGGCCTGGGCTGGGCGCGATGCGTCCCGGCCCTCCCGTATTTCCTGGTCGGAGGCCTCTTCATGACCCGTGCCGAACGCTTGGCCAAGCTGCCGGAGATCGCGCGTGAGCGAATCCTGGTGATCGACGGCGCCATGGGCACCATGATCCAGCGCCACAAGCTGGAAGAGGCGGACTACCGCGGGGAGCGCTTCAAGGACTGGCCGCGGGACGTGAAGGGCAACAACGACCTGTTGAGCCTGACCCAGCCGCACATCATCCAGGAAATCCACACCCAGTACCTGGCCGCCGGCGCCGACATCATTGAGACCAACACCTTCAACTCCACCAGCATCTCGCTGGAGGATTACGGCATGGCCGAGCTGGCGTACGAGCTGAACAAGGCCGGCGCCGCCCTGGCCCGCGCCGCGGCGGATGAGGCGGAGGCGGCGGACCCGTCCCGCCCGCGCTATGTGGCCGGCGCGCTGGGCCCCACCAACCGCACGGCCAGCATCAGCCCCGTGGTGACCGACCCCGGCTTCCGCAACGTGGACTTCGACGAGCTGCGGGCGGCGTACGCGGAGCAGACCCGCGGCCTGATCGACGGTGGGGCGGACCTGCTGATGGTGGAGACCATCTTCGACACCCTGAACGCCAAGGCAGCATTGTTCGCCGTGGATGAGGTGCTGGAGGAGCTGGGCCTGGCCCTGCCGGTGCTCGTCTCCGGCACCATCACCGACCGGTCCGGCCGTACGCTGTCGGGCCAGACGACAGAGGCCTTCTGGAACAGCCTGCGGCACGTACGCCCCTTCAGCATCGGCCTGAACTGCGCCCTGGGCGCCGACCTGATGCGCCCGTACGTGCAGGAGCTGGCCCGGGTGGCGGACGTGTACGTGTCGGCCTACCCCAACGCCGGCCTGCCCAACGAGTTCGGCGGCTATGACGAGACGCCGGACCAGACGGCGGAGCATCTGCGCGGCTGGGCCCAGGACGGGCTGGTGAACATCGTCGGCGGCTGCTGCGGCACCACCCCGCCCCACATCAAGGCCATCGCCCAGGCCGTGAAGGGCATCAAGCCGCGCAAGCCCGCCGTGGTGGAACCGGTGATGCGCCTGTCGGGCCTGGAGCCCTTCACCATGCCGGCGTTCTGACCAACAGGCCTGCAAGGCACCAGAGGTCACCCCGGCCCTGCGCCCCCGGGAACCGCCGATGCAGGCCACCGAAAGCCCCTTTTTCCCCTTCCCCTGCCCCGCTGCCGCCCCTTGGCACCACCGCTTTCCCAAGGGCCCCGGCTCAAGGCCGGGGTGACATCAGCGCCCTGCAATCCTGGTCGAGAGCCTTGCCCCGATGACCGAGACCACCGCCCCCCGCACCGCGACCTTCGTCAATATCGGCGAGCGCACCAACGTCACCGGCTCGGCCAAGTTCAAGAAGCTGGTCTTGGAGGGCCGGTACGAGGCGGCCCTGGACGTGGCGCGCGACCAGGTGGCCAACGGCGCCCAGGTCATTGACGTCAACATGGACGAGGCGATGCTGGACAGCGAGGCGGCCATGGTCCGCTTCCTGCGCCTGATCGCCAGCGAGCCGGACATCGCCCGGGTGCCCGTGATGATCGACAGCTCCAAGTGGAGCGTGATCGAGGCAGGGCTGAAGAACGTCCAGGGCAAGGCCATCGTCAACTCCATCTCCCTGAAGGAGGGGGAGGAGCCGTTCATCGCCCAGGCCAGGAAGATCCGCCGCTATGGCGCCGCCGTGGTGGTGATGGCCTTCGACGAGCAGGGCCAGGCCGACACCTGCGCGCGGAAGGTGGAGATCTGCAAGCGGTCCTACGACATCCTGGTCAACCGGGTGGGCTTCCCGGCCGAGGACATCATCTTCGACCCCAACGTTTTCGCCGTGGCGACGGGCATTGAGGAGCACAACAACTACGCCGTGGACTTCATCGAGGCGACCCGCATCATCCGGCGGGAATGCCCGGGCGCCCATGTCAGCGGCGGCCTGTCCAACGTGTCCTTCAGCTTCCGCGGCAACAACCCCGTGCGCGCCGCGATGCACAGCGTGTTCCTGTACCACGCCATCCCGGCGGGCATGGACATGGGCATCGTGAACGCGGGCGAGCTACCCGTGTATGACGAGATCCCGGCCGAGCTGCGGGAGCGGGTGGAGGACGTGATCCTCAACCGGCGGCCCGACGCCACCGACCGGCTGCTGGAAGTGGCCGACAAGTACAAGGGCGGCGGGGCGAAGAAGGAGCTGGACCTGTCCTGGCGCCGCCAGGAGGTGAAGGCCCGGCTGACCCACGCGCTGGTCCACGGCATCGACGAGTACATCGACACCGACGTGGAGGAGGCCCGCCAGCAGGCGGAGCGGCCCCTGTCGGTGATCGAGGGGCCGCTGATGGACGGCATGAACGTGGTGGGCGACCTGTTCGGCGCCGGCAAGATGTTCCTGCCCCAGGTGGTGAAGTCCGCCCGCGTGATGAAGAAGGCCGTGGCCTACCTGCTGCCCTACATCGAGGAGGAGAAGGCCGCCAACGGCAATGGCGGGCAGAGCCAGAGCGCCGGCAAGGTGCTGATGGCCACCGTGAAGGGCGACGTGCACGACATCGGCAAGAACATCGTGGGCGTCGTGCTCCAGTGCAACAACTTCGAGGTGGTGGACCTGGGCGTCATGGTGCCCACGGCCCGCATCCTGGAAGAGGCCAAAGCGCACAAGGTGGACATCATCGGCCTGTCCGGCCTGATCACCCCGTCCCTGGACGAGATGGTGTTCGTGGCGAAGGAGATGGAGCGCACCGGGCTGGACCTGCCCCTGCTGATCGGCGGGGCCACCACGTCCAAGGTCCACACGGCCGTTAAGATCGACCCCAACTACCACGGCCCCATCGTCCACGTGATCGACGCGTCCCGCGCCGTGGGCGTGGCCCAGAACCTGATCGGCGAGAACAAGGCCGACTATGTGGCCGGCATCAAGGCCGACTATGCCCGCATGCGCGACGCCCACGCCCGCAACCAGGTGGGCCGCGCCCGCCTGCCCATCGCGGAGGCGCGCGCCAACCACGCCAAGCTGGACTGGGCTGGGTATGAGGCGCCGACGCCGCTGAAGCCCGGCGTCACCATCTTCGAGGAGTACGACCTGGCCGAGCTGGCCAGCCGCATCGACTGGAAGCCCTTCTTCCAGGCCTGGGAGCTGCACGGCAACTTCCCCGCCATCCTGGAGGACGACAAGGTCGGCGCCCCCGCCCGCGCCCTGTACAACGACGCCCAGGCCATGCTGCAGCGGATCATTGGGGAGAAGTGGCTGACCGCCAAGGGCGTGGTCGGCTTCTGGCCCGCCAACAGCGTGGGCGACGACATCGAGCTGTATACCGGCGAGGACCGGGGCACCGTGCTGGAGACGCTGCACATGCTGCGCCAGCAGATGGCGCGGGAGGCCGGCCGCGACCGCGCCCACCAGTGCCTGGCGGACTTCGTGGCGCCCAAGGGCAGCGGCGTGGCCGACTGGGTCGGCGCCTTCGCCGTCACCGCGGGCCACGGGCTGGAGGAACGGGCCAAGGCCTTCGAGGCGGCCCATGACGACTACAGCGCCATCCTGCTGAAGGCCCTGGGCGACCGGTTGGCGGAGGCCTTCGCCGAGCGGCTGCATGAGCGGGTACGCAAGGAACTGTGGGGTTACGCGGCCGGGGAGGATCTCTCCAACGAGCAGCTGATCGCCGAGGAATACCGCGGCATCCGCCCCGCCCCCGGCTATCCCGCCTGCCCCGACCACACGGAGAAGGCCACCCTGTTCCGCCTGCTGGACGTGCCCGCCGCAGCCGGCATCAATTTGACCGAGAGCTTCGCCATGGTGCCGACGGCAGCCGTGTCCGGCTGGTACCTGGCCCACCCGGACGCCAAGTATTTCGGCGTGGGCAAGGTGGAACGCGACCAGGTCGCCGACTACGCCCGCCGCAAGGGCCTGGACCTCGCCACCTGCGAACGCTGGCTGGCCCCCAACCTGAACTATGATCCGGACGCCGAGGACCGGGTGGCGAAGGTGGCGGCAGAGTGAGGGCTGCCGGCTTGGTGCAAATCGCTGGAGGTCACCCCGGGCTTGACCCGGGGCCCTTGGGAAGGCGGACGTGCCAAGGGGCGGCAGCGGAGTGCAGGACAAGGAGCCGATGAGGCTTCTCGTGCGCGGCGTTGGCCGACACGGATGGTGAGAACAAAGGAAAAAGGGCTTTCGGTGCCCTGCATCGACCGGACCCGAGGGCCCCGGGTCAAGCCCGGGGTGACATCATGGGCCCTGCATGACGCGGTAAATCACGCCGCGTGGCTCTGCTCCGTGTGGGCCAGCAGGGCGTAAAGGGCGTCGGCCGACTCCGCCCCGCGCAGCTTCTCGCACAGGACCGGGTCCCGCAGCAGGCGGGAGACCCGGGCCAGGGCCTTCAGGTGGTCTGCCCCCGCCCCTTCCGGGGCGAGGAGCAGGCACATCAGGTCCACCGGCTGTTCGTCGATGGCGTCGAAGTCCACCGGCTTTTCCAACCGGGCGAAGATGGCCAGCACGCCAGGCAGGCCCGGCAGCTTGCCGTGGGGGATGGCGATGCCGCGCCCCACGCCGGTGGTGCCCAACCGCTCCCGCTCCACCAGCACGTCGAAAATGGCCCGCTCGTGCTGGCCGGTCACCTCCGCGGCCTTGCGGGCAAGTTCCTGCAACGCCTGCTTCTTGGAGCCGGCGCGCAGGTTCGGGAGGATGCCCTCCGGCGTGATCAGGTCGTTCATCGGGGCCGAAGGGGAAATGGAGGCGGGAACGGTTCGGGCGGTCAACGGCATGGGGCTGCCAAAGGGCTCACGGCCGCGCGGCAGGCACGGCGCCGGTGGGGTCTACCCAGCCCACATTACCGTCAGGGCGGCGATAGATCATGTTCAGACCACCATGGGCACGGTTGCGGAACATCAGGGCCGGCAGGTCGGCGAGGTCCATGCGCATCACGGCCTCGCTCACCGTCAGCATCTCGATGTTGGTCTGCATCTCCGCAACAACGATGGGCTGGTGCGCGTCGCCATTCAAGGCCTCCGCGGTGTCTTCGCCGGAATCGTCAAGGGTGTCTGCCTCGTCCGCGGCAGCCTCGATGATGTACTTGCGCGCCGGCGTGACCGGGAGATCGGCGACCGTGGCGCGGTTGTGGTGGTCCTTCAGGCGGCGCTTGTAGCGGCGCAGGCGCTTGGCCACGCGGTCCGCGGCCTCATCGAAGGCGGGGTAGGGTTCCGTCGCCTCGGCATTGGATTGCAGCAGGATGCCCCGGCCCACATGGACCTGGATGTCCGCCTTGTACAGGTGGGCGTCCCGGGACAGGATGACCGTGGCCTCCATCGGGTTGCCGAAATACTTCCCCACCAGGGCCGACAGCGTGTCCTTCACGTGGGTGCGGAGGGAATCGCCCACATCGAGCTGTTTGCCTTTGACGGTGACCTGCATGATGAACCTATTCTGCGAAGGCGCTGAGATCCTTGAGGTCTGATCCTCGCCCGCCGGCCTTGGGGCATGCTGCCTGGGGAGCCCGGAGGGTGGTCATCCGGCCGTGGTCAGCGCGGGTGGCTACAAACCAAGTGCCTTCTCCCGGCGGCGCTGGACTGACGAGGGGATCTTCATCCCCTCACGATACTTTGCGACCGTTCGTCGCGCAATGTCGATCCCCTCACCCCTGAGGATTTCAACCAACTTGTCGTCGGACAAGGTGTCATCCGGTTTCTCGGAATCGATCAACGCTTTGATGCGGTAACGCACCGCCTCCGCCGAGTGGGCGGCCTGCCCGTCGGCCCCGGCGATTGACGAGGTGAAGAAGTATTTCAGCTCGAAAACGCCGCGCGGCGTGGCGATGAACTTGTTGGTGGTGACGCGGCTGACCGTGCTTTCGTGCATGCCGATGGCCTCGGCGATGTCGCGCAGGATCAGCGGCTTCAGGAACTGGAGCCCGTGCAGGAAGAAGGCGTCCTGCTGGCGCACGATCTCCGTCGCCACCTTCAGGATGGTGTTCGCCCGCTGGTGCAGGCTTTTCACCAGCCAGCTCGCCGACTGGAAGCACTCGGCGATGTAGTCCTTGTCGGCCTTGCCCTTGGCCCCGGTCATGACCTTCGCGTGGTAGCGCTGGTTGACCAGCACCTTGGGCAGGGTGTCGGTGTTCAGCTCCACCACCCAGCCGCCGCCCGGGTTGGCCCGCATGGTGATGTCGGGCACCAGGGTCTGCACCGGCTCGCTGTCGAAGGCCAGCGCCGGCTTGGGGTTCAGCGCCTTGATCTCCGCCACCATGTCGGACAGGTCCTCGGCGTCCACGCCGCAGACCTTCAGCAACTGGTTCAGGTTGCGGGCGGCCAGCAGGGGCAGATTGTCCAGCAAGGCCTGCATGCAGGGGTCCAGCCGGTCTTTTTCCCGCAGTTGGAGCGCCAGGCATTCCTTCAGCGAGCGGGCAAAGATGCCCGGCGGGTCGAAGCGCTGGAGCCGGCCCAGCACCGCCTCCACCCGCTCCGGCAGGCAGCCCAGATCGTCCGCGATCTCCCCCACGTCGCCGGTGAAGTAGCCGGCGGGGTCGAGCTGGTCCACCAGCATGAAGGCCACCATCCGGTCCAGCGGGTCCAGGATGTCCATCATCACCTGTTCGGCCAGGTGGTCGCGCAGGTTCGGCTTCTCGCTCAGCGTCGCCTCGAAGCTGGACTCCCCGTCCTCGAAGCTGCCGGAATGGGCGGACCAGGTACCGAACGCCTCCCCGCCGCCATCGGCGTAGGACCCCGTCAGCTCCCCCACCTCGCTGGCGCTGGAGCTGCTGTAGACATTCTCGAAGTCGGTATCCAGCGGCGCGTCGGAGGCGGCGCCGATATGGTCGCTGGTGGCAAGGTCCACCGTGTCGCGCACCCGCGTCTCGGCGACGGGGGCCGGGTCCTCCCGGTCCACACCGTCGGGGGCGGCGTCTTTCCAGCGGTCGCCGTCATCCCGTTCCAGCAGCGGGTTCTGCTCCAGCTCCCGCTCCACGTAATCCGCCAACTCCATGTTGGAGAGCTGCAGCAGCTTGATCGCCTGCTGGAGCTGCGGCGTCATCACCAGCGCCTGGGACTGCCGGATATCGAGCCGTTGCTGGAGGGCCATGGGACTGCTGTGGTGACCGAACCGGGGAAGGCGATGCGCATCACCCTACGGGTATCCGCCCCGGCTTCGCAACAGTCCCGCGGGGCCGTCCCCCGCGCAATTCCTTTGCGCGGACATAGGATATGACTTGACAGTTGGGGAAAGACCGGTTGCGGGGCCGGAACGGCTTGGACAACCGGGGATATGGGGCGCGTCCCGGCCCGGGGCCCGGGGGAAAGCGTGACCCCCTACCCCGCCCCTCCCCGGTGGAGAGGGGGAATGTGTCGCATGGGCCGGGAGGCGTTACAGGCTGAACCGCTCGCCCAGGTACACGCGGCGCACGTCCTTGTGGGCGACGATCTCCGACGGCTCGCCCTCCATCAGCACCTTGCCGTCGTGCAGGATGTAGGCGCGGTCCACGATGTCCAGGGTCTCGCGCACATTGTGGTCGGTGATCAGCACGCCGATCCCCCGCTCCCGCAGATGGCTGACCAGCTCGCGGATATCGTTGACGGCGATGGGGTCGATGCCGGCGAAGGGCTCGTCCAGCAAGATGAAATGGGGCTGGGAGGCCAGGGCCCGGGCGATCTCCACGCGCCGCCGCTCACCGCCCGACAGGGCCAGGGCGGGGGTGCGGCGCAGGTGGGTGATGCTGAACTCCGCCAGCAGCTCGTCCAGCATCTGCTCCCGCGTGTCGCGGTTGGGCTCCACCACCTCCAGCACAGCGCGGATGTTGTTCTCCACCGACAGGCCGCGGAAGATGCTGGCCTCCTGCGGCAGGTAGCCGATGCCCAGCCGCGCCCGTCGGTACATGGGCAGTTCCGTCACCGCCAACCCGTCCAGGGTGATGGTGCCGTAGTCCGGCAGGATCAGGCCGGTGATGATGTAGAAGCAGGTGGTCTTGCCGGCGCCGTTGGGGCCCAGCAGGCCCACCGCCTCCCCCCGCTTCACGGACAGGCTGACGTCGCGCAGCACCGGCCGGCCCTTGTAGGACTTGCCCAGCTTGGAGGCGACGAGGCCGGTGTTGTTGGCCACCAGCCGCGGGCCCGGCCGCTCAGCCTCGGCCACGCCGGTGCCGGCGGGCTGCTCGTCGTTGGGGCGCTTCATGGCTGGTTGCTCCCTTGACCGCCGGCAGGCGGGGTGGTGGCGGGCTTGGACTGCCTTTCCGGGATGAACAGGCCGCGGACCCGGTCGCTGTCCGCCGGCGCGGGGGCGGCGGCACCGGCGGCGCGGGGCGGGTTGGACAGCAGGCGGCTGATCCCCGTCTCCAGGTTCACCTCCGCCGCGTTGCCGTTCAACTGGTTGCGGCCGCGGGTGATCTTCACGTTGCCGGTCAGGATGGCCACCTTCTGCCCGATGTCATAGGTGCCGCGGTCACCGCGGGCCACCTCCGACGGGGTGGTGATGACCACGTTGCCCTCCGCGTCGATGCGGGTCAGCTCCACTTGGCCTTCCGCGTTCTCCTGCATCAGGCCCACCAGCCGGTCGGCGCGAACGCGGCTGTTCTCCCGCACGGCCACCGCGTCGCCGCGGGCCACGGCCAAGTCCTGGTCGCGCCAGTATTCCAGCGTGTCCTTGGCGGTCACCACGTCCTGCTTCGTCACCAGCTTCAGGTCGCCGCCGCTGAGCACGGCCACGCCCTTGTCCAGGTCATACACGCCGCGCTCGCCATAGGCTGTCTGGTCGGGGCTGGCGATCTCCACGCCCCCCTCGGCGGCCAGTCGGTAGACCTCGTTCGCGCCGCCCGGCGCCTCCCGGAAATAGGCGGCCAGGGTGCGGGCCTTCAGGGTGACGTCGCCCTGAACGGCGGTGGCGCCGCCGCGGGCGATGGCCACCTTTTCCTTGTCATGGAACTCGAACCCGCCCTGGGCGGTGATGTCCACCGGCTGCTTGCCGCCAAGTTCCAGGCTGGCGGGCTGGGCGTCGGCGGGGCGGAGGCCCAACGGCAGCGTCGCGATCCCGCCGCCAAGCAGGGCCAGGGCCAGGGTGCGCGCCAGGATGCGGTTCATCGGGCGGGGGCTGCTCATCCGGGTCTCCGCGTGCCGTTGCCGTCCAGCCGCAGGCGGGCCTTGCCGGTGAAGACGATGGTATTGCCGTCATCGACGATGCGGAAGCCGCCCGCGTCGATGTCGCCGAAGGGGCCCTGACCGCGTACCGGCCGGTCACCCCAGGCCAAGCCCTTGGTGGTGTCCAGCTCGGCCTGGTCCGTCAGGAACTCGTAGCCGCCGTCATGGAAGAACTGCACCTTGCCTTCCAGCGACAGATGGCCGCTGGTCTGGTCATAGCGTCCCCGCTCGGCGGTGATGCTCAGCCAGTCGCCGCCCTGGAGGGTGATCTCCGCCTGCGGCTCCACCAGCTCCACCAGCTTGCCGCCCTGGCCGGTCTGCACCACGCGGTTGGCGCGCACCTCGAACGGCCGGGCGGTCTGGTCGGTACCCACATAGCGGGCGTCCACCATCTCCAGCTCCCCGGATTCGGGGCCGGCCTTGCGGGTCTCATGGTCGCCGGTGACCAGGGGCCAGGCGCCCACCAGCAGCAGCACCAGGGCCGCCAGGGCCGGCAGGGCCACCTTGGCCGTGTTCACGGCGCGGGTATGGGCGTGGGGGTCCCGCGGGCCGCCCCGCCGGCGCGGCGCCATGGCCGCCGCGGCCGCGGCATGCCGCTCGGCCCGGGCGGTCGGGTCGTCGGGCCGGGCGCCGTCGCTGGGTGTGGGGGCGGTCATGCCTGAGGCGTCAAGCTCACTGTTCCGGGCACCATGCCCGCCGGGACTTTACCCGACGGGCGATTCCGCGGTCAAACTGGGGGCTCTTCCCCTTTGGACCAAGGGCGCCCCCCCGTCTGTGACGGCGCGCACGCCCTTGGGACCTAACCGATGGGCCGGGGACCCGTCCCGGCCAGTCGGGATGTCAGTGCGCGAAGATGTCCGGGTCTTCCCAGCCGCCCAGGTCCAGCAGGGCGCGGGTGGGCAGGAAGTCGAAGCAGGCCCGCGCCAGCTCCGTCCGCCCTTCGCGGGCCAGCATGACGTCCAGCCTGGCCTTCAGCTCATGCAGGTGCAGCACGTCGGCGGCGGCGTACTTCAGCTGCTCCGCCGTCAGCTCCGGGGCGCCCCAGTCGCTGGACTGCTGCTGCTTGGAGATCTCGACCCCCAGCAGGTCCTTCGTCAGGTCCTTCAACCCGTGCCGGTCGGTGAAGGTGCGCACCAGCTTGGAGGCGATCTTGGTGCAGTACACCGGCGCGCAGACGACGCCGAGGTAGGCCTTCATCACGGCGATGTCGAATCGGGCGAAGTGGAACAGCTTCAGGGTGGCCGGGTCGGTCAGCAGGCGCTTCAGGTTCGGCGCGTCATACTGACCCTGGCGGAGCTGCACCAGGTGGGAGCGGCCGTCGCCAGAGGAAAGCTGCACGAGGCAGAGCCGGTCGCGGGCCGGGTTCAGGCCCATGGTCTCGGTATCGATGGCGACGACGGGGCCAAGGTCCAGCCCGTCCGGAAGGTCACCGTCGTAAAGGTCGATGGGCATGGCATGCTCCCCCGTCTGGTCAGCCCTCGGGTCCCAAATCCCATGCCAGGGAAAGCAGGGCCCGGAAACATTTCAGGCCGCCGGGGGACCGGCGGCCTTGCCTGAAACGCGATGACTTGACGACGTTGGTGCCCAGGAGAAGACTCGAACTTCCACGCCTTGCGGCACAGGTACCTGAAACCTGCGCGTCTACCAATTCCGCCACCTGGGCGTCGCCAAGCGGGCCCGGGGGCCCTTAACCCATACGCTTGCTCTCTACTCTATAAACGCATCGGGCCGCGCGATGACCGGCGGCCCGACTTGCGTTACCTGACGACGGAGTGGTGCCCAGGAGAAGACTCGAACTTCCACGCCTTGCGGCACAGGTACCTGAAACCTGCGCGTCTACCAATTCCGCCACCTGGGCGTCGTCCGGTGAGCGGGGTGTTTATAGAGGCGCCCCAGGCGAGTCAACACCGATTTTGCATTTTTCGGGCGGCCTGTCCCCGCCGCTTCCCTGCCCCTTGGTCCTGCGTCAGTCCCGACGCTGGAAAGGCCTTAATCCCTTGTATATAACCACAGCCCGCCGCCGCCGCCCATGGGCCGGTGCGGCCTGCCGGCTGTTGTGCCGGCGTATCTGGGGTTTGCCGGCCGTAGGGGCGGCGTCGGGGTGGCGAAGGGGGCAAGGAAGACGATGGTCTACCGGTATCGGGGCGCGGTGGTTTTCGGCGGGTCGGGGTTCCTGGGGCGGCACATCATCCAGCGCCTGGCCAAGACCGGCTGCGTCATCCGCGTGCCCTCCCGCCACCCGGCCGACGGCTTCCACCTGCGCACCCTGGGCGTGCCCGGCCAGATCGTGCCGCTGGCCACCAACATCCATGACGACCAGGTCGTGGCCGCCGCGGTGGAGGGGGCCGATTTGGTCATCAACCTGATCGGCATCCTGGCCCCGTCCGGCAAGAAGAACACCTTTGACGCCGTGCAGGCGGAGGCCGCCGCCCGCATCGCCCGCGCCGCCAAGGCCGCGGGCGTGGAGCGCTATGTGCACATGTCCGCCCTGGGGGCCGACGCCAATTCCGCCAGCGCCTATGCCCGGAGCAAGGCGGCGGGGGAGCAAGCCGTGCTGGCCGCCTTCCCGGAGGCGACGATCTTCCGCCCCTCCATCGTGTTCGGGCCGTCGGACAACTTCTTCAACCGTTTCGCCCACATGGCACGGGTCCTGCCCTTCCTGCCCCTGATCGGCGGCGGGCATACCCGGTTCCAGCCGGTCTATGTGGGTGACGTGGCCGACGCGGTGATGGCCGCCCTGTCCACGACGGAGAGCAAGGGAAAGACCTATGAGCTGGGCGGTCCCTTCACCTACAGCTTCAAGGAGCTGTTGCAGCTGACGGTGCGGGAGATCGGCAAGCCCAAGAAGTGGATGCTGAACATCCCCTTCGGCCTGGCCAAGCTCCAGGGCGCCATCCTGCAATACCTGCCGGGCAAGCTGCTGACCCCCGACCAGGTGGAGCTGCTGAAGACGGACAACGTCGTGTCCGGCCGCTATCCCGGCCTGCCGGACCTTGGAATCGACCCCACGGCGGCGGAGGTGATCCTGCCCACCTACCTGGACAAGTTCCGCATCGGCGGCCGCTATGCCCAGTCCAGCCCGCAGGTCGCCCGCCCCAGCGCGCCCTTCGCCACCAAGCCGGACGCGACCGGCCGTGGCGGGGCGGTGTGAGGTTGCAAGCGATCCAGTGAATGCAGAAGGGCCGGTCGGTTGACCGGCCCTTTTTGTTTCGGCGGCTGGGGGTTGGGCCTACCCCCACAAATACAGCCCCGCCAGGAACAGGCTGCCCGCGGCGATGCGGTACCAGGCGAAGGGGGCGAAGCCGTAGCGGCTGACGATGCCAAGCAGCAGCCGGACCGAGGCCAGGGCGGCGATGAAGGCCACCACGAAGCCCACGGCGATCAGGCCGGTGCTGTCCACGGTCAGCACGTCGCGGTTCTTGTAGATGTCGTAGGTGGCGGCCCCCAGCATGGTGGGGATGGCCAGGAAGAAGCTGAACTCCGCCGCCGTCTTGCGCTCCACCCCCATCAGCAGGGAGCCGATGATGGTGGCGCCGGAGCGGGAAACGCCCGGGATCATGGCCAAGCACTGGAAGAAGCCGATCTTCAGGGCCAGGGGGAAGCTGAACTGCTCCACCGCGCAGACCTTGGTGGGCGGCAGGCGCTTCTCCACCAGCAGGATGACGATGCCGCCCACGATCAGGGCGACGCACACCACCACCGGGTCGAACAGCACCCCCTTGATGAAGCCGTGCAGCTTGGCCCCGATCAGGGCCGACGGGAGGAAGGCCAGCAGGATGACGCCGGCGAATCGGCGGGCATAGGGATCCGTCGGCAGCCCGACCAGCACCTTCCAGAGTCGGCCGAAATAGGTGACCAGCACCGCCAGGATGGCACCGAGCTGGATCACCACCTCGAACACCATGCCCGGCGGCCCCTCGAACCCGATCAGCTTGCCCGCCAGCAGCAGGTGCCCGGTGGAGGAGACGGGCAGGAATTCCAGCAGGCCCTCGACGATGCCGAGGATGACGGCGTCGAGGTAGGTGGCGAGGTCGGTCAAGGTCCGCAGTCCCTGGCAGTGGTATCGGGCGCGCCGCTTATAGCAGCAAGCCCCGTCGGGCGACAGGCGGCCGGTGGGGGTGCGACGGCGGTCACAGCCTTACCCGCGGCACGCGTGCATGAGTGGGGGCCTTCGACAACCAGGCCGGCCGCCCCCGGCCCCCATTATGGATGCGCCATGACAGCACGCGCCTTGCTTCCCCTGCCCTTCCTGGCCCTGCTCATGGCCGGGCCCGCCGGGGCCGGCAGCTTCGATCCGGGGGAGATGGAGATCGCCCGAAGCATCGTGGCCGAGGGCGGCACCACCCGCTTCGACCGGGAGGTGGAGGCCCAGCGCAAAGCCTTCGTCAAGGCCTGGGAGAAGCAGAACAAGGGCCGCCGGGCGGAGGTGGAGGCCCTGTTCGACACGGTGGCCCTGCCCGCCCTGAAGGAACGGCAGGCAGCCTTGCTGGAACGCCAGGCCACCTTCCTGGCCGAGTCCCTGTCGGCGGAGGAGCTGCGGCAGTTGCTGGACTTCCGGCGGAGCGAGGCCGGCAAGGCGCTGACCACCAACACCGACACGCCCAAGTTCGGGAAGGACTTCAATGAGGCCCTGCGGGACCGGCTGGGCCTGGGCGACATGTTTTCCCTCGCCAGTCGCGGGCGGGAGCTGGGCAAGCTGCTGCGCGAGGCCAAGATCGTCGAGGAGGAGGAGTGAGATGCGTTCCCTGATCCCCGGCCTGCTGGCCCTCAGCTTCCTCGCCACCCCCGCCCTGGCGGAAACCAAGCCCTCGCCGGAAGCCATGGCCGTGGCGGCGCGCTATCTGGCGGCCAACAATCTGCTGAACCTGGACCTGCAATTCACGGCGGAGGGCATCGCCGCGGCCCAGGGCAAGCGCATCCCCGCCGACCTGGACCCGGCCGTGAAGGCCAAGCTGGACGCCGCCTCCGCCAGCCTGCAGGACATCGCCCGCCCCGCGGTGCGGGAGGCCCTGGCCGAGACCCTGGCCAGGTACGTCCCCACCCCCGCCCTGGCGGAGGCCGCGGCCTTTTCCGAGACCCCGGCGGGCAAGGCCGCCGCCGCGGTGCGGCGGGCCATGGTGCTGGAACCGGAGCTGCGGGAAAGCGCCCTGTTCCGGCCCGACCCGGAACTGACGGCGAGGCTGCTCGAGGAGGCGGCTGCCAAAGGCTTGAAAACACCGAAGGAATTCCGCTTCCCGATCCGAGACACGGATGATTAGTCCCATTTCGGACCTAATGGATCTTTGTTGCCCGGAAATGCGGCGGGCTTGAGCGAGCGCAAATCGACCCGCGCCCATGACATAGGTCAGTTGTGCTGACCTAAAGTGAAAAATGTGCTGACAGGCCCTGGTTTTTTGCCCAGGATGACCACCGAAGAGCCCGCCGGGATAAGGGAATTTCCCTACTCGCGGCGGGCTTTTCAGCGGCCGGCCCATGCTGCGCCGCGGGATCGGTGGGACCAGAGGGACGCGGACCATGGCGCAGGGAAAGATGCTCGGCTTCGTGCACACGGGGCAGAAGATGCCGGACAAGCGGCCGGCCGCCCTGCGCAAACAGGACTTCGATGAGATCTATGCCCGCTTCAGCGATGCCAGCGCCGCGGAGCAGGCGGGCCGCTGTTCCCAATGCGGCGTGCCCTTCTGCCAGGTGCACTGCCCCGTCTCCAACAACATCCCGGACTGGCTGAAGCTGACGGCGGAGGGGCGGCTGGAGGAGGCCTATGAGATCTCCCAGGCCACCAACAACTTCCCGGAGATCTGCGGCCGCATCTGCCCGCAGGACCGGCTGTGCGAGGGCAACTGCACCATCGAGCAGTCCACCCACGGCACGGTGACCATCGGCGCGGTGGAGAAGTACATCACCGACACGGCGTGGGAGCGGGGCTGGGTCAAGCCGGTGACGCCGCTGCATGAGCGCCCCCAGAGCGTGGCCATCATCGGCGCCGGCCCGGCCGGCCTGGCCGCGGCGGACCAGCTGCGCAAGAAGGGCTACCAGGTGCATGTCTATGACCGGTACGACCGCGTCGGCGGCCTGATGGTCTATGGCATCCCCGGCTTCAAGCTGGAGAAGGAGGTGGTGCTCCGCCGCTGGAAGCTGCTGGAGGAGGCGGGGGTCAAGTTCCATTTGGGCGTGGAGCTGGGCCGGAACACCGACATGCGGGTGCTGCGGGCCCAGCACGACGCGGTGCTGATCGCCTGCGGCGTCTACAAGGCGCGCGACCTGGGCGGCCCCGGCTCGGGCCTGGAGGGCATCGTGCCGGCGCTGGACTATTTGACCGCCAGCAACCGCCACGGGCTGGGCGACACGGTGCTGGACTATGAGACCGGCAAGCTGAACGCCAAGGGCAAGAGCGTCGTCGTCATCGGCGGCGGCGACACGGCCATGGACTGCGTCCGCACCGCCATCCGCCAGGGCGCCAAGTCGGTCAAGTGCCTGTACCGCCGCGACCGCAAGAACATGCCCGGCAGCCAGCGCGAGGTGGCCCATGCCGAGGAGGAGGGCGTGGAGTTCGTCTGGCAGGCCGCTCCGGAGGCCTTCCTGGGCGATGCCCGCGTCACCCACGTGCGGGCGGTGAAGATGCACATGGGCGTGGCCGACGCCACCGGCCGCCAGACCCCCAGCCCCATCGAGGGCAGCGAGTTCATGCTGGAGGCGGACCTGGTGGTGAAGGCCCTGGGCTTCGACCCGGACCCCGTCCCCACCCTGTTCGGCGTGCCGGACCTGAAGGTCAGCCGCTGGGGCACCGTGCAGGTGAAGTACGGGACCATGATGACCAACCTGGACGGCGTCTTCGCCGCCGGCGACATCGTGCGGGGCGCCTCGCTGGTGGTCTGGGCCATCAAGGACGGCCGCGACGCCGCCGAGGGCATCCACCGCTACATCCAGGCCCAGGTCACCGCCCCGGTGGCCGTGGCGGCGGAGTAGGCCACCCCTCCCCCTCTCCCCTGGGGAGAGGGTGGACCGGCCGCGAGGCCGGGACGGGTGAGGGAGACGGGTTCCGCGAAACGCCCGGGTTCCCGTTGGTCCTTACGCCCACCTCCCTCACTCGGCGCTGACGCGCCACCCTCTCCCCAGGGAGAGGGAACAGGATTAGCCACGGACGACCCATGCTCCGCCTCTACGACAACATCACCTCCGGCAACGGGTACAAGTGCCGCTGGCTGCTGACCCAGCTCGACATGCCGTTCGAGCGGGTGGAGGTGGACATCGACAAGGCGGAGAGCCGGACGCCGGCCTTCCTGGCCATCAATCCCAACGGCCGCATCCCCCTGCTGCGCTTATGTCCAGGCGATTACCTGGCGGAGAGCAACGCCATCCTGCGCTGGATCGCGGAGGGCACGAGCTTCTGGCCGGACAACCGGCGGGACAAGGCGGCGGTGCTGCAATGGCTGTTCTGGGAGCAGTACAACCACGAGCCCAACATCGCCACCGCCCGGTTCTGGATCACCCACAAGGTGCCCATGACGCCGGAGCGGGTGCACGCCCTGGTGCTGAAGCGGGAGGCGGGCCACGCCGCGCTGAAGCTGATGGACGACCATCTGCGCCACCGTGACTGGCTGGTTGGGCAGCACTGCACCATCGCCGACATCGCCCTGTACGCCTACACCCATGTGGCGGACGAGGGCGGGTTCGACCTGGGCGGTTACCCCGCCGTCTGCCGCTGGATCGACCGCTTCGCCCAGCAGCCCAACCACATCCTGATCACCGACCGGGTCGGCACGGACGTGCCGTACGACCCCGCCACGCTCGCTTGAAAGGGCCTTGCCATGACCGACGCCATCCTGAACGCCGGTGAGTTGTTCGCGCGCGACTATGCCGCCAACAAGGCCCTGCTGGACACCACCGCCCATGTGGACACCATGGAGCATGACGCCTGCGGCGTGGGCTTCATCGCCAGCCTGGACGGCAAGCCCCGCCGGTCGGTGGTGACCAAGGCGGTGGAGGCCCTGTCCGCCCTGTGGCACCGCGGCGCCGTGGACGCGGACGGCAAGACCGGCGACGGCGCCGGCATCCATGTCCAGGTGCCCCAGGACTTCTTCAAGGAATACGTGGCCCGCACCGGCCATCCGGAGCCCAAGGGCCTGATCGCCGTGGGCCAGGTCTTCCTGCCGCGCACCGACCTTGGCGCGCAGGAGCGCTGCCGCGCCATTGTGGAGACGGAGATCCTGAACTGGGGCTACAGCATCTATGGCTGGCGCCAGGTACCCGTCGACATCTCCATCATCGGGGAGAAGGCCAACGCCACCCGGCCGGAGATCGAGCAGGTGCTGGTCGGCCACGGCAAGGACGTGGCCGAGGACCAGTTCGAGCGCGACCTGTACATCATCCGCCGCCGCATCGAGAAGGCCGTGGCGGCGGAGCAGATCGGCGCGTTCTACATCTGCACCCTGTCCGCCCGCTCCATCATCTACAAGGGCATGTTCCTGGCGGAGCAGCTGACCAGCTTCTACCCGGATTTGCTGGATGAGCGGTTCGTCAGCAACTTCGCCATCTACCACCAGCGCTACAGCACCAACACCTTCCCCACCTGGCACCTGGCCCAGCCCTTCCGCTGCCTGGCCCACAACGGGGAAATCAACACGCTGCGCGGCAACCTGAACTGGATGAAGGCGCACGAGACCCGGATGGACCATGAGGCCTTCGGGTCCTGGGTGGAGGATCTGAAGCCGGTCATCCCCGTGGGCGGATCCGACAGCGCCGCCCTGGACGCCGTGTTCGAGCTGCTGGTGAAGGCCGGCCGCAGCGCCCCCATGGCCAAGACCATGCTGGTGCCGGAGGCCTATTCCAACAAGGAGCTGATGCCCCAGTCCCACCGGGACCTGTACGCCTATGCCAACGCGGTGATGGAGCCGTGGGACGGGCCGGCGGCCCTGGCCCTGTATGACGGCCGTTGGGTCATGGGCGGCATGGACCGCAACGGCCTGCGCCCCATGCGCTATGTGGTCACCGGCGACGGGCTGCTGATCGCGGGCTCCGAGACCGGCATGGTCAAGGTGGACGAATCCTCCGTCATCGAGAAGGGCCGCCTGGGCCCGGGGGAGATGATCGCCGTCGACCTGACCACCGGCAAGCTGTACCACGACCGGGAGGTGAAGGATTTGCTGGCCGCCCAGCGGCCCTATGGGTCCTGGGTGCGCAACATCACCGTGCTGGACGATCTGGTGAAGCAGGCCCCGGTGGAGCCGGCGGAGCTGGGCAAGGACGAGCTGCGTCGCCGCCAGACCACCTATGGCATCACCATGGAGGACCTGGAGCTGATCCTCCAGCCCATGGTGGAGGACGCCAAGGAGGCCGTGGGCAGCATGGGCGACGACAGCCCCATCGCGGTGCTGTCGGACAAGTACCGCGGCCTGCACCACTATTTCCGCCAGAACTTCGCCCAGGTCACCAACCCGCCCATCGACTCGCTTCGTGAGACGCGGGTGATGAGCCTGAAGACGCGCCTCGGCAACCTCGGCAACATCCTGGACGAGGATTCCAGCCAGACCCGGCTGCTGCAACTGGACAGCCCCGTGCTGACCACGGCCGAGTTCCGGGCCATGCGCGGCTACATGGGGGAGACGGCGGCGGAGATCGACTGCACCTTCCCGGCCGACGGCGGAGAGAACAGCCTGCGCGACGCCCTGCGCCGCATCCGGCAGGAGGCGGAGGACGCCGTCCGCGGCGGCGCCACCCACGTGATCCTGACGGACGAGAAGGTGGGCCCGGGCCGCGCGCCCATGCCCATGATCCTGGCCACCGGGGCCGTGCACACCCACCTGATCCGCCAGCAGCTCCGCACTTTCACTTCCCTGAACGTGCGGTCGGGAGAATGCCTGGACGTGCATTACTTCACGGTGCTGATCGGCGTGGGCGCCACCACGGTCAACGCCTATATCGCCCAGGAAGCCATCGCCGACCGCCACCGCCGCGGCCTGTTCGGGCAGATGAGCCTTGAGGATTGCCTGAAGCGCTACAAGAAGGCGGTCAATGACGGCCTGCTGAAGGTCATGTCCAAGATGGGCATCAGCATCATCAGCAGCTACCGCGGCGGCCTGAACTTCGAGTCCATCGGCCTGTCCCGGTCCCTGGTGGCGGAGTTCTTCCCCGGCATGCCGTCCCGCATCTCCGGCTTAGGGTTGAACGGCATCCAGGAGGAGGTGGTGGAGCAGCACCGGCTGGCCTTCGACGAGGAGCTGGTGGCCCTGCCGGTGGGTGGCTTCTACCGCTTCCGCAAGGGCGGCGACCGCCACGCCTGGGAGGGCGGGCTGATCCACATGCTGCAGTCGGCGGTGGGGAGCGACAGCTACTCCGGCTACAAGAAGTACTCCGAAGCGCTGCACAAGCGCCCGCCCATGGCCCTGCGCGACCTGCTGGACTTCCGCCCGGCGAAGAAGGGCAGCGTGGCCCTGGATGAGGTGGAGAGCATCACCAGCATCCGCAAGCGCTTCGTCACCCCCGGCATGTCCCTGGGCGCCCTGTCGCCGGAGGCGCACGGCACCCTGAACGTCGCCATGAACCGCATCGGCGCCAAGTCCGACAGCGGCGAGGGCGGCGAGGTGCCCGAGCGCTTCAAGCCGGACCGCAACGGCGACAACTGGAACAGCGCCATCAAGCAGGTGGCCTCCGGCCGCTTCGGCGTGACGGCGGAGTATCTGAACCAGTGCCGCGAGATCGAGATCAAGGTGGCCCAGGGCGCCAAGCCCGGCGAGGGCGGGCAGTTGCCCGGCTTCAAGGTGACCGAGCTGATCGCCAAGCTGCGCCACGCCACCCCGGGCGTGATGCTGATCAGCCCGCCGCCGCACCATGACATCTATTCCATCGAGGACCTGGCCCAGCTCATCTACGACCTGAAGCAGATCAACCCCGAGGCAAAGGTCTGCGTGAAGCTGGTGGCCCGCAGCGGCATCGGCACCATCGCGGCCGGCGTGGCCAAGGCGGGCGCGGACGTGATCCTGGTGTCCGGCCACAATGGCGGCACCGGCGCCAGCCCCCAGACCAGCATCAAGTATGCCGGCATTCCGTGGGAGATGGGCCTGTCGGAGGTGCAGCAGGTGCTGACCCTGAACCGGCTGCGCCACCGGGTGGTGCTGCGCACCGACGGCGGGCTGAAGACCGGCCGGGACATCGTGATGGCCGCCATGCTGGGGGCGGAGGAGTTCGGCATCGGCACGGCCGCCCTGGTGGCCATGGGCTGCATCATGGTCCGCCAGTGCCACAGCAACACCTGCCCCGTGGGCGTGTGCGTGCAGGATGAGGCGCTGCGCAAGAAGTTCACCGGCACGCCGGAGAAGGTCGTCAACCTGTTCAGCTTCATCGCGGAGGAGGTGCGCGAGATCCTGGCGTCCCTCGGCTTCCGCAACCTGACGGAGGTGATCGGCCGCAGCGACCTGCTGCACCAGGTCAGCCGCGGGGCGGCGCACCTGGACGACCTCGACCTCAACCCCCTGCTGGCCCAGGCCGACCCGGGCGAGTATGCCCGCTTCTGCACCCAGGTCGGCCGGAACGAGGTGCCGGACACGCTGGACGCCCAGATGATCCGGGACGCCAAGTCCCTGTTCGAGGAGGGCGAGAAGATGCAGCTCGCCTACAACATCCAGAACACCTACCGCGCCATCGGCACCCGCATGTCGGCGATGATCACGCGGAAGTTCGGGATGACCGGCCTGCAGCCGGGCCACGTGACCGTGCGGCTGCGCGGCTCCGCCGGCCAGTCGCTGGGCGCCTTCGCGGTGCAGGGGCTGAAGCTGGAGGTGTTCGGCGACGCCAACGACTATGTGGGCAAGGGCCTGTCCGGCGGCACCATCGTCGTCCGCCCCATGACCGCCAGTCCGCTGAAGACCAACGAGAACACCATCATCGGCAACACCGTCCTGTACGGCGCCACGGCGGGCAAGCTGTTCGCCGCCGGACAGGCGGGGGAGCGGTTCGCGGTGCGCAACAGCGGCGCCACCGTGGTGGTGGAGGGCTGCGGCTCCAACGGGTGCGAGTACATGACCGGCGGCACCGCCGTGATCCTGGGCAAGGTGGGCGACAATTTCGGTGCCGGCATGACCGGGGGCATGGCCTTCGTCTATGACGCGGACGGGACCTTCCCGCTCTACGTCAACCCGGAAAGCGTCATCTGGCAGCGCATCGAGGTGCCCTTCTACGAGGAGCAGCTGCTGGGCCTGATCCAGCAGCATGTGGTGGAGACCCAGAGCCGCTGGGCCGCCCAGCTGTTGAACGACTGGGACCTGGTCCGCGGCCGCTTCTGGCAGGTGGTGCCGAAGGAGATGCTATCCCGCCTGAAGGTGCCGGTCACCGTCGCCGTGGCGGCGGAGTGACGTGGTTCCCTCTCCCTGGGGAGAGGGTGCCGAGCGGAGCGAGGCGGGTGAGGGAGGTGGGCGTAGGGACCAATCGTCTTTCTGCGACTTCCCCCTCACCCCGACCCTCTCCCCGGTGGGGAGAGGGGGCACGTTTCGCTGTTCCCACCTCCCTCACCCGGCCGCTGCGCGGCCACCCTCTCCCCAGGGAGAGGGAACGGTGCTACCGTTGAGGGATGATGCGCCACATCATAGCCTTGACCCTGGCCGCGGCCGTCATCGCCCTCCCGGCCTCCGCCGACGACCGGCCCCCGCCGGCGCGGACGGACCCGGCGCATTTCGGGACCTTGCCCTACAATTCGGACGGGGACCCGGCCCGGGCGGCGCCAAGGGCGCCGTACCAGGTGCTGCAACGGATCGTCTATGCCTTCGATCGCCCGGCGGCGCAGGTGCTGGCGGCGGACGCGGCCCTGACGGCGCAGTGCCGCCGGGGCCGCTTCAACCAGCGCATCGCCTTCCGCTACCGCGCCTTCGGGCCGGGGGAACGGCCGTTGGGCGTGGCCTTCGGGTACATGGCGACGAACCTGGTTGACCCCGGCCGGCTGCGGCGCGGGGACACTGTCTATTTCTTCCGCGACCATGACACCAGCCGTTGCACCGTGCTGACGGCGACGCTGGAGTCCCTGCGCGGCTGGTTCGTGCCGCCCTGAGCCGCCCGGCGGCGGTGACCGCCGGGCGGGCCCCGGGTCAGGCCTTCTTCGTGGTGCTGGTGCTGGTCGTGGTGGACTTGGCACGGGTGGCCGGGTCGCCCTCCACCTCCACCTCGGTCTTGCGGACGGTGTCGCGCACCACCTCCTCACGGGTCTCCACGTCCTTGGAGACGACGACCTCGCCGGTCAGGCGGGCCTGCTTGCTGACGACGGCTTCCTCGTCCGTCTCCGTGAACTCCACGGTGCGCTCGCGGAAGGCGTCCTCCGGGACCACGCCGGAGGCGTCGCTGACCGTGCGGCGCTCCACATGCACGCTCTCGTCCCGCAGGTTGACGGTCTCTTCCACCGGCGTCTCGACCACGCGGGAGTGGATGCGGACCTGGCCGCGCTCCACGGCGCGCTTGCCCACCGCCAGGCTTTCCTCCACGACGGGGATGTGCTCCTCGCCCGTGGCGGTGGTGCGGGAGGTGGTGCTGCCGGTCGTGGTGGTGCGGTCCGTGTCGCGCAGGGCGCCGGCGGCGCCGGTCAGGCCGCTGCCCACCCGGGCCTCGCCCACCGGGCCGGTATAGGGGCCGGCATTCTCATCGAAGCGCGACCAGCCGCTGGACATGTAGGTGCTGCGGCGGTGGTCGATGTCCACCGGGCCCTCGGCCTGGAGGATGGAGATGATGCGCGCGGCGTCGGCATCATGGGCGTGGACGCTGACCAGGCTGCCGCCGCGGCGGATACCCTCGGCATAGGCGTGGGCATCGTCGTTGGGCACACCGGCCTTCACCAGCGACTGGACGATGCCACCCGGCCCGTGCGCCCCGGCGGCGATGGGGCCGGAGGCCATGACCGAGCCCAGCCCCCCGACCGGCCGCGGCTTGGCGCCGCCCAGCAGCCCGCCGAGGATGCCGCTGCCGCCGGAGGACGCGCCGGCGGTGACCAGTTGCTTCGACACCGCCTCGTCCCGGTCGGCGGCGATCACGCTGATCTCTTGCTGCGACACGTTCTCCGCATGCAGCCGCTCCAGGGCCCGGCGGGCGTTGGCGAAGTCGTCATACAGGGCAAGGATGGTCTTGTCGGTCATGGGTCCGTTCCTCGGTTTGTTCTGGGTTTCGTCAGGCCGGGTCTGTCGTGCCGCGGGGCGGGAGCCGCTCCACCGTGGCTTCCTCCTGCCGCACGGTGACGGGCTCGCGCACCGTCTCCACGCCGGCGGTGCGGCGCACATGCACCTCCTCCCGCAGGACGAGGCGCCTGCTGACCACCAACTCCTCCTCCACGACGGGAAGGACCATGACGCCGTCCTCCTCCCGCACGGGCGGGACGACGTCCACGGGCCGGTTGATGGGCACGCGGGTCACTTCCACCCCCTCGTGGCGAAGGGCGGCCTCCACCATCTCCTCCCGCTCGATCACGGTCTTGGAGACACGGATTCGGCCAGTCTCCACCCTGCGGGTGGTGACCCTCACCTCCTCCTCCACCAGGGGAACGCGCAGTTCCTCCCCGGCGGCGGACAGGCGCTCGACGCTGGCCTCGGTGACGTCATCCGGCACCCCACGCACGGCCCCACCCTCGCGGGTGGTCGTGGCATGGTGCTGGGCCTTGGGGAACAGCGACGCGTCCGGGCGTTCGGCCATGGATTCGGCTCCGTCTGCGGCAGGCCGACAGGGGCCTTGCAACACGCATGCCCCAACAGGGGGTCCGCGGGACCGTTCGGCGGCGAGGTTGTGACATTCTTGGGGCCGGGCGGGGCGGGGGACGTCCTGCACCCGAGGTGGGCATGCGGCCGGAGACCGTGCCCGGCGCCTGGGGGCGCACAAAGACCGTCCCGCCCCGCGCATCCCAGCGCGGCGGGATGCGCGCTTCCCGAGGGTCCATCGACCCTCTATATAGGCGCCTCAGCCGGGCGTTCCCCGCACCCCTTGTGGGTCCGGGGGCGTTTTCGTGCGACCAGAGCGACCCCCATCCCCTGATCCACGGCCTGAATCCATGCCCAAGCGCACCGACATCAAGAGCATCTGCATCATCGGCGCGGGGCCGATCGTCATCGGACAGGCCTGCGAGTTCGATTACTCCGGCGTGCAGGCCTGCAAGGCCCTGCGGGAGGAGGGTTACCGGGTCGTGCTGGTGAACAGCAACCCGGCGACGATCATGACCGACCCGGGCCTGGCCGACGCCACCTATATCGAGCCGATCACCCCGGCCGTGGTGGCGAAGATCCTGGAGAAGGAGCGCCCTGACGCCCTGCTGCCCACCATGGGCGGCCAGACGGCCCTGAACACGGCGTTGGCCCTGTTCCGCGACGGCACGCTGGACCGGCTGGGCGTGGAGATGATCGGCGCCAAGGCCGACGTGATCGAGAAGGCCGAGGACCGGCTGAAGTTCCGCGACGCCATGGACAAGATCGGGCTGGAAAGCCCCAAGTCCCGCGTGGTGAAGAGCTATGGCGAGGCGCTGGACGCCCTGGCCGTGGTCGGCCTGCCGGCCATCATCCGGCCCAGCTTCACCCTGGCCGGCACCGGCGGCGGCATCGCCTTCAACCGCATCGAGTTCGAGGACATCGTCCGCGGCGGCCTGCGCGCCAGCCCGGTGGGTGAGGTGCTGATCGAGGAGTCGGTGCTGGGCTGGAAAGAGTACGAGATGGAGGTTGTCCGCGACAGCAAGGACAACTGCATCATCGTCTGCTCCATCGAGAACATCGACGCCATGGGCGTGCACACCGGCGACAGCATGACCGTCGCCCCGGCGCTGACGCTCACGGACAAGGAATACCAGATCATGCGCAACGCCAGCCTGGCGGTGCTGCGTGAGATCGGCGTGGACACCGGCGGGTCCAACGTGCAGTTCGGCGTCAACCCGGACACCGGCCGCATGGTGGTGATCGAGATGAACCCGCGCGTGTCGCGGTCCTCGGCCCTGGCGTCCAAGGCCACCGGCTTCCCCATCGCCAAGATCGCCGCCAAGCTGGCGGTGGGCTACACGCTGGACGAGCTGGACAACGACATCACCGGCACCACCCCGGCCAGCTTCGAGCCGACCATCGATTACGTGGTGACCAAGGTCCCCCGCTTCGCCTTCGAGAAGTTCCCCGGCGCCGACCCCACCCTGACCACCAGCATGAAGTCGGTGGGTGAGGCCATGGCCATCGGCCGGTCCTTCGCCGAATCCATGCAGAAGGCCCTGCGCAGCATGGAGACGGGCCTGACCGGCTTCGACGACCTGCCGGAGCTGGACCTGAACACCCTGCCGGCCAAGCTGTCCACGCCGACGCCGGAGCGGCTGCTGATCGTCGCCCAGGCCTTCCGCAACGGCATGACCGTTGACCAGATCTACGAGTACTGCAAGTACGACCCCTGGTTCCTGCGCCAGATCCAGGCCATCGTGCAGACGGAAGCCGATGTCAGGGCCAAGGGCCTGTCCGCCCTGGACGCGCCGGAGTTCGCCCGGTTGAAGGCCATGGGCTTCAGCGACGCGCGCCTGGCCACCCTGACCGGCACGACGGAGGCCGAGGTGGCCGCCGCCCGCCGCGCCCTGGGCATCACGCCGGTGTTCAAGCGCATCGACACCTGCGCCGCGGAGTTCGCCAGCCGCACCCCCTACATGTACTCCACCTATGAGGGGAACGGGCTGGAGCCGGCGGAGGATGAGACCGATCCCAGCGACCGCAAGAAGGTGGTCATCCTGGGCGGCGGGCCGAACCGCATCGGCCAGGGCATCGAGTTCGACTATTGCTGTGTCCACGCCGTCTACGCCCTGCGCGAGGCCGGTTATGAGACCATCATGGTCAACTGCAACCCGGAGACCGTCTCCACCGACTATGACACCGCCGACCGCCTGTACTTCGAGCCGCTGACGGCCGAGGACGTGATCGAGCTGGTGCGGAAGGAGCAGCAGAAGGGCACGGTGCTGGGCTGCGTGGTGCAGCTGGGCGGCCAGACGCCGCTGAAGCTGTCCCATGACCTGCAGGCCGCCGGCATCCCCATCCTGGGCACCACCCCCGACGCCATCGACCTGGCGGAGGACCGGGAACGGTTCCAGCAGCTGCTGCACAAGCTGGGCCTGCGGCAGCCGGCCAACGGCCTCGCCCGCTCCCTGGAGGAGGCGGAGGCGGTGGCCGACAGGATCGGCTTCCCCGTGGTCATCCGCCCGTCCTATGTGCTGGGCGGCCGGGCCATGGAGATCGTCAACGACGTGGCCGGCCTGCGCCGCTACATGGGCACCGCGGTGAAGGTGTCCGGCAAGAACCCGGTGCTGATCGACAGCTACCTGCAGGACGCCATCGAGGTGGACGTTGACGCGGTGGCCGATGCGGAGACGGTGTACGTCGCCGGCATCATGGAACACATCGAGGAAGCCGGCATTCATTCCGGCGACAGCGCCTGCGCCCTGCCCCCCTACACCCTGCCGAAGCCGGTGGTGGACGAGCTCGCCGCGCAGACGGTGAAGCTGGCCAAGGGGCTGGGCGTGGTGGGCCTGATGAACGTGCAGTTCGCGGTGAAGCTGAACCCGAACGGGACCGGCCCGGCCGGCTTCGACGTGTACATCCTGGAGGTCAACCCCCGGGCCAGCCGCACGGTGCCCTTCGTCGCCAAGGCCACCGGCACCCCCATCGCCAAGATCGCTGCCCGGGTCATGGCGGGGGAGAAGCTGTCCGCCTTTACCCTGAACGGCCCCTTCCCGCCGCACACCGCGGTGAAGGAGGCGGTGTTCCCCTTCAACCGCTTCCCCGGCGTGGACATCCTGCTGGGGCCGGAGATGCGCAGCACCGGCGAGGTGATGGGCCTGGACAAGGACTTCGCCATGGCCTTCGCCAAGAGCCAGATGGGCGCCAATGTCCACCTGCCGCGGCAGGGCACGGTGTTCATCTCGGTGCGGGAGCGGGACAAGCCGGCCATGGTGCCGGTGGCGAAGCGCCTGCTGGAGATGGGCTTCAAGGTCATCGCCACCCGTGGCACCGCCCAGTTCCTGGTGGCCAAGGGCATCGAGGTGACCCCCGTCAACAAGGTGGTGGAAGGCCAGCCCCACATCGTGGACGCCATGATCAACGGGGATGTCCACCTGGTCTTCAACACCACCGAAGGGGCCCAGGCCCTGACGGACAGCTTCAGCTTGCGCCGCACGGCGCTCACCAATAACATCCCTTACTACACGACGGTTGCGGGGGCGCGGGCGGCTGTGGAAGCCATCTCCGCGCTCCGGACCGGCGAGGTGCAGGTGGCCCCGTTGCAGTCCTACCTGAGCGGGACCTACTGACCGTCAGGCGGCCCGGGGGTGCGGGAGACCGCGCCGGCCCGGGCCTTTTGTTCCATGGGAAGGGCCGGGACGGGCTCTGGCGCGTTCCCGGCACAGCGGCCAACCAGTTCGCGAGAAGTGGGTGCGATGGAAAAAGTTCCGATGACGGCCCGGGGTTTCAACCGGCTCCAGGAAGAATTGAAGCACCTGAAGGGGGTCGAGCGCCCCGCGGTGATCCGCGCCATCGCCGAGGCGCGGGAGCATGGCGACCTGTCCGAGAATGCCGAGTACCACGCCGCCCGGGAGCGCCAGAGCTTCATCGAGGGCCGCGTGATGGAGCTGGAGGACAAGATCAGCCGGGCGGAGGTGATCGACCCCACCAAGCTGTCCGGCAACGCCATCAAGTTCGGCGCCACCGTCACCCTGGCCGATGAGGACACCGACGAGGAGGTGACCTACCAGATCGTCGGCCAGGATGAGAGCGACATCCGCCAGGGCCTGGTCAGCATCACCAGCCCCCTGGCCCGCGCCCTGATCGGCAAGCAGGTGGGCGACACGGTCGAGGTCACCACCCCCGGCGGCAGCAAGAGCTACGAGATCGTCGGGATCGCGTTCAAGTAAACGCGAACCCTGCAAGGCACAGGAGGTCACCCCGGGCTTGACCCGGGGCCCTCGGGTTCGGCGGGTGCAGGGCACCGAAAGCCCTGTTTTCCCTTGTTCTGCTCCATTTTTCGAAGTCGAAAGTCGTGTCTCGTGCAGGTCCTGGGGCCCGCTGCCGCACCCTGGCACGACGGCTTTCCCAAGGGCCCCGGCTCAAGGCCGGGGTGACCTCCAGGGCCCTGCAGGGTGCCCTCCTCACACCATCTCCCCCACCGCCCTGTCCCTTGGGTCCGCGCTGGCCGACAAGCCCTGGCGCACCCCCGCCCGGTCGGCCTCGTTCCGGTTCTGGCTGAGCTTGCGCTTGCCCTCCAACCGGTCCACATGCAGCACCACGCCGACGATGCCCTTCAACTGGGCGCGGATGAAGTCGGGTGGCGCGTCGGTGACGGCCCAGGGGGTGGCGCGGCCGGATTCGTGGTGGTCGGTCAGGCGGCTGACGATGGCATGCAGGGCGTCCGGCTCCTCCACCACCTCCAGCCGCCCATAGGCGTGGACGGCCACGTAGTTCCAGGTGGGGACGACCTTGTGGGTCTCCGCCTTCGTCGCGTACCAGCTTGGCGAGACATAGGCCTCCGGCCCCTGGAAGAGCGCAAGGGCCGGGATGGCCGGGTCGAAACCCCGCCATTGTGGGTTGGCGCGGGCTAGGTGGCCGATGAGGCGCAGGCCCTCCGGCCCTTCCTCTGCCAGCAGCGGCAGCGGCGTGGCGGTCAACCCGCCCTCCCCCATGGTCACCAGCGTGGCGAGGCGTGCCGCGCGGATGATGGCGCGCAGGGCGGCGGGATCGTCTTCGCGGAAGTGGGGCGGCGTGTACATGGGGTTGGCTTCGTCAGGTCGAGAGAAACTGCCTCCCCTGCGAAAGCAGGGGCCCACTGTTTTTGACCCGGTCTCCAACGTAACTGCCGCTGAAGAACTGTGGGCCCCTGCTTTCGCAGGGGAAACAGAAAGAATGTGATGCGTCAGGTGAGCAAGCCTGTCACCTCGAACCTTGTCCCCCGGACAAGCTTACCCGAACCGGCCTGCCAACAGCCCCAGCACATAGGCCCGCGCCTCGGCCGGGCCCTTGGCGCGGAGGGCTCCGCGGGCCCAGAGGTCGCACAGGCCGTGGGCGCTGCCCCAGGCCAGCATGACCCGGTCGCGCAGGGCCAGGCTGAAGCCCGGCGGGTCGCCCGGCTGCCGGAACGCCTCTGCCGCAAGGTCGGTCACCCCGGCCACGGCGGGGGCAAGCACCGAGTGGGTCAGGAAGGCCTGCCCGCCCATGCCGAACATCAGGGCATAGAGCCGCGGGTTGCCCAGGGCGAAGTCGACATAGCCGGTGACCATGGCGAGGGGCGTGGTCGCGCCCGCCCCGGCGAAAGCATCGGCGATGCCGTCCCGCAGCAACCCGAACCCGTCCGCCGCCACGGCGGCCAGCAGATCGTCCCGGTCGGCGAAGTGGCGGTAAAGGGCGCGGTGGTTCACGCCCGTGGCCGCCGCCACCGCGCGGAGGCTCAGCCCCTCCGGCCCTTGCTCCTCGACGATGCGACGCGCCGCCTCCAGCGCGGCGGCGCGCAGGTTGCCATGGTGGAAGCTGTCCCGGGCCGGGGTCAGCCCCGCTTCTTGCTCACGTGCCATTCCACCGCCATGGTCGCCACCGTCTCCCCGCCCTCGTCCAGCAGGTCCACCGCCACATCGAAGCGCACCTTGCCGTCCGCCTCAAGTGTGGCGCGCAGGGCGGCGCTGTCCGCGTCCACCCGGGCCAAGGCGCGGATCGGGCCCTTGGCCACCTTGGTGTAGGCGATGCGGGCGTTGGCCGCCACCGGGCGGACCGACAGCAGAACCGGCGCCATCGCCCCGGCCATGGCGCCACCGCTGGCCGTCTCCCCCAGGGTGAACAGGGCGCCGGCATGCTGGCTGCCGATGTGGTTCTTGACCTCCGGCCGGTCAGGCAACAGGGCTTCCGCCCTTCCGTCACCGATGCTGACCAGCTCCACGCCGGTGTGGGTGGCATAGGGCACGCTGCCGGCCATCTGCTTGCGGATCATCTCATAGACCATGGCGGGCCTCACCTTGAACAGGATTGGAAGGGCGAGTTTGAGCATGTGTCGGCTCTTAATGTCGCCACTGGTGACATTGCGATTGGGCGACAGGCTTGTCAAGCACCCCACCAAGCCGACATATGCCCGGACGCGCCATGAGGAGAGCCGCCGGATGACCACGCCGCCCCTGTCCCCAGACGACGTCCCCGGCCCGGCCCGGCCCGGCTTTGGGGAGGCGCTGCGCTTCTGGGCCAAGCTGGGCTGCATCAATTTCGGCGGGCCGGCCGGGCAGATCGCGCTGATGCAGCATGAGCTGGTGGACCGGCGCGGCTGGATCGACGGACCACGCTTCCTGCACGGGCTGAACTTCTGCATGCTGCTCCCGGGGCCGGAGGCGCAGCAACTGGCGACCTATATCGGCTGGCGCCTGCATGGGGTGGCCGGGGGCTTGGCGGCGGGGCTGCTTTTCATCCTGCCCGGCGCCCTGGTGCTGTGGCTGTTGTCCTGGTTGGCGGTGGAGCATGGCGACCTGGCCTGGGTGGATGCCCTGTTCGACGGGGTGAAGCCCGTGGTGGTGGCCATCATCGCCGCCGCCGTCTGGCGGCTGGGCACCAAGACTCTGAAAGGCTGGGCGCCGGTGGCCTTGGCGGCGGCGGCCTTCGTCGGCCTGTACTTCCTGAAGGTGCCCTTCCCCGTCATCGTGTTGGGGGCGGGTGTGCTGGGCTGGCTGGCGGCCCGCGCCGGCCTGCACCTGTTCGCCCCGGCAGGGCATGGCGGCGGGGCCGAGGGCGAGGTGGCGGAGACGAAGCCGCCCAAGGGCCTGGGCCACCTGGCGAAGCTGGCCCTGCTGTTCCTGGTGCTGCTGGTGGTGCCGGTGGGGGCCGTGCTGGCCCTGTTCGGGACGGAGCCCTGGCAGGCCGTGGCCACCCTGTTCACCAAGGCGGCCTTCGTCACCTTCGGCGGCGCCTATGCCGTGCTGCCCTACATCGCGGAGCGGGGCGTGGCCCTGGGCTGGCTGACCCCGGCGGACATGGTCAACGGCCTGGCCCTGGCGGAGAGCACGCCGGGCCCCCTGATCCTGGTGACCCAATATGTCGGCTTCTTCGCCGGCTGGAACAACCCCGGGGGCCTGTCCCCCTTCTGGGCCGGCACCCTGGGCAGCGCCCTGACCCTATACGTCACCTTCCTGCCCTGCTTCTTCTTCATCTTCGCCGGCGCCCCCTATGTGGAGCGGCTGATCCACAACCGCGCCGCATCCGGCGCCCTGGCCGCCATCACCGCGGCCGTGGTGGGCGTCATCCTGAACCTGGGCGTCTTCCTGGGCATCCATGTGCTGATGCCGCAGCCGGGGGTGCTGGACTGGTTCGCCGTCGTCCTTGCCCTCGCCGGGCTGGTGGCCCTGGTCCGCTTCAAGGTCGCCGTCCACTGGCTGGTGCTGGCGGGGGCGCTTGTGGGGTTGGGGTGGGCGGCGGTGAGGGGCGTACTTTAAACCACGGCATCGCCGCCTCCGGGCAGGCTGGCACACGCCCATAAATACGAAAAGGGCGGGAGGCCCGTGCCGTCCCGCCCTTGTTCCTGGCTCTACAAACCGAGGGGGAGGGTCACTCCTCCTCGTCGTCCTCGTCCTTGGACTCCGGCCCGATCTCCACGTCGATAGGAACGCCCGGCTCATACTTGGACTGGCGGATGGCCAGGGCCGACTTCACGTGGCTGACGTTGGGGGCTGCGGTCAGCTTGGAGGTCAGAAACTTCTGGTAGCTGTCCCAGTCGGCGGCGACGACCTTCAACAGGAAGTCCGTCTCCCCCGCCAGCATGTTGCACTCCCGCACCTCCGGCCAGGAATTGACCAGCGACTCGAAGCGCTTCAGGTCCGCCTCCGCCTGGGAGGACAGGCCCACCTGCGCGAAGACGGTGACGTGGAAGCCCATGGCTTCCGGGTTGATGTCGGCATGGTAGCCGCGGATGTATCCGGCCTCTTCCAGCGCGCGGACGCGGCGGAGGCAGGGTGGGGCGGAAATGCCGGCCCGGCGGGCCAGTTCCACGTTGGTCATCCGGCCATCGGCCTGCAGGTCGCGCAGGATGCGCCGGTCGATCCGGTCGAGTTTAACCCGCCGCATGGTGGTATCTAGATGCTCCAGGGGGTCGAAAGGGGGCTGTCGAGAAAGGATATTACACGGCTGCCCCTCCGTAGCAAAGGGTTCACCGCTTGCCCGAACCGTGCTTTCGATAAGACCGTCCGCAACGTGGGAAGAGACGGGAATGGGCAGGCAGACCTGCTGGGTGGTGACCGACGGCAAGCCGGGGATGGAGAACCAATGCCTGGGCCTGGCAGAGGCGGTGGGGCTGGCACCCCAGGCGAAGCGGGTGGCCCTGCGCCAACCCTGGCGGTCCTTGAGCCCCTATCTGCCCACACCCCTGCCCCTGGCCCTGGCCGGCAACAGCGACCCGCTGGACCCGCCCTGGCCCGACCTGCTGGTGACCAGCGGCCGCCAGGCCGTGGGCCCGGCCCTGGCCATCCGGCGGAAAAGCCGCGGCCGCACCTTCTGGGTCCATATCCAGGACCCGGGCATCCCCTTCGCATGGGTGGACCTGGTGGCCCTGCCCCGGCATGACGGCAAGGCCGGCCGCAACGTGCTGCAGACCCGCGGCGCCCTGCACCGGGTGACGGCGGAACGGCTGAAACGGGAGGCGGAGGCCTTCGCCCCGACGCTGGCCCACCTGCCCCACCCCCGCATCGCCGTGCTGGTGGGCGGGAGCAACGGCGTCTACCGCCTGACGCCCACGGTCATGGCCGACGTGGCGGAGCAGTTGGCCGACATCGCCAAGCGCCACGGGGCCGGGCTGATGGTCACCCCGTCCCGCCGGACGGGGGAGGACAACGAGGCCATCCTGCGCGCCCGCCTGCGCGACCTGCCCGCCGTGGTCTGGGACGGGACGGGGCCGAACCCCTACTTCGGCTACCTTGGCCTGGCCGACGCCGTGGTGGCCACCTGCGACAGCGTCTCCATGATCTCCGAGGCCGCGAGCACGGGGAAGCCGGTCTATGTGATCGAGCTGGAGGGCGGGTCGCCCAAGTTCCGCCGCTTCCATGAGGACCTCTATGCCGACGGCGTTGCCCGGCCGTTCAAGGGGGAGCTGGGGCACTGGACCTACGCCCCCCTGGACGACACCCCCCGCATCGCCGAAGAGGTGCGTCGGCGCATGGCAGCCCGGACGGGGGGTCACGGGAAGGCGCCTTGATCGGGACATGGTTTGGGGACAGCTATTTCCGGACCAACCGAACGAGCAACCCATGACCGCCACCCTGATCGACCTGGACAAGTTCCGCGCCACCCCGCTGGCGTCGGACCCCTATGACCATCTGGTGGTGCCCGGCTTCATCCAGGCCGCGGCCCGGGACGCCATCCACCAGGACTATCCCCAGGTTGACAAGCCGGGCAGCCACCCGCTGCCGGAACTGCGCTTCGGCCCCGTCTTCCAGAAACTGATGGAGGAAATCCAGGGGCCGGAGATGACCCGGGCGTTCGAGGAGAAGTTCGGCATCGACCTGACCGGCCATCCCACCATGGTCACGGTGCGCGGCATGGCCCGCGCCAAGGACGGCCAGATCCACACGGACAGCAAGACCAAGCTGATCACCGTGCTGATCTACATGAACCCGAGCTGGGAAAGCAGCGACGGCCGCCTGCGCCTGCTGCGCACGCCGGACAGCCTGGAGAACCCCGTGGTGGAGGTCCCCCCGGATGAGGGCACGCTGCTGGCCTTCCGCAACGGCCCCACCGCCTGGCACGGCCACACCAGCGTGGAGGGACCGCGCCGCGCCATCCAGCTGAACTGGGTGACGGATGAGGGCGTGGTCCGCCGGGAGCAGTTCCGGCATGGCATCTCGTCCAAGGTGAAGAAGCTGCTGAGCTTCGGGTGAGGTGACCCTCGCCCCGCCCCCCGTTGGCAGCGGCCATGCGCCGGGCGGGGGGCGCGGGGGGCATGCAGGATCGCCGCGTGTTGACGGGGGCATCGCGGTCTATATAGGCCCCAACCCCGACATCGAGATCGAGACCGGCATTCCCATGGCCCTGCGGATCGAGACCTTCAGCAACGTCACGGGCGGCAACAGCACCTTCAAGGCGCTGGGCCACCCCCTGGTGGCGTCCAAGGCGGCGACGCTTCTGGACCGGCTGCGCAAGAGCGGCACGGTGGCCGTCTACGACCCCCTGAACCTGGCAGAGGCGTTCGCCGAGCTGTACCCCCTGTCGTCCCTGCGGATCACCGGCCTGTTCGTGCAGGACGTGGAGCGCATCGGCCGCACCACCCTGGGCCGGGAGGCGGAGCCGGTGACCGCCCTGCCGGACAGCGACGCCAAGTCCCTGCTGGTGATGGGCTTCGACGCGGACAAGCTGGTGGCCCAGGTCCGCCACCTGATCCCGGCGGGCATGCAGGTGGTCACGCTGGACGGCCTGAAGCTGCCGGACACCCTGCTGACCGACACGCGCGGCTACCTGACGCCGCTGAACTGGGCCACCAACTTCGCCTTCTTCCGGGACAAGGACGGGCTGCATACCCGCGTGGTGACCGCCAACTACTGGTCCGGCTACGGCGCCCGCGCCCCGAAGTTCTGGCTGTGCCTGTTCGACGCCCGGGGCGAGGTGCTGGCCCAGTGGACGGAAGACCTGCCCGCCGCCGGCGGCACCGTGGTGGTGGACAGCGCCGAGGTGCGCCGCCGCTTCGAGCTGGGCGACTTCGAGGGGCAGCTCTTCATCCACGTGGTCGGCGCCGCCGGCCATGACGTGGTGAAGTACGCGCTGGACACCTATGGCGACGACCCGCACGTGCTGTCCTGCACCCACGACGCCAACGCCTGGCCCGCCGACTTCTACGCCGGCCTGCCCGCGCCGCAGGACGGGGAGCGGGTGATCCTCTGGGTCCAGAACAGCTTCCCCACCCCGATCCCCGCCGGCGCCGTGTCCCTGAACCCCATGGGCCGGGACGGTGACGCCGTGGCCCTGCCACAGGGCGTGCCCGCCTTCGGCACCCTGGCGCTGGACGTGGCTGACTTACTGCCCGACCTGAAATGGCCGCAACAGGTGGAGGTCCGCGCCGGCAAGCACTTCGTCCGCCCGCGCTATGAGATCGTCAGCACCGCCCCCGGCAAGCCGGAGCGCCGCCGCATCGCCCACCCCAACGTGGAGCGGACGGATCTGAAGACCAACCCGAAGCTGGCGGAGCTGGGCAACCTGATGGGCAAGGGCTACATCCTGCCCGCGCCCGTGCTGCCGGTGGACCGGTTCCGCAGCATCGCGCTGCCCACCCCCATGGGCCGAAACCAGCAGACCCTGCCCCTGGCCGCCATCCTGTATGACGCCAACGGCACGGAGGTGGCGCGCAAGTCTTTGGGAAGCCTGCCCCGCGACCATGCCACCGCCCTGGACGCGGCGGAGCTGGTGAACGGCCACGGGCTGGAGTCCGGCTACGGCCACATGGAACTGGTCTATGATTTCGCCGCTGGGGACGAGGCGGACGGCTGGCTGCACGCCCTGTTCCGGTATGAGGACACGGAAACCGGCCATGGGGCGGAGACCAGCTTCGGCGCCCACATGTTCAACACGGTGCTGACCTACAAGGACGAGCCGCAATCCTATGCCGGCCGGGCCCCAGGCCTGACCACCCGGCTGTTCCTGCGCACCGGCGTGGACGGGGCGGACACGCTCTGCCACCTGATCTACCCGGCCAGCACGCCCTGGCACCGGGAAAGCGACACCCACCTGATCCTGACCCGCCGGGACGGGCAGGAAATCGCGCGCCGCAGCGTGCGTATCGCCTGCAACGGCAGCTACCATTTCCGCGCCAGCCTGACCTTCGCCGAGGATGAGCTGGCGGCGGCGGGGGAGCACGCCTACATCCTGATCCGCGACACCACCTGCCGCCTGTTCGGCTACCACGGCCTGGTCCGCGACGGCGCCGACGGGGCGTTCAGCCTGGACCACATGTTCGGGTTCTGAGGCGAGCATTTCCCTGCGGATTGGGGCTTTCCCCCTCACCCCCTCGGGGTGAGGGGGTGTCGCCGCTTGCCCGACCCTACACGGTGATCTCCACCACGTTCCCGTCCGGGTCCTCCACGGTGCTCTCGTAATAGCCGTCGCCCGTGGTGCGGGGTCCCGAGGTGACGGGGACGCCGGCGGCGCGCATTTCTGCCGTCAGCGCATCCACCGTCTCCTTCGACCCCACCGCGATGGCGATGTGGGCCCAACCCGCCTTGGCCGGGGTGCCCCCCACGTCCGGGGCGGTCATCAGCTCCAGCCGGGCGCCATCGGGGAAGGACAGGAAATAGCTCTCGAAGGGGCGGGAGGCGCTCCGGTACTTCTCCCCGGCCTTCGCCCCGAACCACCGCTCATAGAAGCCGCGCGCCCGCTCCAGGTCGGGGGTCCAGAGGGCGACGTGGGTGATGTGCATGGGATGGTCCGTGCTGGATGGCAACGGGTGGGACGGTGCCGAAGCCGCCTGCCTTCAGCAAGCGCCCAAAAAGTGAAACCCCTCCCTGGCGAAGCCGGGGAGGGGCCAATCCACGCGATCGGAACGGGACCGGCTTACGCCGACGCCTTGCTGTACTTGATGGTGCAGCCATAGGCCTTGTTGGTGGCGTTCTGCACGGGCTGGCCGGACAGGGCCGCCTGGATGGCCGGGCGGACGAAGTTGGTGGCGCCGGCCACGTCTTCCTTCTTGGTGGTCGGGCGGTCGTCGATGGCGCCGTTGTACAGCAGGGTGCCGTCCTTGCCGATCACGTACATGTGGGGCGTGACCTTGGCATCATAGGCGCGGCCCGCGGTGCCGGCGGGGTCCAGCAGCAGGTGGGAGGATGCCCACTTCTCCTCCGCCATGCGCTTCTTGCCCTCATCCGCCGTGACATAGCCCTGCTGGCCCTCGGCAGAGCTGACGATGGTCAGCCAGACCACGCCCTGGCCCGTGGCTTCCTTCTGCAGGGCCTGCATGTTGCCGGTGTCGTAGTGCTTGCGCACGAAGGGGCAGCCATGGTTGGTCCATTCCAGCACCACCACCTTGCCCTTGTGGTCGGCCAGGCTGACGGTCTTGCCATCCACGTCCTTCAGGCTGAAGGCGGGGGCGGGCTGGCCCACCGTGCCGGCGGCGGCGAAGGCCGGGGCGGGGATCAGGCTGGCGGCGCCCGATGCGACGGCGACGCCGCCCAGGGCGAGGGTGCTGGTGCCGGCCAGGAAACGGCGGCGGGAAACCGGGGTACGCATCGGCAAGGACCTCCCAGGAGTATGGCCTTCCCGCGGGATGTGGGGGCACGGCCCGCAACCGTCAAACCCCCTGATCGCCGTTATTTTCCTGGGGAAATCATTATCAGGAACTTTGCATGTTCACCCGGCGCCGGCACCGGGTGTCCACGAACACCCCCTAATCCAGAACCTGATAGTGGATGGGCTTGAAGCGGTAGTTGTTGGACTGCTCCGCCGAGCAGGCGGTCAGGCCGACCAGCAGGTCCATCTCCGCCCGGAACAGCACATGGTCACCCGGCTTCGACAGGGGCGGCAGCACCTTCAGCCGGCCGGTCTGGGCGTCCACCGGCACGTTCATGAAAACGTTGAAGCAGGCCGGCAGCCCCTCCGCCGCCACCCCATAGGGTGCCAGCGCGGCGTGCAGGTTCCCCTGGCAGCCGCGGTGCGGATGGGCGTGTCCATAGATGATGCGGAAGGTGTCGGCACTGCACGGGGTCAGCAGGAAGTCATGCCGCCCCACCGTGTCCTCCAGGATGGCCAGCATCTGGCGGCTGCGGTTGGACCAGAGGATGTCGCCCCGGGTCAGGTAGATGGTTTCCTGGTAGTCCAGGGTCCGGCCGGACGACAGCACCTCCGCCATGTCATGGCGGTTCAGGGCCAGCAGGTCGGCCACCTGCTCGCCCTCCGGGTCGATGACCTTCAGGTGCTGGCCCGCCTTCAGCTCGATCGCCGCCGCGCTGCGGGGCGGGATCACCTGGACCATGCCGTCGCTCATGCGGCCTCCCTCTCACCCGTGTCGGTGCGCGGGCGGAACGGGCAGGTCCAGCCCCTGGGCACGGCGCGGCCGCTGTATTGCCGCGCCTCCGAAAGGTCGCCGAAGTTCGCCAGCATGGGGTTGGGCCGGCCGCAATAGCTGGCGTCGCGCTCCCGGATCACCGTCTGCATCCGGCCGAAGCTGCCGTTGGCCCGAAGCCGCTCGAATTGGTCGTGCAGGTTGAACACCAGGGCCGGCCGCCGGAAACGGCGGGAACGGCGGCTGCTGTTGGGGTGCAGGCCGATGATGAAGAAGGCTTGGCGGAACAGGCTGAAGCTGAAATCGGGCGAGGCGGGATCGCTGCTGACCGAGGGGTCCCAACCATGGCGGCGGCGGTCCAGCTCATGCAGCCCCGCCAGCCGCCGCCACAGCGCCTTCTCGAACGCCACCTCCGTCAGGTCGGTGGGCTGGCGGAACAGCACGGCGAAGCTGGTGAACAGGGGACGGCGGCGGCGGTAGTTCCGGACGAAGCCGCCGATGCGCGCCAGGATGTCCAGGTCATACTGCCCATCCAGCAGATTCCCGGCCTCCATGATGTCAACCTGCTCCCGGCTCACGGCACTTTTCGCGGCCACGCAAGGGAAAGCGGGGTTTCGGATAAAGGAGACCAGTTCATTAGGAAGGCTGGATATGCGGTGCACGGCGGAAGACATGCGGCCCTGCCCTGACATCTGCGGCATGCCGGCGGTTTCTCTTGCCGGCGGGACCTGGAAAACTCCGCAGACCCCCCTTGGGTTCCCGGGGCATCATCCGATGGTCGGGGGGCCCGGGCCCGAACAGCTAGTTGCCAGCCGCCCCCGCTGCGCCCAGACTGGTCGGTCTAACAAGAAGGGCGGGCGCCCACGCCCGCCCCGCCGGGAGTGAGACATGCCCAGGATGCTGAGTGCCGCCGCCGGAGCCCTGCTGCTCCTGGCCGTTCCTTCCCTTGCAGCCGATCCCAACCCCGCCACCGCCACGGGCCCGACCACGGCCCCCGCGGCACCCGCCCTTGCCAACGACTATCCCACCGAGGCGCGGGTGGATTACGTGCTGGGCTGCATGGCCACCAACGGCAAGTCGCACGAGGCCGTGCGCAAATGCTCGTGCAGCATCGACGTGATCGCCAGCCAGATCAGTTATGAGGACTACACGTCGGTGGAGACCGCCATGGCCCTGGCCCAGATGCCGGGCGAGCGGGCCGGGGCGCTGCGCGACGTGAACTGGGTCAAGGACCTGATGGACCGCTTCCGCCAGGCCCAGCTCGACGCCGATCTGGAATGCTTCTCCCGCGACCACGCGGCGCGGTGAGGGGAAAAACAGTGCAAGGCACATGAGGTCACCCCGGGCTTGACCCGGGGCCCTCGGGAACGGTCGATGCAAAGCACCGAAAGCCCCTGTTGTCCTTGATTCTGTCCCCCGTTGCCATTCCTTGGCACGTCCGCTTTCCCAAGGGCCACGGCTCAAGGCCGGGGTGACATCGGTGCCCTGCCCCCCGTCAACTCCCCCGCGCGGCCACCGGCCAGGACTGCTTGAAGCTGGCGCCCTTGCTGTCGGTGACCTCCACCTCCAGGGTGCCGGTGGGTTCGGGCGTGAAGGCGAAGTGCAGGCTGGGGTCCTCGGAAAGGGAGATGTCGGCCTCCACCGTCGCCACTTCCTGCCCGTTGTAGCGGACCAGCACCTTGTCCACGTAATGGGCGGGGATGTAGGTGCGGCTGACCTGGTCGAATTGCAGGCCGCTGTTGTTGGGGTGGCTGACCAGGATCTGGGCCTTCACCGGCTCCCCCGGGCGGAAGTCGGCGGGCAGGTTCAGCTTCATCCTGCCCAGCCGGGCCGCGGCCTCTGCCGGGTCCTTCAGGGCGGGGGCGGAGCAGCCGCCGCTGGCCTTGACGAAGCGGCCCGTCTCCAGCAGGCGGCCGGCCTTGGTCTCCGCCACGGCATGGACCCAGGTGTATTCGTTGACCCGTACCCGGGTTTCCAGCGCCGGCCGGGCGGCGGCGGGCCCCAGGGTGGCCGACAGGGCGCGGGGCACCGGGTTGTCGTCGATGAACAGGTGGAGTTTGGTCACCGGGTCGGCGGGGTCATCCTTGGCCGTCACCGCGATTGGCACGATGGACGCATCGGCGGCGCGGTTCGGCGCCTCCAGCGCCAGGCGGTCGCCGGCGGGTTCCGCCTTTCGGCCGGGGAACAGGGTTTCCCGCACATAGGCCCAACGCTCCTGGTCCTCGGGCGTCGGCGCTTCCTGGGCATAGGCTGGCAGGGGCGCCAGCAGCAGGCCGGCCAGCAGCAAGGTACGGGTCTTCATGGCGTTCACTCCCATTCCAGCTCGGCGTAGGCCGCCGTGACCAGTTGCGGGTGGTAGGTCTCCCACAGTTCCCACCGCGTCTTCGCCTCCACGGCCACGCGGGGGACGGCATGGGCGATCCCCACCCCTTCTTTCTGCAGCGCGCGCACCTCCCCCACCACCTGGGCAAGGTAGGCGCGCAAGGGCTCCACCGCCTCCGGCCACTCCGCCACCGGGCCGTGGCCGGGGATGACCTGGGTGGCCTGCACCGTCACCAACCTGTCCAACAGCGCAAGCCAGCCCTTGACGCTGCCGTCCAGGGAAGGGTGCCGTTCCCGGAACAGCAGGTCCCCGGCCCAGAGGGTGCCGGTCTGGCGGTCCAGCACGGTCAGGTCGTTGTTGGTGTGGGCCGTGGGGTGGGCCGCCAGGTCCAGTACCCGGCCGCCCAGGTCGATCTCCGCCCGGTCCTTCACCAGCAGGGTCGGCAGCACCAGCACCGGCGCCTCCCCCAGATGGTCCTTGGCGCGGGAGACATAGGTCTCGAACCGGGCGGACAGGGCGGCGGGCAGGTTGGCATGGCCGGCGAAGGTAACCCCCTCCCCCGCCAGCGCGCCGTTGCCCAGCACATGGTCCGGGTGCATGTGGGTGTTGATGACATAGCGCACGGGCCGGTCGGTCTTCGCCCGCACCGCCGCCAGCAGCCGCCGGGCGATCCCCGGCGTGCCGCCGCTGTCCACCACGGCCACCGCGTCCCGCCCGACCACGAAGCCGATGTTGGCGATGTCCCCGCCATTGGCCGGGCCGGATTCCTCATGCACGCCCCGGTGCACGAACACGCCCGGCGCCACCTCCGTTACCGGCAGGGGCTCCACGGCCCAGGCGGGGCCGGGCAGCAGCAACAGGAGCAGGAGCGTCAGGGCAAGGCGTGGCATGGTCACCCCGTTCGGTCGCCGAAGAAGTGTGCGCACAGGTGGCCCGCCTGTCCCAGCCCCGAAATGGGGTGGGCCGGGGCGGGACATCCATCCCGCCCCTTACGGTTATTTCTGCCGCCCCATGGGGGGTATGGGACGCTTCTGGCTTGAAGGGGTAGGCCCGACCCGGCAAACTATTGGAAACAAAGGCAGGACGGCAAAGTACCGTCATCCGCTGTTTGGGCCGCCAACGCGCGGCCCGGGGAGGAAGGTCCATATGGGGAAGGTGCTGCGGCTCGCGGCGCTCGCCGTCATTTCATCCGTCTCCATGGCCCCGGCCCTTGCCGGGGCACCCGCCGGCAATCCACCGCCGCCCGCCCAGGCGCAGGCCGTGCTGGTGGGCTACCTTGGGCAGGAGGAGCCGCCGCGCACGCCCCTGACCTTCCTGGCGCCCGAGTTGCGGGACGAGGGGGTGCAGGGCGCCCGGCTGGGCATCAACGACAACAACACGACCGGCCGCTTCCTGAAGCAGGAGTTCAGGCTGGTGGAGGCGGTGGTCCCCCGCGCCGGCGACCCGGCGGCGAACCTGGCCACCAAGCTGGGGGAGCTGCAGTCCCAGGGGGTGAAGCTGCTGGTGGCCGACCTGCCCGCCGACCGGCTGGCCCAGGCCCTGGACCAGCCGGCGGCCAAGGGCATGCTGGTGTTCAACGCCCGCGCCACGGACGACGTCCTGCGCAACGAGGGCTGCCGCGCCAACCTGCTGCACACCATCCCCAGCCGCCGCTTGCTGGCCGATGCCCTGGCCCAGTACCTGGTCTGGAAGAAGTGGAACCGCTGGATGCTGGTGGCCGGGAAATACCCGGAGGACCAGGCCTATGCCGACGCCCTGCGCCGCGCCGCCAAGAAGTTCGGCGCGAGGATCGTGGAGGAGAAGCAGTGGACCTTCGAGGAGGGCAACCGCCGCTCCGACAGCGGCCACACCACGGTCCAGTCCCTGGTGCCCACGGCCACCCAGGGCGATGACCACCAGATCCTGGTGGTGGCGGATGAGCGGGACATCTTCGGTGAGTACCTGCCCTACCGCACCTGGTCGCCGCGCCCCGTGGCGGGCACCCATGGCCTTGTCCCCACCGCCTGGTCCCGGGTGACGGAGGCATGGGGCGCGACGCAGCTCCACAGCCGGTTCGAGAAGCTGGCCAGCCGCTGGATGACCCAACGCGACCACGCCGCCTGGGTGGCCGTGCGCGCCATCGGGGAGGCGGCGAGCCGCACCAAGTCCACCGACCCGGAGCAGCTATCGGCCTATATCCGCGGGCCGGAGTTCGAGCTGGCGGCCTTCAAGGGCCAGGCCCTGTCCTTCCGCGCCTGGGACGGGCAGTTGCGCCAGCCGGTGCTGCTGGCGGGGGAGCGCATGCTCGTCTCCGTCAGCCCGCAGGACGGATTCCTGCACAAGACCTCCGTCCTCGACACGCTGGGGGACGACCAAGCCGACAGCAAGTGCAAGCTGACCCGTTGAACCCGCCGGAGAGACGCCCCCCATGACGCCCATGATGACGCGCAGCACGCTTACCATCGCCCTCCTCGCCGGCGTCCTGGCCCTGCCGGCGCAGGCCTACAGCATCTATGTCTCCAACGAGCGGTCCAACGACGTGGCGGTGGTCAAGTCCGACAGCCTGACCCTGGAGAAGCGGATCGAGGTGGGCCGCCGGCCCCGCGGCATCACCTTCAGCCACGACATGAGCAAGCTCTATGTCTGTGTCGGCGACGAGGACCGGATCGACGTGATCGACGTGGCCAGCGGCAAGGTGGTGGACAGCCTGCCTTCCGGCCCCGACCCGGAGCTGTTCGTGCTGCACCCCAACAAGCCGATCCTCTATGTCGCCAACGAGGACGACAACATGGTCACCGTGGTGGACACGGAGAAGCGGGCCGTGATCGGGGAGATCCAGGTGGGGGTGGAGCCGGAGGGCATGGGCATCAGCCCCGATGGCAAGTGGCTGGTCAACACGTCGGAGACGACGAACATGGCCCACTTCATCGACACCACCACCCTTCAGATCACCGACAACGTGCTGGTGGATGCCCGCCCCCGGGTGGCCCAGTTCACCAGTGACGGCAAACATGTCTGGGTGTCGTCGGAGATCGGCGGCACGGTCAGCATCATCGACGTCGGCACCAAGCAGATCATCAAGAAGATCGGCTTCGAGGTGCGCGGCGTGCCGAAGGAGAGCATCCAGCCCGTGGGCATCGAGCTGACCGCCGACGGCAAGCGCGCCTTCGTTGCGCTGGGCCCCAGCAACCGGGTGGCGGAGGTGGACCAGCAGACCCATGAGGTGGTCCGCTACCACTTGGTGGGCCAGCGGGTCTGGAACCTGTCCCTGTCACCGGACGGCAGCCGCCTCTACACCACCAACGGTGTCAGCAACGACATGAGCGTGATCGACGTGGCCGCCGGCAAGGTGGTCAAGAGCCTGCCCGTGGGCGACAGCCCCTGGGGCGTGGTGGTGAAGCCGTGAGGGGCGGGACCATGCCGCGACTTGCGAATTCGAAAGTCACTTGTAGCATCCCGTGCCGCTTCCCCCGCGCAGGCGGGGGCCCACAGTTCTTGACCCGATTCCTGCCAGCATCCGTGGCTGAAAGACCGTGCCCCCCCGCCTGCGCGGGGGAAGCGGGTGTCGGTGGTGAGCGCGTTGACTCGGCGCCCACCGTGATTCGCCAGAAGCCCGGCTCACTTCGCCGCCACCAGCCCCAGCCGGTTCTTCGCCAGCCAGCGGATGCTGTGCAGCCAGGCTTCGTTGTTGTCGCCGCGGAAGTCGGAAACGCCCATGGCCAGCGGCTCCCCGGTCTTCACGTCGCGGGCGACGATCTGCATGCTGAGGATCAGGGTGCTGACCTTGTGCACCACGGTGGTGAAGGACACCTCGGCGCCCAGGTCGCGGGCGATGTCCAGCTCGCAGCCGTTGCAGTTGCGCACGGGGCGGCGGGCCTCGATGATCTCCGCCGCGGGGGCCAGGTCGATGACCCGATAGGCGGCGGCCCCTTCCACCAGCCGGCGAAGCTCCGCCGTGGTGGCCTGGATGCGGGCGGCCTCGTCGGGCTTGGTGCCCTCGCCGCTCGTGTCCAACAGCTCCACCTCGAAGACGGCCGTGGGCCGGTCCTGCGCGGCCGCCGTGCCGGTCAGCAGCAGCGCCAGCGCGCCGCAGTAAAGTCCCCTCACCCCATCCTCCCCCGGTTGGTCCTGGCACTGTCGTTAATGATGGCGGCACCCGCCCTGGCCCAGCCCGCCCCGCGGCAGGGCCACGACCCGGATTTCCCCTGCGTGCAGGTGCTGGTGCCCAAGCTGTCCCCCGGCCAGATCTGGGCCGGGCCGCCGGTGGACGAGATCCCCGCCGGGGCCTGGAACCAGGACCCGGACGTGGCGGCCCTGGTGGCGCAGGCCGCCGACCGCCGCGTGCCCACGGACAAGCTGGTGGCGGCCATGGACGCCTTCGCCGGCCAGCAGGGCCCCGACCGGGACCAGCGGCTGACCCTGCTGTTCGCCGGCGTCTTCGACACCATGCAGGGGGAGCGGGACAAGGCCATGGACGCCATCCGCCGGTACAGCAAGCTGCAACGCGAACTGCTGGACCGCATCGCCGGCAACCTGGGCAAGCTGTCCGCCCTGCCGGAAGCCGACCCGGCGCGGGCGGAGGTGCAGGAGAGCCTGACCTGGGACCGCCGCGTGCTGGACGACCGCCGCCGCATGCTGGCCACCCTGTGCGAGCGCCCGGCCATGATCGAGCGGCGGCTGGGCGCGGTGGCGCGGACCCTGTACGGGCACCTGACGCCGGGGTGATCCCTCACCCCTGCGGCCCGCCGTCCAGCGGTTCCACCGCCTTCAGGGGGCGGCGGGCCTCGCTCCAGCCCTCCACGCCGTCGGGATACCAGCGCACGTCGGTGTAGCCCCATTCCATGGCGCGCTTGGCGGCGTTCCAGGACATCCAGCAGTCCCGGCGGCAGAACATGACCAGGGTCTTGCCCTTGTCCCCGCCGGTCAGCTGTTCCAGCCCCTTGCGGAAATAGGCCTCCTGCGCCGGGGTCGGGTCCCCGTGGCCCACGTCGGGCATCCAGGTGGCGCCGGGGATCGTCTCATGCGGGCGGGGTGTCCAGGCAGCCCCCTCCGGCCGTCCCTCGGGCTTCGGCGCCTGGGGCGGCAGCACGTCCAGCAGGACGGCGTCCGGCTTTTCCTTCACCAGCCTTTGCAGCGTGGCCGTGGTCAGCACCGTGGCGCCCTTCAGGGTCGCCGGCACGGGCGAGCGGTAGTCGGACTTGCGGTAGCCCTCCGGCTCCGGCGGGGGTGGCTGGATCAGCTTGCCCTCCCGGTCCAGCAGGGGGATGCCGTAGCTGGCCAGCAGCGCGTCGATGCGCGGCTGGTTTTCCTTGATCCAGTCGTTCAGCCAGTGCTTCCAGTCCGGCTCTTCCGGCCGGATGCCCATGGAGATCAGGAAGGACAGGCGGCCCGTCACCGCCTCCTCCACCAGGGGCGCCACCACCAGGGGCACCTCCTGCTTCGATGCCCAGAAGGCGGCGAGCGGGCCCCAGACCACGGCGACGTCGGTCTTGCCCGTGGCCACGTCCACCACCGCGTCGCGGGCGGGCTGGTAGACGCGGGTGTCGGTGGCGAGCTGGTAGGGCTCGATGTTGGTCAGACCGTACCGCACCATCAGGTCCATGGGCGGGGTCTGGGCCATGATGCCGATGCGGGCCCCCTTCAGCGCCGGGTCGGACAGCTTGGTCGCGGTCAGGCCGCTGTCCTTGCGGTAGACCAGCGCGTACACCGACCGGTAGTACGGGTTGGTGTTCTGCATCAGCAGCTCACCCGACGCCGTGCCCATGACGATGTCGCACTTGCGGGCACCCAGCGTGTTCCGGACGAAGCCGAAGCCCTGGGGGAACCAGGTGTAGGCGACGGGGACGCCAAGGTCCGCCGCCACCATCTCCGCCAGCTTGTTCTCGAACCCCTCCCCCTTGTCGTTGGAGAAGGGCAGGGCGTTGGCGTCGGCGCAGACGCGCAGCGCGTCGCGCTTGCCCAGCTCCACCTGGGCCTGGGCGCCCGTGCCGGTGAGCAGGAGGGCGGCCGCCAGGGCCGCCGCCGTCAGACCCCGTGCCATGGGCCGCCTCCCCCCTTAGCCCGGCATCCGCTCCGGACGCCCGCGGCCCAGCTTGTCGTCGGACCGGGCCTTCAGGTAGCGGTAGATGTCGTCGAGGTTGTCCATCACGTTGGGATCGGTGCCGAAGCTGGGCATCACCCGGTCGCCCGTGGCACCGGCGGATTGCTTGCCGTTCACGACGATCTCGGTGAACTTGTAATAATCCAGCGCCTTCAGGCTTTCCGTCAGGTTGGGCGCGAAGCTGCCGCCCATGCCGTCCGGCCCGTGGCAGACGTGGCAGGAATTGTGGTAGCGGCGGAAGCCGTTGAAGGTGCCCTTGTCCACCTTGTTCCCCTCGGCCTTATAGGTGGGGGTACCGTCCGGGGCCATGGGGGCGCCCTCGGTCTGGGCCAGCGCGGCACCGGTCAGGGACAGGGACAGGACCGCCAGGGCGAACCCGCGGCCAAACGCGAAACCTTTCACCAGGAACCTCCCGCGATACGGATCGTGTGTCTTGCTTTTGCTTTTGTTGGGGGGCGCCACGGCCCCCTGAACCTGCCCTCCCCCCGGGTGGGGTGAGGGGATGCCGGACATGGGAAAATCCCGCGGGCGGGGGGTGCTGCCCCCGCCCGCGGGTTGCCGTGCTTACTTCTTCAGCTCGGCGCTCTGCTTGCGGTTCGGCACCTCGAACACCGTCAGCACGCCGCCCAGCTGGGTGTACTCGCCCAGGTTGGCATGCGCGCCCACGGCGCCCAGGCCCGCGGTCGGGTCAGTCAGGCCGGCCGCCAGGCCGATGCCCGCCCAGCCGCCCACACCGGACAGCACGGCGACATACTGCTTGCCGTCATGCATGTAGGTGTTGACGTTGCCGATGATCCCCGACGGGGTCTTGAAGCGCCACAGCTCCTTGCCGTCGTTCATGTCGAAGGCCACCACATGGCCCTCCAGCGTGCCGTAGAAGCCCACGCCGGACTTCGTGGTCAGCGCGCCGGACCACACCGCGAACTTCTCCGGCTTCGACCACTTGATCTTGCCGGTCGTGGCATCCCACGCGATGAAGTTGCCCATGCCGCCATGGCTGCCGGGGGCGGGATACATGGACAGGGTGGCGCCCACATAGGGCTGGCCCGCCACGTAGCTCACCTTGAACGGCTCATAGTCCATGCAGATGTGGTTGGTGGGGACGTAGAACAGGCCGGTGTCGGGCGAGAAGCTGGCCGGCTGCTGGTCCTTGGAGCCCAGGGCCGCCGGGCAGATGCCCTTGCTGTTCGTGTCCTCGCCGTTGGCGAAGGTGCTGTACTTCGGGTTCACCTGGGGACGGCCGGTCTTCATGTCGACCTTGTCGGCCCAGTTGACCTTCGGGTCGAACTTCTCGGCCACCAGCAGCTCGCCCGTCTCGCGGTCGAGGGTGTAGCCGAAGCCGTTGCGGTCGAAGTTGACCAGGGTCTTGCGCTTCTTGCCGCCGATGGTCAGGTCGGCCAGGATGTTCTCGTTGACTCCGTCATAGTCCCACTCGTCGAACGGCGTCTTCTGGTACACCCACTTCGCCTGGCCCGTGTCGGCGTCACGGGCGAAGATGGTCATGGACCACTTGTTGTCCACCGGCTTGCCGTCCTTGGCCCGCTGGGCGGGGTTCCAGGTGCCGGGGTTGCCGGTGCCGTAATATATGGTGTTCAGCTCGGGATCGTAGGTGTACCAGCCCCAGGTGGTGCCGCCGCCGATCTTCCACTCGTCACCGTTCCAGGTCTTCACGCCCAGGTCGGCCTCTCCGATGGGCTTGCCCATCATCATGGTCTTCTTGGGGTCGATCATGACGTCCTTGTCCGGGCCGGTGGAGTAGGCCCGCCAGACCTGCTTGCCGGTCTTGACGTCATAGGCGGTCAGGTGGCCGCGCACGCCGAACTCGCCGCCGGAGATGCCGACCAGGACCTTGTCCTTCACCACCACGGGGGCGGCGGTCAGGGTCTCGCCCTTGGCGTGGTCGCCGTTCTTGGCGGACCAGACGACCTTGCCGGTGTTGGCGTCCAGCGCCACCAGCGTGTTGTCGGCCTGCGCCAGGAAGACCTTGCCGTCAGCGACCGCGACGCCACGGTTGACCGTGTCGCAGCACATCACCGGGATGACGTTGGCGTCCTGGCGGGGCTCGTACTTCCACTTAACCCGGCCCTCGTTCTTCAGGTCCAGCGCGTAGACCGCGTTGGGGAACGGGGTGTGGATGTACATGGTGTCGCCGATCACCAGCGGGCCGCCCTCATGGCCGCGCAGGACGCCGGTGGAGAAGGTCCATGCCACCCGCATGTCCTTGACGTTCTGCTTGGTGATCTGGTCCAGCGGGCTGTACCGGTGGCCTTGGTAGTTGCCGAGCTGGGTGGCCCAGTTCGACGTGTTCTTGATGTTGTTGATCACGCTGTCGTTCGCCAGCGCTGGCCCGGTCATCAGACCGATGACCGCCGCGGTAGCCAGCACGCGTCCCCTGATCGACTTCATGACCCGTTTCCTCCCGTGTTTCCGGATACTCAGCGGCCTTCGGCCAGACCTTCCCCGTTCCCATCGGCACGCAAGTACCGATAGGTGGGTCTCGTACGGCCCGCCTTGCTTTGATTTGGAGCGGACACGCTAGCACCCGGCCACCATGTCCACAATATAGACAATGCCACTTCACAGACTGTGTGTAAAGACTTCTTCGGATAAAGCAGTCACTATCGGAGTACCACCCGGCGGCATTAGTGTTTTGTTTGAAAGGATTTAGCTAACGCAGCATTTGTTATTGCGGTGCAACGGGGTGAGTATTGACTATAGGCTTTGCAGCGCGAATATTGTGGAAATCTGTCGGGCACCCGCAGAAGCGCCAGGATTCCGCCAAATAGCGGTGGCTGAGACTTGGAATGGCTCAGCTGCCATCCGATGGTGCGAAGCACCGCGATGCTGTACGGACCGGGGGAGAGGGGTCCGGCTTTTCTATCGGGGTACCCTCCCCACCCCATGAATTGATTGCCAAGGGTTTGAACCGGCCGGGATCGGCCATGGAAATGTTTTGCGACGGAATGGTCGGGCGCCGATATGGCGCTGCAACATATCGGTCAGAAAGCCTTCCTGGCCGCTGCCAAGTGATCACCCCGCCCTATCGCCCGACGGCACGCGCCGGGGCGGTGCGCAGGTCCCGCAGGGTCTCCAGCCTCATCCCGTGCAGGCTTTCCACCACGGCCAGCGCCCCTGCCGCGTCGAAGGGGCGGACCCAGGCGCTGGGGGTGACCAGGGTGGGGATACCGGCCGCCAGGGCGGCGGCCAGGCCGTTGCGGCTGTCCTCGAAGGCGACCGCGTCGCCCGCGTCCACGCCCAGCTCCGCCAAGGCCAGGTGGTAGATGTCCGGGGCGGGCTTCTTCGCCCGGACCACGTCCCCCGCCGCCAGCACGGCGAACCATCCCTCCGGCACCACCCCGCCCGGCAGGTCGGCGGGCGTGTGGCGCAGCAGGCCCCGCACGTTGGGCAGGCTGGTGGTGGTGGCCACGGCCAGGGCGACCCCGGCATCCCTCGCCTCCCGCAGCAGGTCCACCACCCCGGGCCGGTAGGTGAGGCGCCCGGCCTCTACCAGCTGCCCATAGCGGCGGGTCTTCCAGGCGTGCATCTCCACGACCATGGCCCGCACCATGGCCTGCTCGCCCGGCGGGCGGGCGGCGGCGTGGGCCAGCATGCGTTCCTTGCCGCCGGCCACCTCCAGCAGGTGGCGGTACAGCTCCGGGTCCCAGTCCCAGGGCAGCCCGAACTCCCGGAACGTGTCGTTGAACGCCTGCCGGTGCAGCTCCTCCGTCTCCGCCAGCGTGCCGTCCACGTCGAAGATCAGGGCGCGCAGCATGGCTCAGGCCGCCAGCTTGCGTTGCGCGCCCAGGCCTGAGTCGCGGATGGCCGCGATGTTGCTGGCATAGGCACCCTTGCCGCCCCTGAAGACGGCGGAGCCGGCGACCAGCGTGTCGGCGCCGGCCGCGGCCACCAGGGCCGCCGTCTCCGGGTTCACGCCGCCATCCACCTCCAGCCGGATGGGCCGGTCACCGATCATGCGGGACAGGCGGGCCACCTTCTCCGCCGCCGACGGGATGAAGGACTGGCCGCCGAAGCCGGGGTTCACCGACATGACCAGGATCAGGTCGAGCTGGTCCAGCACATACTCGATGGCCGACTCGGGCGTGGCCGGGTTCAGGGACACGCCGGCCTTCCTGCCCAGGGCGCGGATGGCCTGGAGGGAGCGGTGCAGGTGGGGCCCGGCCTCCGCATGGACGGTGATGTAATCGCTGCCCGCCTTGGCGAAGGCTTCCAGGTAGGGGTCGCAGGGGGCGATCATCAGATGCACGTCCAGGACCTTGTCCGTGTGGGGGCGCAGGGCCTTCACCACGTCGGGCCCGATGGTGATGTTGGGCACGAAATGGCCGTCCATCACGTCCACATGGATCCAGTCGGCCCCCGCGGCGACCACGTCGCGCACCTCCTGCCCCAGGTTGGCGAAGTCGGCGGACAGGATGGAGGGGGCGATGACGAGGGGGTTCATGGGGTGTCTCCCGCGGTGGGCTGGGGGTCGAGGCGGCCTTCCTGCGTAAGCACCCGGCTGGCCAGGATGTCCGACGCCTCGATGGTCATGAGGTCGTCCAGGGTCAGGCCGTCGCCCGGGTCCTCGAAGTGGCGCACGGCCTGGCGCAGGCGGGCCCGGTCCAGCGCGTTGCGGATGGAGCGGGCGTTGGCGAAGTGGGGCTGGGTCCGACGGGCCCCGATATAGGCGGCCAGCGCTTCCTTGGCGGGTTCGCTCAGCCGGTAGTTCTGGCCCTCCAGCATCTTCTCCGCGATCACCAGCAGCTCCCCGTCGGAATAGTCGGGGAAGTCCACATGGTGGGCGATGCGGGAGCGGAAGCCGGGGTTGGAGCGGAAGAACTTGTCCATCCGGTCCGCGTAGCCGGCCAGGATCACCACCAGGTCGTCGCGCTGGTTCTCCATGACCTGGAGCAGCATCTCGATGGCTTCCTGGCCGTAGTCGCGCTCATTCTCCGGCCGGTAGAGGTAATAGGCCTCGTCGATGAACAGCACCCCGCCCATGGCCCGCTTCAGGATCTCCTTGGTCTTGGGCGCGGTGTGGCCGATGTACTGGCCCACCAAATCGTCGCGGGTGACGGAGACCAGGTGGCCGCGGCGGACATAGCCCAGCCGGTGGAGGATCTCCGCCATGCGCTTGGCCACCGTGGTCTTGCCGGTGCCGGGGTTGCCGGTGAAGCTCATGTGCAGGGTGGGTGTCTCCGCCTGGAGGCCCAGGCGCTTGCGGGCCCGGTCCACCAGCAGCAGGGCGGCGATCTGCCGGATGCGCGCCTTCACCGGGGCCAGTCCCACCAGCTCACGGTCCAGCTGCGCCAGCACCTCCCCAACCTGTGTCTCCCGCATCTCGGCCTGCAGGTCGACACGCAGTGCGGGGTCGTGGCTCGGGGGCGGGGTCATCGTGTCGGGCATGGGGTCCTCGTGCGTCGTGCCTGGGGCGACACCCCCTCACCGCGGCCAGGTGAGGGGGTCGGCGAGGGTCGGGCCCTCACACCACCCCGTACCGCTGCCCTTCCGGCTTCTCGGTCGCGTAGGGGACGGTGGTGTAGCGGATGTTGCGGCCGCCGGTTTCCTGGCGGACCAGCTTCAGGCCGGGCTCGTCCGCCGGGCGGTTGACGATGAACGACAGGCGCAGGCTTTCCCAGCCATGGGTGCTGTCGAAGGCGGAGATGCGGATGTAGCGGTCGCCATAGGTGCGGCGGCACTCCGCCAGTTCCGTCATCACCGCCGCGGCGTCACGGGTGTCGAACATGGGCAGGCCCCACATCTCCCAATAGGTGTTGCGGGGGTGCGGGTCGTCGGTGAACTCCAGGTTCACCGCATAGCCCTTGTCGATGCAGTACTGCACCTGGGCCCGGATCTGGTCGTCGGTCAGCTCGGGCAGGTAGGAGAAGGTACCCTGGGTCACGCGCATTGTTCGCTCCGCTCTCTATGCGCCCTCAGGCGCCGGGCGCCCGCATCCGCGGGCTTGTCTTGCGCGGCCATGGGGCCGCGGGCCGGCGGTCGCCGACCTTGGGATCAGGAATTCACTCGGCGGCCGTCGCGGTCGGCACGAAGTCGGGGGTGTCGGTGCTGGCATAGTTGAAGGTGACGTCCTTCCAGGTATCCAGCGCCTGGCGCAGGGGCTGGCAGTGCCGGGCGGCGGCGTCCAGGATCTCCGGCCCCTCGTTGACGTAGTCGCGCCCCTCGTTGCGGGCGAGGACCATGGCCTCGAGCGCGACGCGGTTGGCCGTGGCGCCGGCGGCGATGCCGCCCGGGTGGCCGATGGTGCCGCCGCCGAACTGCAGCACCACGTCCTCCCCCAGCAGGTGCAGGAGCTGGTGCATCTGGCCGGCATGGATGCCGCCGGAAGCGACGGGCATCATCTTGTTCAGGCTGGCCCAGTGCTGGTCGAAGAACACCCCGTTCTCAAGCTGGGTCGGGTTGAACTCCTCCCGGCAGATGTCGTAGTAGCCTTTGGTGGTGGCCGGGTCGCCCTCCAGCTTGCCCACCACGGTGCCCGCGTGGATGTGGTCCACGCCGGCCAGGCGCATCCACTTGGCGATGACGCGGAAGCTGACGCCGTGGCTCTTCTGCCGCGTGTAGGTGCTGTGGCCCGCCCGGTGCAGGTGCAGGATCATATCGTTCTTGCGGGCCCAGTTCGACATGGACTGGATGGCCGTGTAGCCGATGACCAGGTCGATCATGATGATGGTGGAGCCCAGCTCCTTCGCGAACTCCGCCCGCTCGTACATGTCCTCCATGGTGCCGGCGGTGACGTTCAGGTAGGTGCCCTTCACCTCGCCGCTATAGGCCTGGGCGCGGTTCACCGCCTCCATGCAGTACAGGAACCGGTCGCGCCAGTGCATGAAGGGCTGGCTGTTGATGTTCTCGTCATCCTTGGTGAAGTCCAGGCCGCCCTTCAGCGCCTCATACACCACGCGGCCATAGTTGCGGCCCGACAGGCCCAGCTTCGGCTTCACCGTGGCGCCCAGCAGGGGGCGGCCGAACTTGTCCAGCCGCTCCCGCTCCACCACGATGCCGGTGGGCGGGCCCTTGAAGGTCTTCACATAGGCCACCGGCAGGCGCATGTCCTCCAGCCGCAGGGCCTTCAGCGGCTTGAAGCCGAAGACGTTGCCGATGATGCTGGCGGTCAGGTTCGCGATGCTGCCAGGCTCGAACAGGTCGAGGTCATAGGCGATGTAGGCGAAGTACTGGCCCGGCGCGTTCGGCACCGGGTCCACCCGGTAGCACTTGGCCCGGTACTTGTCGCAGGCGGTCAGCCGGTCGGTCCAGACCACGGTCCAGGTGGCGGTGGAGCTTTCACCCGCCACGGCAGCGCTGGCCTCCACGGGGTCCACCCCGTCCTGCGGCGTCACCCGGAACAGGGCGATGATGTCCGTGTCCGACGGCACATAGTCGGGCACCCAGTAGCCCATCTTCTTGTATTCCATGGTGCCGGCCCGGTACCGGTCCTTGCCGGACATGGGGGCGGTGGCGGTGTCGACGGGGGTGATGGTGTCCATGGGTCGTCTCCTCGTATTTCTTCGGCTTTGGTCGGGGGCGGGTCAGGCGGCCTTGGCGGCGGGGGTAAGCCCCCCGACCTTCGGGTCCAGGGCGCCGGCGCGGTAGCGGCGGGCCATCTCGGGCAGGGGCACCACCTTGATCCGGCTGGCATTGCCGGCGGTGCCGAATTCCTCGAAGCGCTGGCGGCAGAGGGCCTTCATGGCGTCCAGCGCGGGCTTCAGGAACTTCCGCGGGTCGAATTCCGCCCGGTTCTTCTGGGCGACGCGGCGGAACTCCGCCGTCATGGCCAGGCGGCAGTCGGTGTCGATGTTGATCTTGCGCACGCCGTGCTTGATGCCGGTCTGGATCTCCGCGACCGGCACGCCCCAGGTCTGGGGCATTTCCCCGCCCGCCTGGTTGAACAGGTCCTGTAGCTCCTGCGGGACGGAGCTGGAGCCGTGCATGACCAGGTGGGTGTCCGGCAGCCGCGCGTGGATTTCCTTGATCACGTGCATGGCCAGGATGTCGCCGTCCGGCTGGCGGGGGAACTTGTAGGCGCCGTGGCTGGTGCCCATGGCGATGGCCAGCGCGTCCACCTTGGTGGCCCGGACGAACTCCACCGCCTGGTCCGGGTCGGTGAGGAGCTGGCTGTGGTCCAGCTTGCCCTCCGCCCCGTGGCCGTCCTCCGCCTCCCCGGTGCCGGTGACCAGGCTGCCGAGCACGCCCAGCTCCCCCTCCACGCTGGCACCCACCATGTGGGCCAGCTCGGCCACCCGTCGGGTGATCTCCAGGTTGTAGGGATAGTCGGCGGGGGTCTTGGCGTCGGCCAGCAGGGACCCGTCCATCATCACGGAGGTGAAGCCGTGCCGGATGGCCGTCAGGCAGGTGGCCTCGTCATTGCCGTGGTCCTGGTGCAGGCAGATGGGGATGCCGGGGTACATGGCCTCCGCCGCCTCCACCATCTTGTCCAGCATGAGGTCGCCGGCATAGGACCGGGCGCCGCGGCTGGCCTGGAGGATGACCGGCGCGTCCACCTCCCTCGCCGCCTCCATGATGGCGAGGAGCTGCTCCATGTTGTTGATGTTGAAGGCCGGCACGCCGTAGCCATGCTCCGCCGCATGGTCCAGCAATTGCCGCAGGGTGATCCGGGCCATGGTGTTCCTCCTCCCGATCAGTGGCCAGCGGCGGAGCCGCTGGAGGCCGGCGCCTGAGGGCGCATCAAGAGGTCCGTCGCATGACGGACCGGGCCGCCTGGGCGACCGCTTCCGGCGTGATCCCGAAATGCTGGTAGAGCGCGGGTGCCGGGGCGGAGGCGCCGAAGCCTTCCATGCCGACGAAGGCCCCGCCCTCGCCGATCCAGCGGTCCCAGCCCAGCCGGGCCGCGGCTTCCACCGCCACCCGCGGGGCGGTGCCCAGGACCGCGCGGCGCTCCTCCGCCGGCAGCCGCTCGAACAGCTCCCAGCAGGGCATGGAGACGACGGCCGCCTCGACCCCGTCCGCCGCCAGCAGGTCCGCCGCCTTCACCGCCAGTTCCACCTCGGAGCCGGTGGCCAGCAGGGTCACGTCCCGCTCCCCCGCCGCCTCCCGCAGCACATAGGCGCCGCGTCCGCAGACATTCTCCTCGCTGTCCCGGGTCCGCAGCGTGGGCAGGTTCTGGCGGGAGAGGCACAGGACCGATGGCGTCGCGCGGCTGCGCAGGGCGATCTCCCAGCACTCCGCCGTCTCCACCGCGTCCGCGGGCCTGAAGACGTTCAGGTTCGGGGTGGCCCGCAGCATGGCCAGGTGCTCGATGGGCTGGTGGGTGGGCCCGTCCTCCCCCAGCCCGATGCTGTCGTGGGTCAGGACATAGACCACCCGCACCCCCATCAGGGCGGACAGGCGGATGGCGCCGCGGGCATAGTCGGCGAAGACCAGGAAGGTGCCGCCATAGGGCACCAGCCCGCCATGCAGCGCGATGCCGTTCATGGCGGCGGCCATGCCGTGTTCCCGGATGCCGTAGCGGATGTAGCGGCCACCGAACCGCCCGGCCTGCACCGTCTCCAGCCCCTTCGTGATGGTGAGGTTGGAGTGGGTCAGGTCCGCGGAGCCGCCCACGGTCAGGTCCGTGGCCCCGTTGATGGCCTCCAGCGCCAGCTCCGACGCCTTGCGGCTGGCCAGGCTGGGGGCCTTGGCGGACAGGGTGCGCTTGTGTTCCCGCAGGGCCGCGAACACCTCCAGCGGCAGTTCCCCCGACAGGGCCTGGCGGAAGCGGGGCGCCTCGGGTGAGGCTTCCAGCCGCTCCGCCCACCGCGCCCGCTCCGCCGCCCCGCGCCGGCCGGCGGCCCGCCAGGCGGTGGCGATGTCGGCGGGGATCTCGAAGGGCGGGGCGGTCCAGCCCAGCGCCTCGCGCGCTGCCGCGATCTCCGCGGCGCCCAGGGGGGCGCCATGGGTGCTTTCCGACCCCTGCTTGTTGGGGGCGCCGAAGCCGATCACCGTGCGGCAGGCGATGAGGGTGGGCTTGCCCGCCGCCAGCGCCCGGGCGATGGCGGCCTCCACCGCGCACCCGTCATGGCCGTCCACCGTCTCCGTATGCCAGCCCGCAGCCTGGAACCGGGCCTGCTGGTCCATGGAGGTGGACAGGCTGGTGGCACCGTCGATGCTGATCCGGTTGTCGTCCCACAGCACCACCAGCCGGTCCAGGCACAGGTGGCCGGCCAGGTCGATGGCCTCGTGGCTGATGCCTTCCTGAAGGCAGCCGTCACCGGCGATGACGAAGGTGCGGTGGTCCACCAGCCCGTCGCCGAAGCGGGCGTTCAGCATCCGCTCCGCCAGCGCCATGCCGACGGCGGTGGCGATCCCCTGCCCCAGCGGGCCGGTGGTCGTCTCCACCCCGGGGGTGTGGCCGTATTCCGGGTGGCCGGCGGTGATGCTGCCCAACTGCCGGAAGCGCTTCAGCTCCTCGATCCCCAGCCCCGGGTAGCCGGTCAGGTGCAGCAGCCCGTAGAGCAGCATGGAACCGTGGCCCGCCGACAGGACGAAGCGGTCGCGGTCGGGCCAGGCGGGGTCCGTGGGGTCGAAGCGCAGGAACTTGGTGAACAGCACGGTCGCCACGTCGGCCATGCCCATGGGC
>MOEB01000159.1 GCA_001939945.1 Aerophototrophica crusticola | reverse complement strand
CGCCGGGCGGCCCTGGCCTGCGACGGCTTCGTGGGCCTGCGCCACGGGCTGGTGAAGGACCTCGGCGCGCCCCTGCCGTCCAGCGGCTTGGTCTCCGGCGGCGTGCTGCTGGAGGACGGCCGCGTCGCCCTGGTGCTGAACCCGGCGGCCCTGGCGGGCTCCGCCGGGGCCGGCGCGGAGGTGCGCCTGGCGCCGCCGGAGGGGGAGAAGCGCGTGCCCACCATCCTGGTGGTGGACGACAGCCTGACCACCCGCACCCTGCAGAAGAGCGTCCTGGAGGCGTATGGCTACCATGTGCGCATGGCCATCGACGGCGCCCAGGCGTTGAAGCGCCTGCGGGCGGAGCCCGTGGACCTGGTGATCACGGACGTCCAGATGCCCCAACTCGACGGCTTCGGCCTCCTGGCCGCCATCCGCGACGACCCGGCCCTCGGCCGGTTGCCCGTCATCCTGGTGACGTCGCTGGAGCGGCGGGAGGACAAGGCCCGCGGCCTCGCCCTCGGCGCCGACGCCTACATCGTCAAGCAGGAATTCGACCAGGAGGAACTCCTGGCCACCATCCGGCAGCTCACATGACCCGTGTCCGTACCGTCATCGTCGAGGATTCGCCCACCGCGCGGCTGTTGCTGGAGCACATCGTCTCCGGCGACCCCCGCCTGTCGCTGGTGGCCTCCCTGCCCAGCGCGGAGGCGCTGCTGGACAGGCTGGAGAGCCTGGCCCCCGACGTCATCTCCCTGGACGTGCGCCTGCCCGGCATGAACGGGCTGGAGGCGACGCTGGAGATCATGCGGCGGCGGCCCACGCCCGTGGTGGTGGTGGCCGCCGACGCCGCCGACCAGCGGGTGGCCATGGGGGCGCTCCGCGCCGGCGCCCTGTCGGTGCTGGAAAAGCCGCCCGCCCCCGGCCAGCCGGCCTTCGCCGCCGCCGCCCGGCGCCTGTGCGACCAGCTCGTGCTGATGAGCAAGGTGAAGGTGGTCCGCCAGGTCATCCGGCGGGAGCTGGACTTCGGCCTGGACGGGCCGCGGCCGGCGCCCCCCGCCGCCCCGCCCCGCCCCGCCGGCCCCTTCAAGGCCCTGGGCCTGGTGGCCAGCACCGGCGGCCCCGGCGCCCTGGCGGAGGTGCTGGCGGGCCTGGGGCCGGACTTCCCCCTGCCGGTGCTGCTGGTGCAGCACATCGGCGCCCGCTTCCTGGACGGCTTCGCCGCTTGGCTGGGGCAGCAGGTGGGCATGCCCGTGGCCGTGGCGGCGCACGGCGCCCCCGCCCTGGCCGGCACGGCCCACGTGGCGCCGGGGGACCGGCACCTGCGCCTGTCCGGCGGTCGGCTGGAGCTGTCCGCCGACGCGGCGGTGGACGGGCAGCGCCCCTCCGGCACCGTCCTGCTGCACTCCATCGCCGCGGCCGCGGGCGCGGGCGGCATCGGCGTGGTGATGACCGGCATGGGCAGCGACGGGGCCGGCGGCCTTGCCGCCCTGTCCCGGGCCGGCGGCTACGCCGTCATCGAGGACCCCAGCACCGCCGTCGTCTACGGCATGCCGGCGGCCGCCCTGGCGGCGGGGCCGGTGCATGCCCAGCTGCCCCTCCCGGCCATCGCGCCCCACATCCGCCNGCGCGCCCGGATCCTCCTGGTCGAGGACTCGCCCACCCAGGCGATCCGCGTCTCCCACCTGCTGGAGCAGGCGGGCCACGAGGTCGCCCACGCCGCCAGCGCGGAGCAGGCCATCGCCCTGATGGGCCAGCGCCTGCCCGACCTGCTGCTGCTGGACTACCACCTGCCCGGCCTCCAGGGGCCGGACCTGTGCCGGCTGGTGCGGCTGCAGGTGGCGACCCTGGACATGCCCATCCTGATGCTGACCGCCGACCGCTCCCCCCAGTGCCAGCGGGAGGGGCTGGACAGCGGCGCGGACGACTTCCTGCCCAAGACCGGGGGCGACGAGCTGCTGCTGGACCGGGTGGGCCGCCTGCTGGGCGGCGCGGGCCGCGCCCGGCGGCCCGGCCTGCTGCCCACCGCCAGCTTCCACCAGCCCCGGGTGCTGTGCCTGGGCCTGTCGGCGGAGGTCACGGCCTTCGTGGACGCGGCCCTGCGGGCGGAGGGCTTCCTGGTCACCCACGCCCCCGCGGGGGACGCCCCCGGCCCGCAGGGCCCGGGCGTGGACT
>MOEB01000158.1 GCA_001939945.1 Aerophototrophica crusticola | reverse complement strand
GTGTCGGTCTTCGCCCCGCCGGCGCCGGTGTTGCCCCGGTCGCTGGTGGTCATGGTGATGGTCTCGGCGCCGTTGTAGTCGGCGTCGGCGCGGTAGGTGACGGTGGCCAGCAGGGCCTGGAGTTGGGCCAGGGTGCCGGTGACGGTGACCGTCTTGTCCGCCACGCCGTCGCCCGTGCCAAAGGTCACGGTCCCGCGGGTCGTGGCGTCGCCCAGGGTCAGCACGCCATGGCCGGCCTCCAGGGTGACGGTCAGGGTGGCGCCTGCCGTCTCGGTCGCGTCCACGTCGGACAGGTCGAACCGGCCGGTGCCCGCGGCGGTGCTGAAGGTGAAGTCCGTGTCCTCCACCACGTCGCCGGCGGCGGGGGCAGGGGGCAGGCTGTTGACCGGCGGGTCGTTGGCGGCGGTGACCGACGTGGTCAGCTTGATGGTGGTGGCGCTGAACTGGTCGTTGATGCCGACATTCGTGTCACCGTCGCCGGTGACGGGGTCGTTGGCCGTGGTGTCGGTGTTGGTGTTGGTCTGGTCCCACAGCTTGACCGTCAGCTCCGCCCCCGCGGCGCCGTTGAAGTTGGCGTTGGGCCGGAAGCGCAGCAGGTCCGTGGGGGCCAGCAGCAGGGCGGCGGTGGGGGACACGGTGCCGGGGACGTCGGTCCAGCTCGTCCCGCCGTTGGTGGAGTACTGCCAGGTGCCGTGCGTGCCGTTCAGCAGGCCGGTGACCGCGAGGCCCAGGGCGTGCGGGCTGGCGTTGCTGCCGGTGAAGGTGTCGGCGTCGCTGGCATCCGTGCTCAGGGTGGTGATGATGCTGGCGACGGTCTGGCCGCCGTTGGCGTAGGTCGCGCCGCCGTTCCATTCCGGCGTGTCGGAGATGGCGAAGGTGCTGCCGTCGGGGCGGTTGCCGGTGTTGAAGCGCGGGGCGTCGTTCTCCGGCGTCACCTCGACCGTGTTCGTGAACAGGGCGTTGGCGGTCTGGGTGGTCGGGGCGCCGCTCGTGCCGTTGCGGATGTCCACCGCCACGGTGCGCAGGGCGCCGGACCCGCCGACGGGGTCCTGGCTGACGGTCTGGTAGGCGATCTGGCGCACCAGGGCCTGCACCGCCGCGGGCGTGGAGCTGCCGTTCAGGCTGACCACCAGCGGGTCGCTCTCGCTGCTGCCGCCGGACAGGGTGCCGATCACCACCGCGGCGCCGGCCCCGGCGCCGTCCGCGTCGAACAGCACGTTGGTGCCGCTGACGGAGATCCAGTTGCTGGCGGCGGTGCCGTCGCCCACGACGGACAGCCGGTCCCCGGCCAGCCCGCCGGCGCTGAAGCGGGCGCTGACCATGCCCCCGTTGAACGTGCTGTTGTCGTTGTCTGTGATGGTGACGGCGGCGACGTTGAACAGGCGGGTCGGGGCGGCGCTTTCCTGGTGGGTGACGCCCGTCAGGGTGGGGGAGCCGCCGCTGCGGATCGGCGCGTTCACCGCCCGGATGGTGACGCTGATGTCCGCCGTGGCGGTCAGGGTCGCGGTCTGGCCGCTGGCCTGGGCGCCCTGGTCCGTGCTGGTGCTGCCGCGGCGGTCATCGAAGGTCAGGCGCAGGTCCACCGTGCGGTCGGCGCCCTGGTCCACGTTGGCGCTGCCGTTGGCATAGGTGACCGCCTGCAGGATGGCGTCCAGGGTGGCCTTGTTGACCGCGCTGCCCGAGGCCACGTCGATGGTCAGGGTGCCGCCGCTGTTTGTCACCGTGCCGATGGCGGTGTCGTCGCCAGCACTCGCCGTGCTGTTGGCGAGGTATAGGGTGCTGCCGGACAGGTAGACGCTGCCGTCGCTGGCGGCGCTGCCGTTGAAGCCAAACTGGTCCTCCGCGTTCGCCCCGCCGACGCGGGCCAGGGTCAGGCGCACGCCGCGGTAGTCGTTCTGCCCACCGCTGGCATTGCCGATGTCGGCGTCCAGCAGGGTGGCGTCCGCGTCCAGCCGGACGGCCGCGCCACCCTCCTGATAGGTCGGGCCGGTGGGGCCGAAGCCGGTGATGGTGGGGGTGTCGTTCTCCGGCACCACGGTGATTTGCACGGTGGCGGTGCCAGCGGCGCCCGCCCCGGCGTCGCCGTCATTGACGGTGATGGTCAGGGTGCGCGGGCCCGCGGTCGGCCGGTCGCTGCCGTTCTGGTAGGTCACCGCCTCCAGCACCCGCTCCACGTTGGCGCGGGTGG
>MOEB01000157.1 GCA_001939945.1 Aerophototrophica crusticola | reverse complement strand
CCGGCCGACCGGCCGCCCCGCCGCCCGCGGGGCCCCGCCCCAGGATACCCGCGCCCCGGCGCCCGACGTGTCCCATGGTCCCGATCCCCTGTCCGATGGCCCCGCCCACATACGCGCGGCCAGGCGGAAGGCATCCCGGCGGGCGCGCGGCCGGGGCCTGGGGACGGGGGTGTGACAAAGCGGGGACCGCGCCCGGGGTGGCGGCGGCAGGCTGGCGTCCCCCGGCAGGGCGTGGCATCCCCGGCGCGAGTTCCACGCCGGGGGAGAGCACCGAGGGATGTCCCGCACGACCGCCATGGCCCGCCTGGCCCGCCGGGTGGCCCCGCTGCTCCTCGCCCCGCTGGTAATCGCCGGGGGGGCGCGGGCGGACGGGTGCCCGGCCAGCCGCCCCCTGTCGGCACCCCCGGTGTTCCCGGCGGTCTCGGCCGCCTTGGCCGGGGGTGGCCCGCTCGTGGTCGTCGCGCTCGGCTCGTCCAGCACGGCGGGCACCGGCGCCACGGGCCCGGCGGCCACCTACCCGGCGCGCCTGGAGGCCCTGCTGCGGCAGCGGTTGCCCGGCCGCGCCGTGGCGGTGGCCAACGCCGGCGTCGGTGGCGACACCGCCGCACGGATGCTGGCCCGGCTGGACGCCGACGTGCTGCGCCGGCGGCCCGCCCTGGTGGTCTGGCAGGTGGGCACCAACGACGCGTTCCAGCAAGTGCCCCTCGACACTCTGGGCGCACAGGTGCGCGAGGGCGTGGGGCGGCTGCGCGCCGCCGGGGCGGACGTCCTGCTGATGGAGCCGCAGGAGTTGCCAGGCCAGCCGCCGGGGAGCCCCTACCGCCGCTACGTGGCGGCGGTGCGGTCCTTGGGGGCGGAACTCGGCGTGCCCGTGCTCCTGCGGTCCGCCGTGATGGCGGAATGGGCCGAGCGGGGCGTGGTTCCGGCGGCGGCCATGCTGTCCCCCGACGGGCTGCACATGACCGACGCCAGTTATGCCTGCCTGGCCTGGGTTGTCGCGGGCGCGGTGGCCCCACCCGCCAGGTAGGGGGGACCCGGGCGGACCTCCCGGCCCGGCGGGGTGGGGCGGCGGGCGGATGTCCCGGCCGCCTCGGCCTTTGCCCCGGGTTTGCCGCCCGCCCGGGCGGGCGGCGGGCGGTGTCGGGCGCTGCGTCCGCCATGGACGCTGGCCTGGCCCCCGGTGGCTGGTGCCCGTGGGCGAAGGCACGCGCCCCGGCCGGCGGTCCCGGCCCCAGGGTGCCGGCCCATGCCCCCCGCGACCGTCCCCGCCGCCCCGCCCACCACCCCAACGCCGGCCACTGCCGCAGCCGCGCCCGGGCCTTCCAGACCTGGGCGGCGGCCGGCGTGGCCCTGGCAGGGGATGCCCCGCGCCGGGGGCGCCGGGGTCAGCTGGCGAAGCGGGCGACATAGGCCCGGAGCGAGGCAGGCACGATGAGCCCGTGGAGGGGGCCGACCGCGCGCATGTAAAGCCTGCCGAGCCCGTTCTTGGTCCTGACCACGGTGGTGACCGCCGCCCAATGGCCACCGTCGCCCGGCGGCAACCGGCAGACCGACAGCCAGACGTCGAGGTGACTGTCCCGGTCGCCCAGGACGGCCTCCTCCGGCCGGTTGTCGACGACCGTGAAGATGCCGACCCTGTCGCCGGGGCGGTAGGCGCCGGCAGGCACCGCCGGGTCGACGGCACCGATCGCGCCGAGGTCCTTCAGGCCCGCCGCCCGCGCGATCCTGTTCCGGGCCCACATCAGCCGCTCGACCCAGGGCGGGCAGCCGGCCATCACGGCCATGAAGACCCCCAGGGCCGGGAGGCCGGGGTCGGCGACGGGGAATCGGTACGCGTCGTGGAAGTCCGCCCCCCGCAGGAGCGGGCGCAGCGCGCATTGGTCCGGCACTTCCGAGACCCCAACCCTTCGCATCGGCGGCATTCCCCCTTGGGCGGTGAGACGGGCGGACACTCCGCCGTCGCCGCGGGCGCGTCAATGCGACCCTTGGGCTCCCGGGCCCCCGCCGGGGGAGGCGCCGCCGTCACCGCCTTGCCCCAAGTGCCACGCCCGGGCCAAGGCACGGGGGACCTTGGGTCGGAGAGGTCCCGGCGGGCCCCGCCGCGGCTGCCCGGCGCCTGTCCGGGCTGGAACGCTTGCCGTGCCGGTGGCCGGCGGCTACGAAGACGCCGGGCCACGCCGCCCGCCGCCCGGGCCCGCCAACTGACAAGGCCACGCCATGACACATTGC
>MOEB01000156.1 GCA_001939945.1 Aerophototrophica crusticola | reverse complement strand
CACGTGGCCCAGCACGCGGGCGAGGTCCAGGACGCGGGTGCCCCCGTCCTCCCCGCCCGCCAGGCCGGCCAGCAGCCCGGCCCCCTCGTCCCCCTCGGCCACGGGGGTGACCGTGCCCGGCGCGATGCCGCGCATGCCCAGCACCCGGTCGGCCAGCAGCGCCACCGGCGCCTCGTGGTCCAGCACCAGGACGCGCCGCGCGCCCGTCGCCGCCTGCCTCTCCCGGCCCAGGGCCGGGCCCAGGTCGATGACCACGGTGACCGCCCCGTGCAGGTTGGCCAGCCCCGCCACCGCGGGCGGCCCCAGGGGCAGCTCCGTCAGCACCGGCGGGCGCACCACCGTGCGCACCCGGGCCAGCGGCAGGGCCAGCCGCACCCCGCCCAGCTCGAAGGCCAGGTGGGGGACCGCCCCGTCCCCTTGGGTGGGGTCCGCCATCTCAGGCACCGGCGGACTGGAGCTCGTCGGCCAGGGCCGCGATCTCCTCCACCACGGCGGCCATGTCCTCCGCCCCCTGCGCCTGCTGGCGGGCGGCGGCGGCGGCCTCCGACGCCGACCGGCTGGCCTGCTCGGCCGCCGCGGCGGTGGCCTCCGTCCCGGCCAGGGCCTGGCCGACGGACAGCAGCACGCCCTGCGCCTCCCGCGCCACGTCGCGGCTGCCGGCCAGCACCGCCTGCACCTCCGCGGCGACCCCCTCCAGGGAGCGCGTGATGGCCTGGTTGCGCAGCACGTGCTGCTCCCCGTCGCTGGCGGCCTGCTGCAGCTCCCGCCGCACCAGCTGCATCTGGTCGTGCATGGCGCGGACCGTGTCGCGGATCTGGTCGGCGTTCTCCGCCGACTCCCGCGCCAGGGCCCGGATGTCGGCGCTGACCACGGCGAAGCCGCGCCCGGCCTCCCCGGCGCGGGCCGCCTCCACCGAGCCGCTGATGGCCAGCATGTTGGTCTGGATGGAGGCGGTGTTCAGCGCGTCCACGATCTTGTCGATCCGCCGCCCGATCTGCTCCAGCCCGGCCATCAGCCCGATGTTCCGCCGGGTGCCCTCCAGGGTGCGCTCGACCCCGGTGATCAGGTTGCCCACCCCGGCGCGGCTGTCCGCCAGCAGCCCGCCCACGCCGGTGGCGGCATCCACCGCGGCTTGCGCCGTGCCTGCCGCCAGCTTCGCGGCGCGCTCGATCTGGGCCAGGGCGGCGCCGGACTGCTGGGTGGCGGCGGCCTGCTGCCCGGCGCCCCGGCTGATCTGGCCCACCGCCGCCATGATCTGGGCCGCCGCGCCCGACAGCTCCTGGATGGTAGCCGACAGCTCCTCCGCGGCGGAGGCCACCTCCTCCGCCCCCTGGGCCAGGTCGTCGCCGTGGCGCAGCTCCTCCGACAGGGCGGCCAGCTCCTGCGCCGCCGCCTGGCACTGGTCCAGGGCCTGGGCCTGCTGGCCGACGCCGCGCAGGGATTCCGCCGCCGCGGCGGTCTGCTCCTCCGCGGCCGCGGCGATCTGCTCCGCCCCCCGCTGCACCTCAAGGGACGCCCGCTCCGCCTCCTGGGCGCGGGCCAGGATGGCGGCGCTGCCCTCCGCCAGGCCGGCCATGCCGGCGCGCACGCCCTCCATGGTGGCGGCGACGGCGCGGCCGCCCTCCACCTCCCCCAGGGCCGCCCGGGCCGTGTCGCCGATGCCGCCGGCCAGGGCCTCCACCTCCTCCTGAATGCGGGCGACGAGGCCGGTGATCTCCCCCGCGCTGCGCTCCGCCGCCTCCGCCAGCAGGCGGACCTCGTCCGCCACCACGGCGAACCCGGCCCCCGCCTGCCCGGCGCGGGAGGCCTCGATGGCGGCGTTCAGGGCCAGCAGGTTGGTTTGGTCGGCGATGTTGGCCACCACCCGCACGATGTCCCCGATGCCGGCCGCCTGCTGCCGCAGGTCCTGGACCAGCGCCACGGAGGCGGACTGCCGCTCCGCCCCGGCGCCGATGGCGGCGATGGTGGCGGTGACCTGGACGATGGCCTCCGCCAGCAGGGCCTGCAGCGACTCCGTCTTCTGGCGGGAGGCGGTGGCCTTCTCCCGCGCCTGGGTGAAGGCGCTGCCGATCTGGGTGGTCGCGGCCAGGGACTCGTGGGCGGCGCTGGCCGCGGACTGCGCCCCGGCGGAGATCTGCTCCATGGCGCGGCGGAGCTGCTCCGCCGCCGCCGCGGCCTCGGCGACGCTGCTGGCCATGTCGGCGGAGGCGGCCGCCACCCGCTCGGCGATCTTCTGCTGGCGGCTGCGGCGG
>MOEB01000155.1:1688-2339 GCA_001939945.1 Aerophototrophica crusticola | reverse complement strand
CCGGCCGCCCAGCTGCCGGCCGGCGCTCATCTCCACCAGCTCCAGGCCCAGCCCCCGGCCCGGCCGGCGGCCGGGCACCGGCGGGCCGCGCTCCTCCCAGGCCAGCTCCAGCCCCCCCTCGCCGGTGACGTGCCACCCCACGGTGACCGACCCGCCGGGGACGGAGAGGGCGCCGTGGCGCACGGCGTTCGTGGCCAGCTCGTGCAGGATCGTGGCCACGGGCTGGGCGGCGTCGGCCTACAGGGACACCGGCGCGCCCCGGATGCCCACCCGCCCGGCGGCCACGCCGTGCGAGGCCAGCTCCTCGCGCACCAGGGCGGCCAGCGGCGCCCCGGCCCAGCGGCCCTGGGCCAGGAGGCGGTGGGNCAGGAGGCGGTGGGCGCGGGCCAGGGCGGCCACGCGCCCCTCCACGGCCGCGGCCGCCCCCTCCCCGGGCCCGGTCAGGCGGATCATGGCCTGGACCGCGGCCAGCACGTTGCGCGCCCGGTGGTCGACCTCGCGCAGCAGCACCTGCTGCACCTGCTCCGCCGCGTGGCGCTCGGTCACGTCCTCCCCGGACAGCAGCACCGCCGTGGCCCGGCCCGCGCCGTCGCGCAGCACGTCGCCGCGCCAGGCGACCGGCCGCTCCAGCCCGTCAGCCCGCCGCACCGC
>MOEB01000155.1:0-1680 GCA_001939945.1 Aerophototrophica crusticola | reverse complement strand
CTCGTAGCGCCGCGGCGCCTCCGGCAGGCCCAGCAGGGCGGCGTCGATGTTGCGCCGCGCCCGCCCCCGGTCCGCCTCGGGCACGAGGCCCGGCCACTCCCGCCCGACGACCTCGTCCCGCCCCATCCGCAGCAGCGCCGCGCCGGCGGGGTTCACGTCCCGCACCCGGTGGTCCGGGCCCACCACCAGCATGGCGCCGGCGGCCTCGAAGTAGGAGCGCGCCCGGTCCCGCTCGGCGCGCAGCGTGGCCTCCGCCCGCCGCGCGAGGGCCAGCTCCCGCTCCGCCGCCGACACGGCCAGGGCCTGCGGCCGGGCGACCCCGCGCTCCACCACCCCGCGCAGCAGGAAGCCGCAGGCCGCCACCTTCAGGAGGTGGCCCGCCACGTTGGCCGGGCCGTAGGGGTCCGCGTACAGGGTGAAGGCGGTGCCGGAGAGCACCTTGAGCAGGCATGCCCAGGCCAAGCAGCGCCACACCACCGGGTCGTGCGCCGCGCGGCCGCGGTAGAGCAGCCAGGCGGACAGCGCGAAGGCCAGCACGGTTGCCAGCTCCGCCCCGACCTTGAACGGCGTCAGCCCCTGCCCCGGCCGGAAGCAGTCCGGGAACACCGGCCAGGCCAGGACGGACGCGACGCCCAGCGCCACGGGGGCCAGCACCGCCGGGACGGCGCGCCGCGGCGGCCAGCGCCGGCGGGGCCACGCCACGGCCGCGAGGAACACGGCGGCCTCCGCGGCGCGCGCCACGACCCAGAGCTGCGTCGCCACGTTGGCCTCGTCCACCGGCAGGATGCCCATGCCCTTGTAGGCCAGGGTGTGGAGGGCGTCGGCGCCGGCCGCGGCCAGCGCGCCGAGGCCGAGCAGGAAGACCTTGCCGTGGCCCACGAAGCGGCGGGAGGACCAGGCCAGCAGGAAGGTGGCGAGGCCGGTGAAGACGGCCAGCGCCTCCGCGAGCACGTGGAACAGCAGGAAGTCGCGCTGGCTGAGCCAGGCGAGCGGCGGCAGGACGGCCAGCCCCAGCAGGGCTGCGCCCCACCCGCCGCCCCGGCCCGCCGCCGCCACGCCCGTGTCCGCCCCCATGGCCGCCCCCGTTTCCCGCATTTTAATAAAATCCATTGTTTCCGACGCGGGCCGGCCCCGGCATGGCCGTGGGCCCGACCCTCCCGCCACCGGGCCGCGCGGGTCGCCTCGGCCGCCCTGAGTATTCCCCACCCGGGCAGGATTTCAACCGGACGGGCAAATCCCCGGGCCGGGTTTGCCCCTCCCCGTGCACGGGCATGTTGTCGCACCGTGGCCTATGTCGCGCGCCGGTGGCCGCACTGGCAGCCCCGGTGCCCACGTGCAAGCGCCAACCCGTGGACGCGCGGACGCCCCGGGCCGGGTCGGGCCGAGGTCGGCTGGCCCCGTGCCCGCCGGGCCAGGAGGGAACTACCGGCCTCCCGGGACCGGTGGTGGCTGCCGCCCCGGCCACCGCGGGGCGGGCGTCAGAAGCGGGCCCCGGCGAGGACGGCCGAGGTGCCACCCCGGCCATCACCCATGACCGTGCCGGCGAGGTCGGCGCCGCGCAGGTCCGCCCCGCGCAGGCTCGCCCCCTCCAGCATGGCCCCCGCCAAGTCGGCCAGCACCAGGCGCGCCCCGCCAAGGTCCGCGCAGGCGAGCCCGGCCCGGGCAAGGCCGGCGCCGGAG
>MOEB01000154.1 GCA_001939945.1 Aerophototrophica crusticola | reverse complement strand
GGGACCGCCTGGCGCGGGCGCTGGCAGGGGCCGGACCCGCACCTGGAGGGCCCCGGCGGGCTGGCCGCCGCGGTCTGCCGGTTCCTGGACGGCGCCCTGCCCGCCAAGGGGCCGGGCTGTCTGGGCGCCGGAACGCCCTGAACACGACCTGGGGGTGGGGCATGCCGGGACCGGGCCCGGCCCCGCGGCCGTGTGGTGGCAGGGGTGGGTGTCGGGGCCGCCCGCGCGTGGGAGGTGGCCGCCGGCTCGGGCCCGGGGTGCGGGGCCGCCGAGGAGTCCGCCTGGATGTTGGGGGCGGGCCTGCCCGGCCCCAGGCGCGTAACCGGGGCCGGAAGGGCCAGGCCGTGGCTGGCCAGGGCCCTTGCCCGCCCGGCCATGCCGACGGCCGGCGCCGCCCGGGGCACGTCCCGGTGGTGGCCGCCCGACTTCCGTCCCCGCCGCCACTGCCACCCCTTCCGCTCGCGGGAGGCAGCCACGCCGGGTTCCGCCGCCAGGGCCCCGCGGCCATGAGGCTCTGGCTGGACCGGCTCCCCGACCCGGTCAGGGGCCTCATCCGGGCGGCAGCCGCCCACGGGGGGCTGAACCCGCGGCCCACGCCGGATGAATGGGCCAGCTGGCCACCAGCGACATCCCGCGTCGCCTCTGCCGACCGGCAAGAACCGATGACGCCAGGGGGCCGCGTCACCAAGAGCGCCGAATGGGACCTGCCGGCGCACCTCCCGCGGGCGGCCACCACATGGCCCCCTTCGGCAACGCTGGCGGGGCTGCCGTCACGCCGATAGGCCGCCGACACACAGGTACTTGACCTCCAAGTAGTCACCGATGCCGTATTTGGAGCCTTCACGACCGATGCCCGACTGCTTGACACCGCCGAACGGGGCCACCTCGGTGGACAGGATGCCTTCGTTGATGGCGATCATGCCGCATTCCAGCTGCTCCGCCACGCGCCACACCCGGCCGGCGTCGCGGCTGTAGAAGTAGGCGGCCAAGCCGAATTCGGAGTCGTTCGCCATGCGGATGGCGTCGGCCTCGGTCGCGAACTTGAACAGCGGGGCGACCGGGCCGAAGATCTCCTCGCGGGCGACACGCATGTCCGTGGTGACGCCGGTCAGGATGGTCGGCTCGAAGAAGGCGCCGCCCAGCCCGTGGCGGTTGCCGCCCAGCGCCACCCTGGCGCCCTTGGCGACCGCGTCGCCGATCAGCTCCTCGACCTTCTCGATGGCCCGGCGGTTGATCATCGGGCCCTGGTGGACGCCCGGCTCCATGCCGTTGCCGACGCGGATCTGCCTGGCCGCCTCGACCAGCCTGGCGGCGAAGGCGTCGTAGACGCCGGCCTGGACCAGGAGGCGGTTGGCGCAGACGCAGGTCTGGCCGCCGTTGCGGAACTTGGACGCCAGCGCGCCCTTGACGGCCGCGTCGAGGTCCGCGTCGTCGAAGACGATGAAGGGGGCGTTGCCGCCCAGTTCCAGCGACACCTTCTTCACGGTGTCGGCGCACTGCCGCATCAGCATCTTGCCGACCTCGGTCGAGCCGGTGAAGGACAGCTTGCGGACGGTCGGGTTGCCGGTCAGCTCGCCGCCGATGGCGACGGGGTCGGAGCCGGTGACGATGTTGAGCACGCCGGCCGGGATGCCGGCACGCTGCGCCAGCACGGCGAGCGCAAGGGCGGACAGCGGCGTGTCCTCGGCCGGCTTGACCACCACGGTGCAGCCGGCGGCCAGCGCCGGGGCGACCTTGCGCGTGACCATCGCGTTGGGGAAGTTCCAGGGCGTGACCGCCGCGACGACGCCGACCGGCTCCTTCAGGACGAGGACGCGCCTGTCGGCGGCGAAGGTCGGGACGACGTCGCCGTAGACGCGCTTGCCCTCTTCCGCGAACCATTCGATGAAGCTGGCGCCGTAGGCCACCTCGCCGCGCGCCTCGGCCAGGGGCTTGCCCTGCTCGGCCGTCATCAGGGCGGCGAGGTCGTCCTGGGCGGCCATGACCAGCCCGAACCAGCGGCGCAGGACAGCCGCGCGCTCCTTGGCCGTCTTGGCGCGCCACGCCGGCAGGGCGTCGGCGGCGGCAACGATGGCCTGGCGCGTCTCCTCGGCGCCGAGGTCGGCGACCCGCGCCAGCTCCTCGCCTGTCGCCGGGTTGGTCGCCGCGAAGGTCCTGCCGGAGAGGGCGGCGCGCCAGGCGCCGTTCACGTAGGCCCGCGTCTGGAGAAGGCCCTTGTCCTGGAGTGGAAGCATCGTTGGGGTTCCTCGGCAGATGTGTGACGGCAGGCCCGGCCTCGGCCGGTGCGTGGCCCGGCGGAACGGTTGCCGGGCGCATCCCCCCGGGTGCCGCCCGGCGAGGGGCCGGGCAGTTGGGCGGCAGGGCTCGAGGGCGGGGCCGGCGGGGGAGGGGCTCCG
>MOEB01000153.1 GCA_001939945.1 Aerophototrophica crusticola | reverse complement strand
GGCCACCGGCGAGCCCTTCGAGGTTGAGTGCCGGCTGCGCGCCGCCGACGGCGGCCACGCCTGGTTCCTGGTGCGCGCCGTGCCGGTGCGGGAGGGCGGCCGCCCGGCCCGGTGGGTGGCGTGCTGCGCCGAGGTGGACGACCGCCGCCGGGCGGCCGAGGCGCTGGCCCGGAACGAGGCCTGGTACCGCTCCACCTTCGAGCACGCCGCGGCCGGCATCGCCCACGTGGCGCCGGACGGGCGGTTCCTGGCCGTGAACGACCGCTTCTGCGCCATCACCGGCCACCCGCGCGAGGCGCTCCTGGCCTGCCGGTTCCAGGCCATCACCCACCCCGACGACCTGGGGCCCGACGAGGCCAACGTGGCGGCCCTGCTGGCGGGGGAGGTGCCGCACTACGCCATGGCCAAGCGCTACGTGCGCCCGGACGGGTCGGCCGCGTGGGTCCACCTCACCGTGGGCCTGAAGCGGGCCCCGGACGGCGCGCCGGAACACTTCGTGGCCGTGGCCGAGGACGTCACCGCCCACAAGGCCGCGGAGGAGCGGCTCGCCTGGGCGCTCAGGGCCTCCGGGGCCGTGGGCTGGGAGGGCGACCCCGCCACCGGCACCCTCCTCCACACGGCCAACGCGAAGGAGGCCTGGGGCCGGGCCTACGCCACCACCGCGGACTTCCTGGCGGCCATCCACCCGGACGACCAGGGGCCCGTGCTCGAGGCGGTGCGCCGGGCCGAGGGGGAGGGGGTGCCCTACGAGGCCGCCTTCCGGCTCATGCTGCCGGGCGGCGGCCAGCGCTGGCTGCTGGGGCGCGGCTACCGCCTCGTGGAGGACGGCAGGGTGCGGCTGCTGGGGACCACCACCGACGTCACCGCGCTCAAGGGGGCCGAGGCGGCCCTGCGGGAGCGCGAGGGGCGCCTGCGCCTCGCCTTCCTGGCCGCCAAGCTGGCCACCTGGGACTGGGACCTGGACACCGGCGAGGTCACCTGGGGCGAGGGCCTCGAGGGCCTCGCCGGCCTGCCCCCGGGCGGCTTCGCCGGGACGGTGGGGGCGTTCTGGGCGCTGGTCCACCCGGCGGACCGGCCCCTGGTGGAGGCGTCGCTCGGGCGCGCGCTGGCCGGGGAGGGGGGGTACGCGGCGGAGTTCCGCATGCTGCGCCCGGACGGCTCGGTGCGCTGGGCCTCGAGCCGCGCGGTGGTCGTGCGCGACGCGGCCGGCCGGCCCACCCGCCTGGTCGGCGTGGACGCCGACGTCACCGACCGGAAGGAGGCCGAGGCGGGGCTGCGGGCGCGGCTGGACGCGGTGCCGCAGATGGTGTGGTCGGCGCTGCCGGACGGGCGCCACGACTTCTTCAACGAGCGCTGGTACGAGTTCACCGGCGTGCCCCGCGGCGCCACGGACGGGGAGGCCTGGGCCGGCGTGTTCCACCCGGACGACCAGCCGCGGGCGTGGGCGCGCTGGCGCCAAAGCCTCGCCACCGGGGAGCCCTACGAGGTGGAGTACCGGCTGCGCCACCGCTCGGGCGGGTACCGCTGGGTGCTGGGCCGCGCCCTGCCGGTGCGCGACGCCGCGGGCCGGGTCACGCGCTGGATGGGGACCTGCACGGACGTCGACGAGCTGCGGCGCACGGCGGACGAGCTGCGGCAGGCATCCGCGCTGCTGCGCCTGATCGGCGACAGCACGCCCGACATGATCTACGCCAAGGACCGGGACAGCCGGGTGCTCTACGCCAACGCCGCCGCCCTGCGGGTGATCGGCCGGCCCGCGGTGGAGGTGGTCGGCAGGTCGGACCTGGACTGGGCCCCCGACAGGGCCGAGGCCGAGGCCATCCTCGCGAACGACCGGCGGGTGATGGACGGGGGCGTGGCGGTGGAGGTGGAGGAGGCCTTCACCGGGCCGGACGGGCGCACCGGCTACTACCGCTCGGTCAAGGCGCCGCTGCGGGACGCGGGGGGGCGGGTCATCGGGCTGGTCGGCGTGACCAGCGACGTGACCCGCCGCCACGAGGCCGAGCAGGCGCTGCGCCGGCACCGGGAGGAGCTGGAGCGGCTGGTCGAGGAGCGCACGGCCGAGCTGCTGCGGGCGGCGGAGGAGCGCCGGCGCGCCGAGGAGGCGGCCCGGCAGTCGGAGAAGCTGGCCGCGCTGGGCCAGCTCGTCGGCGGCGTGGCCCACGACTTCAACAACCTGCTCCAGGTGGTCGAGAGCGGCATCGCCCTGCTCGGCCGCCCCGGCCTGGCGGCGGACCGGCGGGCCACGGTCCTGGAGGGGATGGCGCGGGCCGCCCGGGGCGGGGCGGACCTGGTGCGGCGGCTCCTGGCCTTCGCGCGCCGCCAGCCCCTGGCGCCGGCGGACTTCGACCTGGCCGCCCACCTGGCCGCCACGGCGGGCCTGCTGCGGCAGGCAGCGGGGCCGCAGGTCGCTATTGAGCTGCGGGCGGGCGCC
>MOEB01000152.1 GCA_001939945.1 Aerophototrophica crusticola | reverse complement strand
GCCCCGCATTGGCGCGGCGGCGGAGCGCCGGGTCCGCCAGCCAGTCGAGGGTGAACAGGGTGCGCTCGATGCGGCCGAGTTCGCGCAGCGCCAAGGCGAGCCCGTTTTGCCGCGGATAGGCGGACAGGCGGCGCAGCAGGGCCGAGGCCGTCACCGTGCCGGCCCGGATTGACGTGGCCAGCCGCAGCAGTTCGTGCCAGTTGGCCGTCAGGTGGTCCAGGTCGATGGCGCCGCCCGCCAGGGGCTCCAGGGCCGGCGGCGCCCGGTCACCTGGGAACAGGTAGAGCCGGCGGTCCTTCAGGTCCCGCAGCCGCGGCGCGAACCGGTAGCCCAGCAGATGGAAAAGGCCGAACACGTGGTCGGTCGCGCCGCCGGTGTCGGTGTAATGTTCCTCGATGGCCAGCCCGCTCTGGTGATAGAGCAGCCCGTCCAGCACGTGGACCGCCTCGCTCGCCGTTGCGGCGACCACCTTGGTGTGGAAGGGACCATACTGGTCGGTGACCCAGGTGTAGAAGGCGACGCCCGGCTCGTTGCCATGCCGCGCGTTGACCTCGCCGGCCGCCTCGCCGCGCCCGCCGGCGCGGAAGAACTGGCCGTCGGAGGACGCACTCGATCCGTCCCCCCACAGGCCGGCGAGTGGCAGGGAGCGATGGGCATCGATGATGCGCGCCAGCGCCGCCGCGTAGGTTTCCTCCCGCACATGCCAGTCGTGCATCCAGGCGAGCTGCCGCATCGTGACGCCGCGGCATGACTCGGCCATGCGCGTCAGCCCGAGGTTGATCCCATCGGCGAGCACCGCGGTCAGCAGGGCCGAGCGGTCCTCCGCCGGCCGGCCGCTGCGCTGGTGCGTGAAGCAGTCACCGAAGCCCGTCCAGCGGTCGACCTCCTGCAACAGGTCGGTGATCTTGACCCGGGGCAGCGCGTCGTAGGCGAGCCGGCCGAGGTCCCTGGCCGCGTCCGGCGTCATGTCGCGGATCGGCGTCACCCTCAGCTCGCCCCGGGAGAGGTCGACGTCCTCCAGGGATCCCGCCTCGGCGAGCCCGGCCACCGCGCGCAGGCGCTCCAACAACAGCTGGCGCCTGGCAGGGAAGTAGCTGGCGGCGTCGGCATCGACGGCAAGCGGCAGCGCGCGTTCCTGGCGCAAGGCCTCGAAGGTTGGCAGCGGCACCAGGCAGGTATCGAACTCGCGGAACTGGCGGCTGCCATCAACCCAGACATCGCCGGCCCGCAGCCGGTCGCGCAGCTCGGACAGGGCACATATCTCGTATGCCTTGCGGTCGATGGCGCCGCCCGGCATCACGAGCCGCCGCCAGACCCGACGCACGAAGCCGGTCGGCGGCTTGGGCGGCAGTGAGCGCTGGCCGGCGGCGTACATGTCGCGCAACACCTCGAGCGCCCGCAGCAGCGAGGCCACCGCCGGCGCACCCTTGAACTCGAAGGCCGCCAGCAGGGTCGGGGCGAAGGCGCGGATCGTGGCATGGCGGTCCAGCAACTCCGCCCGGAAGTCCGTGGTGTCGGGTTCAGCCAGGGCCTCCGCCCCGGCGACACAGGCGGCGAAGGTATTCCAACCCACCGAGCTGTCCAGCGCCTGGACGGGATCGGTGCCGGCCTCCCTGGCATCGATCATCGCGCGGCAGGCGGTCAGCAGGGTCCTGAGCTGGCCCTGGGTCTCGCGCATCGAGCGCACCGTCTTCTCCGCAGTCCGGTTCTCCGCCCGGCGGCCAAGGCTGCCCATGAACCGGTCGAACATGCCGAGCGCCGCATCCGTGAGCGCCGTCTCGGTGCGTACGGCGGTCGCCGCCAGAACCGCGCGGCGCCGGGCCGGGGAGAGGTCCTTCAGGTGCTGGGCCGTCATGCGCATCCCCTCCGTCGCCAGCCGCTCGAAAGCGGCATCGGGCACCTGCAGGCCCACCGAGCGGTCGACACCCAGTCCGCGCAGCGCCCGCAGGCGCTCGATGACCGCGACCAGGTTGCGGGCCGTCGGTGCCTGCGGCGCCTGACGGAGCCATGCCAGCATCGACAGTCCTGTCTCCTCCCACGGCTCCAGCAGCCGGTTCACCTTCTCTGACCCGTCCTGGCCGAGCGCCTCGCCGAGGACCCGGCCCAGCACCTGCTCGGCGCGGCCACGGGCTTGGTGAAGGATGAGTTCCAAGACGCCGGACGAGGGCAACAGGATGCGGCGGCGCCGCAGCTCCGCCACCAGCGCGCCGGCCAGGGTGGGCGGATCGCGCCTCACCTGGGCCAGCGACAGAAGCCAGGCTACCATCTGCTGGAAGCTTGCCCGGTCGAAGGACGTGAAGCCGGTGCGCCTCAGCAACTCTGCGCCATGCTCGCGCCGGGTCTGGTCGCGCTGGCGGTAGCCGGCGAAGTCGTCCGGGTGGGCGCCCACCTGATCGGCCAGGAAGGACAGGAGCGCCCGCGGCGGCGTCTCATCCGGG
>MOEB01000151.1 GCA_001939945.1 Aerophototrophica crusticola | reverse complement strand
CGCGCTCGCTCGGCTACCGGGTCGCGGAGGCGGACGGCCCCGCGGCCGCGCTCGGCCTGCTGCGCGCCGGGGCGGCGGCGGACCTGCTGTTCACGGACGTGGTGATGCCCGGCGACGTCTCGGCGCCGGAGCTCGCGGCGCAGGCCCGGGCCCTGCGGCCGGGGCTGCGGGTGCTGTACACCTCGGGCTACACGTCCAACGCCATCGTGCACCACGGCAGGCTGGACGAGGGCGTGGCCCTGCTGCCGAAGCCCTACGCGCGCGACGCCCTGGCGCGGAAGCTGCGCCAGGTGCTGGACGCCCCCGCCGCCGCGCCGGCCGGGGCACCGGGGGCGGCGGCGCCCGCCAGGGGCCTGCGGGTGCTGCTGGTGGAGGACGAGGCGCTGGTGGCCATGGCCGCCGCGGACGCGCTGCGCGCCATGGGGCACGAGGTGCTGGAGGCCGCGGACGCGGCCGGGGCGCTGGCGCTGCTCGACGATGGCGTCGACCTGCTGGTCACCGACCTGCGCCTGCCGGGCGGCATGTCCGGGGCGGAACTCGCCCGGGAGGCGCGGGGGCGGCGGCCCGGGCTGCCCGTCGTCTACGCGACGGGTGACGCGGGCGGCGCCGCGGACGGCGTGGTGCTGCAAAAGCCCTACACGGACGCCGCGCTGCGGGAGGCCATCAGGACGGCGGCCGGGACGGGGTGACGCCGGCGATGTCGGCCCGGGCCCGCGGGTCGCCCGGCAGGAGCGCGGCGATCCGGTCCAGGAGGGCCTCGTACCGGTAGGGCTTGTCGACGGAGGGGATGTCCCGGGGGAGCCAGGCGGCCTCCGCGACCACCCTGGGCACCCCCGAGGTCAGGATCACGGGCGTGGCGGGCCGGTTTGCCCGCACCCGGCACGCCAGGCCGAGGCCGTCCATGCCGCCGGGCATGTCCACGCCCGTGGGGACGAGGTCGACGGGCATGCCGGCCAGAACCGAGAGCGCCTCCGCCGCGTCGGCCGCCTCGGCCACGCGGAACCCGGCGTCGGACAGGTGCTCGGCGACCGCGAACCGCACGGGCGCCTCGTCATCGACCACGAGGATGGTCACTTGGCCCGCCCCGCCGTCATGTTCGCCCGTCCGCGCCATCCACGGTCCCCATCTTGGCTCCCACCCCCAATCAACAGCAACAGTGGGAGGACCGCGATACGGCCTCGTGTGGGGCCGCGTCACCACCAAAGGCGGAGGTGCACCTGGAGCCGGGCGGGTCCGTGCCCGCCGCACCCGGTGGGCACCGCACGCCCCGGCCGCGGCCCGCGTCGGCCCTGCCGCGCATCCCGCTTCCCAGGGATGCGCCGGCCGGGCTACTGCTTAGGTCGGGATTGACGCGATCGGGCCCGCGTCGACCTTAGCGTTGGCCCGGCACGGGCGGAGGAGGGGCGGTGGACGGGCAAGGCTTGGCGGGGCCTGGGGGGCGCGGCACCGGCGGCGGCGAGGCGGCCGTGGCGCCCCCGCCGGACCTGCACGACGTGCTGGCGAACGTCACCGACGGCTTCCTCGCGTTCGACGCCGGCTTCCGCGTCACCTACGTGAACGCCGCGGCGGAGCGCCTGCTCGGCGCGCCGGCGGCCAGCCTGCTGGGCCGGCTCCAGTGGGAGGTGTGGCCGGAGACGCTGGGCACCGCGGTGGAGCGCGGCTACCGCGAGGNGTTCGAGAACCACTACGAGCCCTGGGGCCGCTGGTTCGAGGTCAGGGCCTTCCCCTCCCCCGGCGGCGGGCTGGTCGTCTACTTCCGCGACGTGACCGAGAAGAGGGAGGCGGCGGAGGCGCTGCGGCGCAGCGAGGCCCGCCTCGCGCTGGCGCTGGAAGGCACCAGCGACGGGCTCTGGGACTGGGACCTCGAGGCCGGCGAGGTCTACCATTCCCCCCGGTTCGCGGCGATGCTCGGCTACGGGCCGGGCGAGTGGGAGAGCACCTACGGGAACTGGATCGCCCACACCCACCCCGACGACGTGCCCGGCGTGGAGCGCACCGTGCGCGACTACCTGGCCGGCGCGCTGCCCGAGTACGTGAACGTCTTCCGCATGCGCCACAGGGACGGGGGCTGGCGCTGGGTGATGTCCCGCGCCAAGGCCATCCGCGACGCCGCGGGCCGGCCCACGCGCATGGTGGGGGCCCACACCGACGTCACCGCCCAGCGCGAGGCCGGGGAGGCGCTGCGCCGTTCCGAGGGGCGCCTGAGGATGGCCACCGAGGGCGCCGGCGTCGGCATCTGGGAGGTGGACCTGGTGGCCGGCCGCGGGACCTGGTCGCTGGGGGCGGCGGGCCTGGCGGGGCTCGGGCGCGAGGGCTTCGGCGCCGAGGACTGGGTCGAGCTGGCCCACCCGGACGACCGGGGGGCCCTGGCCCTGGCCTGGCGGCGGGCGGTGGGGGAGGGCGCGCCCTACGAGGCGGAGTTCCGCGCCGCCGTCCCGGCC
>MOEB01000150.1 GCA_001939945.1 Aerophototrophica crusticola | reverse complement strand
AATGGTTAGCCTGGACGGCCGGGCTGCCGCGGGGCAGGAAACGCCCGCCCCGGGCCGGCGTTGCCCCCGCAGGCCCGGCCCCCCGCACCACCGCGGCACGTGGCCGGCGACGAGGGAAGCTGCGCATGCGCGAGACGCCGACGGGCCCGTCCGGCCCGGCCCCCTATTCCCGGACGGCCGCCTGGGTCGCCTTGGCCATGGCCCTGCCCGCCCTGCTCCTCGCCGGGCCGGGGCGGACGGTCACCACCATCTACCTCAACGACCTGCTGATCTTCCTGGACGGGGCCCACCGGGTGATGTCGGGGCAGGTGCCGAGCCGCGACTACCACACGCCGATCGGCGCCCTGGCCGACCTGCTGCCCGCGGCGGGCCTGCTCGTCACCGGGCACCTGGGCAGCGCCATGCCGGCCGGGTTCGCGCTGCTGATCCTGGCGCTGACGCCCGCCACGGCGCACGTCCTGGCCTCGCGGCTGCGGCCGTCCCTGGCCATCCCGGTCGCCCTGCACCTGTCGATCGTGCTGGCCGCCCCGATGAACCTGGGCGACGCGCCGACCCACTTGTCCTTCGCCATGTTCTACAACCGCATCGGCTGGGCGGCGCTCGCCCTGCTGCTCGTCATGTACCTGCCGCCGCTCCGGGCCGGCCGCCTGGCCGCCGACGGCCTCTCGGCCGGGCTCCTGGCGTGCGTGATGGTCTACACCAAGATCAGCTATGGCGCCGTGGCCCTCGCCTTCCTCATCTTCATGCTGGCCGACCGCCGGCAGCGGGACTGGGCGGCGATGGCCCTCGCCCTCGCCCTGCTGGTCACGCTGGCTGCCGAGGCCGCCTGGTCGCTGCCCTCGGCCTACCTCGCCGACATCGCCATGGCCGCCCAGGCGAGCGGCACCGTCCAGGGCGGGGCGGCCGAGCTCGTCCGGTCGGCGGCAAGGAACCTCACCGACTACGTGGCCTTCCTCCTGGCCGCGGCGCTCGCGCTGGCCGCGGCGTGGAACACGCGGGACTTCCTGTTCTGGGGGTTCTGCGGGGTGACGGGGCTGCTCATCCTGAACCAGAACTTCCAGCAGGCCGGCATCGTGACCCTGGCGGCCGGCGTCGCCGTGGCGGCCGAGCTGGCGGCCCGCAGGCAGCCCCCGCGGGAGGGGCCGTCGGCGGGGACTTGGCCGGGCGGCCTCTACGTCCTGCTGCTGGTGCTCGTCGTCCCGCAGTTCGTCGGGCGCGCCGCCGGCCTGGGGTACCATGCCGCCCAGGCGGTCGCCGCCCCGGCGGACGTGATCGGGCTGCCGAACCTGGGCCGGATCGCCCTGGTGGACGCCGAGGGGCCGGCGGCGAGCCACTACGGCTACTCCCTCGCCTATGCCCGGACCATCGGGGACGGGGCGGCGCTGCTCCGGTCCCGGGACGCGGAGCCCGGCCACGTGGTCGTGCTGGACTACGTCAACCCGTTCTCGTCCGGCCTGGGCATCCCGCCGTCCCGGGGCGACAGCTCCTGGAACTTCCTGGGGCGGAACTTCAGCCGGTCGCGCTATGTCCCGCCCGCCGAGTACCTCGGCGCCGCGCGCTTCGTGATGGTCCCCAGGAAAAGCCTGAACCCGCCGACGACGCGGGCGCTCATGGCGATCCACGGGGACTACCTGGCGCGCCACTTCGAGCGGGCCGCCGAGAGCGGCTTCTGGACGCTGTACGAGCGCCGGCGCCGCCCGGCGGGGGAGGCCGGCCAGGGGATGGCACCCCTGCCGCCGTGAGGGGGCCCGGCACGGCACGCAGCCTGTTGTCTCTTCCAACGCGGTAACCCGGAAGCTATCGTGCCGACGGGGGACCGGCGGGGGCGAGATGGCGGGCGACGATGCGGCGGGGCAGGACGGGCCCCCGGGCGAGCAGGGGCTGGACACGGCCGTGCTGCGGGAGGTCCTGGACTGCCTGGACATGTCGGTCGTGGTCTATGACGCGGACCTGCGCTTCGTGGCCGCGAACCGCGCCTACCACGCCCTGTTCCCCCATGTCCCCGACGACGGCAGCCGAGTCGGCTGGAGCTTCGAGCGCATGCTGCGCCACACCCTGGCTGTGGCGCCGGGGCTGACCCCGCTCGCCCCGGGCCAGGACACGGACGACTTCGTCGCCCAGCGGGTCGCCAGCATGCGCGGGACGGGGCCGCGACGGCAGGAGGTGCAGGCCGCGTGCGGCCGGTGGGACCGCCTGCACGTCGCCACCACGCCCTCGGGCCTCAAGGTCTCCACCCGGGTGGACGTCACCGCCCAGAAGGAGCTGGAGGGGCGGCTCCGGGCGGCCCTGGCAGAGGCCGCGGCGGCGAGCCAGGGCAAGGGCCGGCTGATCGCCTCGCTGGGGCACGAGCTGCGGACCCCGCTGAACGCCATCATCGGCTTCGCCGACGAGATCCGGGCCGCGCCGGGCGACGCGGCCGCGGCGGCGGACGCCGCCGCCACCATCGCCGAGGCGGGGCGCTACCTCCTGCAGCTCATCGACGGCCTGCTCGGCCTGGCCCG
>MOEB01000015.1 GCA_001939945.1 Aerophototrophica crusticola | reverse complement strand
AACGGTGGCCTGGAGCTGGGCCAGCAGGCCGCTGCTGCCGGTGGCGTCGGTCAGGAAAAGCCGCAGCAGCCGGCGGGCATTGTCGCCGCTGGTTGGCGACAGCCCCATCTGCGCCGCCTGCTGCGCCGTGGTGGCGAAGCCGGAGATCTGCGCCGCCTGCTGGGCCGCCGTGACGGCCTGGGTGTCGGTCAGGGCCTGGATCTGCTGCAACAGGGTGCCGCGGGCCTGCACCTGGGCCGGGGCCACGTCCACCGCCTGGAACCGGGTATCCGCCAGGGCCTGGATCTGGGCGTCGGCGGTCTGGTACTGGGCGCCGGCCTTCTGGCTGATCTGTTGCAGGGCGCCGGCGAAGCTGCCCGCGAACTCATAGGCTTCCAGGTCCACCAGCGCCTCCAGCAGGGAGTAGTTGGGCGACTGGAGCTTGGTCATGATCCCGGCCAGGGTGGCGCGGCGGCTGGCCACCATCTGGGTGACCAGGGCCGGCACGGTCTGGTCGTAGAAGGCGTTCTTGTCGATGGAGCTGCGCGCGCCCAGCAGGGCGCCGGACAGGCCGCTGAACACGTCCTTCGCCGTCTCCGTCCCCGACAGGACGGACGCGGTGTTCAGCCCGATCACCGCCAAGTCGCTGCCGATGGCGAAATTCTTCGTCTCCACCCCCAGGCCGGCCAGGAACTGCTTGAACCGGGCATCCACGGCGGCGATGCGGGCATAGACCACCTGGTCGCGGTAACTGGGTTGCTGGTCCGTGGGCAGCCCCTGCCAGGTCTTCACCACGTCCGGCGCCAGGTAGGGCTGGACCGATTGCAGCACCTCATCCGCCGTCTGCAACGGCTTCGGCGCGCCGACGATGGCGGGGGACCCGCAGCCGGACAGGGCCAAGGCCGACAGGGGCAGCAGCCACGCCAAGGATCGTCCTACCCGCACCGCCACGCTTTCCTCCCCCATCGGCTTAACCCGTTCGATGGAAGCCAGCATAGTGCAACCGGCAAGGGGCGCAAGATGGCTGAAAGCTGCGCGTGGTACGAGAGCTGGTGATAAATTCATGTCGCTGTGACCAAGGCCCGGGTCCGCCCCACGCTGCCGGGGTTTGACCTCGCCCCCCGGGCCGGGCAGGCTGGGGCCGTCCCCGTCGCTTCAGGCCCCGCCCCGTGCCCCAGCCGAACCTGTTCACCCTGCCGCCCTCCCTGCCCTTCGTGGACGCCCTGGCCGCCGGCGTGCTGGACCAGGTGGGGACGGACCCGCTGGCCCTCAGCCAGGCCACCATCCTGCTGCCCACCGCCCGCGCCAAACGGTCCCTGCGGGAGGCCTTCCTGCGCCGGTCGGAGGGGCAGGTGACCCTGCTGCCGCGCATCTCCTCCCTCAACGACGTGGATGAGGATGAGCTGTCCCTGCGGCTGGAAGGGCTGGCGGGCAGTGCCGGCGGGCTGGACCTGGCCCCCGCCATCAGCCCGCTGCGGCGGCAGTTGCTGCTGACCCGGCTGGTGACCCAGGTGCCGGACTTCACCGCCACCATCCCCCAGGCCGCCCGGCTGGCGAAGGAGCTGGGCAAGCTGATCGACCAGGTGCAGACGGAGGGGCTGGATTTCGCCCGGCTGACGGACCTGGTGCCGGAGGACTATGCCGAGCACTGGCAAAAGACCCTGAGGTTCCTGACCATCGTCACGGAGCACTGGCCCGCCATGCTGGCGGCGGAAGGCTGCGTGGACCCCGCCGCCGACCGCAACGCGCGGCTGGCCGCGCTGGCACAGGCGTTCCAGGCGGACCCGCCCGCCGGCCCGGTGATCGCCGCGGGCTCGACCGGCTCCATCCCCGCCACGGCCGACCTGCTGGCGGTCATCGCCCGGCTGCCCCGGGGGGCGGTGGTGCTGCCCGGCCTGGACCAGGACATGGACGCGCTGAGCTGGGAGGCGCTGGACCCCGCCCACCCGCAATTCGGCCTGAAGTCCCTGCTGGACCGGCTGGGCGTGCGGCGGGAGGAGGTGCGGCCCTGGCCGGTGCCCGCCGACGTGGTGCCCTGCAGCCCCGCCAGCCGCGGGTGGCTGCTGGCGGAGGCGCTACGCCCCGCCGACACGACAGAGGCCTGGCGCGACCTGGACAGCCTGCCCGACGACGCGCTGGACGGGCTGATGCGCGTCGATGCCCCCACCCCGCAGGAAGAAGCCGGCACCATCGCCCTGATCCTGCGCCAGGTGCTGGAGACGCCGCGCCAGACGGCGGCCCTGGTCACCCCCGACCGTGACCTGGCCCGGCGCGTGGCCATGGAGCTGCGCCGCTGGGGGGTGGAGGTGGACGACAGCGCCGGCCGGCCCCTGTCCGCCACCCCGGTGGGCAGCTTCCTGCGCCTGCTGGCGGACACGGCGGTGGACCCGTCACCGGTGCGCTGGCTGTCCCTGTTGAAGCACCCGCTGGCGGCGGGGGGCCTGGAGACCACCCGGTTCCGCCGCCATGCCCGCGCCCTGGAACGCGCCATCTTCCGCGGCCCCCGGCCGCCCGCCGGGCTGGAAGGGCTGCGCCACGCCGTCACCACGGCGGAGCACCGCGCCTTCGCCACCCATGGGGAGCGGGAGGAGCTGCTTTCCTTCCTGGATGGGCTGGCCGGGCGGTTGGGCCCCTTGCTGGAGGCCATGCGGGGGGAAGACCGGCCCCTGGCCGATTGGGTGGAACTGCACGGCACCGCGGCAGAGGCCCTGGCCGGCACCGACAAGGAACACGGCGCCCTGCGCCTCTGGGCCGGCGACGACGGGGAGGCGGCGGCCCGCTTCCTGCGCGAGGCCAAGGACGCGGCGGAGGGCTTCCCCGCCTTGTCCGGCACCAACTATGCCGGCATGCTGGAGGTGCTGCTGGGCGGGCAGGTGGTGCGTCCCAGCTTCGGCCTGCACCCCCGCCTGCACATCCTGGGCCTGCTGGAAGCCCGGTTGCAGCAGTTCGACGTGATGGTGCTGGGCGGGCTAAACGAGGGTACCTGGCCGCCCGCCCCGCCCGCCGACCCGTGGATGAGCCGCCCCATGCGCCAAGCCTTCGGGCTGCCGGCGCCGGAACGGCAGGTGGGCCAGACCGCCCATGACTTCGCCCAGGCTGCCGGGGCGCCGCTGGTGGTGCTAACCCGGAGCGAGCGGGTGGAGGGCACGCCCACCGTGCCGTCCCGCTGGCTGCTGCGCCTGGACACGGTGCTGGACAAGGCTCGCCGCCTGCCCGCCCTGACGGCAGAGGCGGGGGAATGGCTGGCCCTGCAACGGGCCCTGGATTGGCCGGAGGCGGTGCGCCCCTGCCCGGCGCCGGCCCCCACGCCGCCCGTCTCCGCCCGGCCCCGCCGCCTGTCGGTGACGCAGGTGGAAGCCTGGATGCGCGACCCCTATGCCGTCTATGCCCGGCATGTGCTGGGCCTGTCGGCGCTGGACCCCATCGACGCCGACCCCGGGGCAGCGGAGCGGGGGCAGGTGCTGCACGCCGCCCTGGACGCCTTCGTCCGCAAGTTCCCCGAAAAGATGCCGCCCAATGCCCGCCAGGAACTACTGGCCTGCGGGCGGGACGCGTTCGGCCCGCTGCTGGACCAACCCGGCGTCTACGCCTTCTGGTGGCCGCGGTTCGAGAAGGTGGCGGACTGGTTCCTGGCGCTGGAGGAACAGCGCCGCGCCGCCAAGGTCATGCCGCTGGCCACGGAGGTGAAGGGCCAGCTGGTGATCGACGGCCCCGCCGGCCCCTTCACCCTGACCGCCAAGGCCGACCGGCTGGACCGGCTGCCGGACGGGCGGCTGTCCATCCTGGACTACAAGACCGGCACACCCCCCAGCGCCAAGGAGGTGCGGCTGGGCAAGGCGCCGCAGTTGCCGCTGGAAGCCCTGATCGCGGAGGCCGGCGGCTTCGAGAACGTGCCCGCGGCGAAGGTGGGGGCGCTGGAGTTCTGGCAGCTCAGCGGCGGCGACCCGGCGGGCAAAGTCCACGACCTGTCGAAGGAAGACCCCTCCGCCCTGGCGGCAGAGGCCCGTGACGGCTTGGCCGCCCTGGTCGCCCTGTTCGACGACCCAGCCACCCCCTACCGCAGCCAACCCCGCCCCGGCTGGGCCCCCCGCTACACCGACTACGCCCACCTGGCCCGCGTGGCCGAATGGTCCGCCGGGGGTGGGGAGGGGGAGGGGTGACCCCGTTCCCTCTCCCGGGGGAGAGGGTAGACCGGCCGCCAGGCCGGGACGGGTGAGGGAGGTGGGAGCACCGAAACGTACCCCCTCTCCCCGCCGGGGAGAGGGTTGGGGTGAGGGGGTACCGGGAGCAGGCCGATGGTCGGTCCCTACACCCACCTCCCTCACCCGGCGCTATCGCGCCACCCTCTCCCCAAGGAGCAGGGCTATCGCATATGAAAATCCCAAGTACGTTCCGTGCATTTGGAACCGCTCTTCGAGTAGCGATTCTGCCCGAAACGCACCCAGCAGAGTTCGATGTTTGCCGGGCGGAAGCGGGTCGAGCGCCATATGCGATAGCCCTGCCCCAAGGAGAGGGGAAGGGAGGGGTCAGGCCGTACCTTGGGGCTCGGCCATGTCGTCGCCCTGGGCGGACATCAGCTGGCGGCGGTACAGGTCGACGAAGTCGATGGGCTGCAGCATCAGCGGCGGGAAGCCGCCCTGCTGGGTCATGTCGGCCAGGATCTGCCGGGCGAAGGGGAACAGCAGGCGCGGCCCCTCGATCAGCAGCAGGGCGCGCTGCTGGTCGGCCGGCAGCGGGGCCATGGTGAAGACGCCGCAATAGACCAGCTCGGCGATGAAGGCGGTGCGGTCGCCCTGGGTGGCCTCCGCCCGGAAGGACAGCTGCACCTCGGCCACGTTGTCGCCCAGGGGGCGGCCCTGCACGTCCACCTGCAGGTCGATCTTCGGGGCCCCGTTGCCGGCCAGCAGGCTCTGCGGCGCGTTGGGGTTCTCGAAGGACTGGTCCTTCACGTACTGGACGTTGACGATGATGGGGGAGCCGCCCCGCTGCTCGTTCTCGGCCTCGTTGGTGCCGTTGGTCTCATCGGACATGGGGTGCGCTCCTGGGGGTCGTCACTGGTTGGTTCTCGGGACGCGCGGGCCTAGCACGGAAGGCGCGTGGCTGGCAACCCGAAGGAAGCGGCCGCCGACTGCCCGAACAGCCCAGACCATGGGACATCGCGGCATTGTGCCCGGGTCGGGTTGACAGGCGGGGCGCTTGGGCGTTGAAAGGACGCGGTACGTGGCGATTTGCAGACCGGATTGCGGGCCACGCTAAAGAAGCCGCTAAAAGGTCGAAGCCGTCGATGCCGGGATGCTTCCCGCGGGTTGCGCGCCTCGATCCACCGGTCGGGCAGACAGGCGCACCCGAGGACATGATGGCAGAGCACGCGGACGACCTCCCCCTCTCCCCCCAGACCCTGCTGGTCCATGCCGGCACCCGCCGCAGCGGCTTCGACGAGACCAGCGAGGCGCTGTACCTGACCTCCGGCTTCGTCTACGGCACGGCGGAGGAGGCGGAGCACGCCTTCGCCAACGAAGGGGTGCGCTTCGTCTACAGCCGGTTCCGCAACCCCACTGTGGCCATGTTCGAGGACCGGCTGGCCACGTACGAGGGGTATGAGCGCTGCTTCGCCACCGCCTCGGGCATGGCGGCCGTCCACGGGGCGGTGATGGGGCTGCTGAAGGCGGGGGACCGGATCGTCGCCAGCCGGGCCCTGTTCGGCTCCTGCCTCTACGTCGTCAACGACATCGCCCCCCGCTTCGGGGTGGAGACGGTGCTGGTGGACGGCACGAAGCCGGAGGAATGGGAGGCCGCCCTGTCCAAGCCGGCCACCCTGGTGTTCCTGGAGACGCCCAGCAACCCCTGCCTGGACCTGGTGGATCTGGAGCATGTGACGGCCCTGGCCCACAAGGCCGGCGCCCTGGTGGTGGTGGACAACGTCTTCGGCACGCCGGTCTTGCAGAAGCCCAAGCGTTTCGGCGTGGACGTGGTGGTCTATTCCGCCACCAAGCACATCGACGGCCAGGGCCGCTGCCTGGGCGGCGCCATCCTGTGCAACAACGAGGTGGCGGCCAAGCTCAGCCCCTACCTGCGCCACACCGGCCCCACCATCAGCCCGTTCAACGCCTGGGTCCTGCTCAAGGGGATGGAGACACTGGAACTGCGCGTCCGCGCCCAGACGGCCAGCGCCCTGGCCGTGGCCCAGGCGCTGGAGGCCCACCCGGCGGTGGCCCGCGTCCTCTACCCCGGCCTGCCCAGCCACCCGCAGCATGAGCTGGCCCAGCGGCAGATGCTGGCCGGCAGCACCCTGGTCTGCTTCGACGTGAAGGCGCCGGAAGGCCAGGGCAAGGCGGCGGCCTTCGCGGTGGAGAACGCCCTGAAGGTCATCACCATCTCCAACAACCTGGGCGACAGCAAAAGCCTGATCACCCACCCCGCCACGACAACCCACCAGCGCCTGACCGACGCGGAACGCGCCACCCTGGGCATCAGCCCGGCGACCCTGCGCCTGTCCGTGGGGCTGGAGGACCCGGCCGACCTGGTGGCGGACCTGCGGCAGGCGTTGGACGCGCTCGGCCGTTGAACGGGGCGGGGGATGATGTCAGATTATGTCAAAGCCTGACATTGCCGCCCCGGAGCCCCGCCATGAACGTCTCCCTCACCCCCCAGCTTGAGGAGTTCGTCCGCCGCAAGGTGGAGACGGGGCTTTATACCTCCGCCAGCGAGGTGGTGCGGGAGGCGTTGCGGTTGCTGGAGTCCAAGGAGCGCACCGAGCGGGAAAAGCTGGAAGCGCTGCGCCGCGACATACAAGAAGGCATTGACAGCGGCTTCGAAGACCTCAACATGCAGGAGATTATCCAAGAAGCACACCGGCTGAGGAAGGAAGGCCGGCTTTAACAAGCGGGACTTGCATGGCGGGCAAGCGGGTCAGACGATCGAACCTTGCCAAGGCCGACCTGCTGGCGGTGTGGGGCTATATCGCGGGCGACAGTCCGCGGGCCGCCGACAAGCTGCTGAAAGAGATCGACAAGAAGCTGGCGCTCTACGCCAGGAAGCCGGACATCGGCCGGCGCCGCCCGGAGTTGGGCTTGGACCTGCGCTCCTTCCCTCATGGCACCTACGTCGTCTTCTACCGGCCATCACCGGACGGGATCGAGGTGGTGCGCATCCTCAGCGCTTACCAGGATGTCTCCGGCCAATCCTTCGACGCCTGACACCCGCGGCCCCCTGCCGCAGTTATATTGCAGTGCAGCATAAGTTTGCACCGCAACATGAGAAGGTGCTACCTGTTGGTCCGGCGGTGGATCACGGTTGGAGGCATCTCATGGCCCGCAAGGCGACGATGGACGGGGCCCGCTCGGCCCAGGTCTGGGGGGAACTGGCGGCAACCGCGCTGGTGCTGGGGGAAACGGCCTGGGCCGCCCAGGTGGTGATCGGGCTGCGCATGACCCGGCTGGCCGGCGTGATGGCCGATCCCAAGACGGCCAGCGACCCGGAATTCCGCACCATGGTCTGGGAAAAGCTCCAGGCCGCCACCAACGCCAACCTGGCCATGGCCGAGGGCATGCGCGTGGTGCAGGACGGGCTGTGGGACTGGGGCTCCCGCCAATGGGAAGCGGCGGAGGAAGCCTGGATGAAGCTGCTGTTCACCACCGACGCGACCAAGGCCGCCGACATCCAGACCCGCTTCGCCGAGGCCAGCCTGAACGCGGCGGAGACGGCCTGCAACCACATGTTCCTGGCGGCCAGCCGGCTGGGGGGCCTGGGCCTTGCCCCCATCCACAAGGCGGCCAGTGCCAACGCCAAGCGCCTGGCGCGGGAAGCGCGGCTGCCCTTGCTTGCAGGCTAGGGCGGAACGCCCCGGCGGCGGCGGATGCGGCTGGAGACCGGCGACCGCCGGCCCGCGGGCACGTGCCCGCGTAAGCCAAGCCCGCGGATGCGGGCGCCCAGCGTCTGAGGGGGTCGTTGATCGGCAACGATCAGCGGCCGACGACATGGAACCCGAACGAGGCCCGGTCACGCCCCTGTGAACGGGCCGAAGGAGCGCCAGATGTCCGGGGGCCCGGCAATACACACGCGCCTCCGCTTCTTTCGTGGCATATTGTCGGGCAGGCTTACCCCCGGACCGCCCGCCATGCCCGACACCATCGCCACCCCCGTCGCCCCGCCTGCCGACCTGCCCACCCGAGCGGGGATCGGGCAGCGGCTGGATGCCTTGCTGAAGGGGGGCCGGGGCAAGGACCCGGTGCCGGCAGAAAGCATCCGCGGCCCCGTGCTGGCCACCCTCAAGGCGATGCTGGAGGAAGGGCGCCAGGGCATCCGCGCCCGGTTCGAATCCTCCCACCGCGGCGACGCCTGCGTGGAGGAGACGGCGGCCCTGACCGACGCCATCGTCCAGGCCCTGGCGGACTTCACCCTGGGCCACGTCTTCCCCGTGGCCGCGCCCACCAAGGCGGAAAAGCTGGCCATCGTCGCCACCGGCGGCTACGGCCGGGCAGAGATGGCGCCCTATTCCGACGTGGACCTGCTGTTCCTGCTGCCCTACAAGCGCACGCCGCGGGTGGAGCAGGTCGTGGAATACATGCTCTACCTGCTCTGGGACCTGGGCTGGAAGGTGGGCCACGCCGTGCGCTCGGTGGATGACTGCATCCGCCAGGCCGACGGCGACATGACCATCCGCACCAGCCTGCTGGAGGCGCGGTACCTGTGGGGGGAGCCGCGGCTGTTCATCGAGCTGCGCAAGCGCTTCGCCAAGGAGGTGGTGGCCAGCAGCGCCAACGCCTTCATCGAGGCCAAGCTGGCGGAGCGGGACGTGCGCCACCGCAAGGTGGGCGACAGCCGCTATGTGCTGGAACCCAACGTGAAGGAGGGCAAGGGCGGCCTGCGCGACCTTCAGACCCTGTTCTGGATCGCCAAATACGCCTACCAGGTAGAGGCGGTGCCCGAGTTGGTGGCCAAGGGCGTGCTGCTGGCGGAGGAGGCGCAGCGCTTCGCCAAGGCGCAGCTGTTCCTCTGGACCACCCGTTGCCAGCTCCACTACCTGACGGGGCGGCAGGAGGACCGGCTGACCTTCGACGTCCAGGCGGAGATGGCCCGGCGGCTGGGCTACACCAACCATGCCGGCAGCTCCGACGTGGAGCGGTTCATGAAGCACTACTTCATGGTGGCAAAGGACGTGGGCGACCTGACCCGCATCCTCTGCGCCACGCTGGAGCAGGAAAGCCGCCGCGCGCCCCGCTTCGCCTTCCTGCGCCGGGCCTTCGGCCGGGCGGAGCTGGAGGGGTTCAGCCTGGAGGCGGGCCGCCTGAACGTGCGCGGCACCACCCATTTCCGGGAAAAGCCGGTGGATTTGATCCGGCTGTTCCACGTGGCCCAGGCGCACGACCTGGACATCCACCCCAACGCGCTGCGCGCCATCACCCGGGCCCTGTCCGCCGCGGGGCCGAAGCTGCGCCAGGACCCGGAGGCCAACCGGCTGTTCCTGGAGATCCTGACCAGCCGCAAGGACCCGGAGCTGGCCCTGCGGCGGATGAGCGAGGCGGGGGTCCTGGGCCGCTTCGTCCCGGATTTCGGCCGCATCGTCGGCATGATGCAGTTCGACATGTACCACCACTTCACGGTGGACGAGCACACCCTGTTCGCCATCGGCATCCTGCACCGGGTGGAGACGGGGGAGCTGAAGGACGAGGTGCCGCTGGCGTCGGAGGTGATCCACACCGTCAACTCCCGCCGCGCCCTCTATGCGGCCATGCTCTGCCACGACATCGCCAAGGGCCGCGGCGGCGACCATTCCATCCTGGGCGCCAAGGTGGCGGAGAAGCTGTGCCCCCGCCTGGGCATGACGGAGGAGGAGACGGAGACGGTGGCCTGGCTGGTGCGCTGGCACCTGGCCATGTCCAACACCGCCTTCAAGCGCGACCTGGATGACGAGCAGACCATCAAGGCCTTCACCGACCTGGTGCAGAGCCCGGAACGGCTGAAGCTGCTGCTCTGCCTGACGGTGGCGGACATCCGCGCCGTGGGCCCCGGCCGCTGGAACGGCTGGAAGGCCACCCTGCTGCGCCAGCTCTACCGCCGGGCGGAGGAACGCATGTCCGGCCGGGTGGAGCAGGAGGCGACGGACGGCCGCGTCCAGGCCGCGCGGGCCGAGCTGGCGGCCCTGCTGTCCGATTGGCCGGCGGCGGACATGGAGGCCCACCTGGCCCGCGGCTACCCCTCCTATTGGCTGGCCTTCGATACCCAGACCCTGGCCCACCAGGCCCGGCTGATCCGGGAGGCGGAGCGGGAGCATGCGCCCCTGACCCTGGACACGCGGCTGGACAAGGGCCGCGGGGTGACGGAGGTGACCGTCTATACCCCCGACCATCCCGGCCTGTTCTCCCGCCTCGCCGGGGCCTTGGCCCTGGCCGGGGCGGACATCGCCGACGCCCGCATCTTCACCATGGCCAACGGCATGGCCCTGGACGTCTTCACCGTCACCGCCGCCGGTGGGGGCGCCTTCGACAGCGCGGACAAGCGGGCCCGGCTGGCCGCCCTGGTGCGCAACACGCTGGAGGGCGGCGTGCGCCTGACGGACGAGCTGGCGCGGCGCAGGCCCACCATCACCGGCCGCACCCGCGTGTTCCGCGTGCCGCCGCGGGTGCTGGTGGACAACACCCTGTCCGGCGCCCACACGGTGGTGGAGGTCAACGGCCGTGACCGGCCGGGCCTGCTCTATGACCTGACCCGGGCGCTCACCCAGCAGAACCTGCAGATCGCCTCCGCCAAGATCAGCACCTATGGCAGCCTGGCGGTGGACGTCTTCTATGTGAAGGACGTCTTCGGCCTGAAGGTCACCCACGCCCGCAAGCTGTCCGACATCCGCACCGCCCTGCTGGCCGTGCTGGACGACCCGGCCGCGGCGGAGGCCAAGGTGGCCAAGAAGAAGGCGGGTTAGGGCGTGTTTACGGAAACCGTAAACACGCTCCGGCGGCGACTGCCGCCGCGCCCGCCCATGCGGGCGTGAGCCAGGCCGCGGATGCGGCGCCGGCGCCTGAGGGGCGCGTCAGGCCTTCGCCAGCCTGGCCACGTCCAAGGCGGCCAGCAGGCCCAGGATCTCCTCCCGCGTGGCGCCGTTGCCGCGGACGGTGACCATCATCCGGTTGTCCACGATCATGGTGGCCTCGCCGCTCCTGGCCTCGGCGTCATATTGCAGGAAGGCCTTCTGGCCGCCCACCTTCTCCAGTTTGGCACCGCTGCTGGCCATCACCGCCGGGTTCGTGAACATGGCGGCCATCCCCTGCAACATGGGGCTGTCGGTGACGATGCTCAGCGTCATGTCGGCGTCGCCCTTGGTGTAGCGCCGCTCGGCGGTCACCCCGCCGCCGAACAGGGCGGCCGCGGCGGCCTGGCTCTCCCCCTTCTCCGCCGTCCAGCCGGCGGGGGCCGCGGGCAGCAGCTTCTCGATCCCGGCCGCTTTCTGCTGGCGGATCAGCTGGGCGGCATAGTCGAGCTGGCCCGCCGCCCCGCCGAGGTCGCCCTTCTTGTAAAGGTCCAGGGCCTCCTTGGCCGCGTCCTCCACCTCATCCGCCCAGGCGGGTGCCGCCATCCCCAGCACCGCCACGCCCGCCACCAGCAACCCCCGCAGAACACCGGCCATCGAATCCTCCCCCCTGTCATGTCGGGGGGATCATGCACCCGGCCGCCGGGCGCGGCGCGTGCCCGGAAGCGGGGCGGGCACGCGCCGGTGGGGTAGCACAGGCCGGCAACCCGGGCAGGGCCGCCGGCCGGTGATGCCGGCTCAACTGGCCGGCAGATGCACTTTCAGGAACTTCTCCCACGCCGTCAGGATTTGCAGGTGTTCCTGCATGGTCGAGGGGGCGTGGTCCATGTTGGGGATCTCGATGTACTCGAAATTCTTGTTGGACTTCTTCAACGCGTCGATCATGTCGCGGCTGTGCTGGACGAAGGCCTGCACGTCCTTGTCCCCGTGGATGATCAGCAGCGGGATGTTCACCCCGTCGGCCCGGTGGTAGGGGGAACTGCGCTTCAGGCCCTCCGGGTCGTTGTCATTGAAAAAGTTGCCCCGGGCCGTGTTCTTGAAGGCGCTCCAGCCGATCTCGTCATACAGGCGCGGGATGTTGGCCACGGGCGCGGTGGCGACGGCGCAGCGGAACAGGTTGCTGTCCCGAGCCGCCCCCATCAGGGCGGCGTATCCGCCATAGCTCCAGCCCAGGACGCAGACCCGCTTGGCGTCGGCGATGCCCTGGTCGGCCGCCCATTTCACGCCGTCGTTCAGGTCGTCCTGCATCTTGCCGCCCCACTCCCCCTTGCCGGCCAGCACGAAGGCGTGGCCATAGCCGGCGGAGGCGCGGAAGTTCGGTTGCAGCACGGCATAGCCGCGGCTGGCCAGGAACTGGGAGTGGACCTCGAAGCCAAGGTCGTCCCGGGCGATGGGGCCGCCATGGGGCAGCAGGATCAGCGGCAGGTTCTTCGGCTCGCGCCCCGGCGGCAGGGTCAGGTACGCGTCGATGTCCTTGCCGTCCCGGGCCTTGTAGGTCACCAGCTTGCGGGTGCCCAGCGCCTCCGGCGGGATGTTGGGGTAGGTGTCGGCGAAGAAGGTGAACTGCTTGGTGTCCCGGTCGAACAGGCGGTAAACGTTCGGCTCGTTGGGGCTGATGCTCCGCACCAGGGTGAAGCGGCCGTCATTCGTCCAGTCCACGATCAGCTCGCGGCTGTCCGGGATCGCCTTGTCCAGCGCCTCTTGCAGCTTCTGCTTCTCCGGGTCCAGCCAGCGGATGGTATCCATGTCATCCGTCCAGGTGATCCCCAGCACCCGGCCGCGCCGGACGATGGCGCCGGCCACGTCGAACCGGGGGTCGGAGGCGACCTTCTGGACGAAGTCGCGGGTCTTCAGGCTGAAGGTGTAGACGGCCGCCTTGTCCCCCTCATGCCCGGACGCGACATAGACCATGTCCGGGTCGTCGGGGGAGAAACCCAGCATCTCGAACACCGGGTCGGTGTCCTTGAAGGTACGCAGTGTCTGGAAGCTGTCCTCGGGCTTCTCGCGGATCAGCACCCGCCCCTCGCGCTTGCCGTCATTGTAGTCGGAGGCGACGCGGATCTTGCCGGTGGGGTCGGGCAGGAAACTGATCTGGCCCTGCTTGGCGGCCTGCATCACCTTGTAGTCGTTGGTGTAGACATCCATCCGCACGATCTCGGGAGCGGCGAACGGGTCGTCGTCGGCCCGCACGGCCAGCACGGTCCGATCGTCCACGTACTGGAGGATCGCGCGGGCACGCAGCTTCATGGGCTTGCTGCCATCCTTGTTCACCGCAAGGATCGTCTGGTAGCGCTGGGGCAGGCGGCGGGTAGGGCCGTTGACCATCTCGACGGTGCCGACGCCCACCAGCAGGCGCTCATTGTTCATCCACTCCACCCAGCGGGTGGTGGCGCCGTCCGGCGGCGGGAAGATCTGGGCCTTGTCCCCGGGGGCCGGCTGCAGCTTGTTGATCACCGTCACCATCTTGCCGTTCAGCATGGTGACGAAGGCCACATGCGTCCCGTCCGGTGACAGGGACAGCTGCCGCACCTCCCCGCCCAGCGGCGCGGCATAGGCCGAGACGGGCGGCGGTGCCGGCTGCGCCCCGGCTGCCCCACTGGCCAACGTCCCCGCGGCGACGAGCCCCATCACGAACAGGCCCGCCGCAAACTTTCCCAAACGCATTCCCGCTCCCCTTCTTTTCGTCTCGTTCGTGGAAATGGCACCACATGGATTAAACCAAGCGGCACCATCCTGGAACATCGAAATAGCCGCCGATCCGGTCCGGGCGAGTCCCCTCGGCGGGGCGGGGCAGGCTCCCTCAAGGGGGCAGGTGGGTCTTCAGGAACTTGTCCCAGGCCTCCAGCACCTTGGTGTGCTCGGCCTCCGTGCGGGCCGAATGGTCCATGTCCTCGATCTCCAGGTACTCGAAGGGCTTGCCCGCGCTTTTCAGGGCGTCGGCCATGTCGCGGCTGTGCTGGACATAGGCCTGGGCGTCGCGGTCGCCGTGGACCATCAGCAGCGGGATGCCCAACATGTCGGCCATGTGATAGGGCGATGCCTTCCTCAGCCGGCCCCTGTCCTGCTCGAAATAGACGTCGCGGTTCAGGTTCTTGAAGAAGCTCCATTCCAACTCGTTGTACAGCCGCACCAGGTTGGCCACCGGTGCGGTGGCGATGGCGCAGCGGAACAGGCCGGGGTCGCGCATCGCCCCCACCAGGGCCGCGTAGCCGCCGTAGCTCCAGCCGACGATGCAGACGCGCTTGGGGTCGGCGATGCCCTGCTCCACGGCCCAGGCCAGGCCGTCATTCAGGTCGTCCTGCATCTTGCCGCCCCATTCCCCCCGGCCGGCGACCTCGAAGCGGGTGCCGTAGCCGTAGGAACCCCGGAAGTTGGGTTGGAACACGGCGTAGCCACGGCTCGCCAGGAACTGGGCGTGCAGGTCGAAGGACAGGTCGTCGCGGGAGATCGGGCCGCCATGGGGCATCAGGATGAAGGGCAGGGACCGCGGTTCCCGCCCCGGCGGCAGGGTCAGGTAGCCGGTGATCTCCAGCCCGTCCCGCGCCTTGTAGGTCACCGCCTTGCGCGGGGTCAGGACGGCCTGGGGAATCTTCGGGAAGGTGTCGCCGAACAGGCTGAACTCCTTGGTCTGCCGGTCGAACAGCTTGTAGGACAGGGGTTCCAGCGGGCTGTAGCTCGCCACCAGCGTGAACCTGCCGTCCTTGGTCTGGTCGACGATGATCTCCCGGCTGTCGGGGACGGCCTTGTCCAGGGCGTCCTGGAGCCGCTGCATGGCCGGGTCGATCCAGCGGCGGGCGGGCAGGTCGTCCGTCCAGTCGAAGGCCACCACGCGCCCCTTCACCACATGGGCTTCCCGCACGTCATAGCGGGGGTGGGACGCCACTTTCTCCCCGAACGTCTTGCTGCGCAGGTCGAAGGCATAGGTGGCGATCAGGTCGCCCTCATGGTTCGAGGCGACATAGACCACGTCCGGGTCGGCGGAGAAGCCGAGGATATCGAAGAAGCCGTCGTTCTTCTCATCCTTCCACAGCACGTCGAACGAGTCGCCGGGCTTCTGCCGGTACAGGTAGGTCCTGGTCTGGGTACGGTCGCTGTAATCGACCGCCACCCGCACCTGGCCGGACGGGTCGGGGATGAAGCCGATCCGCCGGTCCGTGCCGCCAGCGACCCGCTCCCACCGGTTGCGATAGATGTCCAGGCGGACCACGTCCCCGTCACGGGTCCCCAGGATGGTCTGCTCGTCGACGAAATCGACGATCTGGTCCACCTTCAACCGCACCATCTCCGTGCCGTCGCGGTTGAACGCGAAATAGCCCCGGTTCCGCCAGGGAATGCTGCGGCTGGGGCCCATGATCTTTTCCACCTCTTCCACCCGCGCGACCAGCCGCTCCGGGTTGGCCCAGGTGATCCCCTTGATCTCCGCGTCGCCGGGGGCGACGAAGGACGGCTTGTCCCCGGGACCGGGCTTCACCTTGCGGATGACGATGGTCTGGCGGCCCTGCCAAGGGGTCAGGTAGGCCACGTGCTCCCCGTCCGGCGACAGGGACGGGCTGGACATGTTGGCGGGGTGGGCATAGGCGGAAATGGGGGGAGGGGCTGGCTGCGCCCCCGCCGGAACCCCGGCCGAGATTGCCAGCACCATGGCCGCGCAGCGTGCGACGGCGGAAAACGTGACCCGCATGGTTCCCCCTGTCCGGACGGGGTAAGCCTACCCCGTTATCGCGGACAGGATAGCCAGCATCCGTAAATCCTCAATGAAGCGCATATGCGTGCGCATGCGGGCCGCGATTGATCACCTTCCTTCCGCCCCGGATTTCCGCTAAGCCGCAGCCTGCCCCCGCAGAAAGCCCCGGCCGCACCCACCCATGTCCCTCGCCCGCGCCATCGCCACCGTCGGCGGCATCACCATGGTGTCCCGCGTCGCCGGCTTCATCCGTGACAGCCTGATGGCGCGCTACCTGGGCGCGGGGCCGGAGGCGGACGCCTTCTTCGTGGCCTTCCGCCTGCCCAACCTGTTCCGCAGCCTGTTCGCGGAAGGGGCCTTCACAGCCGCCTTCCTGCCCCTGTTCTCCAAGGAGCTGCACGGCCACGGCAAGCCCCACGCCCAGCGGCTGGCGGAGGAGGCGCTGGCGGTGATGGTCACGGCCCTGCTGGGCTTCAGCATCCTGATGGCCCTGGCCATGCCGGTGGTGGTGGCGGTGCTGGCCTCCGGCTTCACCGACGACCCGGACCAGTTCAAGCTGGCCATCAGCCTGTCCCACATCACCTTTCCCTACTTGGCGCTGATCTCCCTCACGGCGCTGCTGGGCAGCATCCTGAACGCCCTGGGGAAGTTCGGGCCCTTCGCCGCGGCCCCCATCCTGCTGAACCTGGTGCAGATCACCGGCCTGCTGCTGTCCGGGCCGTTGGGCATCCCGGCCCACATCATGCTGGCCTATGGCGTGCCCGTGGCGGGCCTGGCCCAGCTCATCTGGATGGCCGTGGCCTGCCACCGGGCGGGGATGGACCTCCGCCTGCGCCGGCCGACGCTGACGCCGGGGGTGCGGAAGCTGTTCGCCCTGCTGGCGCCGGGCATCCTGGGTGCCGGGGTCTACCAGTTCAACCTGCTGATCGGCACCAACCTGGCGTCCTGGCTGCCCACCGGGGCCGTGTCCTACCTGCAATATGCCGACAGGCTGAACCAACTGCCCATGGCCGTGATCGGCGTGGCGGTGGGCACGGCCCTGCTGCCGGTGCTGAGCCGCAAGGTGCAGGACGGCGACCGCTCCGGCATCCGCGACACCCTGTCCCGCGGGCTGGAGTTCGCGGCGCTATTGGGCCTGCCGGCCACGGCGGCCCTGATGGTCATGCCCGGCCCTATCATCCAGGTGGTGTTCCAGGGCGGCGCCTTCACGGCAGAGGCGACGGCGGCGACGGCGGCGGCCCTCCAGGCCTATGCCATCGGCATCCCGGCCTTTATCACGGCCAAGGTCCTGTCGGCGGCCTTCTTCGCCCGGCAGGACACGAAGGCGCCGGTACGCTTCGCCATCATCGTGCTGGTCAGCAACGTGTTGCTGTCCCTGGCCCTGATCGGGCCGTTGGGCCATGTCGGCCTGGCCCTGGCCCCCGGGCTGACGGCCTGGCTGAACGTGGCCCTGCTGGCCTGGGGCCTGCACCGGCGCGGGCAGTTGGATTTGGACCGGCGGCTCTGGTCCCGGCTGTGGCGCACCCTGGTGGCGGTGGCCGGCATGGTGGGGGTGATCCTGGCGGCCCTGTCCCTGCTGGACCGGTTCCTGTCCGGCCGGCCCATCCTGGTGGAGGTGGCGGCCCTGGGCACGGTCATCGTCCTGGCCGTGCTCACCTATTTCAGCCTCTGCGCCCTGACCGGCGCCGCAAGGCCGGCGGAGGTCAAGGCGCTGATGCGCCGGCCCAGGAATGGCGGGGGCACGCCCGTGGCGTCCACGCCGGGCATGCCTGAGTGAAGTCCCGGGCCGCTTGACCCGTTCCCAGGCAGCCTTCATACCTCACGCTCCCCGCCCGCCCTCCATAAGCGGGCAACCCTTTGAGGCCATGTGATGAACCGCATCTTCTCGGGCATGCAGCCCACCCGCCAGCTCCACCTTGGCAACTATCTGGGCGCGTTGAAGAACTGGGTCCGCTTGCAGGACCAGTTCGAGGCGATCTTCTGCGTCGTGGACCTGCACGCCCTGACCATCGACCACGACCCGGAGACCCTGCGGAACAACATCCGCGCGGTGACGGCCGCCTATGTGGCCGCGGGCATCGACCCCGAGAAGAACATCCTGTTCAACCAGTCCGCCGTGCCGGGCCATGCCGAGCTGAACTGGATCTTCGCCTGCCACACGCCGCTGGGCTGGCTGAACCGCATGACCCAGTTCAAGGAGAAGGCGGGCAAGCACCGGGAGAACGCGGTGCTGGGCCTCTACGCCTATCCCGTGCTGATGGCGGCGGACATCCTGTTGTACAAGGCCACCCACGTGCCGGTGGGCGAGGACCAGAAGCAGCACCTGGAGCTGGCCCGCGACATCGGCGGCGCCTTCAACCGCTACTACAAGCGCGACGACTTCTTCCCCCTGCCCGAACCGCAGATCCTGGGCGAGGCCACCCGGGTCATGAGCTTGCGCGACGGCACCAAGAAGATGTCCAAGTCGGACGAGAGCGATTACAGCCGCATCAACCTGACGGACGACGCGGACACCATCGCCCTGAAGATCCGCAAGGCCAAGACCGATCCGGAACCCCTGCCGGAGACGGTGGAGGAGCTGGAGAAGCGGCCGGAGGCGGACAACCTCGTCACCATCTACGCCGCGCTCGCGGACAGCAGCCGGTCGGCGGTGCTGGCGGAGCATGCGGGCAGCCAGTTCAGCGGCTTCAAGTCGGCCCTGGCCGACCTGGCCGTGGCCAAGCTGGGCCCCATCGCGGCGGAGATGAAGCGCCTGATGGACGAGCGGACCGAACTGGACCGCATCCTCCAGCGGGGGGCGGAGCGCGCCGGCGCCATCGCCGAGAAGACCATGGGCGAGGTCAAGGACATCGTCGGCCTGCTGCGGTATTGAGCACGCCACAGCCTTGGAAGAACCGGGGGCCTGCCGGCGACGGCAGGCCCCCTTTGTTCTGGGCTTTCGAATTCGAAAGTGCGTTTCGCCGCCGCGCGACCACGTGGTCGCGGAAGCCAAGCCGCGGATGCGGCGGAGCCTGCCCCGGCCCTCGAGCCGGGGGCGACTGAGGAAACTTAGAATTTATACATCACGCCGATCTTGATGACCGGGTACCACTTGAAGTCCTCCACGTCGTCCTCCAGCTCCTGCCGCTCCCGCTCCAGGTCGGCGGCGAAGACGGGGTCGGCCGCCAGGCCGCCGGTGGCGCGCAAGGACACCTTGGGGGAACCCTGGTACAGCACGCCCAAATCGCCGATGAACTGCAGGCCCGTGCCGAAGAAGCCCGAGGTCCAGCCGATGCCGGCATAGGGGGCAAGGCGGTCGAACTCCACATTGCCTTCCAGGCTGCCGATCTGGGCCGGGGTATAGGTGCGGCCGCCGATCTGGCGCGGGCCGTTGGGCGAGGCCGTGACGTCAGCCTCGTTCCAGTTCAGCCGGGCACCGGCGGAAACGCGGAAGCCCACCAGCGGGAACGGGTAGAAATCGACGATGCCGCCCAGGGACTTCAGCTGCACGTCGGCGTCATAGTCGATGTCGTCCACGCCGAAGCTGTGGTCGAAGGACAGGGTGGCGCCGTCCACCCGGATGCCGAAGAACGGCGTGACGGAGACGCCGGCATCGATGCCCACCCCGTTGGTGGAGACGCTGGCGCCGACGCTGGCGGCCTGGGCGGGGGCCGCGGCGGCCAAGGAAACGGCCAGCACGGGAAGGGCGAGAAAGGCGGAACGCATGGGTTAATCCTGTGGGTAGGAACGGACCTGGGCGTTACGAACACGGAACGACAGGCCCTGCGCAAGCGACCAACGCCGGTCACAGCCCGATCCGGGGGCAGATGTTGCAGAACCGGAACAGATGGGCCCTGGTCGGATGGGGGACTGGACAGGCGGGGCCGCACAACCCACCGTTACAGCGCGCACCCGTGTGCGCGTAAGCCAAGCCGCGGATGCGGCGGAGCCTGCCCCGGCCCTCGAGCCGGGGGCGATCGAGGAACGAAAAAGCGTAAGCTTTTGGGAGCCCTTGCATGGAGCGTGTCCACCTGTCCGTCTGCGCCTCGCTGGACGGCCATATCGACCATGCGGGGGCGGAGACGCTGTGCCTGTCCAGCGAGGAGGACCGGCGCGACATCCACGCCCTGCGCGCCGGGTGCGATGCCATCCTGGTGGGCGCCGGCACGGTCCGCCGGGACGACCCCCGGCTGACCGTGCGCTACCCGGACCTGGTGGCCGCCCGCAAGGCGCAGGGCCTGCCGGAACAGCCGACCCGCGTGGTGCTGACCCGCACCGGCGAGCTGGACCCCGGTGCCTCCTTCTTCGCCGCCACCGGGCGGCGGGTGGTGCTGTGCCCGGAAGCCGTGTGCACGGACCTGCGGGACCGCTTCGGCCGGGTGGCGGAGGTGGTGGGCGTGGCGGAGGAAACGGCCCCCGCCCTGCTGGCAGCCCTGGCCCGGCTCGGGATAAGGCGGCTGCTGGTGGAAGGCGGAAGCTGCGTGCTGACCCTGTTCCTGGCCGCCGGCGCCTTCCACACGCTGCGTCTGGCGGTGGCCCCATTCTTCGTCGGCGACGGCCGGGCACCGCGCATGGTGGGTCCCGCCAGCTTCCTGCACGGGCCTGACAACCGGCTGCGGCTGGAAGGCACCCGCACCCTGGGCGACGTGGCCGTGATGGATTTGGTGAACCCGACGCCCAGGACCTAGGCTGCCGGCACCCGCCGTTCCGAATCCGCCGCGACCGGGGCGGGCCCCCGCAGGGGCAGGGGGCAGTCTTCCAGGCTGGCGGCGACACGGGACAGGGCGGCGGCCAGCTCGGGCCGGGCTGCCGGGGGTGCCAGCCGGGCCAGCAGGAAGGACGGGTCGCCGCCCGCGCCGGGAAGGCTGGCGGCGGTGGCGGTCAACAGGGCGCGCTCGGCCGGGCTCAACCGGCTGTCACAGCCGTTGCGGATCTCCGGCGTGCGGCTGGGAAGCTGGTGCAGCAGGTCCAACGCCTCCTCCCAGGCCAACAGGGCGTCGGCCCAACGGGGGCCGGCCAGGCGCTTGTACTCCGCCTCCACCTGGTCCCAGCAGAAGCGGCCATGGCGCCAGCGCCGGGCGGACCAGAGCAGCAATTGCTCCCCCTGCGACAGGCCGAAGACGACGGTGCCGTCCAGCGGCCCCGGGTCGGCAGGCTGGAAGGCCCGGCGGTGGATCTGGCGGATGGTCTGCTGGTCTGCCATGGCAGTCTCCTCGGTCAGCCCTGAAGCCAGGGTATTGCGAGTCATTCGCAATTGCAAGCGGGAACGCGAGCAGGCCTCCCGCGGTTGGAACGGCCAGCAAGCCCCTTCAGACCAGGAGGACCACCATGGCCAGCCATGCCCGCGGCTCAGACGCCGCCCCCACCACCGACCATGACGAGATCCGCCGCTGGGCGGAGGAACGGGGCGGCCGCCCCGCTGCCGTGAAGGGCACGCCCAAGGGGGACGATGGCGGCCTGCTGCGCATCGACTTCGGTGAGCCGGAGGAAGGGCTGGAGGAGATCAGCTGGGACCAGTTCTTCAAGACCTTCGAGGACCGGAAGCTGGCTTTCCTGCACCAGGACAAGATCGACGGGAAGCAGAGCCGCTTCTTCAAGCTGGTGAACCGGGGGTGACGCCAAGCCCCTACTCTTTCCCTGCCTCGGTCTCGGGCGGCGGCGGACCGCAGATGGCCTGGAGGGCGGCCCAGTCGGCGGACAGGTCCGGGCCGCTCCCCGCCGCGGGGCCGTCACCGCCGCGGATGGCGGCGATGCGGGACTGGATGTCCGGGTGGCTGGCGACCAGGGCCAGCCACTTGGGCTGGTCACCCACCTTCAACTGCATGCGGCCGAACAGGTCGGCGAAGGGGTCGGTGGGCAGGCCGGCGGCGCGCAGGGCGGCCACGGCATAGGCGTCGGCCTCCCGCTCATGCTCCTGGCTGTAGCCGCTTTCCACCATCTGCCCCACCGCGGCGGCCCCGATGCCGCCGCCCAGGTCGCCGGTCAGCAGGGTCAGCAGGGTGGATGACATGGCCACCCGCATCACCCGGCGCATGGCATGGCCCTCGGCCACATGCCCCACCTCATGGGCCAGCACGCCCAGCAGCGCCTCCGGCGTCCCGGCGAAGCGCACCATCCCTACGGGCACGACGATGAAGCCGCCGGGGGCGGCGAAGGCGTTGACCATGTCGCTGTCGATGACCCGGACCTGGACCGCCGGCCCGTCGGGCAGCCTGATCCGCTGGACCAGTCTGTCCAGGGCGGCGGTGCCCTCCGGCGTGCGGCATTCCGCCTTGCGGCCACCCTTCACCAGGATGCCGGTGGCCACCTCCGCCACCTGCTCGCCGATGCGCCGCTCCAGCGACGGCGGGACGAAGCCGGCCAGCACGTCGCCCAGGGCCGGCAGCACAACGAACAGCAGCAGCACGACGGACGCCGCTGCCCCGCCCAGCCAGACCGGCAGCGGCAGGTCCCGCTTGGCCTTGTGGGCCTTCAGCGCCGGCGACCGGCCCTGGCCCGCCAGGAACCCGGCCAGGGCCGGGGGCACCTCCGGGCAGGGCAGGGCCAGCAGGGCGGGGGAGTCGGCGGCAAGGCCCAGCCTGGCGTGCCCGTCCGCCCCGGCATCGGGCACGGGCCGCACCGCGGCAGCGGGCCACCGGTCCAGCTCCCGCCCGTCTTCCCGCAGCAGCAGCAGGAACCCGCCCTCACCCCGCAGCAGGACAGGCACCGACCGGCCCAGGCGGCGGTCCTCGTAAAGGGCGGTTCCCAGGTCCACGGTGTCCCCCCGTCAGAAGCCGATGTCGCCGATGGCGTCGGCCAACCCCTCACCCCGGCGGGGGGCGACGGCGCCGCGGTTCAGGAACTCATCCGCCACGGTCGGGTCGCTGGCCTGCAGGTTGGCGCAGATCAGCCGCAACGCCTCGAAGGCGAACCAGGCTTGGTTGATCATCCCCATCAGCAGCACGAAAAGGAAGGAGGCAAGGATCGGCACCAGCCCCGCGAAAACCTTGGCGCCGGGGCCATCGGCGGCCTTGATGAGCAGATAACTCAGCCCGCCCAGCACCGCCGCGGCCCCCACCAGCAGCAGCAGGTAGACCACGGCCACGTACAGGGCCTGGCGGGTGCGGATGTCGCAGCGGAACCCCGTGCCCTCCAGCCAGGTGTGGGCGGTGAAGTGGCGGAAGCGGACCAGCAGATAGCGGGCGTACAGGAACATGCCCGCCAGGAACAACACCACGGCAGGGATCCACAGATAGCCGAAACCCGGGAAAGGCGGCATGGCACCGCCCGCCTGGCGTGCCGCCGCCGCCTCGGCCTGCCAGCCCATGAACGGCAGGAAGCTTGCGAAGAAGAAGGCATAGGCCAGGGCATAAGTGACCCAGACGGCCATGTAGGCCGGCACCAGCGGCCCGGCGGCGGCGTTCGCGCCGAACCGGCCGGTCCCGAACCAGGTCACGCCCATGCGGTAATTGTACGTCCTCGCCTGCGCCCAGGGCAGGGCTAGCCCCAGGGTCACGGCCACCAGCACATAGGCCTTCAGGTGCGCCCAGGTGAAGGCCGCCCAGCCGCCATCCTGCCCGGCATGGATGCCGCGCCAGGCGGTGCGGGTCAGCAGGTAGCGCCGGGCGAAGTACATGGCCAGCACGCCCAGCACGCCGAACAGCAGGCCCAGGCCCGTGTTCACGCCGATGACCAGCAGGAACTCCGTGGGCGGCACCAGGTTCTGGATGATGGTGATCACGACGAAGACGGGCAGCAGCACCAGCATGGCCACCAGGAAGCCGATGAACAGCTCCTTGCCCGTGCCGGTATAGGCCAGCGGCTCCCCCCGCAGCCGGACCATGGACCACAGCGCCCGGCGCACCCGGGTGCGGGCCCAGAACCGGTAGATGCCCAGGGTCACCAGGTTCAGCAGCATGTTGACCAGCAGCAGGCGCAGGAACGCCCCCCTTCTGCCCTCGAACGCCACGACAGGCGGTTCCCCGCCGGTCACCGGTTCCTCGGCATACGCCACCACCATGGGCATCCCCCTGTCGTCCAGCCCTGCCCGCCTCTCGGGAAGGTCGCCTATCCCCAGCTTCGGGTATAAGCGGGACCGCCCATTGCTGTCGATGGGGGCGCATAAAGTCGCAAGCGCGATGGGGGCAGGGGGCCGGAACGGTTCGGCCCTCCCCGCCGTTGCAGGTGGAAGCCCTGACGGCCCCGCAGCCCCCCCGAGGATCCCCCCATGCACTTCCATCCGAAAGCCGGCCCGGCCGCCGCCCTCTGCCTCGCCCTTTCCCTGGTGGCGACCGGCCCCGCCCTGGGCCAGGATGCCGGCAATGCCGGCCAGCAAGGCCAGGGCGAGCGCCCGGCCGGGCAGGTGAAGACGCCCAACCAGCAGATGCTGCCCCAGGTCAACCGCACCGACGAGCCGCAGCAGGTGACCGCCACCAGCGTCATGAAGGACGCCAAGGGCAAGCCGCTGGGCACCGTCGCCTTCGCGGAAACGCCCAACGGGGTGCTGGTCCAGGCCCGGCTGGAGAACGTGCCCCCCGGCCAGCACGGCTTCCACGTGCATGAGGCCGGCAAGTGCGACCCGCCGGACTTCAAGACCGCCGGCGGCCACTTCAACCCCGGCGGCAAGGCCCATGGCTACCTGAACCCCAGGGGTCCCCATGCCGGGGACCTGCCCATCCTGTTCGTGGGGGAGGACGGCAAGGGCGCCATCGACGTGGTCGCCCCCGGCCTGTCGCTCCGCCCCGGCGCCAACAGCCTGCTGCCCAGCGGCAGCCGGTCGCTGGTGCTGCATGAAGGCATCGACGACTATGTCAGCGACCCGGCCGGCAACTCCGGCGGGCGCATCGCCTGCGGCATCATCGAGGTGCCCATGGCTGGCAATGCCGGGACCCAGCCGCCCAAGCCCGGGGGGAAGTGAGGTCGCGGGCATACGGCCCGGTGCCGCGGGCCATGCCGTCGCGGCACCGGGTGGGGCGAAAGACCACACTTTGAGAATGGGTCGCAATGCCGCTTGACAGGCGGGGCGGGGGCTCGCATCGTCCGCGCAACTGCGAGTGATTTGCAGATTTTACAAGCGACCCACCCGGAGAATCCCCATGGCACTCCCCATGCGCCGCGCCCTGGCTTCCGCCGTCGGCATCGTCATGCTGGCCCTGTCCGGCACCGCCGCCGCACAGGAGCTGAACGTCTATTCCTCCCGCCACTACGACACCGACCAGCTCTTCTACAAGGCCTTCACCGAGAAGACGGGCATCAAGGTCAACCTGATCGAGGGCAAGGACGACGAGCTGATCGAGCGCATCAAGGCCGAGGGCAAGAACAGCCCCGCCGACGTGCTGGTGGCCGTGGATGCCGGGCGCCTGTGGCGCGCGCAGGAAGCCGGGGTGCTGCAGCCGGTGAAGAACGAGCTGCTGGAGAAGACCATCGCCCCGCAGTTCCGCGAGCCGCAGGGCTACTGGTTCGGCCTGTCCACCCGCGCCCGCGTCATCATCTACAACAAGGCCGCGGTGAAGCCGTCGGAGCTGTCCACCTATGAGGATTTGGCCGACCCGAAGTGGAAGGGCCGGCTGCTGATCCGCAGCTCCACCAACATCTACAACCAGTCCCTGACCGGCTCCGTCCTGGCCGCCAACGGCCCGGAGAAGACCGAGGCCTGGGCCAAGGGCATCGCCGCCAACCTGGCCCGCCCGCCCCAGGGCGGCGACACTGACCAGATCAAGGCGGTGGCCGCCGGCGAGGGGGACGTGGCCGTCTCCAACACCTATTATTTCGCGCGCCTGTCCGCTTCCGCCAAGCCGGAGGACAAGGCCATCGCCGACAAGGTGGGCGTGTTCTTCCCCAACCAGAAGGACCGCGGCACCCATGTGAACGTGTCCGGCGTGGGCGTCGCCGCCAACGCGCCGAACAAGGCCAACGCCATCAAGTTCATCGAGTTCATGGTGGGCCCGGAGGCGCAGAAGATCTTCGCCGACGGCAACTATGAATACCCGGTCCTGTCCAGCGTGAAGCCGCACCCGGTGGTGGCCGGCTGGGGCGAGTTCAAGGCCGACGCCCTGAACGCCGCCACCTATGGCAAGAACAACGCCGAGGCGCTGAAGATCATGGACCGCGCCGGCTGGAAGTGAGCCGGTCGCATTGATTGACCAGGCCCGCCGCGATCCCTCGCGGCGGGCCTTTTTATTGGGGCGCGGCGCTCTTGTCCTCCAGCCTCTGCCAGAAACTGCTGTCATGGGTGGTCAGCGGCACAAGCACCAGCCTTCCCCTCGGGATGTCCAGGGTGAAGCGGTACTGGGCCAGCAGGCCCAGGCCCACCACCCCGTCCCAGTCGCCAGGGAACAGACGGTCCCACAGGGTGGCCCGGGGGACGATGTCCAGCTCCACCTTGGGCAGGCGCTGGGGGCCGACGCGGACCTCCCCCACCGTCAGCTTCTCGAACTCCACCTCCCCGGCGGCGGCCAGGGCGCGGCTGCGGCGGCCCTCGCCATAGCGCGCCCGCAGGCCCAGGCGCTCCGCCACGTCTTCATACAGGGTGATGTCGCTGGTGGCGGCCCCGGTATCGATGGACAGGCGTACCGGCTGCCCGTCCACCCGCAGTTCCACCAGGGGCATGGGCCCGGGCAGCAGGGGCAGGGTGATGGCCCCCTCCGGCACCGGCCCGCCGGGGGGTGACAGGGTCAGGGTCCCGGCGGGCACGTCCACGGTGACGGCATAGGCATCGAACAGGGGCTGCCCCAGGAAGCCCGCCAGCGCCACGCCGCCGTCGCGGGCCAGCACGCCCGGCGGCAGCCCCACCACCGCCATGGGCAGGCCGCGCAGCTCCAGCCCGCCCAGGCCCAGGCTTTCCACCCGGGTGAAACGGGCCATGCCCAGCCCGGCCCAGCTTCCCACCAGGGCGAAGCCGTGCTGCTCCAGCCCCAGCCGCTCCGCCGTGTCGCGGCCCAGCACGTGGGTCCCGGTCAGGCCGCTGTCGACGATGAAGGTCTCCGGGGTGCCGCCGTTCACCGAGGCCTGGACCATCAGGTCGGACCCGCCGGCCTGCACGGGCAGCACCACCGGCGCGTCCAGGGCGGGCGGCGGGGGCCCGGCTGGCGGCTCGCCGCAGGCGGCCAGCAGCAGGGCCAAGGCCAGGACCAGGACAGGAAAGCGGGTCAGAGGGCAGGGTCCGCAGGGCAGGCGGGGCGGATGTCCGTCCGGGCGAAATCCTCCCCCTTGAACAGCAGCGGCAGGCCCCGTGCCCTTGCCAGGGCATAGGCGAACAGGTCGCCGAAGTTCAGCACGGCGGGGGGCGCCGCCCGGCCCTGGCCGAACCGGTGCGCCGCCTCACAGGCGATGCGCGCCTGCTCCTCGTCCACCGGAACGATGGTCAGCTTCAGGGTTGCCAGAAGGGCATGCAGCCGGGGAAGGCCGCCCTGGGGCAAGCGGCGTTGGACGACCAGCTCCAACTCAATCCGGGTCCCGGCCGACATCAGCAGCTGGTTTCCCGCCATGAAGTCGGCAAATGCCGGCCCCTCCGGCTCGCCAAGCAGGACGGCCAGGACGGACGAGGTATCGACGGCCGCTTCGCTCATTTCGGGATGCCGTACTCGTCATACAGCATCTCCCCGTGGTCGCGGGGGTCCAGGACAGGGAGCTTCCGCACCTCCGCCACCAACTCATCGATCTTACGGCGGCGTTCCGCCACCTCCTCCAGCCGCGCCTTCCGCTCCTCCAGCGCCCGGCGCACGGCGTCGGCCACGCTGCTCCCCTCCAGCCGGGCCACCTCCTCGGCCAGGGCTTCCAGGGACTGGTCGCGCATCAGCGTGTCCATCGGGGGCCTCCCGTCCTCACTGTCATGAGCGAGGATAACGCGGAACGGCCCTCGCGGGAACCGGGCCCCTCAGCCGTTCTCGTGGCCGGGGCGGCTCCTGGCGATGGCGCGGCTCAGCAGGACCACCGGCAGGATGCCGACGACGACGATGGCCAGGGCGGCGGTGCTGGCCTCTGCCAGGCGCGCGTCGCTGGCCAGGGTATAGACCCGCACGGCCAGGGTGTCGAAGTTGAAGGGCCGGACGATCATGGTCGCCGGCAGCTCCTTCATCACGTCTACGAACACCAGCAGGGCGGCGGTCAGCAGGCTGCCCTTCATGATCGGGGCATGGACCCGCACCAGGGTGCCGCCGGGGGTGTGGCCCAGGATGCGGCTGGCATGGTCCAGGGTGGGGCGGATCTTGCCCAGGCTGGCCTCCACCGTGTTCAGGCTGACCGCCAGGAACCGCACCAGATAGGCATAGACCACGGCCACGATGGTGCCGGACAGCAGTAGGCCCGTGGACAGGCCGAAGGTGGACCGCATGAAGCCGTCCAGGGCGTTGTCGAAGCTGGCCGCGGGGATCAGGATGCCCACGGCGATGACGCTGCCGGGGACCGCATAGCCCATGCCCGCCACCCGCGCCGCGCCGCGCAGCACCGGCCCGGGCCGCAGCCGCATGCCATAGGCCACCAGGGACGCCAGGGTGACCGCCAGCACGGCGGTGATGCCGGCCAGGGTCAGGGAATTGCCCGCCAGCCTCAGGAACACCGGCCCGAACAGGGCGTCGCCCCCCTCGAAGGTCATGCGCAGCAGCAGCAGGCAGGGCAGGGCGAAGCCCAGCAGGACAGGCAGGGCGCAGGCCGCCAGCGCCACGGCGGCCCGGGCGGGCCCCAGCTTGTAGCTGGGCAGGGCGCGGTATCGGCCGGTGGAATGGTGATAGCGGGCGGCCCCGCGGCTTGTCCGCTCCAGCGCCAGCACGGCCAGCACGAACAGCATCAGCACGGCGGCCAGCTGCGCCGCGGCCACCGGCTGCCCCAGGGCGAACCAGGTGCGGTAGATGCCTGTCGTGAAGGTGTCCACGGCGAAGTATTGCACGGTGCCGAAATCCGCCAGCACCTCCATCATGGACAGGGCCAGCCCCGCCACGATGGCCGGCCGCGCCAGGGGCAGGGCCACCCGGAAGAAGGCGCGCCAGGCGCCGGCGCCCAGGGTGCGGCTGACCTCCAGCACGCAGACCGACTGTTCCAGGAACGCCGCCCGGGCCAGCAGGTAGACATAGGGGTACAGCACGAAGGACAGCACGGCGATGGCGCCGCCCAGGGACCGGATGTTGGGGAACCAGTAATCGGCCCGTGTCCAGCCGAACGCCTCCCGCAGCGCGGTCTGCACCGGGCCCACGAACTGCAGCAGGTCGGTATAGACATAGGCCATGACATAGGCCGGCATGGCCAGGGGCAGCAGCAGCGCCCATTCCAACACCCGCCGGCCGGGGAAGCGGCACATGGTGACCAGCCAGGCCGTGCCGATGCCGATCACCAGAACCCCGATGCCTACCCCCAGCACCAGGCTCACCGTGTTGGCCAGGTAGCGGGGCAGCACCGTGGCCGCCAGATGGTCCCACACCCCGTCCGTAGGCACGAGCACGCGGCTGCCCACGATCAGCACCGGCAGGGCCACCAGCAAGGCGACCAGCAGCCCGCCCACCAGCCAGGGGCTGGGCAGCCAGGCAGCCAGCCGCCCGGGGGGCCGGGCGGCGTCGGGCGGGGGTCGGAATCCGGTCAGGGGTTGGTCCACCATGGGGCTGGTTGTCCCACGTCCTGCGAGCGGTTCGCAACCCCCGCGGCCCGCCGGGCTGCCCCGCCGCGACGGCTGGCCGCGTCCCCCTTGTCACGAACCCAGCTTGGCCCTTGACCCGGACGGGCTACCCATGCACCCCTTTCGGGAAGGAAGTCGCGCGCATGCAAGCGGGGGAGGAAGCCATGACGCCGGAACAGGTCAAGCTGGTACAGGCCAGCTTCGCCAAGGTGGTGCCGATCAAGGAACAGGCGGCGGCCCTGTTCTATGGCAAGCTGTTCGAGCTGGACCCGGCCCTGAAGCCCCTGTTCCGGGAAGACATGGTCATCCAGGGCCAGAAGCTGATGGCGTCGCTGGCCGCGGCAGTGGCCGCGCTGAAGGCGCCGGACGCCATCGTGCCGGTGCTGCGGGACATGGGCGTGCGCCATGCCCGCTATGGCGTGCGGGAAAAGGACTATGACACGGTGGGCACCGCCCTGCTCTGGACCCTGGAACAGGGCCTGGGCGCCGGCTTCACCCCGGCGGTGCGGGACGCCTGGGCCGCCACCTACGCCCTTGTCTCCGGCGTCATGAAGGACGCGGCGGCCACCGCCCCGGTGGGGTGAGTCAGGCCGCCACGGCGATCTGCCCTTGAGCGCCGCTGGGCCGCAATGTGATCTCCACGTCATAGCCCAGCGCGTTCAGGAATCGCAGCAGCCGTTCCAGCGTGAACCCGGCCAGCTTGCCCCGCACCAGGGATGAAACCTTTGGCTGGTCGATGCCCAGCAGTTCCGCGGCGCGGACTTGGGTCAGGCCACGGTCCTGGATCACCTGGGCGATCTGTAGGGCGATGCGGGCCTTTGCCAAGCGCAGGTCGGGTTGGTCCAAACCCAGGTCGGCGAACACATTGCCGCTGCCGCCCTCAATGGCAATCACGCCTGATGGCTCGTCCGTCATCCTGACCTCCTGCCCCGGTAATGGTCTTCCGCCAGTTTCAGCCGGCTTCTGACCAACGCGATCTCTGACTGTGGTGTCTCGATCCCACGCTTCGACTTCTTCTGGAAGGCATGGAGGACATAGACGGCGTCCGAGAAACGGACGGTGTAGACGCACCGGTACGTATCCCCTTCACCGTCCTCCACGATCTCCAACACGCCCGCACTGCCGAATCCAGCCAAGGGCTTGGCATGTGGGTGTTTGCCCCCGGTCTGAGCCGCAAAGAGGGCAAAGCCCACGGCGTCCCGGATGTCCTCCGGGAATGCCCGCACGTCCTTTCGACCGGAGCCGACCCAATAAACTGGCTTGGGCTCACGCATCCAACACCAAATTATGTCAAATCTGGCATGGGCTCAAGGCCCGCCCCTCACTTCGTGCCGAACAGCCGGTCGCCCGCGTCGCCCAGGCCGGGGACGATGTAGGCGTTCTCGTTCAGATGGCTGTCCAGGGCGGCGGTGAAGACGGGGACGCTGGGGTGGGCGTCGTGGAAGACCTTCACCCCCTCCGGCGCGCTGACCAGGGCCATGAAGCGGATCTGGGCGTCCAGCACCCCGTGGCGGTTCAGCACGTCCACGGCATGGACGGCGGAATAGCCGGTGGCCAGCATGGGGTCCACCAGGATGAAGATGCGACCCGCCGGGTCCGGCAGCTTCACCAGGTACTCGACCGGGCGCTTGGTCTCATGGTCGCGGTACAGGCCGATATGCCCCTCGCGCGCCGCGGGGACCAACTCCAGCAGCCCCTCCGCCATCACCAGCCCGGCGCGCAGGATGGGGACGATGGCCAGCTTCTTGCCCTCGATCACCGGGGCGTCCATGACGGTCAGCGGCGTCTCGATCCGCTCCGTCGTCAGCTTCAGGTCGCGGGTGATCTCATACCCCATCAGCAGGGCGATCTCCCGCAGCAATTGCCGGAAGCCCATGGTGGACCGGCTCTTGTCCCGCATGTGGCTGAGTTTGTGCTGGATCAGCGGGTGGTCCAGGATGAACAGGTTCGGGTAATCGGGATGGGTGCGCATGGGGCCCGGCCGTCAGTATCAGGATCGGCGGGAGCATAGCGTGCCGGATCGGTCCCGTCAGCGGCATCCATGACGCTGACCGACCGCGGCCGCGCGGACACGTGTCCGCATGAGCCAAGCCGTCGCGTGGCGGCACTTGGCGGCCGAGGGAACAGAAAACCAACTGTGCGGGGCAGGGATGCGCGGCACCGTGGCAAGCCGGCACTTTCCAGGGGCATCCGGTGCGCCTACCTTGCCCTGTCATGCGCCGCCATGACCGCCCCCCCAAGGAAACCGACCTGACCCTGCCCCCCGGCCGTGAGCGGCTGGGCGAGGCCGGGGCCATCCGCACCCTGCTGCCTTACCTGTGGCCCGTGGGCGAATGGGGGATACGGGCGCGGGTTGTGGTCGCGCTGCTGTTCCTGGCGGTGGCCAAGGGCGCCAACGTCACCGTGCCCATCCTGTACAAGGGCGCGGTGGACGCCCTGTCCGGCGACGGGCCGCGGGACTTGGCCGCGTCCGCCGCGGCCAACCCGGCGATCGCCATTCCCCTGGGCTTCATCCTGGCCTATGGCCTGGCCCGCGTCGCCACCCTGGCCTTCGGGGAACTGCGCGATGCCGTGTTCGAGCGGGTCAGCCAGCGGGCCATGCGGCAGGCGGCGCTGAACGTCTTCCAGCACCTGCACTCCCTGTCCCTGCGCTTCCACCTGGAACGGCAGACCGGCGGCCTGTCCCGGGTGATCGAGCGGGGCACCAAGGCCATCGACAGCCTGCTGGGTACGCTGCTGTTCAACGTGCTGCCCACCCTGCTGGAAATCCTGCTGGTCACCGTGATCCTGTGGAAGATGTTCGACTGGCGCTTCGCCGTCGTCACCTTCGCCACCGTGGCCGGCTACATCGCCTACACCATCACGGTCACCAACTGGCGCACCCGCATCCGCCGCGCCATGCTGGACGCCGACACCAAGGCCAACGCCCGCGCCATCGACACGCTGCTGAACTACGAGACGGTCAAGTATTTCGGCAATGAGCGGTTCGAGGCGGAGCGCTACGACAAGGCCCTGCGGGTGTATGAGGACGCGGCGGTCCGCACCCAGTCCTCCCTGTCGCTGCTGAACGTGGGCCAGGGCTTCATCATCGCCACGGGCGTGGTGGCGGTGATGTGGATGGCCGCGGCAGGCATCGCCAACGGCAGCATGACCATCGGCGACTTCGTGGCCGTGAACACCTACCTGCTGCAGCTTTACCAGCCGCTGAACATCTTCGGCTTCGTCTACCGGGGCATCAAGGAGTCCCTGAACGACATGGAGAAGATGTTCGACCTGCTGAACGTGGAGCGGGAGGTGCAGGACAAGCCCGGCGCCCAGCCCCTGCACGCCGCGGGGGGCGAGGTGCGGTTCGAGGATGTCCGTTTCGCCTACGACGCCCGCCGGCCCATCCTTCAGGGCATCAGCTTCACCATCCCGGCCGGCAAGACCGTGGCCGTGGTGGGCCCCACCGGGGCGGGCAAGTCCACCCTGTCGCGGCTGCTCTACCGCTTCTACGATGCCACGGGCGGGCGCATCCTGGTGGACGGGCAGGATGTCCGGGACGTGACCCAATCGTCCCTGCGGGCGGCCATCGGCATCGTCCCGCAGGACACGGTGCTGTTCAACGACACCATCCGCTACAACATCGCCTATGGCCGCCCCGGCGCCACGCAGGGGGAACTGGACCGGGTGGTCTCCGCCGCCCAGATCCGGAACTTCATCGCCAGCCTGCCCGACGGCTGGGACACCATGGTGGGGGAGCGGGGCCTGAAGCTTTCCGGCGGGGAGAAGCAGCGGGTGGCCATCGCCCGTACCCTGCTGAAGGACCCGCCCATCCTGATCCTGGACGAGGCGACGAGCGCCCTGGACACCCACACGGAGCGGGAGATCCAGGCAGCATTGCGCGACGCCAGCCGCGGCCGCACCACCCTGGTCATCGCCCACCGCCTGTCCACCGTGGTGGACGCGGACGAGATCATCGTGCTGGAGGCCGGCCGCATCGTGGAACGCGGCGCCCACGCCGCCCTGCTGGCCATGGGCGGCGCCTATGCCGCGCTGTGGGCGAAGCAGCAGGACGTCAACGGCAACGGGGCGAAGGCGGCAGAGACGGTGGCGGCTGACTAAGCCGACTTTCGAATTCGAAAGTCGCGGGCTGGGACGGGCGTGTCAGGTGCCGTCCACCGCGGCCAGGAATGCCTCCAGCCGCACCCGGTCCTCCCGCGACAGGCCATAGAAGGCGGCGCCCAGCTTGTCGCCGGACCGCCAGCCGACGATGGCCTCCGCCTCCAGCTCCAGCCGGCCGGTGGCGTCGGCCAGGTACAGGGTCAGGGCGAACCGGTCCTGGGGGCTGAGGGAGCCGCGATAGCCCTGGATGCGCAATCCGGTGGCGCTGACATCCGCGACCTTCAGCAACACGCCGCCCACCTGCACCAGCCCGCTTTGCGGCTGCCAGCGCGGGGCGCCTCGTCGCTCGATGCCCAGCATGCGGGCGAGCCAGGCAGGGACCCGGCGTAAGCCGGGCTGCCCTGCCGGTTGCGCCGGGGCACGGTCAGTCTCAAGGACAGGGGCGGACCCGTCATAGTCGGGAGGCATCGGGGCACTCCACGCGGTTTACCCCCTACTGTCGCATGCAGGTCGCCGACCCGGAACGCTTCCAGGGGTGATAACCCGTTCGGGCTATCGGTCCGTGCGGCGCTCGGCGGGCATTTCCCAGGCGGGTTTGACCTGTCAACGGCCCTGGTCCATCATCCCCCCATGAAGACCGTCAACGTCCGCGACGACGACCCCACCCTGTCCGCCCTGCTCCGCGACCTGGACGCGGGGGAGGAGGTGGTGCTGGCCCGTGACGGGCTGCCGGTGGCACGGCTGGTGCGTCTGCCCCGGCCCATGTCCCGCAAGGGGTTGTATGGCTTCGCCAAGGACCAGGTGACCGTACCCGACAGCTTCTTCGACCCGCTCCCGGAGGAAGAGCTGCGCGCGTGGGAGGACGGCCCGATCTTTCCAGGCGGGGACAAGTGACGACCCTGCTGCTGGACACCCATGTGTTCCTCTGGTGGGCGGGCGGAACTGCCGCGATCCCGCGGCCGGTGGTGACCCAGTTGGAGGCGGACGGGCAGACCCTGTTGATGAGCGCGGTCAGCGTCTGGGAGATCACGACCAAGGTCCGGCTCGGCAAGCTTCCGCCCGTCGGCGACCTGGGCGCCCTGTTGGCGCGAAGCAATGTCGCGGTCATCCCCATTGATTACCAGGACGCCAAGCTGGCAGGGGAGATGGAGGGCGAGCATCGCGACCCGTTCGACCGCATGATCGTGGCCCAGGCCAGGTTGCGGAACATCGGCCTGGTCAGCGTCGATACGGCCCTGGACGTCTTCCCGATCCGAAGGCTCTGGCCCCATGCCTGACACCCTCTCCCCCGATTCCCTCGCCCCCGCCATCCTGTCCGGCGACAGGCGGGCCCTGGCCCGGGGCATCACCCTGGTGGAAAGTACCCGCCCCGACCACCGGGAACGGGCGGAGGCGCTGCTGGCCGCCTTGCTGCCCCACACGGGCAAGGGCGTGCGCCTGGGGATCACCGGGGTGCCGGGGGTGGGCAAGTCCACCTTCATCGAGGCGTTCGGCCTGCACGTCATCGGCCAGGGGCACAAGGTGGCGGTCCTGGCCGTGGACCCCAGCAGCCAGCGCACCGGCGGCAGCATCCTGGGCGACAAGACAAGGATGGAGGAGCTGTCGCGCCACCCCTCCGCCTTCATCCGTCCCTCCCCCGCCGGCAGCACCCTGGGCGGCGTGGCGCGGCGCACGCGGGAAGCCATGCTGTTGGTAGAGGCCGCGGGCTATGACCTTGTCATCGTGGAGACGGTAGGCGTGGGCCAGTCGGAGACGGCCGTGGCCGACATGGTGGATTTGTTCCTGCTGCTGCTGCCCCCGGCGGGCGGGGACGAGCTGCAAGGCATCAAGAAGGGCATCGTCGAGCTGGCGGACATGATCGTCGTCAACAAGGCCGACGGCGCCTTGGCCGCCGCCGCCCGGCACGCGGTGGCGGAATATCGTCACGCCCTGTCCATGCTGCGCCCCGCCGACCCGGCCTGGCGGGTGCCGGTCCTGTCCTGCTCCGCCCTGGAGGGGCAGGGGGTGGGGGCGGTGTGGGACCGCATCGGCGACTACCGCCGCACGCTGGGCGGCACCGGCGCCCTGGACCGTCGCCGCGCCGCCCAGGCCCGCACCTGGATGTGGAACGAGATCCGCGAGAACCTGCTGTCCTCCTTCACCAACGACCCGGGCGTCCGGGCCGCGCTGCCGAGTCTTGAGCGCGCCGCGGCGGCCGGGAAGGTGACGCCCGGCATGGCGGCGCGGCAGTTGCTGGGGCTCTTCCGGGGGGAGCGGACGGTATAGCCCCTTGCCCCGGACCCGGTCCGGCCACACCTCCTGTCCATGGCCGAGTCCCGCCCAACCATCCACCTCCCTCGCCGGCGCCTGCTCACCGGGGCTGCCGCCCTGGCGGCGTTCGCGGCGCTGCCGGCCCCCGCCCGGGCCCTGGTGCCGACCCCGCGGCAGACGGCGGGGCCCTTCTATCCCACCGAGTTGCCCGCCGAGCATGACTGGGACCTGGTGCGGGTCACCGGGCGGGCGGCGCAGGCCATGGGGCAGGTCACCCACCTGTCCGGCCGGGTCCTGGCCGCCGACGGCACGCCCCTGGCCGGGGCGCTGGTGGAGGCCTGGCAGTGCGACGCCAACGGCATCTACCACCACCCCGCCGACCGTGAGCAGGGCCGGGACGGCAACTTCCAGGGCTATGGCCGCACCCGGACGGACGCGGATGGCCGCTACCGGTTCCGCACCATCCGGCCGGTGGCTTACAGCGGGCGGACGCCCCATGTGCATTTCGCCGTGGCCGCCCCCGGCCGGTCCCGGCTGGTGACCCAGATGTATGTGGAGGGGGACCCTGGCAACCCGAGGGACTTCATCTTCTCCCGCCTGTCGCCGGAACAACGGGCAGCTGTTGCGGTGCGGCTGGAACCGGCCGACGGGATCGAGACGGGCGCCCTGGCCGGGCGGTTCGACATCATCCTCGCCTGATGTCGCGGGTTGCGCGGGGCGGATGGCGCACCCGCGCTTGACTCTGTCGGGCCGCTTGGCTATCAACGCGTCTCCGCCGGGCGCCCTGGGGTGTCCGGCGCAAGATTTTCTATGGGTAACGCGACCTCTCCACCCCCTTGGGGCCGGATGTCGCCAGCAGCAACGCCAGTAGCGAAAAAGGGTGTTCCGATGTCCCGCAAGTGCGACGTGACCGGCAAGGGTGTGCAGACCGGCAACAACGTCTCCCACGCCAACAACAAGTCCCGTCGGCGCTTCAAGCCGAACCTGCAGGAGACGTCGCTCCTGTCCGACGCGTTGGGCCGCATGGTGCGCCTGCGCCTGTCCACCAACGGCATCCGCACCATCGAGCACAAGGGTGGCCTGGACGCCGCCCTGCTGGACATCGCCGACGCCAAGCTGAGCGACGATGCCCGCAAGGTGAAGAAGCAGATCAAGAAGGCGCTGGAGTCCAAGTCCGCCGCCTGAAGCGCGGCTGGCTGCTGACCCGCTGCCGTCTGGCTTGACCGGCCCCGCGCCGCCCCCGGAAACGGGGTGCCCGGCGCGGGGTTGTTCCTTTTTGTGATCCCCCAGGCGCCGGGCGGCCGCATCCGCGGCCCGTTGCGTATGCTGGCATTCGCCAGCGGGGGGCTTGCGCGCACCCGCGTGCGTGGGGCCGCCGCCGCGGCCCTGCCGATGCCGACAGGCTCCGCCTGCCGTCATCGGCTTTTCCGGTGAAGGCCCATGCCCCTGAACCCTGCCGACCTGGTCGCCGCCCTGCATGCCGTGCCGCCGGAGCTGCTGCTGCTGGCGCAGGCGCTGTTCTGCTTCGGCACCATCCTGCTGTTCGCCCGGCTGTTCGGGGCGCCGGGACTGTATCTCTACATCGCCGTGGCCGTGATCGCCGCGAACGTGGAGGTGCTGAAGGCCGTGCAGTTCAGCGTCTATGACCACCCGGTGGCGATGGGCACGGTGCTGTTCAGCTCCACCTACCTGGCCACCGACATCCTGACGGAGCATTACGGGCGGGACGCGGCGCGCAAGGCCGTGTTCCTGGGCTTCGCCGCCTACCTGCTGTTCACCCTGCTGATGGTGCTGACCCTGGGTTTCCGGCCTTTGACGGCGGAGCAGGCGGGGGCGGACATGGCCTGGGCCCTGCCCATGCAGGACCACATGGCGGCCCTGTTCCTGCCGGCCCCGGGCCTGTTCGCGGCGGGGATGACCGCGTACCTGTGCAGCCAGCTGTTCGACGTCTGGGTCTACCAGCGCATCCGCGGCGCCACGGGGGACAAGCACCTGTGGCTGCGGAACAACGGCAGCACCATGCTGTCCAGCCTGGTGGACAACGTGATCTTCTCCGTCCTGGCCTGGGTGGTCTTCGCGCCCGAGCCGGTGGGGTGGGAGGCGTTGCTCCACACCTACATCCTGGGCACCTACCTGCTGCGGGTGGGGTTGAGCCTGCTGGACACGCCCTTCATGTACCTGTCGCGGCTGGCTGTGGGCCGACCGGGGCTGGCAAGCTGACCCCAATGGGCTTTGACCCAGGGCGTGAGGCCTTGACCCATGCCCGTTAAGGCCGGCGACTGCCCGCCCGCGCCCCCATGGGCGCCTGATACCAGCCGCCGTTGATCGTGACCGATCAACGGCCCCTCAGGCGCCGGGCGCCGCCATCCGGCGGCTTGGCTCACGCGGGCATGGGCCCGCGGGCCGGCGGTCGCCGGCCTCCAAGCGCATGAGTCAAAAACTCATGCGCTTGGTATAAGCCAATGGCGCGGATGCGCCCGCCCGGCGTTTGAGGGGGCACGAACAGGTCTGAGGGGCGGCGCCGGGGTCCGGCGCCGCCCCGGCCTGTCAGACCTTCAGGAAGCCCATGGTGCCGGTGGCGGAACCGATGCGGCTGTCCAGTTGGACCAGGTACTTGTAGCTGGCCAGGAAATGACGGCCCGTGTTGACGATGCCGTTGGCGCTGGGCTTCGCCAGGCGGGCAAAGGCCGGGACCGACGCCTGCTTGCCGCACTGGTCCATGTTGAAGCCCCAGCTCATGCCGCCCACGGTCACGCTCACCCCCACGCCGGGGATGAACTGGAAGCCCCCGTTGGGGTTCGGCTCCTGCCACGCGGTGGGGGAGGGCGGCGGCTCTGCCGGCGGGTTGGTGTTCGGGGTGACGATGGTGTAGTCGATGCCCGTGTCCATCAGGAACGGCACGGTGGCCGTGTAGGTGGGCAGGCCCGGGCCGGTCAGGGTCACCTGTGCCGCGGCGGTGCGCTGGCCCAGGGCCGAGGTCACCGGCGCCTGGGTGAACTGGGCCAGGGTGTCCTGCCCATAGCCGAACCAGACCCCGTATTGGTCCAGGATGTAGCCGGCGGGGTAGCTGCCGTTCACGATCCCCGGCACGTTCAGGAAGACGTTCATGGCGTCCAGGTCGGCAAAGCGCGTGCTGACCCCCATCATGGACACGCCGGGCGAGCTGGTGCTGCGGAAGACGGTGATCGGCGCGGGCGTGGTGAAGCTGGCCCCGTTGCCGCCGGTCACGGTGGCGGTGACCTGGACCCACTGGCCCTCATACTGGTTGCCGTCGCTGGAATAGTTGGGGGCCGGGGTGTTGGGCTGGGGATCGCAGACGGTATAGGTCCCTTCCGGCAGCAGGTTGCTGCCCACGTTCATCCAGGGGGAGCCGGTATCCATCAGCAGCAGGTGCTGGGTCTTGCCCCCGTCGAACGACACGTTGAAATCATAGGCCTTCAGGACTCCGCCACCACCAGAAGCATAGGTAAGGAACAGTCCCTGATTAACAGCCGTCATGGTCGGACTCCCCAAATCAAGATAAATGGTGTGTAAACGGCCAGAAACCCACCACAGGGCGTGCTCTGGTAATATTACTTATGCCGAAAGGCTAGGGGGCGGGACAGTGAAATTTGTGCAACCGGCCTTCCGGCCCTGCCCGGTGGGCAACCCTGCCTGTCCCGGGCGGCCCCGGGCTGGAGGGGCGGGGCCGGCCATGCTATGCAACCCGGTCCGCCCGCTGCCGCGGACGCCCCCATCGCAATGCTGACGGTCCCATGTCCCGCTATCCCGGCTTCGCCTTCGACATCCTGCACCGCGACCCCGCCAGCCAGGCCCGGCTGGGCCGGCTGACCACGCCGCACGGGGCGATCGAGACGCCGAACTTCATCTTCTGCGGCACCAAGGCGACGGTGAAGGGCGTGACGCCGGACCAGCTCCGCGCCGAGCAGACGGACATCATCCTGTCCAACACCTACCACCTGATGATCCAGCCGGGGGCGGAGGTGGTGGCGGCCATGGGCGGCCTGCACAAGTTCATGGGCTGGGACGGGCCCATGCTGACCGACAGCGGCGGCTACCAGATCTTCGCCATGGGCCATGGCAGCGTGGCGGACGAGGTGAAGGGGCGTCGCACCACGACCCGTGAGAAGACCCTGCTGAAGATCACGGAGGAGGGGGCCAAGTTCCGCAGCTACATGGGCGGGGAGCACCTGTTCCTGACGCCGGAGAAGAGCATCGACATCCAGCGCAAGCTGGGTGCCGACCTGATCGTGCAGTTGGACGAGTGCACGCCCTTCCACGTGGACCGCAACTACACCGCCCGCTCCATGCGCATGTCCCACCGCTGGGGCGACCGGTCCTTGGCGGAGTTCGAGCGCGGCGGCGGCCTGTCGGCCAACGGCCTGCCCCAAGCCATGTACGGCATCGTCCAAGGCGGCGTGTACCCGGACCTGCGCAAGGAAAGTGCCGAGTACACCAAGGACCGGCCCTTCTTCGCCACCGCCGTGGGCGGGTCCCTGGGGGCCCACAAGGAACAGATGGTGGAAGTGGTGGCCATGGCCATGGCCCATGTCCATGCCGAGCGGCCGGTCCACCTGCTGGGCATCGGCGGCATCGTGGACATCTTCGCCGGGGTGCGGCTGGGCATCGACACCTTCGACTGCGTCAGCCCCACCCGCATCGCCCGCCACGGCTGGGCCCTGGTGCCGGGGGTGAAGGGGGAGCGGCTGAACCTGCGCAACGGCCGCTTCAAGTCCGACCCGGAGCCCATCGACGCATCCTGCGGCTGCTACGCCTGCCGGAAGTTCAGCCGCGCCTACCTGCACCACCTGCTGAAGGCGGAGGAGCTGCTGGCCATGCAGCTCGTCTCCCTGCATAACATCCACACCATGAACCGGCTGATGCGCGATGTCCGCGAGGGACTGCGGACAGGTACGCTGGACGCGGTGGAGCAGCGCTGGGTATGGCGGGAATGACGGGGACCGGGACCCGCTGACGCAACCGGCCCGGCAGCGAAGCCACAGCCCCGTGCCATTTCGGGGGTGTGGTCACGCGGTGGGTGCCACGTCAGGCGAAGTGCGCTATGTCTTTAGGGCGTAGTGCCCGCGGATGCGTGGCCCTTACCCAAGGCGTCAGCCATGTCCCCCACACCGCCGTCCCAGGCCGGCCTCAGCCCCGTCATCGACGAACATCTCCGCTGGCTCACCCGGTGGCACCGGGCTGTCTTCTTCCCGGCGGAGTGCGGCCTGTCCGGGCCCGACGCGGCCCCCATGCCCATGGGGTTCATCCTGTGGGTGAAGCGGGCCAAGGACAGCGAGCTGACCGACCAGCCCGCCGTGGACCGGCTGGTGACCTTGCATGAGCAGCTCCACCGCATGGCGCGGCTGGTGCTGATGCGGGTGGCGGAGGGCACGCCCTGTGGCCACCAGGCCTATGAATCGGTGGCGGAGAAGTTCGACGAGTTCATCCAGCAGTGCCGCCGCTTCGAGAAAGCCTTCAGCATGGCCGGCAGCGGCATCGACCCGCTGACCGGCCTGCGCAACCGCACCGGTTTGCAGGAGGAGCTGGAGCGGGAGCTGAACCGGTTCCGCCGTACGGGCAAGCCCTTCTGCCTGGCGCTCTGCGACCTGGACAAGTTCAAGTCAGTCAACGACACCTATGGCCATGACGCGGGCGACCGGGTGCTGGTGGCCGTGGCAGGTGCCATCAACCGCGGCATCCGCAGCTTCGACGAGGCCTTCCGCCTGGGCGGGGAGGAGATGCTGATCCTGCTGAAGGACACCAGCCTGCCCGAGGGCATGATGGTGCTGGAACGGCTGCGCGCCGACATCGCCGCCCTGCCGGTGCACCTGGCGGACGGGCGGACCTTGTACGTGACGGCCAGCTTCGGCCTGGCGGAGAGCCGCCTGGACCTGACCCTGGACGCGCTGGTGGACCAGACCGACCAGGCCCTCTACGAGGCCAAGCGCACGGGCCGCAACCGCATCGTCACGGCGGCGGCCTTGAAGGCGGCGGTGGGGTAAGGCTTGGCTTCGTAGGTCGGATCAGCGGCCGACAGGCCGCTGATCCGACCTACGGGGCAATTAAGGTACGCGCGTCTCGACCAGCACCCAGTTGGGGTTGGTGGCGCGGGTGTTGCGGCTGAAGGTCCAGATGTCCACCACCTCCTCCGCCGTGCCGTCGCCCTCCACCGGGTTGCCGTTGGCGTCCCGGGTGACGTTGATCTGGTGGGTGGTGAAGGTGACCGTGCAGAAGGCGGTGCGGCCTTCCAGCCGGGCGGCGGTCATGTCCACGGACTCGAAGGATTGGATGACCGTGTCCAGGCTCTCCCCCGCCTGCTGGCGCTTGCGGATGGCCTCGGCGAAGTTGTCGTAGACCTCGTCCGCCAGCAGGGGGCGCAGGGTGGCGGTGTCGCCGGCGGCGAAGGCGCTGACGATCATCTCGAACGCCGCCTTGGCGCCCTGCAGGAAATGCTTCTCGGTGAAGCTGGGGTCGGCGGTGCGGATCTGCTTGATGCCGTCGGCCACGGACACCGGGCCGGTGAAGGCCGGCGGCTCCGCCGCCAGGTCCGGCGCCACGCGGCCGGGCAGGGGGACCACGTTGTCGGCCTTGTCGCCCAGGGGGCCGCGGCCGGCGGGGGGCGGGGCGATGGGGTTGGGGCGCTGGCGCTCATCCCCATGGCGGCGGCCCAGCACGCTGCGCAACCGGAACACCAGGAAGGCGGCCACCATGGCGAAGATCAGGATGTCGATGAAGAAGAACCCCTCGCCCATGTGCCAAGCCGTCCTGTCTGTCGTGACCGAAGTCCCGGGGATGGTGACCGCGCCTCAGGTTCGCACGGAATCGGCCCGCAAGGAACCTGTCCGTTGGCCCCATGGCCCCTTACATCCGGGGCCGCGGCGCATTACCTCTAGCCTTGCCAGCGGCCGCGGTGCCGGTGGAAAGAGTGCCGGCGGCGGCCCTGGGCTCTAATCAACCATCGCCGCCGGGGGCGGTTCCGGGAGGCCGGGATGGCCCCGAACCCAAGGGTTAGATAGGCCCCCGGTCAACAAAGAGCAAGGCGCCCCATGCGTTTCCTCCTCCCCTTCCTGCTGTTGCCGTTGGTGGAGATCGCCGGCTTCGCCTATGTGGGCGACAAGGTCGGCGTCCTGAACACGGTGCTGTTGGTCATTCTGGCCGCCGTGGCGGGCATCGCCCTGTTGAGGCGCCAGGGGCTGGGCACCCTGCGGAAGGCGCAGGAACGCATGGACCGGGGCGAGCCGCCCCTGAAGGAGGCGTTCGACGGGCTGTGCCTGGCGCTGGCCGGCGTGCTGCTGGTGATCCCGGGCTTCGTCACCGACATCCTGGCCCTGCTGGTCCTGCTGCCCCCGGTGCGCGGTTGGCTTTATGGCCGGATCGCGCGGGCCGTGCGGTCCGGCCTGGTGCAGGGGGAGATGCGCGCCGGCGGCACCACCGTCTGGCGCTCCGGCGGGCGCCCGCCCTACAGCGACACCACGGTGATCGAGGGCGACTTCCGCGAGGTCCCGCAGGCCGACCCCGAACAGGACACCCTGCCACCCCCCGACAGCCGCTGGCGCCCGCCGGGGCGGTGAAGGGTTGACCGAGGACGCAGCATTCTATGTCTCCCCCGCGCAGGCGGGGGTGCACGGTTCTTCAACGACAGAGACGACGGACACCGGGTCCAAAAATGTGGGCCCCCGCCTTCGCGGGGGAAGCGGTCGTGCCAGTCACAGGCGGTTCGGCCCCAACCCAGCGGCTGTGGGCTCGATTCCGGCATCCATCAGGGCGTTGAGGTGCTCGTGCCGCGGGTCCATGCGCGCAGTCTCCAACGCCTCCTTCAGGTGCTCCGGAAGCTCAGAGGGATGGAACGCGCGGCTGCGTCGGACGCTATCGGGCGCACGGTCCCAGGGCTCGGGCTTTCCTTGCATGGCCATCGTCCTTCCCTTCATCGCGGCAGCACCACCCGCACCGTCGTCCCGGCACCGGGCCGGCTGCGGATCGACAAGTCGCCGCCGTGGAGTTGGACCAGCATGCGGGAGATGGGCAGGCCCAGGCCCGCGCCCTCCTGCACATGCTTGGTGAAGTTGCTGACCTGGCGGAAGGGTTCCAGGGACAGGGCCACCTCCGCCGGGGTCATGCCCACGCCGGTGTCGCGCACCTCCAGGGCCACCGCGTCCGGCAGCGCCTCGGCGGACACTTCCACCCGGCCGCCGCGGGGGGTGAACTTCACGGCGTTGGTGACCAGGTTCAGCAGGACCTGCTTCAGCCGCACCGGGTCGGCGGACAGGGGCGGCAGCGGCACGGGCAGGCTGGTCAGCAGCTCCACCCCCTCCACCTCCGCCCGCGGGCGGGCCAGGGCCACGCTCTCTTCCACCAGCACGGCCAGGTCCACCGGCTCGGGGCGCAGTTCCAGCCGCCCCGCCTCGATCCGGGCCAGGTCCAGCATGTCGGTCACCATGGCCAGCAGGTGCCGGCCCGAGGCGTGGATGTCGCCGATATATTCCCGCTGCTTCGGCGTCAGCGGCCCGAACAGCCCCGCCTCCAGCACCTCCGAGAAGCCAAGGATGGCGTTCAGCGGCGTGCGCAGCTCATGGCTCATGTTGGCCAGGAAGCGGGACTTGGCCGCGTCGCTGGAGCGCAGCCGCTCGTTCAGTTCCGCCAGCTGCCGCATGTGGCGCAGGATCACGTCGTTGATGGCATGGCGCAGGCTGCGGGCGATGTCCGGCTCCCACCCGGCCCAGGGCTGGGCCTGGCCGCGCCTTTCCTCCACCCACCGCTCGAAGCTGGCGCGGGGCAGCACCGCCGCCGTCCCGTCCTCCCGCCGTTCGGCGGGCTTGTGCGGGTTGCCGCCCCAGACGATGAGCTGGGCCTCCTCCGGCCGGAACCACAGCAGCCAGTCATCCGCGTCCGCCGCCAGCCGCACGGCCAGCAAGCCGCTCGCCACCTCCCGGTGCTTCTCCAGCGCCGGGCAGAGGGACGGCAGGGCGTCGGTCATGAAGATGCCGTCATCCACCACCTGGTCCCGCAGCCAGCCCGCCAGGGTGCCCAGGGCCGTCTCCGGCGGGGTCCGGCCCACACAGGCGGCCCGGCCCTGGTAGAGGATGGCCGCCCCGCCCCCCTGGAACAGGGCGCTGATGTCGTCCGGCCCCTGGGTCAGGGCCAGCAGGAAGTCGGTTGACCCCGCCATCTGCGCGATGAGCCGGTTCAGCCGGTCCGCGTCGGCCCGCCGCTCCCGCGTTGCCTGGGCCTGGAGGACGGAGGCGATGCGTAGGCCGAACGCCTCTGTCAGGGACAGGGCCGCCGCCCGCCGCACCGGGTCCACGAAGTGGGGCAGCCGGTGGTGGAAGGTGGCCAGGCCCCAGAGCTTGCCGTCCTGCAGGATGGAAATGGACATGGACCCGTTGACGCCCATGTTCCGGTGGTATTCCAGGTGCACCGGCGACAGGCTGCGCAGCCGCGACAGGCTGAGGTCCAGCGCCTCCCCCGCCGCCGCGCCGTCCCCGGCCAGCAGCGGCACGGGCACATAGTCCCGGTCGGGCACATGGCGGATGGGGCTGCGCACATACAGGTCCCGCGCCTGCCGTGGGATGTCGGAGGCGGGGAAATGCAGCCCGGCGAAGGACTGCTCCCAGTCGGGCACCTTGTCCTCCGCCAGCACCTGGCCGTGCCAGTCCCGGTCGAAGCGGTAGACCAGCACCCGCTCGAACCCCGTCAGGTCCCGCAGGGCGCGGGCCATGGACTGGGCCAGCTCCACCAAGCCGGCGTTGCGCCGCATCGCCGCCATGCCCCGTTGCACGACCGCGGCGGTGCGGACCCCCTGGCCGGTGTCCACCCCCACCAGGGACTCCAGCTCCAGCAGCAGCCGTCCGCCCCAGCGGTGGGCGGACAGGTACAGGGGCTGGCCGGTGCGCGGGCAGCGGACCTGGTCCTCCCAGCTCTGGCCTTCCGCCAGCAGCCCGTCGGCCATGGCGCGGCGCAGGGCGGCGGGCACCCCTTCCGGCAGCAAGGCGTCCAGGGGCAGGGCGCGGTCCCCCGGGGCTTCAAGGCCCAGCAGCTCCCAGGCGTTGGCGCTGCAGGCCGTGACCGTCAGGCTGTACGGGTCCAGGGCCAGCAGGGCGCCGAAGGGCTGGATGGCGCCCGGCAGGTGGATGCGTTCCCGCTCACAGACGGACAGGTCCAGCATCGCCCCGTCCACGGTGACGTTGGACCGTTGGGCGACGATGCGTTGCGCCTCCGCCGGACGGTAGGGTTGCAGCCGCTCGATCACCCGGACCAGGATCCAGTAGCGGCCCGGCTCGGCGGCGTCCCGCATGTGGATGCCGACCCGCACCGGGGCCATGTGGAAATCGAAGACGAAGGTGAAGCCCACATCCAGGCTGCCGCGGGCCACCCCCTCGGCGAAGCGGCCCTGGAAGCCCGGCATGTTGGTGCAGGGGGCCACGTCGCGGAAAAAGTCCCGGCCGACCACCCGTTCCGGCGCGCGGCCGGACAGCTGGCTTTCCGCGCGGTTGTAGCGGTGGATGATGCCGTTGGCGTCCACCTGGATGGCGCCGAAGGGCAGCTCGTCGAACTGCTCCGGCGACAGGTCATCCAGGGCGAAGCCGCGGAAGACCTCGCCGAAGTCCCTCCCCGCGTCCGAACCCATTCCCGACCCCGCGGTTACCTGCCGACATGACACACGCGGGAATTGTCTACCGGAAGTACCCCCTTGGCAACCCACCTTCCGGCCCGGGCCGGATCAGGGCGCGCCGGCCATCCAGTCCCGCAGGGCGGTGAAGGCAGACAGGGCGCCGGCCTCCGCCCCGTCGGCCCAATCGGCGGGCAGCCCGTCCAGCCAGGCGCGGCAGAGCTGCCATTGCTGGCTGGCGGCGGGGTCGTCGGCGTGGAAGCTCAAGGACCCCGCGACCTCCGGCCCCAGGCTGTCGCGCAGGCGCCGCGCCACCACCCGGCCGCCCAGCAGGCTGCCGTCCAGCAGGTAGGCCACGCCCGCTGCCGCGGGGGTGATGTCCAGCCCCGGCGGCAGGGGCGCCAGGGGCAGGCCGCCCACCCGCCCCTCGTCCCAGCCCAGCCGGAACAGGTCGGCCACGATGCTGCCCGCCTGGGGCAGGGGCAGGAAGCCCAGGGCGCCGTCCCGGTCGGCTTCCGTCACCGCCGCCTCCAGCGGCCCGATCACCCCCAGCATGCGGGCCAGGGTGCGGGCATAGGTGTCCCGGTCCAGGTCGGGCGCCATCAGCCGGGCGGCGAAGGGCAGGGACTCCGTCTGCTGGTGGATCACTTCGGTCGCCGCGCGCAGGCGCTGGCTCAGGGTCGTGTCGGCCATGGGCATGCCTATTCCCGCACCGGGGCGGCCTGGGCCGGGACCGGGGGAGCGTCCTTGGCGGCGGGGTTGGTGGCCGCCTCCGCCGCCAGGTCGGGCCAGTTCACGCGTGAGGCGATCAGCGCCTGGGCCAGCCGCCGGTCGCGGCCATAGACGTCGCCGCGGAAATCCACCGTGCCGTCGGACTCCACGAAGGCGGTGATGTAGGTGATGTGCACGGGCAGGGACTGCTTCAGCCGGATCACCTGCCGCTGGCCCGACGCCAGCGCCTCATCCAGCTTGACCCGGTCCCAGGACGTGGTGCCGGTGACGCGCAGGATGGCCTCCGCCAGGTCGAACGGGTTCTCCACCCGGATGCAGCCATGGCTGAAGCTGCGGGTGGCGCGGCCGAACAGCTTTTTGGACGGGGTGTCGTGCAGGTAGATGTCCCACTGGTTGGGGAACATCATCTTGATCCGGCCCAGGCTGTTCTTGTCCCCCGGCTCCTGCCGCACGCGGTAACGGAAGGTGCGGGGCGTCAGTTGGGCCCAGTCCACCGTCTTCGGGTCCACGGGCACGGCGCTTTCCGTATAATCGGACAGCAGCACATAGCCCTCCCGGGCCAGGTAGGTCGGGTCCTTCTTGGCTTTGGGGAAGATCTCGTCCCGGGCGATCTTCACCGGCACGTGCCAATAGGGGTTCACCTCGAAGAAGGTCATGGTCTCACTGAACACCGGCGTGCGGGTGCTGGTGGCGCCCACCACCACCCGGGTCTGGTGGACGACCTTGCCCTCCTCGAACAGGGCCAGCTCGAAGGCGGCCAGGTTGACGATCAGGTAACGCCGGCCGAGGTCGTCGGGCATCCAGCGCCAGCGTTCCATGTTCAGCTTGATCTGGCCGATGCGCTGGTCCACCGGCACGTTCAGGGCCGCGAAGGTGCCCTTGCCCACGGCCCCGTCCGGGTCCAGCCCGTGGCGGCGCTGGAAGGTGACCACCGCCTTTTCCAGCTCCGGGTCATACAGGGTGGGGTCCTCCGGCAGGGGGGCGTCCCCCGGGTACTCCCCCGTCACCTTCAGCCTTTCGCGGATGGAGGGCACGCGCGGGTCCGCCTGGCCGGGCTTCAGCGTCTCCCCCTCCGACTGCACCCGCGGCCAGCCGCCGGCGGCGGCCAGGTCCCGGTAGCGGGCCAGGGCGTCGCGCAGGCGCACATACTCGATCCGGGTGGGCAGCAGGGTGGCCAGCACCGCGCCGGGGTCGGCGGCGCCGGTGACCTTGCCTAGCAGGGCCAGCGGGTCCACGCCCCGCCGCTCCACGAACAGCTCCGGGTCCACGATGGACGGTTCCAGCCGGCCGCTGGCCAGGTCGCGGCCCAGGGTCAGGGCGCCCTTGGTCAGCAGCAGCTCCAGCTCCGCCAGGGCGTCCGGGCTGTCGCCCCGCTCCAGCAGGGCGGCGATGCGGTTGACGCCGTAATCCTTGGGTTCCAGCCCCTCCAGGGCGGAAGCCTTCAGCGCGGCCAGCATGGCGGCGGCGCGGGGGCCCGGCTTGCCGCCCTCCAGCCAGACCGGGGCCATGTTGCGGGATTCATAGAACTTGCCCAGCAGGACAAGGTCCTGGCCGTCCCGCTCCCCCCGCGGGCTGCCCACGCCCTTGGTCAGCCGTTCCTGCATGGCGGTGCCCAGGCCCGGCGCCGGGGCGGCGGCCACCGGCGACACCGCCAGCGCCAAGCCCAGGCAAGCCCACAACAGACACCGACGCATGGGGACACTCCCGACCATCAAACCGTGCGGTCAGGATACAGCCATTCCCGGCGGAGAGAAGGGGGCGGGGCACAGGCCGGTCATGCTTGTCACGATATTCGTGTCCCCTCAGGCGCCCCCGGCTCGGGGGCCGGGGCAGGCTCGCGCCGCCCATAGGCCCGCAGGAACACGTCCACGGCAGCCCGGGCGCGGGCTTCCATCGCCGCGGGAGAGGTATCGGTGCCGATGCCCAGGACCATGCGCATCTGGATCTGGCCGTTGACCAGGCCCAGGAACTGCTCCGCCGCCGCCAGCGGGTCGGGCACCCGCAAGGCCCCCTGCCGGTCCATCCGGGACAGGTAGTCGGCCAGGCGGCCCAGGGAACGGCGGGGACCCACCTCGAAGAAATGGTCGGCCAGCCCGGGGAACTGGCCCTGCGCGCCCACCAGCACCCGCAGCACGCAGGCATAGTCCGGCAGGGTCAGCAGCTCCAGGAAGCGCAGGGCCAGGCTGTGCAGCACCGTCTCCACGCCCGCGTCGGGGGCGGCGTTCACCAGCGGTTCGGTCAGTCGGTCGGAACGCCGGCGGACGATGGCCTCGAACAGCAGTTCCTTGGACTCGAAATGCTTGTAGATGGTCTGCTTGGACACGCCCGCCTCCTCGGCGATCCGGTCCATGCTGGCGGCATAGCCGTCGGCCACGAACACAAGCTGGGCGGCGGCCAGGATGGCGTCGCGCTTCCTGGGGTCGGGCGGGCGGCCGGGGCGACGGGCGCCGGTCTCTTCCGTGTCGGTGGTCATCGGGTCCTCAATGGGCACCGGAATCGGTGGCCCCGCGCAGCACCGGGCGCTTGACGAAGGGCAGGGTGGCCAGGGCCAGCACGAACACCATCCCCATCAGCAGGAACACGTCGGCGAAGACCATCACCGTGGTCTGGGCCCGCAGGATGCCCGCCAGGGTACGGACGGCGCCCAGCTCGGCGTCGCCGGGCAGGGTGGCGGACAGGCGGGCCTGCATGGCCTCCAGGAAGCCTGCCACCTCGGGCCGGCTGGGGTCCAGCCATTCCGCCAGCCGCTGGCTGTGCAGGGCGGTACGCTCCGTGATCACCGTGTTGATGCCCGCCAGCCCGAAGGCCCCGCCCAGATTGCGCATCAGGTTGAACAGGCCGGAGGCGTTCTTCACCTCCTCCATCGGCAGGGTGCCCAGGGCCAGGCTGGTGATGGGGATGATGCAGAACATCAGCCCCGCCCCGCGCAGCACCTGCGGCAGGAACCACTGGTCGAAGCCCCAGTCCGCCGTGACCGGGGTGCTGATGAGGAAGCTGGTGGCCAGCAGGATGAAGCCCACGGCCAGCACCTTGCGCACGTCCACCTTGGACGACAGCACGCCGGCGATGGGGCTGGACAGGAACTGGCAGACGCCGGTGACGAACATGGTGGCGCCGATCTGCTGGGCGTTCAGGCCCCGCACCTGGCCCAGGAACAGGGGCAGCACATAGACCGAGCCATAGAGCCCGATGCCGATGATGAAGCCATAGACGCTGCCCATGGCGAAGTTGAAGTTGCGAAGCGCCCTCAGGTCCACGATGGGCTGGCGGTAGGTCAGCACCCGCCACAGGAACAGCACGCCGGACACGCCGGCCAGGATGCTGAACCGGACGATGTGCTCATCCTCGAACCACTGGTTCCGGGCGCCCTCCTCGATCACGTATTCCAGGCTGCCCAGGAACAGGGCCATCAGCACCATGCCGATGATGTCGATCCCCTTCAGCAGGGACCAGTCGGGCTTGTCGATGTCGATGCAGCGCCAGACGGTGGCGGCCACCAGCAGCCCCGGCACCAGGTTGATCAGGAACAGCCAGTGCCAGCTGAACTGCTCCGTCAGGTAGCCGCCCAGGGTGGGGCCGATGGTGGGGCCCAGGGTGGCCACCAGCCCGATGACCACGGTCACGGGGGCGCGCTTCGATGGCGGGAAGGCCATGAAGCTGGTGGCGAAGACGGTGGGGATCATGCCGCCGCCGATGAAGCCCTGCAGCGTACGCCACAGCACCAACTCGTCAATGCTGCTGGACTGGGCGCAGAGGAAGCTCATGGCCGTGAAGCCCAGGGCCGACACGGTGAACAGCACCCGGGTGCTCAACAGCCGCGACAGGTAGCCCGACAGCGGGATCATCACGACCTCCGCGATCAGGTAGCTGGTCTGGACCCAGACGATCTCATCCGCGCTGGCGGCGACGCCCGCCTGGATCTGGGTCAGGCTGCTGGCGACGATCTGGATGTCCAGGATCGCCATGAACATCCCGAACACCATGGCGACGAAGCCCACCAGGGTGCGGGCCGACAGCTTCTGCGCCGCCGGCGGGGCGGGCGGGGCCGGCGGTGCCGGGATGTCGTCGGCGGTGGTGGCGGTCATGATGGACCCCTTTCCCCTCTCCCTGGGGAGAGGGTGGCCGCGCGGCGGCCGGGTTAGGGAGACGGGTTCCTCGAGACGATCCCCCCTCTCCCCACCGGTGAGAGGGTCGGGGTGAGGGGGCTTTAGCAGAAAGACGGTAGGTCCCTACGCCCACCTCCCTCACCCGGCGCTATCGCGCCACCCCCTCCCCAGGGAGAGGGAACAAGGTTACCGCGCCGCCACCTGCGGCTTCGGCTGGTCGGCCTTGTCGCGGGTGTCCACCTCCACCACCACGGACAGGCCGGGGCGCAGCAGGCCGGCCAGGGGGCCGTCCTGGGGCAGGGACACGCGGACGGGCACGCGCTGGACGATCTTGGTGAAGTTGCCGGTGGCGTTCTCCGGCGGCAGCAGGCTGAACTGGGCGCCAGAGGCCGGGGACAGGCTCTCGATCCGGCCCTCCGCCTTCAGGTCGGGGAAGGCGTCCACCGCCACCGTGACCTTCTGGCCCACGCGCAGCCCCTCGATCTGGGTCTCCTTGAAGTTGGCGGTGACATAGGCAGCCTGGACCGGCACCACGGCCATCAGCTGGGTGCCCGGCCGGACATACTGGCCCACCCGGGCCGCCTGGTTGCCCACCACGCCATCCACCGGGGCGCGGATGACGGTCTTTTCCAGGTCGTTCTCCGCCAGGGACAGGGCGGCTTTCAGCTCCGCCAGGGTGGCGCGGGCGCGGGCCTTCTCCGTCTCCAGCACCGCCACCTGGTCCCTTTCCGCCACCAGGGCGGCCTGGGCGCGGCGCAGGGCCGCCTGGGCCTTTTCCGCGTCGGCCACGGTGTTGCTCAGGGTCTGCTGGCTGGCGAAGTCGCGGCCCGCCAGGGCGGCATAGCGCTTGCGGTCCGCCTCTGCCCGGTTCAGGTCGGCCTGGGCAGAGGCCACGTCCGCCTCCGCCCGGTTGATCAGGGCCTGCTCCAGGGACAGGCGGCTGTCGATGTTGGCGATGGCGGCTTCCTGCGCCGCGATCCGGGCGCGGGCCTGGTCCACCCGGGCGCGGAAGTCCCGGTCGTCGATGCTGGCCAGCACGTCGCCGGCCCGGATCGGCTGGTTGTCCACCACCGGCACGGCAGCGACATACCCCTCCACCCGCGGGCTGATGGTGGTGATGTCCGCCTGGACATAGGCGTTGTCCGTGCTCTCCACGAAGCGCGCCACCGTCCACCAGTGCCACCCGCCCCAGGCGGCCCCCGCCAACAGCACCGGCACCAGCAGCAACCCGATCCGCTTCTTCATGGCACTGACCCCTTCGCCCGACCGCCCAATTAGCAAACTGGACGGTCCAGTATCTGGGCTGAGGATGTAGCCGCACCCGGACTGGGGTCAACCGGGAAACGGAACTGGCGAGTATGGAAATTGGGAGGCCAGCCATGCCGTGGGGGCATTGGCAGATGGCATGGGGTGTCGGGGAGGGTCAAGCCAAGCGCATGACCTCATGCACTTCGAGGCCGGCGACCGCCGGCCCGCGGGCGCGTGCCCGCGCAAGCCAAGGGCGCGGATGCGCCCGCCCGGCGCCTGAGGGAACACGAACAAGGCCGCCGGCCCGCGACCTCGTGGTCGCGTAAGCCAAGGGCGCGGATGCGCCCGCCCGGCGCTTGAGGGGGTTGCTGATCGGTCGCGATCAGCAGCCATCGGCATCAGTGGTGGCTGCCCGCGGCCCATTCGCCGAGGGTGATCGGAAGCCTCGCCAAGCCTGCATGGCCTGACTGGCGCAAGGCCCGCTCGAACGGCTTGTCGGAAAGGACCAGCCGCTCGGCCCCTATTCCCAGCGCGAAGGCGGCGTACAGGCAGTCATAGGGGGAATGGTTGATGGACAGCCCGATCTCCAGCGCCGGGCCATGCAGGTCCATGCCGGATGTCCTCTTCTGTGGAAGGTAATCCCGGATGAAGGCAAAGCCCTGCCGCGCATGCTCCGGCGACCACAGGCCCCGGTGCGCCTGCAACCAGATGACGTTGCACGCCTCGTTCAGCCAGAAATCCGGGACGACAAGCTCTGGCCCAGACCGATAAAGCCGGTCAGCAAGCTCGCTCTCAGGCTCCTCAAGCACCAGCTTCAGCGCGACGGAGGCGTCAAGGACCCAAACCACGGGTTACATGCCCTCATCCGACCCGGTCAGCCGCCGGACCTGGGCGCCGCGGGTCTCCCGCAACAGCCCCAGGATGGTGCCGTCGGGGCTGGGCGCGACCTGCTTGCGGAACGCGGCCAGCCGGTCCGCCATCTCCGCCCGGCTCGGCTCCCGGGACGCCGTCCCCAGCGCCTGTTGCAGGATTTCCCGATGCTCCGCCTCCGCCGACCGGCCATTCTCGGCGGCACGGATGCGGAGCTTGCGCACGGTATCCTCATCAAGGTTGCGGACGGTCAGGGTCGGCATGGCCTGTTCCCGGCATGTGCTGTCAATGACAGCAATGAAAGCACATCATGTATACTTGTCAACCCCCGCCCGGCTCCAGCGTCAGCACCCACTTGGCCGGGCCGGGCAGGAACGGGGTGGGGCGGCCTTCCAGCCAGTCCGTGTGGCCGGCCAGGTAGTAGGGGGACCAGGGGTGGCCGCTCTGGCCGCCGGGCATGTGGAAGATGCCGTCGGCCTCATGCCCCGGCGACACGGCGAAGCGCTGGCTGGCGCCGAAGCCGGGGGCCTGGGCGCGGGGTTGGTAGGTGTCACCGGGCACGGGCTGCTCCGGCGGGTCGGTCAGCAGGCTTAAGCCCGGGATGATGCGGGCCAGCGGGTGCCTGACCCCGGCCACCGCCCGCTCCCCCCAGGTGAAGTCCTTCACGTCGCCCTCGATGCTGCCCTTCACCCCGGCCAGGGCGGCGTCGATCACCGCGTCCCAATCCTTGTACCCGTCCGGCACCAGCCCGGCGGGGCGCTGCTCCAGCAGGCGGCGCATGCTGCCCTCCACATGGGCGCCATAGCGGCTGCGGTCGCGGCCTCGGCCTGCCACGGGCTTGCCCAGATATCCCTCATGCACCAGGCGCAGGAACTCCGACCGGAAGCCGCGCACCAGCCGGTAGCCCACGCTGTCCGGCACCGCCCGCCCGCCCCAGTCGCGGACGAAGGGCAGCCAGGGGGCCAGGTCCTTGTCCCCCGCCCGGGCCTCCAGCACCTTCAGCAACTGTTCCTGCCAGAAGCCCAGCATCACGGAGCTGTCGTCCAACTGGATGGCCAGCATGTCCGCCGGGGCGAAGCGGTCCTTGGCGAACAGGGCGTCACGGATCTGGCGGGCGCGGGCGCCCAAATCATAGCCGCCATCCCCCAGCTTGGCATAGGCCTCCCCGCCCAGCACGCGGGTGTTGGCGGTCCAGATGCGGTGGTCATCCGGGTTCAGCACCACGGGGATGGCCTCCGCCGGCAGGGTGCCCAGCCAGCCCCGGGTCCCGTCGGCCCAGCTCACGGGCACCCGCCCGTCATGGCCGAAGCGGGCGGGGACGGCGCCGATGATGGTCCAGGCGACGCTGCCCTCCCGGTCGCCGACGACGAAGTTCTGCTGCGGGATGCGGGCCCGGTGGGCGATGCCCACGGCCTCCGCCACGGTTCCCGCCTGCTCCAGTTCCAGCATGGGGGCCAGGCGCACGGCGTCCCGCTCATGGGCGGTCCAGCGATAGGCGTATTTGCGGCCCTGCTCGTCCGTGTGGACGACGGGGCCCCAGATGGTCTCCTCCACCGTCAGCGCCTCACATCCCGCAAGGCGGGCGCAGAGCTGCTCCTCCACCACCGTCACGGCCTTGGGCCCGTCGGGGGTGCGGTAGGTGCCGGGCGGCTGGCCCTCCACCGGTTCCAGCAGCACCAGGTCCGACGTGTCGATGTAGCTGTTGGTGAAGCCCCAGGCGATGCGGCCGTTGCTGCCGGCCACGGTGATGGGGGTGCCCGGCAGGGTCACGCCGGTGATGTCAAGCACCTCCTCCACCACCAGCCGCGCCCGGTACCAGGTGTTGGGCATGGACAGGCCCAGATGCATGTCGTCCGCCACCAGGGCGGCCCCCGTCCCCGTCAGGGCGCCGCCCACGGCCCAGGCGTTGCTGCCCCGGGCGGGCGGCGGCTCCTCCAGGCTCGCGCTGCCGTCGGCCTGTTTCGGCCTGGGCATGGCGTTGGGCAGGGGCGGGTCGTCCAGCCGGCTGCCGTCCAGGGGGCTGTCCCACAAGGACCCGCGGGGGAACAGGAAATCCGCCGCCGGTTGGCCCAGCGTCTCCACGGCCTCCGCATACTGCCGCTCCCCCCGCCCGTCCAGGGACTGGAGCTGGATGGCCATGGCGAACACGGTCAGGATCGTGTCCTCCGGCTGCCAGGGCTTCGGCCCGTCCAGCAGCAGGGCATACTCGAAGGGCCGGGCCCCCAGGCTGGACAGGCCTGCATTGACCCCGGCGGCATAGGCGTCCAGCAAGGCCCGCTCCTCCGGCGCCAATGCCTCGACGATGGCCTGGGCGCGGGGGCGGAAGCGGTGGATGCGGGTGCGGCGGTCGAACTCCAGCGCGGGGACGCCGGTGACCTCCGCCAACTCCCCCGCGGCCAGGCGGCGTTGCAGGTCCATCTGGAAGAACCGCTCCTGCCCGTGCAGGAAGCCCAGCGCGCGGGCCACGTCCACCCGGCTCTTGCCGCGGATCACGGGCACGCCCGCCGCGTCCCGCTCCACGGCCACCGGCCCGGACAGGCCGGCCAGGGGCATGGTCCCCTCCAGCACCGGCTCGCTTCGGTAGAGCGACAGGGCCAGATTGGCCGCCAACCCGGCCACCAGGACCAGCACCAGCAGGAACAGGGCGCCTGCCCCGATGCCCAAACCCCTCAACACCCGGCGCCCAAGGCCCCGCCGCGTCCGACCCATGCTCACCGGCTCCCCTGACAGTCATGCCACCCAAAGCTTTACCCCGGTTGGCCGCCCGCGGCCATGGCGTCTTGGGGCGGGAGCCACTATGGTCCGGCGCAAGACGAAGACCAGGGGGAGGATGCCCATGACCGCCGCCATCACGCTGCAGGACTGCCAGGCCCTGGACCGGGATGACCCGCTGGCCCCCTTCCGTGACCGGTTCGACCTGCCGGACGGCGTCATCTACCTGGACGGCAACAGCCTGGGCGTGCTGCCCAAGGCGACGAGGGCGCGGCTACAGCAGGTGGTCGCGCAGGAATGGGGCACGGACCTGATCCGCTCCTGGAACGCCCATGGCTGGATCACCCTGCCGCAACGGGTGGGTGCCTTGATCGCCGGGGTCATCGGGGCCGAGCCGGACGAGGTGGTGGCCGCCGACAGCACGTCGGTCAACCTGTTCAAGCTGATCGCCGCCGCCGTGCGGATGCGCCCCGGGCGGCGGGTGATCCTGTCGGAACCGGGCAACTTCCCCACCGACCTCTACATGGTCCAAGGCCTGGCCGAGCTGCTGGGCGGGCAGGTGGAGCTGCGGCTGGTGGAGCGGGACCGCATCGCCGACGCGCTGACGGACGAGGTGGCCCTGCTGCTGCTGACCCACGTCCATTACAAGACCGGCGCCATCCATGACATGCGCGGCCTGACGGAGCGGGCCCATGCCGCAGGGGCGCTGACCCTGTGGGACCTGTCGCACAGCGCCGGGGCGCTGGAGCTGTCCCTGTCGGCGGACGGGGCGGACCTTGCCGTGGGCTGCGGCTACAAGTACTTGAACGGCGGCCCCGGCGCCCCGGCCTTCCTTTATGTCGCCAAGCGCCACCAGGACGCGGTGCGCCAGCCCTTGAGCGGCTGGATGGGCCATGCCGCCCCCTTCGCCTTCACCGATGCCTACGAGCCGGCCCCCGGCATGGCCCGGCAGCTCTGCGGCACCCCCTCCATCCTCGCCCTCTCGGCCCTGGAGGAAGGGGTGCGGGTCATGGCGGACGCCCACATGGGGGCGGTCCGGGCCAAGTCCCGCCGGATGGGGGACCTGTTCCTGGCCCTGGTGGAGCAGCGCCTGCCCGGCACCTTCGGCATCGCCTGCCCGCGGGACAGCGCCCGGCGCGGCAGCCAGGTCAGCCTGACCCATGGGGAGGGCTACGCCATCGTCCAGGCCCTGATCGCCCGCGGGGTGGTGGGCGACTTCCGCGCGCCCGACGTGCTGCGCTTCGGCTTCACGCCCCTGTACCTGCGCCACACGGACGTATGGTATGCCGTTGACAACCTCGCCGCTGTCATGGCCGGGCAAGAATATACCGAAAGGCGGTTCCGGGATCGGGCCGTGGTGACCTAAGGCCTGCGACCATTCCGCCGATGGTGCTAAGGATCGAATACGACTTTCGCGCATGCTCTTTTGCGTTAAGTTTGCGCTCATATTGATGTGCTCAGTTGGCCTTCGCCCTTCGCCGACAGGAGCACACCATGCCCCGCCTGACCCTTTCCGTTGCCGCGCGCCTTGCCCTGCTGATCACCGGGGCGTTGGTCATCCTCACGGGCGCCATCCTGGCCACCAATGCCTGGCTCCTGGCCAGTTACCAGTCAGAGCTGGCCCGCGACCGCCAGGACAGCAACATGCGCGTGGCGTGGGAGGTGCTGGGCGGGTATGGCAGCGGCTTTGCCCTGAAGGACGGTGCCTTGTTCCTGGGGGAAATCCCGCTGGCGGACTTCCATGAGCCGGTGGACATGGTGAAGAAGCTGGTGGGCGGCACGGCCACCATCTTCGTGGTGAAGGACGGGGAGGCGACCCGCATCGCCACCAACGTGCTGGGCAAGGACGGCAAGCGCGCCGTGGGCACCAAGCTGGCCCGCAACGCGGCGTTCGAGGCGGTGGTGACCAAGGGCCAACCCTACCGGGGGGAGGCGGACATCCTGGGCACGCCCTTCTACACCGCCTACGACCCCATCAAGGACGGGTCCGGCAAGGTGGTGGGCGTGCTGTACACCGGCATCCAGAAGCGGGTCTTCTCCGCCGCGGCGGACCATCTCCAGGCCATGACCCTGGGCTTCGGCGCCGGGGCCGCCCTGCTGCTGGGGGCGGCGGGCTGGTGGCTGGCCCGGCGCTGGGTGGGCCGGCCGGTGGCGGACGTGGCGGGGATGCTGGACCGGCTGGCGCAGGGCGACACGTCGGTGGCCCTGGCCGACACCGGCCGCAAGGATGAGGTGGGCCGCATGCAGCGCGCCGCCGCCAGCCTGCGCGGCGCGGTGGCGGAGGCGTTCCGCCTGAAGCAGATGGTGGACACCATGCCGCTGAACGTCATGGCGGCGGACGCGCGGGACGATTTCCGCATCACCTATGCCAACGACGCCACCCGCGGCACCCTGACCCGGCTGGCCGACGCGCTGCACGGGCCGGTGGGCGCGGTGGTGGGGGAAACCATCGACCTGTTCCACAAGGACCCGGCCCGGGTCCGCCAACTGATGTCCGACCCGGCCAACCTGCCCTGGTCCGCCAAGATCCCGCTGGGGCCGGAGGTGATGGATTTGCGGGTCAGCGCCGTGCATGACCGCGACGGGTCCTACATCGGGCCGATGCTGACCTGGACCATGGTCACCCAGCAGGTGCGCCTCGCCAGCGACTTCGAGGCCAACGTGAAGCGGGTGGCCGACACGGTGGCCGGGGCGGCGCGGGAGATGCGCGACGCCGCCCGCGCCATGGCCGCCACCGCCGATTCCACCGGCCGCCAGTCCCTTGCCGTGTCCGGGGCCGCCGCCCAGGCCGCCAGCAACGTGGAGACGGTGGCCGCCGCGGCGGAGGAACTGGCCGCCAGCGTGGAGGAGGTGGGCCGCCAGGTGGCCCAGTCCAGCCGCATCGCCGCCCGCGCGGTGGAGGAGGCGGGCGCCACCGGTGAGACCATGCGCTCCCTGGCCGAGGCGGCGGAGCGGATCGGCCAGGTGGTGGCCCTGATCAACGACATCGCCAGCCAGACCAACCTGCTGGCCCTCAACGCCACCATCGAGGCGGCCCGCGCCGGTGAGGCCGGCAAGGGCTTCGCCGTCGTGGCGGGGGAGGTGAAGGCCCTGGCCACCCAGACATCCCGCGCCACGGAGGAGATCCGCAGCCAGATCGAGGCCATGCAAGCCCGCACCGGCCAGAGCGTGGGCGCCATCGCCCGCATCGGCAGCACCATCCGCGAGGTGGACGAGGTCTCCGCCTCCATCGCCGCGGCGGTGGAGCAGCAGGCCAGCGCCACGCGGGAGATCGCCCGCAACGTGGCCGAGGCCGCCCGCGGCACGGCCGAGGTCACCCAGACCATCGGCGACGTCACCCGCGCCGCCGGCGAGGCAGGCTCCGCCGCCACCCAGGTCCAGGCCACCGCCGACCGCCTGGGCAGCGAGGCCGACGCCCTGACCGACGCCATCGAGAAGTTCGTGAAGACCTTGCGGGCGGCGTGAGGGGGGGCCTCACCGGGGATGGTGGTCCAGAATTCACGGATGGCACGGACACAGACACGGACGACACGGACAGGAAAGAAAAGGCCTGCGGCGCGGCCGCGGTCATCCCTTTTCGGATTTTGCTGAGCCAAGGCGCGGCTGACCCTGTCCGTGTCCGTCCGTGGGGTCGTCCGTGTCGTCCGTGCAAACTGATGCGGTGCGCCCCTCACAGCTCCCGCAGCACCGCCCGCACCGGGGCGGCGTCGGCGGTGGCGAGTTTCAGGGGCAGGGCGACCAGCTCGTAGGTGCCTTCGGGCACGTCGTCCAGCACCAGCCCCTCCAGGATGCCCATGCCGTGGCGGCGGACGGCGTGGTGGGCGGACAGGGTCTTGCTGTCCTGCGGGTCCAGGGACGGGGCGTCCACGCCGATGAGCTGGACGCCCCGCGCCGCCAGCCAATCGACGCAGCCGGCGTCCATGGCGGTGAAGTCGCTCCGCCAGCCCCCCTGCGGGAAGCGGTCATAGGTCCGCAGCAGCAGCCGCACGGTGCCCGCCGGCACGCGCCCCTCCAGCTGGGCCACCGTCACCGCGGGCTGGCCGGGCGGGATGTGCAGCAGCAGGGCCGGGCCGATATAGCGGTCCAGGTCCAGCCCGGCCGCGGGCACGCCGTCGGCGTCGTAATGCAGTGGCGCGTCGGCATGGGTGCCGGTGTGGCTGGACAGGGTCAGCCGGCTGACATTCACCGGGCAGCCCGGCCCGATGGCCCAGGTCCGCTCCTCCCCATAGGCCGTGTCCCCCGGCCAGACCGGGATGCCCACCCGCACGGGCTGGCTGATGTCCCACAGGCGGCGGCTGGTCATGGGCGGGGCTCCCTGGCGTTGGTGTGCCAGGGATAGTGGGCGTGGCGGCTGAACCCAAGCCGATTTTTGCTGAACCGACCCCGAGATGGAAAGCGGGCACCTGCTTTCCCAATCCCGACTGTTTCCCCCGCGACGGCGGGGGCCCACGGTTTCTACGGACGCTGATGATGGGTGGCGGGTCAAGAACTGTGGGCTCCCGCCTTTGCGGGAGAGACACAAAAGCCCAAGCGTTGATCCAGCCTTTCCCCGCCGTGCCCCCTCAAGCCACCAGCGCCGTCCGCACGGCGCTGTGCCGTTCCGACGTCAGCACCTGGCGGACCAGGGGCAGGGCGCGCAGGGTGCGGGCGACATAGTCGCTCTCGGCCCTTGTCAGGGTGCGGACCTGCACGTCCACCACCAGTTCCTCCTCCGCCTCCAGGAAGCGGGCTTGGACGGAGGCGGGGACGAGGCCGCGCTTGGCGAAGGGCTCCAGCAGCCGGGGCAGGGCGCCCGGGTCCGGCTCCGCCACGATGGCGAAGCAGGCGGTGCGGTCGGGGTCGGTGGGGCGGGTCTCGGTGGCCGGCGGGGCCAGGGTGGGCATGGACATGGCGGTCACGCGGCCACGGCGGCGGTGGTCACCTCGGCCCCGGCGGCGAAGCCTTCCAGCTCCACCCGGCGCAGGCAGCGGTCCAGGGCGGCCTTGGCGTCGCCCCGCTCCGCCCCCGGCAGCACGCAGGCGAAGGCCGGCAGGCCGCGAGACGCCCGCAGCGCCCCGTCCACCGCGGCGTCCAGGCAATCCACCCGCAGGCGCTTCCACGGCACGGGCGTGGGCGCGGGGGCGTTCCGGCGCACGGCCAGGGCGATCCGGATGCCGGTGACCGGGTCGGTGTAGACGGTCAGGCTGGCAGGGCGGTCGGTCCGGGTCATGGCATCTCTCCTGGGTGCGGCCCCGTCGGTTCGGGGGGACGGGCGGAGAGTACAAAAGGCCTGGGGGAATTTCTTTGCGAAGATCGCGCGTCCAGGCCATTTTGTGCATGGATCATGCGTAGAAGAATGGCAAAAGGTGATTGATCATGCAGAGGTCCCTGGACGGGTTGGACTGGCGCATCCTCGCCCACCTGCAACGGGATGGCGCCGCCACCGCCGCCGAGGTGGGGGAGGCGGTGGGCCTGTCGCAGAGCCCCTGCTGGCGCCGCATCCAGCGGCTGGAGGAGGACGGGGTGATCAAGCGCCGCGTCGCCCTGCTGGACCGCAAGGCGGTGGGGCTGAACGTCATGCTGTTCTCCCAGGTCAAGCTGGAGGCCCACAGCGGCGACAAGCTGGACGAGTTCCGCGAGGCCATCCGCCAGATCCCGGAGGTGCAGGAATGTTTCGTCCTGATGGGGCAGGTGGACTTCCTGCTGCGCATCGTCACCAAGGACATCGAGGCCTATGAGCGCCTGTTCTTCGAGCGCCTGTCCAAGCTGCCCGGCGTGCGGGAGATCAACAGCATGATCGTGGTCAGTGCGGTGAAGGAGACGACCGAACTGCCGCTGCCAGCCTGACGGGGGCTCACCCCACCTGCACCGCCGGGCCGGGGTGGATGAAGTAGCTGGTGCGGGTCTTGCCGCTGGACTCCACGAAGGCCAGATGGCTGCGGTACAGGCCGGGCCGCGTCGGCGCGGTGGCCTCGGCCGGACTGGACAGGTCGCCCAGGCCGGGTTCCTCCTCCAACGGCACCAGGGCCACCAGGGCGGGCCGCGGGTTGGCGTCGGCCAGCAGGGACAACGGCGCCCCCGGCGGCAGGGTCGTGGGCAGGTCGCGGGCCAGCAGGGCGCTATGGGCGCTGAACAGCTGGACCAGCACCATCTCGTCCCCCCGCACCCCGGCGCCCATGCCGCAATGGGTCCAGCGGCTGTCCAGGATGTTGCGGCGGTGGCCGGGGGATTCCATCAGGCTGTCCACGGCGAAGCGGCCGGCCCCCATGGCGTTGCCGCGACGGAACTGGTTGGCGGTGAACAGGTTCTCCCCGCTCGCCCCCACCAGCCGGCGGTGCAGCAGGGCGATGCGTTCCGCCGGGCCGCGGCCTTCCCGGTCATGGTGGTCGAACGGGGCGCCCGCGGCGATGGCGGAGGCGTAATGCCGGGCGATCCAGGCCAGCATCTCCTCCCGCTTCAGCGGGGCGGCGTTCACCCCCTCCCGCCGCCGCTGGAAATTGGTGCGGGCCAGGGCCCCGGCCTCCACCCCCGACAGCACCTCCGCCCGGTCGGGGTCGGCCGCCAGCTCCTTGCGGAAAGCCTCGAAGGACGCCCGGTAGGCGGCGACCCCGTCCCCCGGCGCGGCCCAGACGGGCATGCCCGGCAGCAACCCGGACAGGACGGCACCCCCCAGACCTGCCAACACCTGCCTGCGCCGCATCACGATCCCTGTGGCTCCGCCGTTCATGGGCTGTCTACAGCAGATGGGTTGGAAAACGAAGCATCCCAGCCCCTGCCGCTTGGGTGCGTTGCAGCGGAATTCTGCCTGCCCCGTTGCGCCGGCGCGGGGCCCGTCTATAGTTGGCTAGTCTTCGGCACGGGGCGGGCCATCGTGTAAATGGCATGTCAACGCCGAGGGCGATGAAGAATTCACCCGACCGTCGGGGCCACATCCCTTGGCCATGTCCGCCGCAACCCTCGCCCAGGCCGTCACCCTGCCCCTGAACCGGCTGCCCTTCGTGGGTGAACGGCTGGACGGCAAGCAGGGCTATTGGGTGATCCCCGGCTTGCCCGACGGCACGGACCTGCGCTTGCAGGGCCGGACCTATGCCGCCTGGCTGCTGCTCTATGCGGAAGTCAACGGCAACCAGGCCGCCCAGGACCTGCTGGACAGGATCGAGCGGGAGATGCCCTCCCGCTATCCCGCCCTGGACAGGGTCTTCCTGGCCGAGGTGCACCGGCGGCTGTGACCGCCACCCCTCTCAAGGAACGCACACAAGGCCCCTGAGCCGGGGGAGCCTGGGGGCATGCGGAAAAGAAGCGGCCCGCCCGGGGGGACGGGCGGGCCACCGTCTGGCGTGCCGTCGGCGGGAGGGACGGTCAGCCACGCATGGGGCAGGTCTAGCCACCCACACCCTTGCTGCCAGTCGCAACGTGCAAGTGTCCGTTCCCGTTCCGCCCCTTCCATAAGATCAACAATCCTCCGCCCGAACGTATCCTGGGGGTAGGATACCACTTCTGCGGGGACGAATACCTGCGGAGAGGGGGTTCGCTTCTTGGATCCCATAAAGGAGTTTTTAAGCACGCCAGAGCAGGATCGGAAAACAATCGTCGATGGACAAGGGATGTTCACGCAATGACCTGTATCGTTGGGCTGGTGGATAACGGCACCGTCTGGTTGGGTGGCGACAGCGCCGGGGTGGCCGGGCTGGACATCAGCCTGCGCTCCGACCCCAAGGTGTTCCGCAACGGGAACTTCCTGATCGGCTTCACCAGCTCCTTCCGCATGGGCCAGCTCCTGCGCTTCCGCCTGGCCCCGCCGCCGCGCCGGCCGGACCAGGACCTGTTCCGCTACATGGTCTGCGACTTCGTGGAGGCCGTGCGCGTCTGCCTGAAGGATGGCGGCTTCGCCCACCGCAGCAACGACGTGGAGACCGGCGGCTTCTTCCTGGTGGGCACCGAGGGGCGCCTGTTCTCCATCCAGGACGATTACCAGGTCAGCGAATTCAACCGCGGCTACCATGCCATCGGCTGCGGCGCGGCCTATGCCATGGGCTCCCTATACACCACCAAGGGCGAGGACCCGGAGGGCCGTGTGCGCAAGGCGCTGGAGACGGCGGAGCACTTCAGCGGCGGCGTCCGCGCCCCGTTCAGGATCGAGAGCCTGTCCATGGCCGACAGCCAGGCCCGGCCGGTGCTGGTGGCCTGACCCGGCCCTGGGCCGGGGGCGCTTGATCGAACTGGATGACGGGCCGTGGCGCCGGTGGGTGCCGCGGCCCGTTTTCGTTGCGGGGTGGCAACAAGCGGCAACGTGCGCGCAAGTCCCCGGCGCGCTGCCCGAATACCGGCGGGTCTTTCCCGGGGTGCCCTGACCGAATCACCGGGGAATGGGGGAAAGGTTGGGCGGACTTCCGGGCGCTGTTTCTTCTTTGTAAAGTCAGGCCGTCTGTAACAGAGCCGTTACAGAGCCCAGACATCTTGGCACAATCGCTGCCGACGACTCTGCGCAATGCTTTCCGCCGCGCGAGAAAGTGGGTGCCCATGCCGAGACGGCGCTTGATGCGCGCGCCCTCTCGCTCCATCTTCCGGGCAAGCGCGCCGATTTTGTTCCGGCGCGGTCTTCACCCATTTATCCAGCCGGGATTTCCGATGCGGCTCCTGCCCCAGCTCGCCATCCTTGCCGTTCTGGCCGCCGCCGGGGGCGGTGCCTGGTACATGACCATGGGCGGGGGTGCCGCCACCCAGGGCCCGTCCGCGGCGGCACCGCGTCCGGTCTCCGTCGTCGCCGTTCCGGCGGCCAAGGGCGACATCCTCGTCAGCTTCGACGCGGTGGGCACGCTCCGCGCGAACGAGGCGGTGACCGTCACCTCAAAGACCGCGGGCATCGTCAAGGCCATCCAGTTCACCGAGGGCCAGCAGGTCCAGGCCGGTTCCGTGCTGGTGGAGCTGGACGACACGGAGGCCCGGGCCAACCTGGCGGTGGCGGAGGCCAACCGGCGCAACATCCAACAACTGCTGGACCGCTCCCGCGCCCTGCTGGGCCGGCAGGCCGTGGCCCAGGCCCGGGTTGACGAGCTGATGACCGAGCTGCAGGGGGCGGAGGCGTCGGTGCGCGCCGCCCAGGCCCGGCTGCAGGACCTGACCATCCGCGCGCCCTTCACCGGCATCACCGGCCTGCGCCAGGTCAGCCCCGGCGCCCTGGTCCGCCCGGCGGACCCGGTCACCACCCTTGACGACGTGCGCGAGGTGAAGCTGGACTTCACTGTGCCGCAGGCGGCCCTGCGCAGCCTGGGGCCCGGCATGACCGTGAACGGCCTGACCAGCGCCTTCCCGGGCCAGCCCTTCCAGGGCAAGGTCACCGCCATCGACACCCGCGTGGACCCGCTGAGCCGGACCCTCACCGTCGTCGCCACCCTGCCGAATGGGGAGCAGAAGCTGAAGCCCGGCATGTTCATGACGGTCCAGCTCACCCTGGAGAACCGCAAGGACGTGGTGCTGGTGCCGGAGGAGGCGCTGGTGCCCGTGGGTGACCAGCAGTTCGCCTTCGCCGTGGTGGACAACAAGGCGCAGCGCCGCCCGCTGAAGATCGGCGCCCGCCAGAGCGGCATGGTGGAGGTGCTGGACGGCATCCGCGCCGGGGAGCTGGTGGTGACCCGCGGCGTGCAGAAGGTGCGCGACGGCCAGCCGGTGGCCCCGCAGGTGCCGCAGGGCCTGGCCCCCGCCGTGGCCCAGCGGCCGACGCAGAGCTGAACGCCCGGGCACCGGGGCTTCCCGGGGTTCGGGCCGCGAATAGTTTAGTCTGAGACGGGGTGCGGCGAGGGTGCTCGCCCCCCGAACAGGGACCAGGGAGACGCCCGCGATGGTGCTGTCCGACCTTTCCATCCAGCGGCCGGTGCTGGCCTTCGTGCTGAGCGCGCTGCTGGTCGTCTTCGGCGTCATGGGCTATGAGCGCCTGCCGGTGCGCGAGCTGCCGAAGATCGACTATCCGGTCGTCTCCATCTCCACCACCTATCCCGGCGCCTCGGCGGAGGTGGTGGACAACGAGATCACCGAGCGCATCGAGGGCGTGGTCAACGGCATCGAGGGCATCAAGACCATCCGCTCCCGCTCACGGGAAGGGTCCTCCTCCGTCTCCATCGAGTTCGAGATCGACCGCGACATCGACGCGGCCAGCAACGACGTGCGCGACCGGGTGGGCCGCGTCATCGACGCCCTGCCGGAAGAGGCGGAGCAGCCGGAGATCAGCAAGGTCGACGCGGACAGCAACCCCATCATGTGGATCAGCCTGTCCAGCGACCGCATGAACCAGCTGGAACTGACCGACTATGTCCGGCGCTACTTCGTGGACACCCTGTCCACCGTGCCGGGCGTTGCCAGCATCCGCATCAGCGGGCGGCGCGACTTCGCCATGCGCGTCTGGCTGGACCGCAACGCCATGGCCGCCCGCGGCGTGACCGTGCAGGACATCGAGCAGGCCATCCGGCGGGAGAACACGGAGCTGCCCGCCGGCCGCATCGAGTCCACCCAGCGGGAATTCACCGTCCGCACCGACACCCGCCTGTCCCGGCCGGAACAGTTCGGCCGCATCGTCCTGCGCCAGGACGGCGGCAGCCTGGTGCGTCTGGGCGACGTGGCCAAGGTGGAGATCGGCCCCCGCGACGACCGGGGCGACTTCCGCATCAACGGCACCTCCTCCGTCGGCATGGGCATCGTCCGCCAGTCCACCGCCAACACGGTGGAGGTTTCGGAGGCCGCCCGCGGCATGCTGGAACAGTTCCGCGCCACCCTGCCCGCCGGCATGACGCTGGAGGTCCGGCACGACGACGCCGTGTTCATCAGCCGCTCCATCTACGAGGTGTTCCACGCCATCGGCGTGGCCATCCTGCTGGTGATCCTGGTGGTCTGGGTGTTCCTGCGCACCTTCCGCGCCACCCTGATCCCGGTGGTGGCCATCCCCATCTCCATCGTCGCCGCCTTCGGCGTGATGGCGGCCATGGGCTTCTCCATCAACGTGCTGACCCTGCTGGCCTTCGTGCTGGCGGTGGGCCTGGTGGTGGACGACGCCATCATCGTGGTGGAGAACATCTCCCGCCGGATCGAGGAGGGGGAGCCGCCGCTGCTGGCCGCCTATCGCGGCGCCCGCCAGATCGGCTTCGCCGTCATCGCCACCACCCTGGTGCTGCTGGCGGTGATCGCCCCGCTGGCCATGCTCAGCGGCGACCAGGGCCGGCTGTTCCGGGAATTCGCCATCGCCCTGATGGCAGCCATCGCCTTCTCCTGCGTCGTGGCGCTGACCCTGTCGCCCATGCTCTGCTCCAAGCTGCTGAAGGGGCATGAGAGCCATGGCCGCTTCTTCAACGCGACGGAGCGCTTCTTCACCGGCATGTCCGACGGCTATGCCCGCCTGCTGCGCAAGGCGCTGGGCGCGCCGCTGCTGGTGTTCGGGGCCCTGGCGGCGGTCATTGCCGTCACCGGCTTGCTGGCCGTGCGCCTGCCCACCGAGCTGGCGCCGGTGGAGGACCGCGGCGTCTTCCGCATCGCCCTGACGGCGCCGGAGGGGGCGACGCTGGACTACACCATGCGCGACCTGAAGGCGGTGGAGGACATCCTCCAGCCCTACCTGAAGAGCGGGGAGCTGGACAGCGTGCTGTCCATCCTGAACCCGGGCTGGGGCGGCAACGCCGGCGTCAACCGCGCCTTCGCCGTGGCGCGCACCCCCGCCTGGGACAAGCGGGTGACCGAGCGCAAGGTGCAGGAGATCGTGGCCGAGGTGCGGCCCAAGCTGGCCGCCATCCCCGGCGCCCGCGTCGTGCCCATCATGCCGTCCGGCCTGGGCGGCGGCGGCGGGGCCAACGCCAACCAGATCCAGGTGGTGATCGGCGGCAACACCTTCGAGGAGCTGGCGGAGTGGCGTGACGCCCTGATCGACCGGATGGAGGATTTCCCCGGCCTGACCGGCTTCTCCGCCGACTATGACGAGACCAAGCCGCAGTTGAAGGTATCCGTGGACCGGGACCGCGCCTCGGACCTGGGCGTGCCCGTCACCACCATCGGCACCACCCTGGAAACCATGATCGGGGAGCGGATCGTCACCCGCTACCTGGACCGGGGCGAGGAGTATGACGTGGTGCTGCGTGCCCTGGGCCAGGACCGCGCCAACCCCCGCGACCTCTCCAACATCTTCGTCCGCACCGGCACCGCGTCGGGCACGTCGGACCTGGTGCCCCTGGCCAACCTGATCAAGGTGGCGGACGCCGCTGGCGCCACGGAGCTGAACCGCTACAACCGCCTGCGTTCCATCACCATCACCGCCAACCTGACGGAGGGCACCTCCATGGGTGCCGCCATCGCGGCGGTGCAGCAGGCGGCGGCCGAGGCCCTGCCGCCGGAGGCCCGGGTCAGCTTCGAAGGCGCGGCCCGGCTGCAGCTGGAGGCGTCCACCGCCATCTGGTTCGCCCTGGGCATGGCGCTGCTGGTGGCCTTCCTGGTGCTGGCGGCCCAGTTCGAGAATTTCCGCCTGCCGGCCATGATCCTGGTGTCGGTGCTGCCCGCCGGCTTCGGCGGCATCGTGGCCATCGCCGCCACGGGCATGTCGCTGAACACCTATACCCAGATCGGCCTGATCATGCTGATCGGCCTGATCGCCAAGAACGCCATCATGATCGTGGAGTTCGCCAACCAGCTCCGGGAGGAGGGGATGGAGATCTACGAGGCGGTGGTGGAGGCATCCAAGCTGCGCCTGCGCCCGATCCTGATGACGTCCATCGCCACGGTCTTCGGCGCCATGCCGCTGGCCCTGGCCGAGGGGGCGGGGGCGGAGGCGCGCATGGCCATCGGCTGGGTGATCGTGGGCGGCGTCACCGCCGGTACCGTGCTGTCCCTGTTCGTCACCCCGGTGCTGTACCGCCTGTTCGCCCACGGCGTGCAACCCATCGGCACCATCCGCCGCAAGATCCAGGAGGAGGAGCGCCGCTTCGCCCTGAAGGGCGTGCCGGCGGAGTGAGGGCAGCAGGCTAGGTTCCGGTAATCTCGGGTGTCGCCCATCCGCCTTCCGTCCGCGGGCGCCATGGCAGAATCATTCCGCATCCAGCCAAAACCGTTGCCTCCCCTGCGCAAGCAGGGGAGGCAGAAAAAGGCGGGTCGATGTGCGATCCTGCTGCCGCACGCCAGTAACCTTTCCGACCGCCAGCCTCACTCCTCCATCCGCCTGCGCGCCAGGGACAGGGCGGCGACGGTGCAGGCGGCGAACAGGGCGCCTTCCAGGGTGGCGGTGACCGTCTGGCTCACCGGGCCGAAGCCTGCCTCCCCCAGCAGGGCGCCGATGGGGTCCAGCCGCAGCCGCGCTTCCGGGAAGCGCTGGGCGAGCAGGTCCAGGCTGCCGCCCAGCAGCCGGCCGCCCAGCAGGGTGACCAGCGCCCCCGCCATGCCCCCGCATAGGGCCCCGGCGATGGCCCCCCGCCGCAGGCCCCCGGTGCCGCGCCCGGCGATCCAGGCGCCCAAGCCCACCGCGGCCCCCAGCACCAGCCCCTCCGCCGCCCCGGTGATGTCGCCCGGCGACTGGCCGAACAGCAGGGTGAAGGCGTCCAGGCCCAGCAGCTTCACCACGGCCCCCACCAGCAGCCCGCCGGCCGCCCCGCCGGCGATGCCCCAACCCCGCGGGCTTCCCGGCACCAGGCCCACCGCCGCGATCCCGAAGCTGACCCCCGCCCCGCCCAGCAGGGCGATGAACAGGGTGATGCAAGCCAGGACCAGCAGGACGGAAAAGGCGCCCATGCCGGGCCCCGCCGTCCCGGAGGTCGCGGCGAAGCCATAGAGCAGGCCGCCGACGGCCCCCGACACCGCCGCCCCGGCCGTGCCGCCCAAGCCCAGCAGCAGGAACCGCCGCCATGCCGTCGGCATCGCCGCCGGGGATACGGACGGGGGCCCGCCCGGCCCGGGCGGCGGCAGGGCATCAACCAGGGGCGTGGGTGGTGCGGCGGTTCCCGCCTCCTCCACCGGCGCGATGAAGCGGTAGCCATGCTTCGGCACCGTCTCGATGAAGCAGGGGTCGGCGGCGTTGTCGCCAAGCTGCCGGCGCAGCGTCTTGATGCATTGGGTCAGGGCCTCGTCGGTGACGGGCACGTCCCGCCAGACCTCCTCCAGGAAGCGGCCCTTGGTGACCAGCTTCCCCTGCTCCCGCACCAGCAGGGCCAGGGCGTCCAGGTAGCGGCTGTTCATCTCCACCGGCATGTCGTCGCGCCACAGCCGGCGCTCGCCCATGTCCAGGTGGAAACGCGCGAAACGGAAACCGCCCGATCCCATTGCTCAGCAAATCCTCAGGGTTTCCTCATGCCACCCGCCCGGCCCCTGGGGCAGTGTGGCGGCCGAACGCGGACCGGCGCGGCGCGCTGGCGCCGGCCCCGGGACCGCGGCCACTGGTACCATAGAGGGGAGGTCAGGCGATGGTGGAAATCGGCGGCAACGGCCCGCGGCGGGGCGTGAGCCCCTGGCGGCTGGTGGGGTGGGGCGGGGCGGCGGCCCTGTTGCTGCTGCCCGCCGTGGCCATGCGCTTCACGACGAAGGTTGATTGGGGGCCGGAGGACTTCATCACCTTCGGCGTCATGCTGGCCGTGGCCGGGGGCGCCCTGGAGGTGGCCGTGAGGATGTCCGGGAATTGGGCCTACCGGGCCGGCGCTGGCGTGGCGGTCGCGACGGGCTTCCTCCTGCTCTGGGCCAACCTGGCCGTGGGCGTCATCGGGTCGGAGGACAACCCCGCCAACCTCATGTTCCACGGCGTGCTCCTGGTCGGCATCATCGGCGCCATCCTGGCACGTTTCCGCCCCCGCGGCATGTCCCTCGCCGTGGCCGCGATGGCCCTGGCCCAACTGCTGGCCTTCGTCGTCGGCGTCGTGGCCGGCTGGGGGGAAACGCCTGTCGTGACCGTGGTCTTCGCCGGGCTGTGGTTGACGTCGGCCTGGCTGTTCCGCAAGGCGGCGCGGGAGGAGGGGTGAGGGGGCGCGTAGGGTAGGGGACGGCCCGTTTACTCCCCCTCTTCGTCCTCGTCCGGCCGCCAGCCGCCCAGGGGATAGCTGCGCAGCTCGTGGTAGACGGCGCCGCCCTTGCCCAACACGCTCTCGAACAGGCAGAAGCGGTCCACCTGGAACGGCCCGTCGCGGAACAGGCCGTTCGCCTCCACGAAGCGGGCCAGCTTCTCCGCGCTCAGGTCGCTGCCCAGCCGGGCCAGGGTGACGTGGGGGCTGAACTTGCGGTCCTCCGCCGGCTGACCGGCCCGGACCACGGCCGATTCCACCTTGGCCTGCAGGTGGGACAGGCCCTCGGCCTTTTCCACCCCCACCCACAGCGTATGCTGCCGGTGGCCGCGGCCGAAGCTGCCCAGCCCGTCCAGGGCCAGGGGAAAGGGCTTGGCCACCACATGGTCCAGGGCCTCATCGATGTCGGCGGCGGTGCCCTCGTCCACCTCCCCGATGAAGCGCAGGGTCAGGTGGTAGTTCTCCGGCGGGATCCAGCGGGCCCCGGCCAGCCCGTGGGCCAGGCTGGCCAGCCGCTCACGGGTGCGCTCCGGCAGGGGAAGGCCGACGAACAGGCGGATCATGTCATGCTCCCGTCAAAGAGGCGCGTTACCGCCTCCCCTGCGAAAGCAGGGGCCCACTTTTCTCGACCCGATCCCCGCGAGGGCCAGTGGCAAAGAACTGTGGGCCCCTGCTTGCGCAGGGGAAGCACAATTCAGCACGAAACGCCGATCAAGGGCACGGGTTCGGGTTGGCGGCATGGACCGCCTCGATCTCCTCCATAACGGCGTCGGGCAGGGTCAGGTCGAAGCCCGCCAGGTCATTTTCCAACTGCGCCAGGCTGGTTGCGCCGATGATGGTGGCGGTGACGAAGGGCTGCCGGTTCACGAACGCGATGGCCATCTGGGCCGGGTCCAGCCCGTGCCGCCGGGCGATGTCCACATAGGCCTTCGTGGCCGCGTCCGCCCGCGGGGTGGCGTAGCGGGACTTGCGGAAGTCGATGGACCGGCGGGAACCTTCGGGCATGGCCCCGCCCAGGTACTTGCCGGTCAGGGTGCCCGCCGCCAGCGGGGCATAGGCCAGCAGGCCCACATCCTCCCGCACCGCCACCTCCGCCAGCGCGTCCTCGAAGGTGCGGTTCAGCAAGTTGTAGGCGTTCTGGATGGTCACCACCCGTGGCAGACCCAGGTTCTCCGCGGCGCGCACGAAGGCCATCACGCCCCAGGGCGTCTCGTTGGACAGGCCCACATGCCGGACCTTGCCCGCCTTCACCAGGTCGGCCAGGACGGCCAGCGTCTCCTCCACCGGCACCTCGTCCGCCGTCGGGCGGAAGTCTGCCCCGCGCCCGCCGAAGCGGTTGGTCCGCCGGTCCGGCCAGTGCAGCTGGTACAGGTCGATGTAGTCCGTGCGCAGCCGGCGCAGGCTGTCCTCAAGCGCCTGGGTGATGTTGGCCCGGTCCAGCTTGGCCCCGCCGCCCCGCACCCAGGGGAAGCTGCCATTGGCCCGGCCGATCACCTTGCTGGCCAGCACCACCCGGTCCCGCCGGCCGCGGCTGGCGAACCAGGACCCGATGATCTCCTCCGTCCTTCCATAGCTCTCGGCCGTGGGCGGGATGGCGTACATCTCCGCCGTGTCCCAGAAGGTGACGCCGCGGTCGAAGGCCAGGTCCATCTGGGCATGGCCCTCACCTTCCGTGTTCTGCACGCCCCAGGTCATGGTGCCCAGGCAGCAGGCGGTGACGGTCAGGCCGGTGCGGCCGAGGGGGCGCATCTCCATGGGTCGAACCTCAGGGATATCGGGAAGGGTCACAGGAACAGGGTCAGCACCCCGGTATACCCGTACAGCCTTGTGTTGGAAATCTCCCCGCCGGCGAACAGGCCGGCCAGGGGGAAATGGCCCAGGGCCGACTCGATGGCCTTCAGCTCCTGGCTGTCCTCCCCGAACAAGCTGGGGCCGCGGGCGACGCAGGAGACGTAGATGCCTGCCTTGGGTACGCGCCCGCGCAGGCGCTTCTTCAGGCCTGCCAGCATGCGGTCCAGGTCGGCAGTGGCCGTGGCCCGGTCGCGGCGGCAGAACATGACGCCGTCGCCGTCCTCCAGCTCTTCCCCGATGGCGATCCAGCCCTTGGCGGGGTCGATGGCCAGCAGGTTGCGGACAAGGTAGTCCCCCGTGTCGGACCCCGGGATGGGCAGGGCGGCGAAGACGGTGCCGCCCACCTGGCGCAAATCCTTGGACAGGGCCGGGCCGATGTCCTCCTTGAACACCTCCAACGCCGGGCGGCCGTCCAGTTGGACCAGCACGTTGCCCTCGGCCTCCGTCACCGTGCGGACGGGGCCGATGGGGGTGCAGCCCTGGCTGAGGGCCGTGGCCACCTCCACCTCCTGCGCGAACAGCACGCCGGACACCGCGTTCTCCCCCACCCGTCCGGCAAGCTGGGCGAAGTCGCGGCGGCTGGCGGTGACGGCACCCACCAGGAAGGCGCCTGTGCGCTCCGCCAGCCCCTCCAGCAGGGTGGGCACCTTGGCATTGCGCGGGTCGGCATGGACCAGGCCCAGCAGGGGCGGGTGCAGGGCCAGCCAGGTGCCCAGCTCCGCCAGCGGCCCCGTCCCGTCGGTCAGGGGCGGGATCAAGCGGAACGACCCTTCCGGGAAAGCGCCCACCAGTGCGGCGACGGCGGGCTCGTCAAAGATCTCCTCGCCCGTGCCGCAGACGCCCAGGCCCACCGTGCCTACCCACTGGTCCACGCCGGTCACGCCGCGGAACAGGGTGACGATGCTGGAAAGCTGGTCCGCCAAGTGGTCGGTGACGTAGATGAAGCCCAAATTGGCGCCCGGCACCAGGTCCAGCCCGGCCAGGCAGTCCTTGGCGGCATCGGACCAGCTTTCCCCGGCGGCGATGCTGCTGGCGAAGCGCGGGGCGTCGTCGGGGAAATCCTCCATGCCTCAGCCCGCCTTCATCTTGTCCAGAACCCCGGTGACCACGGGCAGGATGCCCTTGACGATCACCGCCACCCCCTCCGCCGTGGGGTGCATGCCGTCATCCAGGTTCAACTTGGGGTCCATGGCCACCCCTTCCAGGAAGAAGGGATAGAAGGCCACATCGTATTTCTTCGCCAGTTCCGGGTACAGGGCGTCGAACACCTTGGCGTAGTCGGACCCCATGTTGCGCGGCGCCAGCATGCCGGCCAGCACGGCGGGGATGCCGCGCTCCTTCAGCTTGGCCAGGATCTTGTCCAGGTTGGCACGGGTGACGTTGGGGTCGATGCCGCGCAGGCCATCGTTGGCGCCCAGCTCCACGATCATCAGGTCCGGCTTGTCCGCCAGCAGCCAATCCAGCCGGGCCAGGCCGCCGGTGGTCGTTTCCCCCGACACGCCGGTGTTGGGGACGCTGACGTCATAGCCCTTGGCCTTCAGCGCCGCCTCGAGCTGGCTGGTGAAGGCCGCTTCCTTCGGCAGCTTGTAGCCGGCGGACAGGCTGTCCCCCAGCGTGACGATCTTCAGGGGCTTGCCGCCCTGGGCCAGCGCCACGCCCGGCACCAGGGCCCCAAGGGGAACCAATATCCCCGCGAACAGCAGGGCCAAAGCGCCGGTTCGGTTGATTTGGCGCCGGGTGGGGCCATATCGCGTGGAGTTTGCCGCCTTCCGGGAATCCGTCATGCCCAAGCCTGTCCTGACCAGCCAAACCGTCGTCGCCCTGACGGACGTCCACCTTAAGCTGGAGAGTGAGGCGGGGCCCGTCAACATCCTGAAGGGCATCAGCCTGGAAGTGGGGGCGGGGGAGAAGGTGGGCGTGGTGGGGCCGTCCGGTTCCGGCAAGTCTTCGATGATGATGATCCTGGGCGGGCTGCAACCGCCGACCTCCGGCAGCGTCAAGGTCAAGGGGCAGGAGCTGACCACCCTGAACGAGGATGCGCTGGCCCGCTTCCGCCGGGACGAGGTGGGCATCGTCTTCCAGGCCTTCCACCTGATCCCCACCATGACGGCGCTGGAGAACGTGGCCATCCCGCTGGAGTTCGCCGGCGTGCCCGACGCCTTCGACCGGGCCCGCAAGGGGCTGGAGGCGGTGGGGCTGGGCCACCGGCTGACCCACTACCCCGGCCAGCTGTCGGGGGGCGAGCAGCAGCGCGTCGCCCTGGCCCGCGCCTTCGCGCCAGAGCCGGCCCTGCTGCTGGCGGACGAGCCCACGGGCAACCTGGACGGCGACACCGGCCGCAAGGTGATCGAGCTGATGTTCGGCATGGCCGACCGGCTGGGCACCACCATCCTGCTGATCACCCACGACCCCGGGCTGGCGCAGAAATGCGACCGGGTGGTCCGGCTGGTGGACGGGTTGATCGTGGATGACGGCCGCGCCGCCCCCCGCGCCTCCCTCGCGGCGGGGGAATGATCCGCCATGTTCCTCGCCCTGCCGTCTGACAATCCCTCCCCCTTCTGGGCCCAGCTCCGCCTTGCCCTGACCATCGCCCGGCGGGAGCTGCGTGGCGGGTTGAGCGGGTTCCGCATCTTCCTGGCCTGCCTGGCCCTGGGCGTGGGCGCCATCGCCACGGTGCAGAGCGTTTCCGGCGGCATCCTGGACGCGCTGCGCAGCGACGGCCGCGCCATCCTGGGCGGCGACGTGGCCCTGCGGCTGCTGTACCGGGAGGCCTCGCCCGACCAGCTTGGCTGGATGCAGCAGCGGGGACAGGTGGTGGTATCGGGGGAGATGCGGGCCATGGCCCGGGACCCCGCCGATCTGGGCAAGGCCGCCCTGGTGGAGCTGAAGGGCGTGGGGCCGGGCTACCCGCTCTACGGCCAGTTCACCTTGACCAGCGGCCCCGTGGACATCCAGTCGGTCCTGGCCAAGAAGGACGGCACCTGGGGTGCCGTGGTGGAGCAGACCCTGGCCGACCGGCTGGAGATCGGCGAGGGCGCCAGCCTGAAGGTCGGCGACATGACCGTGCAGGTGCGCGGCATCATCGGGCGGGAACCGGACAAGGCCGGGTCCGGCAGCTTCAATTTGGGCCCCCGCATGATGGTGGCGGACGGGGCCCTGCGGGAAAGCGGGCTGGTGCAGCCCGGCAGCCTGGTCACCTGGTCCTACCTGCTGAAGCTGCCGCCCGGCAGCGACGTGAAGGCCTTCCGCGAAGGGCTGAAGGCCGACCACCCCAACGCCGGCTGGCGCATCCGCGACTATACCGACGCCGCCCCCCAGCTTGCCCGCTTCGTGGACCGGCTGACCCTGTTCCTGACCCTGGTGGGGCTGACCGCCCTGCTGGTGGGCGGGGTGGGCGTGGGCAACGCCGTGCGCAGCTACCTGGACGGCAAGACCGCCACCATCGCCACCCTGAAATGCGTCGGCGCCCGCGGCGGGCTGGTGTTCGAGGCATACCTAGCGCAGATCCTGGCCCTGGCCGCCGTGGGCATCGCCATCGGGCTGGTCATCGGCACCATCGCCCCCATCGCCGCCGGCCGGGTGCTGGCGGACCTGCTGCCCATCACGGCGCGGATCGGCGTCTATCCCGGCGGCTTGGCCGTCGCCGCCGGCTTCGGCCTGCTGACCGCGCTCGCCTTCTCCCTCTGGCCCCTGGCCCGGGCGCGGGAGGTGCCGGCGGCGGCCTTGTTCCGCGATGCCGTGGCCCCGGCGCGCACCCGGCTGCGGCCGGGCTACTTGGCGCTGATGGTGCTGTCCGGTCTGGGCCTGGCGGGCCTGGCCGTGGCGACGGCGGAGGAGAAGGGCTTCGCCGCCGTGTTCGTGGCCGGCAGCCTGGCCACCTTGGGCGCCTTCTGGCTGGCGGGCTGGGCGGTGACCAAGGGGGCGGCCAGGCTGGGCCGGCCGCGGCAGCCGGTGCTGCGCCTGGCGCTGGCCAACATCCACCGGCCGGGCAACCCCACCGGGGCGGTGGTGCTGTCCCTGGGCCTGGGGCTGACGGTGCTGGTCGCCATCTCCCTGATCGAGGGCAACTTCCGGCGGGAGGTGCAGGACACCATCCCCAAGGACGCGCCGGCCTTCTTCTTCGTGGACATCCAGCAGGACCAGGTGGAGGACTTCCGCGCCACCGTCCTGGGCGTGCCCGGCACCGACCGGCTGGACATGGTCCCCAACCTGCGCGGCCGCATCACCGCCGTGAACGGGACAGAGGCGGAAAAGGCGCTGGTGAACCGGGAACACGCCTGGGTGCTGAACGGCGACCGCGGCATCACCTACCAGGCGGAGGCGCCGGAGGGCGACGTGGTGACCGCGGGCGCCTGGTGGCCCAAGGACTACCAGGGCCCGCCCAAGCTGGCCATCTACAAGGACGTGGCGGACGCCTTCGGCATCGGCCCGGGCGCCACCCTGACCGTGAACATCCTGGGCCGCGACATCGAGGCGGAGGTGGCGGTGGTCCGCGACCTGGATTTCCGCAATGTGGGCATCAACTACACCATCGTCTTCGCCCCCGGCACGCTGGAAGCCGCGCCCCAGACCTTCGTCGCCACCCTGCACACGACGGCAGAGGCGGAACCGGTGGTGCAGCGGGCCGTGGCCAGCAAATACGCCAACATCACCATGGTGCGGGTGAAGGACGCGCTGGACACGGTGAATTCCATCATCACCAACATCGGCATGGCCGTGCGGGTGACGGCCGCCGTCACCCTGCTGGCGGGCACGCTGGTGCTGGCCGGCGCCATCGCCGCCGGGCACAAGCGCCGGGTCTATGACAGCGTGGTGCTGAAGGTGCTGGGCGCCACAAGGGGCACGGTGCTGCGCGCCTTCCTGCTGGAATACGGCCTGCTGGGCCTGATCACGGCCGCCGTGGCCGGGGCGCTGGGCACGCTGACCGCCTGGGCCGTGCTGACCCAGGTGATGGACATCGAGTGGAACTTCATGCCGCTGGCCGTCATCGGCACCGCCCTGCTCTGCACCGCCATCACCCTGACCCTGGGCTTCATCGGCACATGGCGGGCCCTGGGCCAGCCGGCGGCCCCGCTTCTACGGAATGACTGACCGTGTCAGCCATGCGCCTGCCGGTTTCCGCCTGGGAAGCGGAAGGCGCGTGGCTGCCGGGTCGGGTGCGGTAAAAGCCGGGCCGGACGTGTGGGCCTTCCCGTCGCCACCCTGGCTTCGTCGGTAGCCGCCGGGCCGTTCATCAGGTGCCGTGCATATGCCCGATGGATTGGGTCGTGGTGCGTTCCGGTATGGTGAACTTCTGGTTAACTGGAATTGCCTATCCTTTTCACGGACGCTTCATCTCCGACGGAAAACCCGGCCGGCGACCTGGGGATATTCCCGATACTGCCGGATCGGGACTTGCGGGCGGCCAAGAACCATTTCGACAAGACAGACAACCGGTTGGCATCTGCGCCGTCCAAAGGCATCTACTTAAGGTCGCTACGATGCCTGTCATGGAAATGCAATTAAAATCCTATCCTTTGGGATAGGCTCGCCGCGCTGCAAAATAAACAGACCTCTCCTGAAGCAGCGAAAATTCGCATAAGTCTTTAGGAGGGGCGAATGAATTGGTTTCTTAATCTTCGCATCACCAACAAGATCATCACCTGCTTCACCGTCCTCGCCACGGCCGTGCTGCTGATGGGATTGGTGATCCAGGCGCAGCTCATGCGCATCGACGACGCGACCGACTGGTCCCAACATAGCTATGAGGTGCTGGGCCAGGCAGAGGGCGTGGTGAACGCCATGGTCAACCAGGAAACGGGGGTGCGCGGTTACCTGGTGTCCGCCGACACGGCCTTCCTGGGCCCCTTCGCGGAAGGGCAGGCGGCGTTCGAGCGGTCCTGGGCCGCGGCCAAGACGCTGACCCGGGACAACCCGGCCCAGCAGGCCCGCCTGGACGATGCCCGGACCCTGGCCCTGCGCTGGCGGGCCGAGGTGGCGGAGCAGGAAGTGGCCCTGGCCCGGGACGGCCGGTTGGAGGAGGCCCGTGCCCTGGCGGGCAGCGGTGCCGGCAAGGCCTTGATGGACCAGTTCCGCGCCCGCATGGCGGAGATGGAGAAGGCGGAGCGGGAGCTGCTGGCCCAGCGCTCCGCCCAGCATGAGGCGGCGGACAGCACGGCCATCGCTGCCCTCTGGGGCGGCATCCTGGCCATGGTGGGGCTGGCGGTGGGCCTGGGCTTCCTGGTGCACCGGGGCGTCACCACGCCCGTGGTCCGCATGACCGATGCCATGGACCTGCTGGCGGGCGGCCGCACCGACCTGGCCATCCCCGGTGTCGGCCGGCGGGACGAGCTGGGCCACATGGCCGCCGCGGTGCAGGTGTTCCGGGACAACGCCCTGCGCAAGGCGGCGCTGGAGGCGGAGCAGGCCAGCCTGTCCGGCCAGGCCGAACGGGAACGGGTCGCCACCGCCCTGCGGCTGGCGGACGAGCTGGAAGGCAGCATCCAGGGGGTGGTGGGTGCCGTCTCCGCCGCCGCCGGCCAGTTGAAGGCCAGCGCGGAGTCGATGAGCAGCACCGCCGGCCAGGCGGGGCGCCAGTCCGGCACCGTGGCCGTGGCGGCGGGCCAAGCCACCGCCAATGTCCAGTCGGTGGCCGCGGCGGCGGACCAGCTTTCCGCCTCCATCCAGGAGATCGCCCGCCAGGTCTCCGAATCCTCCGCCATCACGCAGGAAGCGGTGGTGGACGCCACCCGCACCAACGAGGCGGTGGCGGGCCTGGCCGTGGCGGCCCAGCGCATCGGCACGGTGGTGGAGCTGATCCAGAGCATCGCCGGCCAGACCAACCTGCTCGCCCTCAACGCCACCATCGAGGCGGCCAGGGCCGGGGAGGCGGGCAAGGGTTTCGCCGTTGTGGCGAACGAGGTGAAGAGCCTGGCCAACCAGACCGCCCGGGCGACGGAGGAAATCTCCGTGCAAATCGCCGATATCCAGGCCCAGACGGAAGGGGCCGTGGGTGCCATCCAATCCATCGGCCGCACCATCGGCCGGGTCAGCGAGATCGCCAACAACGTGGCCGCCGGGGTACAGCAGCAGGCCGCCGCCACCAGCGAGATCGGCCGCAACGTGGCAGAGGCCGCCCACGGCACAGCGGAGGTCTCCAGCAACATCGCCGGGGTCAGCCAGGCGGCCACCCATGCCGGGGCCGCCGCCGCCCAGGTCCTGTCCGCCGCCACCCAGCTCGCCATCGACGTGGACCGGCTGCGGCGGGAGACGGACGGCATCATCACCCGCATCCGGGCGGCTTGATGCCCGTGGCCGCTGATCGTGACCGATCAACGGCCCCCTCAGGCGCCGGGCGCCCGCATCCGCGGGCTTGGCTCACGCGGGCCCCATTCCCAAAAAACTGAAGGGCCGCCCGACGCCGGGCGGCCCTTCTTCGTTCCCGTACCCGAAGCAGGGTCAGGCTGACGTGTCGACCTTCGGCGCCTCGCCGCCCTTGGCGACGACGACCATGGCCTCGCGCAGCAGGCGACCGTGGATGGTGTAGCCGGGCTGGTAGACCTGGACCACGGTGCCGGGGGCCTTACCCGTGCCCTCGATCTCCGCCATGATCTGGTGGAAGTTGGGGTCGGCGGGCTTGTCCAGGGCTTCCATCTTCTGGATGCCGCCGCGGTCGAAGGCGGCGAGGAGCTGGCGCTCCGTGGCCTCGACGCCGGTCAGCAGGTTGTTGACGGCCTGGTCGGCCTCCCGGGTCTCGGCGGGCACGGCCTCCACGGCACGGCGGAGGTTGTCGGCCACGGCCAGCAGTTCCTTGGCGAACTTGGACACGGCGTACTTGGCGGTGTCCTCCCGCTCCCGCTCCGCCCGGCGGCGGATGTTCTCCGCCTCGGCCAGGGCGCGCAGCAGCTGGTCCTTCAGGGACCCCACCTCCGCCTCCAGCTTCGCCACCCGCTCATCGCTGCCGCCATTGGCGGTGGCATGCGCCTCGGCGGTGGCCTGGGGGGCTTCGTCGGCCGGGGTGTCGTGGGACGTCGTCTCGTCGGTCATCGGTGTCTCGCTCAACGGGTCGTGACGCGGGGGCGGCGCGCCCTCCAGGGACAAGCGACGCGCCACCCGTGAGCCCATGCAGATAAGGATGTCGGCCGGAAAGGTCGAGAGGAGTTTTGCGGCGCCCCCCGCGATTTCGGGCCGCGCCTCACCCCATCAGCCGCCCGATCACCTTGGCCGTGTAATCCACCATGGGGATGATGCGGGCATAGTTGATGCGGGTGGGGCCGATCACGCCGATGGCGCCCACCACCTGGTCCCGGCCGTTGCCATAGGGGCTGACGATCATGGAGCAGCCGGCGTGGCGGAACATCTCGTTCTCCGCCCCGATGAAGATCTGCACCCCCTCGCCCCGTCCGGTGGCGTCCAGCAGGCGGACCATGTGCTCCCGCGTCTCCAGCGCCTCGAACAGGGTGCGGATGCGCTCCAGGTCGGAGATGGCGGTCACGTCCTCCAGCAGCTTGGCCTGGCCGCGCACGATCAGGTACCCCGCCGTGCCCCGGGTGCCGGACCAGGTGGCAAGGCCCGTCTCCACCACCTTCTGGGTCAGGGCGTCCAGCTGGGTCTTCTGCTCCTCCATCTCCCGCTGGATGATGGCGCGGGCCTCGGCAAGCGTCTTCCCCACCACCTTGGCGTTCAGATAGTTGCTCGCCATGCGCAGGGCGGACGGCGGCAGGCCCTGGGCCACGTCCACCACCCGGTTCTCCACCAGGCCATCCTCCGTCACCATCACCACCAGGGCGCGTCCGGGGGACAGGCTGACGAACTCGATATGCTTCAGGGGCCGGTCCGTCTTGGGCGCCACCACCAGCCCGGCGCAGGAGGACAGGCCGGACAGCAGGTTCGTCGCCTCCTCCAGCACCTCCGGCAGGGAGCGGCCGCGGGTGGCGCAGGACGCCTCGATGTCCTCCCGCTCCCGGTCGGTCAGGTCGCCCACCTGCAGCAACCCGTTGACGAACAGGCGCAGCCCCGCCTCCGTCGGCACCCGGCCGGCAGAGGTATGCGGCGCCATCAGCAGCCCCAGCTCCTCCAGGTCGGCCATGACGTTGCGGATGGTGGCGGGGGAGAGCTGGACAGAAAGCCGGCGCGACAAGGTGCGCGAGCCCACCGGCTCCCCCGTCTGCACATAAGCCTCGACGATCTGGCGGAAAATCTCCCGCGACCGCTGGTTCAGCTCACTGATCATCGCCGCCGGCAGTCTCCGTGTTGCCCAACCTGGACAATGACACTAGTCGCCAGGGGGGCGGGAATCAATGTGGCGGGACAACACGTGCACGCTTGAACCATTTGGCGTCGAGGAAGGGTGCCGCATCCGGGTCCGCTTCCCGGGCTTTCCGGATGTCCTCGTCCGTGAACGCATCGAACGCGGTCCAGTCAGGCTCCCCGGTTATCGGGTCCATCGGCACTTCGACCTCGGGATCGCCCTGGCGTGCATCGGCAATCGCGTTCAGGGCCAAATCTTCCTCCAGGTCGGCGTTCGCTGCTTCGCGTCGACGTGGCATGCGGCTTCCCTTCCGTTCACATGCATGATGATGCAATTGCACGTCGAAAGGAAGCGGCCAGCGCTGCACGCGGTTCCACGGCACTGGACCTCCCGCCCCCGCCGGTCTACCAAAGGGCCACCATTGCGAAAGAGACCGACCATGACCCGCCCCTCCGGCCGCGCGCCCGACCAGCTCCGCCCCGTCAGCCTGGAGGTGGACGTCAACAAGTATGCCGAGGGCTCCTGCCTCGTGCGGTTCGGGGACACGCATGTGCTCTGCACCGCCAGCGTGGAGGACCGGGTGCCGCCCTTCCTGCGCGGCAAGGGCGAAGGCTGGGTGACGGCGGAATACGGCATGCTGCCCCGCTCCACCGAAAGCCGCATGGACCGGGAGGCGGCGAAGGGCAAGCAGTCCGGCCGGACGCAGGAGATCCAGCGCCTGATCGGCCGCTCCCTGCGCGCCGTCACCGACATGCGCGCCATGGGCGAGGTGCAGGTGAAGGTGGACTGCGACGTGATCCAGGCCGACGGCGGCACCCGCACCGCCGCCATCACCGGCAGCTACGTGGCCCTGCACCTGGCCTTCCAGCACCTGATGCGCATCGGCCTGGTGAAGACCATGCCCCTGACCGACAGCGTGGCCGCCATTTCCTGCGGCCTGTACCAGGGCACGCCCGTGCTGGACCTGGACTATGCGGAGGACAGCACCGCCCAGGCCGACGCCAACTTCGTGCTGACGGGCCGCGGCGGCATCGTGGAGATCCAGGGCACCGCCGAGAAGACCCCCTTCCAGGAGGCGGAGTTCATGGCGCTCCTCTCCCTGGCCCGCAAGGGCATCGGGGAGTTGGGAGAGCTGCAGAAGCGCGCCCTGGGCCTGTGACGGGGGACCGAGCATGACGGAGACGGCGCGTCGCTCAACCGAAACTGTTGCTCCGCGTCGCTTCGCGGGCGACACCCTGGTCATCGCCAGCCACAACAAGGGCAAGGTGCGGGAAATCGCCGCCCTACTGGGCCGCTATGTCGCCAACTTCCCCTCCGCCGGGGAGCTGGGCCTGCCGGAGCCGGAGGAGACGGAAAAGACCTTCATCGGCAACGCCGCCCTGAAAGCCCTGGCAGCGGCCAAGGCCTCGGGCCTGCCCGCCCTGGCGGATGACAGCGGGCTGGCGGTGGACGCGCTGGACGGGGCTCCCGGCATCTATTCCGCCCGCTGGGCCGGGCCGGAGAAGGACTTCGCCCTGGCCATGGAGAAGGTGCGGCGGGAGCTGGCCCTCGCCCCCGACCGCAAGGGCGACCGGGCCCATTTCGTCTGCGCCCTGGCCCTGGCCTGGCCCGACGGCCATGTGGAGGCGGTGGAGGGCCAAGCCCACGGCACCCTGACCTTCCCGCCCCGCGGCAGCAAGGGCTTCGGCTACGACCCCATCTTCATCCCCGACGGCCACGGCACGACCACCTATGCCGAGCTGGACCCCGACCAGAAACACGCCATCAGCCACCGGGCGGACGCGTTCCGCCAGTTGGTGGCGCGGTGCTTCGGGTGAGGTGAAAGAAGCCGGTGCATATTCTTGTCAGGCGTGATTTTATTCTACACGGACGACACGGACATGCCACGGACGGTCACGGACAATGGCGGGAAAGCTGGATGAGGGGATGGAGGCCATCACGGAAGCCATCCTTGGGGCGGCCTTCGACGTATCGCATCACCTCGGTGCCGGCTTCTTGGAAAACCTTTACAAACGGGCATTGCTGAAGGAACTGCGGCTCCGCCGCTTGGCCGTGCAGGAGGAAGTGCCTTTCCAGGTCCGCTACAAGGGTGAGCCGATCGGCACATACTTCGCCGACCTCCTGGTAGAGCGGCAGGTGATTGTCGAATTGAAGGTGGCCGAGGCGATCAACGATGCCCATGTTCACCAAGTCGTGAATTATCTGAAGGCCAGCGGATTGCGGGTTGGCCTGATCCTGAATTTCGGCGTGCCGCGTGTCGCCGTCCGCCGGGTTCTGCTGTGACCCCTGTCCGTGTCCGTCCGTGGATTGTCCGTGCCTGTCCGTGTTGAAAATGCCGGAGCCCCCGGCTTCGCCCTCTACGTCCACTGGCCGTTCTGCGCGTCCAAGTGCCCGTATTGCGACTTCAACTCCCACGTCCGGGACCGGGTGGACCATGCCCGGTGGCGGGACGCGCTGGTGCGGGAGCTGGACCATTTCGCCGACCTGACCCCGGGCCGCACCCTGACCAGCGTCTTCTTCGGCGGCGGCACCCCGTCGCTGATGCTGCCAGAGACGGTGGAGGCTGTGCTGCGGCGGGCGGATGAGCGGTGGGGCCTGCCCGCGGGCACGGAGGTGACGCTGGAGGCCAACCCCACCAGCGTGGAGGCGGACCGGTTCCGCGGCTTCCGCGCCGCCGGGGTGAACCGCGTCTCCCTCGGCATCCAGGCGCTCAACGAGGCTGACCTGAGGGCGTTGGGCCGGCGCCACTCGGCGGACGAGGCCCTGGGGGCCATCCGTCTGGCGCGGGACATCTTCCCCCGCTACAGCTTCGACCTGATCTATGCCCGCCCCGGCCAGACCGTCCCCGCCTGGCAGGCGGAGCTGCGCCGCGCCCTGGATGAGACAGTGGGCCACCTGTCGCTCTATCAGTTGACCATCGAGGAGGGCACCCAGTTCCACACCCTGCACAGCCGCGGCGAGCTGGTCCTGCCGGACGAGGAGACCCAGGGCGACCTCTATGCCGCCACGCAAGAGCTGCTGGAGGGCGCCGGCCTGCCCGCCTATGAGGTGTCCAACCACGCCCGGCCGGGGGAGGAAAGCCGCCACAACCTGACCTACTGGCGCTATGGCGACTATGTGGGCATCGGCCCCGGCGCCCATGGCAGGCTGACCCTGGACGGGAACAAGCTCGCCACCCGCACCCACCGCGCGCCGGAAGTCTGGCTGGAGCGGGTGGAGGCGCACGGCACCGGCAGCCACGCCGTCGAACCGGTGGCCCCTGCCGACCGCCTGACCGAGATGCTGATGATGGGCCTGCGCCTGCGCGAGGGCGTGCCGCTGGCCCGGGTGGAGCAGGAGACCGGTCAGCCCCTGCAAGCCTGGATCGACCCCGCCCGCCTGGACGGCCTGGCCCGCCACGGCATGCTGGAATCCGACGGCACCACCCTGCGCGTCACGACGGACGGGCGCGAACGGCTGAACGCCGTGCTGGCGCGGTTGTTGGGGTAGCCCAGCCCTATCTTGAGCGCCCATACAAAGTTTTGTATGCTGGCTGCATGGTATCGCCCAAGCCCATTATCTTCCGTGGAACCTCGTTGCAGGACCTACGGGACTTCCCCGAACCGGTCCGGCGGGAAGCCGGGTACCAGCTGGGCCGGGTGCAGAGCGGTTTGGAACCGACGGACTGGAAGCCGATGCAGGGCATCGGCCCTGGCGTGCAGGAAATCCGGGTGCGGGACGGCTTGGGCGCGTTCCGGGTGATCTATGTCGCCAAGTTCGCCGACGCTATCTACGTGCTCCACTGTTTCCAGAAAAAGACGGCGAAGACCAGCGGGCCCGACCTGGACCTTGCGGCACAGCGTTACCGGGACTTGGCGCGGGAGAAAGCACGATGACCGACGAACAGCGCTTCACCAGCGTCTGGGACGCTATCGAGGACACGGCGGCGGAGGCGGAGAACATGCGCCTCCGCAGTTCCCTGATGATGGCCCTCGACCAGCACATCCGCAAACAGGGCTGGACCCAGGCGGAGGCGGCGAAGCGGCTTGGCGTGACCCAGCCCCGCATCTCCGACCTGTCGCGGGGAAAGATCGGCCTGTTCGGCCTGGACACGCTGGTGAACATGGCGGTCGCGGCAGGGCTGCATGTGGAACTCAAGGTGGTGGATGCCGCCTGACCCTTCACCTCCCCCGCCGCCCATGCCATACAGGGCGCCATGAGCACAGAGACCAACCGCCGCCGTTATGCCGTGGACCTGGAGGGGGAGGGCGTGCATGAGCGCCCGGACTTGTCCTATGGCGCCTATCTTGGCCTGGACACGCTGCTGGCCAGCCAGCACCCGCGCTCGGACGAGCATGACGAGCTGCTGTTCATCGTCATCCACCAAGCGTCCGAGCTGTGGATGAAGCTGTCCCTGCATGAGCTGCGGGCGGCGCGGGAGCAGGTGCGCAAGGATGAGCTGGGCCCCGCCTTCAAGATGATCGCCCGGGTGGCCCGCATCCAGGCCCAACTGATCCAGAGCTGGGACGTGCTGTCCACCCTGACGCCCGCCGACTACACCCGGTTCCGGCCCTATCTGGGGCAGAGCAGCGGCTTCCAGTCCTGGCAGTACCGGCTGCTGGAATATGTGCTGGGCAACAAGAACGCCGGCATGATGGCCGTGCACCGGGGCGACCCTACCGCCCATGCGGCGCTGGAACAGGCCCTGGCGGAGCCGTCCCTCTATGACGAGGCCTTGCGCCTGCTGGCCCGCCGCGGCTTCGACATCCCCGCCGACCGGCTGGACCGGGACTGGCGGGAGCCCTACCGGGCATCCCCGGAGGTGGAGGCCGCCTGGCTCGCCGTCTACCGCGACACCGCCGCCCACTGGGACTTGTACGAGTTGGCGGAGAAGCTGGTGGACCTGGAGCAGCGCTTCCAGACCTGGCGCTTCAGCCACATGAAGACGGTGGAACGGGTGATCGGCTTCAAGCAGGGCACCGGCGGGACGGGTGGGGTGTCCTACCTCTCGAAGGCCCTGGACCTGACCTTCTTCCCCGAGCTGTTCAGCCTGCGGACATCGTTGTAGGCGCTTTTCGTAGGTCGGATTAGCGAAGCGTAATCCGACGGCAAAGCACCGGTGCAGGGGACCGTCGGATCACGCGGCCTCGCGGCCGCTAATCCGACCTACACCCCCTCAATGCCCGTGGCTGTGGCGCTTGCCGTCCTCGGTCTGGATGAAGCGGCGGCCGCAATAGGGGCAGTCCACCTGGCCCTTGCCTTCCAGCGACAGATAGACCAGCGGGTGGCCCAGGGCGCCGCCGCCGCCGTCGCACCCGACGGTGGCGTCATCCACGAAGATGGTCTCGACCGGCTGCATGGTCCCTGGCCCCTGTGTCCGTATCCTGATCCCGGGCATGTCCCGGCTGCGGCGCATCATAGCGGCAAGTGGCCGGGGATCAACTGCCGCAAAGCCGCGGATGCCAAGCTGGCGCAGCCTGCGCCGGCACGTGAGGAACGCGAAAGCTGCCGAACATCGCTGCCCCGCCCGGCCCGACATTGATTCTTCTGCACACGGGTGCTAACCCGTGTCGCCTCCCGTCCCAGGATGCGCGACCATGCCCGACGCCCTGACCCCCGCGACCGCCGTCAAGGCCTTCACCGTGCCGGACGCCGCGGTCGAGGTGCGCGACCTGCGCAAGACCTACAAGGCCAGCGGCAAGGCCCCGGCGAAGGAAGCGCTGAAGGGCATCTCCCTCGCCATCCCCCGTGGCTCCCTCTATGGCCTGCTGGGGCCCAACGGGGCGGGGAAGAGCACCTTCATCAACATCCTGGCCGGGCTGGTGAACAAGACCAGCGGCACGGCCAGGATCTGGGGCATCGACATCGACCAGGCGCCGCGGTCCGCCCGCGCCGCCATCGGCGTGGTGCCGCAGGAACTGAACCTGGACCCCTTCTTCACCCCGCGGGAACTGCTGGACCTGCAGGCCGGCCTCTATGGCGTGCCGAAGGCGGAGCGGCAGACGGAACGGCTGCTGGAGGCGGTGGGGCTGAAGGACAAGGCCAACGCCTATGCCCGCACCCTGTCGGGCGGCATGCGCCGGCGGCTGATGGTGGCCAAGGCCATGGTGCACGCCCCGCCCGTGCTGGTGCTGGACGAGCCGACGGCGGGCGTGGACGTGGAACTGCGCCAGATGCTGTGGGCCCATGTCCGTGACCTGAACAAGGCCGGGACAACGGTGGTACTCACCACGCATTATCTCGAGGAAGCGCAGGAACTCTGCGATACCATCGCGATCGTCAACCATGGTCAGGTGGTGGCGTGCGACGCGACGGAAAACCTGCTGCGTACCCTCGACAGCAAGGAACTGGTGGTCACCCTGGACCGCGACCTGGACGCGGTGCCGGCGGCCCTGTCCCCCTTCAAGGCCACCCTGCCGGCCCCGCGCAAGCTGGTGGTCAGCTACCAGCCCTCCCGCGCCAAGGTGGGGGAGATCCTGGCGGCCATCGCCGCCGCCGGGCTGGGGGTGCAGGACATCAGCACCGTGGAGTCCGACCTGGAGGACCTGTTCCTCCAGTTGACCCGCGCGCCGCGTCCGGCCGGGGCTGCGCCGGACGATGAGTACCGCTGAGACCCATTCCTTCCGCCTGTTCCCGCCGCCGGCCCTGCTGGTGGCGTTGCTGGTGCTCCTCCTCTCCTCCTGCGCGCCCACGCGCCAGCCCATGGGCACCCGGGTGGCGGAACCGGCCATCGACCCGGCCGCCACGGAATATGTGGCCGCGGACGGGGTGCGCCTGCCGCTGAAGGCGTGGCTGCCGGAGGGTGGGGCGCCCAAGGCCGTGATCCTGGCCCTGCACGGCTTCAACGACTATTCCAACGCCTTCGCCGCCCCGGCCAAGGACTGGGCCGCCCAGGGCATCGCCACCTATGCCTATGACCAGCGCGGCTTCGGCCGCGGGCCCCGGCCCGGCATCTGGGCGGGGGTGGACACCATGCAGGCGGACCTGTTGGGCGCCGCCCAGGCCGTCCGCGCCCGCCACCCCGGCGTGCCCCTGTTCCTCCTCGGGGAAAGCATGGGCGCCGCCGTGGTGCTGACCACCCTGGCGGAGCAGGGCAACCTGCCCGTGGGCGTGTCCGGCGCCATCCTGTCGGCCCCGGCGGTCTGGTCGCGGGACACCATGCCCTTCTACCAGCGCTGGGCCCTGGCCGTGGCGAGCTGGACCGTGCCCTGGTACGAGCTGACGCCGCCCAAGGGCCTGAAGATCCGTGCCTCCGACAACATCGAGATGCTGCGCGCCCTGGGCCGCGACCCGCTGGTGATCAAGGCCTCCCGCGTGGACGCGGTGGCCGGCCTGACCACCCTGATGGACCAGGCGCTGGGCTCCGTCGGCAAGCTCCCCGGCCCCGCCCTGGTGCTGTATGGGGAGCATGAGGAACTGATCCCCCGCCTGCCCGTGGGCATCGCCCTGTCCAGGCTGCCCAAGGACAGGGTGCAGGCGGCCATCTACCCCAAGGGCTTCCACATGCTGCTGCGCGACCTGCATGCGGGCGTGGTGCGGGACGACATCGCCGCCTGGGTCCTGGACCCCGGCCGCCCCCTGCCCAGCGGGGCGGAGACCCACCCGCGGGTGCTGGAACACCGCGGCGCCCTGGTGGCCGGCAACCCGCCGGACCCGGGCAAGACCGCCGCCGTGCAGGGCGGGAGCTGAGGGTGGTCCCCGTCAGCGTCAACGCCGACGACTATGCCCTGTCCCCCGGCATCAGCGCCGCCATCCTGGACCTGCTGGCCGCCGGGCGGATCACCGGCACGTCGGTGATGACGGCCAGCCGCTTCTGGCGGGACCATGCGCCTGACCTGCGCCCCTTCGCCGGCAAGGCCGATATCGGCCTGCACTTCACCCTGACGGAGCTGGCGCCCCTGGGCACCATGCCGCTGTTCGCCCCCGCCGGCCGCTTCCCCGCCCTGGGCACCCTGCTGCACGACGCCTTGCGCGGGCGCTTGGACACGGTGGAGGTGCGGGCCGAGCTGCGCCGGCAACTGGACGCCTTCGAGGACGCGCTGGGCCGCCCGCCGGACTTCGTGGACGGGCACCAGCATGTGCATGTGCTGCCCGGCATCCGTGCCCAGGTGCTGGCCGAGCTGTCCCACCGCTATCCCGCCGGCAGCGTGGGCTTGCGCGACTGCACGGAGGTCCCCGCCCGGGTCCTGCGCCGTGGGGTGGCCGTGCCCAAGGCCCTGTTCATCGGGTCCCTGTCCCGCGGCCTCTCGCGGCAGGCGACCAGGCTGGGCATCCCCACCAACCCCGCCTTCACCGGCATCTACGGCTTCCGAGGAGATCCGCCCTTCGCCGCCCTGCTGGCCGGCGCCGTGCCCGGCACCTTGATGATGGTGCACCCCGGCCGGGCGGAGGGCCCCACCGACCCGCCCGACGCCATCGCCGCGGCCCGGGTGCGCGAGCTGGCCTTCCTCTCCGGCCCGGACTGGCCGGCGCTGTTGCAGGGGATGGGCATGCGGTTGGTGCGGATCGGCGGGGGTCCGTGCTAAGCCTGTGGGGCGCGCCCGAGTCGCCCCGAGTCGCGCCGAAGTATTCCACAGAGATTCATCCTCCGTTCCCGCTTTGTTGATGGCTGCCCCTCCGAGTCGCCCCTATACTCCGCCGCCATGAGAGGCCCCCCCGCCCCCTTCGCGGCGCCGCCTTCCCGCGGCCTGATGCTGCCGGACGCCCCCGCCATCGTGGTGGGGGCGAAGGGAGTCACGTGGCTGTCCCCCGACGGGGAGGTGGAGTTCATCCCCAAGGACGAGAGCGGGTGGAAGCTGCGCCAGGGGCCGGTGCTGCTGGTCCATGGCAGGGCGGTGTCCCGCCGGCTGGGGCTGGACCGGGTGCCGGAGGCGTTCGACCTGCTGGAGCTGTTCGCCTTCGTCCGCCCCGCCAGGTTCTGCCTGCCCACGCCGAAGGGCCTGGCGGAGGCGCTGGGCCTGCCCCCGCCCCGCGACCCAGAGGGGGAATGCCTGACCCTGGTCAACGCCGCCCGGATATTGCTGGGGGAGGTGGGCGACCAGGACCGGCCCAAGGGGCGGGAGGAACGCAGTGACCCCGTGGGCATCGCCTGGGCCATGGGGCAGGCGGGCTGGCCCTGGGCGCGGTTCGTGCTGGCGGCCCTGGGCGCGCCGGCCGGGCCGGGGTCCGCCGAGAAGGCGCGCCGGGCCCTGATGGTCTGGAACGGGCTGAAGGAATGGCAGGCGGAGGCGCCGGAGCCGCCCCCCGGCCATTTGCCCGTGGAACCCACGGAGGCCCGGCGGCGCCTCGCTGAGATGGTGGGCCAGGGCCGCGACGCGGAGCCGCGGCCCCAGCAGGCGGACTATGCCAGCGCCGTCAGCACCGCCTTCACCCCCCGCGACGTACCCGGCAGCCCCAACCTGGTGCTGGCGGAGGCGGGCACGGGCGTGGGCAAGACCCTGGGCTACCTGGCCCCCGCCACGGTCTGGGCGGAGAAGAACAAGGGCCCCGTCTGGATCAGCACCTATACCCGCCAGCTCCAGCACCAGATCGACAAGGAGCTGGACCGGCTGCACCCCGACCCCCAGGTGAAGAACCGCAAGGTGGTGATCCGCAAGGGGCGGGAGAATTACCTGTGCCTGCTGAACCTAGAGGAGGCGGCGAACATCGCCCAGACCCAGCCGGCCTTCATGACCGCCATCGGCCTGATGGCCCGCTGGGCCGCCGCCACAAGGGACGGGGACATGCAGGGCGGCGACTTCCCGGGCTGGCTGGTGGACATCCTCGGCAAGGGCCGCACCCTGACCCTGGCCGACCGGCGGGGGGAGTGCGTCTACAGCGCCTGCCCGCACTACCAGAAATGCTTCATCGAGAAGTCGGTGCGCCGGGCCCGCAAGGCCGACATCGTCGTGGCCAACCACGCCCTGGTGATGATCACCGCGGCGCTGGGCGGGGGGGATGAGGCTTATGTGCCCAGCCGCTATGTCTTCGATGAAGGCCACCATGTCTTCGACGCCGCGGACAACGCCTTCGCCGGGCACCTGACGGCGGTGGAGACGGCGGAGCTGCGCCGCTGGCTCTTGGGGGCGGAGGTGCAGGGCCGCAGCCGCGCCCGGGGCCTGCGCCGCCGGGTGGAGGACCTTGTCGGCGGCGACCAGGAATCGACGGAACTGCTCCAAGAGATCGCCCAGGCCGCGAAGGTCCTGCCGGGGGAGGCCTGGTCCCAGCGGGTGCATGGGGGGGAGCCGGTGGGCCCGACGGAGGCCTTCCTGGCCATGGTCCGGCAGCAGGTCTATGCCCGCGCCCACGGCCAGGACAACCCCTACAGCCTGGAGACGGAGACGCGGCCCGTGGTGGACGGGCTGCTGGAGGCGGCGGCCACCCTGGACGCGGCCCTGGCCAAGCTGGCCCAGCCCCTGGAAAAGTTGGCCGAACGGCTGAAGGCCATGCTGGACGAGGAATCGGATGAGCTGGAGGCGGAGACGCGCCGCCGCCTGGACGCCGTTGCCCGCTCCCTGAAGCGCCGCAGCCAGCAGGAGGTGAACGCCTGGCGGCTGATGCTCCAGCAACTGCCGCATGAGACGCCGCGCAAGTTCGTGGACTGGTTCGGGATCGAGCGGCTGGAGGGCCGCGACTTCGACGTGGGCATGTACCGCCACTGGGTGGACCCCACCATGCCCTTCGCGGACAGCGTCGGCGGCGTGGCCCACGGCTTGGTGGTGACCAGCGCCACCCTGACCGACGGCACCGGCAACCCCGAGGCGGACTGGCAGGCGGCGGCCCTGCGCACCGGGGCGGCCCACATGGGTTCACCGCCGTTACGCGCTGCCGTGCCCAGCCCCTTCGACCACGCCAAGCAGACCCGGGTGCTGGTGGTCACGGATGTGCGCAAGGACGACCTCGACCAGGTGGCCGCCGCCTACCGGGAGCTGTTCAAGGCCGCGGGCGGCGGGGGCCTGGGCCTGTTCACCGCCATCAGCCGCCTGCGCGCGGTGCATGAGCGGGTGAGCGTGCCGCTGGAGGAAGCGGGCATCCCCCTGCTGGCCCAGCACCTGGACGGCATGGACGTGCCCACCCTGGTGGACATCTTCCGCGGGGAGGAGGACGCCTGCCTGCTGGGCACCGACGCGGTGCGGGACGGGGTGGACGTGCCGGGCCGCAGCCTTCGCCTGATCGTCTTCGACCGGGTGCCCTGGCCCCGCCCCGACATCCTGCACAAGGCAAGGCGGGAGCATTTCGACAGGATCGCCGGCCGCCGCCGCTACGACGACATGATCACCCGCCTGCGCCTGCGCCAGGCCTTCGGCCGGCTGGTGCGGCGGGCCGACGACACCGGCGTGTTCGTCCTGCTGGACCCGATGATGCCGAGCCGGTTGGCGGGGGCCTTCCCGGAAGGGGTGGAGATCCGGCGGGTGGGGCTGGCGGAGGCGGTAAGGGAGACGAGGGGGTTCCTGGGTGTGGGCCAGGTCCACACCACGGTCCCACCTGCTTCCTGGTCCCCTGAATAGGTCTCCGGCCTATTTGCCCTGGCTGTTGAGGGTCGCCACCGACGTCACGGCGGCTGCCCCGACCAGGGGTACGGACACAAGCCGCGACGTGAGGGTAACCAGGGTGGTGACCACGCCGACGGCGCTGGATGCCAGGGCCAAGACTGCGTTCAAGGTGTCACCGGTGGTGGAATAGACATAGACCGAGGCCGCCAACAGCACGATGGCGAACGGGATCTGGACCGACGCCCAAGGGCTGCCGCCCATTTCCCGCTGCCAACCCTGGATGACGGCTTGGCTTTCCGCCGTCAGGATGAAACGCGCGAAACTTTCCGTGGTCACCCGGAAATCTTGCCGCCGCTCAACCAAACCGCGCCGTTCCAAGCGTAACACGGCTTGGATATTTCTCGGGTTTGCCAGATTCCTGCAAGCCAAGTGGTACAAAACCAGTTTTTCTTCCCGGGTACAATTTGACCAAAGTGATCTATAAAATGGTTCGGCCCATTCGGCAATAAATTCGATCACCTGCTTTTCAGTTATTCTGGCTAAGCCATCATTTCTTTGCTTATTTTGGGAAAATATACTATCAAGTATACTTTTTGCCTCTCTTATTGTCGGTGCCAATTCCTCCCAAAAATACTCCCTGTTCAGGATGATGTACAAATTCTGTACTTTCTCGTTCTTCTTATATTCAATTATCTTATTATGAATATCAAACAGAAGTTCGGCGCGTTGGTTGCGATTTGGTCGGAAGCGCAAGACGTCAGTTTCGCGGAATTGGAAACGCTCGCACCTTGACAGAAGTCTGACCCACCGGTCCAGTTCCTGCTGGAGTTCTTGCCAAGCGAGTTCTGCCGCTGGTTCGGGCGCGCTGGATTGGGATTTCGCGAGGCTGTCCATGAAGGACGGATGGGCAAGGGGGTCGTTGTCTGCGAATAGCACGATCCCATGGCCCTCGCTGGCGCGTGTCTCCAGATAGCCCAGCAACCCCGACCGAAGCGGCTGTGTCGCCATGAACCCGTCCAGGTCCGCGACGACGACGAATCGGCGGTTTGGTTCTGGGATGGACTGGAGAGCTGAGGGGTCCTTGGCAAAGGCGGTGCTCCACAGCACCACGCCACCGCGTCTTCGAGCCAACCAGGTGAAGACGGCACGTACCCGGTCTGCCGCCCGCAGGTACAGGATCGGATTGGCGGCGGGGCGTCGCTTCAGGGGGCTGTCGACCTGCAACCTCGGCAAGATCGTCCGTTCCAGCCGCGCACCCAACATCCGGCCCGTGAGCCCCGTCATCAGCCAGTAGAGCAAAGGCAAGCAGGTGATCCAGAACCCGGGCAGGATTGTCCCATGCCAAGGCCGTCCCACGATGTTGCGCCAGGGCAGCGGGTTTGCGGCCGTCCCCCCGTCAACAGGTTTCGCAGTCGACGTGTGCGGGACCGGGGGCACCAGGAGGTGGATGCTGGTCCGCATGGCGGATCGCACGGGCGCTTGGACCACGGAGTTCGCGTGGTACAGGTACGGGAAGCCCAGGCGCGCAGCCGTCTCCAGGCCGGGGGTCAAGGGGTCGTGACCTGGCCCACCGAGAGGAGCGACGTCGGCATAGATGCCGGTCACCTGCCATGGCCGAAAACCAGTGGCATTAACCGCCGCGGCAATGTTGTCGAACGTGGCCTTCATCTCCGGGACCGGCGCGGGTAGCCTCGCAAGGGCGGCGCGCTCCCCCGCGACACGCTGCGCAGCCAAGTCGCGCTCCGCCATGGCTTGGGCTGTGGACCCGCGCAGGTAGGCGTCCAGCAGACGGCCCTCATGGTCGGCGGCCTCACCCAGGACCACGACCGCCGGAACCGCCGCGATAACCAGGACCAGGCTGCACGCCAGCAGGACATAGGGGACGTGGTACGGGACATGGAAGCGCGTCCGCCGTTCCAGCCAGCCCCGCAGCCCCGTGCTGCCGAAGAAGTACACGAGCCCCAGCGTTGATAACGCCGGACTTGCCAGAACGACCCAGGCGAGCAGGAAAATCCAGTGGCCCGTGCCCGTGTGCAGGCCAATGGCAATCAAGGCGCACAGGAGGGAAATGAGAAGATGGAAAAGGCAAGCGCGGCAGAACCCGCGCCAATCATGGTCGGAGACCATGTGTCGTGGCAGGAAGCTGCCAAGCGTCAGTTTCTCCGGCAGCGGCTTTGGCTGCGGGCCCAACATTGCCCGGGTCGTGGTGTAGGCGAGGATGGCGCCGGACAGGCAGATGAACATGCCCGCGAAGCCCCCGGCCCCGCGGGCCACCAAAAGGGTGATCGCGCCGACCAGGCCGACATACGCCGACAGGCAAACATAGATGATGCCGATCCGTTGGTCCGGCCATAGCCAGCGGCGGCGGATGCGCCGTGGCTCCATCAGGATGGGCAGGCCGATCAGGACCGCGAATAGCATGACGGTCAACAGGGTGCCACCCAGGGCGGTCACGGCCAGGTTGTGTGCCAGGATGTCCGGGATGGATTGTTCGTACATCACCAGCATCGTCCAGGGCAGCCCCTTGATCGGGTGCGTGACGAACCGGTGGGGGCTGCCGCGATAGTCCGCGCCGAAAACGTCCGGCGTGCGGAAGGCCAGGGCGGGTTGCAACGCGGACCAAAGCGCCACGTCGGCGCCCAACCGCTCCGACAATATGGCCTTCGGGTCGCTGTGCACTTTTACCTGACCTGTCCGGTCATCGATGACCGCGAACTTGAATTGGGGCGGCAGTACCGGATGGAAGAAGGTGTGCATCACCCGGCTCAAGACCATCACGGACGGCACGCAGTCGGGCTGGTCCGGCCCCGTCGGGGTCATGGAAGGCGGGGCAGAGAGGACCCACGCCGTCCCACCGGCATAACGGTCCCTGATGACGTCCACAAACATGTGCGGGGCCAATTGGTCCGCCGGGACTTCTTGGGTCAATCGCCAGGGCAGGCGGCGGGCGACCGTCGTGAAATATTCGCGGTCAGGTGCCGTTAGCGCAGCATATTGATACTTGTCGAACAATTGCAGGCCGGTTTGTTGCCCCCGCCAGTTCAAGGCAAATGCCCGGTTGAACGGCGACAAACCTTTTGTCTCATCAATCTCCACCCTCGAGAGATTGTATACGAAACACCGATTCTTATCCTTGCTCTTCGCCTCGAGGATGGAAGGTTCCAGTTTTTGGAGGAGGCTCAGTGAATCTTTGAGTTCAAGCTGGAAATCATCCACGATCCTCTGCGCGATCTTCGTCGCCTTGCCGTCAAGAGCCTCCTGAACTTTGGACCGATAATGGTACCAAGCCGGAAAAACGACGAAGGTGGCGACGACCACGCAAAGGCTCAGGGCGACCAAGATGGGATCGGCGCGCATCAGGCGCTCGTTCGGGTTGATGAGGGCAATCTTCAAGAATGGCCAAGACGCCAGCAAGAGGATGAAGCCGAAGACAAGCGGGATCGCATAGGACAGGCGTAGGCGGGCCGCCTCAAACTGGAACTCGTTTTCGGGCAGCAGGCCTAGGACATAGATGTCGCGGACGATCTCCGCGGCATTATTGTTGGACCGGACCTGTGCGGGCATCGACAAGCTGTGGGGGATCATGACGTAGCGGTAGCGCACGCCGCCCACCTCGACGCTGTCGCGTGTCACGAACGCCTTAGGATCGGGTTCCTCTTTGCCCAGGGACACTTGGTTGAAGCCGTGCGCGGCCAGCATCCTTGTGGCCAAGGCCGGCGTCATGACCGAGGTCGATCTTCCCCGCGAGATACTGCCGAGATGGTTTCCCTGCAGGTCTATCACGATTACCGAGTCAAAAAATTCAGACGCGTAGCCCGTGTCCAGCATGTCGCTGAGCTTGAGGATAAAATTTATCTTTGCGCTATGAGCGCCTACGCCGGTGCTAATCAGTTCATTGATTTTCCCGTCAAGTTCTTCTTGATCAGCGATATCCTCCCTCCATGCTGAAACTACCTTCTTGTCAAGCAAGCGAACCCTCTCCTGGGGGATTGGGAACTTGAAGTGCGCCTCTGCTGGCGGCAGGGCCCCGTCTTCGGCTAATATTGCATTCCTGTACTGGCGCGACTGCAGGAGGAGACCGACCGTCGACCAAGCCTGGACCTGGTTTTCCAGGGGGATCTGCGGGCGTTGGGCCAGGGAAACCAGTGGGACAGGAAAATCGGGCTTGGCAAAGCCGGTGAGCATGAAGGGTTCACTGACTAGGTTGTTGGGCGCCAGGAACACGCCGATACGGTTTATCACCTCCCGCTGGGCGACAATGCCCTCCTCCAGGTCACGCATCATGTCGGCAAGGGCGGCCAGGTTCCGCTCCCGCACGCTCTTTGTCCGCTGCTCGAGCAGCATCAGGTAGCCAACGGCCATGCCGGCCGCGACAAGGACGACCGACAGCGTGTAGGCCAGGAGGTGGACGAGCGGACGCTTCATGGCGGCCCCTGGTATGGCGAGGCTGGGCGCCATGGAATGGGCGGCCAGCCTCACTGAAGACGTTCTTCACAGGTCGTTATTTCCGGCTCTTCTCTTTCAGCGAGAGGAAGGATATGACTTTAGTCATGTATCGTTAAGTTATATCCGGCGCTAGCGCGAAAGAACTTGAAATGCAACTTTCTGGCTGAGATCGCCGTGTTCATTAGCCCGGTCTGATCGCATAGGTTCGGGGCAAGACGAACTACCGGATAGATCGTCAATAGGATGGATAATTCCAACCTCAGGCGACAAGCTGCCGGTTCTGCGCGCGGCGGGGATTGTTGCTCCAGACGGGCCGCCCGCCCCTCACGGCGGCGGCAACGGCAGCAGCAGCACCAGCAGCGCCGACAGGGTCGCCACCGACAGGACCGTGCTGGCCAGGATGACGGTGGAAGTGCGCTCCACCCCCGTGCCGTAGCGCTGGGCGACGACGAAGGTCAGGGCCCCCGTGGGCAGGGCGGACAGGATCACGCAGGCCCCGGCCCAGAAGGGCGGCAGGGGGAACAGGGTGGTGACCAGCAGCCAGGCCAGGGCCGGCTGCACCAGCAGCTTCAGCAGGCAGGCGATGGCGAGGCCGGCCGTCCCCCGCCCGTCCGCGGCGGCGAGGCGCAGGGGCCGGCCGGCCAGGAACAGGCCGATGGCGAACAGGGCGCAGGGGCCGGCGGCGCTGCCCATCAGGTCGCCGAAGGTGACCAGCGGGCGGGGCAAGGGCAGGCCGGCCGCGGAGACCACGGCCCCCAGCAGGGGCGCCATGACCAGCGGGTTGCGCGACAGGGCCTTGAGCACCTGGAGCAACGCCCCGCCCATGCCCCGGCCCTTGGCGCGGGACAGCTCGATCGCCACCACCGCCACGCCGATCACCAGGCTGGACACCAGCACCGTGGACAGGATGGCCGGGGCCAGCCCCTGCGGCCCGAAGGCGGCCAGGAACAGGGGCACGCCCATATAGCCCACGTTGCTGAACCCGGCGTTCAGGGCGTGCTGGGTCAGGGTCGCCGTGTCGGCCCGCGGGTCCAGAACCTTCTCCGCCACGCAGGCCAGAAGCGCCGTCACGCCCAGGGCGGCCAGGAAGGCGGCGATGAAGGGGGCGTTCAGCACGTCGCCCAGCGGGTTGCGGGCCATTCCCAAGAACAGCACCGGCGGCAGGGCGAACCAATAGACGAAGGTATTCAGCGCCCCTGCCGCCTCCCCGCCCAACAGCCTAGCGCGCCCGGCCAGCCAGCCGCAGGCCATGATGGCGAAGACGGGCAGGGCGACGTCGACGACGGCAAACATTCGTTCCGGGCTTGTGGCGGACAGGTCGAGCGACGCTATGGGAGGACGCGCGGGCTGGCAATGGCTTGGCCGCAAGGGTCCCCTGTCCGCGGCGCGGGCACCGGTCCCGCGCCATCTGGCCGCAGCAGGGGTTTCATGAGGATCGTCGCCAACTTAGGTCTATGCTGATGCACGTACTGAAGAACGACCACCAGGGACGGGACATGATCGACCACCACCGCGCGCTGATCTACACAATGGTCCTCGCCTCCGCCTCCGACGGGGACATGACCGACAACGAGCTGCACACGATCAGCGAGAATGTCCGCTTCCTGCCCGCCTTCCGCGGCTTCGACGTGGAAGAGCTGACGGAGGTCGCCACCGAGTGCACCGAGCTGCTGGGCGACCCGGAAGGGCTGGAGAAGACCCTGGCCGCCATCAAGCTGTCCCTGACCAAGTCGCTGCGGGAGACCGCCTACATGCTGGCCTGCGAGGTGGTCGCCTCCGACGCCCGCGCCAGCCAGGAGGAGCTGCGCATGCTGGAGCTGATCCGCCACGGCCTGGACATCGACCGCCTGACCGCCGCCGCCCTGGAACGCGGCGCCCGGGCGCGGCACGTGACGGGGGGGTGACCGGCTGGAGGTGAGGGACTAACGTGGCGGATGGATTCGGGCACGGATGAACGGGATGATGTCCGGATGGGCACGGATGTCTTTTGTGCCCGATGTTGAGCCATCAACATCCACGAACACGCACAATACACTCACGGACACGCACAAGGAATTTTGTTGCGGCTTCGCCGCGTCTTCAGCGCCGCAGGCATCTTCCTTTTTGTGAATGTTCGTGCATGCCTGGTGCGTGTCCGTGAATGTTCCCGGCCCGACCTTCGTGACTATCGTCCATCCGAGACCATCCGGCCTTCATCCGGGTTCATCCGTGCCCAAGTCCTTCCGCCACGCCAGCCACCGCCCGCCCCCGGGCCATCGCGAGCCTCACCACAAGGCGGCTTAGCCAGGCGTCCCCCAGCACTGCCGCCCCCGGCAGGTCGGACCGGCGGCGGCTGATGGCCAGGCGCGACTCGGCACAGCGTCGGGCCGCGGCGCGGCGGGTGCCGTCCTTCAGCCCGTCCACCCATGCCGCCCGGCCTCCGGCGCGCAGGGCGGCAACCGCCTCCCGCGGGGCGGGGCCGTCGTAACGGGCTTCAAGCTGGGCCAACAGGTCTGGGGAAACGGGCATGGCGCGACTCCGGCCGGGGAAGCCCCAGGCTGGCGAGGTCGCGCTGACCTGTCAAGGAATATTAACCTAGGAGAGTCAGGCCGACTCGGGGATTCCCGCCCCACAACCCCTACTGGCTGGCCCACATGATGCGGGCGATCCAGGCGATTTCCGGCATGGTCAGGCTGCGGTCCGGGTGGGCGCGGTTCAGGGAGATCAGCTCCACCTTCGTGGCGGTCTGGCGGGCCAGCTGCTTGGCCATCACCTCACCCCCCTTGGTGCGGACCACCACCCGGTCACCCTTGCGCAGGGACGCGGTGGGGGAAACGATGATGATGTCGCCGTCGCGATAAACCGGCTCCATGCTGTCGCCAGACACTTCCAGCGCATAGGCGTGCGGGTCGGCCATCTGGGGGAACTCCAGCTCATCCCAGCCATTGCCCACGGGATAGCCGGCATCGTCGAAATAGCCCTCGTTGCCGGCCTGGGCATAGCCGATCACCGGCACCCGCTGCAGGGCGCCCGCCATCCCGGCCCCGGCGGCCCCGGCCACCCCGTCCCCGGTCAGCGACACGAACTCCGTGAAGCTGCTGCCCGTTGCCTCCAGCACCTTGGCGATGCTCTCGGTGCTGGGCCAGCGCAGCTTGCCGTCCGGCGTCGTCCGCTTGGACTTGTTGAAGGTGGTGGGGTCCAGCCCGCCGCGCTTGGCGAGGCCGGATGCTGAGAGGCCATGCCGCTGCGCCAGCCGGTCGATGGCCCGCCATATGTCTGCGTGCTTGAGCATGGGAGATTTATCCCAGAAACGTTGCGGCCTGTCCCTAGGATCGTTTTCACAAATCTGTTGACATAGGAAAACTATCGCGCATAGCATCCCCCTAGTTCTGCTTTTGTTCCCTGTCGATGCTATGACTGCCTAGGATCGCCCATGCCAAGCCTGCACAGCAACGCCCCCCTGGCCCCACCCCCGCCGCCCCGGGCGGAGGTCCCCTTCGCCTCGGTCGAGGAAGCCTGGTTCTGGTTCGTGGAGGCCCAGGCCGCCCGGCAGGAAGGGGCCCGCATCCGCGCCGGCCTCGCCCTGCTGCCCCGCCCGTGCGAGCCGCTGGACATCCTGCGCGTGGTGGACCGGCTGTACCGGCAGCGCCGGCTGCTGCGAGACCATTTGCTGGTCCTTGCCCGCCATGGCCGCCGCCACATGGCCCCCGACCCCACCCGCCGGCATGAGGCCCGCGACGCCACCCTGTGGCGGGAGGCGCTGGACCGGCTGGAGCCGGTGCTGAAGGCGAAAGGCATTGTCCAATGAAACCCGCCCCCCTCTTCGACCCGCCCGACCGGGAGGGGCGGCCCGCCCTGGTCGTGTTCTGCGACGGGGTGGAGCTGTGGTGGCTGCGCTTCCTGAAGCCCGGCTTCCGCCATGTCTTCGTCGCCGTGCGCGACGGGGGCGTCTGGGTCACCGTGGACCCCCTGTCGCCCCACACGGAGGTGGCGGTCCAGCCCGTGGACCCGGCCTTCGACCTGGCCGGCTGGTTCCGCGCCCGCGGCCATGTGGTGGTGGAGACGGTGGCCCGCCGGCGCCGCGACCCCGCCCCCTTGGCCCCCTTCACCTGCGTGGAGGCGGTGAAGCGCGTGCTGGGCCTGCCCGACCGCGGCGTGCTCACCCCCTGGCAACTCTTTCGCCGCTTAACCGCTGACCGCCGAAACGGAGGTTCCGCATGGCCCGCCTGATCGCCCCCGCCACGCCGCGCAGCGTGGCACCCACCCCCGCGCCGGCGCCATCTCCCGGCCCGGCGGCCTTCGTCCCCGCCCTGCCGCCCAGCGACACCCCCCTGGGCGACGACCCCGCCCAGCCCAGCGCGGGGGAACGCAGCCTGCTGCGCCGCGGGCTGGGGCGGGCCGGGACGGTGCTGACCAGTTGGCGGGGCGTGCTGGCCCCCGGCAGCCTCGCCCCGCGCCGCAAGAGCCTGTTGGGGGAATGAGCCATGGTTGAGATGACGATCCCCCAGGCCGGCCCCGACCTGGCCGCCGCCGCGCTGCTGGAACGCTATGCCGCCGCCCGCGCCCGCCGCGCGGCCTGGGAACCGCTCTGGCAGGATTGCTACGCCCATGTCCTGCCGCAGAACGCCCTGTTCACCGGCGCCTCCCGGTCCACGGACCCCACCAGCCGCCAGAACGACCGGCTGTTCGATGCCACTGCCGCCGACGCGGCCGACCAGCTCGCCGCCAGCCTGCTGGCCCAGCTCACCCCGCCCTGGTCCCGCTGGGCCGGCCTCGCCCCCGGGCCCGACCTGGAGGGGGAGGCCCGCGCCGCCGTCGCCCCCCTGCTGGAAGGGGCGGGCGCCACGCTCCAGGCCCACCTGGACCGCTCCAACTTCGCGGTGGAGATGCACCAGGCCTTCCTGGACGTGGCCACCGGCGGCACCGGCTGCCTGCTGGTGGAGGAGGCACCGCCCGGCGGCCCCAGCGCCCTGCGCTTTACCGCCGTGCCCCTGTCCGACCTGGTACTGGAGGAAGGCGCCGACGGAAGGCTGGACACGGTGTTCCGGCGGGGGGAGATGACCTTTGCCGCGCTGGAGCGTCGTTTCGGACCCGTTCCGGATGCGGTCCGCAAGGCGACGGACGATCCGGCTGCGAAACTGCCCATTGTGGAGGCCGTTTTCCCCGACGGCCCGGCTTGGCGCTGGGGTGTTGTCCTGGATACGGAGCGGCCGACCCTGCTGGCGGGCGGCCGGTTCGGGGAACTGCCCTTCATCGCCTTCCGCTGGCTGAAGGCACCGGGGGAAACCTATGGCCGCAGCCCGGTCATGAAGGCCCTGCCGGACATCCGCACCGCCAACAAGGTGGTGGAGCTGGTCCTGAAGAACGCCAGCATCGCCGTATCAGGCATCTGGCAGGCGGATGATGACGGGGTGATCAACCCGGCCGCCATCCGGCTGGTGCCCGGCACCATCATCCCCAAGGCGGTGGGCTCCGCCGGTTTGACGCCCCTGGCCGCCCCCGGCCGGTTCGATGTCAGCCAGCTCGTCCTGGACGACCTCCGCGCCCGCATCCGCCACGCCTTGCTGGCGGACCGGCTGGCCCCCCTGGACGGCACCCGCATGACCGCCACGGAGGTGCTGGAGCGCAGCGCGGAGATGGCCCGGCTGCTGGGCGCCACCTATGGCCGCCTTCAATCCGAACTGTTGGTGCCGCTGGTGCGGCGCTGCCTGTCCATCCTGCGCCGCCGGGGGGAGGTGCCGGACATCCTGGCCGACGGCCGCCTGGTGGCGGTGCAGATCCTGTCGCCGCTGGCCCGCGCCCAGGCGGCGCGGGACGCGGAGGCGACGGTGCGTTGGCTGGAAAGCGTCTCCGCCCTGGGCCCCGACGCCCTGGCTGCCGTGGATTTGGCCGCCTGCGCCCGCTTCCTGGCCGAGGCCGCCGGCGTGCCCGTCGGGCTGCTGCGACCGGCGGAGGCCGCCGATGGCTGAGCCCGACTGGAGCGGGTTCGAGCCCGCCCCCCGCCGCCCCGGCGACCCGGCGAGGCCGGAGGCCGCCGACCTGGCCCGCGCCGTCGCCCGGCTGGCCGCCACGCCCGAC
>MOEB01000149.1 GCA_001939945.1 Aerophototrophica crusticola | reverse complement strand
CTCGACAGCGCGCCCGGCCGCGGCACCGGCGCCACCGTCTGCCTGCCCCTGCGGCCTGGCCCGGGTACCGGTCCCGGTGGGGAAGGGCGCCCGTGACGCTGCGGGTGGCGGTGGTGGGCCAGTTCCGGTCCGCGATGTCGGTGCTGGCACGCCCAGTGGCGCGGCCCTGCCCCGAGGCAATGGCGGCTCCCCGCGACACCGTGGCGAACTCCCAGGCGGTCCCGCGGGTGCCGCCGCCTGCCCTGCCTTGCGCGTTGGTCCAGGTCAAACCCGCGGGACGTCGCCCGGCGCGCCCCTGGCATCAACCCTTCGTGGATAGGGCGGTTCTCAACCTGCCCTCCCCGCAACAGCAGGAGACCCCCGGGGGCCATGCTCGCCCGGTTCGCAGACCTGGGACGCGCCGCCAAGCCGTCGTTGCCGCTTCCCGTCCTGCCCGCGGTGGTGGCCGGCACCGCCCTGGCCGCGCTGGCCGGGAGCCTGGGGTCGACGGCGGGGCGCACTGCCGCCCGCAGGGCGCCGTCCTTCCAGGCGGGCGCGGCGGTGAACGGCCCGGCCCTGGCCGAGCAGGACGCCATCACCGAGACCGACGATGTGCAAAGCGCACGTCATCGGCCATCCCCGCCGCCCGGCGCGGGCCGGGCCGGCTGCCATCCCCGGCGGTCCCATCACGACCACCCGCCTGTCCCAATGGGCTGCCATACTCGGCGGCGCCCTCCTCCTGCTGGCCTCCCTCTGGGCGCTCATCCTGTCGCACCTGGCCGGAGCGGGGACGCGGTGCACAAGGACCTCGCGAACGCCACCCCCGCGCTGGGGCAGCAGTCGCGGTGGCTGCTGAAAAACGCCGACCACCCCGTCGCCCAGTTGGGGGCGTCGTACGAGGCGGACCCGGTCAGCTCCGACATCGGCCGGCCTGCCGGACCCGGGGGAGACCTCCCGCGTCATCGTCCAGCTGTCCGTCATCGGCCCCGACGGCATGCTCCGCCACTCCAGCCTGGGGCCGGTCACCGAGCCCACCGACCTATCCGACCGCCCCCACCTCACCCTCCACCGCGACGGCAGCGGGCAGCACACGCATGTCGGGCAGCCGCTGCTCGGCCGCCGGTCGGGGCGCTGGTCCAACCAGGTCACCCGCCGGCTGGACTACCCGGGCGGCCCCGTTGCCAACACCCTGGGGCTAAGCCATACAGGCAGGACCCCAGAGGATGGGGGCAGAGGAAGGGAGCAAGCAGATGAACAAGGGTGAACTCGCGGCCGCGGTGGCCGGCGCCGCCGGCCTGCCCGCAGCCGCCGCGGGCAAGGCGGTGGACGCGGTCCTCGACGCCATCGCCGGCGCGCTGAGGGGTGGCGACGACGTGCGCCTGGTGGGTTTCGGCACCTTCTCGGTGGCCGAGCGACCGGCCCGCGCCGGCAAGAACCCCCGCACGGGCGAGGCGATCACCATCGCCGCGTCCAAGCAGCCGAAGTTCTCCGCCGGCAAGGGCCTGAAGGACGCCCTGAACGGCTGACCCCGGGAAGGCAGGCCCGTCGGCGCTGGGCGTGGTCCGGCGGCGGCGGGCATGTCCAGACTTCAGCTTCCGTTTGCCACGGCGCGGTGCGAGCCGCCATGGGGGCGCTGCCCGGGCACCGCCAAGTTACTGACGCTGGTTGAGGAACTCGTCTGGGTCGGTCGTCTTCACGCGGCCTGGGGCAAGCCGGTGGCCGCAGCCCAGGTCTGGAAGGCCTGGGTCCGGCAGCGGCGCTGGTCGGCGTTGGAGATGTTGGCGGGGCGGCGGGAAAGGTTGGCGACTTGGTCGTGGACGGGGAGGAAGCGTTGCGCCTGGCCCGGCGACCTGGGGCGCCTCACGACCCGCTCCCGTCGTCGGGTGGGCTGGTGGCTTTCCTCGGCCCGGCTGCCAAGTCCTTTGTAATCGCGGTGCTGGACGCCGGGCATGATCGTCCGCTTCGCGGCGCCGTAGCTGGCGAGCTTGTCGGTGGCCATCACCTGCGGTGCCCAGCCTTGCTTCTTCAGGAGCTTGCGCAGCAGCCGCGCGCAGGCTCAGCGGGAAGCGAGATACAGCCAGGCCGCATGGCTGATGATGGCGGGTGGGTCCCGGCAGCCGGAACAGGAAGGGGAGGTCGTCCCCATGCCCACTCCCTAACCCGGCTCATGTAAGTTCGTCGAGTTGACGGTGCCGCTTCCGGCAGGTCGCCCCCGGCCTTCGCCCGCCCGAGGCGCTCGCGCGTGCCGCTGCCGGCCGTCCAATTCGGCCCGGGATGGGTGTGGCACAGGGGGCGGCCCGCCGTGGACCGGCCGGCGCGCGGTCAGGCGCCTCGCCCCGCGCCTGCCGCGATGGTGACGGGGAAGCCGCGCGTGAGGGAATTGCTGACGGTGGACAGCGCTTCGGCGCGGCGGACCAGCATGCCGGTATCGGCGCCGGCATCCGCCGCCTCGACCGA
>MOEB01000148.1 GCA_001939945.1 Aerophototrophica crusticola | reverse complement strand
GGGCAGGGCCAGGGCGGTGGGACCGGCCGCGGCCGCCACGCCCAGCATCCCGACGCCGGCCAAGGGGGCCCCCGAGCGGCGGGCCCCCGCCATCGGCGCCAGGATCAGCAGGATGGGCACCAGGGCGAGGAGGGCGGTCACCAGGGCCACCCCAGGGATCGGGTCGCCCCTGCCTGGACCTCCGGCGCGCGCGGGCCAATGGCGGGGGCTGGCCCGCCGGCTGGGCCTCAGCCCCCGCCCGCGCCCCCCGGGGGGTCGCCCAGGCCCAGCCGCGCCATCCGCTCCCACAGGGTGGTCCGCGAGATCCCGAGCCGTTCCGCCGCCTCCCGCACGCGCCCGCCGGTCTGGCGCAGGACGGCCTCGATGTGCCGCCGCTCCGCCTCCTCGCGGACCTCGGCCAGGGTGGCGACCCCCGGCGCCGGCCCGGCCAGCGCCGTCTCCGGGAACAGGTCCGCGGGCGACAGCTCGTCGGCCTCCGCCAGCACCACGGCCCGCTCCACCCGGTTGCGCAGCTCGCGGACGTTGCCCGGCCAGGGGTGGGCCAGGGCGGCGGCCAGGGCGGCCGGGCCCACCCCCACCCCCGGCCGGCCGAAGCGCCCGCCGAACAGCCGGGCGAAACGGTCCAGCAGCGGCCCGACCTCGGGCAGCCGCTCCCGCAGCGGCGGGATGGTGAGGGTGATGGCGTTGACGCGGTAGAGGAGGTCCGCGCGGAACCGCCCGCCCGCCGCCATGGCGGCCAGGTCGGCGTTGGTGGCGCAGACCACCCGGGCGCGGAACGCCAGCTCCGCCTCGCCGCCCACCCGGGTGAACCGCCGCTCCTGCAGCAGCCGGAGCAGCTTCGCCTGGGTGGGGGCGGGCAGCTCACCCACCTCGTCCAGGAACAGGATGCCGTCGCCCGCCCGTTCCGCGACGCCCTCGTGCCGGGCCACGGCCCCGGTGAAGGCGCCGCGCTCATGGCCGAACAGCTCGCTGTCCGCCAGCTCCAGGGGCAGGCTGGCGCAGTTCACGGCCACGAACGGGCGGTCGCGCCAGGGGCCCCCCTGGTGGAGGCGCCGCGCGGCCACCTCCTTGCCGACCCCCGTCTCCCCGGTGAGGAGGACCGTGCTGTCCACCCGGGCCACCCGGTCCAGCGTCGCGCGCAACGCCTGCATGGCGGGGGCCAGGAAGAGCGGCTCGCCGGGGTCGCCCTCGGCCTGGCGGCGCAGGATCGCCTGCGCCCGCTCCACCAGCCGGTCCAGGTCGAAGGGCTTGGCCACGTAATCCTCCGCCCCCGCCCGCACCAGCCGCACCGCCTCGTCCAGGTGGGCGTGGGCGGTCATGAACAGGGTCGGCACCGTGCCCACCAGCCGCAGCGTCTCCAGCAGGAACTGGCCGCCATGGGCGTCGGGCAGGCGGATGTCGCACAGCACCAGGTCGGGCCGCCGCCGCCGCGCCGCCGCCGCCGCCTCGGCCGCGGTGCGGGCCCAGGCCACGCCCATCCCCTCCAGCCGCAGGCGCTGGGCCAGGGAGGCGCCGAGGATCTCGTCGTCCTCCACCACAAGGACGGTGCGGTCCGGCGCCGTCATCGCCCGGCCCCCGCGGCGAGGGCGGGGCGGCCGGCCGGGAGGGGCAGCCTGACCATGAACCGCGTGCCCCCGCCGGGGGCCGTGCTCACGGCGATGCGGGCGCCGATGTCGTCGGCGAGCCGGAGGGTGACCCAGAGGCCCAGCCCCTTGCCGCCCGGCGTCCCGCCGTCGCCCGTGCCGCGCTCCAGCATCCTGCGCACCCCGTCCGGCAGCCCGGGCCCGTCGTCCGCCACCTCGAACGCAACGGCGCCGGGCTCCACGCCGGCGCGGAACCGCACCGCGGTGCCCGGCGGGGCGGCGTCGCAGGCGTTGAGCAGCAGGTTCAGCAGCACCTGGCGCAGCCGGCCGGTGTCCACCTCCACCGGCGGCAGCGGCGCCGTGGCCCAGTCGAGCCGGACGCCGCGGCGGCCCGCGGCCGGCGCGGCGAGCACGCGGAGGTCGTCCAGTTCCGCCTCGCACAGCGGGCGCGGGCGCAGGGGGCCGCGGTAGGTCTCCAGGGCCGCGTCCGCGACCCCGGCGATGTTCCGCAGGCCCCTCTCCAGCAGGTCGGCGCACTCCGCCCGGGTGGCCTCGTCCGCGCCGAACCGGCGCAGGGTGGACACGGCGTTCAGCAGCCCCGCCAGGGGGTTCCGCACCTCGTGGGCAAGGCCCGCGGCCAGTTTCCCCAGCAGCAGCATCTTCTCCTGCTCCGCCATCATCGCCTGCGCCTCCGCCCGGCCCCGCTCCGCCCGCAGGCGGGCATTGATGCCTCGTTGCAGGCGCCCGAACTCCGTGCTGGCCGGGCGCAGGTCCGCCGCGCCGATCTCGGCCCCGTGGCCGGCGTCCCCCTCCAGGCGGGCCGTCAACTCCCGCAGCGGCCTGAGCTGGCCCCGCGCGAAGGCGTAGCCGACGCCCGCGGCGGCGGCCGCGAGGGCCACGTCCACCAGGAGGGCCACGCGCCAGGCCCCCCGGCGGTCCGCCAGGACGCCGGCGATGTCCAGGGCCGCCACCACC
>MOEB01000147.1 GCA_001939945.1 Aerophototrophica crusticola | reverse complement strand
GGTGGACCGCTTCCGCGCCGAGCCGCGCCTGCCGCCCGACGAGCGCGCCGAGCTCGCCGACTACCGCGGCAGCGGCCTCGACCGCGGCCACCTGGCGCCCGCCGGCGACATGGCCACGGCGCAGGCCCAGGCCGAGTCGTTCAGCCTGGCCAACATGGCGCCCCAGGACCCCGACCTGAACCGCGGCCGCTGGGAGCGCGTCGAGGACGCCACGCGCAAGCTGGCGGCCCGGCACGGCGAGGCCTACGTCGTCACCGGCGTGGCGTTCCGGGGCCAGGCGCTGCGGCGCGTGGGCGGGCGTGTGCTGGTGCCCACCCACCTGTTCAAGGCGGTGTACGTGCCGGGCCGCGGCGCCGCCGCCTACGTGGCTGAGAACGCCCCGGGCCGGGGCTATTCCCGGGTGCCGGTCGCGGAGGTCGAGGCCCTGGCGGGCTTCGCGGTGTTCCCCGGCATGCCGGCCGCGGACCGTGGCAAGCTGCTGGCGCTGCCCGCGCCCAAGGAGAGGAAGAGGCGATGACCAAGGACCTGGACCTGCCGCGGCCGTTCGAGGAGGGCGCGTCGCTGCGCCTGGGCGGGCTCACCGTGGAGACCGCGGCCGACCGGATGTCCCTCTACGGCAGCCTCGACGTCACGCGCGACCGCCGGGGCCTGCATGACGCCAAGAGGCTCCGGGCCCTGCTGGACGCGGCCGTGAAGGAAATGGAGGCCGACAAGGGCCTGCCCGACCGGGTGCCGGAGCTGCCGGGCGACACCGTGGGCAACCCCTTCGCCTGAGGCGGGGCACCCACGCGGCGGCGAATGGCCAGGCAAGTCGGGCATCATGCGGGGCTGGCCCTCCACACCTCAGCCCCCATCCGCAAGGCGTCCTCGAGGGGTGGGCGGACGGTGTAGATCCGGCGTTCCTGCGAGAACCGGTGGACCCGGTAAAGGCGCCAGCAGTCTTGGCGTTCCCGGCTGACCTCGACCTCGTTGCGCGTCAGGAAGAAAGGCGTCCGGGCCGGCCCGTTCGTCGTCTTCACCTCGACCAGCCGCTCCTGTCCGGACGGGCTAAAGGAGAGGATGTCATAACCCGCGCCGTCCCCGTCCTCGGCCGCCACCCACCTCACCTTCCGCGCGAGGTCCGGCCGGCCGGCCTCCTGCAGCAGCCGGCGTTCGACACCCAACACGAACTCCTCCCCGGCTTTCCCCAGCAGCCGGTTGAGGTGGTCCCGCCCGGCAGGGTCGTACTTGCGGACCAAGTCGGACAGCCCCCGCGGGGCATGTTCCGCCGGCTCGCGCGGGGGCGGGGGCGCGACGAAGAGGGGGGCAAGGTCCCAAGGGGTGGCGGGCAGCTCGGAGGGCACATGGCCCAGGGGGGCGGGGTCGCGCGCCAAGTACCGGTCGATGGCCGCGAAGATCGCGTCCTGGTAGTTGTGCCTCGGCTTGTACCCTGCGATCCAGGCCATGCCGAGCTCATCCAGCACGGCCGAGATGTTCTGGAGCTTGAACTCCACGGAGCCTTTGCTCCGCCCGGTCCCCGCCTCGACCCGGCGGCGGTGCTCGGCCTTGACGTATGGCTTGCCGGCGAGCTCGGCGGCCAGCATGGCGAAGTAGTCCCCGACGATGACGTCGAGTTCCCCGTCGCCCCAGCCAGGCCCTTTCCTGTCGTTCCCTGGCATCCCGTGCACGCGGTTTGGATCCCCGGCCAGGCTGCCCGAAACCGTGGCTCCTGTCACGGGCCCGCGTGGTCCGGCCGCGGTAACGCCCGGTGCCTGCCCCCACTTTCTTGCCCTGGCGACTTGCAGCCGCGTGGCGGCCCGCTCCCCGCCCGGGTAGGATCGTGCCATCCGCCCCGCCGAGACCCGCGCCCCCATGCCGGGCACCCTGCTCTGCCCCGGCGCCGGGACCGTTCCCGACGAGACGGCGCTCGCGCCGAACTGGCCGGCCGAGCGCTTCCCGCCGCCGCACGCCCACCGCGTGGTGGCCATCAGCTTCGCCGGGGCGACGATCGTGAGGGAGGCGGGCAGGGAGACCTACCTGCCCACCGCGGCGCGCGGCGGCGGCGAGCTCGACTACGACGAGGAGCGCCTGCTGCGCGGCTTCTGGGGCCGGTTCGGCAAGACCCTGCCGCGTGTCGCCACCTGGAACGGGCGCGGCTTCGACCTGCCGGTGCTGCGCACCCGCTGCCTGCGCTACGGCGTGCCCGCCGCCCCCTGGTTCACCGCGGGCGACCGGTGGGAGGGGTACGGCCAGCGCTACAAGCCGGACTGGCACTGCGACCTGATGGAGTGCCTGTCCGACTTCGGCGCCGCGCCCAGGATGGCGCTGGAGGACGTGTGCCGGCTCATCGGCCTGCCGGGCAAGGCGGCCTTCGGGCACGGCTCGGAGGTGGCCGGCATGGTGGCCGCCGGGGAGCTCGCCGCCGTGCGCGACTACTGCGAGACCGACTGCCTCAACTTGTTCCTTGCCTGCCTGCGCTGGGCCGTGCTGACCGGGCGCACCGACGCCGCCGGCCACAACCGCTCGGCCGACGCGCTGGCCGCGCTGCTGGCGGCGGGGCGGGGGGCGCGGCCCCACCTCGG
>MOEB01000146.1 GCA_001939945.1 Aerophototrophica crusticola | reverse complement strand
GGCCGCCCCGCGGGGCAGGCCGTCCCAGTCCGCCGTCCCTGGCACGGGGCCCGCGAGCCCCAGGAGGGCCACGGCGACGGCCGCCAGGCCGGCCGCGGCCAACGATGTCCTGCAATTCCCCCGCGCCACGCGCCCCCCGACCCCCGGCCCCGCCGCGGCAAAGATGAAACTACCCCGCCAGTTATGGGCCCAATGCCTAAGCATCCGCTAATGCGCGAGCAGTCGCCAATGGACGGGCCCGCGGGATTCGGCGGGCATGCCGGCGCGAACCGGTGGCGTGCGGCGCGGAAACCGAGGGCCGCCCCGCAGGGGCCACCGGCCGTCCATCGGCCCGGGCCCGGCGGCACGGGCACGGCGGCACGGGCACGGGCGGCGGGGGGCATCGCCCACGCGTCCGTCCACGGGGTGCTGGCCGGCTCCTGGCCGGGGGCATGGTCCCGATGCGTCCCGGCGGACCAGACGGTGACGCCACTTTCGTGCCGATCCCCGCCAGCCCCTGCTGCGCGCCCCTGGCGCACTTCCACCTTGGAGGGCGGCCGGATCCCGACCAGGCGGCCAGCCCCTCGATGCGGGCCCGGACCCGGTCGCGCGCCTCCGTGCCCAACGCAGTAAAAAATGATCCGGGTACTGGTACGGCGCAAGGACAGGGAGCCTGAATTCGTAAACCATACAAATATTATGGGATTGTTTTAAGAAATCCTGGAAACCGCCGCAAGGAAATATACTTCCGTATACATATGAATCCCGGCCTTGGTACCCAACCTCTCGGCGGCACCCAAGGTTCCATACGAGGCCGGCATGCTGCGATCGCTCCCCATCCCCGTGCGCATATGGTCCCTGGCGGGCCTGAGCCTTGCCGCGATGGCGGTGCTCACGCTCGTCGCCGCCCATGGCATCCAGACGGCCCTGGTGGCGCAGCGCAAGGCGTCGATCCAGTTCCTCACGCAGGGCGCCCTGTCCGTCGCGTCCAGCCTGCACGACCGGGCGCGGCGCGGGGAGATGTCGGACGCGGCGGCGCGCGAGGAGGCGAGGAGGGTCATCGGCGCGATCCGCTACAACGGCCCGGAATACTTCTTCGTCTTCGACTCGAGGCACGTCGCGGTCGTCCACCCCAACCCCAAGCTCGTCGGCACCGACACGGGCGGCATCAGGGACCGCAACGGCGTGATGGTGATCCGGGAGCTCGTCCGGTCCGCCCTGGGCCCGGAGCCGGGCTTCGTTTACTACCAGTGGCCGAAGCCCGCCGACCAGCAGGGCCCCGCCTTCGACAAGATCGGCTACGCCCTGCATTTCGCCCCCTGGGATTGGGTGGTCGGCACCGGGGTCTACGTGGACGACCTGAGGGCGGAACTCTGGTCGCTGCTGTCCGTGTTCATCGCGCTCGTCGCCGCCCTGTCGCTCGGCTGCTTCGCCATCGCCTTCGCCATCGCGCGCGGGCTTACCCGCCCGCTCCGGGCCCTGCAGGTGGCGATGGACCGCGTCTCCAGGCGGGACCTCGCGGCCGAGGTCCCCCTGCTCGACAGCCGCTGCGAGATCGGCGACATGGCCCGGGCGCTGGACGTGTTCAAGCGCGACCAGGCCGAGATGTCCCGCCTGGCCGCGGAGCAGGGGCGGCTGGAGGCCGAGGCCGAGGCGCGGCGGCGCCGGGCCATGCGGGCCGCGGCCGAGGAATTCGAGGGGTCCGTCGCCGCCGCGCTGGCGGAGGCCGGCGCGAAGGCGGAAACCATCCTGCGTGCCATGCGCGGCATGCGGCAGGCGGCCACCGCCAACGCCGGGGCCAGCGGCGAGGCGTCCCGGATGGCCGACCAGGTGACGGGCAACGTCCAGTCGGTCGCCTCGGCCGTCGAGGAACTCGCCGCCTCCATCCGCGAGATCTCCGCCCAGGTGCAGGGCTCGAACCGGGTGACGGACGCCGCGGCGGACCGGGCGCGGCAGACGGCGGCGATCATGGAGGGGCTCGTGGGGGCCGCCGGCCGCATCGGCAGCGTCGTCCAACTGATCGCCGACATCGCCGGCCAGACCAACCTGCTGGCCCTGAACGCCACCATCGAGGCGGCACGGGCCGGCGAGGCCGGCAAGGGCTTCGCCGTGGTGGCCTCGGAGGTGAAGGCCCTGGCGACGCAGACGGCGAGGGCGACGGAGGAGATCGCGGCCCAGGTCCAGTCGATCCAGTCCTCCACCGGCGAGGCGGCCGACGCGATCGGCGCCATCGTCAAGGTGGTCGGGGAGGTGCGGGAGATCAGCGCCTCCATCGCCGCGGCCATCGAGGAGCAGAACGCCGCCACGGGCGAGATCAGCCGCGCCGTGGCGGAGGCGGCCACCGGCACCGAGAGGCTGCTGGGCACCGTCCGCGCCGTGGCGGAGGGCGCCACCCAGGCCGGCGGCGCGGCCGCCGAGGTCGGGGACGCCGCGGGCGAGCTGAAGCAGCGGTTCGAGGCCCTGAACGGGACGGCGGGACGCTTCGTCGGCAGCCTGCGGGCGGGTTGACGGCCCCCGGGCGTGGCCAGGCGGGGGGTGTGGCGGCCATGTCCGCCGGCATCCTCCTGCCGGCCGCCGGTTGGGCCGTGGGGAAGCACCCGGCCGACGTGGTGGGCAACGCCGACGTGCCGCCGGAGGCATGGCCCGGCGCCGACGGCGTGCCGCGCAGCCAGGCG
>MOEB01000145.1 GCA_001939945.1 Aerophototrophica crusticola | reverse complement strand
CAGGCGCCAGGCCGCGGTAGGCCGGCGGGCGGGGGCGACGGGGCCGGGGGCCGACCCGGGGGGTGGGTGTCGGCCGGCGGGGCCGGGTCCGGCGTCGCCACGTCCCGGCAGCGGGTGGCGAAACTGGCGCCATCCCTCGGCAGGTGGCAGGCACGGGCCCGGGCCGGGTCCTTGCCCGGCTTTCCGGGGCTGCCGCAGGTCTGGCCCGGGGCGCAGGTCGCCCTGGCCACGGGGGCCGCGAGGACGAGGGTCGCGGCGGCCAGCGCGGCCACGGCAAGGCGTCTCAGGGTGGTGGGTCGCATCATCCGGGTTCCTTGGCCAACGGGGCGGGAGGGGGTCACGCGGCCGCCGCGCTGGCGCCGCGCAGCGCGTCCGCACGGCGGGCGAGCAGGGCGTTGAAGGGGCTGCGGGGCTTCAGGTCCAGCCGCTCGGCGGCGAGGGCCGCGGCCAGCGCGCCGTCGCCGGCGCGCAGCGCGGCCTCCGCCAGGGTCTGGTGGATGACGTCGCGCTGGGCATGGCTGCCGCCGAACAGGTGCGCCCGTTCCCGCAGGCCCAGCAGGGTGGCGGTGGCAGCCGCGTAGTCCCCGCGGCCGAAGGCCATCACGGCTTCCGCCAGGGGCAGGCCCACAGCCCGCGACATCCGGGCATTGTCGCCTGCGGCGGCCCCGGCGGCGCGGCGCAGCGCCCCCGCCACGGCTTCCGCCTCGGCTGGCCGGCCCGCGGCGGTGAGGGCCAGCACGGCATGGGCGTCGTTGAAGGCGTAGTGGCCCGGCTCCACCGCGGCCCAGCCGTCCGCCAGCCGCGCCCAACGGTCGCCCACCGCAACGCCGCGCAGGTGCAGCCGCCAGAGCAGGGCCGAGGCGTCCAGCATCTCCATGGGCACCGGCCCGGCCCCGTCCGGCCGCACGCCGGCGTCGTACAGCTCCAGCACCCGCGCGTGCTCGCCCCGGTCCATGTGGAAGAGGGCGAGGTGCCACCAGTTGTGGAAGGCCAGCATGTTGCCGCCGGCCCAGTCCGCCTGCCGGCCGGCGAGCCAGGCTATCCCCTCCTCGGCGCGGCCCTCCATCTCCATCACGTGGGCCACGGCGTGGATGGCCCAGGGATCGCGGGCGTCCAGGGAGAGGGCGCGGCGGCCCTGCTCCTCCGCCCGGGCATAGAGGTTGGTCTCCTCCAGCCCGAAGGCGTGCATGCCCAGGACGAAGCCGAACCCCGGCGTGCCGGAGCCCCAGTGGGGCAGCACCCAGGCCACGCGGTCGCGCAGCATGGACGACCGCCCGGTGAAGAAGTCGCACTGGTGGGCGAGCTGCAGCGCCAGCAGGTCGCGCGGGTGGTCCAGCAGCACCCGGCCGTACAGGTCGCCGGCCCGGCGCATGCCGCCCGCGAGCCAGGCGCGCAGGGCGGCCATGTGGCCCCGCTCCCGGTCGTTCGCACGGGGTGCCAGGGCCTCGGCGGCGGCCAGGGAGGCCGCGAGCTCCCCCTCGCAGGCCTTGTCGGTGGACAGCAGCATCAGGGCGGCGCGCAGGCAGTGGCCCATCACCAGCCCCGGCTCCTCGGCCAGCAGGGCGTCCACCTCCGCCAGCGGGTCAAGGTCGAAGCGGGCGAGGAGCTCGGTGGCCCGCTCCAGGCGGGCGGCGGCGGCGCGGTTGCCGCCGGAAAGCGGCACGCCGCGGCAGTCTTGGGTCTGCATGTGTGGGGTTCCCCCGTGGTGTGTCGGTGGCGCGACCCTAGCTGGAGGGCGTGCGCCCGGCGTGACGGTTGGCGTGAGGGCGCCGTGAAAACGGCCCCGGCGCCGCCTCTGCCGCCGGGCGCCCTCTCCTGGTTCGCCCGTGGGGCCGAGCGGCCGGTCGAGGCGGGGGACCACCCGCTGGTCAGCCCGGACCTGCTGGGCGTCAGCGCCGGGGCCGCGCTGGGGGCCATCCTGGGCATCGTGCTCAGCCTGCCCGTCGTACTCATCCAGGGCTTCGCCTTCGCCGGCGGGCTGGCGGCGGTGGCGCTGGTCTACCTGGTTGCCTCATCCGTCCGCGGCCACGACCCCATGCTGCTGCTGGTCCTGGCGGGCATCGCCGTGGGCGCCCTGCTCAGCGCCGGCATCTCACTGCTCAAGGTGCTGGCCGACCCCTATGACCAGCTCCCGGCCATCACCTACTGGCTCCTCGGCGGGTCGGCGACCGCCACGCCCGACCACGCCCTTTTCTCCACCGCCGGCACCGTCGGGTGGGTGGGGCTGCTGGTGCCGCACATGGCCCGCATGCTGGTGGGGCCGGACTTCTCCCGCCTGCTGCCGGCCTCCCTGTTCCTGGGCGCTGCCTTCCTGCTGGCGGTGGACACGCTGGCCCGCACCATGGCGGCGGTGGAGGTGCCGCTGGGCATCCTCACCGCCGTACCCGGCGCGCCTTTCTTATTGTGGCTGATGGCGCGGGGGCGGCGCCGATGGTCATGAGCCCGCCCCTGCTGGGTGCTGGACAAGCCCACCGCCAGCCTGGACTTCGGCATCCAAGTCCGCGTCCTCTCCACCCTGCGCGCCCTGAAAGGGTTTGGCCGCGGCATCATCCTCTCCACCCACGACCCCGCCCACGCCTTCCTGGTGGCCGACCGTGTCGCCCTGCTGGGGGACGGCGCGCTGGCGGCGCTGGGACGTCGTGCCACGCTCCGCCGCGGCCGGGCACCCTGGGCGCG
>MOEB01000144.1 GCA_001939945.1 Aerophototrophica crusticola | reverse complement strand
GCCGTGCGGGATGCCCGGGGCGAGCCGGCGGCCACCGCCGCGGCCCGGGCCCGGGTGGACGCGGCCAAGCGGGCGCTGGGCGAGCGCGGGCCGGTATGGTGGGACGACGGCGCCCCCGACCTCAACCGCCGCATGGCCCGGTCCACGCCCTACGCCGCCTGGTACGCCGCGCTCGGCGAGGGGGGCGAACCCCCGCCGTGACGCAGGCCCAGGGCCGCCATTCGCACGAAAAGCGCCATCCGCCCGCACGCGCCGAGAGCCGCTCGCCGTCCTGGTGCGTCGGCTGGGATCACTATACGGAATCACCTTTGAGTAATATCTAAGAAGTACTACACGTGAATAGTGGCGCCACGCGCGGTTCGACTTGCCGCACCGTCGCGCCCGGAAGACGAAACCCTGGAAGGAATGGAAATGGAAGATCAGCAGCAGTCCCACACCCCAGCCGACGACCTCGCCAGCGGCGACGCGGAGACCCAGGCCCGGCGCGAGGTGCTCCGCCGGATCGGCGTGTTCGGCGCGGCGACGGCCCCGATGCTCCTCGGCGTCCTCAAGGCGGAGAAGGCCGTGGCCCAGACCGGCATCCCTGGCTGAGCGCGGCGAGCGCCCCGCCGGGATGCCACGGCCCCGGCGGGCGCTCGCTTGTCACTGGCGCCCCCGCACCGCGGGCCTCATGGAAGGCGGCGTTCAACGGTGGCGGGGTGTTCGGTGCAGCTTCAGGTGTCCCCACATGTCAGCAGGATCAGGGCACGGGATGGCTTGGTCCTGCTGGACCGGGCAAGCAACGTCCTGCTGGCCTACAACGACGCGGCCCGCGGGCTGTGGGACGCGGTCACGGCGGGGCCGCGGCCGGCCGGGACGCCACGGGACCCGGCGACGGCGGCCGGCGGGGTCCCGGACGTGGTGTCCGACTGGGTGGACCGGGGGCTGCTGACCTACCCCGGGCACCCCTTGGCCGCTTCCGCCGACGCGGCGCCAAGCGCGGGGCCGGCCCCGCGGCGGGACGGCTGGGCCGTGGAATGGACCACCGTCGTGGCCGGGCGCCGTGTGCGTATCGCGGGCCAGGACGCGGGGCGCATGTCCACGTTGCGGCGGCTGTTCCCGGAGGAGGGGCGCTTGGCCGCCGGCGAGCCGGACCTGCGGCTGGAAGTCCTACACGCCGGCCCGGACGAGGCGGTGCTGCTCCGCGACGGGGAGGAGGTGGCCCGAACCCGTGACTACGGCGTGGTCACCGGGGGCATCCACCAGGCCATCCTGCGCCTGCTGAACCCGCAGACCCGCTGGCACGCCTTCCTGCACGGCGGCGCGGTGGCACGCCACGGCAGGGCCGTCGGCCTGCCTGCCCCGTCGGGCAGTGGCAAGACCACGCTCCTCGCCTGGCTGGCCGCGCGCGGCCACGACTACCTGGCAGACGACCTGATCGCCGTCTCGGCTCCGGACGGCGCTGTCGTGCCCTGGCCCCTGCCGATCAACGTGAAGGAGGGCAGCTGGGCTGTCCTGGGCGCCGTGCACCCCACCCTCGACGCATTGCCGGAGCACACCGTCGGCGGTGTGCGGGCCCGCCACCTCGCCCCGCCCGCGGGATCGTGGGACCGGGGCCCGGTGCCGCTTGCCGCCTTGGTCTTCCCCCGCTACCGCCAGGGCGCGGCCCCGTCGTTGCGGCGCCTGGAGCCGCTCGACGCGCTGGCACGCCTCATGAACGACCGTGCCTGGCTCGGCTACCCCTTGGCGGAGGGCCCGGTCGGCGAGTTCGTGGCCTGGCTGGAAGGGCTGCCTTGCTATGCCCTGGAGTATGGCGACCTGCGCGACGCGGAGGCGGCCATCGGCNTCTTCTGCCTGGTGTCGCGGTGGCTCGCCCCAGCGGGGTGGGGCGGCCAGCCCGGCGACCCGGGCCGGCCCGTGCCCTGGCACGACGTGGTCCACGCCTCCAGCCACCACCTGGTCGCGCCGGCGCTCGGCTGGCGGCTCGCGGGTGCCCCCTGGGTTCCGGCGGACGTCCGGGACCACCTGGGCGCGCTGCTGGAGCTCAACCGCATGCGCAACGCGAAGCTCCGCGCCGGCCTCGCCCAGGTTCTGTCGGGCCTCAACGCCGCCGGCGTGACACCGCTGCTGCTGAAGGGCGCCGCGCACATGGCGGATGCCGGCTACCCCGACCCGGGCATGCGATTCCAGGGTGACCTCGACCTGCTGGTGCCGGAACCGCAACTCCGGGCCGCCTGGGCGTGTCTGGTGGGGGATGGCTTCGCGCCGCGCGAGGGCGCGCCCCCTATCCCGGCCACGCACCACCACCTGCCGATGCTGGTCCACCGGGAGACGGGGATCGGCGTGGAGCTGCACCGCGAGCCCGTGCGCGGGCCCATCGGCGCCCTCTGCCGCGCCGGGCCATGCCTTGCCGGGGCGGGGCCCGTCCTCGTCGGCGGGGCGTCGGCCCTGCTCGCCGGGCCGCTCGACCGCCTCGCCATCGCCATCGCCCACGGCCAGGTCGCGGAAGGCGTGGCGGTGCGGGGCGTCCCCGCCCTCCGCCGCCTCCTCGATGTGGCGGTGTTGCGCCACCAGGCGCGGGACGGGCTGCCGTGGGACGGGCTGCGGCACCGGTTCGAGGCCGCGGGGCACCTCGGCACCTTGGAGGACGCGCTCGGGTTGATGGAGGTGCTGTTCGGGCAGCCGGTGCCGCCGGGGTTTGGCCGGCGCGGGGAGGCCGCGGCGGCCCGGGCCCGGCGGGTGCTCGACCGCCCGGCGGC
>MOEB01000143.1 GCA_001939945.1 Aerophototrophica crusticola | reverse complement strand
CACCTGGTCCGCATGGTGCTGGGCATCGCCCTGGTGGCCACCGCGGTCAACCTGCTGATCTTCGCCGCCGGCCGGGTGGCCGCGGTGGCCCCCCCCATCATCCCCAAGGGGGCCGAGGCCCTGGCGGCAGGCGCCGCCAACCCGCTGCCCCAGGCGCTGGTGCTGACCGCCATCGTCATCGGCTTCGCCCTGACGGCCTTCGCCATGGTGCTGGCCTACCGGGCCCACCAGGCCCTGCGGACGCTGGACACCGACGCCATGCGCCTGGCCGAGGCCGGCGACGCCCCCGACACCCCGACGACGGAGGCCGCCCGTGGCTGACCTCGCCCTCCTGCTCCCCATCCTGGTGCCGCTGGCGACGGCCTGCCTGTGCGCCATGGCCTGGACCCGGCCGGCGGTCCAGCGGCAGGTCGCCCTGGCCGGCGCCGCGGCCCTGTTCGGCTCCTCCCTCTGGCTGTTCGCCGAGGTCCGGGGGGCGGGGGTCCTGGCCACCCAGCTGGGCAACTGGCAGGCCCCCTTCGGCATCACCTTCGTCGCCGACCTGTTCAGCGCCATCATGGTGGTGGTCAGCGGCACCCTGGGCCTGGCCGTCCTGCTGTTCGCCCGCGAGGACGTGTCGAAGGCGGAGGAGCATGCCGGCTTCCACCCGCTGGCGCAGGGCCTGCTGGCGGGCGTCAACGGCGCCTTCCTGACCGGCGACATCTTCAACCTGTATGTCTGGTTCGAGGTGATGCTGGTCACCAGCTTCGGCCTGCTGACCCTGGGCCGCACGCGGGAGCAGCTGGACGCCGGGGTGAAGTATGTCAGCCTGAACCTGGTGGGCACCATGCTGTTCCTGCTGGGCATCGGCATCCTGTACGGCGCCACCGGCACCCTGAACATGGCCGACCTGGCGGTGCGCCTGCCGGACCTGGCGGGGCAGCCGGCCGTCACCGGGGCGGCGCTGCTGTTCCTGGTGGCCTTCGGGGTGAAGGCGGCCATGTTCCCGCTGTTCGCCTGGCTGCCCGCCAGCTACCACACGGCGGGCATCAGCGTGGCGGCCATCTTCGCCGGGCTGCTGACCAAGGTCGGGGTCTATGCCCTGGTCCGGGTCTTCACCCTGATGTTCCAGGCGGGCGACACCAACCTCCAGGCCATCCTGGGCGTGGTGGCCGTGCTGACCATGGTCACCGGCGTGCTGGGCGCGGCCATCCAGTGGGACGTGCGCCGCATCCTGTCGTTCCACATCATCAGCCAGATCGGCTACATGCTGCTGGGGCTGGCGATCTACACCCCGCTGGCCGTGGCCGGGGCCGTCTTCTACGTGGTGCACCACATCATCGTGAAGGCCAACCTGTTCCTGCTGGCCGGCGTGATCAAGCGCCGCGGCGGGTCCTTCGACCTGCGCCGCAGCGGCGGGCTGATGCGGCAGGCGCCCTGGCTGGCGGTGCTGTTCCTGGTGCCCGCCATGTCCCTGGCCGGCATCCCGCCCCTGTCGGGCTTCTGGGCCAAGTTCCTGGTCATCGACGCCTCGCTGGACGCCGGCCACGGGCTGATGGCGGCCGCCGCCCTGGCCGTGGGCGCGCTCACCCTCTACTCCATGACCAAGATCTGGACCGAGGCCTTCTGGAAGGCGCCGCCGGCGCCGGCCGTGCCGGCCCCCCGCGGGGCCGCGCGCGTCGGCGCCGCCACGGTGGCGCCCATCGCCGCGCTGGCCGCCGTCACCGTGGCCATCGGCCTGAACGCCGAGCCGCTGGTGGCCTTCTCCAACGCCGCGGCGGCCCAGCTCCTCTCCCCCACCGCCTATGTCGAGACCGTCCTCGGAGGCACGCCATGACACGCAGGCTCCGCGCCGCCCGGTCCCATGCCGGGCTGGCCCTCACCTTCCTGGCCCAGCTCTTCCTGTCGGCCTGGGCCGTCGCCCGGGCGGTGCTGGCGCCCCGGCCCGCCTACCGGCCCGCCATCCTGGCGGTGCCGCTGGACCTGCGGTCCGACGCCGAGATCGCGCTGCTGGCCAACATGGTGTCGCTGACGCCGGGCACCACCTCGCTCCACGTCTCCGACGACCGGCGCACGCTCTACGTCCACGTGCTGGACGCCGGCGACCCGGACAAGGTTGTCGCCGACATCAAGTCCCACTTCGAATCCAAGCTGCTGGGGGCCGCCGCATGACCATCGAGACCCTGACCCCGGTGCTGGCGCCGGCGCTGCTCGTCGCCGTCGCCGTCGCCCTCTGCATCGGTGCCGCCCGCCTGCTGCGCGGGCCGAGCCTGGCCGACCGGGTGGTGGCCATGGACATGCTGGTGGTGGCCGCCGTGGCGGTGGCCGCCCTGGCGACCCTGTCCACCGGCCGGCGGGAGTTCCTGGACGTGGGCCTGGGCATCGCCGTGGTGGGCTTCATCGCCACCTGCGCCTTCGCCGCCTTCCTGGAGCGCCAGGCCAGCGCCGCCCGGCGCGCCGCCCTGCCCCATCCCCCCGCCGCGGGAGGCTGACATGGTCCTCGACATCATCGCCGTCGCGCTGAAGCTGGCCGGCGTCGCCTTCGTCCTGGTGGCGGCGGTGGGCGTCCTGCGCCTGCCCGACCCCTTCCTGCGCATGCACGCCGCCACCAAGGCCGGCACCCTGGGGGCCGGGCTCGCGCTGGCGGGCGTGGCCCTGGCCATGGGCGACGCGGGCACGGCGCTCGTCGCCTTCCTGACCATCGCCTTCCTGCTGGCCACCCTGCCCGTGGCGGCGCACCTGCTGGGCCGCGCCGCCTATGTCTCCGGCGCCACGCTGTGGGAGGGCACGTCCCGGGACGACCTGTCCGGGGTCCTGGCCCGGCGGGCCACGCCCGCGCTTTCCGGCGCCCCGGCGCCGGCGTTCC
>MOEB01000142.1 GCA_001939945.1 Aerophototrophica crusticola | reverse complement strand
AAGCTCTATGGGCGGGGGCTCCGCGGGCGGCGGGGGGAGGGGCACGGCGGGGCCGGTGCCCAGGCGGGCGTCCAGCCGGGCCAGCACGGGGGCGGGGTCGCGGCCGGGGCGGGGGCCGTCCAGGGCGGCGGCCAGGTCCTCCACCATGTCCAGGGCGGCGCGGGACAGCCCCACCGCGTCGCCGTCCAGCGCGGCCGTGCCCTGGCGCACCCGGTCGAACAGGGTCTCCAGCCGGTGGGCCAGGGCGACCACGGCCGGCAGGTCCACCGCGTGGGCGGCGCCCTTCAGGCTGTGGGCCTGGCGGCACAGCTCGTCCAGGGCGCGGGGGCCCGGCGCCTGCCCCGCCGACGCGGCGTCCAGGGCGGCCCGGATGCCCTCCAGGTATTCCCTGTGCTCCTGCCGGAAGGCCTGGCGCAGCTTTTCCCGCAGGTCGGTCACAGCCGGTACTTGCCCATCAGCCGGGTCAGGGCGGTGCCGAGCTGGCCGAGGTTCTCCGCCGCCTTGGCGAGCTGGTCGGTGCCGGTGGCGGTCTGCACGCTGGCCTGGCGGATCTGCTGCAGGCCCTGGGAGATCTGCTCCAGCCCGATCTGCTGCTGGCCGGTGGCGCCCACCACCTGCTGGAAGGAGCCGCTGGTCTCCTGCACGCCCTCGGCCATGCGGTGGATCACCTCCTCCGCCCCTTGCGCCTTGTCCCGGCCCACGCCGACGCGCTTCAGCGCCTCCTCGATCAGCAGGACGGAGCTGCTGATGTTGCGCTGGGTCTGCTCCAGGATGCTGCGCACCTGCCGGGTGGCCTCGCGGGCCTGGTCGGCCAGGGCCTTCATCTCCCCCGCCACCACGGCGAAGCGGCGGCCGTGCTCCCCGGCGCCGGCCGCCTCGATGGCGGCGTTGAGGGCGACAAGGTTGGACTGCTCGGCGATCTCGTTGACGGTGGAGATGATCTCCCCGATGGCCTGGGTGCGCTCGCTCAGCGCCACGATGGTCTCCGCCGCGTTCTCCGTCTGCACCCGGATCGCCTCCATGGCGGCGGCGGCGTCGCGGACGGACTGCAGGCCCGACTGGCCGCTGGCGGCCATGGCGTCGGCGGCGGAGCCCACGTGGCGGGCCATCTCCGCCACCTGCAGGGCGGACTGGCCGATCTCCTCCACCGTGGTGGTGATCTCCTGCACGGCCGCCGCCTGCTGGCGGGTGCTGGAGGCCTGTTCCTGGATGGACCCCAGGATCTCCTGCACCGAGTCCGACAGCCGCGCGGCGGTGGCGCGGCTCTCCTCCGTGATGGCGCGCAGGGACAGGCGCATGGCGTTGAAGGCGGTGGCGAGGCGCCCGCCCTCGTCGCCCGAGCTGACCGGGATGGGCGGCTGGCTCAGGTCGCCGGCGCTGATCGCCTCCGCCATGGCCACGCAGGCCTGGAGCGGCCGGCTGATGCTGCGCCCGACCACGTAGGCGAGCGCCGAGCCCAGCGCCAGGACGGCGGCGCCCAGGGCCAGTTGCAGCAGGATGGCCGTGTTCACCCGCGCCCGGGACTGGGCGATGAACATCTTCGCCGCCTCGTCCGCCACGGTGGTGGCGGCGATGCGGGCCTCCGTCATCTGGTCCAGCAGGGCGGGGCGCTGGTCCGCCGCCGCCGCCAGGTAGCGGCCCAGCGCCAGTTCCAGCCGCCCGGCCTGGCTGCGCTGCTCCCGCAGCTTGGCGGCGATGTCCTCGCTGGGGGCGGGCACGGTGACCCGCTCGTCGCCCAGCAGGCTCACCTGCACGCTGCCGCCCGACAGCATGGACGCCAGGTTCCCGTCGAAGACGCGCTTCACCACCTGCGGGTCGGTGCGGGAGCCCTCCGCCGCCTGGAGCACGTCCACATAGTAGCGGACCAGCAGGAAGCGCTGCCGGCCCATGGCGTCGGCGATGGCGGCGTCCGCCTGCTGGTTCTTCAGCGCCAGCACGGAGATGGCGATGAGCGCCGCCAGCGACACGCCGAACAGGGCGGTCAGGGCGGCCAGCTTCCCGCTGACGGAGAGGCGGTTCCAGTAGGTGTCGGCATAGGCGGGTCGCATGGGGATCCCTTGTTCACGGGAGGTCTTGGCCGGCCAGGGGCCCCGGCGGCAGCCGCGTGGCGTCCAGCAGGAGGGTGCCGTCCGGCAGCAGCCCGGCGACGAGCGGCGAGGACGGCACAGGACCCGGCGGCAGGGATGCCGCCGGGTCGTAGGCGCGGATGTCGGTGGCGTCGTCCACGGCCAGGCCCGGCGCGTCCGCGGGCTCGCGCAGGAACAGCAGGTAGCCCCCCGTGCCCGGGGGGCGCGGGGCCAGGCCCAGCAGGCGCCGCAGGTCGGCCACGGGGTGGATGGAGCCCCGCCGGTTGGCCACGCCGAGGATGGCGGCGGGCCAGCCGGGGACCGGTGTCACCTCCGGCGCGGGCAGCAGCTCGGCCAGTTGCCCCAGCGGCAGGGCATAGGCTTCGCCGGCCAGGGAGAAGACCAGGGCGCGGGGGCGGGGGGTCGCGCCCTCCCGCCCCGCGCCGCCGCTGGCGAAGCGCTCGGCCCGGCGGCGGAACAGGTCCAGCAGCCAGGCCTCCCCCGGCGGGTCGTCGTCGTGCGGCAGGTCGGTCATGCCGGGGGCAGCCTGTCGAGCTGGAGGTGGGCCAGGCGGCGCAGGGCCGCCACGGTGAGGCCGGGGGTCCCGGCCACGGCCTGCCCGTCGGGGCGCGGCGCGGCCAGGGCCAGGACGGTGGCGAAGCTGCGCCGCGCGGCGTCGGGGTCGCGGGGGCGCAGCNGCAGCACGCAGCCCAGGTCGTAATGGGCCAGCAGCAGGCCGCGGTCCAGGTACAGGGCCTTGCGCAGGGCGGCCTCCGCCGCCGCGTCGTCCGCCCGCTCCCGGAACAGGGTGGCCAGGGTCAGGTGGGCCCAGGGGTCCAGCGGCGCCTCCGCCAGCCAGCCCAGGCAGGCGCCCATGGCGCCCTCCAGCCCCCCGTGCGCCAGGGCATGCAGGATCGCCTCCCGCCGCGCGGGGCAGGGGGGTGCCCCCGTGTCGGCCGGGGCGGGGGCCGCGGCC
>MOEB01000141.1 GCA_001939945.1 Aerophototrophica crusticola | reverse complement strand
GCCCCTGCCCGCCCCGGTGCCGGCCGGCGGCAAGCCGGGCTGAGGGGCGGCTGCCCCGTCGGGCAGCCGGCCGCGCGACCTGGCGGGCCAGGGCGGCCTGCCGCCCCCAGCCTCGGGGGCAGGCATTGCGCCGCCCGGCGGCCAACCCCATTCTCCACGCGACGCCTTGGCATGCCGGGAGCGGCCCCCATGGTGGAAGACTTCATCCTGTTCGCCCTCGTCGGCTTCGCGGCCCAGGCCGTGGACGGCGCGCTCGGCATGGCCTATGGCGTCACCGCCACCAGCGTGCTCCTGGGCCTCGGCGTGCCGCCGGCGACGGCCAGCGCCAGCGTGCACGCGGCCGAGGTCTTCACGACGGGCGCCTCGGGCGCCGCGCACTGGCGCCAGGGGAACACGCGGCGGGAGATCGTCTGGCGCCTCGCCGTGGCGGGGGCGCTGGGCGGGGTGGCGGGTGCCCTGGCCCTGGTCAGCCTGCCGGCCACGCTGGTGAGGGTGGCCGTCAGCGCGTACCTGCTGGTCGTCGGCCTGTTGCTGCTGGGCATGGCGCTGGGCCGCGTGCCGCGGCGGGCCGGGGTGCCCCGCCACCTGGTGCCGCTGGGGCTGGCCGGCGGGTTCCTGGATGCGATTGGCGGGGGCGGCTGGGGGGCGGCCGTCACCCCGACCCTGATCAGCCAGGGCGCCGTGCCGCGGGTGGCGGTGGGCTCCGCCAACCTGGCCGAGTTCTTCGTGGCCCTGGCGGTGTCCGCCACCTTCCTGCTGGCCATCGGGCTCGAGCTGTGGCCGATGATCCTGGGCCTCATCGCCGGCGGGGTGGTCGCCGCCCCCTTCGCGGCCAAGCTGGCGCGGCGGGTGCCGGACCGGGCCCTCATGGCGCTGGTGGGCGGGGTGGTCGTGCTGCTCAGCATCCGCGGGCTGGTGCAGGCGCTCGGCTGACCGGCCCGCCCGGGGCCGGGCGTCCGGGAATCCGAACCTGGCCGGTGGCGGATGTTCGGGATGCCGGACATGGGGCCGGGGACCCGCGGCCGGGACGCCAGGGGACGGGCGGGCCGCGGCATCTGGCACGGGTCTTGCCAAGGGGAGGGGCACGACCCCCTTGCCGGTGGAGCCCCCATGGCGCCGAGCCTCCTCCCCATCCTCCTGCCCTTCGCCGCCGGGGCGGCGCTGCCCTGGCTGGCGCGGCCCCTGGGCCGCCATGCCGGCTGGGTGGCCGCCCTGGTGCCGCTGGGCCTGTTCGCCCTGCTGCTGTCCTGGCTGCCCCTGGTGGCGGCTGGCCCGGTGCTGCACGCCGTCCCCTGGGTGCCGTCCCTGGGCGTGGAGCTGACGCTCCGGCTGGACGGGTTCAGCCTGATGTTCGCCCTGCTGGTCACCGGGATCGGCGCGCTGGTGCTGGCCTACAGCGGCGCCTATTTCGGCGACGACGGGGAGCTGCCCCGCTTCCTGGCCTACCTGCTGGGGTTCATGGGGGCGATGCTGGGCATCGTCCTGTCCGACAACCTGGTCGCCCTGTTCGTCTTCTGGGAGCTGACCAGCCTCTTCTCCTTCCTGCTGATCGGCTTCAAGGCGGAAAGCAAGGCCGCGCGCGACGCGGCGGTGCAGTCACTGGTCATCACCGCGGGCGGCGGCCTGGCCCTGTTCGCGGGGGTGCTGATGCTGGGCGCCGCGGCGGGCAGCTTCAGCCTGACCGCCATCCTGGCAGACCCGGCGCCCGTGCTGGCAAGCCCCCTGTTCCCGGNGCCATCGTGGCCTGCGTCCTGGCCGGCTGCCTGACCAAGTCGGCGCAGTTCCCGTTCCATTTCTGGCTGCCCGACGCCATGGAGGCGCCGACCCCGGCCAGCGCCTACCTGCACAGCGCGACCATGGTGAAGGCCGGCATCTACCTGCTGCTGCGGCTGGACCCGGCCTTCGGCGCGCAGGCCGTGTGGGCCGTCCCGCTGGTGGCTGTCGGCGCGGCGACCATGCTGGCCGCCGCGGTCCAGGCCCTGCGCCACACCGGGTTCAAGGCGGTGCTGGCCTACACCACGGTGGCGTCCCTGGGCACGCTGGTGCTGCTGGCCGGGCTGGACCACCCCACGGCCAGCGTCGCGGCCATCGGCTTCATCCTGGCGCACGCCTTCTACAAGGCCTGCCTGTTCTTCGTCGCCGGCACGGCCATCCACGCCGCCGGCACCAAGGACATCCCGGGCATGGGCGGGCTTGCCCCCTACCTGCCCATGACGGCGCTGGCCGCCGTCCTGGCGGGCCTGTCCATGGCGGGGCTGCCGCCCTTCGGCGGCTTCATCGCCAAGGAGCTGGTGTTCGAGGCGAAACTCGCCGACGGCTGGCTGGTGCTGGCCCTGGGGGTGGGGGTGCTGGTCAGCGCGGCCATGGTGGCCGTCGCCTTCGTCGCCGCGCTGCGCCCCTTCTTCCTGAAACCGCCGCGCCCGCTGGGGGAGGTCCGCCCGGAAAGCCCCGGCCTCTACCTCGGCCCGCTGGTGCTGGCGGCCTGCGGCATCGCCATGGGCGTGGCGCCGGGGCTGCTCAACGGGCCGGTGCTGGCGCCCGCCGCGGCGGCCATCTCCGCCGGGCCGACGGGGGCCTACTTCAAGCTCTGGCACGGGCTGACGCCGATGCTGGCCATGTCCGCCGCCGCCATCGCCCTGGGCGGGCTGCTGGCCTGGAAGTGGGACTCCGTGCACCGCCGGCTTGCGGCCATCCCCGCCCTCGACCTGCTGTCGCCCCAGGCCCTCTACACCGGGACGATGGCGGGGGTGCTGGGCTTCGGCCGGCACCTGACGGACCGGCTGCAGGACGGCCGGCTGCGCGTCTACGCGCTGGTGCTGTTCGGGGTGGCCGCGGCGGTGCTGGCGAAGGGGCTGGCCGCCAGCGGGGGGCCGCAGCTGCCTGACATGACGGTCGCCAACCGGCCCTATGCCTGGCTGTTCGCCGCGCTGCTGGTGGTGGGCGCGCTGGGGGCGGCGCTGAGCCGCAACCTGCTGGCCACGCTGCTGGCGGTGGGGCTTGTGGGCTACGCGGTGGCGCTGCTGTTCCTGAAGACGGGGGCGCCGGACCTGGCCTTCACCCAGTTCGCGGTGGAGACGCTGTTCGTGGTCATCGTCACGGCGGTGCTGCTGCGGCTGC
>MOEB01000140.1 GCA_001939945.1 Aerophototrophica crusticola | reverse complement strand
TGCCTGCCTGTCGCTGGTGCTTGGCTATTTGCAGGTGCCGGCGGACGTGCCGCAGCTTCGGCACGCGCTGGGGCACGGCGCCGCGGCGGACGGGCGGGACCTGGTCCGGCTGGCCAGGCGGCTGGGGGCGCGGGCCAAGCTGGCACGCCTCAAGCCCGCCCGGCTGGCGGACGCGCCGCTGCCGGCCCTGGCGCGGCTGCGGGACGGGTCCTGGCTGGTGCTGGGCGCCGTGCGCGAGGGCCGGGTGCTGGTGCAGCGGCCCGGGCGGCCGGCGGAGGCGCTGGGTCTGGAGGAGCTGGCGGCGGAGTGGGACGGCACGGCGGTGCTGGTCACCACCCGTTCCGGGGTGGGCGGGGCGGCGCGCTTCGACGTCACCTGGTTCATCCCGGCGCTGATGCGCTACCGCGGCCTCCTGGGCGACGTTCTGGCGGCCAGCCTGGCGCTGCAGCTGCTGGCGCTCGCCACGCCGCTGATCTTCCAGGTGGTGATCGACAAGGTGCTGGTGCACCGCGGCCTGACCACCCTGGACGTGCTCGCCGTGGCGCTGGCGCTCGTGATCCTGTTCGAGTGCCTTCTCGGCGCGCTGCGGTCCTGGGTGTTCGCCCACACCACCAGCCGGGTGGACGTGGAGCTGGGGGCGCGGCTCTACCGCCACCTGCTGAGCCTCCCCATGGCCTGGTTCGAGCAACGCCGGGTGGGCGACACGGTGGCCCGGGTGCGGGAGCTGGAGACGATCCGGGAGTTCCTGACCTCCTCCGCCGTGACCCTGCTGATCGACGTGGCCTTCACCGTCGTCTTCCTCGGCGTCATGTGGCTGTACTCGCCGCTTTTGTTCGCCATCGTGGCGGTGAGCCTGGTGCTGTTCACCGCCATCTCCGCCACCCTGACCCCGCCCCTGCGGCGGCGGGTGGAGGAGCGGTTCCAACGCGGGGCGGAGGCGCAGGCCTTCCTGGTGGAGAGCGTGGCGGGCGTGCAGACGCTCAAGGCCGCGGCGGTGGAGCCGCAGTCCCAGCGCCGCTGGGAGGATTTGCTGGCCGGCTACGTGCGGGCGGGCTTCCGGGCGGCGAGCATCAACATCTGGGGCGGCAAGGCCATCGACCTGGTGCAGAAGCTGTCCCTGGCCGCCATCCTGTACGTGGGCGCCAGGCTGGTCATCGAGGGGAAACTCTCCGTGGGCGAGCTGGTGGCCTTCAACATGCTGGCCGGCCGGGTGGCGGAGCCGGTGCTGCGCCTGGCCCAGCTCTGGCAGCAGTTCCAGGAGGCCCGGGTGGGGGTGGAGCGCCTGGGCGACGTGCTGAACACCCCGCCCGAGGCCACCGCCTCGCCGTCGCGCTCCGCCCTGCCGGCGATCAGGGGGCGCATCGAGCTGGACGACGTCACCTTCCGCTACCGCCCCGGCGGGCGGGAGGCGCTGCGGCGGGTGAGCCTCGTGGTGGAGCCCGGCGAGGTGCTGGGCATCGTCGGCCCCTCGGGCTCGGGCAAGAGCACGCTGACCAAGCTCGTCCAGCGGCTGCACGTGCCGGAGAGCGGCCGGGTGCTGGTGGACGGGGTGGATTTGTCCCTGGTGGACCCGGCCTGGCTGCGGCGGCAGGTCGGCGTGGTCTTGCAGGAGAACGTGCTGTTCAACCGCACGGTCCGGGAGAACATCGCCCTGGCCGACCCCGGCATGGCCATGGAGCGGGTGGTGGCGGCGGCGGAGATGGCGGGCGCCCACCAGTTCGTCTGCGAGCTGCCGGAGGGCTACGACACGCTCATCGAGGAGCGCGGGGCCAACCTGTCGGGCGGGCAGCGCCAGCGCCTCGCCATCGCCCGGGCGCTGGCCACCGACCCGCGCATCCTGATCCTGGACGAGGCCACCAGTGCCTTGGACGCGGAGAGCGAGGCGGTGGTGCAGCGGAACCTGCGGCTGATGGCGCGGGGCCGCACGGTGATCATCATCGCCCACCGGCTGTCGGCGGTGCGGCAGTGCCACCGGATCGTCACGGTGGAGAACGGGCAGGTGACGGAGGGCGGCACGCACGAGGAGCTGCTGCGCCGCGGCGGGCGCTACGCGCGGCTGTGGCAGGAGCAGGTGGGCGCGGCCTACGCCGGGGGGGCGGCATGAGGCACGTACGGGCATTCGGTGCCGCCTGGCGGGCGGAGAGCAGGCGGCGCCGGGCGGAGCGGCGGGAGCGGGTGGAGACGGCGTTCCTGCCGGCGGCGCTGGAGGCGGTGGAGACGCCGCCGCCGCCGCTGGGCCGCGTCCTGCTGTGGTGCATCGTGGCCGGCACCGGGGCGGCCATCGCCTGGGCGAGCCTCAGCGAGGTGGACGAGGTGGCGGTGGCGGAGGGCCGGGTGGTGCCGCGCGGCCGGCTGCAGGCGGTGGAGGCGGCGGACGCCGGCGTGGTGCGGGCCATCCTGGCGCGGGAGGGGGAACGGGTGTCGGCCGGGCAGCCGCTGCTGCGCCTGGACCCAACGGCAAGTGCTGCGGACGAGGCGGCGGCGCGGGCGGAGCTGGCGGCGGCCCTGCTGACCAAGGCGCGGGCGGAGGCGCTGCTGGCCCACGCGGACGGCCGGCCCCCGGTGCTGCTGCCGCCGGAGGGGGCGGACGCGCAAGCCGTGGCGGCGGAGGCGCGCTCGGTGGCGGCGCGGGTGGCGGAGCAGGAGGCGCGGCTGGCCAGCCTGCAGCAGCGGCGGCAGGGGGCGGAGGCGGCGCTGGCGGTGGCGCGGGCGGAGGTTCAGAAGCTGGAGCAGACCCTGCCGCTGGTGGAGCGGCAGCTGGCGGCGCAGGAGGAGCTGGCCTCCAAGGGCCTGACGCCCACGCTGCGGGTCTTGCAGGTGCGCGAGCGGGTGGTCACGGTGGCCCAGGACCTGGCGGTGCAGCAGGCCAAGGCCAGGGAGGCAACCGCCCAGGTGGCGATGCTGGGCCGGGAGCTGGCGGAGGCGCGGGAGGCCTTCCGGGCGCGGGCGGCGGCGGAGCTGGCGGAGGCGGGGGCCGCGGCGGCCACGCGGGGCGAGGCGGTGCGCAAGGCGGCCCAGCGCTCGGCCCAGCAGGTGCTCGCCAGCCCGGTGGACGGGGTGGTGTCGGAGGTGGCGGTGTCGGCGCTGGGCGAGGTGGTGGAGGCCGGGGCCCGGGTGGCCACGGTGGTGCCGG
>MOEB01000014.1 GCA_001939945.1 Aerophototrophica crusticola | reverse complement strand
GGCGATGTCGGAGAAGGCGTCGACCCTTGGCGCGGCGACCAAGCAGGTGCAGGGCCTGCAGGAGTTCTCCAAGACCCTGATGGACTCCCTGAAGGACGGTCTCGGCGCCCTGGTGGACGCCGACCTGGCCGAAGAGAGTGCACGTCTGCAGTCCTTGCAGGCGCGCCAGCAGCTGGCCATCCAGTCGCTGTCCATCGCCAACCAGCAGCCCCAGTCCCTGCTGGGTCTGTTCCGGTAAGCGCAAGTCTCGGGGAGGGGGGCCCCGGCCCCCCTCCTTCTTTAAGAAATTTTCACGGGCCGATGCTCTGATCAGTTTCATCCAAGGGTCTTTGTGAGTTTGGGAGACTCCAGTCCATGAGCTACGCCGCATACAGGGCCCGCCAGGCCGCAACCGAGTCCCCGCTGGAACTCGAGCTGCGCGCCTTCGGCTTCGTGACGGACGGGTTACGGTCCGCCAACGACATGCTGACCCGTACCCGGGCCCTGCAAAAGAACCATGACCTCTGGCTGACCCTGGTCGTGGACCTGGCGGAGCCGACCAACGCCTTGCCGCAGGAGGTTCGGGCCCGCCTGATCTCCGTCGGGCTCTGGTCCATGCGCTACAGCCTGCAGGCCATGTCAGACCCGCTGCCCCTGCAGCCGCTGATCGACGTCAACCGCGAGATTGCGGGCGGCCTGGCCGACCAGGCCCGCGCCCGCGTCGCCACCGTCGCGCCGCCGACCCCCCCGGGGGCCCCGACGCCGACGGCCACCGCCGTGTAGGTGCGCCATGCTTGCCGGACTCGGATCCCTCACCGCCTTCAGCGTCCTGAAACGGGACGGCGAGAAGCTGCGCGAGCGGTTCGATTCCAGCAAGACCATGGAGCGGGAGATGGACCGCTTCAAGGAGCGGATGGAGAAGATCAAGACTCCGGAACAGCTCCTGAAGGACCGCAAGTCGCTGGAAACGGTGCTGGCCTCCTTCCAATTGGACACGGAAATCGGCAAGACCGGCATCCTGCGCAAGCTGATGACCGAGGACCCGAAGGCCGACGGCTCGCTGGCGCAGCGCCTGGCCGACCCGCGCTACCGCCGCTTCGCGGAGGCCATGACCAACTTCCCCGTCGGCGACACGACCGCGAAGCCGGACGTGACCGCCGAATGGAAGGTCCAGCCGTCCAAGAACAAGGACCTGATGGCCTCCATCGAGGCCAACTACAAGCTGATCAAGTTCGAGCGGGACACCGGCCAGGGCAATGCCGGCCTGCAGGAGGCGCTGTATTTCCGGCGCAACATCCAGCAGGTCACCAGCATCCCCCAGCTCATGTCTGACCGGGCGCTGGCCTATGTGGCCCGCGTGGGCCTCGGCCTGTCGGAAAAGTTCGCCTTGCTGGACTATGAGAAGCAGCGCGACATCTTCAAGGAACGGCTGGACCTGGACAAGCTGAAGGACCCGAAGGAGCTGGACAAGTTCATCCAGCGCTTCCTGGTCAATGCCGGCGGCGCCAGCGCCGGCGGCACGGGCCAGGCCAACGCCGCGCTCGCCATCATGGGCGGCGGCGGGGGCATGGCGTCGATCCTGGGCGCCCGGGTTTCCCTGCGGGTCTGATCCCCGGCCACCCCCGACACCCCTACCGGGCCGGCGTTCCGCCCGGGGGGCCGGGTGATTTCAAGGACATGCCCACTGCCTCCCGCCCTGCCGCTTCCTTTTGGCAGCGGCAAGCTGATAGGCTTAACCCGAAACGATGAAAGCGCTTCCCCCGAGGACCCGCCCCATGGCCGACCTGACCGAAGACCAGTCCCCCGCGAACGACCGGGCCGCCCCGCCGGCCGGGGTGACGGACCAGCCCTCCGCCGAGGCGCTGGCCCTGTTCGAGAAGAACATGATCTCCTTCAAGGCGCGGGTCCCGGCCTTCTACGAAGTCTTCCTGAACTACCGGCCGAACAAGCGCCTGCTCTGGTTCCCGGACGGCGAGGTGAATGTCGAGACGTCCACCGGCCTGATGTACGCCACCGGCGGCCGGGCGGAGAACCGGGCCCAGGTGATCCAGGCGGTGAACGCGCCGCACCGGGTGATCTTCCGCCAGCCCGGCCCCTATCCCGACGACTTCTGGGCGGAGAGCCAGGCCAAGCTGAAGCCCATCGGGCCCGACGACTTCGCCACCAAGCGCTATGACGACGTGCACCTGGACTGGCACGTCACCAAGTTCAACCAGGACGTCTTCGCCAAGCTGAAGGAAGAGGACATCAGCTTCGAGGCGGCGCCCTGCAACCCGCACCCCTTCTATGTCTGCCTGTTCGGCCTCGGCCTCGGCACCTCCCTGCAGGAGCTGCTGGAGGCGATGAAGCCCCGCGTCACCATGATCGCGGAGATGGACGTCGACCTCATCTACTTCTCCCTGTTCCTGGTGGACTGGGAGGCCCTGTTCGCCACGGTGCACGGGTGGAAGGGCAAGGTCCTGTTCCTGGTGGAGACGGACCCTGGCCTGATCTTCCGCGAGATCACCGGCCGCATCCTGGCCGAGGGGCTGATCGGCATCGACGGGCTGGTCAGCGTCGTCCACACCCCCTGCGCCCCGCCCCTGCGCGTGGCGGCGACGGAGCTGTTCTCCGAGCGCATGGTGCAGGCCATCTCGTTCCTCGGCTTCGCCGTGGACGAGTTCAACATGATGAAGAACACCACGCGCAACCTCGCCTCCGGCAAGCGGCGCGTGCTGAACAAGGTGAAGGAGGAGATGGAGCTGCCGGTGATCATCGTCGGCAGCGGCCCCTCGGTGGAGGACACGATCCCCTTCATCAAGGAGAACGCGGACAAGGCGATCATCATCGCCGGCGGCTCGGCGGCCACCATCCTGATGCACCACGGCATCAAGCCGGACTTCCAGTGCAACCTGGAGCGTGACCGCGAGGTGCTGCTGATGCACCAGCAGATCGCCGAGAAGTACGACATGTCCGACGTCTACGGCGTGCTCAGCAGCACCTGCTGGCCGGGCGTGGACGCCTATTTCAAGGACACCATCTACTTCTTCCGGGCCCCCCTGGCCCCGGTGGCCATCTTCGCCGAGACCGACGAGGAGATCCTCCCGCGCGAGGGCCCCATGGTGGTCAACCTCGCCTTCTCCTTCGCCACCAAGCTGAAGGCCAAGGAGATCTACCTGTGCGGCGTGGACATGGGCTCCGTCGACCCGCGCCGGTCGGCCCGCTCCAACCTCGCCGCCTGGAACAGCGTCCGCAACCTGACGATCCCGGTGCGGGGCAATTTCGGCCGGACCATCTTCACCGACATCTACCTGCTCCGCCAGAAGACCCACCTGGAGGACCAGATCCGCGCCAACGGCGTGCGCACCTACAACCTGTCCAACGGTGCCCGGATCGAGGGCGCCATCCCGCTGCGCATGGCCGAGGTGCTGCCCTGGCGGGCCACGGTGGAGAAACGGCCCCACGTGGACGCGCTGGTGACGCAGTTCCCGGTCTACAGCCGGGAGCGGCTGGAGAGCGCCTGGCACAGCGCCCAGATGCGCGACAACATCCACGCCTTCATCCGCGAGCTGACCAAGCTGGTGGAGGAGGCGGAAAGCTGGAACTACGACCTGGTGGCCGCCTATGACGAGCACACCCAGATCGGCCACCGCGGCATGAAGGCCCAGTTCCCCATCCGGCTGCTGCGCGGCAGCCTGATCAACATGGCCATGTGCGTGGGCCAGGTAATCAACCGCATCCCTGGTGACGAGGGGCGCGCCAAGGCCTGGGGCGTGCTGAAGCCCATGCTGCTGGACGCCATCTACGAGCTTGAGCGCGACAGCTACGCCATGGTGGACGAGCTGGAGTGGGAATTCGACAACTTCACCAGCCGCATGTGACGGAAAGGGCGCCGGCGGACCAACCCGCCGGCGCCCTTTCCCCGAGCCGTGACGACGGCCCCCGCCCTGCCCGGGCGGGGGCCGTCCGCGTCTTCAGCCGGCCTTGGCCAGCTTGTCCAAGGCGGCCTTGATCCCGTCCCAGTCGCCGCCCGCATGCACGGACAGGCTGGGGCCGTTCGCGCCGCCCAGCAGGGCGTCGGCCAGCAGGGTGTGGGCGGCCAGCATGGGCGCCATGGTGTCCACCACCATCACCGCCGGCTTGCCCAGGGCCATGGCCAGGAAGCCGCCGGCCCCATAGGTCCCGACGAAGCCCTTGGACGCCGCGACCCGCCGGGTGAAGTCGGCCAGGTTGCCCGAGCCGTCCCCCTCCACCGTCGGCGGCTGGCCCAGGTCGAGCAGGGTGCCCGTGGCGGGGTACAGGGGCGACAGGTCGGTGGCGGCCACGCCGGCCTCCGCCAGGGTGCCCGCCACGCTCAGCGGCAGGTTGGCGTTGTAGCTGCCTTCCGTGTCGAAGTAGCTGCGGGCGTAGAAGCTGGCCGCCACCGTCCCCGCCTGCTCCGGCGCCGGGCCGGCCCAGCCGGCGGGGTAGGGGGCCAGGAAGCCGGTGGCCGCCTCCAGCGACATGAAGCCGGTCCAGTACAGGTGCAGCAGGTCGAACATGATGGCCGGGTGCAGGACCATCGGGTCCTCCAGCCCCAACTCGGCGGAGCAGGCCTCCACGATGGCCGCGTCCACCAGGGTGACCGTGCCCTGCAGGGCATAGGTCACCTCCTCCTGCCGCTTCACCTGCAGCTCGCGGGTGCCGTCCTCCCCGAAGGTGCCGACCAGGTCCCAGGTCCGGCCTGCGATGCCCGCGTACCAGTCGCTGGCGCCGCCGCGGGAGATGGCCACCAGCCGCTCCTTCGGCAGGCCGTAGCGCTGCTGCAGGTGGAACAGGAAGGGCAGCCAGTACAGCAGCTCGAACTCCGGCTCGCTCAGCCAGGGGCCGACGATGATGGGCTTGTCGCCGGCCAGGAAGTTGGCCATGCGCTTGTCCAGCCCCTCCCGCGCGGCGGCCACGCCCGCCGCCTCATGCCCGGCGGCCTGGCGCTCCACCCCGAACAGGCGGGCATGGTGGGCCAGCAGGAAGTGGGCCGAGGGGTCGTTCGGCTGGAACTGCGTCATCCGCCGCAGCAGCGGCACGGCACTGTCCGCCTTGCCGTTGGCATAGAGCAGGTGGGCGACGATCCGGTTGCTCAGGGCGCCGGCCTGGCCCTCCGCCGCCAGGGCGCGGGCAATGTCCACGGCATCGGCGACCTGCCCGGCGACGACCGCGTTGCTGAGTTTCGCAATCTTGTTCTGGACTGGAACGGTCATGACGGGCTGAACCTTTCATCGCAACCCAGGGATACCCCCTGCTGGGTAATACCTACCCGCAAAATCCTGGATTTTCCATTGACGAGGATCATTATTCGGACGGCAAGCCATTCCCCCCGGAAGGGTCAGGCATGGTGGGCCGCGTTGATGGCCGCGATGTCGGGCCGGGCCCCCAGCGCCTCCACCAGCTCCCGGCAGGACGGGATGCGCTTGCCCGCGCCGATGGCCGCCAGCAGCGCCCGCAGCATCTCCAGGTCCGCCGGGTGGTCCAGGGTGAGCCGGTACCGCTTCCCCGACAGGTCCGGCGCCGGCAGGTTCACCCTGGTGAAGCGGGACTGGCGGCGCATCCAGGGGGTCACGTGCTCCCGGTCCTGGTCCAGGGTCGCCGTGCCCTCCGCCTCCTCCAGCACGGCGCGGCTGAACACCTCGCACTCCATGCCGTGGGGATAGGTGTGCTCCAGGTCGTCGCTGGCGAAATCCGCCGCGTCCCGCAGGAACAGGGCCAGCACCCGGGCGCAGACCAGGGGGTCGATCACCGGGCAGTCGCTGGTGACGCGCATGATGGTGTCCGCCTCCAGGAACCGCGCCGCGCCCAGGTAGCGGGCCAGCACGTCCTGCTCCGGCCCGCGGAACACCAGGGCGCCGCGCCGCGCCGCCTCTTCCGCCACCACGTCGTCGCGCGACTCGGTGGTGGTGGCGCAACAGACCAAGTCGATGCCGGGGATGGCCATGCAGCGGCGCAATCCCTGGGCCAGCACGGTCATGCCGTCCAGCTCCTGCATCACCTTGCCGGGGAACCGGCTCGACCCCATCCGGGCCTGCACGATGACGGCCGTGACCATGGCGTCCTCCCCCAAACCCCACCCGACAACAGCCGCGGGCCCGCGCGCGTGGCATACCGTTGCCGCCGGCGAACCCTTGGACAAAAGGAGGGCATACCCCCTCCTTGGGCCATTTTTCACTTCGAAGAAGGTAAGCCAGACGGTAGACTCTGGCTACAGGCGAAAATGCCTGGATTTATCGGGGCGGAGAAGGGCCTGTGGTCGGATTGCGGGAACTTGACGGCAAGTCCATTCTGGTCACCGGGGGCACCGGTTCCTTCGGCACCGCCTTTGTCCGTTATGCACTGGAGCGTTACCGCCTCAGCCGCCTGGTGATCTATTCCCGGGACGAGCAGAAGCAGTTCGACATGGCCCAGCGGCCGGAATTCCAGAACCGGCCCGAACTGCGCTTCTTCATCGGCGACGTTCGCGACAAGGACCGGCTGCGCATGTCCATGCGCGGCATCGACTATGTGGTCCACGCCGCGGCGATGAAGCACGTGCCCATCGCCGAATACAACCCGTTCGAATGCATCCAGACCAACATCATGGGCGCGGAGAACGTGGTGAAGGCGGCCATCGCCGCCGACGTGAAGAAGGTGGTGGCCCTGTCCACGGACAAGGCCTGCAACCCCATCAACCTGTACGGCGCCAGCAAGCTGGCCTCCGACAAGATCTTCATCGCCGCCAACAACCTGTCCGGCGGCAGCGGGCCCCGCTTCGCCGTGGTGCGCTACGGCAACGTGGTGGGGTCCCGCGGCAGCGTGGTGCCCTTCTTCCAGCGGCTGATCAAGAAGGGCACGGACCACCTGCCCATCACCGACCCGCGGATGACCCGGTTCTGGATCACCCTGCCCCATGGCGTGGACTTCGTGCTGTCCTCCCTGCGCATGATGCGGGGCGGGGAGATCTTCGTGCCCAAGATTCCCAGCATGCGGGTGACCGACCTCGCCACCCTACTGGCCCCCGACCTGCCGCACAGGGTGGTGGGCATCCGCCCGGGGGAAAAGCTGCACGAGATGATGATCAGCCAGGATGACGGCCGCCACAGCGTGGAACTGTCCGACCGCTACGTCATCTGCCCCATGTTCAACTTCTGGCAATCCGACGCGTACGAGATCGAGGGCGGGAAGCCGGTCCCGGAAGGGTTTGCCTATGCCAGCGACACCAACGATGAATGGCTGGACGCGGCCCAGATGCGCGCCCTGCTGGATGCCTACCCGTCCGAGGGTTGAGGCGGCGGGCTCAGGGCGTGGCGGCCGGCGCCGGCCGGTGCACGGCATGCCGGGCGTTGATCTCCAGCAGGGTGGGGTCGCGGGCCACCGCGGCCAGCAGCGCGTCCAGGCCGCTGCGCCCGCCGGGCGCCAGCGCGTCGAACAGCGCCGCCAGCATGGCGTAGTCCTCCGGATGGTCCAGGGTCACGCGGATGGCGCTCTGGTCCCCGCGCGGGTTCGCCAGGTTCACGCGGCGCAGGGCCGGGTTGGTGCGGATCCAGGGGGTCACGTGTTCACGCTCCGCCGGCAGGGTGGCGGTCGCCGCCGCCTGCTCCAGCGCGTCGCGGGTGAAGGCCTCGCAGTCCAGCCCGTGGGGGAAGCTGGCCGGCATGTTGTTGGCGGCATAGTCGGCGCGCTCCGCCGCGCGCAGGGCCAGGACTTGGCCGCAGATGGCCGGGTCCACCAGGGGGCAGTCGCTGGTCACCCGCATGACGATGTCCGCCCCGGCCATGCGGGCCGCACCCAGGTAGCGGGACAGCACGTCCTTCTCATCCCCGCGGAACACGGCGGCGCCCACCCGCTCCGCCTCCGCCGCCACGGGGTCGTCCTGCGCGCCCACCGGCACGGCGCAGACCACCTGGGCGATGCCGGGGATGGCGGCGCAACGGTCGAGGCACTGGGCCAGGGCGGTCCGGCCCCCCAGCGGCAGCATCACCTTGCCCGGCAGGCGGCTGGACCCCATCCGCGCCTGCACCACCACCACCTGCCGCATCACCCGTCCCCCAGTCCCGGACCCGGGCGGATCATGCCGGGCGGGACCCGGCGGGTAAAGCCGGCCCGGCAGGGTTTTCCCATGGGGACTGCTTTGCCGATGGCCGTCATCCCGGCGAAAGCCGGGACCCAGGATCGCAGGCGCTACCTCTCAACCCCCTGGGCCCCGGCTTCCGCCGGGGTGACGGTTGGTGGTGCGATGAGGGGGAACGAAGGACACAGGCGGCGGTGGCACGCCCCTTGCTGCCCCACCCGCACCGATACCCAGCCGCCCCGGCGGCAACCCGAGGAGGACCAGCGGTGAGCGACCAAGCCGGGCGCTTCCTGCCCTATGGGCGCCAGTCCATCGACGACGGCGACATGGCCGCGGTGGAGGCCGTGCTGCGCGGCACCTGGCTGACCACCGGCCCCGCCGTGGCGGCGTTCGAGGACGCCTTCGCCGCCAAGGTGGCCGCCCCCCACGCGGTGGCCGTCGCCAACGGCACCGCCGCCCTGCACCTGGTGGCCATGGCCCTGGATTTGGGCCCCGGCGACTGGGCCGTGGTGCCCACGGTCACCTTCCTGGCCACGGCCAACGGCAACCGCTATGTGGGGGCGGAGGTGGCCTTCGCCGACGTGGACCCCGCCACCGGCCTGCCCACGCGGGAAACGTATGAGGCCGCCATCGCCCGCGTGCCCCCGGGCAAGCTGAAGGCCATCTACGCCGTCCACCTGAACGGCCAGTGCGTGGACATGGACATGGTCCGCGACCTGGCGGACCGGCATGGCGCCGCGGTGGTGGAGGATGCCTGCCACGCCGTGGGCGGCTTCCACCTTCTGGCCGACGGCACCCGGGCACCGGTGGGCTCCTGCGCCCGCAGCGACTTCGCCGTCTTCTCCCTACACGCGGTGAAGACCATCACCATGGGGGAAGGGGGCGTCATCACCTGCCGCGACTCCGCCCATGCTGACCGGCTGAAGCGCCTGCGCAGCCACGGCATGGTGCGCGACCCCGCCCTGTTCCAAATCGCCCCCCAGGCCCTGGACAGCACCGGCCAGCCCAACCCCTGGTACTATGAGATGCCGGAGCCCGGCTTCAACTACCGGGCCACGGACTTCGCCTGCGCCCTGGGGCAAAGCCAGTTGGCACGGCTGGACGCCTTCGTGGCGGCCCGCGCCCGGCTGGTGGACCGCTACCGCCAACGGCTGCCGGAGCTGGCCCCGTTCGTCGGCACGGTGGCCCAGGTCCCCTGGTGCGTGCCGGCCTGGCACCTGTTCGTGGCGCTGTGCGACTTCCCCGCCTTGGGCTTGGACCGCGCCGCCCTGATGCGCCGGCTGGCGGAACGGGGGGTGGGCACGCAGGTGCACTATCTGCCGGTCCACCGCCAGCCCTACTACCGGGACCGCTACGGTGCCCTGCCCCTGCCGGGGGCCGACGCCTATTACGACCGCTGCCTGTCCCTGCCCCTGTTCGTGGGCATGGACGAAAGTGACGTGGACCATGTGGTGGACGCGCTGGCCGGCATCGCCCGGGCGGCGGGCCAGGCCGCCTGAGAGGAAAAGCTTCGAGGACGCCATGCTGAGATACTGCACCCGCTGCCTGTACCCCCACACCAAGCCGGACCTGACCTTCGACGCTTCCGGCGTCTGCTCCGCCTGCCAGAGCTTCGCCCAGCGGGCGGAGGTGGACTGGGCCGCCCGCCACGCCCAGTTCAAGGAGATCACGGGCCGCTTCCGCAGCGCCGACGGCAGCAACTATGACTGCATCGTCCCCGTCAGCGGCGGCAAGGACAGCACCTACCAGGTGTTGCGCCTGCTGGAGCACGGCATGAACCCGCTCTGCGTGACCGCCACCACCGACAGCCTGTCGGAGATCGGCCGCCACAACATCGAGAACATCAAGAAGCTCGGCGTCGATTATGTGGAGGTCACCACCAACCCGGTGGTCCGCCGCCGCATGAACAAGCTGGCCCTGACCCAGGTGGGCGACATCTCCTGGCCGGAACACGTGACCATCTTCACCATCCCGGTGCGGATCGCCGTGCAGATGGGGATCAAGCTGATCGTCTGGGGGGAGAACCCGCAGAACGAGTATGGCGGCCCCGCCGCCGCCTCCACCGACAGCACGCTCACCCGCCGCTGGCTGGAGGAGTTCGGGGGCCTGCTGGGCCTGCGCACCACCGACCTGCTGGAGCACGGGTTCGAGCAGCGCCACCTGATCCAATACACCTACCCCACGAACGAGGAGTTGCAGCGCGCCGGCGTGACCGGCATCTTCCTCGGCTACTTCTTCCCGTGGGACGGCTTCACCAACGCCCTCTACGCCCAGGCCAACGGCTTCCAGACCTACCACACGGTGGTGGAGGGGTCGGCCGTGAACTATGAGAACCTGGACAACCACCAGACCGGCATCCACGATTACTTCAAGTACCTGAAGTATGGCTTCGGCCGCGCCACCGACCTGGTGAACAACCACATCCGCCGCGGGCGGCTGAGCCGGGAGGAAGGGCTGAACATCGTGCGCCGCCACGATGGCCGCTACCCCAACACCTACCTGGGCAAGCCGCTGGCGGAGATCCTGGCGGAGATCGACATGACGGTGGCGGAGTTCGACGCCGTCTGCGACCGCTTCACCAACAAACGCATCTTCCAGAAGGACGCCGACGGCAAGCTGCTGCGGGAACGGGACGGCACGCTGGTGAAGCTCAATTACGACAACGCGTGACCCGATGCCCACCGCCGTCGTCATCAACTACGGGCTCTGCAACCTGGACAGTATCAGCCGGGCGCTGGAGGAATGCGGGGCCGACGTCCGCGTCACCGACGACCCGGCGGCGCTGGCAAAGGCCACCCACCTGGTCCTGCCGGGGGTGGGCGCCTTCGCCAAGGCCATGCAGAACCTGAAGGCGCGCGGCCTGGACGCCGCGATCCGGGAACGGATGGCGGCGGGGGTGCCGTTCCTGGGCATCTGCCTGGGCATGCAGCTCCTGGCCGCCACGGGGACGGAAGGGGGCACGGAGGTGCCGGGCCTGGGTCTGGTGGAGGGCGACGTGGTGCGGCTCCAGCCCCGGGACGGGGAGCGGGTGCCCCATGTGGGCTGGAACGAGGTGCACGGGACCGACGGCTGGCCCCTGTTCGACGGCATCGCCCCGGGCACCGACTTCTACTTCGTCCACAGCTACCATGTGCGGGCGGCGGGGTGCGACCGTGCGGCCTCCACGCCTTACGCCGGCGGCTTCGTCTCGGCGCTCGCCAAGGGCAACGTCATGGCCACCCAGTTCCACCCGGAGAAGAGCCAGAAGCCCGGCTTCCAGCTCCTCCGCAACTTCCTGAAGCGGTAAGGGGGCGGCGATGCTGAAGGTCCGCGTCATGCCGACCCTGCTGTTCAAGGACGTGGGGCTGGTCAAGGGCCGGCAGTTCGTCAGCGACCGCCGCGTGGGCGGGGCGTTGCAGGCCATCCGCGTCTACAACATGCGCGAGGTCGACGAGCTGGTGTTCCTGGACATCACCGCCACCCCTGACGGCCGCCGCCCGGACTTCGCCCAGATCGACGAGTTGGCGGACGAATGCTTCATGCCCCTGGCCGTGGGCGGCGGCGTCACCAGCCTGGACGACATCCGCGACCTCTTGTGGGTGGGTGCCGACAAGGTGGTGGTCAACTCCGGCGCCATCGCCAACCCGGACCTGATCCGGGAGGGGGCGGAGCATTTCGGCAGCCAGTGCATCGTCGTCGCCATCGACGTGAAGCCCACCGGCCCCGGGAGGTGGGAGGTGTTCAGCCATTGCGGCCAGAAGCCCACCGGCCTGGACCCTGTCGCCTGGGCGCGGCAGGCGGAAGCGTTGGGGGCGGGGGAGATCATGCTCACCGCCATCGACCGGGATGGGATGATGGAGGGCTACGACCTGGCCGTCACCCGCGCCGTGTCCGACGCGGTGGGCATCCCCGTCATCGCTTCCGGCGGGGCCGGTACCTACCAGCACATGGCGGAGGCCGTGACCGAGGGCCACGCCGCCGCGGTGGCCGCCGCCAGCATGTTCCACTTCACCGAACAGACGCCCAAGGCCGCCAAGCAGTACCTGCGCGACGCGGGCCTGCGCGTCCGCCTTTGACCGACACCTCAAGCCCCGGGACCCCAGCGCCATGACCGACCTCGCCGCCAAGACCAAGCAGCTCAGCGCCTGGACCGGCGCCTTCGGCGACGCCTACATCGACCGCAACCCGCCGGAGCCGGCCCTGCTCCAGCCGCGGGTGAAGATGTGGTCGCGCATGCTGGACAGCCTGGTGGGCCGCCCGCCGCAGAGCATCCTGGAGGTGGGCGCCAACATCGGCCTGAACCTGCGCGCCCTGCGCCAGGTCAGCCCCGCCACCCTCTACGCGGTGGAACCCAACGGCAAGGCGCTGGGCCGGCTGGTGGAAGACGGGGTGGTCCCGCAGGAACGCGCCTTCCAGGCCATGGGCGGGGCGCTGCCCCTAGCCGACGGGGCGGTGGAGATGGCCTTCACCTCGGGCGTGCTGATCCACATCGCCCCGGACGATTTGCCGGCCACGATGCGGGAGATGCACCGCGTCTCCTCCCGCTACATCGCCTGCGTCGAATACTTCTCCGACCAGCCCAGGGAGATCCGGTACCGGGGGGAGGAGGGGCTGCTCTTCACCCGTGACTTCGGCGGCCTGTGGATGGACAGCTTCCCCGACCTTCAACTGGTGGATTACGGGTTCTTCTGGCGCCGGGTGACGGGCCTGGACAACCTGACCTGGTGGGTGTTCGAGAAGCGTTGAGGGGTCCCGGTGACCAGCGTCGCCTTCCTCTTCGCCGCCTCCCGCGCCATCGGCGGCGGCCATGCCATGCGCTGCCTGACCCTGGCCCGGGCCCTGGCGGCGCAGGGGGCGCGGGTGCTGCTCGCCTGCCCGGAGGGAACGGCCGAGGCGGTGCCCGCCCTTGGCCGCTCACGATTGCCGCTGGTGGCGGTGGCGGTGGCGGGGCAGGGGGCGTTCCCGCCAGCCCAGGCCTTCGGCAACGCCCTCGGCCACGTGGACGTGGCGGTGGTGGACAGCTACGCCTTGGACGCCACCTTCCACCGGGCCTGCCGCGCCTGGGCGGGCCGGGTCATGGTGATCGACGAACTGGCCGACCGGGCCTATGACGCCAACCTGCTGGCCGACTTCACCCCCGGTCGCGGGCCGGATGCCTTCGACGGCTTGCTGCCGCCCGCGGCCACCGTGGCCCTGGGCCCCGCATACGCCCCCCTGCGCCCCGCCTTCGCGGAAGGCCGGCGGCGGTCCCTGATGGAACGGGCCGGCCGGAAGGGCCAGATCGGGCGGCTGGTCATCACCCCCGGCCTGGTTGACGCGCCCAACCTGGCCGCCGCCGTGCTGGACGGGCTGGAGCGGGAAGGCTTCCGGGGCACGGTGGACATCCTGCTGGGCAGCGCCGCCCCACACCGCGACGCCATCGCCGCCCGCCTCCGCCCCGGCTGGCACCTGCATGTGGACACGGACGACGTGGCGGGCCTGCTGGCCCAGGCCGACCTCGCCATCGGCACCGGCGGCATGTCGTCGTGGGAGCGCTGCGCCCTGGGCCTGCCCACCCTGCTGCTGGTAGGCGCCGAGAACCAGCGGGCCAACGCCGCCGCCCTGGCCGCCCTCGGCGCGGCCCTGGTCCTGGACGGCCCGGACCTGCCCACTTCCGTCGCCACGGGCCTCGCCGCCCTGCAAGCCGACCCGGCGGCGGTGGAGGGCCTGTCCGCCGCCGCGGCGCTGGCCTGCGACGGGCTGGGCGCCAACCGCCTCGCGGGCCTGCTGCTGCCCACCCGCACCCCGGCCGGCAAGCCCGTCACCCTCCGCCCGGTGGGGGAGGGGGATGTGGAGCTGATGTTCCGCTGGCAGTCGGACCCCGTCACCCGCCGCTACGCCCGCAACCCCGACCCGCCAAGCTGGGACGGCCACGTGGCCTGGTGCCGGCGCCGCCTGTCAGACCCGCTCTGCCTGTTCAACATCGTGGAGCTGGACGGCGTGCCCGCCGGCGTCGCCCGGCTGGACCCGCTGCCGGACGGCGACGATTCTCATGAGGTCTCCATCCTGACCGCCCCCGGCGCCCACGGCCAGGGGGTGGGCAAGGCGGCGCTCCAGGCCCTGCGCCGCCTCGTCCCCCATGCGGACATCTTCGCCGCCGTGCTGCCGGGCAACGAGGCCTCGCGGCGCCTCTTCCACTCCGCCGGCTACCAGCCGGCCCCGGGCGGCTTCCGCAGCCCGCCCGCCCCCGTCATCCCGGAGTTGTCCTGATGACCCAGACCGTTACCATCGCCGGCCGGCCCATCGGCCCCGGCCACCCGCCCTACATCGTGGCGGAGCTGTCCGGCAACCACAACGGCGACAAGGCCCGCGCCCTGGCCCTCATCGACGCCGCGGCCGACGCCGGGGCCGACGCGGTGAAGCTCCAGACCTACACCGCCGACACCATCACCCTGAAGAGCGACGCGCCCGAGTTCCGGATCGAGGGCGGCCCCTGGCACGGCCGCACCCTGCACGATCTGTACGACGAGGCGCACACCCCTTGGGACTGGCACGCCGACCTGTTCGCCCGCGGGCGGGAGCGGGGCGTGCACGTCTTCAGCTCGCCCTTCGACCCCACCGCCGTGGACCTGCTGGAGTCCCTGGACGCCCCCGCCTACAAGATCGCCTCGTTCGAGGTGGTGGACCTGCCCCTGATCGCCCGGGTGGCCGCCACCGGCAAGCCCATGGTCATCTCCACCGGCATGGCCAACCCGGCGGAGATCGGCGCCGCCATCGACACGGCCCGGGCCAACGGCTGCCGGGAGCTTATCGTGCTCCACTGCATCAGCGCCTACCCCGCCCCGGCGGCGGAGGCGAACCTGCGCACCATGCTGGACATCCGCGACCGGTTCGGCGTCGTGGTCGGCCTGTCCGACCACACCATGGGCACTGCCGTGTCCGTGGCCGCGGTGACCCTGGGCGCCGCCTTCATCGAGAAGCACGTGACCCTGGCCCGGGCCGACGGCGGCCCCGACGCCGGCTTCTCCCTGGAGCCGCCGGAGCTGCGCGCCCTCTGCCGGGACACCCGCACAGCGTGGGAGGCCTTGGGCGCCGCCACCTACGGCCTCAGCGCCAGCGAGGCGGGCAACATCATCTTCCGCCGCTCCCTCTACGTGGTGGAGGACGTGGCGGCCGGCGAGGCATTCACGCCCCGCAACGTCCGCTCCATCCGCCCCGGCCACGGCCTGCACCCGGCCCGCCTGCCCGAGGTGCTGGGGCGAAGGGCCGCCACCGCCCTCAAGCGCGGCACGGCGTTGCGGGAGGAGCACTTGGCGGGCTAGAGCTTGCCAGGGCATAGGAACAGAAGGGGGGTCGGCGATGTCTGAGGAGAACCCGCACCCCCGGCCGGTCGCCTACAAGATCGCCTATGCACAACCGCGCGACTCCGCTCGGGACGCCGCTTGCCCGGCCATGGAAGCCTTTCTGGCAGACCAAGCCCGATACCTGGACGATGTGTGGGCAGACCTAGTCGAGCACGGCTTACCGCGCTACCGAGAAGTCTTCCTGGCCCTAGCCCGTGATACGGCGGCCGTTGAGATCGCGGCAGGGCGCCAGCCCGCGTACTACAAGCCCGACGACGAAGGTTTCCGGAACCCGGCGCTGTCGCCATCGCTGCCCGCCGACCTGCGGCGGCGGTGGGTAGAGTGGGCGGCGCTCCATGCCGACCTCGTGCGGGTGAACCCGCGGCTGGAACTCGCAACGATGCTGCGGGACCTGGGGTACACCTACATCCTCTCTCCCTGGCCCATGGCCATGGAGGACCAGCTTCTCGCCTGGGTCGACAGGGGGGAGCGCCTGCCGCTACCAATCGACGACCGGGACGACATTATCGACGACGCCTTCTATGAACGCTTGCGGGCGCTCCGGCGGGCGACGGGAGGTTGGATCTGGCAGGCGGGGGACGGCAGGCTCGTGTTCCGGCGGGTGCCGCCGGGCTGAGCCTGCCCCTCACCCCAGCGACTTCTCCACCTCCATCCCGGCGATGTCGTGCAGGCGCAGCAGGCCGGCCACGCGGCCGCCCTCCTCCAGCACCGGCAGCACGTTCAGCTGGGTGGGGGTCTCCATGATCTCCAGCGCCTCCAGGGCCGTCGTGTCCGGCGCGCAGCTGCGGCGCACCGGGGCGGTCATGATGGCGGCGGTGTCCAGCTCCAGGAAGGACTTGCCGTGGGTGGCCAGGCCGCGGCGGATGTCGCCCTCCGTCACGATGCCCGACAGGCGATGGTCCCCGTCCACCACCAGGGCGGCGCCGGTGGGGAACTGGGTCATGGCCACCAGCGTCTCGAAGATGGGCTGGACGCCGCGCACCAAGGCCAGGCCCTCCGGCCTCACCATCAGGTCGCGCACCCGGGCCCGCAGCACGATGCCCAGCGTGCCGCCCGGGTGGTTGGCGGCATAGTCCTCGACGCCGAAGCCGCGCTGCCGCGCCACGCCCACCACCAGCGCGTCGCCCAGGGCCAGCATGGCCGTGGTGCTGGCGGTGGGCAGCTTGGTCTCCGTCGCCTCCCGCTCCACGAAGCAGCGCAGGGTCCAGTCGGCCACGCGGGACAGGCTGCTGGGCACGCGCGACACCATGGCCGCCACCCTCACGCCGCGCTGGCTGGCGGCCTTGCCCAGGTCCACCAGCTCCTGCGTCTGGCCGCTGTTGGACAGCAGGATGACCAGGTCGCCGGCCCGCAGGCCGCCCAGCTCCCCGTGCAGCGCGTCCAGCGCGCTGTAATAGAAGGCCCGCGCCCCCACGCTGGACAGCTTGCTGGCCAGAAGCCGCGCGATCAGGCCCGACTTGCCCACCCCGGCCACCAGCGTGTTGCCGGCGTCCGACGCGATGTGCCGCGCCACGGCCAGGAAATCGGCGTCCAGGCTCTGTTCCTGGGCCAGCACGGCCTTGGCCTCGATGTGCAGCAGGTCCCGGGCGGCGGTCAGGACGGGGTCCGCCTCGGAGGTGATGGTCTGGGGCATGGTCATGGGTCGAACGGGGTCCAACAGGCGTGTCCGGGGCACGGGGGGCCCCTTCGTGCAGCCCTTTTACGGCTTTCCCGCGGCGGTTTCACCCGCCGAGGCCGCGGTCCAGGACTGCGTGACCGCCCTGCCGGATCATCTCGTCCAGCACCTGGAACGGGCCGGGCACCGTGATCCCCAGCTCGGCCGCCACCCGCGTGCTGTCCAGGGTGGTGTGGGGGGATGGCGGACCGCCGCCGATGGCCGCCGCGGCCTGGCCCCCCACGGGCCGCACCAGCCCCTCGTCGGCCCCCATCCGCCGGGCCAGGTGCAGTGCCGCGTCGGCATAGGTGATGTCCCGCGGGCCCGAGATCTGCCAGATCCCCGTGCCGCCCCGCTCCACGATCCCCTCGATGGCCGCGCAGACAAGATCCACCGGCACCGGGGCCAGGTGCAAGTCGGTGAAGGGGGTCACGGGGTCCCCCCGCCGCAGCGACGCGGCCCAGCCGGCCAGCAGCGGCTCGTCCGGCCGCACCACCTTGCTCAACCGCAGCACCGCCGTGTGGGGCAGGGCCAGGATGGCGGCCTCGGCCGCCGCCTTCTGCGTGCCATAGGCGCTCTGCGGGCAGCGGGCGTCCGTGGCCGCCCGGTGGGGCACGGTGCCGTCAAACACCTTGTCGGTGGACAGGTACAGGGTGGGGATGCCCAGGCCCGCCGCCTCCGCCGCCAGCCGCGCCGGCCCTTCCACGTTCACCCGGGCGCTGCCCGCCGGGTCGTGGGCGCAGTCCGCCAGCCGGGCCACGGCGGCACAGATGACGATGGCCGTGACGTCCAGCGTCCGCAGGGGCGGCCACTCCCCGGCGCCCAGGTCGATCAGGGGCCGGCCCGGCCCGGCCCCCGCCCGCCGGGTGCTGGACAACTGGGGTACCGACCGGGCAGCCAGCCGCCGGACCAGGTGCCCCCCCACCATGCCGTCCCCGCCCACCACCAGCACGCGGCCCGTCCCCATCTGCCCCTCCCATACCGATCCCGCCAAGACCAAGGCCCGCAATGGCATCCCGGCGCGGCCCGGGCAAGCGGTCTTCTTCCCGGCGTCCAGGCCTACTCCGAACGATGTAGTTGCCCGCTCCCTCCGGCCAAAGGGCCTGTCCCCTTGCCCGGTCCTGCCAGCCTTCCGGACGGATTGACGTTGGGGGCGGCGCGCCGTGAACGTGGGCCTACTCCGGCCAGGGTTCCCCTGGGCGGTCGCTTACCCGTGCGGGTCGTCCCGGCGCCACAGCCGGCGGCCCGCCAGCCACAGGGCACAGGCTTGCCGCACAAGAAGCCCGATAAAGCTAGCGTGAAGGGAGCTACCGAATGTTGAAGCCGAAGCTGGCCATGGCCGCGGCCCTGGCCACGACGACCATCCTGGCGGGCCTGGGGACGGCCGCGGAGGCCCAGCAGCCCCGCCGGTCCCAAGCGGTGACGGAGCGCAGCCGCCCCGCCTTTGACGCCCAGGGCGTCCGCCTGGGCAGCTTCCTGCTGCTGCCGCAGGTATCCCTGTCGGCGGAGTATGACGACAACATCTTCGCCACCCAGAACGACACCGAGAGCGACACGATCTTCATCCTGCGGCCAGAAGCCCGGCTGCGCTCCGACTGGGGCCGCCATGCGCTCGGCCTGCGGGCGGGCGGCGCCTTCGGCCGGTTCCTGGACAATGACAGCGAGGATTTCGACGACTACTACGCCCTGGCCGACGGGCGGCTGGACATCACCACCGGCACGGCGGCCTCCGCCCGGCTGGGGTACCAGCACCTGCACGAGGACCGCGGCGCCCCCAACGAGGCCGGCGGCGCCGAGCCGACCGAGTATGACCAGACCACGGCGGGCCTGACCCTCAGCCGCGACGTGGCCCGGCTGGTGGCCCGCGTCAGCGCCGACTGGCGCAACTTCGACTTCGAGGACGTTGCGGCGGTGGGCGGCGGCGTCATCGACCAGGACACCCGCGACCGTGACGAGTATGGCCTGACCGCCCGGCTGGGCTATGCGACCTCGCCCAACTTCACCGCCTTCGTCCAGGGTGGCTACAACTGGCGCCGGTACGAGCAGAGCGGCGCCCGCGACTCCGACGGCTATGCCATCACCGGCGGCGTCGCCCTGGACCTGGGCGGCATCACCACGGCAGAGGCCTTCGCCGGCTACCGCAAGCAGACCTACGACGACCCCACCCTCAGCGGCAACGGCGGCCTTACCTTCGGCGCCACGGTGAACTGGAACCCGACTCCCCTGACCAGCGTGGAGTTCGGCATCGTCAACCGGGTGGAGGAAACCACCGTGGCCGGCAGCTCCGGCTTCACCGACACGGAATTCCGGGTCAGCGTGGACCACGAGCTGCTGCGGAACCTGATCCTCGGCGGCTACGCGTCCTACGCCACCAACGATTATGAAGACATCGACCGGGAAGAGGACCTGTATTCGGCCGGCCTGGGCGTGAAATACCTGTTCAACCGGACCTTCAACGTGGATGTCGGCTACGGTTTCTCCAGCCGCGTGTCCAATGTCCCCGGCCGCGACTTCGAGCGGAACTCCATATTCCTCCGGGTTACTGCTGCCCTTTAGGTCAGGAAAGGGCATAGCCCGAAAGACCGAATTTCTGGTCGCCGCACCCGCCGCGCCTATTCCCAGGGCGCGGCGGGTGATGCTATCGTATGTCCTCGACCAGCCGCGTTCGCGGCATGGTAGTGTATGACCCCCGGGTGCGGGCCCGAACCCGGCCCAGGGGGCATGCGGGGGCAGGCGGGATCGCGATGGGGCCGGAGTTCCGAACCGGGGCGATGGGGGGGTACGCGGTGGCCGGTCCGGCCGCCCGGCCGGACCGTCGCGTCGCCACGGTACTGTTCTGCGACATCGTCGGTTCCACCCGCTTTGTGGCGGCGGAGGACCCGGAGGACGCCAGTGAGAGGCTCGCCGGGCTGCTGGAGGTCATGGGCCGCCATGTCCTCCGCTTCGGCGGTACCCTTTGCCAGACCCTGGGCGACGGGGTCCTGGCCGTGTTCGGCGCGCCCAACGCGCTGGAGGACCATGCCGTCCGCGCCTGCTTCGCCGGCGACGCCATCGTGCAGGAGGTGGCCCGCCGCTACCAGGACCAGGGTGCCGCCGTGCGGGTGGGCATCGCGGCGGGGGAGATCCTCTGGGACAACGCTGCCCTGGGCGGCCAACACCGCGCGCCGGCCATCGGCCGCCCGGTCCACCTTGCCGCCAAGGCGCAACAGCAGGCCCGGCCCAACAGCGTGCGCCTGTCCGACGCCGTGTACGCCCTGGCCGGCGACTGGGTGGAGGTGCGCGCCGCCGGCCCGGTGGAGCTGACGCCCACCGACCGCGCCGCCAGCTTCGAGCTGGTGGGGCTTCGCCGCCGCCGGATCCGGCTGGGTGAAGCACTGCCCCTGGCCGGGCGGGAAGACACGTTGGCCGCCCTGTCCGCGGCCCTGGACGGCTTGGCGACGGGCCGGGGCGGCCTGCACCTGCTGGTCGGCGATGCCGGCATGGGCAAGTCCCGCCTGGGGGCGGAGGTTTCGCGCTTGGCCCAGGCCCGCGGCATGCGGGTGGTGGATTGGATGGTCCCGGCCGTCCGGGCGCTCGGCGCCCCGGAACCGGTGGTGGAGCTGCTGTCGGACCTGCTGCGCACCGACCTGCCGCCGACCCGCAACGCCTTGGCCGCGCTGCTGGAAGGGGACGGCGTGCCAGGGCCGCAGGCCCGTGCCTTGGCCGACATGGCCTATCCGGACCAGGCCTCCCGCCAGGGCGGGGAAGGGCGGTTGCGCCTCGCCGCCGACGGGGTGGCGACCCTGGCCCGGCAGGTCGCTGCGACCCAGCCGCTGCTGCTGCTGGTGGAGGACCTGCATTGGGCCGGCACGGACGTGCAGGCCGTGATGGCGGCTTTCTCAGGTGTTGCCGCCGGCGATCCCCTGTTGGTCCTGGCCACCAGCCGGGATGGCGCGCCTTGGCTCACGGCGGCCCGGCAGGATCATCGGCTGACTGCCCTCAGCCGCGACTCCGCCCACGACCTGCTGGACTGGCTTTTGGGCCATGATCCGGAACTGCTGGAACTGAAGCGTGCGCTGGTGGACCGGGCCCAGGGAAATCCCTTCTTCTTGGTGGAGAGCGTCCGGTCCCTGCGGGAAGACGGCACTTTGGTTGGCATGCCTGGGGCCCTCCGCCAAGCCGCCCCCCTGGTCGCCCGGGTGCCCGAGACCGTGCAGGGCCTCTTGGCCTCACGCATTGACTCGCTGCCCCTTGGTCAGAAGTCGTTGCTTATGGTCGCGGCGGTGATCGGGCCCACGTTCGATGTGGAGTTGTTGGCCGCATTGCGCGAGCGGTCGCGGGCAGACATCACTGAGGACTTGGCAGGTCTTTGCCGATCGGGGTTCATTGAAGAGACGCGGTTATTGCCGCGGTTGGAGTTTAGTTTCGTACATGCCCTGTTGCATGAGTCTGCTTATAGCGGGTTGACCAAAAAGGACCGCAAGCTTCTGCATGGGCTACTTGTCAATTTCTTGAAGGATAGCAAGTTCGAACAGCTGCCGGGTCGGAACCCGGCTATTGCGAGGCACGCGTTCCAGGCAGAACTATGGGAGACTGGTGCGGAATTCGGGTACCTCGCTGCCATCGAACACCTCGCGAGCAGTTTGGTCATTGAAGCATCGCGGCTTGCCTCCAACGCCAGGAATGCCGTTACGAGAGTTATCAGGTGGGAAGAGCACATATCATTATCGATCGATATTGAGATGTTGCTGGCGCGTATATACTTGGCTCTTATGCAAAAGGATTGCGCGTTTGCTGCATTGGACAATGCCATAGCTCTAGCCGAAAAGTATGAGGACGAGAAAAGGAGAATCGCCGCGCTCAAAATGAAGTTGAGCATGGGCATGCTGTTCATGAACTTGCATGACGTGATGGATTTTACGCCGTCTGACAAATCTATCTTGGAAAGTGGAATGACGGCGCGGTCGGCTTTTGAGATACTGGCCTTCAAAACAATGATCCATACCGCACTTGGTCAACCCGAGACAGGTTTGAATTGTGGGCGATTGGCCTTCGACTGCTTGGGTCGTGATACCGACAAAGGGCAGACGGACATGGTCATGGATGTGAAGGGGCCATTGTTGGTTCAGATGGCAAAATGCCATGAGATGCTTGGGGATGACGTGCAGGCCACCAAGTTTATAGAAATGGCATTGATGGCAACCGAAACCAATCGCTTCTCGCCGGAACGCATAGTCGTTCTTGTAGAAGCGGGTGAGGTATTGTTTTTGCAAAAAAACTTTGATTTTGCAAAGTCTCTGGTTTCAGAGGCGCTGCATGTGCTTTCAAAGGTTCAATTCGCGCTTTACCATGTATATGCTGAACTGCTTTGTGTGATGCTTGACGCTAGGTTTGGGGTCACTGAAGAAATAAAGCAACGTTACCTGTCATGCCGACGCAAATCTGGCAATGAGTCTACGACGTCCCTATGGCTCAAATATTGTGATTGGTGGTTGACGCGACTCGTTTTCGATCCTCATGCGACGAAAGAGAAGAGGAAGGACCTGGTTGCGGCTGCTGAAAGCCGCGGTTACTTAAGGATGTTGCACGCCGTAAGGCGAATTGAAAGCTCTTCCGTCAACGTCGAACATTTCTTGTCGGCAAAAGTGACGCCTCAGAGTTAAGAGACGCCACATGCCCAGCCATGTTCAATGGACTTTCTTGCTGTAAACTTCCCCACGATCGGTCCAATCAGCATCTTCGCTCGCGTCACGGCTGCGTTGGATGACAATTCCACGCAGGTAAGCTACCAGGAAAGCCCGGATCGTCGCCGTAAGCGACGCGCTGGGGTGGCGACGCGTGGAGACGATCGTGATCAGTTCATGGATGGTCTTTGCTTCACGGACTGCGATCTCGTGAAGGGCCCGCCACATCACCGCCTCAAGCCGGATGCTCGTACGGTGCCCGGCCACCCACACGTTATGGCTGATCAGCTGGCCGTCCACGTCCATGTCATCAGGCTCATAGACGGGTATCGACTCTTCCATCCTCTCCTCGCGCTTCGCGACCGTCTTGCCGCCCTTGGCCACTTTCTTGCGGCGCCGATACATCCCGTCGTCGGTCATTGCCATCTCCTGTGCGAACGAACTGCGGCGGACGATAGCAGGGGTATGCCTGTTTGACCTGTGAAGTAGTTCACACGTCAGAATGCACTTGGGGGGTTACGGTCGTGTGCGGCTGGGATGGTTCCAGCCAGAACCCCAAAGGAGACATACCATGCAGATCCGCGGTGCCGATGGCCGCCTTTACGAAATGACCGAGGACGGTGCTCAGGTCGTGTCCATGCAGTCGCCCCAGGACACGCCCCGCCGGACTGTCGTCGCGCAGGGCAACGCCGACTCCGCCTCCGGGGCCAACTGGTTCGAGCCGCCGTTCCCCCCCAGCTTCCCCTGAGCATTCCCGCGGCGGGCCTTCCCAGGCCCGCCGCGCTCTGACCGCGTGCGAGGCTGGTGCCCGGAGGCTGTGTGATGACCCTGCTGCTGCAAGAAGACGCCGACACACTCCCGTCTGTTTGCTGGCGCCGCCTTGTCCCGGCGGAGCAGACCGTGGCCCGGCTGCGGCCGCTGCTGCCCCTGTTCGGCATCACCCGGGTGGCCAACGTCACCGGGCTGGACAGCATCGGCATCCCCGTGGTCATGGTGAACCGCCCCAATTCCCGCGCCTTGGCCGTGTCCCAGGGCAAGGGCACCACCATCGCCGCCGCCAAGGCCTCCGCCCTGATGGAATCCGTCGAGAGCTGGCATGCCGAGCGGCCGACCCTGCTGCTGCTGCCCGGCTCATACGAGGACCTGCGCTATTCCCGCAACCTGGTGGACCCCGACCTGCTGCCCCGCACGGCGCGCAGCACCTATACCCCTTACACCCAGACCCTGTGGGCCGAGGGGCAGGGCCTGATGTCCGGCAAGGGCGTCTGGGTGCCTTATGAGATGGTGCACACCAACTACACCCTGCCGCTGCCCACCGGCCATGGCTGCTTCCAGGCCAGCTCCAACGGCCTCGCCTCCGGCAACCACCGGCTGGAGGCCGTGATCCACGGCCTGTGCGAGGTGATCGAGCGCGACGCCACCACCCTGTGGCGCCTGCTGCCGGAAGAGGCGCAGGAGGAGACGCGGGTGGACCTGGAGACGGTCGCCGACCCCGCCTGCCGCGACCTGCTGGCCCGCTTCGCCCGGGCGGGGGTGGAGGTGGGCGTGTGGGACTGCACCTCCGACCTGGGCGTGCCCACCTTCCTCTGTCGCATCATCCAGGCCGACGGCGGCCTTGGCGCCACCATCCGCCCCGCCGTGGGCGCCGGCACCCACCTGGTGCGCGAGATCGCGCTGTCCCGCGCCCTGACGGAGGCGGCGCAGAGCCGCCTGACCTTCATCAGCGGCGCCCGGGACGACCTCTCGCGCGAGGACTACCAGCACTTCCTGTCGCCGGAGCAGCAGGCCGCCTGGCTGCGGCGCATCCGCCATGGCGCGCCGGTGCGCGACTTCAACACCGTCCCCACCTGGTCCGGCCGTTCCCTGCGCGGCGACCTGGACAGCCTGCTGGACCGGCTGGCCCGGGTCGGCACCACCGACGCCGTCGCCGTGGACCTGACCCGGCCCGAGCTGGGCATCCCCGTGGTCCGGGTGATCGTGCCGGGGCTGGAGGGCGTGGACAGCAGCGCCGACTATCTGCTGGGTGCCCGCGGGCGCAAGGTCCGCGGCTGCTGACCCAAGACCATCGAACGGACTGACCGGAGAACCGTGATGACCGACGCCATCATCTTCCTGGGCCCCACCCTTCCCGTGGCCGACGCCCGGGCCGTGCTGGATGCCGACTACCGCCCGCCCGTGGCCCAGGGCGACGTGCTGCGCGCGGTGATGGAGGGGCCGAAGGCCATCGGCATCATCGACGGCTACTTCGAGAACGTGCCCTCCGTCTGGCACAAGGAGATCCTGTTCGCCCTGACCAAGGGCATCCGGGTCTTCGGCGCCGCCTCCATGGGCGCCCTGCGCGCCGCGGAGCTGCACGCCTTCGGCATGGAGGGCGTGGGCGCCGTCTTCGAGGCCTACCTGGATGGCCGGTTGGAGGACGACGACGAGGTGGCCGTGACCCACGGCCCCGCCGAGCTGGGCTACCCGATCCTGTCGGAAGCCATGGTCAACATCCGCCGCACCCTGTCGGATGCCCTCGGTGCCGGCGTGATCGGCAAGCCGGTGCGGCGGGAGCTTGAGTCGCTGGCCAAGGACCTGTGCTACCGCGACCGCACCTATGCCCGCCTGTTCCGGGAAGCCATCGCCGCCGGCCTGCCGGAGGGTGAGGTCGCCGCCTTCCGCCGCTGGCTGCCCACCGGCCGCGCCGACCAGAAGCGGGAAGACGCCCTGGCCATGCTGCGTGCCATGGGCACCTCCCTTGCCGGCGTTTGGGTCCCCGCCCGGCCCGCCTTCCCGTTCGAGCACACCGCCATGTGGGACAAGGTGGCCCGGCCCGTGTTGCAGGGCGCCCGCCCGGCGTGAGGCCGCTTGCCCTTCCACGCCGCTCGCGCGATGTTGTGTTTCTAAGGTTGTTCTCGCGCGAACTACGAAGCGGATGAGGATAGGCCCACGGTGCCTGGGGACGAACTGATCGACATCGCCATCCTCCGCCGCAACCGGCTGTTCGGCATCCTTGAGCCGGCGGAGATGGACGCGGTCCTTGCCTTCGCCCGGCCGGCCCGGGTGGAGCCGCAGGAGCGGGTGTTCACCAAGGGCGACCCCGGCGACTGCCTCTACGCCATCCTGCGCGGCCGCCTGGCCGTGCAGACGGAGTCGGAGGACGCCAAGGTCATGCTGCTCAACATCATGAACGCTGGCGACGTGTTCGGCGAGATCGCCATGCTGGACGGGGGGGAGCGCACGGCCACCGTGGTGGCGCAGGAAACCAGCACCCTGTTGCGGGTGGACCGGCGGGACTTCCTGCCCTTCCTGGAAAGCCGCCCGACCCTGTGCATCCGCCTGATGGGCGTGCTGTGCGAGCGGGTGCGCTGGACCAGCGCCATCATCGAGGACACGGTCTTCCTCAAGGTCACCCAGCGGCTGGCCAAGCGCATCACCATGCTGGCCCAGCTTTACGGGCGGCGGACGGACAAGGGCATCCGCATCTCCACCTACCTGTCCCAGGAAGACCTTGCGAACATGCTGGGCGTGTCGCGGGAAAGCGTGAACAAGACGCTGAAAAGCTTCCAGGCCAGCGGCGCCATCAGCTACCGCAACGGCTACATGGTCGTGCACGACCCGGCGTTCCTGGAGAAGATCGCCGCCTAAGGCGTGTTTACACCTGCCGCGGCCAACGCGCCGGCCATGATGGCCCCCGCGGTGGAATGATACCGACCGCGTTAATTCGTGACCGATGCCCAATCCCGTGAGGCGATGGAGGTTATGCGGTCCGGGTCTGCGGTGAGCCTGTTTCAGGCGTCGCAGCAGACGTCGAGGATGTCGTGGTAGGTCTGGTGGACCCGGGTGGAGAGGAAGTTCTGGCGCAAGTACTGCCAGACGGTCTCCACCGGGTTCAGCTCCGGGCAGTGGGGCGGGGGGCGGCAGGATGGACACGTTGTCGGGCACCACCAGGGCACCGCCCTGCTGCTGCCAGCAGGCGCCGTCCAGCACCACGACCGCGTGGTGGCCAGGCGGTGTGCCTGCCGTCCGACAGCCCGTCCGGCCCGGTCCCGTTGTACCGGTGGACCCAGTCGCGCAGGGTCTGTCGGTCCATGCCGCCGGCCGTCGCGGCCTCCGCCCGGCTCGCCCCCTCCAGCACCAGCGCGATGGCCAGCAGCCGCCGCACCGCGTCCGGAACGGCCTCACGCCGCGCCCGCTCCCGCAGGTCGGCCGGGCCCAGCCCGGGCCACGTCACCTTGACCGGCGCGCCCATCCCGCCCCCACCTCGCACATCCCATGGTGGGAATAGGGAATTATGGATACATCAGCTTGGAAATCCCTAGCGGCGACCAGAGAGTCACATTTTCAAACATCCGGTATCAGTCACGCACTATCAATCGCGTCAGCGATAGTCCGCCACGTTGATGCCGTGGCGCTGGAGCTTGTCGTAGAGGGTCTTCTTCGGCAGGCCCAGCGCCTCTGCCGCCGCGGGCACATTGCCCTGGCTGGCCTTGAGCTGCCCCACGATGGCCGCCTTCTCGAAGGCGTCCACACGCTCCGCCAGGGTACCTGCCCCTGGGTCCGCCACCGGTCCCGGGGCGGCCCCGGCCGACAAATCCACCGGGCCGCCCGGCACCCCCAGCACGAACCGCTCCGCCGCGTTGCGCAGTTCCCGCACGTTGCCGGGCCAGTGCCAGGCCTCCAGCCTCGACTGTTGCGCTGCCGTCACCTCCGGCACCTCCCGCCCATGCCGGGCCGCGGCCTGGGCCAGGAAATGGCCGAACAGGAGGGCCACGTCCTCCCGCCGCTCCCGCAGGGGCGGCAGGCTCACCGGCACCACGTTCAGCCGATAGTACAGGTCCTCCCGGAACCGCCCCTGCTTTGACAGGGCGCCCAGGTCGTCCTTGGTGGCCGCCACCACCCGAAGGTCCACCGGGATCAGCTTGTTGGAGCCCAGCCGCTCCACGCTCCGCTCCTGCAAGGCCCGCAGCAGCTTGGCCTGCAGGGCCAGGGGCATGGACTCCACCTCGTCCAGGAACAGGGTGCCGCCCGTGGCATGCTCAAGCTTGCCCACCCGGGGCTTCACCGCGCCGGTGAAGGCGCCGGGCTCATGCCCGAACATCTCCGACTCAAAGACGGTCTCCGGCAGCGCCGCGCAGTTCACCGCCACATAGGCCTTGGCCTTGCGCGGGCCGAAGTCGTGCAGGCAGCGGGCCACCACCTCCTTGCCCGTGCCCGTCTCCCCCAGCACCAGAACGTCGGCGGCCGTGTCCGCCACCTGGGTGATGACGCGGCGCACCGCCTCCATGGCGGGTGACTGGCCCAGCAGCACGGCGTCGATGCCGTCCCGCTGCCGCACCGCCTGCCGCAGGGTGTTGACCTCCCGGCTCAGCCTGCGCTTCTCCAGCGCCCGCTGCACCGTGCCCACCAGCCGCTCGCTGGCGAAGGGCTTCTCGATGAAGTCATAGGCCCCGGCCCGCATGGCCGCCACGGCCATGCCCACGTCCCCATGCCCGGTGATCAGCACCACGGGCAGGCCGGGGTCCAGCTCCAGCACCGCCTTCATCAGCCCCAGCCCGTCCCTGCCGGGCAGGCGGATGTCTGTCACCAGCACCGGCGGGATGGCGGCTTTCACCCTCGCCAGCGCGGCCTCGGCGGAGTCCACGGCCACGTGGGCGATCCCGGCCAGCTCCAGGGCCTGGCCCACCCCCAGCCGCACCGCCGGGTCGTCCTCCACCAGCAACAGCTCAGCCGACATCGCCCTGTCCCCCTGCCGCCGGCAGCTCCAGCGTGAACACCGCCCCGCCGCCGGGCGCGTTCGCCGCCCGCAGGCTGCCGCCGAAGCCCTGCGCGATCCCGGCAGATATGGCAAGCCCCAGGCCCAGCCCGGCCCCGGCGCCCTTGGTGGTGAAGAACGGCTCGAACAGCCGTTCCAGCGCCTCCGCCGACAGGCCCGGCCCGCTGTCCGCCACGGTGACCAGCACCCGGCCGCCCTCCGCCCGTGCCTCCACCGCCACCCGCCGCTCCTCCCGGCCGGCCACCGCGTCCGCCGCGTTGGCCAACAGGTTGACCAGCACCTGCTCCAGCCGCGTGGCGTCGCACCAAGCGGCAAGGTCCGCCGGCACCACGCCCACGCCCGCCTCCACCCCCGCCCGGCGCAGCCGCTCCTGCACCAGGGCCAGTGCCGCCGCGATGCTGGCCGCCACCGGCACCGACGTGGGATGGTTGTCCGACTTGCGGGCGAAGCTGCGGAGCTGGCCGGTGATCTTGGCCATCCGCTCCGTCAGCTCGGCGATCATGGCTAGGTTGCCCGCCACCTGCCGGCCCTGGCCCCGCTCCAGGAAGACGGCGGCGTTGTCCGACAAGGTGCGCAGCGCCGCCAGGGGCTGGTTGATTTCATGCGCCACCCCGGCGGAAAGCTGGCCCAGGGCCGCCAGCTTTGCCGCCTGCACCAGCCCGTCCTGGGCACGGCGCAGCTCCTGCTCCGCCCGTTCCCGCTCCGCCACCTCCCGGCGCAGGCCCAGGTTGGCGTCGGTCAGCGCCGCCGTGCGCTCCGCCACCTTGCGCTCCAGCTCCTGGTTGGCCCGGGCCAGGGCGTCGCGGGTGCGCCGCCGCTGCCGGCCATACAGCGCCATCAGCACCAGCACGGCGGAGGCGCCGCCCGCCACCGCCATCCCGGCGACCCTGGCCTGCGACACGGGCGTCAGGTCATACAGCACCGTCACCTGCCAGCCGCCCTCGTCCAGGGTGCGGTTCAGGGCCAGGAAGCGTTCCCCCCGGCCCGGTTCCAGCACCTGCCCGCCATCCACTGCGCCGGCCTGCCGCCAGCCCAGGGGCTCCAGCAGCACCTGGTCGTATTGGCGGGTGCGCCGCAGCCGCTCCAAGGTCTCCGCCGACAGGGGCGCCAGGGTCTTGAACTTCCAGGCCGGGTCGCTGGCCAGCACCACCACCCCGTTGGCGTCCCGCACCAGCACCCGCTCCGCCGCCGGGGCCCAGGCCCGCTCCAGCCGGTCCAGGCTGACCTTCACCACCGCCACGCCCAGCACGGCCCCGCCCTCCCGGATGGCGCGGGCCACGTAATAGCCGGGCTCCCGGCTGGTGGTGCCGATGCCGTAGAAGCGGCCGATCCCCTCCGCCAGGGCGTCGCGCACATAGGGCCGGTAGGAGAAGTCGCGCCCCACGAAGCTGGCCGGCCCCCGCCAGTTGCTGGCCGCCAGGGTCATGCCGTCCGGCGCCACCACATAGCAGGCCGAGGCACCCAGGTAGCGGTTCACCTCCTCCAGGAACCCGTTGGCCGCCTCCCGCGCCGCCGGGTCGCCAGGGGCCGCCAGGAGGCCCAGCACCCGCGGGTCCTCCCCCAGCAGGGCGGGCAGCGGGTCGTACTTGCCCAGCTCGCTCTCCAGCCCCAGGGCATAGAGGTCCAGCCGCGGCCCGGCCTGCGCGCCCAGGCGGTCCAGGGCCCAGCGCTCCCCGGCGATGCCGCCCAGCCAGACCAGGGCGGCCACGGCCAGGGCCGTCGCCAGCACGGTGGCGACGCGGCGCGGGGAAGGGGGTCTAGTCCTCGGCATCGACGGTCCCTCGGCGCTGCCGGCCCGGTCCGCAGGCCGGCCAAAAAAGAAGCGCCACCCCCAGGCTACGGGGATGGCGCTGCCTTCACAACAGACGGGCAGGGCGGGCCGCCCGGCTCACTCCGCCGGCTGCACGGCCACGGCCGGGCGGGGGGTGGCGACCACCTCCGGCAGGGGCAGCGACTTGCCCGCCAGCTCGGCCTGAAGGCGCTTGGTGTCCAGGGCGCCCTCCCACTTGGCGACCACCACGGTGGCGACGCCGTTGCCGATCAGGTTGGTCAGGGCGCGCGCCTCGGACATGAAGCGGTCCACGCCCAGGATCAGGGCGATGCTCGCCACCGGGATGTGGCCCACGGTGGCCAGGGTGGCGGCCAGCACGATGAAGCCGCTGCCGGTGACGCCGGCGGCACCCTTGCTGGTCAGCAGCAGCACGGCCAGCAGGCCCAGCTCCTGCCAGATGGTCATCTCGGTGTTGGTGGCCTGGGCCAGGAACACGGCGGCCATGGTCAGGTAGATGCAGGTGCCGTCCAGGTTGAAGCTGTAGCCGGTGGGGATCACCAGCCCGACCACGGACTTGTCGCAGCCCAGCTTCTCCATCTTGTTCAGCATCCGCGGCAGGGCGGATTCGGAGGAGGAGGTGCCGAGCACGATCAGCAGCTCTTCCTTGATGTACTTGATGAACGCCCAGATGCCGAAGCCGGTGGCCCGGGCCACGGCGCCCAGGATGCCGAAGATGAACAGCAGGCAGGTGATGTAGAAGCAGGCCATCAGCTCGCCCAGGGACACCAGCGTGCCCACGCCGTACTTGCCGATGGTGAAGGCCATGGCCCCGAAGGCGCCGATGGGGGCCGCCTTCATGACGATGGCGACGATCCCGAAGAAGACGTGGCTGGCCGCCTCGATCAGGTGGAACACCGGCTTGCCGCGCTCGCCCATGGCATGCAGGCCGAAGGCGAACAGGATGGCGATGAACAGCACCTGCAGGATCTCGCCGCCCGCGAAGGCGCCGACCACCGTGTTGGGGATGATGTTCATCAGGAAGTCGACGGTGGTCTGCTCACCGGCCTTCGTCACGTAGGTCTGCACCGACTTGGTGTCCAGGGCGGCCACGTCCACGTTCATGCCGTTGCCGGGGCCCCACAGGTTCACGACGATCAGGCCCACCGCCAGGGCGATGGTGGTCAGCACCTCGAAATAGATCAGCGCCTTCACGCCCACCCGGCCCACGCGCTTCAGGTCGCCCATGCCGGCGATCCCGTGCACCACGGTGAAGAAGATGATGGGGGCGATCAGCATCTTGATCGCCTTGATGAAGGCGTCGCCCAGCGGCTTCATGGCGGCGCCGAGCTGGGGATAGAAGTGGCCCAGCAGGATGCCGATGGCGATGGCCGCCAGCACCTGGACATACAGGTTGCGGAACAGGCCGCGCTTGGCCGGCGGCGGGGCGGTGCTCGAAGCGTCGTGCATCTCGGTGTCTCTCCCAGGGACGTCGGCCAGGCTTTCACCCGCGTCGTCCTGCCTGGCGGGGCAGGGGACCCGGGCCCGGGGGCCGGCTTGCCCCGGGCCCCTCCCGCGGTTCGGCGGGAAGGGTGCCGTCCCTGTCAGCACGGCGCGTGCCAAGCGCGGACTGGAAAGAACATTTCCGCGAAGTGCCCGGAAACGCTTGTTTCTTCCGAAAGTGACAAGGGTGGGACAGCCCGCCCTTGTCCGGAAATCCGCACGCGGGCAGGGGGCATGTCCGGGAACCTGCACAGGGCCCGCGGCGGCGGGGCCGGGTCATGGGCAGGTGAATGACCAGGGCGGTGTGCGCCGGGGGAACATCCCCCGTCTGGAAGTCTGAGCCCGTCCCGTCACAAGCCGCATGAGGGCCCGGCAGGCGTGCCAGGGAGGGTTGCCAATGATCAGGTCCAAATCACCTTGTCCTGAACCAGCAAAGTCTTTTCTACGTGCTGTGCCGTGGAAAATGATCTCTTCCGGACGGGGCAGAGTTAGTCCGTTCGACTAGCCAGAAGGTGTGGTCCTGCTATGTCTTGCCACCCGGTGTAGCCAAATTTAAGACGGTTTTGTAAATAAATTAATGGCAAGTGGGGCGCGGCGTGCATTACAGACGGATCGCCGAATTATGCTACCGCATGGCCCTCGCCGCGGCCGACCCTGCGGAACGCGACAACTGGGTGCGCCTGGGTGCCCGGTTCGAGGAAATGGCCCTGGAGGCCGAAGGGGCGCTGTTGGCCCGGTCAGCGGACTGACGGGGAAGTGGGGCCGGCGCCCGGGTCCCGGGCGCCGGCCGGCACGCTACCTCAGCGGGACGAGGCGCTGGGGGAACCCATGTCCTGCTGGATCATCTGCAGCATGGCGATGTGGGACTTGATGGACGGCACGGCCAGCAGCGGGATCACCGCGTCGCGGCTGTCCTTGTCGGTGCCCTGCAGCAGGTTCTGGTGCAGGGTCAGCAGCTCCTGGTGGGCCTGGAGCTGGTTCGTGACGTAAAGCCGGTCGAACTCCTGCCCGTTAGCCGATTGCAGGCGCTGCATGGCCTGCTTCTTGTCGTCGGGGATGCTGGCGCCCGACGGGTTGTCGCCCATGGCCTTCATGGCGGCCATGATGTTCTGCTGCTCCTCCGCCTCCAACTCGGCGAACTGCTTCACCATGGAGCTGCTGGCCTGCTTGGCGGCCAGCTGGCTGGACTGGAGCGAGGCCATGCCGTTGGCGGCAGCCATCTTTTTCAAATCGTCCGAATCCATGGCCTTCATCGACCCGGATGAGGACGAGGAGCCGCCGGTGGAGGTGGACTGGGCGAAGGCGGCCCGGTTCAGGGCGAGCGGCATGGCGATGCCGGTCGCGGCGACGGTCAGGATCAAGGCGCGACGATGCATGGTTTTCTCTCTCCAGCCGGTGGCGCCCGGGGCTTGTTTGCCCGTCGGGCTTGTGGTCCCCGCAACCGGGGCCGCCCGGACTGGTTCCCGCAGGGCTCCGCCCGGGGGCAGGCGCCCGGCGCATGCCAGCAGATGCGCGGCATCCCTGCACTTGGGCGGGGTTGCCCGGGCTTGGCCGTCCGCACCGCACAGGGACCGGAACCGTCCCCCAGTCCCGCCGGTTGGGCAGGCCGCACAAAAGCGGAAGGATCGGGACATGGCTGGAGAGCTTGAGGGCAAGGTGGCGCTGGTGACCGGCGCCGGGTCGGGCATCGGGCGGGCGTCGGCGGTGCTGTTCGCCCGGCAGGGCGCCGCCGTCGGCGTGCTGAGCCGCACGGAGGGGGAGATCAACGAGGCGGCGGAGGAAATCCGCAAGGCCGGCGGCAAGGCCATCCCCCTGGTGGCCGACGTGTCCGACGACCAAGCCATGCGCGGCGCGGTGGAGCGCCTGGTGCAGGAATTTGGCCGGCTGGACATCGTCTTCGCCAACGCCGGGGTCAACGGCGTCTGGGCCCCCATCGACGAACTGGCGCCGGAGGAATGGGACAAGACCATCGCCATCAACCTGCGGGGCACCTACCTGACCCTGCACCACGCGGTGCCCCACCTGAAGAAGGCGGGCGGCGGGTCGATCCTGGTCACCGCCTCCATCAACGGCACCCGCACCTACACCTCGGCCGGGGCCACCGCCTATTCCGCCACCAAGGCGGCCCAGGTGGCCATGACCAAGATGCTGGCCCTGGAGCTGGCCAGGCACCGCATCCGGGTCAACGTCATCTGCCCCGGCATGATCGACACGGAAATCCGGGAGAACACCCAGGCCCGCAACACGGAGGCGGCGGAATACCCCGCGGAGTACCCGAAGGGCGAGATCCCCCTGACCGGCAGCAAGCCCGGCACCAGCCAGGACGTGGCGGAGCTGGCCCTGTTCCTGGCCAGCGACCGGGCCAAGCACATCACCGGCACCCCCGTCTGGATCGACGGGGCGGAATCGCTGCTGGTCTGACCGGGCGGCCCCGGGGCGGCGGGTCCGGCCGCCCCGGGGCCCGCCTCACCCCTCCATGAACTCCACCCTGCCGTCGTCCAGGTCATAGCGGGCGCCCACCACCCTCAGCGTGCCCGCCTTGATCGGGTCGATCAGCATCGGGCCGGCGATGCGAAGCTGCTCCACCACCCGCATCACGTTGGCCCGCACGGCGGCATCCACCAGGTCCTTGCCCCCGCTGGCCCGCTGGGCCCGCAGCACGGCGGGGACGATGGGCTCCACCATGCGGCCGATGGCGTCCGGCGGCTCGGCACCCTTGGTCACCAGGTCCACCGCCGCGGCCACGGCGCCGCAGCGCTCATGCCCCAGGACCACCACCAGCGGCACGCCCAGGTGCGCCACCGCATACTCGATGGACCCCAGGCCGGCCGTGTCCACCGTGTTGCCGGCGGTGCGGACGATGAACAGCTCCCCCAGCCCGCGGCCGAACAGGATCTCCGGCGGGACCCGGCTGTCGGAACAGCCCACCAGCACGGCGAAGGGCTGCTGCCCCCGGGCCAGGGCCAGGCGGCGGTCGCGGCCCGTCTCCGCCCGGTAGGGCGCGTCGGTGACGAAGCGCTCGTTCCCCTCCCGCAGCATGGCCAGCGCCTTGTCCGGGGTCATCCCGGGCGCGGCGGGTTGGTGCGCCGCTTCCGGCGCCGCCCAGGACAGGCCGGCCGGCAGGAAGGGCAGGGCGGCGGCCCCGGCGGCGAGGCCCAGGGCGGTGCGGCGGGACGGTGTGGCGATGGGCATGGGGCGATCCCTCTGGTGGCTTTGACCCTGGCAACAGGCGGCGGCCGCCGCCGCTCCGCCCCGCCGCCCGATATCCCGCCTTGGTCCCCGCCCGGCTGCGCCACCGGGTTGCCTGTCCCTTGCAGCCATGCAGCTTTCTCACGCTCCCGCCCGCCGCCGGCGGGATTATCCTCGTCCCCGCCGAGCAGGGCATCGGGGAGGGAGCGGGGGATGGCCGGGAAGCGTGAGCACCATTATGCCGTGCAGGTGGAATGGACGGGGAACCTGGGCCAGGGCACGGCGGGCTACCGGTCCTATTCCCGCGACCATCTGGTCACCGCGGGCGCCAAGCCGCCCATCGCCGGCTCCTCCGACCCCGCCTTCCGGGGCGACCCCGACCGCTGGAACCCGGAAGACCTGCTGGTCGCCTCCCTCTCCGCCTGCCACAAGCTCTGGTACCTGCACCTCTGCTCCGACGCGGGCATCACCGTCCTGGCCTACCGGGACGGGGCCGAGGGCACCATGGCGGAGGGGGCCGGCGGCGGGCGCTTCACCCGCGTCACCCTGCGCCCCCAGGTCACCGTGAAGGCCGGCGACGACACCGCCCGGGCCACCGCCCTGCACCATGAGGCCCACCGTCTCTGCTTCATCGCCAACTCGGTGAACTTCCCGGTGGACGTGGAGCCGGTGGTGACCATTTCTGGGGGCTAACCGGGTAAGGAAGAGTTTGGGGCACGGTGTGTCAGGCACATTTGTCGGGGGTCTGGAAGGGCTTCGCGGCATTCATTGCCCTGCGCTTCGGGTTGCTCCTGGACGTAGCGTTTATCGCCGATGACGTGGCTGCACTGGCGTATGGCGAGGTGCCTAACTGCGACGCTGGCGGAGAATATGGGCGGCTTGGTTCTGCCCGGCGCCACCGGCCTTGGCATCGCCGCCCGGATGGCGAACAATGTGGCGGGCGTGGTCCGCGTGCCGCTGACAGGACCGCGAATGCAGCAAAGGCCAGAGAGTGGTCAGCAATCAGCAAAGGGGGCGACATTGCCCTTCTCACCCTCGGAGGGTACAGTCGCCGCCAGGATTTTATCTCCTCCCGGCAGCATCTTGCCTTGGTGATGTAGAGACCGTCACCCTACCCAATCAGGGAGTTTCCATCTTGAACCCGAACTACACGGCATGAGCGGAACGTTCAGAATCAGGGCGTTGTCCGAAGACGTGGCGATTAAGCAGGTGGCCATATCTCCCTCGGCCAGTTCGCCGTGGAGTTTGGTGGTTAGCGGTTTAGGGATGCAGGGCCAAGTCTTTGAAGGAGATGACTTGTTCGATGCTCTCATAACCTTTCGAAAGCAGTTAGAGAACGCTGGCTTCCGCTTGCTCTGCGCTGGCGCACGGCGAGACGTCTATCCCTCGGGCATGGCGAGAAGCATGGGTGGCGCTCGAAAGGCGTATATTCTTAGATTAGGCAAGCCGGCAACGGAGTTGGTCGATATCTTTGCCGAGGCGCGGCCCGAGCAGGTCGGCACGGTCGATGAGCAACTCCGCTTTCGCCAACAATGGATAAATTCTCTCAAGGAGAAAATGCAATAATATCACCTATTTTGGGCAAAAGCACAGATTAAATAAAAATCTGGCGTCCAGATCTTCATATCATTGGTGCGATCCCTCTTTCCGATGCGGTCCCGCGGGAAGCGATCATGGCAACATGGAAGGCCGATGATCAGGGATTCATCACCGGTGACTTCATCTCTAATGGGAAATATGCCGTGAACTGCTGGTTTCTTTAATGGGAACTAGTACTTGTGGCTCTGGTGAGTTCTTAGACTTGTCCATGGGCGGCGGCGAAGGACTGTTCCCAGTAGCGCACGGGCAGCGGCTTACCCAGTGTTCCCGGACCTCTATCCGACATCCCTGACGAATCTTTGGCTTAGCAATCGCCTGAGGCGAGGCTTGACCTGAGGGGGCTTTACTCCTGGCGGCGAACACCCCCCGCACCATCTACAAACCATTTCCAACGCCCCCGGCGGCAGCTTCGCGCCCGCGCGATGTCGGCCTACACCGCTTGCGCTCCATATCCCAGGGTTGGGTATGGCCGAAGAGTATTGCGTGCAGGATTGTGCGCTATTGAGCCAAATTCCCGCCACAAATAAATTAGTCGAAATCCACAAAGCTCGGATTAACCGGGAAATTCAAAGCATCTCTCCTGCACTGCGCAAATACCCCTTAAAAAGATGGGAGGCAACATGTTGCCAATGATTGGGGATGCGCGGCGGGTGGACTTGAAGGCGGGGGTTTCTGCCCTTGCCCTTGGCCTCTCGCTGCTCATGACGGGTGGGGCATCGGCACAACAGAAGCCAGAGGGGATGTGGAACGCCCCCGGCATCATCCCGCGCAACGACCTCAGCCCGAACCAGCCGCCGCCGGGCGGCGTGCTGGACCTGGGCGTGACCGGCATCGGCCAGGTCATCACCGACGCGGGCGGGGGCTTCATCGGCACCTGCACGGGCACGCTGGTCAACCCGCGCATGGTGATCTTCGCCGCGCACTGCGTGAACGACATCCCGGCCACCCAGTACGGCGCCAATTCCGGCGGCACGGGCATCGGCGTCTTCTTCAACGACTTCACCCTGCTCGGCATCCGGCAGTGGCTGGGCATCGACCCCGGCGCCGGCGCGTTCAAGAGCAACCCGAACCAGAACTACTTCAACGTCAACCAGGTCTGGTACGACCCGCGCAGCCTGGCGCTGGGCCCCGACCTGAACTTCCTCGAGGCCGACGTGGCCATCGCCACGCTGGACGCCCACGCCGGCGACATCCCCACCTGGGCGCTGCTGTTCTCCCCCCTGCGGGACCAGACCCACGCCCAGCTCATCGGCTACGGCTCCACCGGCGACGCGGTGAACCCCACCGTGTCGGGCGGCTTCCGCCGCCGGGCGGTGGAGAACATCCTGTCCCTGCTGGGCTCCCTGGACGACGTGGACCGGGTGCTGTTCGGGCCGCAGCCCGACATCCTGCCGCAGTCCCTCTACCAGACGGACTTCGACGACCCGCGGTTCGGCACGCCCCAGGCCAACGAGTTCGACTTCGACATCTTCGACGGCCGCGCCCTCCCGCGTGAGGGCACCACGGGCCCCGGCGACAGCGGCGGCCCGCTGATCGTGGACCGGCTGTTCAGCCGCAAGGTGGTGGCCGGCGTGCTGTCCGGCGGTTCCCGCTACTTCAACGACCAGCCCTTCTCCACCTACGGCACCACGAACTTCTACCAGCCGCTGTTCCTGTTCTGGGACAAGATCGTGGAGCGGAACCCCTACGTCTACGCCTCGGCGAAGCGGGGGGACGGCGACTGGTTCGACCCGACCCACTGGGTGCAGGACCTGGACCCCAACTATACGGTCATCCGCAACGGCCGACTGGTGAACGGCCTGCCCACCACGCCGGCCCAGGGCGTCACCGGCGACACGGTGAAGTTCGGCGACATCTGCTTCTTCGACGATTGCGTCTCCATCGACCGGGCCGGCCCGTCCGACCCGGGCGGCGGCCCCATCGTCATCCCCGGCGGGCCCGGCAGCACCAACTTCGTGCCGGACAACAAGGGCCCGGACCGCAGGCGTGGCACCGTCGCCCGCTATTACGACGTCACCCTGGACCAGGCGGGCACCACCAGCCTGCAGCGCGGCGCCACCATCGACCGGCTGACCATCGACCGCTCGGCCAAGCTGGACATCCGCAACGCGGGCGGCGCCCTGCGGGTGCTGGGCGACTTCACCCAGATGGGCGGCTGGACCAACATCGACGGCAGCCTGACCACCGGCGAGGCGCTGCTGGTGGAGGGCCTGCTGTCCGGCCGCGGCCGGTTCCGGGCACCCTTCGTCACCCTGGGCGCGGTGGGCGTGCTGCCCGGCGGGCTGGGGGAGGTGAACACACTGACGGTGGAGGGCAACCTCGTCTTCTCCTCCGCCACGGTGCTGTTCACCGACGTGCGCCGCAACCGGTTCGACCAGGTCCGGGTGCGGGCGGCGGACGGGGCGGAAGGCTTCGCGTCGCTCGCCGGCAGCATCGTCTTCAGCCGCGGCACCGGCGCCGCCCCGCGGGACGGGGACAGCTTCGCCGTGGTGACGGCGGAGGGCGGCATCGACGGCGAGTTCGAGAACGTGGTGTCGCTGACCGGCGTGCTGCGGCCCGAGCTGGACTACCAGGACAACGCCGTCGTCGCCACGCTGAAGGCGGGCAGCTTCAGCGCCATGCTGCCGGACGCCACGCCGACCCAGGCCGCCTTCGCCAAGGCCCTGGACCAGCTCCGCGGCAGCAGCTACGCCAACCTGTCCTCCCTGTACGGGGAGACGGACTGGCTGGACGGCAAGTCCCTGGCCGGCCTGTTCGACAACCTCGCCCCCACCGGCTTCCAGAACGCCCTGTCGCTGTTCGAGGGGCAGTCGGACGCCATGACCGACCTGTTCAGCGGCCGCCTCGCGGCGCTGGGCAGCGACGATGCCCCGGCCGGCCTGTCCATGATCGGCGACGTGGGCCAGGTGCTGGCCTACCGCGGCAACGCCAGCGCCGCGGTGGCCGCCACCTCCTTCGGCTTCGGCGGCATGCAGGGCGGGGCTCCGGTCCAGTTCGCCACCCTGCCGCAGGGGACCAGCGGCTTCGTGGCCGGCGGCTACACGCAGGAACGGGTGTCCTCCGGCACCGGCCGGTCGGCCCTGTCCAGCACCCAGGGCGGCCAGGGCTGGCACCTGGCGGCGGGCCTGGAGCGCAAGGTGGACCAGCGCCTGACCCTGGGCTTCGCCACGGCCTATGCCGGCGGCGACAGCCTGTACGGCGAAGGGGCCAACACCCTGGCGGAGACGCGGACTATGATGGCCGCGGCCTATGGCGCCTACAAGCTGGGCGGCGGGGCCTATGTGGCCGCCATGGCCAGCGCCGGCACGGCGGACGCGGACAGCCGCCGCCAGTTCGGGGCGGGCCTGCAGGGCTACGACCTGGACGGTGACATCAGCGGCACCACCCTGTCCGGCCTGGTGGAAACCGGGGTGAACTGGCAGGTGGCCGAGGGCCTGACCCTGACGCCGAAGGTGGGGCTGCGCTACGGCCAGCTCTCCACCGACGCGTATGAGGAGCGGGGCGGCGACGCGGCCCTGCGGGTGGATGCCCGCACCCTGCGCCGGACGGAGGGCCGGGTGGGTGCCGCCTTCACCGGCAGCTTCGACTCGGCTGAGGGGGACTGGAGCTTCACCCCGCGGCTGGAGGCGAACTTCGTCCGCAACTTGTCCGGCGACGACCCGGCCATCCGGGCCCGCTTCGCCCTGGCGGGGGCGGAAAGCTTCGCCCTGCCGGCCCTGGCCCGGGACAGCGGCTGGGCGGAGATCCGCGGCGGCGCCCGCCTGTCGGTGGGCGGGGTCACCTACGGCTTCGACGTGTCCAGCGACGTGGCCCGCAGCGACCTGCACGAGGACCGGGTGCGGCTGAGCGTCGGCATGAAGTTCTGAGGGCTGACGCCAGCGGCATGGGCCATTGGCCCGTGCCGCTGGAGGTCGGCGACCGCCGGCCCGCGGGCCCATGCCCGCGTGAGCCAAGCCCGCGGATGCGGGCGCCCGGCGCTTGAGGGGGGCTGTTGATTGGCCACGATCAACAGCCACTGGTATGAGTCCACGCTAGCACTTGGGGCGCCCGGCGGCATCGCCTCCGGGCGCCCCTTTTCTTTGTCCGGAAGCGACCCGGAAAGGTTGACCTGGGTCAAGGACGGGCAGCTCCGCCGATCATAAGCTTCACCGCATAAGGCAGGGGACGAGCGGTTCCCTGTCCCGCGCGGCCAAGGGTCCCCGGCGGAATGCCGCAGGGCCGACGGCTTCCCATAGGCGGAGGTCCGGTTTTAAACTTCAGTCCAGCGCAGAAGTTTAGCGAGGGGCAGGAGCTGTGGCCGGGACCGCGCGGAAGGACGATCCAGACGACGGAGGACGCCATGAATGTCGAGCCGGATACCTACATCGCCCTGGGATACCTGGGGGCCACCGTCGCGGTGGCGCTGGTCCTGTTCGGATTCCTGCTGGTGAAGCGCTACCGCGGGGGGAACCGATGAGGTCCGGCCCCGGTCCCGCCTGGCGGCGTCTCCCCTTCCTGGTCCGCTTCATGCTGGCCCATGCGCTGGTGGGCTTCGGCCTGTCGGCGCTGGTGGTGGGGGCGCTGCTCTGGTGGGACCTGGGCGGCCTCGGCACCCTGCTGGCCCGCGCGGGCGGCCATCCCTGGCCGACGTTGCTGCTCTGGTTCTTCCTGGGCCTGACCCTGGGCAGCGTCCAGATGGGCGTCGCCTTCATGCTGGAAACCGGCGGCGACGACGATGACGGGCCCGGCGGCGGGAAAAAGGAAGTCAGGCTGCCGTCCCCTCTCCGGGCAGCGACAATCGCGACAGCAGGGCACCGCGGTTCGCGGCGATCTGCGCGATGCTGACCTTGTCCAACTCCGCCAGGAAGGCCGCCAGGGCCCGGCCGAAGGCACTGCTCAACACGCAGGCGCCGATCAGCGGGCAGGTGTTCGTCTCCGGCTCGAAGCATTCCACCAGGGCCAGCGGCGCCTCCGTCAGGCGCACCACGGCGCCGACGCTGATGGCCTCCGCCGGCTTGGCCAGCCGCACGCCGCCGCCGCGGCCCTGCACCGTCTCCAGCAGCCCCTCCCGGCCCAGCCGGTGGGCGATCTGGACTAGGTGGCTGCGGGAGATGCCATGGGCGCGCGCCACCTCCCCCACCTGCACCAGGTCGGGCGCGCGCAGGGCGGCGAACTGCAGCAGGCGAAGGGCATAGTTGGTCTGCTGGGTCAGCCGCATGGGTCGGGGTCCTGGCCGGTTCCGATCCGGGACTCCTTAGCAAAGTTGGGCCGTGGATAGAAGTTAAAGCGGGAAGGATGCAACCGATGACCAGCACAGACAGCCCTGCCGTGAAGCGCTCGGGCGCGCCCGTGCCCGCCCAGGACGCCACGGACCAGCCGCTCTACGCGAACCGGGTCAAAGTCTACCCGAAGAACGTCAAGGGCCCGTTCCGCCGGGCCAAGTGGGCCGTGCTGGCCCTGTGCCTCGGCCTCTACTACTTGGTGCCCTGGCTGCGCTGGGACAGGGGGCCGAACGCGCCGGACCAGATGGTGCTGCTGGATATCGCCGGCGGCCGCGGCTACTTCCTGGACATCGAGATCTGGCCGCAGGAGGTGTATTTCATCACCGGCCTGCTGGTGCTGGGCGCCCTGGGACTGTTCCTGGTCACGTCCCTGTTCGGCCGCCTCTGGTGCGGCTACGCCTGCCCGCAGACGGTGTGGACCGACCTCTACATGCTGGTGGAGCGCTGGATCGAGGGGGACCGCGCCGCCCGCATGCGCTTGGATAACGGCCCGCTGACCGCCGCCAAGGTCGCCAAGAAGGCGACCAAGCACGCGGCCTGGCTGCTGATCGCGCTGGCCACCGGCGGGGCCTGGGCGCTGTACTTCAACGACGCGCCCACCTTCGTGGCCGACTTCTTCACCGGGCAGGCCACCACCAAGCAGTATTTCTTCGTCGGCCTGTTCACGGCCAGCACCTATGTCCTGGCCGGCTGGGCGCGGGAACAGGTCTGCACCTACATGTGTCCCTGGCCGCGCTTCCAGGCCGCCATGCTGGACAAGCAGAGCATGGTGGTGACGTACGAGGCCTGGCGCGGGGAGCCGCGGGCCAAGACCAAGGCCGGCGCCCCGCCCGCCGGCAAGGGCGACTGCGTGGATTGCGGCCAGTGCGTCGCCGCCTGCCCCACCGGCATCGACATCCGCGACGGGCTGCAACTGGAATGCATCGGCTGCGGCCTGTGCATCGACGCCTGCAACGAGATCATGGGCAAGATGGGCCGGCCCCTGAACCTGGTCACCTTCGACACCCAGGCCAACCAGGAAGCCCGCGCCTGCGGCCAGCCCACCGGCATCCGCTTCGTCCGGCCGCGCACCCTGATCTATGCCGGCATCCTGGGGATCGTGGCGGCGGTGATGGTCACGGCCCTGGCCCTGCGCACGACGCTGGAGGTGAACGTGCTGCGCGACCGGGCGCCTTTGTTCGTCACCCTGTCCGACGGCGACGTGCGCAACGGCTACACGCTGAAGATCCTGAACAAGCGGAGGGAGGCGCTGGCCTACCGCCTGACGCTCACCGGCATCCCTGGCGCCACCCTGGTGGTGCAGGATGTGGGGCAGGCCCCGGGGGAGCAGGGCGTGGCCGTCAACGCCGCCCCGGACACGGTGGAGCCCTACCGCGTCTTCGTCATCGCGCCCAAGGGGTCGCTCAAGTCCGACAGCACGCCCATCCACTTCGTGCTGACGGAGGAAGCCAGCGGCACCACGGCCAAGTATGACGGGGTGTTCCTCGGCCCGCGTCCTTGACGCGCCCTCAAGCGCCGGGCGCCGCCATCCGGCGGCTTGGCTTGCGCGGCCACGTGGCCGCGGGCCGGCGGTCGCCGGCCTGGCGGCAGGGAGCGGTCCCTGCCGCTTTGTCCAGCCTGTGTCGGGACGACGGGCGGCTTGGCCGGTTGAGGCTCGGCCCGCCCGTCACCCGAGCCCTTCTTGATGCCCGACACCTTCCGTTTCCTGATCGCCGAGACCGAGTGCCACCAGGCCCGGGAGAAACGGCGGGACAGCACCGGCCGCAGCTCTGGCGAGACCTATGCCCACACGCTGCTGAAGCTCGCCCCCGGCGCCACATGCGACCGCCTTGCCCCCGTGGACCCGGACGGCCGCCACCCCGGGGTGGGGGAGATCGGGGGGTACGACGCGGTGTTCGTCACCGGCTCCCCCCTCCACGTCTATGAGGACACGCCGGAGGTGCGGCGGCAGCTCGATTTCCTGGGCGCAGTGTTCCGGGCCGGGGTGCCCGCCTTCGGGTCCTGCGCCGGGTTGCAGGCGGCGGTGGTCCTGGCCGGCGGCAGGGTCCGCAAGCACCCCCACGGCGGGGAGGCCGGGTTCGCCCGCCGCGTCGCCCCCACCGACGCGGGCCTGTCCCACCCCATGCTGGCCGGCCGGCCCCGCGCCTTCGACGCCCCCGCCATCCATGGGGACGAGGTGGAAAGCCTGCCGGACGGCGCCACCCTGCTGGCCGGCAACGCCGCCACCCGGGTCCAGGCGGCGGAAATCCGCCACGGCCACGGCGTGTTCTGGGGCGTGCAGTACCATCCGGAGATCGATTTGGGCGAGGTCGCCGCCGCCCTGCGGCGCCAATCGGACAGCCTGGTCCGGTCCGGCTTCGCCCGCTCCCCGGAGGAGGTCGGCATCCAGGCGGTGCTGGTGGAGGCGTTGGGCCACGACCCGTCCCGCCGTGACCTGGCGTGGCGGCTGGGCCTGGACGAGCAGGTGACCGACCCGGCCCTGCGGACCACGGAACTGCGCAACTTCATCGACCGGCTGGTCAAGCCGACCATGTCGGAACGGGGCCGGGGGTGACGGCCGTTCCGTGACTTTCGAATTCGAAAGTCGGCCTGGGGAACCGGCCCGGCGCGGCCCACCGCCGCCCCGGGCCGCCTCCCGTGCCCTTACTCCGCCGCGGCGGCGCGCTTGTTGACCGAGTTCTCGGCGATCTGGGTCAGCAGCTGGTCGGTCTTCTTCTCCTCCTCCAGGGTCTGGAGCAGCAGCTTCAGGTCGTCCTGCTTGCCCAGCAGCTTGGCGTGGGCCGCCGCGGTGCCATAGGCGGCGATCTCGTAATGCTCGGCGATCTGCGCGCCGGCGATCAGCGACACGTCCACCAACTGGTCGTTGGCGATCATGGACTGCATCTTCTCGTTCTCCCGCAGGATCTGCGGCAGCAGCTCATCCTCCACCGTCATGTCCGACTTGCCGGCCTTCTGCAGGATCTGGTCCAGCCGCTGGACCTGCTGCTCCGTCTCGCTGCGGTGCTTCTGGATGGCTTGGCGCAGCTCGTCGCTCTTGGCCTTCTGCAGCATGGTGTCATAGGCCTTCAGCCCCTGCTGCTCCGCGCTGCGCAGCTTGGCGATGGCGGCCGTGTACAGCGTCTCGGCATCGTTGATCTGCATCTGCATGGCTCGTCCCCTTTTGGGTCAAGGTGCGGGCCTGTCGCCCGTGGCCCCGCAAACAAGGGCTCACCGGGACCGTTCCGGGGAATCGCTTGTACCCCGCGCCAATCGCGTGAGGCGCATGGCTCCCGCCCTCGGGGCGCGCCGGGGGGGCAACAAGGTCAGTCACGCTTGCCCAACAGCACCTGCTCCACATCCCCGTCGGCCCGCAGCAAGGCGACAAGCACATAGGCCAGGGTGAAGACGGCCCCCAGCAGCACCGCCGCCGCCCCGCAGGCGATCCCGACCCCCGACCAGCGGTGCCGCCAGGCGATCCAGGCGCCCGCCAGCAGGGCATGGATGGCCAGGTCGCTGTTGAACTGCGCCCGCCAGGGATGGCCCAGGTCGCCGACGAAGGTGGCCACGCCTTCCCACGGGCCGGGCTCCAACAGGGCGGCACCCGTGACCGCCGCGACCACCACCCAGGCCAGTGCCAGCACCAGCGCGAACAGCCTCGTCCCCGTCCCCATCACCGCCCCCCACGTTCCGTCGGGGCGACAACAGGCCAGGGGCGGCGGGATTCCCGGCCGTCGCCGCTGTTGTGCGGGGGCCATCGCCACGGAGCCGGGACCCATGCCCCTCTTTTCCTACCATGTCTCCCACGAACAGTTCTCCCCCCGGGACCTGCTGCGGCTGGTGAGGCGGGCGGAGCAGGCGGGCTTCGACGCCGCCTTCTCCTCCGACCATTTCCACCCCTGGGCCCCGCCCCAGGGACACTCGGGCTATGCCTGGTCCTGGCTGGGGGCGGCGTTGCAGGCCACGTCGCTGCCCATGGGCGTGATCAGCGTGCCGGGCTGGCGTTACCACCCGGCGGTGCTGGCGCAGAAGATCGCCACCCTGGGCCAGATGTTCCCCGGCCGCCTCTGGGTGGCGCTGGGCAGCGGGGAGAACATCAACGAGCACATCATCGGCGGGGAATGGCCGGACAAGCCGGAGCGGAACGCCAAGCTGAAGGAGGGGGTGGACGTCATCCGCGCCCTTCTGCGGGGGGAGGAGGTCACCCACCGCGGCCGCGTCACGGTGGTGGAGGCCAAGCTTTATGACCTGCCGGAGCAGCCGGTCCCCCTGTTCGGCCCCTGCGTCAGCGAGGGCACGGCGGAGTGGCTGGGCGGCTGGGCCGACGGGCTGCTGACCACGGGCCAGACGGTGGAGCAGGCCCGCAGGGTGGTGGACGCCTTCTGCCGCGGCGGCGGGGCGGGCAAGCCGCTGCGCCTGAAGCTGGACGTCTGCTGGGGCCGCACCGTGCAGGCGGCGCTTGAGGACGCCCATGCCCAGTGGCGCTTCAACTCCCTGGGCGGCGACGTGAACTGGGACCTGCGCACCCCGGCGGAGTTCGAGCAGGCCGCCCGTTTCATCCGGCCGGAGGACATGGCCAGCGGCGTCCGCGTCACCGACAGCCCGGACCAGTTGGCGGAGTGGGTCGGCGAGTATGCGGAGATCGGCTTCGACAGCATCGACCTGCACCATGTGGGCGCCGACCAGGACGCCTTCATCGACATGGCCGGGGAACGGCTGCTGCCCATCCTGCGGCGCTGACCCGGCACCCTTGGGTGGACACGGGTCGGACGGGATCCCGGGGGCAGGGGGCCGGGTGCCGATTACCCCGCTTGTCCTAGGGCTTTGGGACTAAACGCAAGGCCGGTTGCACCGTTGGTTGCCGCGGGGCTTCCATCCGCGGCGTCGGCGCGTTCCCGCCTTGGAAACCCGCCGGCAACCCAGCCCACAGGAGCCCTGCTTGCCCGACCTTCCCCACAGCAGCCATGCCTTCCTGTCGGGCGGCGGGGAGATGGGCAGGCGGATGCGCGCCCATGACTGGGCGTCGTCGCCCCTGGGCCCGCCGGAGGGCTGGCCGCAGTCGCTGCGCACGGCCCTGAGCCTGATGCTGAACTCCCGCCACCCCATGTTCATCGCCTGGGGGCCGGAGCTGGCGTTCATATACAATGACGGCTACGCCCCGATCCTGGGCAACAAGCACCCGGACGCGCTGGGCCGGCCGTTCCGGGAGATCTGGGCGGAGATCTGGCAGGACATCCTGCCCCTGGTGGACCGGGCCCTGTCCGGCGTCGCCACCTGGTCCGAGGACCTGCACCTGGTCATGCTGCGGAACGGGTTCCCGGAGGACACCTGGTACACCTTCTCCTATTCCCCCGTCCGGGACGAGAGCGGCGGGGTCGGGGGCATGTTCTGCGCCTGCACCGAGACGACCAGCCGCGTGCTGGAAGACCGGCGGGCCGCCCTGCGGCTGGACTTGGCGGACCGGCTGCGCGACCAGGCGTCACCGGAGACGCTGGCGCGCAGGGCCGTCGGCCTGGTGGCGGGGCACCTGGGGGCGGCCTGCGCCGGCTTCGCGGAGATCGGGCCGGACGGGCTGGCCACCACCCTGGCCCATTGCGTGCCCGGCGGGCCGGGGGGCGGGCGGTTGCGGCGGCTGCGGCTGGAGGAGCTGGGACCGGGGATCGCGGCGGACCTGCGCGCCGGCCGGCGGGTGGACGCGCGGGAGCCGGGGCGCGTGCCGGCGGCCGTGTTGGAAAGGCTGGCGGGGCGGCCGCTGTCGGAAGCCGCCTACCTGGCCGTGCCGGTGATGCGCGACGGCAGGCTGGCCGGCCTGCTGCACGCCGTCATCCCCGGGACGGGGCGCTGGCAGGAGGGGGACGTCAACCTGGTGGCGGAGGTGGCGGAGCGCACCTATTCCGCCGTCACCCGCACCCGCGCGGTGGCCGCGCTGCGGGAGGGGGAGGAGCGGTTCCGCAACATGGCGGACCACGCGCCGCTGATGATGTGGGTGACCAACGAGCGCGGCGCCTGCACCTACCTGAACAAGGCCTGGTACGCCTTCACCGGCCAATCGGAGGCGGAGGGGCTGGGGCTGGGCTGGCTGGACGCCACCCACCCGGACGACAAGGCGCGGACCGAGCAGGTCTTCCTGGCGTCCAACGCCGCCCGGGCGGCGTTCCGGGTGGAGTACCGGCTGCGCGGCGCCGACGGGCGGTACCGCTGGTGCATCGACGCGGCCGCCCCCCGCTTCGCGCCCGACGGCACCTACCTGGGCTATGTGGGCTCCGTCATCGACATCGACGAGCGGCACGAGGCGGAGCGGCGGCTGGAGGCGCTGGCGGACGCCCTGCCGGCCTTCGTCTGGTTCGCCACCCCGGACGGCCACCTGCACCACTTCAACGCCCGCTGGTACGAGTATACCGGCCAGACGCCGGACGAGGCCCTGCCCGACGGCTGGGCCGCCATGCTGCATCCGGACGACGTGGACCGTACGGCGGAAGCCTGGGCCGATGCCCGCGCCCGGGAGGTGACCTATGAGGTGGAGGTGCGCTACCGCCGCCACGACGGCGCCTATCGCTGGTACCTGGCCCGGGCCGAGCCGGTGCGCGACGCCGACGGGTCCGTCATCGCCTGGTTCGGCACCAGCACCGACGTCCACGACCAGCGCGAGGCGGCCGAGGCGCTGAAGGGCAGCGAGGCGCGCCTGCGGGCGGCGGTGCTGGCCAGCCCCTTCCCCATGATGCTGCATGCCGAGGACGGGGAGGTGCTGGAGCTGGGCCGGAAATGGACCGAACTGACCGGCTATAGCCGGGACCAGATCCGCACCCATTTCGACTGGCTGCGCCTGGCCTATCCGGACAGCGCCGTGGACGTGCGCGCCGTCCTGGACGCGGAGTTCGACAAGGGGGGCGAGATCGCCGCCGGCGAGTGGGCGGTGCGCTGCGCCGACGGCTCCACCCGCGTCTGGGACTTCCACAATGTGGGGCTGGGGCGGCTGCCGGACGGGCGGCGGCTGCAGATCAGCGCCGCCGCCGACGTCACCGACCGCAAGGCGGCCGAGGCCGCCCTGCGTGCCCTGAACGCGACGCTGGAGGCCCGGGTGGCCGAGCGGACGGCGGAGCGGGAGGCGGCGCTGGCCCAGCTTGCCCAGGCGCAGAAGATGGAGGCGGTGGGCCAGCTGACGGGCGGCGTGGCGCACGACTTCAACAACCTGCTCCAGGCCCTGTCGGGCTGCCTGTCCATGATCGGCCGCCGGGCGCCCATGCCGGAGGTGCGGCCCCTGGTGGAGGCGGGGCAGCAGGCGGTGGACCGCGGCGCCCGGCTGGTGCAGCAGATGATGGCCTTCTCCCGCCCCAAGGCGCTGAGCCCGCAGCCCCTGGACGTGCGCGACCGGGTGCTGGGACTGTCGCAGCTGCTGGCGCGCACCCTGCCCGCCGGGGTGCGGCTGGAGACGGACTTCGCCCCCGGGCTGTGGCCGGTGCAGGCCGACCCCACCCAGTTCGAGCTGGCCCTGCTGAACCTGGCCACCAACGCCCGCGACGCCATGCCGGAGGGCGGCACCCTGACCTTCCGGGCGACCAACGCCGCGCCGGGGCCCGGCGACCCGTCCGCCCTGTCCGGGCGCTATGTGCGGCTGGAGGTGGCGGACACCGGCGTCGGCATGTCGCCCGACGTGGCGGCCCGCGCCTTCGAGCCCTTCTTCACCACCAAGGACGTGGGCGCCGGCACGGGGCTGGGCCTTGCCCAGGTCTATGGCCTGGCGCGGCAGTGCGGGGGCACGGCCCGGGTGGACAGCGCACCGGGCAGGGGCACCACCGTCACCCTGATGCTCCGCGCCGCGGAAGCCGCCCCGGCCGCGGCCGCCACGCCGGCGGCGGGGGCCAGCCACGCCCGGCGGGGCCGGGTGCTGCTGGTGGAGGACGAGCCGCTTGTGGCCTCCACCGTCGCGGCGGCCCTGGGCGACGCGGGCTACGAGGTGGCGCGGGTGGCCACCGCGGACGAGGCGCTGCCCCTGCTCCAGGGCGGGGCGCGGGTGGACCTGCTGTTCTCCGACGTGGTGACGCCCGGCAGGCTCACCGGCGTGGACCTGGCACGGGAGGCGCGGCGCCTGCGCCCCGGCATGCCCGTGGTGCTGACCACCGGCTACAGCGAGGACGTGGCCGCCGCCGGGGGTGTGCGGGTGCTGCCCAAGCCGTGCGGCGTGGACGACATCCTGCGCGCCCTGGACGAGGAGATGGCCGCCAAGGTGGGGGAGGGGTGAGGGCCCCTCACCACTTCCGCCGGACGACCATCACCGGGGCCACCAGGGGGTGGCGGCCGGCGGGCACCCGTTCGGCGGGCAGCAGGGCCACCAGCCCGTCTTCCCGGCGGACCAGCACCAGGTCGCCGGCGAAGGGCTGGCTGCCCGCGGCGCAGTAGCAGACATGCCCGCCCCGCACGCCCTCCCCCCGCAGGGAATCGTCCGGGACCATGACGGCCACCACCTCCCCCTCCGGCAGGCCGGGCATGGGGGGCAGGCGCACCGCCATGGGCACGGGGCGGAACCAGCCCGGGACCTCTGACGGGAACAGGCCCCAGACCTCCTGCCCCGGCAGGCCGGCCGGGGGGGTGCCCGGTTCCCGCCGCATGGGGCCGCGGCCCGTGGCCAGCCAGTCCAGCGACACGCCCTGGGCCGCGGCCAGCCGGGCCAGCACCGGGAAGGGGGCCGCGTTCACCCCGACCATGTAGCGGCCCACCTGGTCAACGCTAATGCCACCGGCCGCCGCCGCGGCGCGGCGGGTGGGGAACAGGCCGACCAGGACTGAGATGCGGGCGGTCAGGCTGTCGTTCGCGATGTCGGGGTCCGCCGGGGCTGGGGCGGTGAAGGCTTGCATGGTCTGGGCCGGTGTCGGGTTGCGGGGCAGGATGGAAACACCAGCCAGCCCGCTTCAGTCAGGCACCAAGAGCATGAATGCCGCGCCTCCCGTGGCGTACCGCAGATGGGCCGGGGCCCGCCGCACTCCTGCGGCTGCCTTTTGCCTTCACGCCGCCAGGGCCAGCGGGCCGGCCTGGGCCTGCCACAGGGCGCGGAAGCGGGGCTGACGGGACAGCAGCTCCGCCAGGGTGCCCTGGTCCACCACATGGCCGTCGGCCATCAGCACCACCAGGTCGAACCGGTCCAGCAGGTGCAGCCGGTGGATGGAGCTGACGACGCAGGCGCCCGCGAACTCCGCCAGCAGGGTGTCGTAGAGGCGTGCCTCCGTGGCCGGGTCAAGGCTGCTGGTGGGCTCGTCCAGCATCACCAGGCCCGAGCCGCGGGCGGCCAGGATGCCGCGGGCCAGCGCCAGGCGCTGCCGCTGGCCGCCGGACAGGTTGGCGCCCCGCTCCTCCACCGCCGTGTCCAGGCCGTCGGGCAGCTTGGCCAGCACGGGGTGCAGCTCCGCCAGCTCCACGGCGCGGGCCACCTCCTCCGCCGGGTAGTCCAGGCCCAGGGTGACGTTGTGGGCCAGGGTGCTCTCGAAGATCTCCGGCTCCTGCGGGATCAGGGTGGCGACGGGGCCGAGGTGGTGCAGGTCGGGGCGGGGGGCGCCGTCCACGCGGAACGTCGCGGCGTCGGGGCGGTAAAGGCCGGCCAGCACGCGCATGACCGTGCTCTTGCCCGACCCGCTCTCCCCCACCAGGGCCACGCGCTGGCCGCGGCGGAAGGTCAGGGACACGTCCTCCAGCCCGCCCTTGCGGGCGCCCGTGGCGTCGGCATAGGCGAAGGACAGGCCCTCCACCGCGATCTCCCGCCAGCCGGGCTCGACGGTGGCGCCGGCGGTGTCGTCCTCGGCGGCGTCCATGATCTCCGCCGCCCCGCCGAAGTCGGTGTGGTAGCGCACCAGCTCCTGGTAATGCAGCGCCATGGTGCCCACCACCTGGCCCGCCTGCTGGGCGTACTGGTGCACCAGCACGGCGGTGCCCAGCATGACCGGGCCGCCGGCCTTCCAGGCCAGCCAGCCATAGAGGCCGACAAGGCCGACGCGGATGCCGTTGTTCAGCAGGTCCACGGCGCACCACTTCACCTCGTTCACCACCACGCCGCGGCGCAGGGGCACGAAGATGGCGGCCAGCTTGCTGTTCACCAGGGCGCGGGTGGGGGCCTGGAGCCGCAGGGTCAGGACGGTGGAGATGTTGCCCAGGCAGTCCACCAGGGTGGACAGCATCCGCCCCTCCGCCCGGTTCTCCTGCCGTGCCAGGTCGATCATCACCCGGTCGAAGCGCAGCAGCACGGCGAAGATCAGGGCATAGCCCACTGCCGCGGCCAAGCCCGTCATGCTGGACACCAGGCACAGGGCCACCACGGGGCCGACCAGGTTCACCGCGTTCTGCAGGTAGATGAACTGGCTCTGGCTGAAGCCGAACAGGGCGCCGGAGGCCTTGGACACGCGCTGGATGGTGTCGCCGGAATGGCGCCGCGCGTGCCAGCCCATGGGCAGGCTGGTCAGCTTGGCATAGGCGGCGTCGGTGAAGCGGCCACGGACATGGATGGCCACGAACCGCTCGATCACCCGGGATGGGCCGTGCAGGGCCCAGGACCCGGCGGCGGCGGCGAAGGTCAGGCCAAGGTAGGTCGCCGCCTCCCGCAGGCCGTCGGCGCCGCTGCGCTGCAGGGCATTCACCGCCTCGGCGGAGAAGTAGGGGATGGCCAGCTTCACGATCTGGGCCGCCACCTGCATGGCCATGAACAGCACCAGCAGCGGGCGCTTGCCGGCGGCGTAGGTCCACAGGGCACGGTAGATGCGGCCGAGGCCGCCCGGGGCGGGCGGCAGCGTTGGGGTGGGCATGGCTTGTCCGCGTGTGTCGGCCCCGGCATGGGGGCAGGTCTCACGCGGAACCCTGGCGGGGCATGGTGAATCAGGCGTTAAGGGCCGCCTTATGCCACAGCGGGTGGTTCCGGCAGGCGCGCCCTACTTGCTGGCCAGGCAGTCCTGCTCGGGTTCGGAGAAGACGCGGTCCCAGGTCCAGCCGGCGTCGGCCACCACGGCCCAGAGGTGGCGGCGGCGCTCGTCATGGGCGGCGACGATGGCGGCGAACTCCTCGTCCGACACCGTGGGGATGCCGGCACGGCGCAGGGGTGTCAGGTCCGGCGGCGGCGGGGCCTTGTCCATGGGCGGGATGGAGGCGGCGCGCATCCGCTCCAGCAGGGAGGTGACGCCCTCCGCCAGGGGGCGGGTAACGGCCTCCACGGGCCGGGCGGGCGGGGCGACGCCGTGGCGCAGGACCAGCAGCGCCTCGTCCAGCGCCGTCAGGCGGACGGAGAAGGAGGTGGCGTCGCTGACGCCGTGGAAGCAGTAGAGCACGGGATAGACAAGGTGCTGCTGGCCGGCGTCGATCACCATGGGGGCCAGGGCGGCCAGGTGCGCGTCCAGGGCGGCCAGGTCCTTGCCGTTCCAGGCGGCCAGGATGATGCCCACGGGCGTGTCGCCCAAGCCATGGACATAGATGGCGAGCTGGCGCTGCCGTGCCGCGGAGGTCACCACCGGGATCAGATAGGTGGCCGCCATGGACACGGCCACGAAGCCGTTGACGGAGGCGAAGGCCGTGGTGAACTGCCACAGGGTGCCCTGGGGCTGGACATCGCCCAGGCCCAGGGTGGACAGGGTGTAGCCGGCAAAATAGGCCTTGGTCCAGCCGTCCACCGGGGTGCCGTCGCTGCCTGAGACGACGTTGCCCTCGCCCCCTAGGAAGACCAGGGTCCAGCCCACCCACAGCATCAGCAGCCAGTTCCCCACCGTGGCGGCGGCGATGGCCGGGCCGGCCAGGGACAGGGCCGGGCGGGGCGTGGGCCGGGCCAGCACCCAGCGAGCCGCCCGCCACAGCCAGGCGGTCAGCCGCCCCGTCACCGGGCCGGCGCCCCGCAGGGTCAGCGCCGTGGTGAAGATGTCGCCCATGGCCACCAGGACCAGGGCCACCCCCGCCACCGACACGAACCAGCCCATGGAACCCCCCGGCCTATACCCCGCGATGGGGGTAACCGGACGGGGTTGGGCAGGGTTCCGGGCGACCGGTCCCCTGACGGCGACTTCCGGGTTCGAAAGTCGCCGGGTCAGTCATACCGCAGCTCCGTCGCCTTGCCGCGGAAGATGCGGTAGGCCACGGCTGTGTAGCCCAGGATCACGGGCAGGACCACCAGGGTGCCGACGAAGATGATCATCAGGCTCTCGGGTGCTGCGGCCGCGTCCCACACGGTCAGCCGCTCCGGAACCACGTAGGGATAGAAGCTGTAGGCCAGGCCGTGGAAGCCCAGCATGAAGATGCCCACGGCCCCGGCGAAGGGCACCCAGGCATAGCGGTCCGCCGCGTTCGGCAGGTGCCTCAGCGCCACCCAGACCAAGGCGAACAGGCCGGCTGTAGCCACCGGGATGGGGGCCAGCAGGACCAGGTAGGGCAGCTCGAACCACTTGGCGGCGATGCGGTCGCTGGCCAGCGGGGTGGCGAGGGAGACGGCGACCATGCCCAGGGCGGCGAGGCCCAGGGCGCGCCGGGCCCAGCCCACGGCGCGGGCCTGCAACTCCCCTTCCGTCTTCAGCACCAGCCAGGTGGCGCCGATGAAGGCGTAGGCCGCGGCGAGGCACACCCCCGTCAGCAGGCCGAAGCCCACCGCGGCCCAGGACTGCTCCAGGCCCAGGATGTAGAGGCCCAGCATGTAGCCCTGGGCCAGGGCCGCCAGCAGGGACCCGCCGATGAAGGCGCGGTTCCACAAGGTGCGCTGGGTGCCGTCGGTCTTGGCCCGGAACTCGAAGCTCACCCCCCGCAGGATCAGCCCGAACAAGAGCGCCGCCACCGGCAGGTACAGGGCGGACAGGATCATGCCGTGGGCCACGGGGAAGGCCACCAGCAGCAGGCCCACGGCCAGGACCAGCCAGGTCTCGTTGGCGTCCCAAAACGGGCCGATGCTGGCGACCATGCGGTCGCGCTGCGGGTCCGTGGCGCCGGCCATCAGGATGCCGACGCCCAAATCGTACCCGTCCAGCACCACATAGGCCAGGATCGCGATGCCCATCAGGGCGGCGAAGGCGACGGGCAGCCAGTCGGCTGGGGATAACGTCTCCATGTGTCGGCCCTCCTTTACTCGGCCGCCAGGGGGATGGGGCGGGCGATGGTGGGCACCGCCTTGCCGGCCTTGCCCGCCAGCTTGAAGACCACCGCCACATAGGCCACCAGCAGGGCGGCATAGGTGGCGAGGTACATGGTGAGGGTGCCGCCGATGGCGGCGGCGGGGACGGCGCTCACCGCCTCATGCGTCTTCAGCACGCCGGTCACCAGCCAGGGCTGGCGGCCGATCTCCGTCACGTACCAGCCGGCCAGGGTGGCCACCCAGCCGCTGAAGGTCATGGCCACCAGGGCGCGGGCCATCCACACCGTGGGCTCGCCGCGGCGCCTCAGGGTCCAGGCGGCGGCCCAGGACACGACCAGCATCAGCATCCCCACGCCCACCATGACGCGGAAGCCGAAGAAGACGGGCTTCACCGGCGGGTGCGCGCCCTGGAAATCGTTCAGGCCCTGGATCACGCCGTCCGCCTCGTGCTTCAGGATCAGGCTGGCGCCGTTGGGGATGCCGACCTCGAAGTGGTTGGTGCGCGCCTCCTCGTCCGGCCAGGCGAACAGCAGCAGGGGCACGTTGCCCGACGTCTCCCAGTGGCCCTCCATGGCTGCGACCTTGGCGGGCTGGTGCTCCAGCGTGTTCAGCCCGTGGAGGTCGCCCGCCAGGATTTGGAGCGGGATCAGGGCGGCCGCCACGTAGGTGCCGCTGCGCAGGGCCGCCAGTACGGACGGGCCGCGGTCACCCTTCAGCCAGCGCCAGGCCGACACGCCCGCCACCAGGAAGGCGGCGGTCAGGCCGGAGGCCAGCAGCATGTGGGTCAGCCGGTAGGGCATGGACGGGTTGAAGATGATGGCGAGCCAGTCCGTGGCGTGGGCCACGCCGTCGCGCAGCTCGTAACCTGCTGGGGTGTGCATCCAGCTGTTCAGCACCAGGATCCAGAAGGCGGACATGGTGGTGCCGAACGCCACCAGCCCGGTGGCCAGGGTGTGCAGCCACTCCGGCACCTTGCGGAAGCCGAACAGCATGACGGCGATGAAGGTCGCCTCCAGGAAGAAGGCGGTCAGGACCTCGTACGCCAGCAGGGGCCCGGCGATGTTGCCTACCCTCTCCATGAAGCCGGGCCAGTTGGTGCCGAACTGGAAGCTCATGGTGATGCCGGACACGACGCCAAGGGCAAAGGTCACGGCGAAGATCTTCACCCACAGGAAATAGGCGTCCATCCACTTGGACTCGCCCGTGGCCCGGAAGCGCAGCTTGAAGAACAGCAGCAGCCAGGCCAGCGCGATGGTGATGGTGGGGAACAGGATGTGGAACGAGATGTTGGCCGCGAACTGGATTCGGGCCAGGGTCAGCGCGTCCATGGCTTCAGCCCTCCTTCCCAGCCTTGTCCTTGCCCTTCCCGCCGGGCAGGGCGAACAGCCGGTCCTTGACCTCCAGGATCTTCTGGACCTTGGCACCCAGGGTCAGCAGCTGGACCAGCCGCTCCGTCTCCAGCCGGCGCACGTCGTCGTACCAGCCGCACAGCAGCTCGATCAGATGGTGCATCTCCCGCATCCGGTCCTGGGCATGGCGCTCCTCAGCGCTGGCGGGCGTCTGCATCAGCAACTCCCGCAGCACGGACAGGGTGGGGTCCACCTCCCGCTTCTTGCGCTCCTCCACCAGGGTGCGGACGATCTGCCAGACGTCGTCGGGGGTGCTGAAATAGTCCCGCCGGTCGCCGGGCAGGTGCTGCAAGCGCACCAGGTTCCAGGATTGCAGCTCCTTCAGCCCCATGGAGACGTTGGAGCGGGAGAAGCCTAGCCGCGCCACCATGTCGTCCGCGGTCAGCGGGTCCGGCGAGACATAGAGCAGGGCATAGATCTGGCCGACGGTGCGGTTGATGCCCCACCGGCTTCCCATCTCCCCGAAATGCAGCACGAAGGCCTGGACGATTGGTGGCAAATCCATGGTGCGCCTGCGGTTTCTCAGGTTTCAGAAATTTCTGAAAATACATAAGCGGGGATGGCGTGCCCGACCATGCGTTGCCCTGTCGCATGGTTCGGTCAGTGATTGGTTGTGAGCTGGGTAGCGGGGGGCTGTCGGCGCGTGAGGCGGCCGAGGGGGGCTGCCTTCGCCCTCACCTCACACCGCCCGTCATCGTCGCGAAGGAAATCGGCTTTGGAACAGGGCCGAACCGTCTATGCCAAGCACTACGGCTTCCCCCGCGAAGGTGTTTTCCTTCGCGGGGGAAACAAAAGCTTCAACGCCGGGTGACTTAGCGCCTTCACGCCATCGCGGGGATGACAGAGAGGAGGCGGATCTCACAACCCCTCCAGTACCTCCCTCACCCTCGGCGCGGCGAAGTCCACGAAGGCGCGGACCTTGGGGGCGACCAGGCGGGATTGGGGGTAGACGAGCTGGACCGGGACCGGGGGCAGGGTGAACTCGTCCAGCAAGGGCAGCAGGCGGCCTTGGGACATGGCCTCCCCCACCATGTAGGACAGGCCGATGGTGATGCCTTCCCCCCGTTCGGCCGCGGCCAGGGCGGCGCCGGCGTCGTTGATCTCCAGCCGTGGGGCCAGGGCCACGTGCCCGTTGTTTGGGCCGGCGAGGTATCGCCATTCCCGGTTGGGCATCAGGCCGGTGAAGGCGATGACGGCGTGGGATTTCAGGTCCGACGGCTGGCGCGGCGTGCCGTGACGGTCAAGGTAGGCGGGGCTGGCCACCAGGACGCGGCGGACCATGCCCACCCGGCGGGCCACCAGGGTGCTGTCGGGCAGCGCCCCCACCCGCAGGGCCACGTCCAGCCCTTCCTCCACCAAATTCACCACCCGGTCCAGCAGCAGGACCGACGCGGTGACCTTCGGGTGCGCCGCCAGGAAGGCGCTGACGATGGGGGCCAGCAGGCCGCGGCCCATGGTGACGGAGGCGGTAAGGGCCAGGTGGCCGGACGGCTCCGCCGCCTCCCCCGCCGCCTCGCGCTCGGCGGTTTCCCATTCCCCCATCAGGCGGCGGGCGTTCTCCAGGAAGCGGGCGCCGGCATCGGTTAGGGACAGGCTGCGGGTGGTGCGGTTGAACAGGCGGACGCCCAGCCGGTCCTCCAACGCCGACACGGCCCTTGTCACCGCCGGGGGGCTGATGCGCAGGCGCAGGCCCGCCTTGGCGAAGCTGCCCGCGTCGGCCACGGCCAGGAACACCTCCAACTCATGGAACCGATCCAAGGGTCGCTCCGACGTCCTTCATGTGGCCGCACCTTACCACCTGGGTTCGGGCCGGCCCCTGGGAATGCGCTCAACAGGGGAAAGGGGGAATGGTCGCGGCGGGTCCATTGAACGCAGAAGGCGCGGAGGGCCGGAGCGGTGCCCTCCCCCCCGGGCGAGGGAAAGTCTCACCGTGCCGCCGCGGTCACCGGGACCAGGGCGCCGGTGATGGCGCGGGATTGGGGGGAGGCGAGGAACAGGATCACGTCGGCGATGGCGGCGGGGCTGGTCCAGCCGGCGGGGTCGGCATCCGGCATGTCCTTGCGGTTGGCGGGGGTGTCGATGATGCCGGGCAGCACGGCGTTGACCCGGATCCCCCGGCCCTTCTGCTCCGCCGCCAGGGCCTCGGTCAGGCGGTGGACGGCGGATTTGGACGCGGCGTATGCGCCCATGCCGGTGCCGGCGGACAGGGCCCCGTTGGCGCCGATGTTCACGATGGCCCCGCCGGCCCCCAGGCGGGGCAGGCAGGCGCGGCTCATGTTCAGGCAGGTGGACAGGTTGGCGGCGTGCAGGAAGGCCCAGCTGTCCGGGCTGCCGTCGGCCACCGTCTCCCACCGGAAGGTGCCGGCCACGTTCACCAGCACGTCCAGCCCGCCCAGCGCGGCCACCGCCGCCTGGGCCGCGGCTTCCGCCCCGGCGGGGTCGGCCAGGTCGAAGCCGCCCAGGGGCTTGGCGCCGTCGGGCAGGCCGTCCGGCGCCGGGGACCGGTCCACCAGGGCCACCTGCGCGCCCTGGCCCAGGAACGCCGCGCCCACCGCCCGGCCCAGGGCGCCGAACCCGCCCGTCACGATGACCTTCATGATGCACCCTCCCCCTTCGGTTCTTCGTTCAGCCCAGTTCGGCGATCGCCGCCGCCACCCGCGGCACGTCCCCCAGCGCCAGGCCGGCCAGGTTGGCGCGGCCGGACGGGGCCATGTAGATGCCGTGCTCCGCGCGCAGCCTGGCCACGCCCTCCGGGCTGACGGGCAGCAGGCTGAACAGGCCGCGCTGCCTGGCCACCGCCGCCAGCTTGGGCGACTGGGCGGCCAGGGACGCGCGGACGGCACCGATGCGGGCGCACATCTCATCCAGTTCCGCCTTCCAATCGGCGGTTAGGGCTTCGTCCTCCAGCACCAGACGCACGGCGGCGGCGCCATGGTCGGGCGGCATGGACCAGTTGGCCCGGGCCAGGGCGTGCAGGACGGAGTTGGCGCGCCGCGCCGTGTCGGCATCCCTAGCCAGCAGGAACAGGGCGCCCACCCGGTCGCGGTAGACGCCGAAGTTCTTGTCGCAGGAATAGGCCAGCAGCATCTCCGGGCAGGCCTCGGCCACGATCCGGGCGCCCCGGGCATCGGGCTCCAGCCCGTCGCCCAGTCCCTGGTAGGCCAGATCCACGATGGGCAGCACGCCGCGGGTGGACAGCAGGGCCGCCACCTCCCTCCACTGGCCCTCGTCCAGGTCGGCGCCGCTGGGGTTGTGGCAGCAGCCGTGCAGCACGGCCACGTCGCTCGCCTGCGCCTTGCCCAGGGCGGACATCAGCTCATCGAACCGCACGCCGCCGGTGGCGGGGTCGTAATGGCGGTAGGTCTCCACCTGCAGGCCCGCGGCGGCCATGAGGGGCGGGTGGTTGGGCCAGGTGGGCGTGCCAAGCCAGACGGTGGCGCCGGGCTTGGCCGCGGCCACCAGCTCCGCCGCCAGTCGCAGGGCGCCGGTGCCGCCGGGGGATTGCAGGCCGACCAGCCGGGGGTCGCGGGCCAGCGACTCGCCAAGCGCCACCGCGCCGATTCGGGCGACGAAACCGGTGTCGCCGGCGGGGCCCAGGTAGGACTTGGAGCCTTGGGTTTCCAGCAGCCGCCGCTCCGCCGCCTTGACGGCGCGGGGGACGGGGGTGCGGCCCTGGGCGTCACGGTAGACGCCCACGCCCAGGTCGATCTTGTCCGTGCGCGGGTCGTCGCGGAACAGGCCGATCAGGGCCAACAGCGGGTCCGCCGGCTGTTCCTGGAGCCGGCCGAACAGCCCGTCATGCGCTTCCGTCACCATGGTCCCGTTTCCCCCAGTTCCCGTTGCGGCCACTCTTCTGGCCCAGGCTGGGGGTTTGGGGCAAGCGCGCGGTCAGACATCTTCCACCTTCACCGGCTTGGCGCCCACGCTGGCACCCCGGCGCGCGATGTAGATCGCCGAGCCGATGATCAGCGCGGCGCCGGCGAAGACATAGGCGTCCGGCACCTCCGCGAACAGCAGGAAGCCGAAGCCCGTGGCGAACAGCAGGCGGACATAGTCGAAGGGGGCGACGAAGGTGGCCTCCGCCCCCACCCGGTAGCTGCGGATCACCGCCGCCTGGCTGCTGACGCCCAGCAGCCCCATCAGGACCAGCAGCGCCCACTCCCCCCGTGTCGGGTCCTGCCAAGCGAGGAAGGCGGGGAGGGAGAGGGCCAGGGTGGAGATGCTGGCGAAGCTCAGCAGCAGGGTCAGGTCCCGCTCCTGCCCCGGCATGGCCTTCACCTGGGCGGCGGACATGGCGACGAAGGCGGCGTTGGCCAGGGCCGCCAGCATGGCCGGATGGATGTCCCCCACCCCCGGCCGCAGCATCAGCACCACCCCGCCGAACCCCACCAGCGTGGCCGTCCAGCGCCGCCAGCGCACCGGCTCGCCCAGGAACAGGACGGCCAGGACGATCATGAACAGGGGCTGGGCGAAGCTGAGGGCGGTGGAGGTGGCGAGCGGCAGGTGGGTGATGGCGTAGAAGCCGGTGACGACCGCCGCCAGCCCTGTGGCGGCGCGGGACAGGTGGCGCAGCGGGTATTGCGGGATGGCGGTCTGCCACCCGGCCCGGGCGATGAAGGGCAGCACCGCCAGCACGCCGATGAGGGCGCGGAAGAAGGCGATCTGCATGGCGTCCAGCCGGCCGCCCAGCAGCTTGACCAGGGCGCCCATGCAGGCGAAGCCGAACGCGGCCAGCAGCATCCACAGGGCGCCGCGCAGGTTCACGGACAAGGGCTTGCGGGGGGCGGGATCGGGCATGGCGCCGGGAAGCTACGCCCGGCGAACGGTTTGGGCTAGGGTTCTCCGCCCCGACCCCGGGGATGGGAGCCCTGCATGGACCTTGCCCGGCTGACCGGCGTTCTCCGTTCCCTTGCCATCTACCGCCTGCGGCCCGGCCGGGTCAGGCGGATGGCCCGGTTCTATGGCCAGTTCGTGGCGCGGGGTGAGCTGGCCATCGACGTGGGCGCCCATGTGGGCGACCGGGTGGCGGCCTTCCGTTCCCTGGGCGCCCGGGTGGTGGCGGTGGAGCCGCAGCCGCACCTGGCCCGGCTGCTCCGGCTGCTGAACCGGCTCGACCGCAAGGTCACCGTGCTGGACTGCGCCCTGGGGGCCGCGGAGGGGGAGGCGACCCTGCGGGTGAACCGCGCCAACCCCACCTTGTCCACCCTGTCCCCGGACTGGGCCGGGACCGTCGCCGCCTCCCCCCGCTTTCCGGGCGAACGGTGGGACGAAGGGGTGGCGGTGCGGGTCAGCAGCCTTGACGCGCTGATCCGGGCCCATGGCGTGCCCAGTTTCATCAAGGTGGACGTGGAAGGGTTCGAGGCGGAGGTGCTGGCGGGCCTGACCTATGCCGTGCCCGCCCTGTCCTTCGAATACCTGCCGGAGACGCCGCGGGCGGCGGTGGACTGCGTCTGGCGGCTGGCGGCGCTGGCGCCCTACCGGTTCAACGCCTGCCGGGGGGAGGGCTTCACCTGGGAGCACCGGTTCTGGCTGGGGCCGACGGAGATGGCGACATGGCTCGCCCGCCGGCCGCTGGAGGACGGGGGAGGGGACGTCTATGCGGCCCTGCGGGTGCCGGGGAAACGGTGACGCCCGTCACCCCGCCTTGCGGATGAAGGCCAGCAGCGGGTCCCAGTCGGCCTTGACCTCCGCGGCGCGCTTGGTGGTCAGGTCGAACAGGGCTTGGCCGGTGGCGGCCAGGTCGGGGTAGATCTGGCTGTCGCGCAGGCGGGCCACCACCGTGTGGCCGACCCCGCCCAGGAAGCTGTCCAGCCGGTCCGCGGACTTTGTGCGGGGGCGCAGGCGGTTGCCCACCACGGCCACCGGGATGCGCGCCTTGCGGATGGCCTTCAGCTCGTCCAGCTTCTTCAGGAAACGCTCCGTCGCCGCCTCGTCGAAGGCGCCGGGCAGGACGGGCAGGACGACCACGTCCGCCAGCTTGACCAGGTCCTCCACGTCCTTCTGCTTCATGGCGGCGGGCGCGTCGATCACCAGCGCCTCGATGCCCTTGGGCACGTCCGACAGCTCCTTCGTCCAGTCCAGCCCCAGGATGGGCCTGGCGGTGGCCGGGCGGCGGGACAGCCAGCCCAGGGAGGATTTCTGCTTGTCCACCTCCGCCAGCGCGGTGCGGCGCCCCTCCGCGGCCAGGGCGGCGGCGATGTGGGTGGAGATGGTCGTCTTACCGACGCCACCCTTCACGTTGCTGACAAGGACGGAGAGCATGGGGAGGGAACCGGGGGCGGGAGGAGTTGCGGGGGGAGAGTGGCGGAGTATCGGTGCGGCGACAAGGGGTTGTCTGCGCCGGATCGGGATGGCCGGCGTGACCGGCGGAGCCATGGACACGGACGACACGGACAAGGGCACGGACCGCACGGACAAGGCCAAATGCCTGCGGCGCAAGCGCCAGGTCCGTGTCGTCCGTGGAGTGTCCGTGCCGTCCGTGTGATGGGCCCCACGCCGGGAGGCCCGTCAGATCACCGGGTCGAAGTCCTTGTCCTTCGGCCCCTTCCAGAAGGGCTTGGTGTCGGCGAAGGCTTCCCAGTCGCGGACGATGGCGGGTTCCTGGTCGCGCAGGCCGCGGCCGTGCCAGCCCATGACCAGGCCGGCGCCCTGTTCCCAGCCCAGGGGGGCCTCGGCCCCCAGCCGGTCGCGGACCTGTCCCACCAGCTTCTCCACCGTGGCCACGTCCTGCAAATGGCCCAGCGCCTCCTGCAGGCCGGCCAGATCCTCCAGGTAGCGCTTCACCGGCTTGGGGTCGTACAGGCCGCGGAAGAACTCCGCCGCGTAGCGCAGCTTCTTCAGGGCGATGCGGAGCTGGTGCCGCGCCTCCGGGTCCAGGCGCGCGAAGTGGCGGCCGCGCTTCCTGCCCTGCTTGTGCCGCTTGTCCAGCAGGCTGCCGGACAGGTCCAGGATGGGTTGCAGCAGCCGGGCGGACCCCTCGCTCACCGGCTGGTCGCGCCAGCCGCGCCCATCCACCCAGGCGCCCAGCTTCAGCAGCAGGGTGGTGTAGCGGGGGGACTGGATGGCGGCCTTGGCCTCCTCGTACCCCTCATGCCGGCAACGCAGGGCGGCCTGGCGCAGGGCGGACAGGCCGGGGTCGGCGGGGAACGCCTCCTCCACCGGGGCCAGCAGGCTTTCCAGGAACACGTCCCAGTCGCGGGCCGGGCCGAAGCTGTCGGCCAGCCACTTGACCTCCGGCCCCAGGGTGGCGGCCTGATCGGCGGGGATCAGGCCCTTGAACAGGCTGAAGGCGGAGCGCAGGCGGCGCAGCGCCACCCGCATCTGGTGGATGCCCTCCGGCTGCTCCCCGGCCAGGGCCACCGCCTCGTTCGCCAGCATGTGGCCCAGGCAGTGGCGGACGATGGCGGCCAGGGCCTGCTCCACCGTGTCGGCGGGGCTGATCTCCAGCTTGCCGGCCTTGGCCCAGGTGGGGCCGGTGCCGGCGGCCAGGGCGTAGCCGCGGGCGGACTTGGTCCGCGTCTCCAGCCGCATCGGCACCTCCCCGTGGAGCGCCAGGGCCAGGTCGTAGAGGGCCACCGGGTCGGTGCCGGACTTCAGCTCCAGCTCCAGCTCGCTCACCGGCAGGGTGGCGCCCTCCGGCGTGCGGATCTCGCCCACGTCCAGGGCCAGCTCCACCTGGGACGCGCCGACGCTGGTGACGCGCAGGGTGCGCTTGACGTCGGAGGTGAAGACGGGCTTCAGCCCCGCCTCCACCAGCCCGGCCAGGGCCTCCCGCGGGGCCGCCTCGGGCAGGGCGGACAGGTCGGGGGTGGGGCCGGGCACCGGGCCTTCCCATTCCCCGCGCACCAGGGCGGCGGTGCCGCCCTCGGGGGCGGACTTCAGGGTCTGGATGAAGCTGCGACCCACCTTGCGGACGCGCAGCGACAGGCCGGCGGCTGCGAGCCGCAGGTCCGGCGTGTCGAAATAGGTGCTTTCCAGCGCCTTGGGCGCGGCCTTGCCGTTGGCGGGGCCAAGGGCCTTGGCGGACCGGAGCCGCGGCAGGTCTTCCGGCCGGACCGCCAGCTTCAGTTCGATTTCGGTGTCGGGCATCGCGGGGGGCGTGTTCCTGATCCTTCGCGCAAGCCATCCCTAGCAGGCTTTGCTGCCAGGAATGTTGCGGAACGATGACAACCGAAATTTCCCCTGTCTATCGCGGGACCGATTTTTTTTGCGTCGGCGGCCCTGTCTTTCGGGTTAGGTTGCCCCGGGCTTGCGGAAGGCCATGACCTTGGACAGGAAGGCGTTCACCGTCCCGTCCGGCTCCAGCCCGGCATCGGTGAACAGGCCCTGGATGTCCGCGCCGATGTAATGGGCATAATAGGGCTCGTGGAAAGCCACGGGGAACAGGCGCAGCAGCCCGTCGAACTGGGGCTTGTCGCCCAGTTGCAGGCTGTCCATCAGCACCATCAGGCCGCCGGGCTTCAGCACGCGGGCCATCTCCGCCGCCGCCTGGGCGCGGACCTTGGCCGGCAGCTCATGGAACAGGTAGATGCAGGTGACAACGTCCTGGCTGGCGTCGGCGAAGGGCAGCCCCTCCGCCGGGGCGAGGGCCAGGTTGACGCCGGACCAGGGGGACAGGTTGCGCCGCGCCTCCTGGAGGTAGGGCTGGCTCAGGTCCAGGGCCGTGACCTCCAGCTTCGGGTAGTTGTCCTTGACGAAGGTCAGGAAGCGGCCGGTGCCCGACGCCACGTCCAGCAGCCGCATCCGCCGCACCGGCTTGCCGCGCAGGTACCTGGCCACGGGCACCAGCGCCTGGCGGCGCATGGCGTCGGCCCCGCCGCCGAACAGCACCTCCACCTGGTGGTCGTACAGCCGGGCGGAGCGGTCGGACAGGTAGCCGTCCGTCTGGTAGTGGAAGTTCTGGCGGTAATAGCGGGGCAGCTTCTCCGTCCCCGCGGGCGGTTCGCGGAAAACCTCGCTGTTGGCCTGCTCCTTGCGGCGGCGGGCCACCTCCGGCACGTCGCGCAGGAAGCGGGCGGCGTCCGCCAGCAGGCGGCGGGGGTCCCGCACCAAATCATGGGGCAGGCGGTACAGCCCGTCGTCGATGTTCTGCCAGTCCCGGCGCAGCAGCTCCCGCAGGTCGGCCAGGATGTCCGCCGTCTTGGGGAAGCCGGTGCCCTCCGGCATGTCCACCTTGGGCAGTTCCGGTGGGCTGATGCGGTTGGCCAGCAGGTACTGACCCATGTACCAGCCGACGCGCGCCGCCTGCCCCGCCGCGTAGGCCACCCGTTCCACCGCCGTCGCCATGCCAACCCCTCTCCCGGAACCAGTCCGGCTACCCCGATCATCCTGGGTCAGAACCCGTCGGCTTCAAGGGGGTTCCGCCGCCCTGGCCGGTTGCAAGGCGGGGGCGCCTGTGCTTCCTTGCGCCCCGACCAAAGATCGGCCGGGACCGACGGTCCGGGGCCGCGAACGACCTGCAAACGGGGGAACACCACCATGCGCTTCAAGACGCTCGACACCCTGGACGTGGCCGGCAAGACCGTGCTGGTGCGCGCGGACTTGAACGTGCCGGTGCAGGACGGGCAGGTCAGCGACACCACCCGCATCGACCGGCTGGTGCCGACCCTGGCGGAGATCGCCGGCAAGGGCGCCAAGGTGGTGGTGATGTCCCACTTCGGCCGGCCCAAGGGCGGCCCGGACACCAAGAACAGCCTGCGGCAAGTCGTCCCGGCCCTGGAGAAGGCGCTGGGGGCGCCGGTGGCCTTCGCGGAGGACTGCGTGGGTGACAAGGCCCGCGCCGCCGTGGACGCGCTGGCGCCCGGCGGCGTGCTGCTGCTGGAGAACACCCGCTTCCACGCGGGCGAGGAAAAGAACGACCCGGAGCTGGCGAAGCAGATGGCCGCGCTGGGTGACGTGTACATCAACGACGCCTTCTCCAGCGCCCACCGGGCCCATGCCAGCACGGAGGGCATCGCCCACCTGCTGCCCAGCGGCGCCGGCCGGCTGATGCAGGCGGAGCTGGAGGCCCTGGGCAAGGCCCTGGCCCACCCGGAGCGGCCGGTGGCGGCCGTGGTCGGCGGGGCCAAGATCAGCACCAAGCTGGACCTGCTGCTGAACATGGTCACCAAGGTGGACATGCTGGTGCTGGGCGGCGGCATGGCCAACACCTTCCTGTTCGCGCAAGGGGTGGCCACCGGCAAGTCCCTGGCGGAGAAGGACATGGCCGAGCAGGCCCGCGCCATCATGGCCAAGGCGGCGGAGAGCGGCTGCGAGATCCTGCTGCCCAAGGACGGCATGATGGCCAAGGAGTTCAAGGCCGGGGCCGCCCACCGGGTGGTGGCCGTGGGCGACATCGCCGAGGACGAGATGATGCTGGACGTGGGCCCGTCCACGGTGGAGTTCGTCTCCCTCAAGCTGCAGGGCGCCAAGACCGTGGTCTGGAACGGCCCGATGGGCGCCTTCGAGATCAAGCCGTTCGACAGCGGCACCAACGCCGTGGCCGGCCTGGTCGCCGCGCTGACCAAGCAGGGCCGCCTGCTGTCCGTGGCCGGCGGCGGCGACACGGTGGCGGCGCTGGAGCAGGCGGGCGTGGCCGACAGCTTCTCCTACGTCTCCACCGCCGGCGGGGCGTTCCTGGAGTGGCTGGAAGGCAAGGAGCTGCCGGGGGTCAAGGCACTGGAGAAGTCGGCGTAGGTCGGGGTGACCAACGGGAACCCCGACGATATGGCCAGGGACTCGTGCTGTCGGGGTTCGCCGTGCGGCTCACCCCGACCTACGAGGCGGGAGTCCCGGGGGCGCTGAACGTCCCCAGGAACCGTTCCAGCATGTCCTCCATGGGCAGGGCTGGGGCGGTGGCGGGTGGCAGGAGGCCGGGGGACAGGGCCCAGTCGCGGCGGGCGGCTTCCACCAGGGCCTTGTCGCGGGACAGGACGTGCAGCGGCACGGCTGTGGGCTTCTCCGCGGGCGGGGCGGCGATCCAGCCCAGGGCCGGGTGGTCGCCCAGCACCAGGACCAGGGAGTCGGCGGGTGCCGTGGTGGCCAGCCACTCGGTGACGGCGCGCAGGCTGTAGTCCAGGGTGCGGGCATAGGCGCCGGCCATGCCCGCATAGTCCGGCGTCAGGTCGGCGTCGGCATAGGCGCTGCCGTCGCCCAGGCCCGCGGCAGCGTCCAGCCAGGGCGGCTCGGGTGTCCAGGGGGCGTGGCTGCTGGTCAGGACGACCTCCAGGTAGGTGGGGCGATGGCCAAGGGCGCCCAAGGGGCCAAGGCTGGCCAACACCGCCTGGTCCGGCACCGGCGACCAGCCGAAGGCGGGGCCTGGGTAGGGGAAATCCGGGCGCCGCAACACCCGGTCGAAACCCCACAGCGCCCCCTCCGGCCAGGGGTTCAGCAAGCCAGGCATGGCCGCCGCCGTATGCCAGCCGGCCCGGCGGAAGGCGTGGGCCAAGCCCTGGCGGCCACTGGCCAGGACGGCACCCTGGGCGGCGGGCTGGTCCTGGCGGATGCCGGCGCGGAAGGTGCCGTGTGCCAGCCAGCTCCGCCCGCCCAGCACGGGGGACGCGACCAGTCCGCTGGCTTGGTGGAAGCCGGCCTGGGCCAGGGTGTCGCCCATCCGCTCCAGCCGCGCGGCGACGGTGGGGCCATGGCGCGGGTCGGCCAGGGCGGACAGGCCATAGCTCTCCACCCACACGACGATGACGTGCCGGCCGCGAAGGCTCGCCAGCAGGCTGTCGGCCGGGATGGCGGCCACGGGGTCCTGGGCCAGGGCGCGGGCGATGCCGGCGCGCAGGTCCGCCGCATGGGCCAGCCGTGCCCCCTGGTCCCGCAGCACGGCGGCGATGCCGCTGTCCCAGGTATGGAAAGGCAGCCAGGGCGACCCGGCCCAGGACAGCAGGCCCTGTACCACGGCAAGGGTGGCGAGGCCGGGCAGCACCAGGCGCCGGGCCGGCGGCTCGGCCAGGACCCGGCCAGTGGCCCGCACGCCGGACCAGACCGCCAGGAACAGCAGGGCGAGGCCCGCCAGCAGCCCGATGCCAAGGGCCGCCCCGGACGCCCCGGCGGTGAGCACCGACCAGAGGGAGGGTAGCAGCACCAGGTCGAACCCCGGCTCGAACGGGCGGCCGGTGACGAGCTGCGCCACCAGGTCCGCCAACCGCACCAGCACCACCAGCCAGAGCAGCAGGGCCAAGGCCAAGGCGCGCCGGCCCCGGGGGGCGCCCATCCCAGCCAGGCAGGCGGCAGCCAGGGCCAGCGCCAGGTCCGGCGACAGGGCCAGGTGCGACGGGCCCAGGACCCGGCCCGGGTCCCCGGGCAGGCCGACCAGAAGGCTGAGCAGGAAAAGGGCGCCGAGGGCGGGGAGCAAGGGGCGGGTCATGGCAGGGCAAGGGTAGGCCCCGGCCCGGCCCTGTCCAGGCCGGCGGGGCGGGATGCGACCAAAGTACGTCCGGGGCGCCCCGGCACATCCCATGCCGGCGGCCCGGGATCAAGCGGCATGGTGCGTCGTTCCCTGGATGGTCCCCGCCTTGCCCCCGGTCCCGATGCCCGAGCTGTTCTCCCCCGCCCCCCTGACTTGGCAGGATCTGGGCCTGCGCCTGGGCCTGGCGACGCTGCTCGGCCTGTTGCTGGGGCTGGACCGGGAGATCAAGAGGAAGTCGGCCGGCCTGCGCACCCACGGGCTGGTAGCCCTCAGCTCCGCCGCCCTGACCGCGCTGGCGGTGGCCATGGCGGGGGTCATGGACCATCCGCGCCAGCCCGGCGACCCGGACCCGCTGCGGGTGATCCAAGGGGTGGCCCAGGCGGTGGGGCTGATCTGCGCCGGGATGATCATCCAGGGGCGGGGGGCCAAGATCCGCAACCTGACCACCGCCGCCACGGTATGGACAGCGGCCGCCCTGGGCATGGCGGCCGGCGCCGGGATGTACGGCATCGCCGTGGCCACGGCCATCCTGACCCATGGGGTGCTGCTGCTGGGCCACCTGGTCCGCGCCCTGTTCCCGCAGGAGGGCGGGGAGGATTGACCCGGGGGGTCAGGCGCCGAATCGGTGCAGGCGGGCGCCGTTGGCCTTCAGCCAGTCCCGCGGGCCGTCCACGTCGCCGGCCAGGCTGGCGCACAGGGCCCAGAAGCGGGGGGAATGGTTCATCTCCCGCAGGTGCGCCACCTCATGGGCCACCACATAGTCCAGCACCGGCTCCGGCGCCAGGACCAGCCGCCAGCAGAAGGACAGGCGGCCGGTGGCGGAGCAGCTGCCCCAGCGGCTCTTGGTGTCGCGCACGGTCACGGCGGCGACGGTGGCGCCGATGCGGGCGGCCTTTGCCTTGGCGCGGGTGGTGAGCTGCCGCCGCGCCTCCGCCTTCAGCAGGTCGGTCACCCGGCGGGCCAGGAACTCCGCCCCACCGCCCACCACGATCTCCGGGCCCAAGGCGCCCTGGCACAGGCGGGCCGTGGTGCGGCCGACAGGGTCGTGGCGGATGGTGTGATCCACGCCCAGCACGGGGACCACGGCGCCGTCCGCCAGCACGGGGCGGGGCGGCAATGCTGCCAAGCGCTGCCGCACCCAGTCCAGGTGGCGGCCGACGAAGCGCGCCACCTCCTTGTCCGGGACGCCGGGGGGAACCACGACGCGCACCAGTTCCCGCGCCGCGTCGACCCGCAAGCTCATCCGCCGGGCGCGGGGGCTGGACCGCACCTCCAGCGGGGCCGGTACCTCCGCCAGGGCAAGGGCGCGCACGACCACCCGCTGTGGCGCCCGGGTGCCCTTGCGGGCGGGGGCCTTCGGTTTCGGCTTGGGCTTCAGGAAGGAGAACATGGGGCGAGTCTAGCCGGGCGGCCCGGCCCTTGCCAACCACGCTTCAAGGCATTGCCGATCCGGGAGGGGGAAGGGTGGCGCCCCGGCAACATGACGAGCCCCCGCCGCAGCTAGGGCGGCCGGGGGCTCTGGTTTGGATCTGTCGATCCGGTCCGGCATCTATGGCCGGGCCCTATGTCTCAAGTCAAAGACCGGTACATCGGGCGCCCGGTCAGGCGCATTGGCAGTAAATCATGGGTCGCTGCAGCCTCCTGACTTGTTCATCCGCCAGGGGATGGGGGCAACTACTTGCCCCGGGACTGCTGGGGAGGGGTACTGTCTTGCATGACATCCTCCTGTTCCGTGCTGACGACTTGATGGTGCGCCTGCCCAGGGGTGCCGTCAAGGGGGAAATGGTAACCCGGTCGGTGCGGCTTGACGGCTGTCACAATGGCGGACCACCCTGCGGGCCGGTACCGAGGAGATCCAACAGCGGGGGAGGGAAGACATGGCCGTCGCCGACCATGTGCTGGCCATCGACCAGGGCACCACGTCCACCCGGGCCATCATCTTCGACCGCGCGGGCCGGCCGGTGGCCGTGGGCCAGCGGGAACTGCGCCAGTTCTACCCCGCCGACGGCTGGGTGGAGCACGACCCGGAGGACATCTGGCGCGACACGGTGGTCTGCTGCCGCACGGCGCTGGAATCGTCGGGCCTGGACGCGGGCCGCATCGCCGCCATCGGCATCACCAACCAGCGGGAGACGGCCATCCTCTGGGACCGGGCAACGGGGGAGGCGCTTCACAACGCCATCGTCTGGCAGGACCGCCGCACCGCCGCGGCCTGCCGTGAGCTGAAGGCGGCGGGGGCGGAACCGTTGGTGCGGGAACGCACGGGCCTGCTGGTGGACCCCTATTTCAGCGGCACCAAGCTGGCCTGGCTGCTGGACCAAGTGCCCGGCGCCCGGGCGCGGGCCGAGCGGGGGGAACTGTGCTTCGGCACGGTGGACAGCTTCCTGCTGTACCGGCTGACCGGCGGCGCGGTGCATGCCACCGACGCCACAAACGCCAGCCGCACCCTGCTGTTCAACCTGCACACCCAGGACTGGGACGATGAATTGCTGCGGCTGCTGCGCATCCCCCGCGCCCTGCTGCCTGACGTGAAGGACTGCGCGGCGGATTTCGGGGTGGCGGAGGCGTCGCTGCTGGGGCGGCCCGTGCCGGTGCTGGGCATCGCCGGGGACCAGCAGGCGGCGACGGTCGGGCAAGCCTGTTTCGATATCGGAATGACCAAGAGCACCTACGGCACCGGCTGCTTCGCCCTGCTGAACATCGGGCCGGAACCGAAACTGTCCCGGAACCGCTTGCTGACCACGGTGGCCTACCGGTTCGGCGGGGTGCCGACCTATGCCATCGAGGGCTCGATCTTCGTGGCCGGGGCAGCGGTGCAGTGGCTGCGGGACGGGCTGCGGATCATCCCGGACGCGCCCTCCAGCGAACGTTACGCGACCGACATAAAGGACGCCGGCGGGGTCTACCTGGTGCCGGCCTTCACCGGCCTGGGGGCGCCCTATTGGGACCCGGACGCCCGCGGCGGGCTGTTCGGCCTGACCCGGGACACGGGAATCGCCCATCTGGTGCGGGCTGCGCTGGAGTCGGTGGCCTACCAGACCCGCGACCTGACGGAGGCCATGGCCGCCGACGCCGGGCATCCGCCCGCCGCCCTGCGGGTGGATGGCGGCATGGTGGGCAACGACTGGCTGATGCAGTTCCTGGCGGACATGCTGGGCGTGGCGGTGGAGCGCCCGGCCGTGACGGAGACGACGGCCCTGGGCGCCGCCTACCTGGCCGGGCTCCAGGCCGGGCTGTTCGGCGGCCTGTCGGACCTGTCCGCCGCCTGGGCGCTGGAGCGGCGGTTCGAGCCGCGGCTGGACGGGCGCGAACGGCAGCGCCTCTATGCCGGCTGGTTGCAGGCCGTGGCGCGGGTGCGCAGCACGGGGGCGTGACAACCCGCGCATTGCCGGGATGCGCAACAACCGGGTGGACCCTTTGCCCGGGCACTGGTTAGCGTCGCGGTCCGTCCCGGCACCCCAGGCAGCCCCATGCCCGCCCCAGCCCCACAGCCCATGCGCCCCGCCGACTGGCTGATGCTGGCTGCCCTGTCGGTGTTGTGGGGCGGGTCTTTCATGTTCGTGGGCGTGGCGGTGAAGGACCTTCCGCCCCTGACCATCGTCGCCGGCCGGGTCTTCCTGGCGGCCTGCCTGCTGCTGGTCCTGGCCCGCGCCACGGGGGAGGCGCTGCCCTTCCACCGCTGGCGGCAGTTCTTCATGCTGGCCCTGCTGGGGAACACCGTACCCTTCAGCCTGATCGCCTGGGGCCAGCACCACATCCCCAGCGGCCTCGCCTCCATCCTCAACGCCACCACGCCCCTGTTCACCGTGTTGGTGCTGCGCGTGGCCGGGCCGGGGGAGCGGATCAGCGGGGCCAAGGCGGCGGGTTTGGCCCTGGGCTTCCTGGGCGTCTGTGTGCTGCTGGGGCCCAAGGCCATGGCGGGGGCGAGCTGGGGCATCGCGGGTGCCGTGGCCGTGCTGGGCGCCAGCTTCTGCTACGGCCTGTCCGGTCTGTGGGCGCGCAAGGTCAGCGACCTGCCGGTGACCGTGACGTCGGCCGGCGCCATGCTGGCCGCCACCTGCCAGTCGGTGCCCCTGGCCCTGGCGCTGGAGCGGCCCTGGGCCTTGGCGCCCGGCCTGCCGGCGGTGGGGGCGGTGTTGGCGCTGGCGGTGTTCAGCTCCGCCCTGGCCTACCAGCTGTTCTACCGGGTGGTGAAGCGGGCGGGGCCGGGCAATGCCAGCCTGGTCACCTTCATGGTGCCGGTCAGTGCCATCCTGCTGGGCACGCTGGTGCTGGGCGAGCGGCTGGGCTGGAACGCCTTCGCCGGCATGGGGCTGGTCTTCGCTGGCCTGGCGGTGCTGGACGGGCGGCTGGTCCGCCGCCTGCGCCCGGCCCCCACGTAAGGCACGGTCATCCTCCCAGATGCCTGGCCAGGAAGGTTTCCAGGGCCTGGAAGACCTGCGTCCGCTGATCAGTGGTCCGGCCGGAATGGTCCATGCCCTCGATGAGCAGCAGGTCATGCGGCTTCCCGGCGTCGCGCAGGGCGTCGGCCATCTCCGTTGACTGGATCGGCGGCACGGTGCGGTCCAGCTTGCCATGCACCAGCAGGACGGGGACCCTGATCCGGTCCACGTGCAGGATTATGCGCCGGCCCGGAACGGCAAAGGGCGCGCCGATGGCCGGCGCGCCCCCGTTCATGTCCGCCTGATGGAAGCCCGGCTCACTCCGCCGCGGCGCGGGTCCGGGCGCGGTCGTCGTAAGTGCGCATGAAGGCGCGGACCTTGGGCTCGATCTCCTCCCGCCAGCGGCGGCCGTTGAAGATGCCGTAGTGGCCGACGCCCTTCTGCATGTGGTTGTGCTTCTTGGACTCCGGGATGTTGCGGCACAGGGTATGGGCCGCGATAGTCTGGCCGGGGGCGGAGATGTCGTCCAGCTCCCCCTCCACCGTCAGCAGGGCCGTCTTCTCGATGGCGGCCGGGTCCACGGTCAGGCCGCGCCATTTCAGTTGCCCGGTGGCCAGCGACCGCTTCTGGAACACCTCATGGACGGTCTGCAGGTAGAATTCCGCCGTCAGGTCCAGGACCGACAGGTACTCGTCATAGAATTTGCGGTGCGATTCCGCGGAGTCGCCGTCGCCGATGACCAGGTGCTTGAACAGCTTCAGGTGCTCCCCGACGTGGCGGTCCAGGTTCATGGACATGAAGCCGGTGAGCTGGATGAAGCCCGGGTACACCTGGCGCAGCCCGCCGGGGTAGTAGACGGGGACCGAGGTGATGACGTTGCGCTCGAACCATTCGATGTCGCGCGTCTCGGCCAGCTGGGTCACCACGGTGGGGGCCGCCGAGGTGTCGATGGGCCCGCCCATCAGGGTCATGGAGCGGGGCTGGCACGGGTCGTCCATCTGGGCCATCAGGGCCGTGGCGGCCAGGGCCGGCACCACGGGCTGGCAGACCGCCATCAGGTGGGTGTTGGGCCCCAGGTGGCGCAGGAAGTCGATGATGTAGTCGATATAGTCTTCCAGGTCGAAGCGGCCGCGGGCCAGGGGCACCAGCTTCGCGTCCGCCCAGTCGGTTATGTACACGTCATGGTGCGGCAGCAGGGCCTGGACCGTGCCCCGCAGCAGGGTGGCATAGTGGCCGGACAGGGGCGCCACCAGCAGCACCTTGGGGCCGTCGTGGGGGGCCGCCCGCTCGAAGTTCACCAGGGAGCAGAAGGGCTTGTTCAGCACCACCTGTTCCGTCACCGCCACCTCGCGGCCATGTACCCTCGTGGTCTTCAGGCCGAACTCCGGCTTGCCCCAGCGGCGTGTCGTCCGCTCGATCAGCTCCGCCCCCGCGGCCATGGCGCGGCCCACCTTCGTGTAGGACCCGGGGAAGAACGGGTTCTGGAAGGTCTGCTGCGTCGCCTCCGCCATCAGGCGCAGGGGGGTCAGGGCGGCATGCTGGATGTCGTAGAGCTGGTAGAGCACGGCTGTCCTCTCAAGGTCGGCTGGCCGACCGCGCGGGGCGCGCGGGTGGCCGACACCGCGTCGGAGCTTCGGCAAAAGGGGTAAACGGAAGGTTCACGGGAACGTCGCCCTGGTCCTGCGTACACTGGGATGGGTCCGGTGCATCCGCGTGTCCTTCGAAAGCCCCCACCTGAAGGCGGGGCATGCGCCTGACCGAACGGATTACCCGCATCGGCCATAGGCGTCAAAGTATCGCGGGTGCGAAAGCTTGCAACTGTCATTTCGTCGGGGGTGCAAGATTGCCAGCAGGCAGCCCCCTGCGAAATTGCCTTTCCGTATGACCCCACACGCGCAGGGACGTCCCCCCTCCTAAACCGAAGATTGGCCGGTGGTCTGCGGCACGTCATGGATCTCCACCGGTTGCGTGCTGTGGCGCGACAGGATCTGGTAGGCCATCTGCTCCCGCGCGGGGTCGCGCAGGTTGACCCAGAGCAGGATGCCGCCCTTGTCCAACTGCTGCTGCAGCGTCTCCTTGCGCTGGCCGCCGATCCAGCTGGCCAGCAGGGCGCCGATGCCGCCGCTGGCCCCGCCGGCCGCCACCGCCGCGCCGGCCGCGGCCAGGGCCGTGCCGCCGCTGGCCACCGTCACCGCCGTGGCCGCGATGGCCGCCACATAGGCCGGCACCGCCGCCGCCATGCCCTGGGCCGTGCCCACCTCCTCCGGCGAGATGATGGATTGGCGCGGGGCGTCGGGGTCGTCCTTGGCCTGCTGGACGCTGGTGTAGCTCTGGCCCAGGCTGCCGCGGACCGCCTCGTCCCGGGCCATCAGGCTCAGCTCATGCTGGCCGAAGCCGGCCATGGTCAGCTCGTCGATGGCGTGTTGCAGCCCGTCCTCGCTGTCGAAGACGGCCACCGCCTCCCGGACCATGCCCTCGCTTCCCGGGTTGGCGGCGGGGGTGGACATGGAATTGTCAGCGGGGTTCGCGGGCGGCGTGTCCACAAGGTCGGTGCCGGGGGTGCCGGAGGGCGTGCCGCCGGTCTCGCGGGCGCCGCTGGACGGCACGCTGTAGGCGCGGGGCGTTTCCGCCATGTCAAGTCCTCCGTGGTGGAACCTCGACAGGCTAAACGCCCCAACGCGGGGAAGGTTTCTCCCACGATGCGGAAGGAGGGCGGGTGTGGCTTTGCTGCCAGGGGTGTGACGTGGGTGTCTCAGGCTCTCAGGGCAAGCCGCACCAGCACCACCAGCACGGCCAGCAACTGCACCGCGTTCAGCACCACGCTGGCCCGGTGCAGGGCGGCGAAGCGCTGGCCGGCGGCCTTGTCCCCCGCCAGCTCCGCGTCGCGGGTGCGGTTGACGGCGGGCATGATGCCCTGGCGGGCGAACAGGAAACCCGCGGCTACGAACAGCAGCACCGCCCCGTCCCGCCACTCGGCGCCCAGGGCCAGCAGCCCGGCCAGCCCTGCCACCACGGCCCCGGCGGCGTAGTAGGCGGGGAAGACCTTGCGGATGAAGCCGGACGCCACCTCGAACGGCAGCTTCATGAAGACCAGGGGCGCGAAGACCCCGGCGAAGAACAGCATGCCGCCGAACAGCGCCGCGGTGGGCAGCAAGGCGAACAGGGGAAGGGAGATCCAGTCGGTCATGCGCTGTGAGATAGGCCGGTATCGGCCCCTTGCCAGCGGCTTTCCCCTGGACCGCGGGGGCCCTTACGGCCTAGAAGAGGGGTCGGTCCCAGATGTGGGGCTGCTTACCTCGGAATCGTCACAACCAGTAGCGGTCCTGCCCGGCATGCCCGATGCCCGCATCCTTCCCCCGCGTGAGGCGGCGCTTGACGTGCTGCGGCGCGTCTGGGGCTACCCGGAGTTCCGGGGCATGCAGGGCGACATCGTGGAGCACGTGGCCGGCGGGGGCGACGCCCTGGTGCTGATGCCCACGGGCGGGGGCAAGTCCCTCTGCTACCAGATCCCCAGCTTGGTGCGGCACGGGGTTGGCATCGTGGTCAGCCCCCTGATCGCCCTGATGCGCGACCAGGTGGACGCGTTGCGGCAGCTGGGCGTCCGCGCCGCTTACCTGAACTCCACCCTCGACTGGCGCGAGGCGCAGGAGGTGGAGCGCGCCTGCGAGCGGGGGGAACTGGACCTGCTGTACGTGGCGCCGGAACGGCTGGTGACGCCGCGCTTCCTGGACCTGCTGGAGCGCAGCCGCATCGCCCTGTTCGCCTTGGATGAGGCGCATTGCGTCAGCCAATGGGGCCACGACTTCCGGCCGGAATACTTGCAGCTCTCCATCCTGCATGAGCGGTTCCCCCTGGTGCCCCGGGTGGCGCTGACCGCCACGGCGGACGCCCAGACCCGCACCGACATCGTCAGCCGCCTGGCCCTGGGCGAGGCGCGGCAGTTCGTGGCCAGCTTCGACCGGCCCAACATCACCTACCGCGTGGCGGCGAAGGAGGCGGAGCGGCGGCAACTGCTGGACTTCCTGCGCCGCCGGCCGGAGGACGCGGGCATCGTCTATTGCATGTCCCGCGGCAAGGTGGACGCGGTGGCGGATTGGCTGAAGGAGCAGGGGGTGGACGCCCTGCCCTACCATGCCGGGCTGGACGCGTCTGTGCGGCAGGCCAACCAGGACCGCTTCATCAAGGCCGAAGGCATGGTGATGGTGGCCACGGTCGCCTTCGGCATGGGCATCGACAAGCCCAACGTGCGGTTCGTCGTGCACCTGGACCCGCCCCGCAGCCTGGAAGCCTATTACCAGGAGACGGGCCGCGCGGGCCGAGACGGGCTGCCGGCGGAGGCGCTGATGCTCTATGGCATCGGCGACCTGGTCCAGCTCCGCACCATGGTGGAGAACAGCGACAGCCCGCCCGCCTACAAGCGCACCGAGCGGCAGAAGCTGGACGCGCTGCTGGGCTTCTGCGAGACGGCCCGCTGCCGCCGCCAGACCATCCTGACCTATTTCGGGGAGGAGGCGGCGAAGCCTTGCGGCAATTGCGACACCTGCCTGACCCCGGTCCAGGCCTATGACGGCACGGTGACGGCGCAGAAGGCGCTGAGCGCCGTCTACCGCACCGGCCAGCGCTTCGGCGTGGGGCACCTGGTGGACGTGCTGCGCGGGCAGGCCACGGACAAGGTGGTGGAGAAGCACCACGACAAGCTGAAGACCTTCGGCTGTGGCAAGGACCTGACCAAGCAGGAATGGCAGGCGGTGTTCCGCCAGCTCGTCGCCTATGGCTACCTCTGTGCCGACCCGGAGGGGCATGGCGGCTTGATGCTGACCGACACGGCCACCCCCGTGCTGAAAGGGCAGGAAACGGTGCGGCTGCGCAAGGACCCGGCCGGCACGGGCGGCCGCGGCAGCCGGTCTGAGCGCTCGGCCCCGCGGCGGACCGCGCCGGAACCCCTGTCGCCCGCGGACGACACGCTGTGGCACGCGCTGAAGGCCCTGCGGCTGGAACTGGCCCGGGAACAGGGCGTGCCGCCCTATGTCATCTTCCACGACGCCACGCTGATGGAGATGATCCACGCCAAGCCCCAGGACCTCACCGCCCTGGGCCTGCTGCCCGGCGTGGGCGGGCGGAAGCTGGAACGCTATGGCGACTATTTCCTGGACGTGATCCTGCGGCACACCTGACGGCGGCCACGGCCAGCCCCGGCCCCATGGCAGGCGCGGCCGGTGCAGCCTTTCGTGGACGCTTTGCCCAGGCCCTGCACGCGCGGGGCCACCCCGTCACCGTCCCCCTCCTTTTCCCCATCAAGACGGGTTGCCAAGCGCCCCGATCCTTGCTACACACCGCGCCGCCCGTCACGGGTGTGCCCCAATAGCTCAGCGGTAGAGCAACCGCTTCGTAAGCGGTAGGCCGTTGGTTCAAATCCGACTTGGGGCACCATTCCCGTCAAGGGGTTGGCGGCCGGATGGGCCGATTTACTGGTGGTCTGACATAGTCGCCCGGCACTCCAGCAATCACCTAGCAATCACGGGAAAAGGCCGCCTGAGCGCGTGCTGTGACGATCTGCCGCATGTCTGATTGGGTTTGGGATGCGCGGGTCGGATAAGTCGCTCACGGAGGCGTCTGCCACCGGCTCCGGCATCAGAAGCCTTCTACGAAGCTCTCCTGGACCGACCTCCCCAAAAGTGGAATGGCGCTCGCCCGAGGGCTCGCCCTGCTGGGCAATGTCTGTCAATTTCTCACCCAAAAGATTGTCGGTGGGAAGGCACGTTGCTCAAGCTTGAAGAATTGCGGGCTGGCCTAAGGCTTCATGGGGTTGCCAGCGATGGTCCTGCAGAGGTGCTTGCGGCATTCTGGGTAGGGCGGGACGCCGTGCGCCTCGTCTACCGGGCGCAGGACAGGGTGGGGGAGCGATTGGTGCTCCGCCAGGATGAGGCGGGCCTGGTGCAGGCTGCCCTTTCATCCGACCACGGCTTCGACGCGGACGGCGCCCTGTTCCGGTTGGCCGTGGAGGCTGTCCGGATCAGGCTCGGCTACCTGTTCGATCCCTATGTGGCGGTGAACGCTTCCCAGGTGGACGCGCTGCCGCACCAGATCACCGCTGTCTATGGGGAGATGCTGCCGCGTCAGCCGCTGCGCTTCCTGCTGGCCGACGATCCGGGCGCCGGCAAGACCGTCATGGCCGGGTTGCTGATCAAGGAATTGATGATCCGGGGTGACCTGGAACGCTGCTTGGTCGTGGCCCCGGGCAGCCTGGTCGAGCAGTGGCAGGATGAGTTGCTGGAGAAGTTCGGCCTCCAGTTCGACATCCTGTCGCGGGAGCAGGTCCAGCTTTCGGCCACGGGGAACCCGTTCGCCGAGCGCAACCAGGTCATCCTGCGTCTGGACATGGCCGCCCGGTCCGAGGAGCTGAAGGCCAAGCTGGAGGCCGCCGCACCGTGGGATCTGGTCATCTGTGACGAGGCCCACCGCATGTCCGCCTCCCACTTCGGCGGGGAGGTCAAGGAGACGCAACGCTACCGCCTGGGCCGCATGCTGGGCCTGCGCACCCGGAACCTGCTGCTGATGACGGCGACGCCGCACAACGGCAAGGAGGCGGATTTCCACCTGTTCATGGGCCTGTTGGACCCGGACCGGTTCGAGGGCCGGCCGCGGGGGGAGGCGGCGCGGGTCGATGTGGGCGACATGATGCGCCGCCTGACCAAGGAGGAGCTGTACAGGTTCGACGGGACTAAGCTGTTCCCAGAACGGCGGGCATACACGGCGTCCTACCGGCTCTCCCCGGAGGAAGACAGCCTGTACCAGGCGGTGACCGCCTATGTCCGGGAGGAGATGAACCGGGCCGACCGCATCGCGGATGACGGGCGCCGGTCCAGCGTCGGGTTCGCTTTGCAGATCCTGCAGCGGCGCCTCGCCTCCTCCCCCGCGGCGATCCACAAATCGCTGGAGCGGCGCCGGCAGCGCTTGCAGGAGCGGCTGGAGGCGCTGAGGGCGGGGGGCAGGGACCCGGCCGACGGCGATGCCCCCTTCCGCCTGCTGGAGGACGACGACGAGGCCCCCGGGGCCGAGGTCGAGGCGGCGGAGCAGGAGGTGGTGGACCGGGCCACCACGGCCGCCACCCTGCTGGAGCTGGAGGCGGAGATTGCCATCCTGCGCGACCTGGAGCAGCAGGCCTTGCGGGTGAAACTGTCCGGCCGGGACACCAAGTGGCAGGAGCTGGAGTCAATCCTGGACGCGCCCCTGGTGATGGACAGCCAAAGCCTTGTGCGGCGCAAGCTGCTGATCTTCACCGAGCCGCGGGACACGCTGGAGTACCTGGCCCGCAAGATCGTGGACCGGCTGGGCGACCCCGCCGCCGTGGCCGTCATCCATGGCGGCGTGTCCCGGGATGCGCGGCGGGCGGCCATCGCGGCCTTCAACAACGACCCCACGGTCCGGGTGATGCTCGCCAACGACGCGGCGGGGGAGGGCGTGAACCTGCAGCGCGGCGCGCACCTGATGGTGAACTACGACCTGCCCTGGAACCCCAACCGGCTGGAGCAGCGCTTCGGCCGCATCCACCGCATCGGCCAGACGGAGGTCTGCCACGTCTGGAACCTGTGCGCCGCCAACACCCGCGAGGGCGAGGTGTACCGCCGGCTGCTGGACAAGCTGGAGGAGGCGCGGGCGGCCCTGGGCGGCAAGGTCTATGACGTGCTGGGCGAGCTGTTCGAGGGCCAGGCCCTGAAGGCCATGCTGGTGGAGGCCATCCGCTATGGCGACCGGCCGGAGACCCGGGCCGAGCTGTTCCGCCGGGTGGAGGGCGCCGTGGACGTCGCCGCCATCGAGGCGCTGGTGGCCGAGCGCAAGCTGACCTCCGAGGGGCTGGACCCGCGGGTGGTCAGCGCGATCCGGGAGGAGATGGAGCGGGCCCAGGCCCGCCGCCTGCAACCCCACTTCATCGGCGGCTTCTTCCGCGAGGCTTTCGCCCACCTGGGCGGCCGCTGCGCCGACCGGGAGCGGGGGCGGTTCGAGGTGAGCCGCATCCCGCCGGCCCTGAAGCGGCGGGCGGGGGAGGCGTTGAACCGCGTCGCCATCCCCGACCGCTACGCCCGCGCCACCTTCGACAAGGAGCTGGCGAAGGAGCGGCCGGAGGCGGAGCTGCTGGGGCCTGGCCATCCCCTGCTGGACGCCACCATCGACCTGGTGCTGGAGCGGCACCGCGACCTGCTGGCCAGGGGGGCCGTGCTGGTGGACGAGGCCGGGACGGACCCGCGGCCCCGGCTGCTGGTGGGGCTGGAGCATGCCCTGGTCGATGGCCGCACGGGGCGCGGCGGCATGCCCCAAACCGTGTCCCGCCAGCTCCAGTTCGTCTTCCTTTATGCCGATGGCACCACGGCCGATGCCGGCCCGGCGCCCCACCTGGACTGCCGCCCCCTGGCGGATGGGGAGCGGGAGCGGCTGGGCGGGCTGTTGGCCCTGCCCTGGGTGGTCGAGGGGGTCGAGGGCCGGGCCATCGGCCACGCCGTCGCCTCCCTCGTGCCGCGGCACCTGGCGGAGGTGCGGCAGCGCCGGCTGGCGGAGGTAGCCAAGGTGGAGCGGGAGGTGCGCGCCCGCCTGCTGCGGGAGATCAACCATTGGGACAGCCGCGCCCGCCGGCTGCGGGAGGAGATGGCGGAGGGCAAGGACCAGCGCGTCAACGTGCAGAACGCCGAGGCCACGGCCCAACGGCTGGAGGAACGGCTGCACCGCCGCCTGGCCGAGCTGGAGCGGGAGCGCCAGATCACCGCCCTGGTGCCCACCCTGCGGCTGGTGGCCCTGGTGGTGCCGCCGGACCTTGTGGCCGCCCCCGGGCCGGGGCCGGCGCGGCAGGAATTCTCCCAGGACCCCGACGCGCGGGCGGAGGTGGAGCGGCTGGCCATGGTGGCCGTCATGGAGGCGGAGCGCGCCCTGGGCCGCAGCCCGCGCGACGTCTCCGCCCAGAAGTGCGGCTACGACATCGAAAGCCGTGACCCCGCCACCGGCGCCCTCTGGTTCATCGAAGTGAAGGGCCGCGCCAAGGGCGCCGACAGCATCACCCTGACCGCCAACGAGATCCTGACGGCCCTGAACGTGGGCGAGCGCTATGTCCTCGCCATCGTTGAAGTGGAGCAGGGGTTTGCGGCGAGGCCGACCTATGTCTACGGCCCGGCGCCCCTGTTCGGCGGGCAGCCCGTGACGGGGGAGGTGGCCCGGACCTGGAGGCTGGACATGCTCCTGAAGGCGGGGCGGCCCGTCTGACCCGGGTTCGGCGGAGGAGGGGACATCTGGGGGAGGAACCCCTGCACCCAGAGGACAGCGAGGACGAAGGAGGACGAAGAAGATAGGAGGACAGGAAGACAGGGCCAAACCTATCAAGCTGTTGATATCAATGATGAATTCGTCATTTGATCCGCGCAAATATGCCAACTAATATCCTGAGCTTGACAGATACATGAAATCTCGATAAGGTGTGTATGCGGTTCGGCTCCGTTGCGGCCACGATTAGGCCCGGCTTATGCCTTTGTAAATAAAGGATTATCTGGGCACAATGCTCTCAGAAACGAGATTGCCACGGAGTTGACCCATGCCTATCACCATTCGCCCTGCCACGACCGTGCGTGAGGCCAAAGCGGCCGTCAGCTATGACAAGCGCCTTCTGACCTCACTTTGGCCCGACGCGGAGGATCGGCGCTGGAAGTGGGGAAAGGATAATGTGGGTTGGGCGACCATCCCGAAGACGTTTCCCCAGCTTTTCCGGGCCATGGACCACCTGTCGAAGGGGGCGCCGCTGTCGCCGACCTACCTTGCGCTCTGGTGCTACACGCGGAACAACGGCTTCGTTCGCCTTACGAACCACCAGGAGATGGCCGTCGCTTCCGGCTTTGATGGGCAGCGAGCCGTTCGCACCTGGCAGGAACGGATGCGCAAGCTGCGCGACCTTGGTTTCATCGAAACCCGCGAGGCGCATGGCAACGAGTTTGGTTATGTGTTCCTGCCCAACCCCCACGTCGTGCTTATCAATCACTTCCGGAACAAGACCGCGCCGGTGCTGGAGTCCGACTATAACGACTTCATTGCCCGCGCCATGGACGTCCGCGCCAAGGATGTGGAGACCCTATTGGCTCCCCCGCCTCCTCCTGCTCCTGCCCCGTCGGCAACGCCCGCTGCCCCCAGCGCGCCCAGGCCGTTGCGCAGGGTAAAGCTCGGCGAGGTCCGCGCTGCCGTGGCTGATACCGCCAAGAAGCCCTGACCTCCTTTCGTCCTCCCGCCCGCTGCTCGCCGCGCTGCCAACCCGACAGGTTTCTCCCCATCATGCCCCACCCCTGGCCCGCCGTTCGCTATGACGGCCTCACCTACTCCATGGACCACCTGCGCGACATCACCAAGGTGGTGCGCTGCGGTACGACGGAGCGTATTGACGTCACCTGTACGGTGAAGTTCAGCTTCCACTGTTTCACGGACCACCGCGGGCACGGCCCCGGTGCCCCGGCCAACGACGACCGTCCGCAATTCACCGACCCGGATTCCGACGAGAGGGACCGCGTCTTCGACCCGAAGCGGTGGCTCTTGTCGACCAAGCTGCCGGACGTGGTGAACCGCTTTCTGACGGGGAACAGCCGCCTGATCGACCTGAACACCAGGTACAGCTTCGCCTTCGTGCAGAAGATGGGGATCGGGTTCGAGGGACCCTATGTGCTGTACCTGGACATCGGCCAGCCCCGTCCCATGGGCGCAGGCTACGGGACCGTCATCCACATCAACTCGGCCTACGTCAATGGCAGCAACCCGCCCAAGGTGGGCGGGGGCGACACGCTGCCTTACTTGCTGGCTGAGTCCATCCGCACGGGCAAGCGGCCGGGAAAGCCGTGATGTCCAAGCCGGGGAGCCTGAAACGCAAACAGGCCCCTTGCGGGGCCTGTATGTCCGGGCATGTCCCTGTTCGTCCGCGATCCGCAAGAACCGGGCGGGAGCCCGACGGAACACGCTTGTAACTTCAGCCAAGAAGTTTCAGCCCGTCAGCGTGTGAAGTTCAAATAGCAACCCCGACGCCCCAGGTCAAGGCTTTCCCTCTTTCCCTCCTTCCCTCTCCCCCGCCTTCCCTCTCCCCCCGAAACCCGGTATCCGTTACGGCGTAACCAATCCGTAGCCGACCGGCCTGTCCATGCCTGCCCCGCGCAAGAAGCTCATCGAGGTCTCCATCCCGTTGGAGGCGATCAACGCCGCGTCGGCGAAGGAGAAGTCCATCCGGCATGGGCATCCCTCGACCCTGCACCTCTGGTGGGCGCGGCGGCCGTTGGCGGCGTGTCGGGCGGTGTTGTTCGCGCAGTTGGTGGACGACCCCTCCGCCTGGCCGGACCGCTTCCCCACGGCGGAGGCGCAGGAGCAGGAGCGTAAGCGGCTGCACCGGGTGATCGAGCGGCTGGTGCCGTGGGAAGCCAGCAACAATGAGGGCGTGCTGGCGGAGGCGCGGTGGGAGATTGCCCGCTCCGTCGCCTGGGGGTTGGGGGAGGAGCCGCCGGCCAAGGGCGACGCCCGGGCCGTGCTGGACTATCTCCAGGCCAAGGCGCCGCCCGTCTATGACCCGTTCTCCGGCGGCGGCTCCATCCCGCTGGAGGCGCAGCGGCTGGGCCTGCGGGCCTATGGCTCCGACCTGAACCCGGTGGCGGTGCTGATCGGCAAGGCGCTGGTGGAGATCCCGCCCAAGTTCGCCGGCTTGCCGCCCGTCAACCCCACGGCCCAGGCCGCCCTGCGCCGGCCCGGCGCCAGCTGGACCGGCCGCGGCGCCCAGGGGCTGGCGGAGGATGTGCGCTATTACGGCAAGTGGATGCGCGACGAGGCGGAGCGGCGCATCGGCCACCTATACCCCAAGGCCCGGCTGCCCGACGGGACGGAGGCGACGGTCATCGCCTGGCTGTGGGCGCGCACCGTCCGCTCCCCCGACCCGGCCGCCCGCGGCGCCCGGGTGCCGCTCGTCTCCTCCTTCCTCCTCTCCACCAAGACCGGCCGCAAGGCCTGGGTGGAGCCGGTCATCGACCCGGCCGCACCGGAGGGGTACCGGTTCGAGGTGAAGACCGGCGACCTGTCCAAGGCGGATGAGGAGCGGCTGAAGAAGGGGACGAAGAGCGGCAAGGGCGAGGCGTTCATCTGCGTGCTGACCGGCAGCCCCATCGAGCGAAAGTACATTCAGAAAGAAGGCAAGGACGGCCAAATCGGCGCTAAGCTCATGGTCATCGTATGCGAGCATGAAAATGAGCGCATATACGCCAGCCCTGATGGCCAGAAGCTTGACGATACTCTAACAGAAGATGATCGGGCAGAAGTAGAAGAGATTCGGAGTACGTATCTGAATTCTATGACTCCAACACGGGCAATGATAACAGGGGGAGTTTGTTCAGCTTACGGGCTTCAAACCTGGGGTCATCTATTTACTGGAAGACAGATCAAAGCACTGAGCGTGTATTCTTCGCTCGTCAATACGGCACGTTCCAAGATTATTCAGGACATCGGCGACACAATGGGCGACGCCGAATCTAATGATTATGCTGACAGTGTATGCACTTATCTTGGCTTAGGGGTCGGAAGACTAGCTGATATTCAAAATTCTCTATGCCGGTGGGAGCCTAGTAAAACCCAAGTTCGAAACCTGTTTAGCCGACAAGGCATGGGTATGATTTGGGATTTCGCAGAAAATAATTTGTTTAACGGCGCGGCCGGTGACTATGAGGTAAGCCTAGGCAATCTCGTTAAGGCATTGCAGCGTGTACCAGCACTTGCTGGGGGAGCAATTTCGCAGATCGATGCTCGATTTAACTCCTTTCCCGCCAGGCCAGCGGTATTCTCTACCGATCCGCCATATTACAACAATATCGCTTATGCAATCCTCGCCGATTTCTTTTATGTTTGGCAGCGGCAGGCACTACAGAAGATATGGCCTGATCTGTTCCGTCGCGTATCAACCCCCAAAAAGGAAGAACTAGTCGCAACGGTTTACGAGCATGGCACCGCAGACATCGCGGAACAAAAGTTCATGGAAGGGATGTCCATGGCCCTCGCAGCGATGCGGGGGGCTGCGACTGATAGAGAACCGATAGCAATCTATTATGCTTACAAGCAGTCGGAAATTAATGACGGAGATTTACACTCTCCAGGCTGGACATCATTCCTGCAAGCCATCGTTGACGCAGGATTGATTGTTGATGGCACGTGGCCAATGCGCACAGAAATGGAAAACCGCATGATTGGGATCGGAGCTAATGCTCTGGCCTCATCCATAGTTCTAGTCTGCAAAAAGCGCGACCCTAGGGCAGAGATCAGCACCCGGGCCGAGTTCCTCCGAGCTCTTAAGCGCGATATGCCTGGGGCAATAGACGTGATCCGCAAAGCCGGAGTGGGTCCCGTGGACATGCAGCAATCGGTCATCGGGCCAGGCATGGGCATCTTCAGCCGGTACACCCAGGTGTTGGAGGATGACGACAAGCCCATGTCGGTCGGAGCTGCGCTTACTCTGATCAACCGCGTCTGGCAGGAGATCGAGTCGGAGCTGGATGAGGCGTTCGATGCGGAGACGCAGGTGGCGCTGGCTTGGTTCGCCACCTATGGCTTCGAGGTGCGCGCCTCGGGTGAGCTGATCGTGCTGGCCAACGCCAAGAACCTGCCGCTGGACGCCCTGTTCGACAGTCAGGTGTTCAAGGATCTGCGCGGCCGCGCCACCCTGACGCCGCGGGAGGAGCTGCCGCGGGACTGGAACCCGTTGCAGGACCGCACCCTGACCGCCTGGGAAAGCGTCCAGCACTTGGCCCGCACCCTGCGCGCGGAGGATGGCGGCCAGACCGCCGCCGCCCGCCTGCTGAAACAGATGGGGCCCCGTGGCCGACCAGGCCCTGGCCCTGGCCCACCGCCTGTTCAAGATCTGCACCGACAAGGGCTGGCAAGCGGAAGCCCTGGTGTTCAACGAGCTGGCCGAGGAATGGTCCACCCTGGAATCCCTCGCCCAGGGCATCGACCTCCCCACCCGCACCCGCCGCGACGACCCCCAGTTGGACCTGCTGAGGACCTGACACCATGCTGCGCCGGCTGACCCTGGAAAACTTCAAGAGCTGGAAGCATGCCGACCTGGAATTCGGCAAGATCACCGGCCTGTTCGGCACCAATTCCTCCGGCAAATCCAGCCTGATCCAGTTCCTGCTGCTGCTGAAGCAGACAAAGGAGGCCACGGATCGGAGCACGGTGCTGGAGCTGAATGGGCCTTATGTGGAGTTGGGAAGCCCAGATGACATAGTTACAAAATATCGCTATGGCGGAGATTGGAGAGCAGCTGGTTCGATCAAATGGCAGTTAACATTTGAAACTAATGTTTCTGTTGCTGTGCCAAGAGTGAGGCACAACAGCCCATTATCTATTCCTTTACGGGCGAAAACTGTATATATTGATAAGATGGAATTAGCAGTATCTGTTGATTATTCTGCTGAATGGTCGACAAATTTTGTCGTGGATACAATTTCCTATAGCGGCTCTGGGATTGGGTTGGCCTTCTCCCTTAGTGTGGGCACTGACGGCCGATACAGTGCTTATGCTGTGGATAAAAATTTAGAAGGCGAAGCGACAATCATTTCTCAGTTAAATAAGATGAAATATTTTGGGCCTCCAGGAAAATCCTACATAATGCCTGATGACTTCAGAGGATCTATTGATGGTGCCTCTGCATTTTCCGGATTTGAGCTATCATATGAGAAGCAAATGAATTACATTCATTATTTAGGGCCACTTCGTGACGTGCCTCACAAGACATATACATGGTCAAGGTCAAAAATTAGCGAGATCGGGCCGCGAGGCGAGAGGACAGTTGATGCAATCATGCTTGCTACTGCATCTGGGGAACTTAGGTCGACTGGACCCGGCCAGAAACGTTTACCGTTCCAAATGGTTCTAGCGCACTGGCTGAAGTATCTTGGGTTAGTACAGGATTTACGAGTCCATGAGCTTGTGCCGGGAACAAATATTGTTCAGGCCGGCGTGACAACCTCGCCAGATGGCGTGGAGGTAACTTTACCGAGTGTTGGTTTTGGTGTTTCACAGGTGTTGCCGATTATAACGTTGCTCGAATACGTTCCCGAAGGCTCCACTGTCATCCTGGAACAACCCGAACTCCATTTACACCCGTCCGCGCAGGCCGAGCTAGCGGACTTAATCATTCATGCCGCTGTAAATCGAAACGTCCAGGTCATCCTTGAAAGCCATTCCGAACACCTGTTGCTGCGCCTGCAACGGCGGATCGCGGCGCAGGAGGGGATCACGGCGGATGACGTGCGGCTGTACTTCACGCGGATGGAGGAGGGGGTCTCCCAGCTCGACAGGCTGGAGCTGGACACCTATGGCAACATCCAGAACTGGCCGGACAAGTTCTTCGGGGATGCCCTCGCCGAGACCTATGCGGCGGAGAAGGCGCGGCTCCAGCGGATGCGCCAGGGCGGCTGATGATCTACGCCGTCGATACGAACGTCGCCATCGTCGCGAACGGGGAAGCTGACCCCAGCAACGGCGGCCAACCCCCCAGCCTCGCCTGCCGGGAGGCGGCCATCGACTTCCTGATGGGGTTGATGGAGCAGGGCCATGTGGTGGTCGATTCCTGGGGCGCGGTGCTGGAGGAGTACATGCGCCACCTGGACGCCGGGAAGAAGCCGGGGGTAGGGCACCTGTTCCTGCTGACCATCATCCGCAAGCGCTCCCTCTTCGCCCGCTTCGTCGATTTGCCGAAGCTCGCCGACGGCAGCTATGCCGACTTCCCCGATGCCCCGCGGCTGGCCAAGTTCGACCCCAGCGACCGCAAGTTCGCGGCACTCGCGCGGCGCGAAAATGTCCCCGTCGCCAACGCCACGGATACGGATTGGTTGAAGCATGAGGGGCCTTTGGCGGACAATGGCATCCGTGTCCAGTTTCTCTGCGGCACCGATCCCACCACTTGGTTCACCCAATGACCGTCGAATTCCAGACCCTGCAGCGGGTCCAGCAGGGCTTGTTCCACCTGACCAAGGGCCTGGCCCCCTTCGTCGAGGCGAAGATGCAGGCCAAGCACGGGGCGCGCTGGCTGCACTATGCCAGCCGCGCCGCCGGCAGCGCGCCCAACGCCCCGCTGGATGCCTATGGCCTGTTGAAGACACTGGTGGACAACTGGCCGGAGGTGTTCGGCCCCGCCCTGCCCAAGCATGAGCAGCGCAAGGCCCGCAGCTTCGCCAACGTGGCGCTGGAGGGGCGGAACGAGGCCTCGCACAATGCGGGCGGGCTGAAGGACCGGGATGGCTTGCGCTACCTGGACGCCATGTGCGGCCTGCTGTCCGCGGTGAAGGCGGCGGAGGAGCACCAGGCCGCCATCCGGGACCTGTATGAGGAGCAACGGCGCGGCGGGCTGGCGGAGCCGGCGGCGACACCCCCGGTGGCGCCGAAGCCGACGCCCGCTGACCCGGCTCAGGTGCGGCTCGACCTGTCCGTCGCCCCCGACGCGCCGGCCCGCCCCTGGCGGGAGGTGGTGCTGCCCCGCACCGACGTGCTGGCCAGCACCTACCAGGAATCGGAATTCGCCGCCGACCTGTTCGCCGTGTCGGCCGGGTTGGTGGACAAGGAAAGCGACTACGCCACGCCGCAGGGCTTCTTCGGCATCACCTACATGACGGAGGGGCTGCGCCGGGTGCTGGCGGCGGCCCTGGCGCGCCTCGCCTGCACCGGCGGCGGGGAGCCGGTGATCTGTTTGCAGACCGCCTTCGGCGGCGGCAAGACCCACAGCATGCTGGCCGTCTGGCACCTGTGCCACGCCACCAGCCTGGACGCCCTGAAGGGGGTGGGGGAGCTGGCGCGGGAGCAGGGGGTGGCGGAGTGGCGCCCCGTCTCCTGCTTCACCTTCGTCGGCACGGCCAAGGGCCCGGCCCACGCGCTGGTGGAGCGCGACGGGCTGAAGGTGCGCACCCTGTGGGGGGCGCTGGCCTTGGAGCTGGCGGGCATGCCCGGCTACCGGCTGGTGGAGGCGTCGGAGCAGGCGGGGACCAACCCCGGCTCCGCCCTGCTGGTGGAGGTGCTGAAGCTGGCCGCCCCCTGCGCCATCCTGCTGGACGAGGTGGTGGCCTATGTGCGGCAGTTGGAAGGCACGCCGTTCGAGGCGTTCCTGGGCTTCTGCCAGTCGCTGACGGAGGCGGCGAAGCTGGTGCCCGGCGTGCTGATCGTCGGCAGCCTGCCGGAGAGCAAGGCGGAGGCGGGCTCGGAGAAGGGGGAGGCGGCGCTGCTGCGGCTGGAGAAGGTGTTCGGCCGCGTCCAGTCCCCCTGGCTGCCCGCCACGGGGCACGAGACCTATGAGATCGTGCGGCGGCGCCTGTTCTGGGACTTGCAGGAGGACGACATCCGCCTGCGCGACCAGGCGGTCAAGGCGTTCCACGACATGTACCGCCGCAACAAGGAGGAGTACCCGCCCGAGGCTTCCGACCCCAAGTACCTGGAGCTGATGCGGCTGGCCTATCCCATCCACCCGGAGTTGTTCGAGCGGCTGGCCAAGGATTGGGGCACGCTGGAGCGGTTCCAGCGCACCCGCGGCGTGCTGCGCTTCATGGCGTCGGCCATCGGCGTGCTGTGGAAGGCCGGGGCCAACGACCCGCTGATCACCCCCGCCCGGCTGCCCCTGTTCCATGAGCGGGTGCGGGCCAGCGCCCTCGCCCCCCTGCCGGGGGAATATGCCGCCGTGGTGGACAAGGAGGTGGACGGCGACACCTCCCTGCCGGTGCGGATGGAGTCGGGCAACCCCTCCCGCCGGCTCGCCGTCGCCCGGGCCGCCACCCGCGCGGCGCGGGCCGTGTTCCTGGGCTCCATGGGGCAGGTGGCGGGGAACCGCCGCGGCATTAACGGGCGCGAGCTGCGTCTCGCCTGCGTGGAGCCGGGGGAGCAGGCCAGCCTGTTCGGCGACGCCCTGCGCGAGCTGGGGGAGAAGGCGACCTACCTGTATGAGGAGGGCGGGCGGTACTGGTTCGCCACCCAGCCCACCCTGAACCGGCTGGCCCATGATCTGGCCATCAGCCTGGACCCGCACGAGGTGGACGAGGCGATCCGCGCCCTGTTGCAGCGGGAGCGGGACGAGGCCAAGGGAAGGTTCGAGCAGGTCTTCGTCGCCCCCGACGACCCGCCCGCGGTGGACGAGGCGCGCGGCCTGTCCCTGGTGGTGCTGGGGCCGCAGTTCCCCCACAGCGGCCGGAGCGCCGGCGACACGGCGGCCAGCCGCTGCGTGGCCGACACGCTTACCCACTGCCGCAGCGGGCAGCGGCGGTTCAAGAACACCCTGCTGTTCCTGGCCCCGGACGAGAACGAGCTGGTGCGGGCGCGGGAGGCGATGCGCCGCTGGCTGGCCTGGTCCCGGATCATGGCGGACGACAAGCTGCGCGGCCAGCTTTCCCGCGCGCAGGAGGACGATGCCAAGCTGAAGGAGCGGCAGGGGGCGGAGTCCGCCCGGCTGGCGGTGCGCACCGCCTGGACCCACCTGCTGTACCCGGAGCGGACCGAGGCGACGGAGGCGGGGAAGGCCTTCGACTTGGGATATACCGCCTTCCGCTTCCGCGACCCGGGCACCTTCTTCCCCGCCGTCTACCAGCGGGCGCTCGAGGACAACCTGGCGCGGGAGAAGCTGGGGAGCATCATCCTCGCCCGCGAGGTCGGCAAGTACTGGCCGGCGGACGCGCGGCACCTGGCGGTGGCGGAGGTGGAGGAGTGGTTCCTGACCTACCCCTACCTGCCGCGCCTGCGCGACATCACCGTGCTGCGCGACACCATCCGCAACGCGGTGGCGGAGCTGGACCCGCCCTTCGGCTTCGCCGAGGGGGTGGGGGAGGATGGCGGCTACAAGAACCTGACCTGGGCCAAGCCGGCGCCGTTCAATCTGCCGCCGGGTGCCGTGATCGTGCGCAAGGACGTGGCGCTCAGCCTCCAGCCGGCGGCACCCGCGGGCACCCCGGCTGCGCCCGCCGCCACGCCGACGGGCGGCGTCGTCCAGGGGCCGAGGGTCCCGGGGGCAACGCCGGTCCCGCCGGGGCCGCCAAGCGGGGCCGTGACGGCGGCGGTGGAGAAGGAGACGTTCACCCGCTTCTTCGGCGCCGTGGAGATCGACCCGATCCGGCCCATCAAGAGCTTCGAGCAGGTCGTCATCGCCGTGATCAACGAACTCCAGCGCACCCCGGGCGCCAAGGTGAAGCTGACCCTGGAGATCGAGGCGACGGCGGAGGACGGCTTCTCCCGCGATGACATGGGCGTGGTCCGCGACAACGCCCAGCAACTCCGCTTCCGGGCGGAGTCGACGGGGTTTGACCGGTAGGGACTCCGGCAGGCAGGCCCGATCACGCCATCGGGGGGCTGCTTGCGGGCATCCCCGTCTTGACGCCCGCGAAGGCCCTGGCGGGCAACCCTACCGGTTTTGGCACTTGCCAGCCCATCACACCCGTTCTTTGTCGATAGGTGTCGCGCGGCTAGCCGTGAGTGATATGGACACCTTTTCTGATGCCTTCAGGTTGACAAGGCGTATGGTCTTGCTGCGATATGGCTGCCGAAAGCCTATCCGGCTCGGTTAAGCTTATGCGCTCTGGCCAGCGTGGGCATGAGGTCGTGATGGTGTCTTCCGAACCTGTCGAGAAGCGTTATGAGGCCGCCTTCAAGGACGCCGTGGCCCTGAACCCGGTCTTCCCGTTCGAGGCCAAGCGCCAGATGTCCGCCCTGCTTGAGGAAGCACTCCGGGCTGACGGGATGATCGACAAGCTGTCCAGCACCGGCCAGAGCGTCCCCATTAAGGCCGGCCTCATCGCCGAAGAATTCCATCGGTCGACCTTCAATGCTGACGCGATCGTCAAGGGGTCTGGCGCGAGGGCGTACACCGACCGGGCCGGTGGCGTCTTGCCCAAGAATGATCAGGTCGTTGACATTGCCGTAGTCGACCAAGGGCAGGTCGTGGTTTCGGCCCAGTCCAAGTACAACGCAACTCCTGCCAGCACGGCGTTTGAACTCTCCGCACTTGATCCGAAAACCAAGCTGCCGAAATACGCAGAAGTGGACCAGAGGATAAGCCCCGCCGACCAACTTCAGCATATCGAGCGGATCGCCGCCAAGAAGGCAGACTTCGAAGCTGGAAAGTCGGCACGGTTACAGAACTCAGGCAACGGGCCTGATGCTGCCGAGGCATCGGCCAAAAGCACCGCTTACAGCCAGACAGCGGAAACCGCCACAGACCGGCTCGAATACAAGGATGTCTCATCGAGCCCCCTGACCAAGCGCGATGCCGAAGGAATGGGGAAGGGCGACCGCAAGGCCCTGCAGGATGCCCATGGCGGATACCAGGCCCGATCGACAGTCCAGCAGGCCGCCAACGCCGCCGGCCACGCGGCCGTGCTCGCGGCCGTCTTCTCCGGCTCGGTGAACACCCTGAGGTACCTTAGCGACGTCCGCGCCGGCCGGCTCTCGCCAGCCGAAGCCACGGCCAAGATTGTCGCCGAGACCGCCGCAACGGCCGCGGACAGCGCCATCAAGGCAGGGCTGGTCACCGGGACGCACAGCGTGCTGACACGGGTGACCGGGACCACCGTGGCCGGGTCCCTGGGCACGCAGGGCGTCGGCGCGATCGTCCGCAGCAATGCCGTTTCCGTCGCCGTCGTCTGCGCCGTCAACCTCGTCAAGGACCTGGTCCTGCTTGCGCGCGGCGATATCACGGCCGAGGCTTTCGAGGAACGCCAAGGCAAGGGGCTGCTTTCCACCGCCGCCGGAACGGCCGGCGGTTCTCTTGGCGCGGCGGCCATGGCAGCCCTCGGGGCAACGGCCGGGCTGCCCCTGATGTTCGGGGGGCTGGCGGGTGGTCTCATCGTCGGGGTAGCCACCGAGTTCGCCATCGAGACCGGGATCGAGGCGCCGTTCCGCGACCTGGTCCGCAACACGGCCACACTCCATGACGCGGCGCGCATCCTGGATACGGTCTCCCGTGAGGTGTTCGAGGGGCAGGTCCGGTTCGCCGCCTTCTTGGAGGAGGGAATGAGGCAGGACGCGGCGTTCCGGCTCCGGATGCAGGACGGGGCGGTGGCGGCTGCCGCCCTGCGCACGGCCATCGACAGGATTTGAGGGACCGACAGCAGATGTTCGAGCTTGAGTCATCGGAACTGGAGGCGATCGACCAGACCCTGGCCCCGACGCTCGCCTGGGCATCGGATCGGCAGGACCAGTGCGAGCAACTCGCGCTCGACGCCTCGCGGCTGCTGTCCTGCGTCGGGGAACGCCTGGACGACTACTCCGGGCAAGGGTTCTTCCGCCGTTGCTGGTCGACCCTGTCCGGCAAGAGGGGGGCCGCCGAGCGGGCGAACGTGGCAGACCTCGCCGACATGCAGAAGCACGCGTGGCGCTACATCAACTTGCTCCAGGAGCGCGACCTGCTGCTGGCCCATTCGGTCATCACCGTGAAGAACAACCTCCTGACGCTGGCGGTGGCGCAGGACGACCTCCGCGCCCAGGTCCACCGGCTGGCCGACCGCGTCTACGACCGGTTCGTCGCGCTGGAGAAGCGGGTGGACAGCATCGAGGTCGCGAGCAACCTGCATGGCTGGCTCCTGACGATCGAGACCCGTGAGTACGATGAAAGGTACACGCCCCACCTGCGGCTCCTGCGGGTCGTCAGCGACTTCTATCGGCTGAAGCCGGGCCGGTGGACGGCGGACGAGCTGCGCTACCTGCAGAAGGCCTTGCGGGACGTCGGCTTGAACCCCAAAGCCGAGGTCACGATCGCCGACTTCATTGACGAGCTGGTCGACGAGATTGAAGGCCTTGGCTTCGATGAGTTCGTGACGTTGATCGATGTGGACCGTTCCCGGTCCGTGGACGACAGGTTCATCCTCGACGCCGTTTCGGCGCCGGCTTTCTGCGCCCTTTACCAGATCAAGGACAACTACACCCACAGCTCCCGGGTCATCCGCGCCTTGCAGAAGCGGCTGAACGTCAGCCATGCCGACGCGATGAAGACGACGATCCAGGAGTTCGTCACCGAGCATGGGACAGACACGCAGGCGAAGATCCCCCTGCGGGATTTGGCCGTCGAGGTCCTCGGCTGCCTCGACTTGGCGCGGCGCCTCGCGGCGGCCCCCATGATGGAGGGGCGCGAGCCACCGGCTGCCGCCACGCCCACCCTTGAGGGGGCTGTACCAGCGTCCGCGCCGGCAAGCCCGGCAAGTGCACCCATCCTGACCGGTCCGGCTCCCAATCCGGCGCAGCAGCGGGTCCGGTTCCGGGAACTCTTCTATTCGCGTCTCGACGACTACCAGGACCCGTCCTTGTATATCCGTGCAAACCTCCCGCTGGCCAAGCTTGAGAATGCAAGGAAGTCATTTCCGATCGACGAGACGGACGAAGTGCTTGTCCTGATCGACAGCACACTTTTCGGCTCCTGCTCCGAAGGCATGGCGATCGGACTGAACGGGGTTTATTGGAAGAATCCCTCGGACAACAAGGAGGGTGACCGTTTCCTGGCATGGGACAAGTTGTTCATGTCAAAGAACAACATCGTCGTCGAGAAGCACACCCTTCATATCGGGCAGGCAGCCAAGATCTCGGTGCTCGGGTCCAACTTGAACGCAGGCTATGTGAAAAGGCTGCTCCTCGACCTGATCGCGGCTTGGGAAAAGAGCCGACAAGCCACATAGCGACCGGAGTGCCCTGTGGCCTTGCCTTGCGCGGTGGCAGGGGACGGGGAGAACCGAGCTGTCGTCTGAGGGCCGGTCGTGCGACCATGACCAAGGGATGGGAACGGTCGGGGGTCTGCCAGAAAGGCTCACGTTCTTGTCACGCCCGCGGTGCGCCCAGCTTCACCAGGCGGCCAAGTCCTGGGTTGTGTACCAGGCGGATGGCGGCGATCTCCACCTAAGGCAATGATGTGTTCCGGCCGGTTGCGACACCAGGTCATGAAGTTTGTGGGTCAACGGTCACCCCGGTCAACCCTACTTCCTCCGTGACAGCCTGCCGATGTCGGCGCCAGCTGAGGCGACGAGTTGCCAGGGTAGTTCCTGCTTCTCCCGCACGTCCAGCAGGTCGCCGGCAGCGGCCAGCTTGGCGCCGATGCCTTGCAGGCCGCCGGCCTTGGTGGCCACCAGCTCGTCCAGCTTTGCGTCCCAGGTCCTGCCTGCCTCGGCTTCACGCTGTTCGGCCCGCCTCACGAGGACTGCCAGCCAGGGGGCGCCAGGTCTCGCCGAGCGGTCCAGGCGATCCATGGCGGTTCGCCAGGCCGCGTATAGCGCGACGGCCGGGTCGGGGCGCCGTTCAGCGTCCGCCCGGTGTGGAGTCGCGAGGTGCAGGGACGGCAAGCGCCGGCGCAACGCGGCCATGGCAATTCCCCGGCTCCTCTGAAAAAACCATCCATGGGTATAATAACCATTCTCGGGCTTTGTTCCCGGCAATGTCTGGCGCGCGTACGCGGGCCGGCTACGGTTGGGGCATGACGCCCGCCCAATGCCGCGCCGCCCGCGGCCTGCTGAACTGGACCCAGAAGGACCTGGCACGCCGATCCGGCGTGACCATCAACAGCATCCGCACCTTCGAGGCGGGCAAGACTACGCCGATCCGCAACAACATGGCGGCCTTGGTTGGTGCCCTGGAGCAGAGCGGGGCGATGCTGGTCCCGGAGGATGACGGTGCCGGGCCGGGGGTGCGGCTGCGCAAGGGGGCCGTGGCCTAAGCCTGCCGGAGCGAGGACAGGGGGTCGGTTCAGGGCAGGGCGGACAGGCCCACGTCCGCAGGGTCCCATACGGCACCGCGGCGGCGGCGGCGACGCACCTGGGGCTGGGCGTGGTTCGGAGCCTTGTCGGTCGGCAGGGCAGGGGACGGTTCCGCTGCTGGGCTGGTCGTCGTGGCCGACAAGGCATCAGCCAACTGGCGGAGAAGGGCTGCGGCGGCTGGGCGGTCGGCCAGTGGGATCGCGGGGAAGGGGGCGTCTACAGCCATGGGCGCGGGGGTGACCTCGTCTCCCAGCAGCCAAGCCAGGCTGAGGCCCAGCACCGCGGCGAGGCGGTTGAGGCGGCCCAGGGGCGGGCAGCTCGACCCGCGCTCGTATTTGTGGAATTGCTGCAGGCTGATGCCCGGGGCCGTGGCGACCGCGGCCTGGGACAGTCCCACCTCACGCCGACGGGCGGCGATGCGGGCTGCGACCGCCGCCTCGAAGGCCGCCTCCTCGGCCGCCGCTCCCCCGTCCCGAATGCGGCGCGCCATGGGGCCTCCCGTCTGGATTGGAACAGCGCCACGGTAGCCGTACCCTTGTCATAGGACAATGGCTTACTCTCACGGGCCGGATGAAGCACGCCGGGGTTGTTGAGAGAAGCGGTCACCGTGATCCCGCCGGACACGAGCCAGGCTAGGGGAGAGAGGGGTCCCGCCCTCTCTCCCCCGCGACGGCGCGGCTTGTCCGCAGGCCAGGGCCGCTGGCGCTCAGGGGCCGGGGGACCACCTCGGCAAGCAACCTCCACCCGGGCGGCCCCCGCCCGCGGCGCGGCCCGGCCCCGCGCGCCGGCCGTCGCCCCCCTCTCACCCCAAGGGCTGCCTCCATGCGGGCGCGGCGCGGCGCCGCGCCCGCAGAACGTGATTGTGGAGGAAAAGATGGAAGCCCAGACCTTTGCCGTCCCTCTCTCGAAGCTCAAGCCCTCGCCCGCCAACGTGCGCCGGACCGGCAGCGACCAGGGCCTCGCCGAGTTGGCGGCCAGCATCGCCGCCCACGGCCTGATCAACCCCCTGCGCGTCGAGCCCGAGGCGGGCGCGGACGGGGCGGCCACCGGGTTCTACCTAGTGCACGCGGGTGAGCGGCGGCGGCGCGCCCTGCTGCACCTCGCCGCGGCCAAGCGGCTCAAGAAGTCGGAGCCCATCCCCTGCCTGCCCCGCGGCGCCAGCCCGGCGGAGGAGGAGAGCCTGGCGGAGAACGTCAACACCGCCCCCATGCACCCGGCCGACCAGTACGAGGCGTTCGCCCGCCTGCACCGCGGCCAGGGGCTGGCCGTGGCCGACATCGCGGCGCGCTTCGGCCTGCCCGATGCCATCGTGCGCCAGCGGCTGCGCCTGGGGGCCGCCAGCCCGGCGTTGATGGCGCTCTACCGCGAGGGGGCCATGACCCTGGACCAGCTCATGGCCTTCTGCCTCACCGACGACCACGCCGCGCAGGAGCGGGTGTGGGGCGAGCTTTCGTGGAACAAGTCGCCTGAGATGATCCGGCGGCTGCTGACCCGTTCCCAGGTACCCGCCTCCGACCGCCGGGCCGTGTTCGTGGGCGCCCAGGCCTACGCGGCGGCGGGCGGGGAAATCGTGCGCGACCTGTTCACCGAGGACGGGGGCGGGTGGTTCGCCGACAGCACCCTGCTGGACCGGCTGGTGTCGGAACGGCTGGCGCGGGAGGCGGGGGCCGTGCGGGGCGAGGGGTGGCTGTGGGTGGAGGCGGCGGCCGAGTTCCCCTATGCCCGCGCCGGCGACATGGCCCGGGTGTGGCCGGACCCGGTGCAGCCCAGCGACGAGGAGGTTGCCCAGGCCGAGGCGTTGCGGGAGCGGTACAATGCCCTTGAGGACGAGTATGCCCGCCTGCCGGAGCTGCCGGACGAGGTATGCCTGGAGCTACAGCGGATCGAGGACGCGTTGGCCGCCATCGAGGGGCGGGAGGCGTACGCGCCGGAGGATTTGGCGCGGGCGGGGGCGTTCGTCTGCCTCGGCCATGACGGGACCCTGCGGGTGGAGCGTGGCTATGTACGGCCGGAGGACATGCCCGCCCCGGAGCCGGAGCCGGAACCGGTGCCCGCGACCCTGCCTGCCGCCGTCGCGGATGACACCGTCAGCGAAAGCATCGGGGAGGGTGGTACCGGCCCCGCGGCCGGGGTGCCGGAGCCGCAGGGCGAGCCGGAGGACGACGGCCCGGCGGGCATCCCCGACCGGCTGCTGGAGGAGCTGACCGCCCACCGCACCCTGGCGCTCCAGGCCAGCCTCGCGGCCAGCCCCGGCATCGCCCTGCGCGCCGTGGCCCATGTCCTGGCCCTGCGCGCCTTCTACCCCCTGTCCAACGACCCCGGTTCCTGCCTGCGGGTGGAGCCCGCCCCCTACCTGCCCGGTGGGCTGGGGGACTGCCGCGCCACCCGCGAGCTGGCGGAGGCGCACCGGGCATGGTCCACGCGCCTGCCCCGGCAGGCGGAGGGGCTGTGGGCCTGGGTCATGGGGGCGGAGGACGCCGACGTGCTGGCCCTGCTGGCCTGCGCGGCGGGCCGCACCCTGTACGCCGTGCGCGGCGCCTGGGGCGGGGACCGGCGGCGGCTGGCCCACGCCGACGCGCTGGCGGCGGCCCTGGGGCTGGACATGGCCGAGTGGTGGGCGCCCACGGCCGAGCGCTACCTGGGGCGGGTGACCAAGGCCACCATCCGGCAGGCCGTGGCCGAGGGGGTGGGGGCGCGGGAGGCGGACGCCCTCGCCGGCCTGCGCAAGGCGGAGATGGCGGCCCAGGCGGAGCGGCTGCTGGCCGGCACCGGCTGGCTGCCCACGGCCCTGCGTACGCCCGGCCCCGTCCGCCAGGAGGGGGAGGCGGCCCTGGCGCGGGCGGCGGAGTAGCTGTCCCCGGGCGCGGTCCTGGCGGGGGCCGCGCCCACCTACCCGGCAATCGCTTACAGGACAACCGTCCCGCCCGGCCGCGGCATCGGCGGCAGGACCAACAGCGTGAATCGGGACGCGGCGGCCACCGTGGCCACCCCTGCCCACCGGGGGGAGGCGACCGTGCGCCGGCGTCCCCCGCCGGCACCGGGCCACCGCCCACGGCCCCCGGGCGACGTGTCTGGGGCAAGCCGGGGTGCCCGGCAACCAGGGGCGGGCGGCTTTCTTCCCCTGCCGGGCCACCCCGGGGGGGACCCCGGCCCGGCATTCCTCGCGGGTCAACAAAGCCGCCCACCCCCGGTCCTCCGCTCCGCTCCGGTGCCTGCGGCATGACGGGCACCCCGGCCCGCCCCGGTCCGACACGCCACGGGGCCGCGGCAGGCGTGGCCCCGAGCAGCAGGAGACAGACGATGGCGACGATCGGCACCTTCACCCGGCAGGACAAGGGCGGCTACGCGGGCACCATCCGCACCCTGGGCTTCAACGCCAAGGTGACCATCCAGCCCGACGACGCCAAGGCCAAGCCGGGCCAGCCGGACTTCCGGGTCTATGCCGGGAAGGCGGAGATCGGGGCGGCCTGGCGCAAGACCTCCGAGGCGGGCCGCGACTACCTGTCCGTGGCGCTCGACGACCCGTCCTTCGCCCAGCCCCTGAACGCGGCGCTGATTGAGGCGGAGGAGCCGGACGGCTACGCCCTGGTGTGGAGCCGGCCCCGCGCCCGCCACGCCGACTGACCCACCCCCGGCGCCCCGCCCACCCGCGGCGGGGCGCCCCCCTTCCCGCGCGGGGCCTGTCCCGCCCTCGCCAGGGGGCCAAGCGGCCCCCGGCTGCGGCCGAGATGGGAAAGGCCCCCTCCCGCTGCCCGCCCATCGGGCCCCGTGTCGCCCGCCGGCCCCAAGGCTGCGCGGTGCCCCCACTTTTCCGGGGCCCCCACCCCGGAAAAGCGGCACCCCCGCGCCCCGCTCCCGCGGCGCTGGCGCGGCCTTGGCCCCAGCGGGCGCCACGGGACCTGCCGGGGGGCCTCCGGGACGGGGGCGACCAGCCAAGGGGAGGAGCACCATGCGCGCCAAGCTGCCCGCCTTCACCCACGCCCACGAGCTGCTGGGCGAGCGCTTCACCGCCACCCTGCGCCACGGCCCGGGCGGCTTCCGCGGCACCACGGTGCACCACCGCACCGGCCGGCGGCTGGAGGTGGGGGCGGCGAGCTGGCGCGGCACGGTGGCGGCGCTGGGCGAGGCGGCCTGGGACGCGGTATGCGGGAACGTGAGGTGCTGAGGCGCGACGGCCGGCGGCTCCACCCGGGGCCGCCGGTATGAAACGTTTACTATGTGTGAGTTTAGAGATACCGGCTGACTGTTTAAAGATCTGCTTTAACTCCAAAATTGTTTACCGCATCTCCTAAAAATGTGGAAGATGCTAGCACTATCAATAGCCACTGATCTTGGTGAGATTGCAAATACTGTCTTTTTTATTCGAAGCCTTCTGCATTGGCTAATGTGTATCTAACTTGACAGTTGATGCGGTAATTAGAGAAAAAGCCTTCTAATTCTTTGTGCAGCTGCTCAGCCCATACAATACGGCTTCCTTTCTCAGAAAAAAACATCTCTATGTCATAGGTGTTTTTGCGTAAATGAAAAACACAGTTTCTAAGTTTTCTGAGCACATCCCAGTTTTCTTTAATCAGGCTGTGAATTTTATCGCATTGCTCAAGAAGTTCAACAAATTCAGGCGGTCTATGATTTTTCAACGTAAGTCTGATTCTTAAATCTCTAAAACCCTCGCACACTACAGCTAAAAAACCCAGCCATGTGATAAAGTAAATGCTCTCGTCTACCGCATCATTTTGGCTGAGGTCTCCTTTCTTTCTTCTCTTTCTATCTAGGGTCGAATAGTTCTTGCGCATCAAATCAGCCGTCAAAAAATAGTGTGCGTACAATGCGAGTATTTGATCATTGTCGCGATCAGGCAAAGACGTCATATTAGAATCTCCCCGAAAGCGACGCTTTAACGATACATTAGGCTCAGGCAGAGGCAAATGGTTTTCAATGCCTGCGCTGAACCACGAAGTGGAGAGGCGGGCTTCGCCCCCTCTCCCCCGCGAGGGCCGCCTCTCCGCGGGGCAGGCCCGCCGGCGCGCGGGACTGACCATCGCACAGCCCTGAACCGGGACCGTCCCGCCCGCCCTGGCAGGCCGGCCCCGCGCGCCGGCCCCCGCCCCCCTCTCCCCCACCGCTCGCGCGGCCCCGGGAAGCAGCGCACGCACGCGCTGCTTCCTGGACCCAAGGAGAGGAGGACCCCCATGGTCGAGACTTCCACCCAAGGCGCTTTCCGCGTCGACCCGTCCCGCGGCCGCAGCGACGACCGCGTCTCGGCCCAGTGGGCCAGCCGCCCCGACGACCAGCGCTTCCTCAGCCTCTCGGCCCTGCATGACGCGGTGATGGCCCGGGCCGGGGCGTCGCGCGGGGAGGTGCTGGACACAGGCGCCATCCGGCTGCTGCCCGGCGGCGGGGAGGACGGCCTCGCCCTGGCCTGGGTCGGCACGGTGGCCGAGCCCACCCATTGGGCCTTCGGGCAGGTGGCGGCCCTGTCCGGCGCGCCCGCCTCCTGGCTGCGGCGCCTGCCCCCGGGGCTAGCGGCCCTGAACCTGCGGTACGGCCTCGCCAGCCGTCCGGCGGAGCGGGTGCAGGCCTACGTCTCGGGATCCGGGGAGCTGCGCGCCATGACCGGCCCGCAGTATGGCCGGGTGCACGACCACGAGCTGGTCTCGGCCGTGATGCGGCTGGCGGGGGACGGCACGGGCGACGCGCCGTGGAAGGTGCCGGGCGTGCTGGACTGGCGCACCATGGCGCACAACCCGCACGTGGACGTGACGCGGGAGACGACGACCCTCTACGCCTCCGACCGCGACGTGTTCCTGTTCCTGGTGGACGACACCCGCCCCATCGAGGCGGGGCGGCTGCCCGACGGCTCCCCCGACCTGTACTTCCGCGGCTTCTACTGCTGGAACTCCGAGGTGGGGGCCGCGACCCTGGGCATAGCTACCTTCTACCTGCGCGCCGTGTGCCAGAACCGCACCCTGTGGGGCGTGGAGCAGTTCCGCGAGGTGTCCTTCCGCCATACCCGCTTCGCCCCCGACCGCTTCGCCCGCGAGGTGGCCCCCGCCCTCGCCGCCCTGGCGCAGGCGGGGACGGCGCCCTTCGCCGAGGGGGTGGCCGCGGCGCGGACGCGGGTGCTGGCGCGCACCGACGAGGACCGCGGCGCCTTCCTGCGCGCCCTGGGCATCCCCGCCGCCCAGGCCCAGCGCATGCTCGCCCAGGCCCTGGCGGAGGAGAGGCGCCCGCCTGAGACCGCCTTCGAATTCGTGCAGGCGATCACCGCCGCCGCTCGGCTTGAGCCGCACCAGGATCGGCGGGTGGGGCTGGAGCGGGTGGCGGGCAGGCTGCTGGCCCGCGCGGCGTGAGGGGGAAGGGGGCGCGGGCCCGGGTGGCCACGGTGGTGCCGGCGGGCACGGGCCTGGTGGTGGAGGCGCTGCTGCTGAACCGGGACTCTGGCGCGGTGCGGCCCGGCATGGACGCGGTGGTGAAGGTGGAGGCGTTCCCCTTCACCCGCCACGGGGTGCTGCGGGGCACGGTGGAGCATGTGGGCGCGGACGCGGTGGCGGACGAGGCGCGGGGCCTGGTCTACCCGGCGCGGGTGGCGCTGGCGGGCACGGCCTTGACGGGCGGGGCGGAGGCGGCGCTGGTGCCAGGGATGGCGGTGACGGCGGAGGTGGTGACGGGCCGGCGCACGGTCGCCGACTATTTGCTTTCCCCAATCGCGCGCGCGACGCAAGAGGCGGGGAGGGAGCGGTGACAGATCCCAACAGACCCTTGGAAGCCAGCCCCTGGTATATGTGGTGAGATGAAACTTCTGGGCGCATTCCAAAAATCCCCCACTTGAAGCGGGTCTTTGATATATGATGCCAATGGATGGTTGGATCCAGGGCGCTTGCATGCACTTGGCCTTCTAGGATGTGAGCCGTGACCATGACCATCAGTGGAAAGCTTGTCGTAAAACTCACGGTGGGACTGGTCGTCCTAGGCCAGTTGGGTGCCTGGGCACATGATTATCATGCGAGCCGGACATGGGAGGCGGAATGTGCCCGAAAGTCTGTTGGTTATCTTGATCCCGAGGTAAGGACAGACTTCATTCACATGAACGAGGCAAGCTGCGGGCCTGCATGCCTAGGGCTGCTGGTCGAACCTGATGGATATAAAAGAGTTGAATATGAAATATCATCCGAAATGAATCCGGATAAAAGATTTGTCAGTTTCTTCTTCAAAGAACTCGGATCACCGGAATGCCTGAGTCCATCGCAACTGATGGAAATAATGGGAAGGCATGCCCGGAGTTACGAACAGCTTGAACAGGATGCCGGTTTGCAGGGAAAATGTGTCGCTCGAGAATATTCAAGCAATAGAAAAGCGAGATATAAATTTGAGTCCATGTATCCAGGAACTATCAAAGAAAACCATGATTACTGGCTTCATGAGAGGTTTATTGATTTAGATACTAAGCAAACCGTTGGAGAACAAAAATTGGCGCAGATAAATCTCTGGACTTTTGAAAGATGGTTTGTGGGAAGATTCCGCCCCGTTAATAAAGTATTATCATCATGTCCAGCTATATTTAATATGCCAGATTTCTTTTACGTGCCAGCAAGCAGGATGAAACCCCTATCAAATGTTGAAAAGAAATCATGATGGCCCGGGACGTTTATACCAAGTTGATGTCGACGGAAGATTTGATTTCAACCGTCAAGAAAACAAACATTGCAAATGCCGCATATGCAAATCTGAGAAACGTACCATTATCTAGAAGAGGTGCTACGGATCCCGAAAATCAGAATAAATTATTTGCGGAGCTTATGAAAACTGAGAATATGTCCGAAAAACGTGCGCGCTTTATTGCTGATAACTATCGACTCATTGGGTATGAGCATGAGAATAGTATATTTGATTCAAATGGTTTTTCATTCGCCATTGCCCTCGAAGAAATATCAACAGGCACGGTGCATTTATCCTATGCCGGAACGCATCTTGGAAGCATAGTGGACCTTGTTCCGGATTTCTCCCTCTTCCTTGGTATTCCGCCGAAATTAGAGATAAATCGTGCTGTTAGATTTGCCAATAAAATAATGAACCAATATGGGGTTAGCGGAAACACTGTCCAGATTTACGGGCATTCGTTAGGGGGATATTTGGCTCTAGCTACCAAGCTTGAGTTGGGTCCCAGGGTTGGCAGGGCCTTCATGGCTAACTCGCCCGGCTTTTATGGCATCGCATTTGATTTGACGGCAGGCGCTTCTGGACGAGTACTGAAAGAATTTACTGGAATTGACCTGCGAGGCATCATAAGCTCACCAGATATCGAGTTTATGATTACAAATGGTATGTCAGCAACGGCAGGTCTCGGGCACATCCCATATTATCAACGAACCATCGTCGGCTCTCCATATGATCAGCATGACTTTCCAGTTTTTTCGGATACAATGGGTCATGGGATAGTTCTTCTCCCTATGGACGAAATGCTCCGGGAACTCGCCTTCCGGGGAACCAACGGAGATGCAGAGGCTGGAGCGTTTGCCTACAGCCTTGGCTATGGCCCAGACGCGCCAACCGGGCTCATGCTGGATTACAACAATTTCTGGGCTGCGGTCCGGGGCAATGTGCCAGTGGAGGGGACCATTGCCGGGTACCGCTACAGGACGGGTGTGAATGGGCCGGGAAGCTACCTGCTCACCAAAGAGGATCAGGTTGGGCGGAGGAGGATCAAGAGTACCCAGGTGTTCGAAAGGGGGGCCGACGGCAGGATCAGCCCGGCGGAAGCCCATGTTGAGAGCACCGGTGACACCGGTGAGATGGAAGAAATCGTCGTCTGGGGCAAGCGACCAAAGAAGGATGGCGGCACCGGGGCCCTGGGAACCTTGCTTTCAATAATCAAACGCGACCCCGTGAGCGGGGACAGTGTCGGCATCTCCGTCGAGACGGACGAGGATGGCACCAGAACGGCGAAACCCGTCGTGGACAGGGGTGCCGATGCCACCCTGAGCCAGGACATGCAATCGCTGTTTTATGGCCTGGGGGACGCTGTCGGCAGCACCATCGGGGATTTGGTCGGCGGCAGCAGCACCGTTGGCCGCGTGATCAGCCGCGGAGTGTTCTCTGTGGTCACGGCTCGGCTGGGTCTTTTGCTGGCCGAGGCGATCAGCAGTGGAAGCCTGGCGGCGGGATGGGAACTCGCGACAGTCGGCGGGATCGATCAGGTGCTCGACGACATCGACGTCAGCATCCGGGATGCCGGTATCGGCACCGTCAGCTCGCTGCTGATGATGGAGTTTGCCGACGCCCTGGGTATCGACGGCCTCGCGGGTGAGGTCTTTGGGGTGGCTGGAAGCAGTGCCCTGGGCGTTGTCGGCCGCAACATCTTTGAGCATGGGCTCTCCGAGGCCTTCAGGGGCTTTGGCAGCTTTGATGACCTGTTCGCAAACTCCGTCCCGAAGGGACCTGGGACACCGGGGGTGCAGGCAGGGGCAGGAACCCTGGCCGTCAATGCCTTGGCCTCGTTCCTTGGACAGAAGCTCGGGTCGCTGGTCATCAGCCCCCAAACGCAGGCAGGCGCGGTCCTGGGCAATCTCGGCGCCGCCGCTGGTACCTTGGCGTTCACCGTCGGCGGATTGGGCACTAGCCTGTTCGGTACGGGTGCGACGTTCTTCGGCTCAGCCTGGGCCGCGTCGAACATCCTGTTTCCTGGTGTAGGCGCTTTCGTCGGCTTTATCATCGGTACTTTCCTTGGCAATCTGTTCGGCCGCAAGAAGCCCAAGGTGCCCACGGCTGACGCGGAGACCGTGCTCAGCTTCGACACAGGCTATTACCGACTGGGCGCCGTGAACTCGGCCAACGGCGGCAACCGTGAGTTCGTCACCAGCATGGCGCTGGCGGCCCGCGACAGCCTGAACGGTCTGATTCAGGCGGCGGCCGGTGATCTTGACGTGGTGCCGGTGTCCAACACCGTGTCGCCCACCCAGAAGTACGGCCACAAGGGCAACCAGGTCTGGGCTGAATTCGGTGGGCAGCGGGTCAACTTTGCCTCTGCCGACCAAGCGGTGGATTGGGGCGTGTTGCGAGCGATCAAGGACACCAGGATCGCGGGGGGCGACATCCTCCAGAAGCGCGTGCTTTCCCAGACGGCCCAAGAGTCCGTCGCCGCGCTGGGCGGAGACCTCAAAGTCGCGGAGGACTATGCCTTTTATCTCCGCAACCGGGAACTCATCAATGGTCTGGTCCTGGAGCCCTGGAACAACCTCTCCCAGGCCGACCGGGACTTCTTCACCGCCAATCAGGCCGTCGTGACCCGCCTGCTGGCCCGTGCCGAGGTGGCGCCCAGCCAAGCGGACTTGACCTTCTACTCCGCACACCAAGCCACGGTGGACCGCATCACCAACACCCTGAAGACATCGGAGTTCTCCGCCGGCTGGATGATCACCCTCCAACGCGCCGCAGAACTCCGCCTCGACCAGTTCGCCCCTTCCGATTTCTACGGCGGGCTGCGTGGCTTCCTGGACAGCTTCGCGGTGGCGGGGGAGGGGGCGGGGTATGGGGCGGTGTCACTGGGGTTCGAGGGGGCAGGCCTGCGGGTGGCGGTGGCCGGGGGGCGGGGGTGTTCGGGGCGCTGCCGGGGGCGGCGGCGGACGGCGCCTCGGTGCTGGTCACCGACTTCGCGGCCAGCGCCGGCTATGCCGTGTGGTCGGCCGGTGACGGGGTGAACTCGGACGGCAGCGACATCGCCCTGGCCGGCGGGGCGGCCGGGCCGGTCACCCTGGACGACTGGCGCCAGGAGCAGCGCACCATCCGCATCCAGACCGGGCCCGGCACGTACCAGGACGTCACCACCTGGGTGGACGTCACCGGCGGCGACGACATCCTGGTGGGCGGCGCCCATGGCGACACGCTGCGCGGCCGGCTGGGGCGGGACTGGCTGGACGGGGGCGCGGGGGACGACACGCTGGAGGGCGGCGGCGACGGGGACGTGCTGCTGGGCCGCGACGGCGCCGACCTGCTGGACGGCGGCGGCGGGGCCGACCACCTGGACGGCGGGGCCGGGGCGGACACGCTGCGCGGCGGGGCGGGGGACGACACGCTGGACGGGGGCGCCGGGGCCGACCTGCTGGAGGGCGGCGACGG
>MOEB01000139.1 GCA_001939945.1 Aerophototrophica crusticola | reverse complement strand
GGCGCGACCGTCGCCGTCTCCGCGGCGGCGCTGGCCGCCATCGCGTCCCAGGCGGTCGGCGAGGGCAGGGGGCCCGCGGCCCCGGGGGCGGACGAGGTGTCGCCCAACGAGGCCGCCGAAATCCTCGGGGTGTCCCGGCCGACGGTGCTGCGCCTGGCGCGGCGCGGCGTCCTGCCCTGCCGCATGGTCGGCTCCCACCACCGGCTGCCCCGCGCGGGGGTCGTCGCCTACCGCGACGCCAACGCCACCGCGCGGCGGGAGGCGCTGCAGAACCTCGCCGCGCTGTCCCAGAAGCACGGCTCCTGACGGCCGGCGGGCTTCCCTGATGACCGTCGCCGCCCCCGGGGCCTGCGTCCTCTTCAGGGGCGCGCCCACCGGCTTCCTGCCGGACCTAACGGGGCAGGGCGTGTCCGGGCCGGGGAGAGGGCCCAGGCTGCCCGGCTCCGGCCCGGGTGTGCCTGGCAGGCTACAGGGGGGGCACGCCACCCCCCGGGCGATGGCCAGGAGAAGCGTTGTCTGCGTCGCTGCCTTGCGGCGGCCACGCGGATCACGGCCATCCGGGCCAAGCGTGCCTGACCCCGGTGGTCGGCATCGGAGGTGCCGGCCGATCGGCGTGACGATATAGCCGCACGGCCGTCGGGAACCACAACCGCCAAGCCCAGCCCTGCCTTCCCGACAACCTACGCGGCACGCGTTCCGCCGGGGCCGGTGCCCGCGCCCAGCGATGGCGACCGCCAGCTCGCCGGAGTGTGCTTGCCCTTCCAAGAGCGCCCAACAGGGGAGTCCCGTTCGCGGAGGCCTGGCCGAACCCCAGGCTCCATCGCCGCGCCGTCCCATTGCTGCCCACGACGCCCCGGCCTCCGGCATCTCCCCGGCAGTGCGCAGGCCCAGCGGGTAGCAGGAGCATGGCCAAGCCGCGTGGCTGGTAACCGCAGGGGGAACCGGAAGCCGGCATATGGCGGGGATGCCCTGCTGGTCATGCCCCCCTGGGTCGGCCTGTAGCCATCCCCGATGGTTGACGGTGCCAGCTCCCTGCCAGGGCTAGCGGGCGCCGCCGCGGCCCGGCGCGAGGGGTTTGGGCCGCGGGGCCGATCCGGGGCCTGTGCCGTTGGCCTCCCGCGCGGCGGTGGTCCGGCGCAGGTCGGCCTTGGGGCCGGCAAGCAGCGCCAGGTAGCCGCCCGGGGCAAACGCCGGGGCGCCGCAGGCTGAGCTGGTGGGGTACGGCGGCAGGCGGCCCCGCCCACCACGGACTTGCCGCCGCCCGTCGCCCCCAACCGCCGCCCGTCGCACAGGCGGCGGTTGGGGGCGACGGGCGGCTAGGGTGGGCTCCCTTTCCACTGACTGGCGAGATGGCGATGACCTTGGCCGAGTGTGCCCCCCGGGTGACCCCCATACCCCACGCCGCTGCCCGGGCCACGGCCGGCCGCTGGCTCGCGCGGGCCGGCGGCCTCTGGCTGGCGGTCGCCCTGGCGGGGCAGCTGGCCTTCGCGGCCTATGTCGCCGCCGTCTACGGGGGCGTCCTCCTGGGTGGGGGGCCGGAGGCCTGGAACCGCTCCCCGGCACAGGCCTACCGCCCCGGTGACCCGGTTGGCAACCTGATGTTCGGCCTGCACGCCCTGCTCGCCGTGGCCGTCATCGTCGGCGGGGTGGTGCAACTGGCCCCTGTCGCGCGCCGCCGCCTGCCGGGCCTCCACCGGTGGGTCGGGCGGGCCTACCTGCTGTCCGCCGCCGTCCTGGCCGCGGGCGGCATCGCCCTGGTCGCCTGGCGGGGCACCGTGGGCAGCCCGCTGATGCAGGCCGGCACGGTGCTGAACGGCGTCGCCATCCTGGCCTGCGCCGCCCTCGCGTGGTCCCATGCCCGCGCGCGCCGGCTCGACCTGCACCGCCGTTGGGCCCTCCGCCTGTTCCTCGCGGTCAGCGGCGTGTGGTTCTTCCGCGTGGGCCTGATGCTGTGGCTGCTCGCCTTCCGGGCACCCGTGGGGTTCGACCCGGCAACCTTCACCGGGCCCTTCCTGGTGGCGCTGAGCCACGGACAGTTCCTCGTGCCGCTCGCCGTGTTGGAACTCTACTTCCGGGCACAGGACTCAGGCACGGCGGCGCAACGGCTGGCCATGGCGGTGCTGCTGGCGGTGCTGGTTTTGCTCACGGCCGGTGGTATCCTCGGTGCCATCCTGGGCATGTGGCTGCCCCGGTTGTGACCTGCCGCGGGGGATGGCATGCCGGACGGGACCCGGGCGTGGGGGGAGGCGGGGATGGCCCCGGGCTGGGCGCGGCGGCTGGCGCGGCCGTTCGGCTGGCGGCGGCTGCTGACGGTGGCCGGCACCGCGCTGCTGGTCTGGCTGCCGCTGCGGCTGGCCTGGGAGAGCGGGCAGCTGGCGCTGCTGGGGCGGCTGCTGGCCGTGGGGTTCCTGGCGCTGCTGGCCTTCGGCTTCTGGGAGCAGTGGCCGCCGCGCCTGCCCCGCTGGGCCGCCCGGTGGGTGCTGCAGGTGCTGGCCGTCGCCCTTTCCGTGCCGCCGGCCGTGCTGGCGATCTATGTCCTGTCCACGCCGGAGGCGGGGCCGCCCCTCTGGGAGGACCGGGCACGGCTGTCCGGCCTGGCGCTGATGACCGCCGCCGGCCTGCTGGTCGGCCCCTGGGTCGCGCTCGGCGCGCTGGTCCGGCAGCGGGAGGCCCTGGCCCGGGACCAGGCGCTGTCCTTCGCCCTCGAGCGCAGCGAGCTGGAGCGCCGGGCCCTCGACGCGCGCCTCGCCCTCCTGCAGGCGCAGGTCCAGCCGCACTTCCTGTTCAACACCCTGGCCAACGTGCGGGTGCTGGTGGAGGCGGGCTCCCCCCGGGCGCCGGCGGTCCTGGACAGCCTTGTCGCATACCTGCGCGCCGCCGTGCCGCGCCTCGACCGGGCGGACGCGACCCTGGGGGACGAGTTGGCGCTGGTCGGGGCCTACCNACCGCCTGGCCTTCCGGGTCGAGGCGGCACCCGGCAGCCTCGCCATAGCCTGCCCGCCCATGAGCGTGCTGACGCTGGTGGAGAACGCGGTCCGCCACGGCATCGACCCGGCCGAGGAAGGCGGCGAGGTCACCGTCGGGGCCGAGCTCCGGGGCGGCACCTGCCATGTCCGGGTCGAGGACAGCGGGCTGGGCCTGCGGCCCGGCCCGGGCGGCACCGGCACGGGGCTGGCCACGCTGCGCGAGCGCCTGGCCCTGGCCTTCGGCGCG
>MOEB01000138.1 GCA_001939945.1 Aerophototrophica crusticola | reverse complement strand
GCGGCCCGGCCGCCGTGCCGCTGCCCGCCGCGGCGGCGGCGCGCCTCTTCGCACCCGCCCTCGGCGGCCCTGCCGGGCTGGGTACCGGGTCGTTGGGTTTCGTCGACGCCCCGCCGCTGTGAGGGGGGCGCGGGCCGTCAGAGCCCCGCGGCCCCGAGGATCTGGTCCTCGGCCCCGACGAGCGCCTGGAACTCCCCGGGGGCGATCGCCCGGGGGCCAGGCACCGCCAGGCCCATCTCGTGCAGGCGCTCGTGCATGCCGTCCAGCGACCGGAGGACCGGCAGCAGGCTGCGCTTGCGGAAGGCCTTGCCGTTCCCGGGCAGGAAATAGGCGGCGCGCGTGTCGGCCCTGGCGGTTGCGCCTTCCCAGTCGACGCCGCGCAGCCTGTTCGCCGCCCCCGGGATGAGGCCCGCCTCAACCGCCCCGAAGCCCTCGGCCAGGGCCTCCCCCACCGCGGCCCCGCGCAGGATGGCGGCCTGCAGCAGAAGGGGCACCCAGACGACCTCCACCCCGTACACGGCCGTCTTCCCGCCGGCAGGGTCGGCGACCTGCCTGCGCAGCCTGGCACCCTCCTTGGCCTTGCGCACGTCGTAGGCCAGGCCGAGGACGTACTCGCCGACGCCCGGCCGCAGGGGACCGTGGTCGTCGCAGACACGGTGGATGAACTCGTGGAGGGCCGTGAGATCGTGGGCGTCCCCCAGAGCATGCCGCCCGCCGCTGCCCTTGCCGTTGACAGGCACGATCCTCGCCCGCGCCGCGCCTGCGGTCCAGTCCCGCCGCTGCCGGGCCCGGCACGAGGGCTGGGCGCGCGAGCCTACCCGCCCACGGCGATGAGGGCGCGGACCTTCGGCAGCCTGGCCATGGCGCCCTCGACGCCGCGGGCCTCGCCCATGGCGCGCCAGTACGCGTCGATCGCCTGCATCCGGTTGCGGGCGCCCAGCGCCTTGAACATGGCCGTGCAGTGCACCTTCAGCGTGCCCGGCCTGATGCCCAGCGCGCCGGCGACCTCGGCGTTGCCGTCGCCGTGCGCCAGCATCTCCAGGATTTTGTGCTGCGTCGGCGTCAGGGCCTGCAGGGGCCCCGCGCCCGGCGCCGGCCCGGCCAGCGCGGCCTCCAGCTCCGCCAGGCGCTCCTCCACGTCCGGCGCCCCGGCGCGGCGGGCGGCCACGTAGCGGCCCGCCACCTCGGCCAGGCGGTTCCCGGTCCTGGGCATGCTTGTGTCCTCCTTGGCATCCATTCGTATGCGGCTTGCCGTCCATAGCACGCCGTCCCGGCAGCGGCACACTATCCGGACGGTTACGCGGGTATGCCAAGGCGGCCCCGGAATCGTGGCGCCTGCGGACCGCCGCGGTAAAGATGGATGGGGCGTGCCGGCGCCCCTGGCGGAACGGCCCTCCTGCTGTTGGTAACCTGTGTCAGGGTTTAGTTGATTCGCCTGCCAAAGATTTAGAGTAGCAACGATTAGCCTACTGGTAGTCGCTTTTGCACATGACGAAGCGATATGCGGGCCGCAAAGGATTAAGCAAACAGGCAGCGGTCAAGCCAGAGTACCCACGCTGACCCCCTGTATCGTGAACAATGCCCCACGCCGAGGGGTCTCCAATCGTCGCTACCGATGCGGCACCGCAGTGCGGCGGGCGCCACCTCGCGGTCGACAGAAAAAACAGAGGCACCTCACCCCCGCAGCCCCCACCAGAGGAATACACCTCTCGCACCCTGCAGAAAGCAACTTGCACAATGTCGAACCCGCCAAGATTTGGTAGATCCAGGCTCCTAGCCGGCATGTTGTTACTATTATGAGCAGGTCCCCATTTTCCCAGTCGCCGGTTGGGCCACGTAGGGGTCATCTAAACGTCATTGTTCCCAAACGTCGCTGGCTAGGCAAACGGATCATCGCTGGCCATACACTAGGGGTTCGAAACGGATTAACAGCCGCTTCGCGCGATCTAGATAGGATCCCTAGAGTTCCGAATGGAACCACGGAGATGCATCGCTTCGGATTCTACCTGCTTGCATTTTTGATCGGCACCATGGTGCTGCATGGGGTGCTCAGCTCAGCTTTGGGCCAAGAGGGCGCAGAACTCGCCGTCAGCATCTTGTATGCTCTAATGATTTTGGTTTTTGCGGCGAGGGGCGCGCGCTGGGTTTACAACTTGGTCCTTGGTGGCAGGCAGCAAGTTAAGGACCGCGTGCTTCCAATGAAGGACCAAGATAAACCGTTGCAGGCGGGTATTGCACTGTCTCGACCAAGGGCCCTGACCCCACGTCTTAGGTTGCGTCCCGCGGTGCGCTTGCCCCCATCAGCAAACGACCGCTGATATCACTTAGGGTTCTCCCTCTTCGACAGAGATCGCCTTAGCAGCATCACGCTCCGCGATTTCCCAATGTTTTACCTGCCTCGAAAGGGCTGTCAGGACAAATTCGCTCATGGTCCAACCCATAGCTACAGCCCGGCTGGACGCATCGCGGACAACCGCTTCATCCAGCCATAACCTTAGCGGGACCGGTCTTCTTCTGCGCGTTGTTTCTACTACTTCCACAGTGGCCCCGCCATTCAGGTCTCGCAGCAGCGCGGTTATTGCATCTTCATAATATTGCCACAAGTAACGACGTGGCAGGTTCCGCAACCGTGCGGCCTTTATCTTTTCAGGAATGTCGTAGGGAATACCCGTGACGTGGATCGACTGAATATGTCTTTGCTCCCGCCCCATATATTTTCTAGGCATGTGAACCCCCTTGGTTTGGCTTGGGCCGTTCATGGGGTTATCGGCCAAAGTCGAACTGTCCGGTCTCACGTGGATTGAAAGCACTATTCTCTATGTAAATCCTCAATCCACCCCAGAAAGCCTAAAGTCATCGGCCTGCAAGGCCCCGCGCAGGAAGATGGTGACCGGCTGGCCGGGGTCGAGGCGCACCACCGGCGCGCGGTCGAGCAGGTCCTTGGCCGCCTTGTCCAGCGGGCTGTCCAGGTTGCGCCCGAGCAGCGCCCCCAGCAGCGTGCCGCCGTCGCTGAGTGCCGCCGCGGCCAGGTCCACGGCCGTGCTGGCCGCCACCAGCAGCCCGGTCTGGAACCAGGGCACCCGCACCTCGCCGGGCAGCCCGCTCGCCCCCTGCGCGTCGCCGGCCATCGCCACCGGCCGCACCGCGTCCTGCCGCGGCCAGGGCCGCACGATGGTGGGGTTCAGCACCTCCACCCGCTTCTGGCCGCGCGTCAACGACGTGCCGTACTCGATGGT
>MOEB01000137.1 GCA_001939945.1 Aerophototrophica crusticola | reverse complement strand
CAGTCATGACGGGCGCCGACGGGTTCGCTTGTCAAAGCAGGGCGAAGCCTACCGCGACGACGATGAACAACAGGGCGAACAGCGCGATTTCCTGCAAGGCGGCAGGCATGTCGTATCCTTTCTGGGGCTTGGCTTCTTGACGGCAGGCGCAGGAGCCCGCGGCGCGCCGTTACGCCCGGCGGGCGCGACCGCCCGGCCGCCGCTCCGTTGCCAACACGCCCATGCTGGCCGTTTCTTCCTCCAACGCCAGGATGCGCCCGGCGAGCAGGCGCGCCATGACCCCGCCGGGGTGCGAGCGCTGGAAGCTCTCCAGGTCCTGCCGCAATGCCGTGAGCTGGCGGGCCGGGTCGTCGTTGGGGAAGATCGCCGTGCCGGTGTCCGTCACGCTGGTGTCCATCCATGCCTCCTGGGCTGGTGAGGTGGGGTGTAGGTCATCGCCGCCCGCCGCCGGCGGGGCCGGACGGGTCGCCGGTGTCGCCTGCCAGCCGGGCGATGTCGTCCAGGACGGCCTCGACCAGCCGGTGGCGCCGCGGGTCCCGGCCTTCCGGGGTCTCACCGAACAGGGCCACCAGGTATGACGCCTTCTCCGCGGCTTCCTGCCAGGTCACGGCCGGCGACGCCAGCAGCGCCTGTTCCAACCGGCCTTCCCGTTCGAGGCGGAGTGCCTGTTCCCTCAGGAACCCGGCCTCCAGCCGCCGGCTGTCGGTATCCCGCTGGGCCGCCATGCCCCGGTGCCCGTCCAGGGGAATGGGTTCACCTTCCATGCTTTCCTCCTCGCCGGCCACACCGGGGCGCGGCATCCTGACCGGTCACGGCCGCTCCGGCGGCTCGTCCCGAAGCCGCCGCCGCGCCTCCCGCAGCCAAGCCTCCCGGACCGGGCGGTCCCGGTCCGCGAAGCGCGTGCGTGAGGTGTTGCTGGCGTCATAAAGTTCCGTCGCCAAGCGGAGCGCCTTCTCCTCCCCGGCACCTGCGGGGGCCGGGGACGGGTCCTGGCCGGAAGTCCTGGTCATGGTTTCCCTCTCGCGTGCCGACCACTCTGATATGGGGGTGGGGCACCCCGCGTCCGACCCGGCAAACGGGTGCGGGACGGCTCTTCCGCGCCGGGCGGAAGCCCAGGGTCAGGGATGGCGCAACTGGCTCTCGCGCACGACCCTCTCCTGCCCGCCACCCTTGTTGCGGATACGGTACTGCAGCTCCGCCCCATCGCTGGGCAGCAGGCGGGTGACCTCGTAAAGGCCCGTGACCTTCTCGTACTCGGCGCGGCTGGCGTTGAAGGCAAGATCCTGTCCGACCTTGAACCTGTGGGGGACCATGGTGGCCTCCTTCTCTAAGGGATTGCTGCCGGTAGCCGGCGTTCAGGCGGGGGAGGTGGGCCCAAGCCACGGTCGGCGCTGCGGGTCTTGCGGCACAAAGGGCCAGGGCGCTTTCCCCCAACGTCAATATTTCCTGGCAAAAAACGTCATCGTCCCGGCGCGTCGGAAAAAATAGCCGGCGCACCCGGTGCCGAGGATGTCTTGATCGCAAGCTACTTCGATATCGTGGCAGATGGTGGGTATTTCCCTATCTTTCAATGGAGATTCCGAGCGGCACAGTAATCTTCCCGGATTCCTTCGTGCTCGCCTGGCCTTGCCAGGGGAACCGCCTGGCGGCATGCTGCCGGCCGGTCCGCGTGTGTCGGGAGGCGCCGATGTCCGGTGTGCCGGGGACGGGGCACCATTTCCCAACCTACCGCCGGGACGAGCGGGCGGCGGACGCCGCCGTCCATGCCGCCGGCCTGCTGGCGGTGCCGTTCGCGGGGGCGTGGCTCCTGCTGGGACTGCCGGACGGGGCGGGCGTGTGGACAACCCTTGCCATCGGCGCCTATGCCCTGGGCATGGCGGGCATGGTTGCCGCCTCCGCCGCCTACAACCTCGCCCCGCCCGGCCCGGGCAAGGAGCGCCTCCGCCGCCTGGATCATGCCATGGTCTTCGCGGCGATCGCCGGGACATACACGCCGCTGCTCGCCCTACGGCTGCCGGATCCGGCGGGGGCTGCCTTGTGCGCGGCGGTATGGGCCGTCGCCCTCGCGGGGATCTGGTTGAAGCTGGCCGCGCCGCGCCGCCGGGAGCGCCTGGGGCTGGGGCTCTACCTGGGGCTCGGCTGGGTGGGGTTGCCGGCGCTGCCCTGGCTGGCAGGGGCGTTGCGCCCGGACACGGGCTGGTGGGTGCTGGCCGGTGGCTTGCTCTACACCGCGGGGGTGGGGTTCCACCTGGCAACGCGGCTGCGCTTCCACAACGCCGCCTGGCATGCCTTCGTCCTCGCCGCGGCGGCCTGCCACTGGCGGGCCATGTGGCTGGAGTTCGCGGCCGGCTGACGCCCCCGCGGCAATGATGCGCCCTTGCCTGGCGGTGACCGGGGGCGCATGGTGGCAGGGTGCGGGCCGGCATCGCACGGGCTTCCCGGGGAACCGGCAGGCCCGGGGCCGGGCCTGGGCGCCTGGCACCTGTCCCGGGCGCGGCACCACCACAAGGAAGCCATCCATGGATACCGGTATGTCGGGGCACCCGCGCGGCGGTGCCGGCCGCGCCCTTGCGCCAACCCGCGCGCAGCCCCGGCCGGGGGCGGCGCTGGCGCTGGCGGTCGCGCTGGCGGTCCTCCCATTTGCCGGGACGGTGGCGGAAGGGGCGGGCAACGCCGCCGTCACGAAGACGTCCGCGGCCCAGGCGCGGAAGGAGATGGCGGTGGCGGAGGCCAGGCTGCAGCGCTCGCGCGAGCGGCTGGAGAACCTGTCCAAGGCCTTGCAGGCCGCGGTGGGCGACCAGCCCGAGTACGCCCGCCTCCGCGCCATGCATGACCGCGAGGTGGACGAGTATGACGCGGCGTCCCTCGCCCTGCAGGCGATGCCCTCCCCCTATTGACCCCCTCAGCGGCCGAAGGGGCCGAACATGGCGGACAGGGCCGCGCCGACCAGGACGGCCAGGGGCACCAGCACCGGCGGCGTGAGCCATGCCCGCTCCCGCTGCTCCTCCCCCATCGGCGCCGTCACCGCGGGTGCCGCGGCCGGGGTCGGCGCGGCCGGGGGCGGCCCGCCCGTCGCAGCCGCGTCGGCGGCCATGGCCGCGGCGAGGGTGGCGGGGTCCACCCGCAATGCCTGCCTCTCTCCCGGCCTGGGGCCGGGGACATGCAGGATGGTGGCGACACGGCGCCAGCCCTGTTGCTGCCCGTCCGTGGCCAGGGGCTCCTCGTCGACCTCCAGCTCGTACAGGCCGGCCGGCCAGGGGCCGTCGCCTTCCAGGGTGAAGGGGTGGCCGAAGCTGATGGTCGATTTGGTCGTGCGCGGGACCATGGTATCCTCCCCCGCCCAGTGCCGGGCGGCGTCCCCAGCGGAGCACCATCCGCGCGCCGCGGCGAGCGGGCATAATCGTAGGGGCGACTATTCCGCGTCCCACGCCGCCGGGATCTTTCCCTGGAGTCCGGGAAGGTCCACCTGCCAGGAAACACCCGGGCGGCCGCGTGGACAAGGCCCTGCCGGGTGGTGACAAAGGGGGGGAAGATGTCCGAAGCGATCGACGCTCCTGCGGAAGCCGGGCACCCGCCACCGGGCACCGCGCCCGGCCGGCATCCTGCCCACCCGGCAACCGGCCTGGGCCTGGAGGACGAGACCGAGGCCAACGGCACACCCGTCCCCCGCCGCCGTCCCAAGGGGGCGGAGGATTCCGACACGGCCAAGGGGGGCTG
>MOEB01000136.1 GCA_001939945.1 Aerophototrophica crusticola | reverse complement strand
GCCCCGGCCAGCAGCACCCGGCCCACGTGCAGGCCCGACGTGGCCACCGCCTTCCGCCCGCCCAGCGCGGCCGGCGCCTCCCCGGGCGGGTCCGGCAGCCGCGCGGTCACGGCGCACCCGCCTTCCCGTCCCCCTCGCGCACCAGCTCGACCACCTCGCCGTCGAGCTCCAGCACCAGGTGGTGGTGCACCCCCGCCACCCGGTAGGTGGAGTTCACCTTGCCGTACTGCACCGGCGTGCGCGCCCCCTCCGCCGTGACCCGCCACAGGTTCGGCGCCCCGATCGCGCCCAGGCCCACGGGGAAGTTCACCACCGTGACCTCGCCGTCGTCGCACACCGGCGGCTGCCCGTCCGGCGTCCGCGTCGGCCGCCAGCGCGGCGTCGCCCCGTACAGCTGGTAGCCGCAGTGCCGGTCCCGCGGCGCCATCCCGGTCACCCGGTCGGCGGGCGCGGCCGGGCCGCCGTCCCGCGCCCCCGCGCCCGCGGCCTGGCGCACGTAGTCCTCCACATAGCGCCAGCGCACCTCGACATGGTGGGTCCGGGTGAAGGTCTCGACCTGCAGGTCGTACTTGCGCCGGTCGGTGAGGATGCTGAGCTGCTGCACCAGCCCGGCCTGGCGCGGCATGAAGGCCACGAGCTCGGTGCGGCCCGCGCCGGAGCCGAAGTGGAAGCGCTCGTGCGGGATCAGCACGGTGGTGCCGGGCGCGATCACGTCCAGCACCGTCTCGCCGGGCTCCATGCGCACCAGGGTCTGGTTGAGCACGGCCATGTAGACCAGGTAGTGCTGCTCGGGGTCGTACCAGTACTCGCAGGCCTTGCCCTTGAAGCACTCGGGCGTGGGCAGGTCGAGCGAGCGGGCCTTGGCCCCGTCCACCAGGGCCCGGACCTGCGCGGGCGTGGGGCTGGGGCCGTGCCGCTCGGCGTCCGGCGGGGGCGGGTCGCGCGCCGGGGCCGGCAGGGACACCGGCCGGTAGGCGGGCGCCGGCGCCGGCGGCGGCTCGACGAACCGGGTAGGCTCGGGCGCGGGGGCGCCGGGCTCGGCGGCGCAGGCGGCCAGGGCCAGGGCGGCGAGGGCCGGGAGGGTGGGGCTGGGGCGCATGGCTCAGCCCCCCCAGGAGTAGGCGGCGACGTTGACGCCGTCGAGGGCGCCGGCCCGGGGCGCCTGGTCGAAGGTGACCACGGTGCCCAGCATCTCGGCCTCGTGCTGCAGGCGGTAGTCCCTGTAGGTGCGCTCCTTCCAGCGCACCAGGAAGGTGGTGGCCTTGCGGGCGGGGTCGAAGGCCTGCTCGACCACGTCGCCGACCTCCACCTCGCGGGTCCAGCCCTCGGCGGCCTTGGGTGCGAGCGCCACCTCGGCGGCCCACTTCTCCTGGACGGCGCGGTTGTTGACGCGGGCGAGGGCGGCGTCGCGGTCGCGCTTGGTGGTGACGGGGTCGATGCCCACGGCGCGGGTCCAGCGCACGAACCAGCCCACGGCCGCGACGCGGGCGCCCTTGGCGACGTCGACGGTGTTGTCGAGCAAGACGAGGCTCTGGTGGCCGTCGGGGTTCTTCTCGAGCACGTAGACGGGCTTGTGCTCGGCGATGCGGGCGTGGTTGCGCGACATCTGGAGGTTGTCCCAGGTCATCAGGGCGGCCCAGGCGCCCATGGCGAGGGCGGCGGCCTGGCAGAGCCGCATGGCGCGGAGCATGCCGGCCTCGCGGCTGCTGCGGGCGGCCATGGCGGCGGTGTAGCGGCTGCTGGGCGGCTCCGCCGCCGGGGGCGGGTCGGAGGCCCGCGGGACCATCGTCATCGGCATGGCTTGCCCTCCCTATTCGCCGGCGGCGCGGCGGCCGTCGCCGTGCCACCAGCTCTCGTCGTAGCCGAGCCCCTGGATACGGGCCGACGCCTGGCCACGGGTCATGCTCCCCGGGTCGACGCCATGCTGCCGGAGGACGGCCAGCTGCCGGTCGGTCGGCGGCCCGTCCCAGGAGGACCCGCCCCCGCCCCACCCGGCAGGTGGCGGGGGCTGGGCGCCCGGCGCGTCACGGCCGAGGAGGCGGCGGATCTCGCGGGCGGCCTGGTCGTGGGTCATGTTGCGGTCGTAGGCGNAGCGTCCGCCTCTGGCTCGCCGACATCGGGGCCTCACCGGCAGGGCTGCCGACCGCTCGCCGCCCCGTGCCAATCCGTGCGGAGTTTATCCCGGCGTGCAGCAACCCGTTTCCGAGACGCTCAGCTGCCAAGCCACCGGGCAATCGGGCTGCTACGGCTCCGCGTCCGGCAAGGCCCACTGCTGCACCTGTGGCCCCCAACCCACCACCAGCCGTCACCGCGGCCCCTGCTACGGCGAGCTTGCCAGCTTGCGCTATGGTCGCCATCGCTTCTGCCCCGCCGAGAGCCGGTCCGCCGTTCACGAGCCCTGCAGCGGCTGCAGGTGCCTTGACGGCTGCGACCAGACAGGCAAGACAAATTCCCATCACCCCGAATGTTTCGGCGAACTTGGGACTTTCCGGGTTGGCAAAGCCGACGTTGGCGAGAAAATAGCCGGTGAAGGTGACGATGCTCCCCAGGACGAGGAACTTGACCGCAGTCGCGGCCACGTAGCCCACCGCCCGTTCGGCTGCGAAGTTCGTGGGCCCCAGGACAGCCAGCGGCAGCAGGATGAAAACCGCTGCGGAAAGCAGGCCCCACTCGATCCAGGCGAACAACACGCAGAGGGCCACGACGAGGAACGTGGCTAACACGGTAAGCCAAGCGATCAATAAGAAGACCACATCCGCGGCGTTCCGAAAGATTTCGGGGAAACCGCTTGCAGCTTTAATGGCGATCCAAAGCGGCTTCGCTGCCACGAGGCCGAAGGCGGCAATCTCACCCGGGTTAGATAGGTCGAATGCTCCACCCGGGACGAGGCCCCGGCCCGTATTGGCAGCCGCCTCCATGAGCGGCACGGCCATGCCCGGAAGGCGCTGGACGAGCCAAGTCACCGCCACGATCAGCATGAACTTGCGGAGGAGGGGGACATGGTGCCCCGGGCAGCCCTCGAGGACCCAGAATGAAACGGCCAGGGACCACGATAACAGCACGGCGACACTCAGGAACGTGGTGACTTGACCAGCCAAGCCGGCGAATGCCCCTCCTATCGTGGCCTTGAACTGGGTGAGCATGTCTGTGAGGAAGATCGCGTCCATGGCAGCCTCCTACATGCCGGAATCGGCTACGGCGGCAGCTGACCCGTGGAACTCCTCCTCGAAGCGGGCGGCACGCTCCGCGCCACCGGCCACGTAGTCCGACCATCCCTCGACGGCCCTGGCGTGGGCGGCACCGAGCATGAGGTGTTGCGCCTGGGTCTCGGCGCCGAGCGCCGCCACCTGGGCCATGACGTCGATCGCGCAGGTCTGGCCCCCGCAGGCCTTGCCCGCCGCCAGCAGCGCCGCCGCCCGCCCGGCCGTGGCCTCCATCTGCGCCATCATCGCCGCCGAGCTCACCTTGCTGTTCCGGCTCGCCTCGCGCGCCAGCCACTCCTGCTCCCGCCGGAAGGCCAGCAGCTCGGCCATGGTCATCGGCGGCAGGCGCGCCGGGTAGGTGGCCTCGAAGTCGGCGCTCGCCCCGGCCACGTCCCAGACCACCCGGCCCACCGAGGTCGACAGCGCCCGCGCCTCGCGGATGCCGCGCGCCACCAGCGCCGCCGTGTCGTGCCGCCCCATGGCCAGCATCCGCGCCTCGTTCTCGATCTGCCGCGCCTGCCGCGCCAGGGCCAGCGCCCGGTCCGCCGCCTGCATCGCCCACTGCACCCGCTGCGTGGCCTCCTGCGCCACCCCGCCCAGCCCGCCCCCGAACAGCT
>MOEB01000135.1 GCA_001939945.1 Aerophototrophica crusticola | reverse complement strand
CCGGTGGGCGCGCAGCTCGAACGGCTCCAGCGCCAGCCAGGCCGCCAGGTGCGCCTGGGCCTCCGCCCCGGCGGCCTCCGCCGCCAGCCGTGCCAGCAGGGCGGCCCGCAAGTCCCGGAAGCGCCGCCGCTCCGCCGCCAGCCAGGCGGACAGGGCCGGGCAGCGCTCCAGCTCCAGCCCTTCCAGGAAATCCCCGGCGAAGCGGGCCGCCAGCGCCCGCGCCCCGTCCAGGCCCGGCATGGCCGCCCCGCCTTCCAGCGCCGCGGCCACCTCCGCCGCGTCCACGGCGCAGCCCGACAGGTCCAGCCGCACCGTGTCGCCCGTGGCCTCCACCCGCCGGCACCCGGGCGCGTCCACCAGCCCGCGCAGCTTGCTCAGGCTCCAGCGCAGTTCCCCCCGCGGGTCGTTGGGCACGTCCCACAGCAGCTCGCACAGCCGCGACCGGGGCACCGGCGCCCCCGCCATGGCCAGGTAGCCCAGCAGGGCGCGCACCTTGCGGGAGGCGGGGAGCGCCACCTCCTCCCCGCCGCGGGACAGGGCGAGCCGGCCCAGCAGGCGCAGGCGAAGCGGCGCGCCGCCCCCCGGCCCGACGGTTTCCCCGGCATTTCCCACGGCGCTTCCCACGCCTGCCCCCATGCCCGGCCCCTAGGGTGCCCCCGGGTCTGCGGCGACACGGGGGGCCGGACCCGCAGGCTAGCAGCAAACGCCCCCGGGAGAGACAGCGATGACGGATACCTCAACCAAACTGGGCACCACCCCGGACATGGTCGCGTTGAAGGCCAGGCAGCACGCCGCCTGGTCCTCGGGCGACTATGCCTTGGTGGGCAGCACCCTCCAGGTCGTGGGGGAGCAGCTGTGCGAGGCCATGGACCTGCATGCCGGGCAGCGGGTGCTGGACGTGGCCGCCGGCAACGGCAACGTGGCCCTGGCGGCGGCGCGGCGCTGGTGCGACGTGGTCGCCACCGACTATGTGCCCGCCCTGCTGGACCGGGCCCGCGCCCGCGCCGCGGCGGACGGCCTGGCCATGGCCTTCCAGGAGGCGGACGCCGAGGACCTGCCCTTCCCCGAGGCCAGCTTCGACGCCGTGGTCTCCACCTTCGGCGTCATGTTCACCCCCGACCATGGCCGCGCGGCGGCGGAGCTGGCGCGGGTCTGCCGGCCCGGCGGGAGGATCGGCCTGGCCAACTGGACGCCGGACGGCTTCATCGGCCAGGTCTTCAAGGCCATCGGCGCCCACCTGCCGCCCCCGGCGGGCGCCCGCTCTCCCGCCCTGTGGGGGACCGAGGCGCACCTGGCCGCCCTGTTCGGCGACAAGGCCGCCAGGATCGAGGCGACGCGGCGCCACTTCACCTTCCGCTACCGCTCCCCGGCGCACCTGCTGGAAATCTTCCGCACCTACTACGGCCCCGTGCTGAAGGCCTTCGCCGCCCTGCCGGCGGACGGGCAGGCGGCGCTGGAGCGGGACCTGCTGGCCCTGGCGGCGCGCTTCAACCGGTCCGGCGATGCCACCCTGGCGGCGCCGAGCGAGTACCTGGAGGTGGTGGTGACCCGGCGCTGAGGCCGGGCCCACCCGTGACGGCGGCGCGCCCATCCCGGGGGCGCCGCGAAGGACAAGGGAACACAGCCATGAGCACCACGATGCTTCGCGCCGCCCTGCTGGCGGCCACAGCCCTGGGCGTGCCCACGCCGGCCCCGGCCATGCCGGCCCACGCCCTCCCCGCCCAGATCGCCGCCGCGGCCGAGGAGGCGCGGCTGTCCTCCAGCGCCCAGGTGCAGGGCCGGGTGGAGGCCCTGGCGCGGGATGCCGCGAAGGCCCTGGAGGCGGGAGACCGGGAGAAGGCGCAGGCCCTGCTGGCCCGGGCCACCCGCCTGCTGGACAACGACAACGCCCGCTTCCCCCGTGCCGGCGACTGAGCGGGGGCGGTTTACTCAGGCCGTGAACACGCTCCGGCGGAGCCTGCCCCGGCCCCCGATCCGGGGGCGCTTGAGGAAAAAGGAAGGGCTAGACGCGTTTCCAGCCTGCGGGAAACGGGTCTAGCCCTTGCCCGGGGGCACCGCGGGGGCGGCCACCAGCCCGCGCAGCGCCAGGGCCATCAGGCAGGCCGCCGGGGCCAGCAGGGACAGCGGCCCCCAGGCGCGGTACCCGGCGGCGCCGCAGATCCCGCCCACCAGGAAGCTCAGGACCGTGGGCATGTGCAGGGCCAGCTTGTCCCGGTCCGGGCCGCCGGTCCCGTCGCGCCGCAGCGCCCGGTCCATCAGGTGGCCCAGCTCGATCCCGATGTCGGTGACCATGCCGGTGACGTGGGTGGTGCGGATGCGCGCGCCGGACAGGCGGGTGACGATGGCGTTCTGGAAGCCCATCAGGAAGGCCAGGCCCGACAGCAGCAGCGGCCCCCGCCAGGGCCCCGCCACCAGCAAGTCCGCCACGGCCAGGGCGGCCAGCAGCAGCCCCTCCGCCAGCACGTTGAAGGCATAGATGCCGCGCAGGCCCCGCCGCTGGCCCACCCCCACCAGCAGGGCCGACAGGGCCGCCCCCAGCACGAACATGCCCAGGATGCAGGCGGAGATGCCGGCCCCGCCCAGGTCCCCCTCCGCCACCTGGTCCGCCAGCCCGGCCACGGTGCCGGTCATGTGGGACACGTACCGCCCCGCCGCGTGCAGGCCGGCGGCGTTCACGGCGCCGGCGATCCCGGCCAGGGACCAGGCCAGCAGCCGGTCGGATGTCTTGGTGCGCGCGTCGCCGTGGTGGATCAGCATGGGTGGACCGGCATGGGGGGGCGGCCCGGTGTGGCCTGTCCGGCGCAGCATAGCGCGGCCACCCGTGGCGTGCACAGGCGTCGGCACAGGGCTGGCCGCCGCGACGGGCGGGACCTTTGGCCGGCACGCGGCGTTGCCCCTGCTTCCTGCCAAGCCATCGGACCACCGGACAAGCATGACCCCACGGAAGAACCGGCGCCGCGCCGCCCTGCCCTGCCTGGCGGCGCTGGCGCTCGCCACCCCCGCGCCGGCCCTTGCCGGGTGGCACCTGGACCTGTTCGCCGGGCACGGCTGGGTGGAGGACTCGGCCCTGCACCTGCGTGCCGCGCAGCCCCGCCTCGGCCCCCGGGCCCCCGGCGGGGTGGAGGTGCGCGCGCGGCTGGACGAGGTCTCGACCGACGGCTTCGCCACCTACGGCCTGCGGGCCGGCCATTGGCTGGACGGGCTGCCCTGGCTGGGCCTGGCGCTGGAGGCCGCCCGCTTCGCCCCGGACGTCAAGGCCCAGCGGGTGCGGGGCGAGGCCAGTGCCACCCTGGGCGGCGAGGTGTTCGAGGCCCCCCTGGAACTGGCCGCGGGCCTGGCGGAGGGCATCGCCCTGCCGCGGCTGAGGATCCCGGCCACCGTGGTCGCCGCCGCCACCCTGCGCCTGCGCGCCACCCTGCCCGCCCCGGTCCCCGGCGGGGTGGAGGCCTATGCCGGGGCGGGGCCCGCCCTGCTGTTCACCAGCAGCGACCCGGACGCGGACCTGGGCCTCACCGCGCACCTGGGCGTGGCCTGGCAGGCCGTGGACTGGGCCGCCCCCTTCCTGGAGTACCGCACCCTCCGCGTCACGGCGGAGGAGGTGGCGGGCAGCGTGCGGCGCGGGCCGCTGGCCTCCGGCGACATCGTGGCCCGCACCCGCGTCCGCTCCCACGCCCTGGTGGGCGGCGTGTCCCTCCGGTTCTGACCGCCGCCCCGGTCAGCGGGGCAGGCCGGTCCGGTGCAGCACCGGGCGGTGCCCCTCCGCGTCCAGGGCGCCCGACGGGGCGGTGTCCGCGTCGGGCAGGGGCCGCATCCCCGTCCCCGCCGC
>MOEB01000134.1 GCA_001939945.1 Aerophototrophica crusticola | reverse complement strand
GGGCACGGCGTTGCGGATGGCGTTGGCCTCCGCCTCCCGCGCCTTCTCCTCCTGCCCCAGCACCCGGTAGGCCTGGGCCAGCCGGCGCCAGCCGGCGGGATCGTCCGGGTTCTCCGCCAAGCGGGCGGCGAGGCGGCCCACCATCCCCTCGATCACCTGTTTCCGCTCGGCCTCAGGCAGAGCCATCACGTCGCGCATCTGGTCGGCGCTGAGGGTGGGGGCCACGGCGCCCGGTGCCGGCTGGGGGGCCGCGGGCGGCGGCTCGGCCCGCGCCAGGGCACCCAGCGGCTCCGGCGTCACCGCGGCGGGGTCGAGGTTGAGTTGCCGGGCCGCGTTGGCGATGTCCTGGCGCACATGCGGCACCCAGGGGGCGTCCGCCGGGCTGTCCTTCAGCAGGGCCTGCCAGCGCTCCAGCGCGCCGCGCAGGTCCCCCGCCTGCTGGCGGGCCAGCGCCAGGAAGTACCGGGCCCGCGGGTCGGCCGGGTCCCGCTCCAGCGCCTGGGTGAACAGGCCCAGCGCCTGGGGCGTGACGATGCCGCCGGCGGCGTTGGTCAGCGCCTCCGCCTGCCCGCCCAGCAGGGCCGGGTCGCCGGGCGCCAGGGCCACGGCCCTCGCATAGGCCTCCGCCTCCGCCCCATGGTTGCGCAGCATGCCATAGGTGCGGGCCAGCAGGCGCCAGCCGTCCACATCGTTGGGGTTGGCGGCCAGCTTCTGGGCCAGGCTGGCGGCGGACTGTTCCATGTGCTGCCGCTCACCCGCGCTGCTGTCGGCCAGGTGCGTCGGCACTGTCATGGCGTCCAGGCTGCCCAGCGCCAAATAGGTCGCCACCGCCCCCGCCGGCAGCAGCAGGGCCAGGGCGGTGGCCATCCGCGGGCTGCGCCGGGCGGTCAGGCCCGAGTCGCCCCCGGTGCCCCGCTGGGCGGCCAGCAGGCGGCGGCCGATCTCGGCCCGCGCATTGTCATACTGCGCCCGCTCCAGCACGCCGCGGGCCAGATCGCGGTCGATCTCCGCCAGTTGCGCGCGGTAAATCCCGTCCGTGAAGTCCGCCGTCCCGCCCGCGGGCACAGGCGGCCTCAGCAATACGCGCAGCAGCGGCAGAAGGCAGGCAAGGGTCAGCACCGTCGCCCCCACCCAGAACCAGACCATCCCCATGCGCGCCAGCCCCTGTCCTTCGGCGATCCACCCTACCAACCTGCCATAGGTCATAGCGGACCGCTTTCATTACTTCATCCGCTCCGATAATATCCCCACGGATGGGGTAGTCATACGTCGGCACTAGCCGTCGGGGGGAGGGGGATGATGTCGGACCGCAGGAAAGGCCCGGGCAGCGCCGTGCGCGCCCCGCGCGGGACGGGGCTGGCCGCATGCCTGCTGGCAGCCGCCTTGCTGGCAGGCCCGGCCCTGGCGGCTGGCCCCGCCCCATCCCCCGCCCTGGGCGCCCCCGGCACCCGCCTGGCCTCGGTGGCCGCGGGCGGCGACATAAGGGTGACGGTCCAGGCCCCGGCCCAGCCGGTCCTCTCCACCCACGTGATCCTGCGGGAGCATGGCACCAACCGCCTGCTCCAGCGCACGGCGGACGGCTTCTTCATCCCCTGGGACCGGGACCCGGCGCGGCTGGCCGACACGGGCGCGCGGCCTGAGGGCGGGCAGCTCACCTTCAAGATCCTGGACGAATCGCTGGCCGGCGCCTCCCTGCCGCTGACCGTGGTGGTGCTGGCCCGCACCGCCTCCGGTGACCTGACGGGCGAATTCATGGTGGAGCAGCGCTGATGCGGACCAAGACCCTGACGGCCCTGGCGCTGGTCCTCTCCCTCGGCCTCACGGCCTGCGGCGGCGGGGGCGACGGCGGGACGGACCCGGCCCCGTCCAACCCCACGCCGCCGTCGAATCCCCCGCCCACCCCCACCACCCCCCTGGACGTCCCCGCCCAGCAGGCGCTGACCGCGGCGGAGGTCGGGCAGGTCATCGCCCAGGCGGTGGCAGAGGCGAAGGCCCGCGGCCTCAAGGGCACCATCGCGGTGGTGGACCGGGTGGGCAACGTGCTGGGCGTCTTCCAGATGACCGGCGCCACCCCCTTCGTGAAGGTGCGCCCCGGCCCCGGCGCCCCGGCGCGCAACGTGGGCCTGCAGAACCTGGACGTGCCGCGGGCCGGCGCGGCCATCGCCAAGGCCATCACCGGCGCCTACCTGTCCTCGTCGGGCAACGCCTTCTCCAGCCGCACGGCCAGCATGATCGTGCAGCAGAGCTTCCCGCCGGGCAGCGTGGCGGCGGGGCTGGAGTCCGGCCCCCTGTTCGGCGTGCAGTTCAGCCAGCTCCCCTGCTCCGACCTGGCCACCCGCTACAGCCCCGGCGGCCCCGCCATCGGGCCGAAGCGCTCGCCCCTCGGCCTCGCCGGCGACCCCGGCGGCCTGCCGCTCTACAAGGGCGGCGTGGTGGTGGGCGGCATCGGGGTGGAGGCGGACGCCGACTATGGCATCGACCCCAACATCCTGGACGTGGACACGTCGGTGGATGAGCTGGTGGCCGTCGCCGGCAGCAGCGGCTTCGCGGCCCCCGTGGACATCCGCGCCAACCGGATCAGCGTGGACGGCACCACCCTGCGCTACGTGGACCGGGAGGCGGAGTCGCTCCAGAGCAACCCCGCCGCCGCCCCGGCCTTCTCCGCCGTCAACGGGGCGGAGGGGGCGCTCATCGCCGTCCGTGGCTATTACGCGGAGACGGGCGCCCCCGCCCTGCTGTCCGGCACGCCCTACGGGGCGGAGGCGTCGGGCTTCCGCGCCGCCCGCGCGGCGGAGTATGCGAACAGCGCCATCTATGTGCTGACCGACGGCAACGGCAACAACCGCTACCCGCCCGTCGCCGGCACGGACGCCGGCGCCGGCCGCACGCCCCTGACCGCGGCGGAGGTCAAGCGCCTGCTGGAGGAGGCGTTCGGCGTGATGACCGCCGCCCGCGCCCAGATCCGCCAGCCCCTGAACAGCCGGGCCCAGGTGACCATCAGCGTGGTGGACACGCATGGCGCCGTGCTGGGCGTGGTGCGCGGGCCGGACGCGCCCATGTTCGGCACCGACGTGTCCTTGCAGAAGGCGCGCTCGGCCGCCTTCTTCTCCAACGCCCGGGCGGGTGCCGACCTGGCCGCCGCCGGCGGCACCGACGGGGCGGAGGTGCGGGCCCACGGCCCCGCCACCACCAGCTTCCTGAACAACCCCCAGGGCCTGTCCGGCGCCATCGCCTTCGCCAACCGGTCCATCGGCAACATCGCCCGGCCCTATTACCCGGACGGCCAGCTCAACACCGCCAACGGCCCCCTCTCCCGCCCGATCACGGAGTGGAGCCCGTTTGCCACCGGCCTCCAGGAAAGCCTGATCCGGCAGAACCTGCTGGAGCACGCGGCCTTCGTCCTCGGCCTGTCGCCCACGGACACCGCCCCCCGGTGCAGCTTCCTGCCCGACGTGGCCGGGGCGGTGCCGGCGCAGAACCGGTTGCAGAACGGCTTGCAGATCTTCCCCGGCGCCGTGCCCATCTACCGCGGCAACGTGCTGGTGGGGGCCATCGGCGTGTCCGGTGACGGCATCGACCAGGACGACATGATCAGCTTCCTGGGCGTCCACCGCACGGGTGCGGCCCTGGGCAACCTGAACAACGCGCCGGCCAACCTGCGCGCGGACCAGGTGGTGATCCCCGTCGGCAACGGCAGCGCCCGCCTGCGCTATGTGAGCTGCCCCTTCAACCCCTTCGTCGGCTCCAACGAGCAGGACGCCTGCGGCGGCAAGTGAGGAGAACGCCTGTGACTTGCACCGCTTGGGCCCGCAGCACCCCGTCACACCGTCGTCACCCCATTTGGCCGAACGGCGCCGTCCCGTCCCCTCTCCC
>MOEB01000133.1 GCA_001939945.1 Aerophototrophica crusticola | reverse complement strand
CCGGCACGTTGCGCCGGCCGCTCCGCCAGCAGCTCGCGGCGCTCGCCTGGGCGCGGTGGCGGGAAAGGCTGCGCCCGCACGCCCCGCCCTGGTGAGCGCCGCGCGTGGGGGGTCAGGCCGGGGCGTCGCCCCGGACCCAGGCGTTGCAGACGTACTTGGTCCCCCCCTCGCACGGCAGCCCGGCATGGCGGGACCAGGGGATGGCCCGCCCCGCCCCGTCCAGGTTGCGGAAGACCAGCGCCGTCCCGGCCCGCGGCGGCACAGCCAGGCCGATGTCGGGGAATGCCGTCTCCCCGCCCGCGAAGCCGTCGTTGAGGTAGACAAGCACCGTGTGGACGCGGCCCATGCCGTCCACGTGCGCGTCGAACGACTCGCCCGGGGCATAGCGCGTGCACTGCAGGTCCTCGACGTCGGCCGGCGCCACGCCGGCCAGCGCCGCCACCCGGGCGTAGACGAGGGCCGGCAGCGGGTCCGACCGCTCACGCAGGACCGCCGTGCTGCTCGTCCGCATCCCCGAGACGGAAAGGCCCGCCGCGGGGTCGCCGTGGCGCGCCACGAGGCTGCGCCGGAACCCGGCCTGCCGTTCGCAATGGGCGACCAGCGCCGACGCCTCGGCCTGCGTGAGGAAACCCGGCACCAGGCGGACCGACGCCCGGTAGGCATCCATCTCCTGCCGCTCTGCCAGCAGCGCGGCATCGTGGCCGGGGTCGGGGACATGGCCGTCCGCCACGGCCGCGAACAGGATGCCGCTCCAGGCGGCGCGGAACCGACCTGCCGCCACCCGGCACGCCCCCCGCGCGGGATGGAAGAAGTCGACCATGTCCGCGCCGACGGCTGTTATGACGACCGGCAGCCGCCCCGCGGCGCCGCCAAGGGCCTCCCCGTCGATGGACGCCATCAGTGGCAGGCGGAGGCCCGGCAGCGCCTCCCAGCCCGGTTGGAACGCGACGCAGGGGATGCCCCAACGGTCGAAGACCTCCTGGACCTCCGCCAAGCGGACCGCGGGATAGGCGGGCAGGGCGGCGAACGCCTCCCAGACCGCCCTGCGGGTGACCCGGAGCCCAAGGCGCAGGGCGAACTCCGTGGCCGCGACCACGCCGGGGTTCGCGAAGGCGAGGTCGGCGGGCACGCCCATCACGGCCGGACCCCGCGGCCCGCGTAGAACGCCCGTCGCGCCGCCTCGTCGGCCTCCAGGCCCGCCGCGCCTCCCATCACCGACAGGTACTGGGCCTCGATCCGGGCATAGACGGGGCGAAGTTCCTCCTTCAGGCGCGTGTTGAGGTCGCGGCAGACCTCGCAGGGGCCGTCGGCGTCGGCGAAATCCGGCAGCCTGGATGCCAACTCGGGGAAGTCGCGCCGGACCACGTCGAACAGGACGCCCCACCCGAACTCCTTCACCATGCGGACGTGGAAGTTGGCGTAGGCTGTGGCCAGGATCTCGCCTGCCGAGTCCTTGTTCACGTTGCCGCAGGAAAGCTTGGCCGACTGGTTGAAGTCGCCGGAACAGCAAGGGTAGGCCTCGCCGTCTGGGAACACGGAGATGGCATAGTGCGCGGGCTGGCCACAACTGTACTTGGCCTGCTCCGGGACATGGTGGTTGGCGCGTCTCCCGGACCGGGCGGCGCGCCCGGCCCGGACGACCCACCGGGTATAGACCTGGTCGGCCCATTGCTCCACGTCCGGCAGCAGTTCCTGGACCCGCTCGGCCCGATCCCAGAAATTGGCGTGGACCTCGACCCTGGCGCCCAGCTCCCGCGCCGCCAAGCCGACCTCCCTCACCTGGCCGGGGGTGACCCAGCGCGCGTGCTCGGTGTCGTAGCTGATGTCGATCCGGTCCATCCCGAGGGCGCACAGGCGCGCCAACCAGTCCCGCGTCCTGCGACCCCCCGCCCAGTGGGCGGAGGTGACGATGCTGAACGGCTGCGCGACGCCAGCCAACCGCGCGTCGGCCAGCGCCGCCACGATGTCGTCGTAGTAGAGGAAGGGCTCGCCGCCGGAAAAGGCGAAGCGGACGACGCTTGGTTCCAACCCGAACCGGGCCATCACGTCCAGCATCGCCGCTCGGCTGACCCGGCCCGGGCCGACGGTTTGCCGGTCGTGGCAGCAGAAATCACATTTCAGCGGGCAGGCGTGGCTCATGATGAACCCGACGGTCGCGGTGTTCCGAAGCATCAATCGCCCTCGCGATGGGTCTGGAAGGGAAGTGGCTGTCCCTTTGGTCATGAATTACTTGCCACTTAATTGTTAATTAATTGGTGGGGCATGAAGAATGCCGCGCGCCCGCGGCCCGTGGCCCGCCGGGCTGCTTGCCCCCCCCGAAGCGATAGTTCAGCAGGACACGATGGAACCGGAAGAGCAAAAAGCCCAGGCGACGGAAGCCGGGGAGCTGGAGGCGGCTGACCAGGCGGCGGAGGCCCGGCGCGAGGTCCTGCGTCGGATCGGTGTGTTCGGCGCGGCCACCGCGCCCCTCCTGCTTGGCGCCCTCAAGGCGGAGCAGGCGGTGGCCCAGACCGGCTCGGGCATCCCCGGCGGCGGCACTGGGGTAGTCGTATTCTTCTGACGGGAAGGCTTCACGACGGGGAACTCCCCCTGGGCGGCCGCGCCGGCCCGCCCTTGCCCGTCGGCGCGGCCGGCAACTTGCGCTGGATGTTCCCCGGATGAACCGGCCTGCCGGCGCCTTGGCGCTCTGCTTCCTGTTCCTGGTGGCATCGCTGTCCGGCCCCCGGGTGGGCGGGCCCGTGCCGGTCTACGGGTACGAGGTCGTGGCCCGGTACCCGCACGACCGGGAGGCGTTCACGCAGGGCCTGCTTGTCCGGGACGGCAAGCTCTACGAAAGCACCGGGCTCCGCGGCCGGTCCTCGGTCCGCGAGGTGGATCTCCGCACCGGGACGGTGCTGCGCCGCCACGACCTTCCCGGCGCCGTCTTCGGGGAGGGACTGGCCGAATGGGGCGGGCGCCTCATCGTGCTGACCTGGAAGTCGGGCATCGGCTTCGAGCTGGACCGCGGGAGCTTCCGGCTGCAGCGGGAATTCCGCTATGACGGCCAGGGCTGGGGCTTGGCCGGCAGCCCCGGGGCGCTGCTCCGGAGCGACGGGACGTCTTGGATCCGCAGGCTCGACCCGGTATCGCTGCGGGAAACCGGGCGCTTCCAGGTAACCCACCGGGGCCTGCCCCTGGACGGCCTGAACGAGCTGGAATGGGTCAGGGGCGAGGTCTTCGCCAATGTCTGGCCCACGGCCCTGGTCGCGCGCATCGACCCGGGCACGGGCGCGGTCACTGGCTGGGTCGACCTCACGGGCCTCGTGGACCGGCAGGGTTCCGGGCTGACCCGCGAGGACGTCGCCAACGGCATCGCCCATGACGAGGCCGGGGACAGGCTGTTCGTCACCGGCAAGCGTTGGCCGTGGCTGTTCGAGATAAGGCTGGTCCCCCCGGGATGAGGGTGGGGCAGCACCGTGCCGCCCCCTCAGGCGGGGAAGCGCAGCACCGCCCGGGTGCCGCGCGGGTGGCCGTCTTCCAGCAGGAGGTCGCCCCCGTGCTCCCGCATCATGGCATGGACCAGGGCCAGCCCGAGGCCGGAGCCGCGCGCGTCGGTGACGAAGCCCTGGCCGAGCTCGGCCCTCACCTGCTCGGGCACGCCGTCGCCGTCGTCGGTCACCACCACGTCCGTTCCGCCGTCCGGCCCCGGGGCCGCCGACACCTCGACCAGCCGCGCGCCCGCGTGGGCCACGGCGTTGCCCACCAGGTTCAGGAGCATCTGGTGGAGGATGCGCGCGTCCGCCCGCACCCGCGCCGTCACTGCCCCGTCCGCCAGGCGCAGGGTGGCCCCCGCGGCCTCCGCCCGCTGCCGCAGCAGCCGCAACACCGGCCGCGCCGCCTCGGC
>MOEB01000132.1 GCA_001939945.1 Aerophototrophica crusticola | reverse complement strand
AGGGGCGCCGGACCGGCCGAGGCGGGCAGCCGCTCAGGCCAGCGCAGCCGCCGACACCCGCCTCTCCTCCAGCGTGGTGCCGGGCAGGGTCGGGGCGGCCCGGACCCCCGCCAGCCAGGGGACCAGCCCGTCGCGCACGGCCCTGGCCCCGGCCTCCCACCGCCGCGACAGGGCCGCGCCACCGAAATCGTAAGAGGTCATGCCCACGTCGTCCGCGGGGTCGGCATAGGCCAGGCGCAGCAGGTCGGCCCGCCGCGCCCGGCCCAGGGCCAGAAGCTCCCGCGTCGCCGGGTCGGCGCCCGCCCCGGGGGGCAAGGATTTGGCGAGCAGGCTGATGGCGGCGCGCAATTCGCCCTCCCGCCGCGCGGCCTCCAGGGCCAGGCGGGTCTGGTTGCCGAACAGCAGGTCGTAGCGACGCTCCTGCGCCCTGGCCAGGCTGTCGGGCGGGATGCCCGGCGGCTCGAACAGGTCCAGCACCACGCAGGCCAGGTCGCCCCCCGCCCCGTCCTCCAGCACCGTGGCCACGGGGGCGTTGTGGCTCAGCCCCCCGTCGCCCAGCCAGCGCCCGTCCACGCAGGTGGGCGCGAAGTCCGGGACGAAGCCGCTGCTCGCCAGCAGGTGGTCCATGGTGACCCCGCCCCGCGCCGTGTCGAACACCACGGGGTCGCCGCTGGCCAGGTCGGTGGCGACCACGGTCAGGCGCACCTCCCCGCTTCCCAGCCGCCCGAAGTCCACCAGCTCCCCCAGGGTGCGGCGCAGGGGCTCCAGGCTGAAGCGGCCGCTGCGACCCGGGCTGCCCAGCGGCAGCAGCGTCGCCCCCGGCAGGTTGGGGGCGTACAGACTCGGCGGGCCCGCCACCTGCGCCGTGGCCACGGACCAGAGCTGGGCCGCCTGGGGCGGGACGGGCAGGAAGGCGCGCAGGTCGGGGGCCGCCGCCCGGCGCCAGAACGCCGCCAGCCGCGCCGCCCGCTCCCCCGGCGGGGAACCGGCATGGATGGCCGCGACCACGGCGCCGATGGAGGAGCCCGCCAGCCAGCCGGGCTCCAGCCCCGCCTCCCCCATCGCCACCAGGGCGCCGGCATGGAAGGCGCCCAGGGCCACGCCGCCGGACAGCACAAGCGCCAGGGCGGGGTCGCGCGCCGCGGCGCCGCTCATGCCGCACCCCGTTGGGTCCCGGCCGCCTGCCGGGTGTCCTGGGGCAGGCTGTCCGGAGCGACGGGGGAAGCCGCGTCAGCCGCCAGGGGGGCCGGAGCGTCGCGGGTGATCAGCCGGGCGCCGCGCTGGTAGGTGGCATAGCGCCAGAGCCATTGCAGGCTGACCCGTAGCCGCTTGTCGAAGCCCACCAGCAGGTAGACGTGGACGATGGCCCACAGCACCCAGGCCGGCCAGCCCCGCAGCTTGCGCCGGCCGAAGTCGAACACGGCGGCGTTGCGGCCGATGATGGCGGTGTTGCCCCGGTTGCGGAAGCGGAAGGGCGGCAGGGGCGCGCCGTCGGCCAGGTTGGCGGCCAGGGCGTCGCCCAGGTGCCTGCCCTGCTGCTGCGCCACCTGCGCCAGGCCCGGCAGGGGCGTGCCGTCGTCATGGGCAGCCAGGGCCGTGTCGCCCAGGGCATAGACCCCCTCGAGATTCGGCACGGACAGGTCGGTGTGGACGATGATGCGGCCCAGCCGGTCCGTCTTCGCCCCCAGCCAGCCGGCCGCGGGGGACGCCTTGACCCCGGCCCCCCAGACGATGGTGCCCGCCCGGACCAGCTTCCCCGCGACGACCACCCCGTCGGGCCGCACCTCCTCCACCGGCTGGCCGGTCAGCACCTGCACGCCCTTCCGCTCCAGGCTGGCGCGGGCGTAGTCGGACAGGTCGCCGGGGAAGGAGGCCAGCAGGCGCGGCCCGGCCTCCACCAGGATGACGCTGGCCGCCCGCGGGTCGATGCGGCGGAAGTCCCGGGCCAGGGTGTAGCGGGCCAGCTCGGCGATGGCGCCCGCCATCTCCACCCCCGTCGGGCCGCCGCCGATGACGACGGCAGTCATCAGCGCGTGCTGGCGGGCGGGGTCGGGGGTCATCTCCGCCTGCTCGAAGCAGGTCAGCAGCCGGGCACGCAGGCGGCGGGCGTCTTCCAGCGTCTTCAGGCCGGGCGCGGACGCCGCCCAGTCGTCATGGCCGAAATAGCTGTAGAGGGAGCCGGTGGCCACCACCAGCCGGTCGAAGGGCAGGAAGCTGCCGTCGGCCAGGGTGACCCGCCGGGCGGCCAGGTCCACCCCCGACACCTCCCCCATCACCACGTCCACGTTGCGGTGCCGGCGCAGGATGGCACGGACGGGCTCGGCGATGTCGGCCGGGGACAGGGCGGCGGTGGCCACCTGGTACAGCAGCGGCACGAACAAATGGTAGTTGTTGCGGTCCACCACCGTGACCCGGGCCACGCTGCCCCCCAGCGCCTGGGCGCAGGCGAGGCCCGCGAACCCCGCGCCCACGATGACGACGCGGGGCCGGCCGTCCGCCGGGGTGGGGGTGCGGTCGGGCCCCGCCACGCCCGCCGCGTCACCGGTCATCGCGGCCCGGTCGGGCCGTGCCCGCAAGGTCGGTCCTGGGGTCCTGTCCGGCCATGGGCCTGTCCTCCCGGGGTTGCGGGCTACTTCACGCGCGGCAGCGTCTCGAACTGGTGGAACGGCGGCGGGCTGGAGACGGTCCATTCCAGCGTCGTGCCGCCCGTGTCCCAATAGTCTGCCCCCACCCGCCGCCCGGCGAGCAGGGTGTACAGCACCACCAGCATGAACACCGTGTGGCCGGTGATGGAGGCGTAGGCCCCCCAGCTCGCCACCATGTTCCAGCCGGCATAGGCGTCGGGGTAGTCGGGGATGCGCCGGGCCATGCCGCCGCTGCCCAGGAAGTGCATGGGGAAGAACAGCAGGTTGGCGCCGATGAAGACCAGCCAGAAGTGCAGCTGGCCCATCCACTCCGGGTACTGCCGCCCACTCATCTTGCCGATCCAGTAATAGACGCCGGCATAGATGGCGAACAGGGCGCCCAGGCTCAGCACGTAGTGGAAGTGCGCGACCACGTAGTAGGTGTCGTGCAGGGCGATGTCGATGGACCCGTTGGCCAGAACCACCCCCGACACCCCGCCCACGGTGAACAGGAAGATGAAGCCAAGGGCGAACAGCATGGGCGTGTCCAGCCGGATCGACCCGCCCCACATGGTGGCGATCCAGCTGAAGATCTTCACCCCCGTCGGCACGGCGATGATCATGGTGGCGGCGGAGAAGTACGCCTTGGTGTCCACGTCCAGGCCGACGGAGAACATGTGGTGCGCCCAGACGATGAAGCCCACCACGCCGATGGCCACCATGGCGTAGGCCATGCCCAGGTAGCCGAACACCGGCTTGCGGCTGAAGGTGGCGACCACGTGGCTGATGATCCCGAAGCCGGGCAGGATCATGATGTAGACCTCGGGGTGGCCGAAGAACCAGAACAGGTGCTGGAACAGCACCGGGTCGCCACCGCCGGCCGGGTCGAAGAAGTGGGTGCCGAAGTTGCGGTCGGTCAGCAGCATGGTGATGGCGCCGCCCAGCACCGGCACCGCCAGCAGCAGCAGGAACGCCGTCACCAGCATGCCCCAGACGAACAGGGGCATCTTGTGCAGCGTCATGCCGGGTGCCCGCATGTTGAAGATGGTGGTGATGAAGTTCACCGCGCCCAGGATGGAGCTGGCGCCCGCCAGGTGCAGGGCGAAGATCGCCATGTCCACGCTGGGCCCGGGGTGGCCCAGGTCGTCCGACAGGGGCGGGTAGATGGTCCAGCCGGTCCCCGCCCCCGGCCCCACGAAGGCCGACCCCAACAGCAGGGCGAAGGACGGCACCAGCAGCCAGAAGCTGATGTTGTTCAGGCG
>MOEB01000131.1 GCA_001939945.1 Aerophototrophica crusticola | reverse complement strand
GCGCCTGCCCGCCGGCGAAGTGGGCGGGGCAGGCGGTCGGGGCCGCGGCGGCGGGCGCCACCGCGAGCAGGGCCAGCGCCACGGCGCCAAGCAGTTTCCGGTAAAATTCGCGCATCACCGCCACAACCGTTCCTCCCCGCCCCCGTCACGCACGCCTTCGCCCGCAGGGGTGCCTACCCGCCCAGGGGCCGGGGCGGCGTGGGCGGCGGCCGGCGGGGGAACACCTCCTCGCGCTTGGCACTGGACAGCACCACCGCGGTGCCGCCGCAGGCGGTGCAGCGCCAGCGCAGCCGCGCCGTGCGCGTCTCCATCCCGTACATGCCGGCGAGGTCGCTGGGGGCGAAGCGCGACAGCCTGCGGCAGGCGGCGCAGGTCACCTCGAGGAGCAGGTCGGCCCGCAGCAGGTCGCGGACGGTGTCGGTCTTCTTGTGGGCCATGGCGGCGGTCCGGGCGGGGGGCGGCCAACAAACGGCGGTGGGCAAGTCGCCCGCGGGGCATGCGGCGCTCAGCCCGCGGCGGGCCGGAAGGGGTCGGCCGCCGGCAGCAGCTCCACGCTGGCCACGTGCGTCCCCTCCCCGTCGCCGTCACGGTAGCGGGCGGCGACGCGCAGCCGCGTGCCGTAGAGCCAGGTGAGGTCGGCCAGCAGCAGCGAGACCTCCTCGGGCGTCTGCCCGCTGACCAGCACCGACACCGCCATGGCCGACCCCCCCTCCTCCAGGCACGGCGGGGAGCATCCCACGTTCCCGTTTCGTTCGCAATCCGGGAAAATCGCGCCTGGGCGTTATGGAAAGGCAGGCACATATGCGCGGTGAGTCGGACCAAAAGCTGGGAAATTCCACCAATCGGGCATCTCGCACCCCGGGGCAGAAGTGCTCTCCGGATCTGGTTCAGTGAAGCTGTCCGCGATAAGCCGTGGCAGATCAGGCAGCCATTTTGAACTTGGCGGCGCCCTGTTTCAGCAACTCGAAGGTGTCGATGTAGGGGACGTCGAACGCCTGGCAGATGTTCGGCAGCGGAACCCGGCGCAGCGCGCCAGCCTGGAACTTCTCCTGCGTTACGACGGTGGCGCCGATGGCACGCGCCTTCGCCACCAGCCATGGGTCGGCGCCGGCAAGGAACTCGGCTTTGGCCTCGGGCTTGAAGGCTCCCGCCTGGACAGTGGTGGCCACATGAGCGAACAGCTTCTGCGCCGCGGCATCATCCACCTTCAGGAAGCGGCCATCGTTCTTGCGATCCTTAATCCACTGGGCAAGACTGTCGCCGCCGTCGGCCAGCTCGTCATAGACGGGCGTGATGCTGCAGACTTTCTGCCCCGGCACCTGCGCGTCCATCCAGTCCCAGAAGCCCGGGCAGATGTCGAAATCGTAGTAGCGGTTCTTGGCCTCGATGAACACGTTGGCGTCGGTCAGAAACATCAATGGGCCCCCGCCATCTGCCGACGGTAAAGGTCTTTCACCTGGGCCGGCTTCATGTGCAGCAGGGCCCCCGCCTCACGCAGCAGGAGATGCCCGCTCATGGCGCTGTTGACGACCGCCCTCGTGAACCGCTTCCCATTCTTCACCGGCATATTCAGGTAGAAGCTTCCCCCTTCACCTTTGTCTGCGTTTGCCCAGCGGTGCGCTTCCTGCTGGTAGAATGCAAAGAACTCTTCTCTAGAAATCAACTTCAGGTCAAGCGCGCGGCGTGCGATCACGACCCGGCTCACCTTGAAGGTGCGGGACAGCCAGGAGGCGTTGACCTCGACGGAGTCTGCCCGGCTCCAGACCGGGGCGAGCTCGGCGGCCGGCACGAGCACCTCGGCCGCAATGGCATTACAGAAGCGCTCGATGTCGAGCGTCTGCCCCGTGTCCAGGCCAGGGTTGGAGACACCGCTTTGGCCGACCCAGATGTGGGCCAGCTCGTGCGCCAGGGTGAAAACCTGGGCGGCCTTGGCGTCACGGCCATTGATGAGCACCAAGGGTGCGTAGTCATCGACGATGGCGAACCCGCGGAACTCATCCACAGTGAAGGTCCGATGGGTGTTGTTCCCCACATAGCCAGTCCGCATCACCCAGACGCCCGCGGCCTCACTGGCCTCGGACAGGTCAGTGACGTACTCCTCAGGCGTGCGTGTGGAGCGTTGGGGGGTGGCGATCCGCAGCGTGTCCCTGATGTCTGCGGCCACCTCCCCCGCCGGCGTGCCTGGGCCGAACCGGCCGACGAACGCCTTCCGCGGGGCGCCGATCTCCACCAAGTGTTCCCGATACCATGCCTGCTTCCGAAGCACGTCCCGCAACAGGTCCATGAAGTCCAGGCTGAAGCCCCGCCGCGGCGCGTCCCCCACCGTGCGCAGGTCGGGGATGGGCAAGTCTTCTTCCGGCGGCTCCGGCAGGAACAGGTAGCCGAAGGGCACATGGACGGCGTCGGCGAATCGCTCAGCCTGCCGGAAGGTGGGCTTGGCGGAGCCCTCCTCCCAGGCCAGAACGGACTCGGGCTTCGTCCCCAGTTTCTGGGCGAGCACATCCACGGGCATCCCGGCCCGCTCCCGCGCCCACCGCAGAACCCCTGGACTGACCAACGCCTCGGTCATGCTCCCGACGCCATCCTCACCACGAGCAATGCCTGAACGTTACATCATGTGGATGCGACCAGGGCAGCTTCAAATCGCACGGGCACCACAAATTCCGTCATGCTGCCGGCAAAGTTTACTGCTGGTTCGGCATGGCGCGGCTTTGGCCTCACTGGACGGCGGCCCTGCCCCGACCACCAAGCATCGGATCGCCCCTTTCCCTTGCCACGGTCCCGCGCCGCTGCCGACCGCCACATAGACCCATGCCGGGCCGGGCGGCCCTTGGCGTGGGGTGGGCGGGGGCACCGCCGCCCTCCTACCCCGAAGCAGGCTCAGCAACCAGGCGTGGCGCTGCCACACCTGCAAACGTCGATTTTGGAGGGAGCACATTACGGCGGTCGTCTTCCCAACATGCCGACAATACGCGCCAAGGCCCCAAACGGCAGTTTCCCCGCAACTGCCAAGTGGCCTCCACGCCGGGGCCGTGCCCCCGGGCGTCACATCTGCCGGAACAGGTGCAGGTGGTTGCGGCTGACCGGGAGCGTGTCCCCCCTGCCCTTCAGGTGGATGGTCGCCGTCTCGTTGTCGCCGCGCACCACGTGGCTCACGGCCCGCAGGTTGACGATGGCCGAGCGGTGGACCTGCTGGAACAGGTTGGGGTCGAGCTGGTCGGCCAACGCCCTCAGCGGGGTGCGGATCACGGCCTCCTGCGGCCGGCCGTCCTCCCCGCGCCAGGCGACGTGGGTGTACTTGTCCATCGCCAGCAGGAAGTCCACGTCGTCCACCGCGACCAGCCGGACCGTCTGCCCGGCCGAGGCCCGCAGCCAGCGCAGGCGGGGTGCAACCTCCGGCTTGGGGCCCAACTGCGCCGCGATGCGGGCCAGCAGCTCCTCCGTCTGGGGCAGCGGCCGCCCGGCGCGCAGCCGCTCCTGGAGCCGCCCCACCGTGTCGGCCAGCCGCGCCGGCTCGACGGGCTTGACGAGGTAGTCGAGCGCCCCCTGCGCGAAGGCCTCCACCGCGTACCGGTCGAAGGCCGTGACGAACACGAGGTGCGCCCGCCGCCCGACGTGCCGTGCCGCCTCCACCCCCGAGAGGCCCGGCATGTGGACGTCCAGGAAGCAGACGTCCGGCCGGTGCTCCTCGAACAGCACCACGGCCTCCCGCCCGTTCCGCGCCTCGGCGACGACGCGCAGCCCGGGCCAGGCGGCCGCCAGCTGGCGGACCAGGGCCTCTCTCAGCAGCGGCTCGTCCTCGGCCACCAGGGCCGTCGCGGCGGGCGGGGTCATGGCGGCACCGCGCGCGCCGGGAAGGTCAGGGTCGCCCGGACCCCGCCGCCGGGCCGCCCCTCCACCG
>MOEB01000130.1 GCA_001939945.1 Aerophototrophica crusticola | reverse complement strand
GGCCCCGCGCCCGCGCCGGCAACGCGCCGCCCGCGCCCGCGTCGCCGGCCGGCGGCACGCGCGGCCGCAGGTCCCAGCCGAGCTTGCCGGCGGCGACCGCCACGGCGGCGCTGGCGAGGTCGGCCACGACGAGCACGTGGCGGTGGCCGGGGGGCACGTCGTGCCACCAGCCCAGGTGCGCGCCGGGCCAGTAGAGGAAGTGGCCGGCCACCCACCAGCCGCCCCAGACCAGCGGGTTCTGGAACCACCAGCCCACCATGGCGGTGACCAGGCCGAGGCCGAGGGCGAGCACGGCGGCGGCGGCGAGCAGGGCCGGGGTCATGGCATGTCCCCCGGCTCGGGCGAGGGGTCGCGGGCGGGCCGGCCCTCCCGGCCGCGCCCGGCCTCGCGCCGCATCCGCTCCATGCGCTCGAGCTGGTCGAGGTAGCGGGAGCGCTCCTGCTCGCCCATGGGCCCCAGCAGGTCGGTGGCGACCTCGACGGCGTGGTGGCGGAAGCGCTCCTGGACGACGCGGCGGTCGAAGAGGAGGTCATGGCCGTCGCGGACGCCGCGCACCATGACGTGGACGTGGCGGTTGCCCCCGGGGTGGGCCATGTCAGGCTTCTCCTCGGCGGCCGCGACCCAGTCGAGGGGGCCGAGTTCCGCCTGCAGGGAGGCCATGTAGCGCCGGGTGAAGTCGCGCATGTCGGCGATGCGGTCGCCGTCGTTCGGGCTCACGATCACGTGGAAGACCCGGCGGTCGTGTTCCCAGGCCCGGCTGTGGTCCGCCGCGCTGGCCTGGTCTTGGGTGGCGGTGAAGGCGGGGCCGTCCTTCTCCACGTAACGGGCCAGAGACTGGACCATCCCCGTGCGTTGCCGTCTTCCCTGGTCCTGGTAGCGGACCTTGACGGTGACTGCACGCTCGTACCCGCTCTTAGGCGAGCAATCCCATCGAGATCCTACACGTACATGTTGCCTCGGCAGCGCCCTTGGCAAACGGGCCAACTTGCCGGCGCGCGCGACATGCGACTTCATCCGGGCGTTGAACTCGGATTCTAAGTTGAAGACACCCTCGTGAGGTCGACCACGGCCGCGCATGGCATCCCCCCTGCGAATGCCTGGGAGTCTAGCGTTCTAACGGCCAATCTGCCCATTGCAATGAAGTGGAAATAGCATTGACTGAATCAGCAGCTACGCGATGCTAATTATATGCGCCTGCCAGCTATTTTGTGGTTCGCAACCATCTGGTTTGAAACGTTTTTCAATCTAATAAGCGGCTCCCTGCTTTTATCTTGCCCATACGATGCTCAATTAACCGACTCATTCAGCTTACCTTCGTGGATTACACCGATTGTATCTGGCTTTTCCGCAAATTCTTTCAGTGATCGCCCGGTGCTGATGTGGGGGCTTATGACTGCCATGGTACTAGACCATCCCGCGACTGAGTGTGTGGCGTGTAACGGCATCCATGTGGCGTGGAAAACCGTTCTTACCTCGAGAGGGTGGCGTCCAAGGTGTATGTGCCCCACCATTGCTCGCGCAGGTTCACGGGAATTTTCAGCGATGATGTCCTAGGAATTTAAATTGGCCCCGCGTCAAGCCAGAGAAAAGCTCACCATGGATACGCGAATTCTTGTCACGATCTGCCTTTTCCCCCTGCTGTGCTTCCCAGCATTCGCCGAGGATGGCAAGCGGGCAACCGGGATGAGCTCAGCTCTTCTCTTGTCAGACAAGTCACTAAAATCTTTGCTTGCAGAAGGGTATGAACCTAAGGCATCAATAATGAACTTACTTGTTCTTCAGAAGCCCGGACAATTTTTGCCGGTGTATTTTTGTGAAGTTGGTGACGTCGAAGGAAGAAGAACAGGATTAGTTTATGACAAGGATGATGAAAAGCAAACCCACGGCCAATCTACCCGCATAATTGTTAGAGCATGCTTTGTTCAGGCTGAGTAAAAATTCTCCGATATTTTTGATACCGCCGCTCCATCCTATCACTCATAACATGTCTGCCGTATCATCTGACCTCACTTGAATTTAAGCATTGATTACTGTAGACAGAACGTCACATAAACTTCTGGGTCGGTAGATACTTCATATGCGTCTCTTCCGCATAAGGTCTAAATAATTTGCTGTGAAATGAATTCAGGCGCTTTTATGCCGCTCCGTATTTTACGCCGTACATTCTGTTACGGAGCTGCAAATGGCACCCATGCTATCAGGCGGGAGGAGACGCCGTCCCGCGGCCGCCTGACTGTCGGGACAAGACGCGTCGTCCCAGCCGTTCAGGGTGGTGTCCAGTTTACGGGGGCGCCCCGCTCGTCGCTACGATGGGGGTGCGACGGGGGGCGAACCACCCCAACCGTCCCGCGGTGTACTTCTGCCGTTTGGGGCCCTATGTCGACAAACAGGCCTCCAGTGCGAGGCAAACCCTTCCCTGGAACCAGCCGCCGAAGTTGGCTGTGAAAGGCTGTTTTGAGCAAGCGGCGGGTGGCTGAAGGTCCTCGGAGGAGGGGCTGTCATGCTTCCGGGCATTATCGCGTCCAGGGATCCTCCGGCGGCAGGCCATCCACGCCCCGAGCCTTGGGGCGGGAGGGGGGCGGCGCGGCCTGCCGTGGCGCCCGCGCGGGAGGGGCCGGCACAGGCCCCTCCCGCCGCGGTCCCGCTGAACCGAGGCTTGGGGGAGAGGACGCCGTACCGCGGCTGCCCGCCCCCCGGATGAGACGCCTCGCCGCAGCCGTTCGAGGTGTCGTCCCGGATGGCGGAGTGGCGCCACACCGGCACCCGCCGCGGTGGGAGTGCCGCGGGCCTGGCACCCCGGCTTCCGCGAGAAACTGTCTGGCGGTGCCGACGCCCGGCCAGGGCGCACCCCGGCCGGGCCCGTGCCGCGTCAGTCCCGCTCCTCCCAGCAGCGCCGGTCCTCCTCCTCCTGCCGCGCCAGCCACGCCTCCGCCTCGCGGAGCCGCCGCAGCGCCGCCGCCTTGTCCGCCGCCTGCTCCAGGTCGCGCCGGGCCGCCTCCACCGCGTCGAGCGCCATCCGGGTGTGCGCGCTGAAGCCGCCGAATGCCATGGTCGCCTCCCTCTCCCGTTCCGCCACCCCGCCGGTGGCGCGGCCCGCTGGGTGCGGGCGGGGGTGCCCCGTCAGGGACGCCGCAGGCGCCGCGCGNGGTGCCCCGTCAGGGACGCCGCAGGCGCCGCGCGGCGGGGCGCGGGGGTGCCGCTTTTCCGGGGTGGGGGCCCCGGAAAAGTGGGGGCACCGCGCATCCTTGACGGGGCGCCCCCGGCCGTCGCCACGATGGGGTGCCGCCGGGGGGCCAACCACCCCAACCGCCGGGGGCCGCCGCCGCTGCGCCCCCGGCCCCTGGTCAGGCCCGCCCGGCCGCCGCCAGGCCGCAGAGGTGGTCAACGGCGCGCTGGGCGTGGCCGGCCATGTCGAGCACGGCCGTGTGGTCGTGCCCCAGCGCGGCCAGCCAGGAGACCAGGTAGCGGGCGTGGTCGGGCATCGGCTCCGGGGCCAGCCCCAGCCGGGCGCACAGGAACGCCGCGCCCAGCTCCGCCACCAGCTCCTCCAGCGCGTGCCCGGCGTCGCCCCAGCGCCTGCGGCCGAGGTCGCGCCCCAGCCGGGAGGGGTGGCGGGTCCAGTGGACGTGCTCATGGGCCAGGGTGGCGTAGTAGGCCGGCGCGTCGCGGAAGCACCCCATCGGCGGCATGCGGATGTGGTCGGGGCCGATGGCGTAGCAGGCCACGTCGCCCCCGTGCAGCACCCGGGCGCCCACGGCCCGGAAGAACCGCTCGGCCCGGGCCACGGGCAGCGGCACGGCGTGGCGCGGCGGCGGGGGCGGGATGAGCCGGGCCGGCAGGCCGTCGACGTCGGCGGCGTTGAACACGCGGTAGGCCTTCGCGAAGGGCACGCCGTCTCCCTCCCCCCCG
>MOEB01000013.1 GCA_001939945.1 Aerophototrophica crusticola | reverse complement strand
TTAGCGGCGCCAGCCGCGTAATCCGACATGACCAAGGTGTCGCTTGCCGTCGGATTACGGCGCCAAGCGCGCCTAATCCGACCTACGGCCTCACCCCATCCGCTTTTTCCGTTCCACCAGTTGCAGGATCATGGGCGTCAGGATCAGTTGCATGGCCAGGTCCAGCTTGCCGCCGGGGATGACGATGCTGTTGGCCCGGGACATGAAGCTGTCGCCGATCATCGACAGCAGGTAGGGGAAGTCGATGCCCCGCGGGCTCTTGAAACGGATCACCACCATGGATTCGTCGGGGGTGGGGATCCAGCGGGCGATGAAGGGGTTGCTGGTGTCCACAGTGGGCACCCGCTGGAAGTTGATGTCCGTCTCGGTGAACTGCGGGCAGATGTAGCGGATATAGTCCGGCATCCGGCGCAGGATGGTGTCGGTCACCGCCTCTGTGGAATAGCCGCGGGTGGAGCGGTCGCGGTGCAGCTTCTGGATCCATTCCAGGTTGATCACCGGCACCACGCCGATGCGCAGGTCCGCGTGGCGGGCCACGTTGACCTTGTCGGTCACCACGCAGCCATGCAGCCCCTCGTAGAACAGCAGGTCGGTGGGCTCGGTGACGTGTTTCCAGGGGGTGAAGGTGCCCGGCGGGGCGCCGTGCATCTCCGCCTCCACCGCGTCGTGCACATAGTTGCGGATGCGGCCGGTGCCGGACTCGCTGTATTCCCGGAACAGCTCCTCAAGGTCCTCGAACAGGTTGCTGTCGGGCCCGAAGTGGCTGAAGGTGTTGTTGCCCTTGGCCGCCTCCTCGGCCATGCGCTTGCGCATCGCCATCCGGTCGAAGGTGTGGAAGGCGTCGCCCTCCACATAGAGCGCCTCCACGTTCTCCCGCCGGAAGATCTGCTCGAAGGTCCGCCGGACCGAGGTGGTGCCCGCCCCGGAGGAACCGGTGACGGAGATGATGGGGTGGCGTGCCGACATGGTGTCTATCCCCTGTTCCCGTCAGGCCCGAAGCAAGCCGCGCTTGCCGAACAGGGGCGAGCGTTCGGCGGAGTAGTGCGGGTCGGTGTGGTACTTGGCCACCCGCTCCACCTTCTCGACGGAGCCGAAGACCAGCGGCGTGCGCTGGTGGATGGAACTGGGCACCAGGTCCAGGATGGGGGTCTGGCCGTCGGTGGCGGCCCCGCCCGCCTGTTCCAGCAGGAAGGCCAGGGGTGCCGCCTCATACAGCAGCCGAAGACGGCCCTGCCGGTAGCCCGGGCGGCTGTCGCCGGGATAGAGGAAGATGCCGCCGCGCATGAAGATGCGGTAGGCCTCCGCCACCAGGCTGGCGATCCAGCGCATGTTGAAGTCGCCGCCCCGCGGCCCGTCGGCGCCCAGCACGCAATCATCCACATAGGCGCGGACGGGCGGGTCCCAGTGCCGGTAGTTGCTGGCGTTGATGGCGTATTCCTTGGCGCTGCGGGGCACCTGGATGTCGCGCTTCGCCAGCACGAACTCCCCCCGGTTGCGGTCAAGTATGAAGATGTGAGTGCCGCGGCCCAGGCTCAGCACCAAGCTGGTCTGCGGACCATAGACAATAATCCCCGCCGCCTGCTGCGCCCGGCCCGGCGCCTCGAACACGGCCGCCGCGCGGCTGCCCATGGGGTAGAGGGCGGGGCGGATGCCGAAGATGGTGCCGATGCTCATGTTGACGCCGATGTTGCTGGACCCGTCCAGCGGGTCCATGGCCACGGCCAGCGGCGCGCCGGTGTCCAGCAGGGCGACGTCGTCCAGCTCCTCCGACGCCACCATGGCGACGGGGGCCTCGGACAGGGCGTCCAGCATCATGTCGTTGGCGATGATGTCCAGCTCGGCCTGGGCGTCGCCCCCGCCGTTGATCCCGGGGATGGCAGGCAGGCCCGTCTGGGCCAGCAAGCCCAGGGAGACCAGGTCGGACAGGCCCCTGGCTGCCTGCGATATCTTCAGCACGGCCCGGGCCACGGGGGCATCCAGGCCCCCGCCCGGCTCGTTGGACAGGAAGGTGGTGAGACTATCCCGGACGGACATGGCGATTCCTCCTGCCCGGCGGCATTTGCCGCCGGCGATAGCACTCTTTGTCGGGGAGGCGCCTGCTCGTTGGTGGCGGCACCTTGGGCCTGTTCTGTCCCGAGATGATGGGCAGAAGCCGCGCTCAAAGAAAAATCTAATTAATTTGCCGAACCGTTAGATTTTTTTTAGCATGCCCCCATGCGCAACCTGACTTTCAAGCAACTCCACGCCGTCCGCGCTATTTCCAGGCGCGGGACCATCACCGCGGCCGCCCAGGAACTCAATGTTACCCCGGCCGCGCTGACCTCCCGTTTGAAGCAACTCGAAGAGGAGGCGGGAATGCCGCTCTTCGACCGGACGACGGAGGGCATGCGCCTGACCGAGGCCGGGCGGGAGGTGCTGGCGGCCACCGACAGCATCGACGTGATCCTGGAGAACTGCGTGGCAAGGCTGGAGGCGCTGAAGGGCCTGACCGGCGGCCGGGTGGGCATCGCCGTCGTCTCCACGGCCAAATACTTCGCGCCCAAGGCCATCGCCGCCTTCACCCGCCATTACCCGGGGGTGGAGATCAGCCTGTTCGTGGGCAACCGCGACAGCACCATCGGGCTGCTGCGCGACTATGGCGCCGACCTGGCCATCATGGGCCGGCCGCCGGTGGACTTCCCCGTGGAGTCCCAGAACTTCGGCGACCATCCCCACATCCTGATCGCCCCGCCCGACCACCCCCTGGCCGGCCGCCGCCGCATCCCCAAGTCCGACTTGGCGGGGGAGTCCTTCCTGGTGCGGGAGGAAGGGTCCGGCACCCGCGGCGTGTTCGAGGAGTTCATCGGCGGCGTGGTGGTGAAGCGCCCCCGCCTTGGCATAGAGGTGGGCAGCAACGAGACCATCAAGCAGGCCGTGATGGCCGGGCTGGGCATCGCCCTGCTCTCCGCCCATACCGTCGCCGCGGAGGTCATGTCACGGCGCCTGGCCGTGCTGGACGTGGAGGGCCTGCCCATCCGCCGCCGCTGGTACGTGGTCCGCCGCACGGAAAAGGCCCACGGCCCCGCCCCCCAGGCCTTCTGGAGCTTCGTCCTGCGGGAAGGGCCCATGTGGCTGCCGCACGATTACTGGATGCGGTTCTGAGGGAGGGGTCCCGGGACCGTACTTTCGAATTCGAAAGTGCGGCCGGAGCGTGAGGGAGGCGATTACCGGTTCAGGGCCTGGGCCACCCGCTTCGCCTCCGTCTCCAGGGCGTTGGTCAGGGGGGTACCCGGTTCCCGCGGGGCCAGGACCAGGCCCACCGTGTGGACCACGTCCGGCTCGGTGATGGGGATGGCGCGCAGCGTCTCCGTCAGGCCCAGGGTGCCGGCCAGCATCTCCGGCATGATGCTGGCCCAGCGGCCGGTGCGCACATGGGCGAACAGCACGATCATGCTGTTGCTTTCCAGCGTCGGCTGGGCCGGGGCGCCGGAGCGGGCGAGCATCTTTTCCAGGATGCGCCGGTTCTGCATGTCCGGCGTCAGCAGGCAAAGGGGGATCTGCCCCACCTCCGCCCAGGTCACCTCCCGCCGGTCGGCCAGCGGGTTGTCCTGGCTGGTGACCAGCACGTAGCGTTCCCGGTACAGGGGCATGCTGCGCACCCGGCCCAGGGGCTCGTTGTCCAGGTATGTGATGCCGGCGTCCACCTCCAGGTCGTCCAGAAGGCGCAGAACCTCGGCACTGGTGCGGGACAGGATGGTGAAGCGCACTTCCGGGTGCCGTTCCCGATAGGGGGTGGTCAGGGCCGGCACCATGGCCAGGGCGGTGGGGATGACCGCGATCCGCAGGTGCCCGGACAGGCCGGCCCGCATGGCGTGCAAATCCTGGCGCATGGCGCGGGCGTCACCGACGATCCGCCGGGCCCAGTCCAGCACCCGCTCCCCCTCCGGCGTCAGGCCCAGGTAGCGGGAGCCGCGCTGCACCAGCAGCACGCCCAGGATGTTCTCCAACTGCTTGATGCCGGCGGACAGGGTGGGTTGGGTGACGCCGCAGGCCTCGGCGGCGCGGCCGAAGTGCTTTTCCTTGGCGAGGGCGATCAGGAGTTCGAGCTTGTCGATCATGCGACAACACTAATGCAGCGGCTATTCCCGTCAATTGGACCAAGGTCCATTGGTCTCGCCTATCGGATAACGATTCCGCCCTGTTGATACCGCCCCTCCCCTGTCGGAAGCTGAAGGCTTGGAACGAAGGCGACGGCCGGGGAAGGCCGCGCATCAGGGAAGGAATTGCCCTTGAGCACGTCAGGCAAGACGCAGGGCCGCAAGGGCCCGCGGTCCGGCGACCGCAGCATGCGCCACCGGGGGCGCGGCGCGGTGGCGGAGATCCCGGCGGCCGACAAGGCGGTGCTGGCGGCCCTGTTCGCCGACGTGCCGGCCGAGCCCGGCCTGCTGATCGAGCATCTTCACTGGATCCAGGATCGCCATGGCGGCCTGCCCCGGCCCCTGCTGCATGCCCTGGGTGAGGCGCTGCGCCTGCCCGACGCGGCGGTGTATGAGGTGGCGACCTTCTACCACGGCTTCCGGGTGCTGGAGGCGGACGAGGCGCCCCTGCCCACCATCCAGGTCTGCGACAGCATCGCCTGCGCCATTTCCGGGGCGGCGGAACTGGAGAAGGCCGCGGCCCTGGCCCTGTCGGGCCAAGCGCGGGTGGAGGCGGTGGCCTGCCTGGGCCGCTGCGACCAGGCCCCCTGCGCCCGGGTCCAGGGCCGCACCATCACCCGGGCCACCCCGGCCAGCGTGGAGGCCGCCCTGTCCGGGGCCGTCCCGCCCCTGCCCAGCGCCAAGACCGGCTTCGACGCCTATCTGGCCGCCGGGGGCTACACCCTGCTGCGGGAGGTTTATGGCGGCGCCCGCGACCTGGACGGGCTGCTGAAGCCGCTGGAGGATGCGGGCCTACGCGGCCTGGGAGGCGCCGGCTTCCCCACCGGGCGCAAGTGGCGGGCCGTGGCCAAGGAGCACGGGCCCCGGCTGATGGCCGTCAACGCCGACGAGAGCGAGCCCGGCACCTTCAAGGACCGCTTCCACCTGCTGGCCGACCCGCACCGGGTCATCGAGGGCATGCTGCTGGGCGCCTGGGCCGTGGGGGCGGAGGCCGTCTATGTCTATCTGCGCGACGAGTATGAGGATGTCCGCGCCATCCTGCGCCAGGAGCTGGCCCGCCTGCCGGAACTGGGGCTGCCCCTGCCGCCCGTGTACCTGCGCCGCGGCGCCGGGAACTACATCTGCGGCGAGGAATCGGCGATGCTGGAGAGCCTGGAGGGCAAGCGCGGCCTGCCCCGGCACAAGCCGCCCTACCCCTCCCAAGTCGGGCTGTTCGGCCGGCCCACCCTGATCAACAATGTAGAGACCCTGTACTGGGTGCGGGACCTGGTGGAGCGCGGGCCGGACTGGTGGGGCAGCCATGGGGTCAATGGCGGCAAGGGTCTGCGCAGCTTCTCCGTCTCCGGCCGGGTTCGCTATCCCGGGGTGAAGCTGGTGCCGGCCGGCATCTCTGCCCGGGAACTGATCGAGGAGTATGCGGGCGGCATGCAGGACGGCCACGAATTCAAGGCCTTCCTGCCCGGCGGCGCGTCGGGGGGCATCCTGCCGGCCAGCCTGGCCCACCTGCCGCTGGACTTCGGCACCCTGGACGCCCACGGGGCCATCGTCGGCTCCGCCGCCTTCGTGGTGCTGTCGGACCAGGACAGCGTGCGGGACGCGGCGCTTAACCTGATGCGCTTCTTCAAACATGAGAGCTGCGGCCAGTGCACCCCCTGCCGCCTGGGCACGGAGAAGGCGGAGGTGCTGATGCGGGCGCCCGCCTGGGACCAGGGGACCCTGAAGGATTTGGGCCAGTGCATGGCCGATGCCAGCATCTGCGGCCTGGGCCAGGCCGCCCCCAGCGCCTTCCGCACGGTGCTCCGCCATTTCCCCGAGGAGGTGTCGTGATGGACACTTTGTCCAAGGGCGTCCTCGCCAACCAGGACCCGTTGAACCGGCCGGTGGGCCACGCCGTCACCTTCCACCTGGACGGCTGCGAGGTGACGGCCCAACCGGGCGAGACCATCTTCCAGGCGGCGACCCGCTATGGCGCCATGGTCCCGCACCTGTGCCACAAGCCGACCCCCGGCTACCGGCCCGACGGCAATTGCCGCGCCTGCATGGTGGAGGTGACGGGGGAGCGGGTGCTGGTGGCGAGTTGCATCCGCAAGCCCACCCCCGGCATGGACGTGCGCACCCGCAGCGACCGGGTGCTGAGCGCCCAGCGCACCGTGTTCGAGCTGCTGTCCGCCGACCAGCCCAAGCGGGCGGAGGCGCACGACCCGGACAGCAAATTCTGGCGCTGGCAGGACAGCATCGCCTTCGACCCCGGCCGGTATCCGGCAAGGGCGGAGCCGCCGCCGGCGGCGGACTTCAGCCACCCGGCCATGGCGGTGCAGCTTGACGCCTGCATCCAGTGCGGCCTGTGCGCCCGCGCCTGCCGGGAGGTGCAGAGCAACGACGTGATCGGCATGGCCTATCTGGGCGCCGGGACCAAGGTGGTGTTCGACCTGGACGTGCCCATGGGCGACAGCACCTGCGTGGCCTGCGGGGAGTGCGTGCAGGCCTGCCCCACCGGGGCGCTGCTGCCCAAGTCGGTGCTGGACGAGGCCGGCACCGTGGCCCTGAAGCCGGCGAAGAAGGTGGACAGCACCTGCCCCTATTGCGGCGTGGGCTGCCAGTTGACCTTCAACGTGGCCGACGACCAGATCCTGTCCGTGGACGGCAAGGCGGGGCCGGCGAACCTGAACCGCCTGTGCGTCAAGGGCCGGTTCGGCTTCGACTATGCACGGCATCCGGAGCGGCTGACCCAGCCGCTGGTCCGGCGGGACGACGCGCCGAAGCGGGCGGACGATGCCGACCGCATCGACCCGGCCAACCCGCTGACCCATTTCCGCATCGCCAGCTGGGAAGAGGCGCTGGAGCGGGCCGCCGGCGGGCTTCGGACCATCCGTGACCGGGACGGCGGCGGGGCCCTGGCGGGGTTCGGGTCCGCCAAGGGGTCGAACGAGGAGGCGTACCTGTTCCAGAAGCTGGTGCGCACCGGCTTCGGCACCAACAACGTGGACCACTGCACCCGGCTGTGCCACGCGTCCTCCGTCGCCGCACTGATCGAGGGGATCGGGTCCGGCGCCGTGACCGCCCCGGTGCAGGCTGTGCTGGACGCGGAGGTGGCGCTGGTCATCGGCGCCAACCCCGCCGTGAACCACCCGGTGGCCGCCACCTTCATCAAGCAGGCGGTGCGCCAACGGGGCCTGAAGCTGATCGTGGCCGACCCCCGCGGCCAGGCCCTGGACCGCTTCGCCAGCCATTCCCTGCGCATCAAGGGCGGCAGCGACGTGGCGCTGCTGTCCGGCATGCTCTGCACCATCGTGGAAGAGGGGCTGGTGGACGAGGATTACGTCCGCCAGCACGTGGATGGCCATGAGGCCTTTGCCGAGAGCGTGCGCCAGTTCACGCCGGAGGCCATGGCGCCCCTGTGCGGCATCCCGGCGGAGACGATCCGGGAGGTGGCGCGGCTGTTCGCCAAGTCCCGCGCCTCCATCGTCTTCTGGGGCATGGGTATCAGCCAGCACGTGCACGGCACGGACAACAGCCGCTGCCTGATCGCCCTGTGCCTGCTGACGGGCCAGGTGGGCCGGGCCGGCACCGGCCTGCACCCGTTGCGAGGCCAGAACAACGTGCAGGGCGCCAGCGACGCCGGGCTGATCCCCATGGTCTTCCCCGACTACCAACGGGTGGACGGCGGGGCGCGGGCCCTGTTCGAGGAGGCCTGGGGCCAGTCCCTGGACGCCACCCCGGGCCTGACCGTGGTGGAGATCATGCACGCCATGGAGGAGGGCCGGATCAAGGGCCTGTACGTGATGGGGGAGAACCCCGCCATGTCCGACCCGGACCTGGCCCATGCCCGCGCCGCCCTGGCGAAGCTGGAGCATCTGGTGGTGCAGGACATCTTCCTGACGGAGACGGCGGCCTATGCCGACGTGGTGCTGCCGGCCAGCGCCTTCCCGGAGAAGACCGGCACCTTCACCAACACCGACCGCCGCATCCAGCTGGGCCGCCAGGCCATCGACCCGCCGGGGGAAGCGCGGCAGGACCTCTGGCTGGTGGAGGAGCTGGCCATCCGGCTGGGCCTGCCCTGGCAGCACCGGACCCCGGCGGCCGTGTTCGGGGAGATGGCGGGCCTGATGCCCAGCCTGGCCGGGATCAATTGGGACCGGCTGGAGCGGGACGGGTCCGTCACCTATCCGCTGGACCCGCTGACCGGGGAGGGGCAGGCGGTAATCTTCGGCGACGCCTTCCCCACCCCGTCGGGCCGGGGCCGGGTGGTGCCCGTGTCCCTGGTGCCGCCGGACGAGCCGCCGGATGGCGAGTACCCGTTGCTGCTGACCACCGGCCGGGTGCTGGAGCACTGGCACACTGGCGCCATGACCCGCCGCGCCGGCGCCCTGGACGCGCTGGAGCCGGAACCCTTCGTCGCCCTGTCCCCGAAGGAGCTGGACCGGCTGGGCCTGCCCCGGGGCGGCATGGTGGAGGTGAGCACGCGCCGCGGCAGCATCCGCCTGCAGGCCCGCCCCGACCGGGACGTGGCCCCGGGCAACCTGTTCATCCCCTTCTGCTTCCGCGAGGCCGCCGCCAACCTGCTGACGAACCCGGCCCTGGACCCCTATGGCAAGATCCCCGAGTTCAAGCTGTGCGCGGCCCGGGTGAGCGTGCCGGTGGAGGCGTGAGGAGACAAAGGAGACCTTAAGGTGACCAAAGGTGACGCTTAAGGTGACGCGTGTCACATTTCAGGGCATTGAAATTGCTGAGGAAAGTGGCTTAAGGAGACAAAGGAGACGGGGTTTCGATGGAGTCACCTTTGTCACTTTTAGGGGGAGAGCTTCATCATGTCCAAGACCCGGCGCCCGGTGGGGAGCACGGGTGGATGGTGGCAGGGTTTAGGAATTTTGTCCATGGCTTGGACGGGTTCCAGGGGTCACGGCGAGGACGGCTTTGCCCTCTCTGGTGATCGTGTGGCCATCCCTGGCGCGATTGCATGACGCAGAGGACGCAGATGGCCGCAGAGGACACAGAGGGGTGGATTTGCCGGACGGGGGTTTGGGTTGGGAGATGGGGTATTTTCCCTTTAAGCTCACCGCCCCGGCGTGATCCGGAGGTTGCCTGCGCCTGCGGCGCAAGAATTCTGGAGGGCAGCCGGTAGGGCCCGCCGATGCCGCCGCACCGCCCCCTCCGTGTCCTCTGCGGCCATCTGCGTCCTCTGCGTTCCAACAGCGACGCCAGGGGCGGCAACCCGGCGGGTTAGGCCCGCAACGGCCCCGCTGCCGCGCCATTGGCATGACGGCTTTCCTTTGAGCATTCGGGTCACGCCCCCCTGGTCTTGGGTCAGGGCCAAGCCGTTCGCCATAAGCTCTAGCGCCTCCCCCGCGAAGACGGGGGCCCACAGTTCTTGACCCGGGAGACGCCGTCTATCTGGTTGAAAAACAGTGGACCCCCGCCTTCGCGGGGGAAACTAAAATGGGGCGCGTCGGGTAATGTAGGTCTGATAACGCCGATCGGGGAGCGCGATCCGGTGATTGGCAGGGTGCCTTCGTTCTTCACCGTTCGGCCTTGCGGCGAGACATCCTGAAGGTCCGGGCCTGTTCCGCCGTCATCCAGTTGCTGTCCGGCGCTGGCGGGATGTCGGAAAAGTCGATGTCCTTGTCCCCCATGGCCTGCAAGCGCGCGATCTCGGCCTTCCCGGCTTCCGTCTCGGAATACGGCTTGTCGGGGGTGGGGACGTAGGTGACGAACCGCGGCTTCCAGGGCATGGCGTCACGCCCCGACTTGGGGGCTTGTAGCGCTGGGGCGGGCAAGGTCAGGGCGGCGGGGAGCGCGGTGGCCAACCCCGCCGACGGCCGCAGCCCGGGCCGATTCGGCCAGGAGATAGGTGATCACGGCGGCCGGGTCGTTGGGGGCGAGGTCGCCGCGGAGGCGCTGGCAGAGGATGGCCAGCTTCCGTTCCGTATCCGCCGGGGTGAAGCTCGGCTCCCGCGCCAGGGCGGCGGCCAGCAGGTCCCGCCGCCGGTCCAGGGCGATCAACCCCGCCTCATCCCCACTCCCCTTCAATGCCGCCACCCGCCGGTCCAACAGCGCCAACTCGTCCACCAGACGACGGATGTGGCGGGAGGGCTTGGGCATGGCGGCACCATCCAGGGCAGGAAGACCCTTCCCACCCGTCCGTTGAAGCTGGCACTATCCTATATCGGGGAAATGCCGATTTCAATGCAAAACAACGAAACTTATGGTCCGCAATGATTGTTGGCGCCCAGGTACGAGCCGCCCGCGGCCTGCTCGACATCACGCAGGAAGAGCTTGCCGCCATGTGCGGGATGACCGCGCAGACGGTGAAGGATTTTGAGCGAGGCTTGAGGAAGCCGCAGCCGCGGACGATCAGAGATTTGCAGCGAGCCTTAGAAGAGAACGGAATAGATTTCCTAAATGATAATGCAGGGGGGATAGGCGTAATGTTGAGAAGAACAGAATTATAGTCTCACTTATAAGTGCGCACGAAGCTCTTTAGGTAAGCTTATGGCTCTTACTTTTCTTTATCTTTGGGAGCATCCGCGGCTACGGTTGTTTTGCCAAAAAGATAGCCCAGGGCAAGATTGATCACGCCAAAAAGTGTCGCTGCTGTTTTCTCACGAAATTCCGCGTCACCATTGACCGGTGCCCATAGCAGTCCAATCACAATAGCAAAACATATAAGTATAGATATAAATGCAATATTCCCAAGCTTCTCGACTCCATGACCAATAACAAACCCGATCCACCCTAGATCAAGCTTTTTCTGATCACGTAAATGTCCATAGAATTGCTCAGCCTCACTCTTCGCGAGCTTTGAGCTACCGTCTTTTGATGCCTGCGGCCGAAAAGCTGAAATAAACGTGCCAAACTTCCCCCTTGGCACATCTACCGGCTCTTCTGTTGGCTTCCTGCCTAATGCATCAGGTTGAGCTTCAGATACAGATTTATCGTCCGCTGCAGTAAAAGCAGACTGCGCCTCGTTCTCAGGCTTAATATCCGCCTCTCCGCCCGGTGGCTTGCTCTCTACGCCACTATTCAGGATCTCTGGTTCGGCTATATCTGCATTACCACTCATTGCACCCTGCTATTCCTAAGTAACGTGTTAAAATACGCGCTGATGTCTGAGTCTGGAATCTGCGCTTGCCCTCGCTGCTTCGCAATACTCCATGGCGTTCCGGCTTCGTGCGTCATATCGGACAGCTGCAAAGCCGTGAACGAACTGTATTTTTCCCAAACGCCATGTATAACATCATACGAGTCTTTGAAATCTTTACGCAGAACATATGCTTTTGGTACCGTTTCTCCAGGAGCGAACTCAGAGGCATAACAATTTATTGGAGCTGCGCCGAAGTGACGAAATTCCTGATAAACAGAACGGTTTACTGGCCCATAGGGCCATGCCTCAAACCCATCACGAATCAAAGGTCGGCCAACCAATGCAAGATGCCAGCCATGTGCGAAGTACATGAGCTTTTGAAGCTTCATGTGGTCAAGGCTCATTCCGGGCTGCTGAAAGGAGATTTCTAACAGCGTGTTTGCGATGGTTTTTCCGCTTGCTGTCATAGGCCCCTCACTGGATTTAGCAATGCAACGTTCCCCTGCTTTGACAGGGTTAGCGATTATCATATGCTAACCAGCGTCAACATACTCCCATACAAGGCTACCTCTTTTGGGCTAGCAGATCAAGCGTGTCGTGCGGCCATCAGAACGAAAAGTGAACTGCCGTGATGGTTGCGTTGCCCCAGTCTGTCGGCAAGCAGGAGAGTTGTACAGATCACCTTTACCGCTGGTTCTACGAGCATTCTCTAAATCGCCGAGTCTTATTAAAATCTTTATTCGCGAGGGCATTAAGCATTCTCTTCATCAATAATCGCAAATTTATGTAGAGTGGTGATTAGTCAGAAGTAATCTTCATTTTATATAGCGCAATCTTCAAAGATCAGCTGTAATTGCATGTTCCCTGCAGAAAAATGGCCGCCCGGTCCCCCAGGCGGCCCCCCTCTCTCTCAATCCTAACCCGGCGTAAGGCTCAGTGCCCACCGCCGCTCAGGGCCTTCACGATTTCCTCGGTCATCTTCTTGGCATCGCCCAGCAGCATCATGGTGTTGGGGCGGAAGAAGAGTTCGTTTTCGACGCCGGCGTAGCCAGCACCCATGGACCGCTTGATGAACAGCACGGTCTTGGCCTTTTCCACGTCCAGGATGGGCATGCCGTAGATGGGGCTGGTGGGATCGGTCTTGGCGGCGGGGTTGGTGACGTCGTTGGCGCCGATGACGTAGGCGACGTCCGCCTGGCCGAAGTCGCGGTTGATCTCGTCCAGCTCGAACACCTCGTCATAGGGCACGTTGGCCTCGGCCAGCAGCACGTTCATGTGCCCGGGCATGCGGCCCGCCACGGGGTGGATGGCGTACTTGACCTCTACCCCTTCCTTCTTCAGCAGGTCGCCCATTTCACGCAGGGCGTGCTGGGCCTGGGCCACGGCCATGCCGTAGCCGGGGACGACGATCACCTTGGCCGCGTTCTTCATGATGAAGGCCGCGTCGTCGGCGCTGCCGGCCTTGAAGCTGCGGTCGATGGCGGGGCCGCCGGGGCCGGCCGCCGCGGCGTCGCCGCCGAAGCCGCCCAGGATGACGTTGAAGATCGAGCGGTTCATGCCCTTGCACATGATGTAGGACAGGATCGCGCCCGAGGCACCCACCAGGGAGCCGGTGATGATCAGCAGGGGGTTCTGGAGGGTGAAGCCGATGCCCGCCGCCGCCCAGCCGGAATAGCTGTTCAGCATGGACACGACCACGGGCATGTCGGCGCCGCCGATGGGCAGGATCAGCAGGAAGCCCAGGGCCAGGGCCACCACGACGATCAGCCAGAACACCGCCTGGGACTGGGAGACGCAGAGCAGGATGATCAGCAGGACCAGCAGGGCGCCGAGGCCGGCGTTCAGCGGGTGCTGCATGGGGAAGACCAGCGGCTTGCCGCTGACCAGGCCCTGGAGCTTGGCGAAGGCGACGAGGGAGCCGGTGAAGGTGATGGCGCCGATGGCCACGCCCAGGCTCATCTCGATCAGGGAGCCGATGTGGATGTCCCCCACCTCCCCGATCCGGTAGCTGGCGGGGCTGTAGAAGGCGGCGGCGGCCACGCAGACCGCGGCCAGGCCCACCAGGCTGTGGAAGGCGGCCACGAGCTGGGGCAGCTCGGTCATCTGGATGCGCTTGGCGATGACGTAGCCGATGCCGCCGCCGATGGCGATGCCGCCCACGATCAGGGCGAGGCGCCCGAAGCCGAGGTCGATGCCGGTCAGCGTTTCCTGCGCCACCAGGGTGGTGACGATGGCGATGGCCATGCCGGCCATGCCGTAGCGGTTGCCGGCCTGGGCCGTTTCCGGGCTGGAGAGGCCGCGGAGCGCCAGGATGAACAGCACCGCGGAGACGAGGTAGAGCAATGAGGCTGCGATGAGCATGGTTGCCTACCTCACTTCTTGGCGGCGCCGGCGGGCGCCTTCTTCTTGTACATGGACAGCATGCGCTGGGTGACCAGGAAGCCACCGAAGATGTTCACGCTGGCCAGGATCACCGCCAGGAAGCCCAGGCCGACGGAAAATCCGCTCTCGCTGGCGCCGGTGGCGATCAGGGCGCCCACGATGATCACGGAGGACACCGCGTTGGTCACCGCCATCAGGGGCGAGTGCAGCGCCGGCGTCACCTTCCAGACCACGTAATAGCCCACGAAGCAGGCCAGCACGAAGATGGTCAGGCCGGTCACGATGAAGGGGACGCCCCCCGCCGCGTCGGCATGGACGGCGAGGGAGGTTGCCTGTTGCGCCAGGTCGGCGGCCTTGTCGGCCAGGCTCTGGGCCTGGGTCGCGAGGTCGGCCGCGCTCTGCGCGTGCTCTTTCGGGTCCATCGTCGAGGTCTCCCCGGGTCAGGCGTTCTTGTCGTTGTCGGCGGACGGCGCGGCGGGCGTGTCCACCACCTTCACGGTGCCGGCCGGTGCCGAGGGCACCTCCGTCCCGGCCGGGGGGACCGCGGCGGGGGCGGGCTCCGCCACCACGGCGGCCGGGGCCGGCGCCGCGTCCTTGGGCGCGAAGGCGCTGTGCACCACGGTGCCGCCGCGGGTCAGGGCCGTGCCCTTCACCACGTCATCATCCCAGTTGAAGGCCAGGGTGCCGGGGCTGCCCTTGGCCACGAAGGGGGTGATGAAGTTCAGCAGGTTCTTGGCGTAGAGGGCGGACGCGTCCACGGCGATGCGGCTGGGCATGTTGATGCGGCCGACGATCTTGACGCCATACCGCTCCACCACCTCACCGGGCTTGGAGCCCTCGACGTTGCCGCCCTGCTCCACCGCCAGATCCACCAGCACGGCACCCTGCTTCATGCTTTTCAGCATGTCGTCGGTGACCAGCACCGGCGCCTTGCGGCCGGGGATCAGGGCCGTGGTGATGACGATGTCCTGCTTCTTGATCGTCTCCGCGATCAGGGCGGCCTGCTTGGCCTTGTACTCCGCCGACATCTCCTTGGCGTAGCCGCCGGCGGTCTGGGCCTGGGCGAACTCCTCATCCATCACGGCGACGAAGGTGCCGCCGAGGCTCTCCACCTGCTCCTTCGTCGCGGGGCGCACGTCGGTGGCGCTGACCACGGCGCCCAGGCGCTTGGCGGTGGCGATGGCCTGCAGGCCCGCCACGCCCACGCCCATGATCAGGGCCCGGGCCGGCGGCACGGTGCCGGCGGCGGTCATCATCATGGGGAAGGCGCGGCCGAACTCGTTCGCCGCCTCCAGCACCGCACGGTAGCCGGCCAGGTTGGACTGGCTGGACAGGATGTCCATGCTCTGCGCACGGGTGATGCGCGGCATGAACTCCATGGCGAAGGCGTCCACCCTGGCGGTGGCGTAGGCCGAGACGCTTTCCGGCGCCATGTAGGGGTTCAGGCCGGAGATCAGGATGGCGCCCGGCTTCAGCAGGGCCAGCTCATCCAGGTCCCCCTCCCCCGGCAGCAGGGGGCGCTGCACCTTCAGCACGATGTCGGCATCGCGCAGCAGGGCGGCCGGGTCGGCCACCACCTCCGCCCCCGCGGCGGCGTAGGCCTCATCCGTCAGGGCGGCGCCGAGGCCGGCACCGGATTCCACCGCGACGGTGAAGCCCAGACCCTTGTATTTCTTCACGGTCTCGGGCGTTGCCGCGACGCGCAGCTCATGCGGGCGCCGCTCCTTCGGTATCGCGATCTTCATGCGCTCGGATTCCCCCTTCGTCTTGGCCCGGTTGCCCTGGCTGGCGGCGGCAACGCTGCTTTGTTTCGCACGATGCCCGATCCCGCAATGTTTGTTAAGACATACCAGTCCAAAGGGGAAGGAGGGTACAAGCGCCGGGGTAAGCGCGCACGATCCGAAAAGGCGGCAAAGCCGCGCAGGACTTGTAACGTGCCCGTCAGTCGTCGGCGCCGCGCCGCGCCTTGGTTTGCGCGGGTATGGGCCCGCGCGGCGGCGGTCGCCGCCGGGGCGTTTCACCGGTCGACGGCACCGCGCCCTGACGGAAACGGGCCGCCCCCCGAGGGGGACGGCCCGCCGCCATGCCGTACTTTCTGGTAACGGAATTACCGGGGTAACCCGGTCACCGCCCGGTGCCGATGTTGCCCGCGCCGGTGGTGCCGCCAGAGAGGCCGCCCGGGCCGGTGGCGCCCGCACCCGCCCCGCCGGACTGGCCGGAAGCGCCGCCGGGGCCGTAGCCGTCGCGGTTCAGGGTGTCGCTGTCACGGGTCGAGGTGCCCGTGGCGGAGCTGTCCGTGGTGCCGGTGGTGGCGCCGGAGCGGCTGCTGTTGCCGGACAGGCCGACCTCCGGCTCGGACCGGGTGGAGGACGGGTCGCTGCCCGGGCGGGTGTCGCCGCTCATGCTGGAGCCGGGGGCGGCACGGCTGGCGGCATCCAGGCCGGGCGTGCCCTCGCGGGTGCCGGTGGTGTCGTTGCCCATGCGGGTGCTGCCCGACGCGCTGTCGCTGCCGCCCATGCTGCCGCCCGAGGAGGCGGTGGCGGAGCCCGACGAGGAGGAACCCGAGGACGCGGTGCCGGAGGTGGAGCTGCCGCCGGTCACGCCGGACCAGTTGGTGGCACCGCCGCCGCCGGTGGCGGCCGTCGCCGAGCCGCTGTCGCCGGAGGAACCGGACATGGTGGAGCCGGAGCTGCCGGAGCCGGAGCTGGTGGAGCCGGTGGCGGTGCTGCTGTTGGCCGCGTCGCCGCGGGCCGTGTCGCTGGCCGTCACGGGGGCGTCGGTGCCCGGGATGGTGCCGGAAGGCGAGGACCCGGCCGCACCCGCCGACATGCTGCTGGTGCCGCTGTTGGCGCCGCCGGTAGTGGGGCCCACGGGGTCGTTGTTCGCCTGGTCGCGGGCGTCATCGCTGGCCGTGACCGGCGCGCGGGACGTGTCGGTGCTGGAGGAACGGGGGTTGGCGGCGTTGCTCAGGCTCGGGCTGTCCGCCGGGTCCAGGGAGCGGCTGGTGCGGTTGGTCGGGTCGTTGGCCAGGTCGCGGGCCGTCTCGCTGGGCAGGATCGGCGCCGCCCGGTTGGCCGGGGAGGTGCTGGTCTGCGGGGTGGAGGGCTCGTTCGTGGCCTGGGCGACCTGCACCGGGACGGTGGCCGCGACGATGGTCGGGGCGTCGGCGGACGCGCTCTTCATCTGGGACGGGCAGGCCAGGGCGCCGCCGGTCAGGCCGATGGCCGCGGCTGCCGACAGCAGGAGTGACTTGGCATGCATGGCGATGGTTCCTCCGGTGAGGTTTGTGCCCGGCTCAACCGGCGAAAGGGGTGGGGCGTTCCCAATGCCACCGTAATGCCCCAGTCCGCCCCGGGGAGCTTGACCCCGGCGGTGCCCGCGCCGACACTCCGGCCCCGCGCCGGGGGAGGGCGCCGGCGGACGGATCACCTGGACATCGCCGTCCGTTCCGACGCAGAACGCCGTCACGCACCAGCGCCGCAGACCTTTGGACCGACCATGACCGACAAGCACCCCCTGGCCGACGCCGCCCGCACCCTGTTCAAGGAACTCCAGGACGCCGGGAAGCCCGTGGTGGGCACGGGCATCGGGGAGGGCCGCATCTACCTGCGCGTCAGCGGCCCCGACCACGGCGCCCCGGCGGAATACCGGGGCTATCCCGTGCAGGTGCTGACGGATGAGGCGATCAAGCGGTAGGGGGTTGGGGCGGGCCTCAGTCGTTGACGGTGGTGCCGTCGCCTTCCAGGCAGCCGCCGTCGCCGCAGCCGGAATCCAGGCCGAGCGCCTCCGCTTCGGGCGCGATGGTCCGGCCGAGTTCCAGGATGATGGTTATCTGGGCCAGGTCGAGGGACAGGGTCTCGCTTCCGCTGCTCACAGCCAGGGGTCCTATGGTGATGGCATGGCAGGCCCGTCAGGGCGGGAACAAGCCGCGCACCATACGGATGAGGACGCCCCTGGCAATGGCGAGAAAGGGGTAGGGACCCATCGGGTGGCGCCCTCCCCTTTCTGTCGAAGGCCTTGCTCCCCGACCGGTCAGCCCCCGGCGCTGTTGCCTACCAGCAGGCGCAGGGTCTTGGCGATGATGGTCACGTCATGCCAGAGGGACCAGTTGCGCACGTACCAAGCATCGAGCTGGACCCGGCGGGTGTAGCTGGTGTCTTCCCGGCCGGAGACCTGCCAGATGCCGGTGATGCCGGGGCGGACGGCCAGGTAGTTGCCGATCTGCTCACCATACAGGCCCTGTTCCGTCTCCACGATGGGGCGCGGGCCCACCAGGCTCATCTCCCCCCGCAGCACGTTGATGAGCTGGGGCAGCTCGTCCAGGGAGGAGTGGCGGAGGAAGCGCAGGAAGGGGTCGCCGCCGCCGGCGCGGCCGGGCTGCCAGGTGCGGAACTTCAGCAGGCTGAAGGGCTTGCCGCCCATGCCCACCCGCCGGTGGGCGACGAAGGCGGGCGCCCCCTGGAGGCGCAGGTAGGCCAGGGTCGCCAGCAGGAACGGCCCCAGCAACAGCAGCAGGGCGGCCGAGCCGGCGATGTCGATGGCCCGCTTCATGCCGCGGGTCAGCGGCTCGGCCAGATTGTCCTGGCCGGTCAGCAGGACCACGTCATGGCTGAAGAAATAGTCGGAGCGCAGGCCCAGGACGCTCATCCCCCCAATGCTGGGGATGATGGCGAAGGGCACGCGGCGGCCGGTCAGTTCCCCCAGCAGGGGGTTGCTGCGCGGTATCTCCTCCGCCTCGGGCGCCATGACGACGAAGCGGGCGCCGGAGGAGCGGTAGGCCTGCCAGAGGCGGTTGGTCGCGGCGCGGGGGTCGTCCATGTCGGGGGTCAGGTCCACCCGGCCCACCACGGCGTAGCCCAGCAGCCGCTCGGAGGCCAGCGCGTCTTCCGCCGCCCGGGCGACGGGGCCGTTGCCCACCATCAGGGTGGGGACCTGCCAGGAACCGGCGGCGATCAGGGCGGACTTCACCGTATGGCGCACGGCCACCAGCATGCAGGCCAGCACCACCCAGTTGATACCCAGCCAGAGGCGGCTGAACTGGGCCTTGAAGGCGTATTGGCTGAAGCCGTCCAGCAACCCGGCAAAGGCGATGGCGATGAGGATCTGCTTCACCTCCGTCGCCCAGGGGATGCGGCGGCTGTAGTGGCCCTGCACCGCCAGCCAGACCATCACCCCCGCCACGAAGACGGCGTAGTGCACAAGCCGGCGCAGGAACAGCTCGATCTGGTCAGGGCTGTCCAGGCCACGGGCCACGTTGTCGGACAGGGCGTAGGCCACGACGCCCGCCAGCAATGCGGCCAACAGGGCGGATGCCGCGTCCCCCAGCCATAGCAAGGTGGAGTTGCGAATACTGGTCCCAGCCCGGCCCGCAAGTGCGGCCCGGACGTCGGTGTCGAACGCCATGATCTGTCTTCCGCCTGTCCATCGGCTTGCCCGCCGGCTTCGCGGGTGCGGGCGGGCAGTCCCCATTTGGACATCGCCCACCGCCTTGCTCAACGGGCGCAGGTGGAGAAGGTTCGATCCGGCGTGGTGGAAAAACCGGGCTGTGGCCGTTGCGCTTCAGCCCTTTCGTTCGGATAGGGGCGGTGTTCCCGCCCCCGCCCTCACCCCCGCGGGGCGTGCTTGTTGAGGATGCGTTGCAGGGTGCGGCGGTGCATCTTCAGGCGGCGGGCCGTCTCCGACACGTTACGGTCGCACTGCTCGAACACCCGCTGGATGTGCTCCCACCGCACGCGGTCGGCGCTCATGGGGTTTTCCGGCGGGGGCGGCAGGGGGCCGTCGGCCAGGAGGGCGGATTCCACGGCGTCGGCGTCCGCGGGCTTGGGCAGGTAGTCCACCGCCCCTGCCTTCACCGCCGCCACGGCGGTGGCGATGTTGCCGTAGCCGGTCAGCATGACGATGCGCGATTCGGGCCGCGCGTCGCGCAGGGCCTTCACCACCTCCAGCCCCGAGCCGTCGCCCAGGCGGAGGTCCACGACGGCGTAGCGGGGGGCGCTTTCATGCGCCACCTCGATGCCCAGATGGACCGAGTCCACCGCCACCACGTCGAAGCCGCGGCGTTCCATGGCGCGGGCGAGGCGGGTGCGGAAGGGCCCGTCATCATCCACGATCAGGAGACTGCGCGACGCGTCACCGGTGAAGGTGAGCTTCGGCTGGTCCTGGGCGGACAGGGCGTCATCGGCCATTTCTGTGATACCTGCACCTGGTGGTTACCGAAGCGGCGTTCTTTCTGTCGCGCCGCGTTAAGTCGCATTGTTACACAACTCTATACGGTAAAGGTGGGTTTTTTCCAGCGCACGGCAACCGCCGCCCCGCCGGAACGGGGGTTGGCGTAGGAGACCTGGCCGCCCGACCGTTCCAGCAGGGTCTGGGCGATGAACAGGCCCAGGCCCATGTTGCCCGCCGCTTCCCGCGCGGCGGCGCTGCGGCCGGAGACGTAGGGTTCCCCAAGCCGGGCCAGCAGGCCGGGCGGGAAGCCGGGGCCGTCGTCGCGGATGGTCATGGTCACCCCCGGCGGGGCCCAGTCGATCTCCACCGTCACCCGGGTACGGGCGAACTGCATGGCGTTCTGGAGGATGTTGGCGAGGCCGTGCAGCATCTCCGGGCCTTCGCGGATGTCGGGGACGCCGTCCTCCGGCTCGTTGCGCGACTCGATCACCAGATCCACGCCCGGGCGGCGGTAGGGGCTGGCCGCCGTTTCCACCAGCGCGCCGAAGGGCACGTCGGGCTTCGCCACGCCGCTGGCGGCGTTGCTGCGGGACAGTTCCGCCAGGATGTCGCGGCAGCGCGCCACCTGGCTTTGCAGGAGCTGCACGTCCTCCGCCGCGGGCGAGTCGGGGGGCAGGTCGCGGGCCAGTTCCTTGGCCACCACGGCGATGGTGCCGAGGGGGCTGCCCAGCTCATGCGCGGCGGCGGCGGCCAGGGCGCCCACGGCCGAGGCGCGCTGGGCCCGGGACAGGGCCGCCTGGCTGGCGGCAAAGGCGGCGGACAGGCGCCGGGCCCCGTCCGCCACCTGGAACAGGTAACCGGCCGTGAAGCCGGCGGAGAAGACCAGCGCCACCCAGATGCCCACCTTGTACAGGGGCGGCAGGGCGATGCCGCTGCTGCCCGGCCAGGGCAGCGGGAAGGCCAGCAGGGCGAGCCCGGTGAAGCAGAGCACGGCGAGGCCCGTCAGCAGGATCACCGCCTGCTTGCCCAAGGTGCTGGCGGCCACCGTCAGCGGGGCCAGCAGCAGCACGGCGAAGGGGTTTTCCAGCCCGCCCGTCAGGTAGAGCAGCAAGGTGAGCTGGAGCATGTCGTAGCCGAGGTAAAGGGCCGCATCCCGGTCGCCCAGGAAGGGCTGCCGGGCCAGCCGCCGCAGGGCATAGAGGTTGGTCAGGACGGACGCCGCCACCGCCAGCAGGGCGTGGCCCATCATCAGCTCGAAACCCAGCGTGAACTCCACCACCGCCAGGGTGGCGAGCTGGCCGCCCACGGCCATCCAGCGGATGGCGATCAGCGTGCGGGCGCTGACCCGGTCCTCCGACCCGCGGAGCGCCAGGTCACCGCCGGGGTCGGGCGCGGCGGGGATGGCGGCGGGGGCGGGCGGGATGCTCGGGACGCGGGTGGGGCCGGGGGTGCTTCTCGCCTCTGTCATGACACTTTCTACGGTCTGGATGGCGTCTTACCCGTCCGCGCCGGGCAGCGCAGTCTAGGCAAGGCCGGGGTCCGCGGCCATATCCGTTTCCATGCCAGAGCCCACCCTTCCCCCCGCCATCCGTGTCCAGGGACTGACCAAGCGCTTCGGCGGCGTCACCGCGCTGGACGGCGTCGATTTCACCGTGCCGGCCGGGCACACGGTGGCCCTGCTGGGCGGCAACGGGGCGGGCAAGACCACCACCATCTCCATCCTGCTGGGATTGCTGCTGCCCACCGCCGGCAAGGTGGAGGTGCTGGGACAGGACATGCTGCGGGAACGGTACCGCGTGCTGCCGCGGATGAACTTCTCCAGCCCCTATGTGGACCTGCCCCACCGGCTGACGGTGGAGGAGAACCTGACCGTCTATGCCCACCTCTATGGCCTGACCGGGCACAAGCGGCGCATCCGCGCCCTGGCGGAGGAGCTGGACCTGGTGCCCCTGCTGAACCGGCCGTCAGGCGGCCTGTCCGCCGGGCAGAAGACACGGGTGGCCCTGGCCAAGGCCCTGCTGAACGAGCCGGAGCTGTTGCTGCTGGACGAGCCCACCGCCAGCCTGGACCCGGACACGGCCGACTGGATCCGCACCTATCTGGAGCGGTTCCGGGTACGCACCGGCGCCACCATCCTGCTGGCCAGCCACAACATGGCCGAGGTGGAACGGCTGTGCCACACGGTGCTGATGATGAAGAAGGGCCGCGTGGTGGACCAGGGCACCCCGACGGACCTGCTGGCCCGGTACGGGCGGGGGAACCTGGAGGACGTGTTCCTGGACATCGCGCGGGACCGGCGGGCGGCGGCGGAGTGAACCTGCCGGCTTGGGGTGCAGGATGAGGCGGTCGGGCCTGTGGCTGGTGGCGGTGCCGTTTGGCACGGACGACACGGACGCCGCTTCGCGGCCACGGACATGCACGGACGGTCTTGTGAGGGGTCGCACGGCCCACGAGGCACCGACGCCACGCGGCGAAGCCGCAGGATTGTTCGGCTTCATGTCCTCGGACTGCATAACGTCAAACTGAAGCTTCATTGCGGCTTCGCCGCGGTACGAGGACCAGCACCGGACGGCCGAACAGCGGTCCGTGTTTGTCCGTGGCCGCGAAGCGGGTCCGTGTCGTCCGTGTTGACTGGACCACCCTCCTCGCGCGCCCGACCGCCTTGATCGCACTGGGACAGAGGGAGAGGTGGGTCTCTATGCCCACCTCTCTCACCCGGCGCTTCGCGCCACCCTCTCCCCAGGGAGAGGGGACTTAGTTCGGGGACAGGACCACCTTGATGCAGCCGTCCTTCTTGTCGCGGAAGGTGTGGTAGGCCTCGGGGCCCTCGGACAGGTGCAGGCGGTGGGTGATGACGAAGGTGGGGTCGATCTGGCCTTCCTCGATCCGGCGCAGCAAATCCTCGGCGAAGCGGCGGACATGGGTCTGGCCGGTGCGGATGGTCAGGCCCTTGTTCATCATGGAACCCAGGGGGATCTTGTCGGCCATGCCGCCATAGACACCGGGCACCGAGACGATGCCGCCGGGGCGGCAGGCATAGATGGCCTCACGCAGGGCGGCGGGGCGCTCCGTTTCCTGGAACAGGGTGGCCTTGGCCTTGTCGTAGAGGCCGAGCGCCCCTTCCAGGGAGCCCAGGCCGGCGTGGGATTCCATGCCCACCGCCTCAATGCACTTGTCGGGGCCGCGGCCGCCGGTCAGGTCCTTCAGCCGCTCCAGGACGTTCTCTTCCTCGAAGTTGATGGTGATGGCGCCGGCCTCCCGCGCCATGGCCAGCCGCTCCGGCACCCGGTCGATGGCGATGACCGTGTGGGCGCCCAGGATGAAGGCGCTCTTGATGCAGAACTGGGCCACCGGGCCGCAGCCCCAGACCGCCACCACGTCGTCCGGCTGGATGTCGGCGTGCACCGCCGCCTGCCAGCCCGTGGGCAGGATGTCCGACAGGAACAGGAGCTGGTCGTCGGTCATGCCGGTCTTCGGCACCTTGATCACCGTGTTGGCGGCGAAGGGTACCCGCACATATTCCGCCTGGCCGCCGGCATAGCCGCCGGTGATGTGGGAATAGCCGAACAGGCCGGCCGTGGTGTGGCCGAACATCTTGGACGCCAGGGCGGCGTTGCGGTTCGAGTTTTCACAGACCGAGTAGTTGCCGCGGCGGCATTGCTCGCACCGCCCGCAAGTGATGGTGAAAGGCACCACCACCCGGTCGCCCACCTTCAGCCCGTTGGCCGACTTGCCGACCTCCACCACCTCGCCCATGCACTCATGGCCCAGGACGTCGCCCCGCTCCATGAAGGGGATGTAGCCGTCCATCAGGTGCAGGTCGGAGCCGCAGATGGCGCAACTGCTGACCTTGACGATGCAGTCCTCCGCGTCCTCGATCCGCGGGTCGGGCACCGTGTCGTAGCGGATGTCCCCCTTGCCGTGCCAGCAAAGCGCGCGCATGCCTTTCCCTCCGTCTCCTGATGGGCGGTCCGATCAGCAGGTCCCAACAGGCTGACGTTGCGGGACGTTCCGGGAAAAGCGAACGGCCCGGAGCGTGGGGGGACGCTCCGGGCCGCGTTGGTGCCGGCGGGGCCGCAGGGGGGAACAGGTCCGAACCGGGGGAGGGATCGGACCCGGCGCCGCCGCCAGGCATAAGGTCGAGATAGGGGGGCCGACCGGTCTTTCAAGCGGCAAACCGCCTGCGACGGATTGGCCCCCCCTGCCCCGCCACCTTGCCGGTCACTTGGGCAGGATCACCGTGTCGATCACGTGGATCACGCCGTTGCTGGCCGCCACGTCGGCGGTGGTGACGGTGGCGTTGTCCACCATGACCTTGCCGCCATCGGCCTTCAGGGTGAGGTTGGAGCCCTGGGCGGTCTTGGCCGGGCCGGACTTCACGTCCTTGGCCATCACCTTGCCCGGGACGACGTGGTAGGTGAGGATTTCGGTCAGCTTCTGCTTGTTCTCCGGCTTCAGCAGGTCTTCCACCGTGCCGGCGGGCAGCTTGGCGAAGGCGGCGTCGGTGGGGGCGAAGACGGTGAAGGGGCCGGTGCCCTTCAGCGTGTCAACCAGGCCGGCGGCCTGCACGGCCTTCACCAGCGTGTTGAAGCTGCCGTTCTTGGCAGCCACGTCCACGATGTCCTGCGCCTGGGCGGCGGTGGCGGCGAGGGCGAGGCCGGCGGCAAGCGCCAGGCTGCGGGCGGCGGTGGCGAGGCGGATCATCGGATGCATCCTTCCCTGGGGTTTCTGGGGTCCCGGGGAACGTCGCCCCGGCTGCATAGCGATCTGTCCTTCCAGGGCCGGGCGGCAAGTGACCAGCCCAGTAATTAAATTTTCTTCATGAAGTGATCCGGATGGTTTCACCGTCCGTAACTGCGCCCGTTCTCTGTACTGGTTTCTATGTTTTTTGAGCCTTCCGGGGCTTTATCTTGGATTATCAGGATTTACTGTTCATGTCATTTGCGTGTCGTCCACATGTTTCCTGTGGATACTGATGCGCTCGCCAGCCATTGACGGACGGGCGGGCCGAACCATCCTCCTAAGCCCAAAACGCTACCTCCAACCGGTCCCATGTCACCCACGCTGCCCCCGGCCATCGTCTGGTTCCGCCAGGATCTGCGCCTGGCCGACAACCCCGCCCTGGCCCATGCCGTGGAAAGCGGGCGGCCGGTGATCCCGCTGTTCGTGCTGGATGACCTGACTCCCGGCGAGTGGAAACCCGGCGGGGCGTCGCGCTGGTGGCTGCACCACAGCCTGGCGGCGCTGCGGGACGGGCTGGCGCGGCTGGGGGCGCCGCTGGTGCTGCGCCGGGGCCCGGCGGACGTGGTGGTGGGGAAGCTGGCGGCGGAGACGGGGGCGGCCCTGGTCACCTGGAACCGCAACTACGACCCCGCCAGCATCGAGCGGGACAGCCGCCTGAAGGCCGAGTTGCAGAAATCCTCCGTGGAGGCGGTGAGCTGCAACGGCAACCTGCTGAACGAGCCCTGGACCGTGCTGGCCGGCGCCGGGAACCCGTACAAGGTCTTCACCCCCTATTACAAGGCGGTGCTGGCCCGCACGAAGGCGGGGGAGCCGCGGCCGGCGCCGGACAGGCTGGCGGCCCCGGCGGCCAGCCCCGAATCGGACACGCTGGAGGAATGGGGCCTGCTGCCCACCAAGCCGGACTGGGCCGGCGGCATGCGCGCCTTCTGGAAGCCGGGGGAGCCCGGGGCCCTGGAAAGGCTGGAGCGGTTCCTGTCAGAGGCCTGCGAGGGATACGCCCAGGGACGCAACATTCCGGGCATGGACGGCACGTCCCGCCTGTCCCCCCACCTGCATTTCGGGGAACTGTCGCCCCGCCAGGTCTGGCACGCCGCCATGGGTCTGTTGGCCCGGGACAAGCGCCCGTCCTGCCGGGAAAACGTGGAGTCTTTCCTGCGGGAGATCATCTGGCGGGAATTCTCCCACGGCTTGCTGTATCATTTCCCGCACCTGCCCGACCGGCCCCTGAACCCCCGCTTCGAGGATTTCCCCTGGCAACCCGACCCCAAGCTGATGGCCGCCTGGAAGCGCGGGCGCACCGGCTATCCCATCGTGGATGCCGGGATGCGGCAGCTTTGGGAAACCGGGTGGATGCACAACCGGGTGCGGATGATCGTCGGGTCCCTGCTGGTGAAGCACCTGCTGCAACCCTGGCAGGCTGGGGAACGCTGGTTCTGGGACACGCTGGTGGACGCGGACCTGGCCAACAATTCGGCGGGCTGGCAGTGGATCGCGGGTTGCGGCGCCGACGCCGCCCCCTATTTCCGGGTGTTCAACCCGGTGCTGCAGGGGGAGAAGTTCGACCCGGACGGCCGCTATGTGCGCCGCTGGGTGCCGGAGCTGGCGCGGCTGCCGGACAAGTATGTGCACGCCCCCTGGACAGCGCCGCCCATGGTGCTGTCGGGGGCCGGGGTGGTGCTGGGCAAGACCTATCCCGCCCCGGTGGTGGAGCATGGCAAGGGGCGGGAGCGGGCTTTGGCCGCCTTCGCCCAGGTGAAGGCTGGCGCGGCGGAAGGGGACATCCCCGCGCCGACGGACGCGTGAGGGGGTGGGGAAGATGAGGATCGCGGTCATCGGGGCCGGCATTTCAGGTCTCAGCGCCGCGTGGCTGCTGGACAGGCAGGGCCATGACGTCACGGTTTACGAACAGAACGACTATGTCGGCGGCCACAGCAACACGGTGGAGGCCCCCGGCCATGACGGGCGTCCGGTGCCGGTGGACACGGGATTCATCGTGTTCAACGAGTCGACATATCCCAACCTGATCGCCCTGTTCGACCACCTGAAGGTGCCGACGGAGGCGTCGGACATGTCCTTCGCCGTGTCGCTGGACCGGGGCCGGCTGGAGTATTCGGGCAGCAACCTGAAGGGCATGTTCGCCCAGAAGCGGAACCTGGTCAGCCCCACCTACCACCTGATGCTGCGGGACATCGTGCGCTTCTACCGGGAAGCGCCGAAGCTGCTGAACGACCCGTCATCCGTGGGCATGACCCTGGGCGAGTATCTGGTGCGGCAGAACTATGGCCACCGTTTCATCTATGATCATCTGCTGCCCATGGGGGCGGCCATCTGGTCCTGCACCATCGGGGAGATGCTGGCCTTCCCGGCGCTGAGCTTCGTGCGCTTCTTCCAGAACCACGGGCTGCTGAAGATCAAGAACCGGCCGCAATGGCGCACGGTGCGCGGGGGCAGCCGGACCTATGTCAAGGCGATCCTGGAGACCTTGCGCGGCAAGGTGCACAAGGGCCGGGCCATCAGCTCCCTGACCCGCCTGCCCGGCGGCGTGCATGTGCAGGACGCGGAAGGCCTGTCGGAGACGTTCGACCACGTCATCATCGGCGCCCATGCCGACCAGGCCCTGGCCATGCTGGCCGACGCCGGGGAGGAGGAGAAGCGCATCCTGGGCGCCTTCCGATACCAGGCGAACCGGGCGGTGCTGCACCGGGACCCGATCCTGATGCCGAAGCGGCCCAAGGCCTGGTCCGCCTGGAACTACCTGGCCAACGCCACGCGGGAGCGGCAGGCCAAGGTCAGCGTCACCTATTGGATGAACGTGCTGCAGAACATCGACCGCCGCACGCCCCTGTTCGTCACCCTGAACCCCATCGTGGAGCCGGCCCAGACCCACAAGATCCGGGAGTTCATCTATGACCACCCGGTCTTCGACAAGGCGGCCATCGAGGCGCAGGGCGAGGTGGGCCGCATCCAGGGCGTGCGCCGCACCTGGTTCTGCGGCGCCTACATGGGCTATGGCTTCCATGAGGACGGGCTGTCCGCAGGCCTTGCGGTGGCCGAGGCGCTGGGTGCGCAGCGGCCCTGGACCTGCACCGACGCCAGCCCCGCCGGGCGGAACGCGCGGCCGCGGGGGGCGGCGGAGTTGCAGGCGGCGGATTGAGGGTGTCGCACGGCCGATCCCGGCAATGACTGTGTTTCCCCCGCGAAGGCGGGGGCCCACGGTTCTTGACCGGGGTGCCGCGGCACTGTCGTTGAAGAACTGTGGACCCCCGCCTTCGCGGGGGAAGCGGGAATAGGGCGGTTGGCGCATCGCCAAGCACCCTTGCCGCGCAAAGCCAGGAGCCATGAGAACCACCGTGCCCCCGACCCCGGACACGCCCAGCCTCCATGCCATCTATTTCTGCCGGGTGGGGCACGCGCGGCTGCATCCGTTCCGGCACGCCTTCACGTACCGGGTCTACAGCCTGCTCCTCGACCTGGACCGCCTCGACGTGCTGCCCTGGCCCCTTTCCCACAACAAGGCGAACCTGTTCGGGTTCCATGACAAGGACCATGGGGCCCGCGACGGCAGCCCCTTGCGCCCCTGGGTGGAGGCAAGGCTGGCGGAGGCGGGGGTGCGGCTGGAAGGCGGGGCCATCCGCATCCTGTGCTTCCCGCGGGTGCTGGGCTACACCTTCAACCCGTTGAGCACCTATTTCTGCCACGGGCCGGACGGGCGGCTGCGGGCCGTGCTGTACGAGGTGAAGAACACCTTCGGCGACCAGCACACCTATGTGGCCCCGGTCAGCCCGCAAGAGGCGGACGCAGGCGTGCTGTCCCACGGTCACGCCAAGGAATTCCACGTCTCCCCCTTCATGGACATCGCCGGGGGCTACCGCTTCGCCCTGTCGGTGCCGGGGGAGAGCCTGTCCATCCGCATCACCCACGCGGATGCCAAGGGCGACCTGATGCTGGCCACCCAGACCGGGCGGCGGCGGGACCTGACGGCGGGCGCCCTGGTGAAAGCGTTCCTCACCCATCCGTTGGTGACATTAAAGGTGATCGGTGCCATCCATTGGGAGGCATTTCACCTTTGGCGCAAGGGCGCGAAGTTCCATTCGCGCCCCGAACCGCCCATACGGCTTGCCACGCCCGATCGGCGACACACCTTATCTGGCCTCACAGAAGTGGTGGATCCATGACCGAAGAGTATGGCACCGAGGCCCGCGTCGAATCCTACGCCGCCGGATACCGGCCTTCACGCATGATGCGGCTGCTGCTGGGCCTGGCCCCGTCCATCCGGGTCGGCTGCCTGAGCGTGGTGCTGCCGGACGGCACCACGCACCGGTTCGATGGCACGGAGCCCGGGCCGCACGGGGTGCTGGTGGTGCGGAACGACCGGCTGGCGGGGCGGATGCTGGTGGGCGGCAAGCTGGGCTTCTGCGAGAGCTACCTGGACGGGGACTGGACCAGCCCCGACGTGCCCGCCCTGTTCGAGATGGCCCTGCGGAACGAGGCTGAGCTGGACCGCGCCATGAACGGCCGCGGCTGGTTCCGGCTGGTGCAGCTGCTGCTGCACATGCTGAAGCCCAACACCAAGGACGGCAGCCGCAAGAACATCGCCTACCATTACGACCTGGGGAACGAGTTCTACGGCCGTTGGCTGGACGGCAGCATGACCTATTCGGCGGCCGTCTATGCCGACCTGGCCAAGGCGGAGCCGCTGGAGCAAGCGCAGGCGCGGAAATACGCCGCCATCGCCCGGTCCATGGGGCTGGAGGCCGGGCAGCACGTGCTGGAGATCGGCTGCGGCTGGGGCGGCTTCGCCGAGTTCGCGGCGCGGGAGGTAGGGGCCAAGGTCACAGCCATCACCATCAGCCAGGCGCAGCACGACTATGCCGCCGCCCGCATCCAGAAGGCCGGGCTGGCCGACCGGGTGGAGATCCGGTTGCAGGACTATCGCGACACCACGGGCCAGTTCGACCGCATCGCCAGCATCGAGATGTTCGAGGCGGTGGGGGAGCGGTACTGGCCGACCTTCTTCGACACGGTGCATGACCGGCTGGCCCCGGGGGGGCGGGCCTGCCTGCAGATCATCACCATCGACGAGAAGGATTTCGAGCTGTACCGGAAGGGCGCCGACTACATCCAGAAATACATCTTCCCCGGCGGCATGCTGCCCAGCCCGACGAAGCTGCGGGCGGTGGTGGAGCAGGCGGGGCTGGCCTGGCAGGGGATGCAGCGCTATGGCCTGCACTATGCCCGGACCCTGGACGAGTGGCAGGACAAGTTCCAGGCCGCCTGGCCGGACCTGGCGCGCATGGGCTTCGACCTGCGGTTCAAGCGCATGTGGGAACAGTACCTGTGGTACTGCGCCGCCGGCTTCCGCGTGGGCTGCATCGACGTGGTGCACGCGAGCATCGCGAAGCCGTGAGACGTAGGTCGGATTAGGCGCCGTGGCGCCGTAATCCGACAGCCCCACACGCCTCAGCTTTGCCGTCGGATTACGCGCCCTGCCGGGCGCTAATCCGACCTACGGGGGCCCGCATGCCTTTGTCACGGAAGATCCTCTTCCTCTACGGCCTGCCGGCGCTGCCCTTGGCGGCGCTGGTTCTACCCGTCTATGTCTTCCTGCACCCGCACTATGCCGCCCTGGGCGTGCCGCTGGGGGTGCTGGGGACGGTGTTGCTGCTGACGCGGCTGTGGGACGCGGTGACGGACCCGCTGGTGGGCTGGCTGTCGGACCGGTTCCAGACCCCCATCGGCCGCCGCAAGCCCTGGATGCTGGCGGGGCTGCCGCTGGTGCTGGCGGGCACCTGGTTCCTGCTGGTGCCGCCGCCGGACGTGGGGGCCGGGTACCTGCTGGGGTGGAGCGGCCTGCTGTTCCTGGGCTGGACCCTGGTAATGGTGCCGCTGACCGCCTGGGGGGCGGAGCTGTCCGGCGACTATCACGAGCGGACGCGGGTCAGCGCCTTCCGCGAGGGCGCGGCGGTGGTGGGCACGGTCACGGCCCTGGTCCTGCCGGTTGCACTGGGCGCCGGGGCAGCGGGGCAGGAGGGGGAGGCGCTGCGGGTGCTGGCCCTGTTCGTGCTGGTCGCCCTGCCAGTGACCATGCTTCCCGCCCTGGTATTCGTGCCGGAACCACCGCCCCTGGCCGGACCGCGACCAAGGCTGCGGGAGGGAATCGCAGTCCTGGCGGGCAACGCCCCTTTCCGGCGACTGGTTCTGGCCTACGTCCTTAACGGGATCGCGAACGGGTTGCCCTCCCAGCTCTTCTTTTTCTTCGTGCAGTTCCGACTGGTGGAAGGGGAGCGGGCGGGGCCGCTGTTGCTGGCCTATTTCGCGTCGGGATTGCTGGCGGTGCCGCTGTGGTTGGGGTTGAGCAGGCGATACGGGAAACACCGGACCTGGTGCGCGGCCATGATCTGGGCCTGTGGCTGGTTCGCGGTGGTGCCCTTCCTGGGGGCGGGGGACTTCGTGCCGTTCCTGGTGGTCTGCATCGCCACCGGGGCGGCGCTGGGGGCCGACCTGATCCTGCCGTCGGCCATGCAGGCGGATGTGGTGGACGCCGACACCGCCCGCACCGGCACGGCGCGCACGGGCCTGTACTTCGCCCTGTGGGGCCTGGCGACCAAGCTGGCGGTGGCGCTGGCGGCGCTGGGGCTGACGGCGGCGGGTCTGTTCGGCTTCAGCGTGCAGGGGCCGAACGACGAAACGGCCCTGACCGCCCTGACCCTGCTGTACAGCCTGGTGCCCATCCTCTTCAAGCTGGGGGCCATCGCCCTGCTCTGGCACTGGCCGCTGGACGAGGCGGCACAGGTGGAGCTGCGGCGCAGGATCGCTGCCCAGAGAAACTGACGTTCTTTGCTCCCTCAAGCGCCGGGCGCCCGCATCTGCGGGCTTGGCTTACGCGGGCACGAGCCCGCGGGCCGGCGGTCGCCGGCCTCCAGCGGCGCGAGCCGGGGGCTCCCGCCGCTGGCCTGACGAAACCCCTGACGACGAGAAACAGATGCTCCGCCGCCTCCTCATCCTTGTCGCGGCCGTGGCCGTGCTCGCCGGGTGCAGCAGCATGAAGCCCGAGGATTTCGCCAACAACACGCCCAAGCTGGTCCTGGAGGAGTATTTCCAGGGCCGGACCCGCGCCTATGGCATCGTGGAGGACCGCTTCGGCAACGTGAAGCGCCAGTTCGTGGCCGACATCCAGGGCACCTGGGATGGCACGACCCTGACCCTGGTGGAGGATTTCGTCTGGAACGACGGGGAGGTCGAGCAGCGGATCTGGAAGCTGGCCAAGCAGGGCGAGCATGGCTGGGAGGGCCGCACCGCCGACGCCATCGGCCCGTCCCGGGGCAAGCTGTACGGCAACGCCTTCTTCATGGAATACGACTTCAACCTGAAGTACGGCGACGGCCGCATGAAGGTGCATTTCGACGACTGGATGTTCCTGCAGCCCGACGGAGTGCTGTTGAACCGGGCGGAGATCAGCAAGTTCGGCATCCACCTGGCCACGGTCACCATCGCCTTCCGCAAGGAAGGGGTGGGCATGGCCCCCGCCGCGGCAAGGACACAGGCGGCGGAGTAACCCGCCCCCTCCCCGCCTTCGGGGATCGTCGGGAAAATAGCCAACCGGTCGGTACAGAAGTGACGACGCGCACAGACGGAATCCCTGCGCCCGGGAAAAGGTGCGGGACGTGAATGGCTCGGCCGCCTCCCCGCGGTCTTCCTGCCGTCCGCCCGCCTGACATCCCCCTGCCCCGGAGCGCTGCCATGTGCCTCGCCGCCTGCGCCGCCACCGCCCCCGCCTTCGCCATCGAGCCGCTGGACCGGCTGTTGTCCCGTGACCCGGGCGACGGCGCCCTGTCCCGTTTCCGCCTGCGCCGGGTGGTGGGTTTCATCGAGGCGAACCTGGACGAGGATTTGTCGCTGGAGCGGCTGGCCGAGGTGGCCGGCCTGAGCCCCAGCCATTTCGCCCGCCGCTTCAAGGGCGCCACGGGCAAGGCGCCCCACGGCTATGTGCTGGCCAAGCGGGTGGAGGCCGCCCGCCGCCTGCTGGCCGAGGGGGACCTGCCCCTGGCCCAGGTGGCCGCGGCCACGGGGTTTTCATCCCAGGCGCACCTGACCGGCGTGTTCGGCCGGGCGGTGGGCATGACGCCGGGGCAGTACCGGGCGATGAAGCGGGGATTGGCGTTGGCGTCGTGAGGAGGGGCTCTTTCCTGAGGCGAGGTTGTCCCCTCACCCGGCGCTGTCCTAGTGCTGGAGCGGGGTTGCCCCCTCACCCCGACCCTCTCCCCAGGGGGGAGAGGGGGAATGTGCCAGTTCTGTAAGGTCTACGCGGGTTTTAGGCACCAACCTGCCCCCTCTCCCCACCGGGGAGAGGGTTGGGGTGAGGGGGTGCTACGGCGACGGGCTCACACCGGCGCCGTCGCCTGCTCCAGCCATGCCGCCGTCTCCGCATCCAGGCCGGGGGAGAGTTCGGCGCGGACGCGGGCGTGGTAGGCGTTCAGCCAGTCGCGCTCGGCCGGGGTTAGCAGGTCCGGTTCCACCAGCCGGCGGTCGATGGGGCAGAGGGTCAGGGTCTCGAAGCGCAGCATGGGGCGTTCCCCGCCCGGGATGGGGTCGGCGGGCTGGACCAGGATCAGGTTCTCGATCCGGATGCCATAGGCGCCGGTCTTGTAGTAGCCGGGCTCGTTGGACAGGATCATGCCGGGCAACAAGGGGACGGTGTTCGGCATCTTGGCGATGCGCGCCGGGCCTTCATGCACCGAGAGGAAGCTGCCCACCCCGTGGCCGGTGCCATGGTCATAGTCCAGGCCGGCCCGCCACAGCGGTTCCCGCGCCAGCACGTCCAACTGGCTGCCGGTGGTGCCCTTGGGGAAGACGGCGGTGGACAGGGCGATGTGGCCCTTCAGCACCAGGGTGAAGTGGCGCCGCATCTCTGCCGAAGGCGTGCCGACGGCCATGGTGCGGGTGATGTCGGTGGTGCCGTCCAGGTACTGGCCGCCGCTGTCCAGCAGGAAGATGCTGTCCAGCTCGATCTTCCGGTTGGTCTTGGGGCTGGCGCGGTAATGGACCACGGCGCCGTTGGGGCCGGCGCCTGAGATGGTCTCGAAGCTCTGCCCCTGGAAGTGCTGCACCTCCCGCCGCAGGGCCAGGAGCTGCTCGGCGGCGCCGATCTCATCCAGGCCGCCCCGCGGCGCCTCCCGGTCCAGCCAAGCGAGGAAGCGGCTGACCGCCACCCCGTCGCGGCGGTGGGCGGCGCGGGCGCCTTCCATCTCCACCGGGTTCTTGCAGGCCTTGGGCATGACGCAGGGGTCCCCCTCCCGCTCCACCTGGGCGCCGGCCTCATGCAGCCGGTCGAAGACCCAGACGGCCGCCGTGGACGGGTCCACACGGACGCGGGCCTTGGCGGCGCCCAGCGCGTCCAGCGCGGCGCCCAGCTCCTCCGGCGCGCGGATGGCGACCTGGTTGCCCAGATGCTCCTCCAAGGCCGGGGCCAGCTTGCGCCGGTCCACGAACCAGTCCACGTCGCCGTCATCGCGGATGGTGGCGAAGGACAGGGGCAGCGGGGTGCAGGGCACGTCCGCCCCGCGGATGTTCAGCAGCCAGGCGATGCTGTCCGGCTGGGTCAGCACGGCGGCCTGGGTGTTGGCCTTGCGCAGCTCCTCCGCCACCTCGGCCCGCTTTTCCATGCCGGACTTGCCGGTGAACTGGATGGGGTGGGCGCGGACGACGCCCAGGGGGGCCGGCGGCTGGTCGTGCCAGACGGCATCCACCGGGTTCCCCTCCACCGCCAGCAGCTCCGCGCCGACGCGGGCCAGGCAGTTGCGCATACGCTCCACCCAACCCACCGTGTGCAGCCAGGGGTCGAAGCCCAGCTTCTGCCCGGCGGCCATGGATGCCGCGGCCCAGTCGCCCTGGAAGTCGTCGGTCAGGCTGCGGATCTCGAACAGCCTCTCATCCACCTCCTGCCGGACCTGCAGGGTGTAGCGGCCGTCCACGAAGATGGCGGCCCGGTCCCGCAGGACCACCACCGCGCCGGCCGAGCCGGTGAAGCCGCTGACATAGGCCATTCGGTTGGCGCGCAGGGGCACGTATTCCCCCTGGTGCTCGTCGGCGCGGGGGATGACGAAGCCGTCCAGCCCGCGGCGGTGCAGCTCGGCCCGCAGGGCGGCCAGCCGGGCGGCGTGGTCGCCCACCTCTGGCAGGTCGGGGCGCGGGGTGGCGGCGCGCAGGGCCCTGAGCTGGGCGGCCAGCCCGTCACCCAGGCGCGGCCCCACCAGGGCCAGCCAGGCATCCGCATCCTCCCCGTCCGGGGCGGCGTTGACGCCGGCGATCAGGTCGCGCACCTGGGCCGCGGTGAGGGCGACCCCCTCGGCACGGAGCAGGCGGTCAAGCTCGGCATCGCCACGGTAGCTGGCGGCAAGGACGGGTTCCACGGGCGGCACTCTCGGCGGCTGGATGGGACATTGCGGCGCAGGCTAGAGCGGCGGCGGACAGGGTGCAAGCGCCGCCCGCGCCGACAGGGGGGAACAAGGCCGGCGCCGCGGCGAACCCCCGCGGAGTCGGCCCCAGGGGCAGGCAGGCCGCCCGGGCAAGGTCCGAAACCTGTGGCAGCAAAGCCGCTTGGCACGACATAAAGATGGGACCGCCGTGAGAATTCGTCATGGCTATGGTCCGACAGGAAAATGAAACCCTAGTGTTTCCACAGCCTTGTGACAGATGATCAGGTCGGGGCTACCCCTTATGGCGGACCCTACACCATCGGCCGATCCACTTTGACGGTCTTGTTGCACCGCACCGCCTGTCATAGCTCAGATCGGCTACATGCCCACTGCGGCATTGCGGACACAGTTATTGTCGAATTGGCCCGTCTTCACAGTCTTCGTCAAATTTCGGGGTTTTCGTCTGTGCCTTTCCCGGCACATCGCCCGTTGTTGGCGGTCGATGCCAGTTCGCGACGGTCCGCCGTGCAAGACGGTGGGCGAGGGAGTTAGGAGGAAGTGATGAAGAACATGCGCCCGGTGATGGCGGTTTCGGCCGTTGCCCTGCTGTCAATGGCTGCCCCGGTTGCGGCCAATGCCCAGGACATGGCGTCCGGCCCCTATGTGGGCATCCAGGGCGGTTATACCTGGACCCAGGACGTGGAAGCCGAGAACGGCCTGTTCCGTAACGAGATCGAGTACGACAACGGCTTCACCGGCATCCTGGAGGGCGGCTACCGCCTGGGTGCCGGCCTGCGCGCCGGCCTGGAAGTGGGCTGGACCCGCAACGTGGTCGGCGACATCGCCGGTGGCCCGGTCGGCCGCGCCGGCGGCGAGGGCCGCACCAACGCCTACACCTTCATGGGCGTGGTCGGCTATGAGCTGAACCCCATCGGCCCGCTGCGCCCCTGGGTCAGCGCCGGCGTCGGCGTGGCCCGCCTGTCCTTCCAGAGCGTCGGCGACATGTTCGCCCCCGGCGCCCGGCTGGACGACAAGGACAACGCCGTCGCCTGGCAGGTTGGTGCCGGCGTGGCCTATGCCGTCACCCCGAACCTGGACCTGACCGTGGGTTACCGGTTCCTGGACACCGGCATCGTCCGCATGAACGACGCGGCCGGCAACCGGGTGAGCTTCGACTACCAGAACCACTCGGCCCTGGTGGGCGTCCGCTACACCTTCGGCGCGCCGCCGGCCCCGCCGCCGCAGCCCGAGCCCACCCCGGCCCCGGTCGTGGCGCCCGAGCCCGCCCCGGCCCCGCCGCCGGCCCCGGCCATCAGCCGCAACTTCACCGTCTTCTTCGACTGGAACCAGGCGACGCTGACGGCCGACGCGGAGCAGGTGCTGCGCAACGTGGCCCGCGACGCCCAGGCCGGCCGCATCTCGGCGGTGCAGGTGACCGGCTATACCGACACGTCGGGCACGCCGGCCTACAACCAGAAGCTCTCCGAGCGCCGCGCCCAGGCGGTCCGGGACTTCCTGACCAGCCAGGGCCTGACCAGCGACCAGATCACCACGGCCGGCCGTGGCGAGACGGAGCTGCTGGTCCCGACCGCGGACGGGGTGCGCGAGCCCTCCAACCGCCGGTCCGTCATCATCTTCCCGGAAGGCTCGCCCGCGAGCTGACCGATACGCCAGTCATGAGAGAGAACCTGGCCCGCGGGGAAACCCGCGGGCCTTTTTCTTTGGGGGGTGCCCCGGCGCACCCTCACCAGTGTCGAGACCCTGGGCATTGAGGACTTTTTGCTTCCCCCGCGCAGGCGGGGGTCCACGGTTCTTCAACCAGGGTGAGGGCACACAAGGGGTCAAAAACTGTGGGCCCCCGCCTTCGCGGGGGACGCAGTAGAGATTGTTGCAGGCGATCAGCAATAAACCGGCGGGTCTGGCCGGAAGCCGGGATGGCGGTCGGATTGGCTTGAGCCAGGAAGGCCCCTCACCCCTTCATGACCAACGTCGACCAATCCCCCAACCTGAACCGGCGGACCAGGCGCAAGCCCTGGGTGCGGTGGGCGTTGATGACCAGGGGTTCCTGGTGGTGCAGTAGGCCGGAGAAGATTGCGGTGCCGCCGGGCACCAAGTGGCGGCGCAGGTCGGGGGCCATGCGGGCCAGGGGGCGGGCCAGGATGTTGGCGACGATCAGGTCGAACTTGCCGAACTCCCGCACGGCCTTGGCGGCGTAGCCGTTGGCGGCGTGCAGGCTGACCAGCTTGTGCACGCGGTTCAGCACCGCATTCTCCTGCGCGATCTCGATGGACAGGGCGTCGATGTCCACCCCCACCACGGGGATGTGGCGCAGCTTGGCCAGGGCGAAGGCCAGGATGCCGCTGCCGCAGCCCATGTCCAGGGCGTTGCGGAAGCCGCCCACCTTGCACAACTCGGAGATGGCGCGCAGGCAGCCCTGGGTCGTCGCGTGCTCACCGGAACCGAAGGCCATGGCGGCCTCGATCTGCAAGCCGATCTTGCCCTTAGGCACCGGCTTCTTGTGGTGGCTGCCATGGATGAAGAAGCGGCCGGCCGTGATGGGCGGGAAGCTGAGGTAGGTCTTGGTCACCCAGTCGATGGGCGGCAGCGGTTCCTTGGTCAGCTCCGGCTCGGGGATGCCCTGGGCTGCGGCCAGGACGGCCAGCTTCATGGCGATGCGGGCGGTGTCGGGCTCGGTGTAGCTGGTGCCCTCGATCAGCCACTGGCCGCCTTCCTGCAGCTCGAAGGTGGAGACGGCGTCCAGGTGCGGCTCCACCACGTCCGCGAACAGCGGCACCAGCCGCTCCGGCACCTCGAACGCGATCCGCCACATGCCCTGCATCGACCCATCCTCCAGCTTGATGGGCGGAGTTCTAGACGGACGGGGACGGTGGGGCAACAGGGCTTGGCGGATGGACGAGGCGGTCGGGCGGGTGGAGGAGGTACGGCCGGGGGACACGGACGGCACGGATGCCGCTGCGCGGCCACGGATGACACGGACTCGCTGTGGGATGGCAGTGCCTGGCCTTCACCCGCGGCGCAGCCGCAATCCTTCTGATACCGGTTCGATCAAGCGCGAGCAGGCTACGTTTTGATACCGGATGCTTATTGCGGCTTCGCCGCGCAGGGTCCCAAGGAGGGCTGAACGGCCAAAGAGGCACCATCCGTGTTTGTCCGTGGCCGCGAAGCGGCATCCGTGCCGTCCGTGTCCCCCGGCCGTGACGCCACCCCAAGCGGGACCGTTTCGATCGCACAACAAAAAGGGGCGGACCCGTAAAGGCCCGCCCCCTCCAAACTCAAGCCGCCGGACTTATGCCTTCTTGTCCAGCAGCTTCTCGATCTGGTCCATGGTGTCGTTCATGCGCTTGATCAGGGCCTGGTAGGGCACCGGGGTGGCCAGGTCCACGCCGCGCTGCTTCAGCAGCTGGTACGGGTAGACGGAGCCGCCGGCGCGCAGCACGTCCAGGTAGTTCTCCCGCGCCTTTTCCCCGCCCTTCTCCACCTGGTCGGCGAAGTAGGCGGCGGCCGCGATGCTGGTGGCGTACTGGTAGACATAGAAGGGCCGGTAGAAGTGGCTGACCATCTGCCACTCCGCGCAATAGGCCGGGTCGATCTTCATCACGCCCTGCGCGTCGCCATGGTAGCGCTTCAGCAGGTCGCAGTAGATCTCCGTCATCTTCTTGCCGGACAGGGCCTCGCCGCGCTCCATGGCGTCATGGGTGGCCAGCTCGAACTCCGCGAACATGGTCTGGCGGAAGAAGGTGCCGCGCAGCGTGTCCAGCAGGTGGCCCAGGTAGAAGACCTGTTCCTCCTTGCTGCGGGCGTTCTCCACCATGTGGTCGGCCAGCAGCATCTCGTTCACGGTGGAGGCGACCTCCGCCACGAACAGGCTGTAGTCCGCCGTCTCGAAGGGCTGGTTCTTGTCGGCCAGCTTGGTGTGCAGCCCGTGGCCCCATTCATGGGTGAAGGTGCTGACGCTGTCGAACGTGTCCTGGTGGTTCAGGAAGACGAAGGGGTGCACGCCATAGACGCTGGTCTGGTAGGCGCCGGGGCGCTTGCCCTCTGCCGGGTAGACATGCATCCAGCGGCCCTTCAGCGCGTCCTCGAGCATCTGGCCGTATTCGGGCCCCAGCGGCTTGGTGGAGGCGAGGGTGAGGGCCTTGGCCTCCTCGATCCCGAACTTGCGGTCGATGGACACCAGGGTCGGGTAGATGTCGTAGTAATGCAGGTCCGGCAGGTTCAGCAGCCGCTGGCGCAGCTTCAGGTACCGGTGCAGGGTCGGCAGGGCCTTGTTCGCCTCTGCCACCAGGGTGCGGTAGACCTCCTCCGGGATGTCGTTCTGGGCCAGGGAGGCGCCCACCGCGCTCTTGTAGTTCCGCAGCTTGGCCATGGCGACGCCGGCCTGGATGCGGTTGGAGAGCAGGCTGCCGTTGGTGTTGGTGTACTGGGCGTACTTCTTCCAGAAGGTGTCGAAGGCCATCTTGCGCACAGCCCGGTCCGGGTCGTCGCGCAGGCGGCTGTAGCCGATCTGGTTCAGCTTCACCTCCTTGCCGTCCGGCAGCTTCACCGACGGCCAGTCGATGTCGGAGGAGGTGAGGAGCTGGTTGGTGGTGCCGGCGTTGTACATGGCCGGGCCCACGGCGGCCAGGGCGGCCTCCGTGTCCTGGGACAGGGTGTGCGGCTTTTCCCGGATGGCGTCGCGCAGGGCGAAGGCGTGCTTGGCCAGGCCCTTGTCCGCCTTGATGAAGCTTTCGACCTTGGCGTCGCCGATGGCCTGGATCTCCGGCGACAGCCAGGCGACGGCGGAACCGATGTCGGCGCCGAGCTGGCGGACCAGGTTGGACCGCTCCTGGGCCTTGGTGTCACGGGCGTCGGTGCTGAACTGGGTGGAGGCGTAGACGGACAGCCGCTCCATCCGCTGGCGCACGGCGGAGATGGCATCCAGCGCCGCCCGCATGCTGGCGGCATCCTTGCCCAGCGTGCCCTTCAGGGCGGCCAGCTTCGGCACCTCGGCCGCGATGGCCTTGCGCTCGGCCTCCCAGTCGGCCTCGGTCTTGAACAGGGTGGTCAGGTCCCAGACATGCGCCGGGTCGGCCTGGGGCGCCGCGGCGGCGGGCTTGGCATCCTGCGCGCTGGCGGCCAACGGGGCGAAGGCCCCCAGCAGCGCGACGGCGGCGGCCCCGAACAGACGGGCGCGGAAAGCGGTGGTGGTCATCGTGTCCTGTCTCGTTCCCAAGTTATGTTCCCTCTCCCTGGGGAGAGGGTGCGCCGTCGGCGGGGGGCCGATGCCGTCTTCTGCTCCCGGCACCCCCTCACCCCGGCCCTCTCCCCGGTGGGGAGAGGGGGGATTGACCGTCCCCGTCAGTTCAGCAGCTTCTCCATCTCGTCCATGATGGCGTCCATGCGCTTGACCAGGGCCTGGTAGGGGGCGGGGCTGGCCATGTCCAGGCCGGACTGCTTCAACAGGTCGTAGGGGTATTGGGAGCCGCCGGCGCGCAGCACGTTCAGGTAGGTCTCCCGCTCCTTCTCGCCGCCCTTGCTGATCTGGGTGGCGAAGTAGATGCCGGCGGAGATGCTGGTGGCATACTGGTAGACGTAGAACGGCCGGTAGAAGTGGCTGATATAGGCCCATTCCGAGCAGTATTTCGGGTCGATCTTCATCACGCCCTGCGCGTCGCCATGGTAGCGCTTCAGCAGGTCGCAATAGATCTCGGTCATCTTGGCGCCCGACAGCGCCTCACCCCGCTGCACGGCGTCATGGGTGGCCAGCTCGAACTCCGCGAACATGGTCTGGCGGAAGAAGGTGGCGCGCAGCCCCTCCAGCGCCTGGCCCAGGTAGAAGAGCTTCTCCTCCTTCGACTTGGCGTTGGCCACCATGTAGTCGGACAGGAACATCTCGTTCGCGGTGCTGGCGATTTCCGCCAGGAACAGGCTGTAGCCCGACGTCTCATAGGGCTGGGCCTTGTTGGCCAGGTGGCTGTGCATGCCATGGCCCCATTCGTGGGCGAAGGTGGTCAGCCCGTCATAATCATCCTTGTGGTTCAGGAAGATGTAGGGCTGGCCGCCCCAGACGCCCCAATGGTAGGCGCCGCTGTCTTTCCCTTCCCCGGGGTAGACATGCATGGTCCGCTGGTTCACCAGGGTCGCCAGATCGTCCACATAGGCGTTGCCCAGGGGCTTCACCGCCGCCAGGGTCAGGGTCTTGCTGTCCTCGATGCCGAACTTCTTGTCCAGCCGGACCAGGGCCGGATAGATGTCGTAATAATGCAGGTCCGGCAGGCCCAGCATCTTCTGCCGCAGCTTGAAATAGCGGTGCAGGGTGGGCAGGCCCTTGTTCGCCTCCGCCACCAGGGTGCGGTAGACGGATTCGGGGATGTTGTTGGCCGCGAGGGACGCCGCCACGGCGCTGGGATAGTTGCGCAGCTTGGCGTCGATCACGCCCGCGTTCACCGTGGCCGCCAGGGTGCCGCCATAGGTGTTGGCGAACTGGCCGTAGGTGGTCCAGAAGGCATCGAAGGCTGCCTTGCGGGTGTTGCGGTCCGGGTGCTGGCGCAGGCCCTGGTAGCCGGTCTGGTTGACCGTCTTCTTCCCGGCGTCGGGAACCTCCACCTCCGGCCACTTGATGTCCGCGTTGGACAGGACGGAGTGGATGTTGCCCATGGAGCCGATCACCGGCCCGAAGGCCGCCACCGCCGCCTCCGCTTCCTTGGTCAGGGTGTGGGGCTTGCGGCGCAGGATGTCACGCAGGCCGAAGGCGTGGTTCTTCAGGCCCGGCTCGGCCTTGATGAAGCTTTCCACCTTCTCGGCGCCCAGGTCCTGGATGGTGGGGGCCAGCCAGGCGGTGTTGGAGCCCAGCTCACCCTGGAGGGCCTGGGCCAGGGTCCAGCGTTCCTGCCCCTTGGCGTCGCGGGTGTTGGTGGAGTAGCCGAAGTAGGCGTAGACGGCCACCTTCTCCGCCACTCTGTTGGCAGCGCTGATCTGGTCCAGGGCGGCGGCCATGGACTTGGCGTCCTTGCCGATGCTGTCCTTCAGGGTGGCGAGCTTCGGCGCGTCGGCGATCACCTGCTTGCGCGCGGCATCCCACTCCGCGTCGGACTTGAACAGGCTGGTCAGGTCCCAGACGTACTTCTGGTCCACCGGCTTCTGCGCCGCGGCGGCCGGGGCCGCCTGCTGCGCCTGGGCCGAAAGGGGGGCGGCCGCGGCGGCCAGCGCGATGAAGGCCGCACCCAACAGGTGCCGGCGGAAGGAATTTTTGCGTGCCATGTCCCTGAACCCCATGCCGTTTCTTGGCCCGGGGACACCCCCGTGCCGGCTTGGCGCGACTGTAGCGCAGGGCACGAGGGGACGTGAGGCGGGATTTGTAAATAGGGCGTTACGGCCCCCCTCACCCCGCCTGGTCCGCCGGCACCACGAAGCTGTCCATCACCTTCTTGGTGCCGGCCACGTCGAAGCGGATCTCCAGCTTGTCGTTCTCCACCGCCAGCACGGCGCCGTAGCCGAATTTCTGGTGGAAGACGCGGTCGCCGGGGTTGAAGGCGCGGCCCGGGCGGCTGCGGGGGGTGACGTCGTAGGCCGTGCCCTCGATCAGGCGGCCGCGCTGGGGGGCCTGGGCGGCGGCGCGGCCCATGCGGTTGAACTTCTCCCCGAAGGCCGCCTGGGGCCCGCTGGACCAGCCGCCCGCGGCGAAGCCGCCGCCGAAGCTGCCGCGGCCGGCCATGTCGCGGAAACTGCCATAGGCGCTGCCGCCGATGCCGGGGTCGTTCTGCACCTCGATATGCTCCGGCGGCAGCTCCTCCACGAAGCGGGAGGGGATGGCCGTGGACCAGGAGCCGTGGATGCGCCGGTTGGCGGCGTGGCTGATGGTGACCAGCCGCTTGCCCCTTGTGATGCCCACGTAAGCCAGGCGCCGCTCCTCCTCCAGCCCGGCGATGCCGTTCTCATCCAAGGTGCGCTGGCTGGGGAAGACCCCCTCCTCCCAGCCCGGCAGGAAGACCACGTCGAACTCCAGACCCTTGGCCCCGTGCAGGGTCATGAGGGAGATCTGCTCCGCGCCGGCTGAGTCCGCGTTCTCCATGACCAGGGAAACGTGCTCGAGGAACCCGGTCAGGTTCTCGAACTCGCCCATGGCGTTGATCAGCTCCTTCAGGTTTTCCAACCGGCCGGGGGCCTCCGGCGTCTTGTCCTCCTGCCACATGCGGGTGTAGCCGCTCTCGTCCAGGATGGTCTGGGCCAGCTCCGTGTGCGGCACCCGGTCCATCTGGGAGCGCCAGCGGAACATGTCCTGGGTCAGGTCGCGCAGGGTGGCGCGCACCTTGGGCTTCAGCTCGTCCGTCTCGGTCAGGCGCCAGGTGGCCTCCGTCAGGGGCACGCCCAGGCGGCGGGACGTCTCATAGAGCTGCTGCACCGTGGCGGGGCCGATGCCGCGCTTGGGCACGTTGATGATGCGCTCGAACGCAAGGTCATCGTCGGGGCTGGCGATGACGCGGAGGTAGGCCAGGGCGTCCCGGATTTCCTGCCGCTCATAGAAGCGGGGGCCGCCGATCACCTTGTAGGGCAGGCCGAGAGTGATGAACCGCTCCTCGAACTCGCGGGTCTGGAAGCCGGCGCGGACCAGCACCGCCATGTGGGCGAGGGAGATTCCCTTGCGCTGCAGGGATTCCACCTCATCCCCGATCCAGCGCGCCTCCTCCTCCGCGTCCCAGACGCCGCGGACGCGGACCTTCTCCCCCCCGTCCATCTCCGTCCAGAGCTGCTTGCCCAGGCGGCCCTGGTTGTTGGCGATGATGCCATGGGCGGCGCCGAGGATGTGGGAGGTGGAGCGATAGTTCTGCTCCAGCCGGATCACCTGGGCGCCTGGGAAATCATGCTCGAAGCGCAGGATGTTGCCCACCTCCGCCCCGCGCCAGCCGTAGATCGAATTGTGGGTGACGATGCCGTTGGCGATGAAGTTGTGGGTGCGCTCCACGTCCAGGTCATGGACTGTCGTGCCGCTGGACACCAGCTCCACCGACCGGACCACGGCAAGGCTCCCGTCGGCCCGGAACATGGACATGCCCCGCCGGACGGAGGCGGCGGGCAGCATGGGCAAGCTGCTGCGCGCCTTGGCCTTCGCCTCGACGACCACCTCTCCGTCGCCCTCGCCGGCCTCGGTACCCTCCCCCGCCCCGAAACGGGCGTACTGCACCAGGTCCACGTCGCCGTGGAAGGCGTCGCGGATGCGGTCGGCGATGCCCATCAGGGCCCCAAGGTCGGCCATGGCCGTCTCGTACCGCCAGCCAGGGTTGCCCTTCTTCACCGGGCGGACCGACATGCCGATCCCCATCAGGGCCTCGGCGTCGGCATAGTCGCTGCCGATGACGGAGATGCGGTGCAGCGGCCGCCCGCCCCGGTTCTCCCCGCACAGGGTGACGGTCACGTTGCGGCGGCGGCCGGTGTGGGACTGGGGCCGGTAATGGGGGAAGGCGCGGTCCAGGCCGAAATCGGCCAGCAGCCGTTCCCCCGCCTCTTCCGTCGGCCGTTCCCGGTACAGCCGGTCCAGCCACTTCTGGTCATGCACCAGCCCCTTGGTGGAGCCGCCGGGCCGGGCCACGAAGGGGAAGGTGGGGATGCCATAGTCCAGGGACAGGGCGTATTCCCGGAAGCGCGCCTCGTTCTCGCTGTCGTGGGTCTCCAGAATCCACAGGGCGTCCGCATGCTCCCCCCGGCAGCGCAACTCGAAACCGAGGACCGGCTGAGCCTGGCCCTTGGTGTAGGTCTGGGAGGTGCCGACGCGGAAGCCGAAGCCCCGCTTCCACATCAGGTAGGTGAAGTGGAGCTGGGGCGCCGTGCCCAGCCGGTAGCCGGCGAAGTGCCGGTGCTCCGGCGTGCTGGTGAGGGTCGTGCCGTCCTCCAGCGTCACCCGCACCAGGGGGCCATCATGCCGCTTGGCGTGGACCCGCAGCACGCGGGACGGCCCGAACCGGCCGCCGCCCTGGGCGGAAAGGACCAAGTCCCCCTCCCGCACCTGCTCCACCGGCCGGGTGGAACCATCTGCCAGGGTGACCGGGGTCCCGGCGGCGACGCACTGGTCGTCGTCGCCCACGCAGCAGATGTTCTTGTGCGCTTGGGCCAGAAGGCGGAGCCACAGATACTGCCCCACGTTGGTGTCCTGGTACTCGTCCACCAGGATGTAGCGGAAGCGGTTCTGGTACTCCTTCAGCACGTCGTCGTGGGTCTGGAACAGGGTGATGTTGTGCAGCAGCAGGTCGCCGAAGTCGCAGGCGTTCAGGGTGCGCAGGCGGTCCTGGTACTGGCGGTAGATGTCCAGCAGCTTGCCGTTGGCCACGTCGCCCGTGTCCTCCCGCTTCAGCCGGTCAGGCGTCAGGGCGCGGTCCTTCCAGCGCTCGATGGCGTTCAGGATGACCCGGGCGGGCCACTTCTTCGAATCGATGTTCTCCGCCTCCAGGATCTGCTTCAGCAGGCGGATCTGGTCGTCCGTGTCCAGGATGGTGAAGTTGGGCTTCAGGCCCACCAGCTCCGCATGGCGGCGCAGGATGCGGGCGGCGAGGGCGTGGAAGGTGCCCATCCACCAGCCCTCCGACTGGCCGCCTAGCAAATTGTCCACCCGGTCGCGCATCTCCCGCGCGGCCTTGTTGGTGAAGGTGACGGTGAGCACCTGCCAGGGGTTGGCCCGGCGGGTCAGCAGCAAATGGGCCAGCCGGGTGGTCAGCACCCGGGTCTTGCCGGTGCCGGCCCCCGCCAGCACCAGGACGGGGCCGTCCAGCGCCTCCACCGCCGCGCGCTGCATGGGGTTCAGGCCCTGCAGGTAGGGCAGGTGGGCCGGGGCGGGGTACGCCGGGGCGGGGCCTTTGCCGCCGGGGCCGGCGGGCGGGGGGGAGAACAGGTCGGTCATGGTGAGAACATATATAGCACGGGGAGCGCCTGAGTCTTCCCCTCGCGGGCGACATGGCCTTATGTCCGTGGCCGGTGATCGCGGCCGATCACCGGCCCCCAGCGGCATGGAGCTATGCCCCGTGCCGCTGGGTTAACTGGTCCCTATCGCTTGCGTGGGCGTTGCGGTCCGGCGCAAGGGGTGGAAAGATGGGGTTATCGAGGTCCGGAGGTCTGTCGTGATGTCCCTGCAGTTGAACGATCCCAAGATGCTGGAGGCGATCGGTATCCTGGCGAACGTGCTGGACGACATCACCGGGCCGGAGCGGCTGGAATGCCTGATGGCGGCCAACGCCCTGCGGCAGGTGGTGGAGACCAAGTCCGAGTCCGCCCTGACCTTCGCCCAGCAGGCCTTCGAGTCCCTGGAGCCGGACGTGCGCCGGCGCATCCACACCGACGCCACCGAGACGGCCATCAAGGTGATGGAGCGGGCCAACCGCCGCACCAACCCCCGCCTGTCCCGCCCGGCCGGCAAGCCCAGCGGCGGCGGCATCCTGGACGCCCTGAACACGGGCGGGCTGAAGACCGAGCGGAAGTGGTGAGGGCGTCCTCTTCCCGCGGCTTTTCCGGTGATTAAAAGGTGGATGCCTCCCCCGCCTTCGCGGGGGAAGCACATTTCCCCTAAATTGAAGGACTGAGCGACGCCCCCTTACGCCGCCCGCCCCACCCTGGGCATCGCGGCGGCGCGGGACAGGAAGGCGGCGGCCACGTGTTCGGCCACACGGGCCGGGGACAGGGCGTAGAAGCGCTGCCAGGCCTCTGCCGGCAGGTCCGATCCATCCGGGGCCAGGGCCTGCCAGTGGCGGCGCACGGCCGCCGCCAGCAGGTCGTCGGTGGCGAGCGTGCCGGCCACGGCCAGGTCGGGCCGGGCGCGGAGCAGTTCCGACACGGCCCACAGGGCCTCTACCGTCAACTGCCGGTATTCCGGGCTGCCGATGCGGTCCAGGCGGGATTCCACCTCGCGGGCGAAGTCCCGTTCCGCCGGGGTGCGGTCGGCGCGCAGCAGGGTGCTGTCCAGCCGGTGGGCGGGATTGCCCGGGTCGGCCAGGGCCAGGGCCTCGCAATGTTCCAGCACGTCCCAGACCCGGGCGAAGAAGGCTTCCGGTACCGGCAACAGGGTGCCGGTCACGTCGCGCCAAGCCCACCAGTCACCGCCCGTGGCCAGCGCGTGGGCGGCCCAGGCGCCGTCCTGGGCGTCCAGGCCGAAGCCGGGCGGGGCGTCCGCCGGGTCCGACAGGATGCTGCGGGACAGGACGGGCAGGCAGAACTCCCCCGTCATGCCGGGGCAGGCGCTGACCAGCCGGCGCAGGCGGGTCAGCACGGCATGGGGGCTTTCCTGCTCCAGCCGCAGTCGGGCGGCGGCGAGGTCCAGCCCCCGTTCCCGCATCAGGCCGCGCACCAGCAGGCCGGCCAGATCCACCGGCCGCACGGTCAGCACATGGGCGAACAGGTCGGGGCTGCCCTTCACCAGGGTGCCGCAGAACAGCAGCACCTCCTCATGCAGCATGGCGAGGGCCGGGTCACCGCCGGCCGCGGCGGACAGGCGGGCGGTGATGGCGGCGTTGTCCATGGGCCGGTCGATGGCCAGGCTGGGGTCGCCGGGCGGGCCGAGCAGCACCCGCTTCTGCCGCACCACCAGTTCCTTCACCGCGTCCTGCAACCGCTCGTCATGGCGGCCCAGCCGGGCGGCGGCGCGGCGCACCAGGTCCCAGCGGCCCACCTGCGCCGCGGCGCGGTAGAGGTCATCGTCCCAGCCCTCCGCGCCGGCCTCTGCCAGGGACAGGCGGTCCAACTCGGCCGGGCCGGGGCTGGCGGGCCCGCGACCGGCGGCGGGGCCCATGGGCACGCCGGGGGCGGCCCCGTCCAGGGACACCACCCGGGTGGCGGCGAAGCTTTCCCCCAGCTCCCCGCCCCGCACGGCCAGGTCGGGCACCCGGCCGGCCAGCAGGTCCGCCAGGGTCTGGGCCAGGGTGTCGAAGGCCGGCGCCCCGGCCATGGAGCGGGTCACCGGCAGCACCATCAGCGGCGGGCGGCCATAGGTCCAGTTCCGGTTGACATAGGCCACCTCGGCCAGCAACCGCTCCCCCACGAAGCAGGGGTCGAGGGTGAAATAGAAACCGTCCGCCTCATCCACGAAGGACGGGACGAAGACGGTAGGCTGGCCGGACAGGCGGAAGCCGTTGGCCGTGACCAGGCTGCCCAGCCGCCGCGGCGGCCGGCCGGTCAGGCCCAGGGCCGGGCAGGCGCCCAGGGACGACAGGGCCCGGCCCAGCACATCCGCATGGCAGACATGGATGGCCCCGCCCGCCTGGGCCAGGGTCTGGGCCTGTATGCCCCGCTGGCGCAGGGCCATGCGCACCCCCTCATCTTCCGCCAGCACCACCAGCCGCAGGGGCACGGGCGGCTTCAGGCCCACCCGGTCCCGCCGGCCCAGCGGGTCCACGTCGCCGGGGGAAAGCAGCCCTTCCTCCAGCAGCAGGCCCAGCACGTACAGGCTCTGCGCCCAGAGCAGGGGCACGTTCTCGTTGGGCACGCGGGGCTGGCTGCCGGGGGCGGCACGCTCGGCTTCCGCCAACTCGGCCGGGACCAGGTACAGCTCGGGCAGCAGGGCCTCGCCGTAACGCTCCACCAGCAGCCCGTCCAGCTTCGCCCGGTAGGAGGTGGCCGTGGCCCGGTCGCACAGCATCAGGGCGGTGACGTACTGGTAGGTGAAGAACAGCGGCCATTCGGACTCGATGCCGCGGAAGCGTTCCAGCTCCCCCGCCTCATAGTGCAAGCGGCTGTGGTCCTCCAGGGCGGTCTGGTGGCCATCGCGCAGGAAGCGCTTGGCGCCCCAGGGGCCTTCCAGCTTCTCCACGATCTCCCGCCGCGTGCGGGCCAGGACGGCGGGGTCCTCCACCGCGAAGGCGGGCCAGCCGATGACGGACAGGACTGCGGCGTCCACCTCCTTCGAGCCGGACTCGCGGGGCAGCAGCGCCTCCAGCGTCGCCCGGGCGCGGGCGATCTCATCCGGCACGGCGTGGACGACGGCGACGCGGCCCCCGTCCTCCCCGAACAGGTCCAGGCCCTGGAGCGCCTCCAGCGCGGCCTTGGCCATGCCGATGGAGCTGGCGTTCAGCTCCACCGCCCCGTCATTGATCTTCCGCCCCCGCTCCCACATGCCGTAGTCGGCGATGCGGTAGGCCGGGCCGATGTAGTGGACCAGGTTCTGGACGAAGGCCACCTCGTCCATCGTATAGACCAGCGACAGGCCCGACCGGGTCATCTGCGCCAGCATCAGCAGGAACAGGGAGGTGGCGTCCACCTGCAGATGGCCCCAGCCGTCGTCGGGGGCCACCGCCTCGCCCGTGCTGGCCGAATAGATGGCGTGCAGGCTGTCCAGGGGGTCCTGGGTGTGCTTGAACCGCTCCACCTTCGCGGCCTGCTTCATCATGGCCTGGAGCAGGCCGCGCATGGTCTTGACCACGCTCTGCTCCAAGAGGCGCGCCCGGGCGGCGGAATCGCCGCGGCGGCGATAGGCCAGGGCCAGGGCCCAGGGGCCGATGATGCTGTAGACATTGTCCCGCACCCAGGCGTGGGTGTAGTTGCCATGCACCGTCACCGCCGTGCTGGCCGGCAGCAGCCCGGTCACCGGGTGCTGCCGGGACAGGATCACCTTCGCCACATGGTCGTGCAGTCGGTCGAGGGCGGCCTTGGCGGGGTCGGACCCGACCGGGCCGGCCAGCGGCAGGAGCGAGGGAGGCATGGGGGATGCGCCTTGGCAGGGGCCGGGAATGGTCCTCGTGGGCGGTGCCCAGGGTGGTCCGTTGGCGGTGGTCCGTTGGCGTCGCGCCGGGGCCGGGCACGGCGGTACCGCCACGAACGCCCAACCGGCCTAACACTGTAACAGCGTTACCGGATCACGCAAGCCCGGGGCAAGGCCGCAGCGCATTGGCGGTAGCTGCCGGCCACACGCTCCGGCCAGGGAAAGCAGACCCCCGCCCCGGTCGGGCCCGTGTCCACCGTTTGTGATTTGACCGGTGGGGGACCCACCGTAGTATCGTTACAAAATTGCAGCCGCCGCAACCTTGCGTTCGCCGCAACGATCCCGACATACCGCCCGTAACCGGCCCACCCCTGACAGACGATCCCGATGAACGCCCGATTGATCGACACGCGCGCCAGCGGCCTGCTGCTCCACCCCACCTCCCTGCCCGGCGGGCACGGCATCGGCGACATGGGGCCGGAGGCGCGGGCCTTCGTCGACCAGTTGGCCGAGGCGGGCCAGGTGATCTGGCAGATCCTGCCGCTGGCCCCCACCAGCGCCGGCAACAGCCCCTATTCCGCCCTGTCCACCTTCGCGGGCAACCCGCTGCTGGTCAGCTTCGACGACCTTGTGGCGGAAGGGCTGGCGGACGCCGCGATCCTGTCCCGCCTGCCGGCCAACAAGCCGGAAGGGGTGGATTTCGGGGAGGTGACCCACGCCAAGCTGGCTGCGTTGGACGAGGTCTGCGCCGCCTTCCTGCGCCGGCCCAGCGACGATGACGCCTGGGCCGACTATGAGCTGTTCCGCGCCCGGCATGAGGCGGACTGGCTGGACGACTACGCCCTCTATACCGTGCTGAAGGACCGCCATAAGGGCCGCCCCTGGTGGGAGTGGAACGCCCTGTACGTGTCCCGCGACCCCATCGGCATCGGGGAGGTGCGGCACACGCTGGGCTTCGAGATCAAGAAGGTGAAGGTCCAGCAGTTCCTGTTCTTCCGCCAGTGGCAGAAGCTGAAGGAGCACGCCAACGCCCGCGGCGTGCGGATCATGGGCGACATCCCCATCTTCGTCGCCGGGGACAGCGCCGACACCTGGTCCCGGCCCGACCTGTTCGAGCTGGACGCCACGGGTCGCGCCACCCTGGTGGCCGGGGTGCCGCCGGACTATTTCAGCGCCACCGGCCAGCTCTGGGGCAACCCGCTGTACCGCTGGGACGCGCACCGGGCCGAAGGCTTCGCCTGGTGGCAGAAGCGGCTGGCCAAGACGCTGGAGCTGGTGGATTTGGTCCGCATCGACCATTTCCGCGGCTTCGAGAGCTATTGGGAGATCCCGGCGCACGAGACCACGGCCATCAACGGCCGCTGGGCGCCGGCCCCGGGTTATGAGCTGTTCCAATCCCTGCGCGACCGGTTCGGCGAACTGCCGATCATCGCCGAGGATTTGGGCATCATCACGCCCGAGGTGGAGCGGCTGCGCGACCACTTCCAATTCCCGGGCATGCGGGTGTTGCCGTTCGAGTGGGGGGAGGATTTCCACCCCGAAAGCTACGATCCCAACCGCTTCTCCGCCAACACGGTCTATTACACCGGCACCCACGACAACGACACGATCCTGGGCTGGTTCGCCCATATCGGCGGCGAGGGGTCGCGCAGCGGCCGGGCCATGCTGGACTACCTTGGCAGCGACCGGACAGCCATCCACTGGGACTTCATCCGCTTCACCCTGAACACCAACAGCCGCTTTGCCGTGATGCCGGTGCAGGACGTGCTGGGGCTGGGCACGGAGGCGCGGATGAACGTGCCGGGCAAGGCGGAGGGCAACTGGGCCTGGCGGCTGGCCCCCGGCCAGTTGCGCCGGGAGCACCTGGAGCGCCTGCGGGAACTGACCGAGGCCAGCGGGCGCTTGCAGGAGCGGTGAGGCCGAACCTCGCCGGGGACAAGGCTGGACGATGCGGTCGCGTCCCCTCTCCCAGGGGGAGAGGGACAGGGAGAGGGGTGGTGAGACCAGGACAGCAGGCGCCTTTTCACAGGCTTCCCTTTCCGGAAAGGTCCTAACCCCTCTCCCTGTCCCTCCCCCTCAGGGGGAGGGGACGGTTGGGTAGTGTTCGACGCCACCCCATGCCGGGTCCGCCCGAGCAAGCGCCCGCCCTCCGTGCTGGATGACCCGCAATGCGCATCAAGCTGACCGCCGCCGACAGCTTCGCCCTGGGCGTGGGCCTGCCCTGGGAACTGCCGCTGGAGACCTGGCCGGATGAGCTGCTGGTGCAGATGCCCCGGGGCATCAGCCGCAACGTGGTGCGCTTCGTCCATGGCGACGGCGACACGGTCTTCGCCCTGAAGGAGGTGCCGGAGCGGGTGGCGCTGCGGGAGTATGAGCTGCTCCGCACCCTGCGGGACCGCGGCTTGCCGTCGGTGGAGGCGGTGGGGCTGGTGACGGGCCGGATCAGCCCGGAGGGGCGGCCCCTGATGACCATCCTGGTCACCCGCTACCTGGAGCGGGCCATGCCCTATCGCGTGCTGTTCGAGGGGGGCGACCCGCTGGCCCGCGGGGACAAGCTGCTGGACGCGCTGGTGGACCTGCTGATCCGGTTGCACATCGCCGGCTTCTACTGGGGCGACTGCTCCCTGTCCAACACCCTGTTCCGCCGCGACGCCGGCCGCTTGGCGGCCTATCTGGTGGACGCGGAGACGGGGGAGCTGCACCCGGAGATGTCCGACGGCATGCGCGCCTATGACGTGGAGCTGGCGCGGCTGAACATGGCGGGGGAGCTGATGGACCTGGCCGCCGGCCCCGGCCTGCCCGACGGCTTCGACCCCCTGGCCGTGGCGGAGGAGATGGAGGTCCGGTACCACAGGCTGTGGCATGAGCTGACGCGGGACGAGGTGTTCGGGCCGGAGGAGCAATACCGGGTGCAGACCCGCATCAAGGCCCTGAACGATTTCGGCTTCGACGTGGAGGAGTTGGACCTGGTCACGGCGGACGACCTGCCCAACCGGGTCCCCGGCCGGCGGGAGGGGCTGCGGCTGGTCATGCGGCCCAAGGTGGTGGAGGCAGGGCACCACAAGCGGCGCCTGCACCAGCTGACCGGGCTGGACGCGGAGGAGAACCAGAGCCGCCAGTTGCTGAACGACATCCGCCGCTTCAAGGCGCGGCTGGAACTGGCGGAGGGCCGGCCCCTGCCGGAGGGGGCGGCCGCGCACCGCTGGCTGCACGAGATCTACGCCCCCCTGCTGGACGCCGTGCCGGAAGATTTGCGCGGCAAGCTGGACGACCCGGAGCTGTACTTCCAGGTGCTGGAGCACCGCTGGTACCTGTCGGAGGCGCAGGGGCGCGACGTGGGCACGGCAGCCGCCCTGTCCGATTACATCGACAAGGTGCTGCGCCGGCTGCCGGACCGGCCGGTCATCCCGGCGGAGGAACCCTGGCCGGAGCCGTGAGCATCCGCGGCCTCGCATCGGAACAGGGGGCCCACCAATCCTGCCGTTTGTCCTGAGGCACTGTCATAAGACGGCAATAATACTGTAACAATACTGGCTGTTCTCTTTTCCGAATGCTTATCACCCCTGGCCTATCCCATTGGGACAGGTTAAAGATCGCGTAGCCAGGGTTGCAGACGGTCATGCCATGTCCATCCGGTCCAAACTTTTCACGATAGGCGCGCTGCTCGTGGTTCTGGTGCTGGGGTTCGCCGTGGCCCAGATGTCCCGGGCCTTGGGGGAGCTGCGCGCCGCAAGCGGGGCCGAGCGGCTGGAGCGGGTCGCGTTGGCCGTGCAGGAACTGGTCTGGGCCGTGGGAGCGGAGCGGGACGGGCTGAACCTGCTGGCCGGCAACCCGCGGGCGGCGACGGACGCCCTGAAGGGGGCGGTGCCGCGGGACCGGGCGGAGACGGACCGGCGCCTCAAGGCCCTGTTGGCGGAGATGGGTGACAACCTTGCGGCGCCGGAGCTCGCCAAGGCCGCGCAGGGCCTGCGGGACGCCAAGGCCAAGCTGGACGCCCAGCGCGCCGCCCTGGACAAGGCCCTGGCCGCCGGCGGCAGCGTGCCTTTCGACCTGCGGCGGGACTGGCTGCCCACCGCCAACGGCGTGGCCGACGCGACCCTGGCCCTGTGGGGGGCGGCGCTGGAATCGGGTGGGGCGGCGCTGGGCGGCGACCTGCGTGCCGGGTTCCACTTGGCGGAGGACCTGATGCTGGTGGCGGAGTTCGCCAGCCGGGAGCGGGGCCTGCTGGCCGGGGTGGTGGCCGGCGGCCTGCCCCTGACCCCGGCGCAGTTGGACCAGGTGTCCCGCGCCCATGGCCGGATCGAGGGGGCGTGGGAAAGCTTCGGCGGCGGCATGGGCCGCTTCCCCAGCCTGACCCCCGCCGCGGAGGGCATCCGGGAGCGGTATTTCGGCCAGGTGGATGCGCTACGGCGCCGGCTGATGGAAGCCAGCGCGAAGAACCTGGACTACCCCGCCCCGGCCACGGACTGGTTCGCCCTGGCCGCCCAGGGGATCGAGGCCATGGCCGCGGCCTCACGCGAGCTGTCGGTGCAGGTGGATGAGCGGGTGGAGGCGGCAAAGGCGGCGGCCCGCCTGAACATCGCCCTGGCGCTGGCCGTCCTGGGCGTGGCGGCGGGGCTGGGGCTGGCCAGCGGTTTCGTCATCGTGCGGCAGGTGGTGCAGCCGCTGCGGGGCATGACCAAGGCCATGGCGCGGCTGGCGGACGGGGACTGGGCTGTCACCGTGCCGGGCCAGGACCGTCGGGACGAGATCGGCGCCATGGCGCAGGCCGTGCTGGTCTTCCAGCGCCAGGGGCTGGAGCGGGCCCAGCTGCTGGCCGAGCAGGAGGGTAGCCGCGCCGCGGCGGAGCGGGTGCGGCGGGAGGCCCTGCAACTGATGGCCGGGACCGTGGAGGGGGAGACGCGGCAGGCCGTGGGGCTGGTGGCGGAGCGCACCGCCGCCATGGCCGAGGCCGCCACCGCCATGGCCGGGTCCGCCCGGCACGTGCAGGACAATTCCCAAGGCGTCGCCGCCGCGGCGGAGGAGGCGCTGGCCACCGCCCAGGCCGTGGCTACGGCCACGGAGCAGCTCACCGCCTCCATCCAGGAGATCGCCAGCCAGGTCACCCTGGCCACCCAGGTCAGCGGCGGGGCCGTGCGCAAGGGGGAGGAGGCCGCCGGCATCATCGGCAGCCTGGCCGACTCGGTGGGCCAGATCGGCATGGTGGCGGAGCTGATCCGCGGCATCGCCGAGCAGACCAACCTGCTGGCCCTGAACGCCACCATTGAGGCCGCCCGCGCCGGGGAGGCAGGCCGCGGATTCGCCATCGTGGCGGCGGAGGTGAAGAGCCTGGCCAGCCAGACGGCCCAGGCCACCGCCGACATCGGCGTGAAGCTGGCAGAGATCAGCGACATCACCGGCGCCAGCGTGTCCGCCGTGCGGGACATGGGCGGCGCCATCCGCAACATGGACGAGGTCTCCACCGCCATCGCCGCGGCCATGGAGCAGCAATCCGCCGCCACCCAGGAGATCGCCCGCAACGTGGCCCAGACAGCGGAGGCCGCCCGCGACGTGGCCCACTGCATCACCCAGGTCTCCGGCGAGGCCGCCACCTCGGGCGAGCGGGCGCAACAGGTGCAGGCCATCGCGGGGGAGCTATCCGACAGCATCACCGCCCTGTGCGAGACGCTGATCCGCGTGGTGCGCACCAGCACCACCGAGGTGGACCGCCGCGGCGGCCCCCGCTACCGGCTGGACCGGCCGGGCACGCTGGAGCTGGGCCCGGGCACCCACCCGGTGCAGGTCATCGACATCTCCGACGGTGGCGCCCTGGTCGCCGGCGCCCCGGACCTGCCCGTGGGCGGCAACGGCCTGCTGCGGCTGGACGGCACCCCCGCCCTGCCCTTCACCGTGCTGGCCCAGGCCGCCAAGGGCACCAACCTGCGCTTCGCCGGGGATGCGGGGCCGGCGGTGCGGGCGCTGGTCCGCGACCTGGTGCCGATGGCGGAGGCGGGGTGAGGGTGGTCACGGTCCGCCTCAGACACCCACCTCGGCCAGCCGGTAGACCTCGTCGATGTCCAGGTCCAGGCCGGGCGGGTCGAGGGTGAGGACGCCGCCGGCATGGATAGCGCTGAGGATGGTGCCGTCGTCCTGGCGGCGGTGGTGGATGACCCGGCGCCTGACATAGCTGACCAGCAGGTAGTGGCGCAGGCTGGGCAGGCGGAAATAGTCGGCGAACTTCTCCCCCACATCCACGCCCTTGGTGCCGCGGGACAGGACCTCGACGATGATGACCGGGGTCGGGGCGGCGGTGGCCTCCGGCGACAGGCGGGGGCCGCAATTGACAACCACGTCGGGCTCGTAGTCCGCATCGTCGCCGACCTCGACCGTAATGCCGTCGGGGAGCACCTCGCAGGGCAGGTCGCGGGCGAGGAGTTGCTGGCGGAAGGCCGACCAGATCTCCGCCTTTACCCGGGCGTGGCCGACCTTTTCCGGGGACATGGCCACAGGCTGGCCGGTTGCCCGTTCATAGCGCTGCCCGCCCCCCTGCTCCTCCACCCACCGGTGGAAGGCTTCACGGCTCATCCGCTGGGTCATGGCAAACCTCCGGGAAAATTTTAGTCCCACCCCCGATTCATCAGCCAGTCAACGGCCGCGATGATCGTCTCTGCCTGTTTCCGAGCGCTCCCGACCACCTCGCCCAACTGCCTTACAGGCACGTTGGTGATAGATTGGGTTGCCAATAGGAATGGCGCGCCATTGATCTTCAGGACGGGCGACAGCCGGGGGTCCTGCTTGGCAAAGCCAATGCCGGGGACAAGGGGGATGACAACCCATCGCTCGGCACCCCGGAACAGGCTTGATTGCAGGACCAACAGACAGGGAAACGCCGACTTTGTCGGCCCATTGTTCAAGCAGATATCGAACTGGGCCATCGGCGATCAATCGATATCCTGGTCATCGGCGAAATGGCCATGGATTGCGATGTACCGGTTCCATTCGCGCATCGCCTCATCGGCGATCCGCTCCGCTTCCCGCCGGCCCTGCACCGACATGCCCAGGCGGCCAGAGCCGTCGAAGGAGCCGGGTCCGGCCATCGTCCCGGCAGGACCGGCATCTGCCGCATCAAGCGGGATACTGTGATGGCCCATGTCGTCTTCCTGGTCCATGCCGCACCCCCTGCCCTTCCTGCTGGATGATGGTGCAACCCCCCAATCGCCCCGTCAACGGCGAGGCGCTCTCCCCCTTGAACGGCAAAGGCCGGCGGGTCGCCCCGCCGGCCTTTGGTACGCGGACCCTGTCCCGGAGGTCAGGTGTCCAGGAAGCTCCGCAGCTTCCGCGACCGGCTGGGGTGCTTCAGCTTGCGCAGGGCCTTGGCCTCGATCTGGCGGATACGCTCGCGGGTCACGCTGAACTGCTGGCCGACCTCCTCCAGGGTGTGGTCGGTGTTCATGCCGATGCCGAAGCGCATGCGCAGGACGCGCTCCTCACGCGGGGTGAGGGTGGCGAGGATGCGGGTCGTCGTCTCGCGCAGGTTCGCCTGGATGGCGGCGTCCAGCGGCAGGACGGCGTTCTTGTCCTCGATGAAGTCGCCGAGGTGCGAATCCTCCTCGTCGCCGATGGGCGTCTCGAGGGAGATGGGCTCCTTCGCGATCTTCAGGACCTTGCGCACCTTCTCCAGCGGCATCATCAGCCGCTCGGCCAGCTCCTCCGGGGTCGGCTCGCGGCCGATCTCGTGCAGCATCTGGCGGCTGGTGCGGACCAGCTTGTTGATCGTCTCGATCATGTGCACGGGGATGCGGATGGTGCGGGCCTGGTCCGCGATGGACCGGGTGATCGCCTGCCGGATCCACCAGGTGGCGTAGGTGGAGAACTTGTAGCCACGCCGGTACTCGAACTTGTCCACCGCCTTCATCAGGCCGATGTTGCCCTCCTGGATCAGGTCCAGGAACTGCAGGCCGCGGTTCGTGTACTTCTTGGCGATGGAGATGACGAGGCGCAGGTTGGCCTCCACCATCTCCTTCTTGGCGCGGCTTGCCTCCTTCTCGCCTTTCTGCACCGTGCTGACGATGCGGCGGAACTCCCCGATGGGCAGGCGGGCCTGCTGGGACACCTCGGCGATGTTCTCCCGCACCCGGGCCACGTCGCTGGCCGACCGCTCGGCGAAGCGGCCCCAGGCCTTGCTCTGGGACTTCACCCGGTCCAGCCAGTTGGGGTCCAGCTCCGAGCCGTAATAGTGCTGCAGGAAGTCCTCCCGCTTCACCTTGGCGTCGGTGGCCAGACGCAGCAGCTTGCCCTCGAAGCCCATCAGCTTCTTGTTCAGGGCATAGAGCTGCTCCACCAGCTGCTCGATGCGGCCGTTGTTCAGGCGGACGGAGTTGACCAGCTCGGTCAGCTCGCCCTTCACCTTGTCGTATTTCTTGTCGGAGCCCTTGGGCAGGTCCTCGCCCCGCTGCAGGGCGGCCAGCCGCTGCTCCTGCATCTTGTGCAGGCGGTCGTAGGTTTCCTCGATCTTGCCGAAGGTCTCCAGCACCTTCGGCTTCAGCTCGGCCTCCATGGCGGAGAGGGAGATGTTGCCCTCCTCGTCATCGCCGCCCTCACCGGGGGTGCCCTCGGGGTTCTCGCCCTCGGGGCGCTCACCCTCCTCCTCGTCCTCGCGCTCGGCGGCGGGGCCGTCCAGCGTCTCGCCGGTGGGCTCACCCGACTCCGGGTCGATGCCGTAGGTGGCGTCCAGGTCGATGATGTCCCGCAGCAGCATCTTGCCGTCCTGCAGGGACTGGTGCCACTCGATGATGGCCTGGATGGTCAGCGGCGATTCGCAGATCGCGCCGATCATCATCTCGCGGCCGGCCTCAATGCGCTTGGCGATGGCGATCTCGCCCTCGCGGCTCAGCAGCTCGACCGAGCCCATCTCGCGCAGGTACATGCGCACCGGGTCGTCGGTGCGGCCGATGTCGTCATCGTCCAAATTGCCGGAGACGCGCCCCTCGCCGTCGCCCGAGCCCTCGGCGGCGTTGTCCTCGGGCTCCTCGCCCTCCACCACGTTGATGCCCAGCTCCGAGAGCAGGGCCATGGTGTCCTCGATCTGCTCGGAGGAGGACTGGTCCGGCGGCAATGCTGCGTTCAGCTCGTCATAGGTGACGTAGCCGCGCTCCTTGCCGCGCTGGATCATCTTCTTGACGGCGATCGCCATGCCGTCCATCAGGGGGCCGTTGGCCTCCTCCTCACGCGTATCCGAAACTTCAGCGGTCTGCTGCGCTTTCGTGGCCATTCGCTCACTGCCCCCGACTCGACACGGATGCACCCGTTAAACGCACATGGCCGACCCGGGCCCTTGGCCCCCGGCCGACCGACGTCCCTCTCCTGCCGTCTGTTATCCGCACGCCAGCCCCACCCTGTGTTCAGGACGACACAGTTGTTGGAAACAATGGTCCGGGGTGGTACCGACACGCGGCGTCCCACGACCATGCTTCCCTGTCGGGTGGTTCCACCCCAGCATCCGGACAAGATTTCCCGCTCCGCGAGGTCCGGAAGATTCGCATCCCTTGGACCGGCCCTGCCGGCGGGACGCCTTCTCCCCGACCCTGCCGCAGCAGGATTTCCCCCGGGCTGGAGCAAACCGCCTGCCAGCCGCGTTACGCCACCCTCGAGGACGCTCTGTGGTGCGCGGCAACGGCGCGTCCGCACTCAGCGGACTATCCAGCGTCTCGGACAAGCAGCGACGAGACAGGTGGCGACATAATCGGCCGCCGTCAAGTGTCGATTCGGAAGTCAGGCATGCGACTCCGAAAGGTGTCACCCGTGGAGCGGTCATCACGTACCCTCCCCATGGCTTGGGAAGTGGTTACCCTTCCCCATCCAACGACAACCCGCGGGCCGCTAGATACTCACGGCGCAACTGGTCCAGGCGGGACAGGTTTTCCTCGGAGAAATCGCGGCGCAGATTCTCTTCCGCCTCCGCCAGCTCCCGGCGCAGGTCGCGGTCCTCCACCTTGCGGGCGATGTCCAGCAGGTCGCGGGCGGCCTTCTCCACGTCCGGGTTGGCACCGGAGAACCAAGCGAGGCCGCGCAGCTCCAGGTACCGCAGCACGTCGTTGACCGTTTCCTCTAGCCCCAGCTCGCACAGGATGCGGACCAGCGATTCGCCGTCCATGTCCGGCTGGGAGGTGAGCTGGTTGACGATCTCCTGCCGCAGTTCCTCAAGGGCCGCGTTGTCCAGGGTGATGGCAGCCAGCCTTTCCCCGAACTGGTCGAAGTAGCGCGGGTTGCGCAGCATGCCGCCCAACAGCGTGCGGGCCTGGGCGGAGAAATCCACCTGGATGCGGCCGGTGACCATGGCCCGGTCGAACAGCCGGCTGACCGGCACCTCCCCCGGTGCCGGCCGCCGCTGGCCGCCGCCGGCGCGGGGGGGCCCGCCCTTGGCCCGGTGCTGGCGGGACAGCTTGAACAGCCGGTCCCGCATGTCCTGCTCGTATGCGCGGCGGACGCGCTGGTCCTTGATCTGGGCGCAACGCTCGAACAGGGCCGCCTCCAGTCCTGCCCTGGCGTCGGGTTGGAACAGGTCACGACCGACCGACTCCATCTCCCACAGCACTTCGGACAGGGGCTTGGCCCGCTCCAGCACGGCTTGCAGGGCGGCCTTGCCGCCGGTGCGGATCAGGCTGTCGGGGTCCTCTTTCTCCGGCAGGAAGGCGACGCAGGCGCTGTGGTCGGGGACCAGCAGGGGCAGCAGCCGCTCCACCGCCCGCTGGGCCGCCCGCCGGCCGGCATTGTCGCCGTCGAAGCAGAGGATGGGCGTGCGCCGCCCCTCCGGCGCCAGCTTCCACAGCTCCAGGATCTGCGTCTCCGTCAAGGCGGTGCCGAGGGGCGCCACCGCCCCCTCGAACCCGGCCAGGACACAGGAGATCACGTCCATGTAGCCTTCGGTGACGATCAGCGTGTGCCCGTCCGCCGCCGCCTGCCGGGCGCGGGACATGCCGTAGAGCAGGTGCCCCTTGTGGAAGAGCGGGTTGTCGGCGGAGTTGATGTATTTGGGCCCCTCCCCCTCCATGATCCGGCCGCCGAAGGCCACCACCCGGCCGCGTCGGTCGGTCACGGGGAACATGACCCGGCCCCAGAAGAAGGCCCGCGCCCCGCGCCCAGCGTCGGGCCGCTTGAACAGCCCCGCCTCGATCATGTCCGCCTCGGCATAGCCGGCCTGGGTCAGCATCCCATGCAGGCCGGACCCGTCCTGTGGCGCGAAGCCCAGGCGGAAGCGGGCGATGGCCTCCTCGTCCAGGCCGCGGCGGCGCAGGTAGTCCAGCGCCTTCTGCCCGGCCTGGGTGAAGAGCTGCTGCTCATAATACTTCGCCGCCCGCTCCACCAGGTCGTAGAGGGACTTCTGCCGCTCATAGCGCTGGCGTTCCTGGGGGCTGGCCTTGGGCACGGGCAGCCCGGCCTCGGCGGCGAGTTGCTCCACCGCCTCCATGAAGGAGAGGTTGTCGTGCCGCATGACGAACCCGATCTGGTCGCCATGGGCCCCACAACCGAAGCAATGAAAGAACCCCTTCTGGTCGTTGACGTAGAAGCTGGGGGACTTCTCGTTGTGGAAGGGGCACGGGGCCTTGAACTCCCGGCCGGCGCGGATGAGGCGGATGCGCTTCATCACCACGTCGGACAGGGGGAGGCGCGTGCGCAACTCCTCTAGAAACTGCGGGGGCAGTGCCATGGCGCCGGGGGCCGGGTTCCGGGAAGGTCAAGTCGCGGATGATAACGCACCCCACGCCCGGCGTACCACCGGGACCCCGACTTATCCCCAGGTTACCGTTTGTCCACAGGCAAACGCCTTTCCTTGACAGGCGTACGGGCTGCCCGTACCATCCCTGCATGCGCTATGAGTGGGACCCGGACAAGGCCGTCACAAACCTCGCCAAGCACGGCGTGGATTTCTGGGATGCCATCCCCGCGCTGCACGACCCGAACCGGATCGAGAAGGTGGATGACCGGTTTGATTATGGTGAGGACCGTGTTCAGGTCATCGGCATGTCGCGGAGCGGCATCCTGTTCGTCGTTACCACACCGCGCGGCAGGCCGCTTGGGTCCGTCACGCGCATCCTGTCAGCCCGGAAGGCGACACGCCATGAGCAAGACGAATACTTTCTCGGTTGATGTCCCGGACGGGCAGGAGCCGGTGCCCGGCAAGACCGATTGGGATCGCCTGCGCCGCATGACTGAGGCGGAAGCCGAGGCGGCGGCCCTGGCGGACCCGGACGCGCAGCCCCTGTCGGCCGGGGCCCTTTCCACCGGACGGTTCGGCCGGCGCGTCAGGCTGTTGCGGGAGCGGATGGGGTTGAGCCAACAGGCATTCGCCAGCGCCTTCCACATCCCGGTGGGGACGGTGCGGGACTGGGAACAGGGCCGCGGCACGCCGGACGCCACGGCAAGGGCCTTCATCACCCTGGTGGAGCATGACCCGGAAGCCGCCCGTCGCGCCTTGGCGGCTTGACACTCGGGACAGGATGATCCCGCAGGCCCCCAACGCCGGAGCTGTCCGCATGGGCGGCGAGGAACGCGTCCAGGCGCCCCTCGTCCCCCTGCCCGGCGAAGCGGAAGCCGGCCATGCAAGAAGTCAGGCCCCGGCGAGGGTGCCCTTCACCAGGCCGCTGGCCTTGCCGAAGTCCATCTGGCCGGCGTAGCGGGTGCGCAGTTCGGCCATCACGCGGCCCATGTCCTTGATGCCAGTGGCGCCGATCTCCTGGATCAGGGCGGCCACGGCCTGCGTCGTCTCCTCCTCGGAGAGCTGCTTGGGCATGAAGCCCTCGATGACCGCGATCTCCTCCCGCTCCTGCTGGGCCAGCTCAACGCGGCCGCCCTGCTCATAGAGGTCGATGGACTCACGCCGCTGCTTGACCATGGTCTGCAGCATGGAGGCAAGTTCCGCGTCGTCTATCCCGTCCATCTGGCCGCGGCCGCGGGCGGCGATGTCCCGGTCCTTCAGGGCGGCCAGGATCAGGCGGATGGTGGCGGTGGCGCGCTGGTCCTTGGCGCGCATGGCCTCCTTCAAGGCCTCGTTCAACCGCGTGCGGAGCATGGCAGGATACCTCGATCTAAAGACAAGCGGGCAGATTACGCGAGCCGGGGCCCGCAGGCCAGCCCGCAAGGGGGGATCATCCCGGCGAAAACGGCGCGCCTGCGCGGCAGGTCGGCCCAGATGCGCGCGAAGCGCGGGTTGACCGCCCGGCGGCCCTTGTCTATCTGGACCACTCGGCGCGAGGCCCTGCCCCCCGACGGGCGCGGCCCCACACCATATGTGCCTGCCGACCCGCCGAGAGAAGGTGCCAGCCCATGACCGATGCCCACACGACGGGGATACCCCAGCGCGCGCCCGCCCCTCCCGGCGCCACCGGCGCCCTGGTGCTGGCGGACGGCACCGTGTTCTGGGGCCGCGGCATCGGCGCCGCGGGCAACCGGGTGGGCGAGGTGTGCTTCAACACCTCCATGACCGGCTACCAGGAAATCCTGACCGACCCGTCCTATGCCGGGCAGATCATCACCTTCACCTTCCCCCATGTGGGGAACGTGGGCGCCAATCCGGAAGACATCGAGACGGTGACCCCCGTCGCCCGGGGCCTGGTGCTGCGGGTGGACATCACCGACCCCAGCAACTGGCGCGCCACCCGGCACCTGGATGACTGGCTGAAGAATTTCGACATCGTCGGCATCACCGGCATCGACACCCGCCGGCTGACCCGGCTGATCCGTGACGGCGGCGCCCCCACCGGCGTGATCGCCCATGCCCCGGACGGCAAGTTCGACATCGACGCCCTGGTGAGGATGGCCAAGGAGTGGCCGGGGCTGGAAGGCATGGACCTGGCGAAGGAGGTCAGCGCCCGCCAGACCTATCATTGGGATGAGACCGGCTGGACCCTGGGCCAGGGGTACGGGAAGCTGGAGAATCCCAAGCACCATGTGGTGGCCATGGATTTCGGCGCCAAGCGCAACATCCTGCGCTGCCTGGCCAATGCCGGCTGCAAGGTGACCGTCGTGCCCGCCACGGCGACGGCGGAGGAGATCCTGGCCCATAACCCGGACGGCGTTTTCCTGTCCAACGGCCCCGGCGACCCGGCCGCCACGGGCGAATACGCGGTCCCGGCCATCCGGCAGGTGGTGGAGAGCGGCAAGCCCGTGTTCGGCATCTGCCTGGGCCACCAGATGCTGGCCCTGGCCCTGGGCGGCAAGACCACGAAGATGGAGAAGGGCCACCGGGGCGCCAACCACCCGGTGAAGGACCTGGAGACCGGGCGGGTGGAGATCACCAGCCAGAACCACGGCTTCGTCGTGCTGCCGGAGAGCCTGCCGGACACGGTGGAGGTCACCCACGTCAGCCTGTTCGACGGCACCAACGAGGGGCTGCGCCTGAAGGGCCGCCCCGTGTTCAGCGTGCAGTACCACCCGGAGGCCAGCCCCGGCCCGCAGGACAGCCATTACCTGTTCGAGCGCTTCGTGCAGGCGATCGAGGGGAAGTACTGAGGGTTGGGGGGCACCTGATGTCACCCCAGGCTTGACCAGACAAGCGCGGCGTTGGCTGGCCTGGGGTTCATTGTGCTTCCCCCGCGAAGGCGGGGGTCCACGGTTCTTCAACCACAGTGACGGCACACACCGGGTCAAAAACTGTGGGCCCCCGCCTTCGCGGGGGACGCGGTAGTGTCTGCACCAGACGGCCCAGCCCTGAATTGGCGCTTGGGGCCAAGTCCGGGGTGACCTCGGGTGCTTACGTGCCCGGCGTCGTGTAGCTGTGCACCGGGCCGGTCTTGCCGGAGCCGCCGGCGGTACCATCCTGCTTCTCGAAGGCCTCGGCGGCCTCTGACGCCCGCTCGCCGCTGGGCTTGCGGCCGATCAGGGTATCCGCGTCGGGGCTGCTGCCCGGGGGCACGGCCTGGCCCCGGTCCTCCACATGGGTGTGGTGGCGCGATGCCGGCTCGTTCGGGCCGAGGCGGTCGCGCAGCATGGCCTCGCGGGAGCCGGCACCGGCAGTGCCGCCAGCCATGCCCTGTCCCTCGAAGGCCGCGGCGGCGTCAGACGCCCGCTCACCGGACGGCACGCGGCCGATCAGCTCATCCGGGTCGGGCGAGGAGCCCTTGGGATAGGCGCGGCCACCGTCCTCCACATGCATGTGGTGGCGCGACGCCGGCTCGTTCGGGCCCATGCGGCGGCGCATGGGGGTGTACTGGTTCAGCCGGCCGCGCTTCTGGCCGCGGGTCATCTCGAAGGCCAGCCAGGCAACGCCGATGCCGATCAGGGCGATGGGCAGGGGGTTGCGGCTGACCACGTCCAGCAGTTGGTTGGCCATGGCCTGGCCGCGGGGGTTGCCCTGCACCCACCCCATGGCACTGTCGATCACATGGTCCGGCTTCAGCCGCCGCTCGATCTCCGCCGCCGTGCGCGTCATCTCCTCACGGGTACGCTCGATCTCCCGCTCGATCTCCTCGGTACGCGTGGCCATAGGGGGTTCCTTCCCGCTTCGTTTGCCCGTGCTAGCAACGCCCGAAGCGGGATTCGGTTGCACTTGCCCCGACTTGGCGGCATCCGCCGACGCCGGCGGCGGCGACACCCCCTTAACCGAATCGACATCTTCCCCGATCGATAGAATTAACATACTTTTGTGGGAAACAGGCGACGGGGGGCCCGCTCATGGGCATGCTGGATTTCTTGAAGGTCACCGTCGTCGAGAAGGTGGCGGTGTCGAAGTACACGGCGCACCTGCTGATCGATGGCAAGCAATTGTCCGTCGCCAACCTTGGCGTGAACAGCGTGACCGTCAGCGGCAAGGCCAAGCTGGCGGTGGGCCAGAAGGTCAGCTTCGACCTGGCCCTGAAGGACCCCAAGGAAAACCTGCGCCTGAAAGGCAGCGGCACCGTGGCCAGCGTGGGCAAGGACACGGCCAAGATCAACTTCGACGCCCTGCCCGACGCCACAAGGCAGACCGTGGCCCGGTTCCTGGCGCGCTACATGATCAACCGGTGAACCCCAGCGGGACTTGACGAGCGGACGGGGGGCGGGGCCCTAATCCGGCGCCGATGGCAACCGGACGGTATCTGTCGGCTGAATGACCCTGCTCGGACCTGCCCATGACCACCGACCCCGTTTATCTCTCCCCCGCCGCCGACGGCTTGGCCTGGCTGGTGCTGAACCGGCCGGGGAAGCGCAATGCCCTGGACCAGGCCATGTGGCAGGCGATCCCGCCCCTGCTTGCGCGGGCGGCGGCGGACCCGGGCATCAAGGTGCTGGGGGTGCGCGGGGCGGGCGGCTGCTTTGCCGCCGGGGCGGACATCGCGGAGTTCGGGACGGCCTATGCCACGCGGGACTCCACGGCCCGCTATGCCGCCGACATCGCCGCGGCCATGGACGGGCTGGCGGACTTTGCCAAGCCCAGCATCGCCCTGATCGAGGGGGCTTGCGTGGGCGGCGGGATGGGGCTGGCGCTGGCCTGCGACCTGCGCTTCGCCGCCGATACGGCCCGGCTGGGCATCACCCCGGCCAAGTTGGGGCTGGTCTATCCGCTGGGGGACACGAAGCGTTTGGTCCAGGCGGTGGGGCCGGCGGTGGCCAAGGACCTGCTGTTCACCGGCCGGCTGGTGGACGCGGCGGAAGCGCTGTCCCTGCGGCTGGTGAACCGGGTGGTGCCGGCGGTGGAGCTGGAGCAGGCGGTGCTGGACTATGCCGCCCAGGTGGCCGCCACCTCCCAGTACACGGCCCGGGCGACCAAGCGGATGGTGGCCCACGTACTGGCCGGGCAGGTGTCCGACACGCCGGGGACGGTGGCCGAGTTCCTGGACGCGGTGGAGGGTGAGGATTTCCAGGAGGGGCTGCGGGCCTTCGGGGAGAAGCGGCCGCCACGGTTCCCGTATTCCTGAGGGTCAGCGCTTACTCCGCCGCCTCAAGTGGCGCCTGTTTCGGGCGGCGGCGAAAGCCGGCGAGGCGGGTCTTGACCCGGGACCAGCCGCGCTCCTCCTCTGGCGTCAGGTCGATGCCCACCTGGACCAGCCGGTCACCATCCATCTGGGCGGCAACCAGCTCCACCTCCCCCGCCCGCGCCCGATCACCCAGGGCGGGGGTGCGGCCCAGGCGCTTGGCCAGGAATGCGCCCAGCATCAGGTCCCCGTCAGGGCCGGGGTCGAAGCCATAGAGCAGGCCCACCTCCCGCGCCGGGGTGTCGGCCTGGAGCTGGAAATCGCCGATGCCCTGCCGTTGCGCCACGCCGGCGGCGCGGCGTCCGAACAACCGGTCCATCACCGCCAAAGCCGGCGGGTCGCCCAGGCACAGCACCGCGTCACCGGGTTGCAGGCCGGCCGCGTCCTCCGGCCTGACCGGGCAGCCGTTCTGGATCAGGGTCAGGACCTGCACGTTCTCCGGGATCAGCAGGCGCCCGCGGGTGCGGGTCGCCGCCTCGCTGTCCGGGGCGACGGTGAAGACGGCGAGTTGGCGGCCCTCCTCGCCGGCCAGGTCGAAGTCCGCCCGTGTGGGTGCCTCCGGCTCCGCCGGGGCCAGCATTCCCAGCAGGCGGGCGGCGAGGCCCACCGTCCAGCCCTGTACCACCAGGGACACCAGCACCACCACGAAGGCGATGCCGAAATAGGTCTCCGCCCCCGGCACCCCGGCCAGCACGGGCATGGTGCCCAGCACGATGGGCACCGCCCCGCGCAAGCCCACCCAGGACATGAACCACAGCTCGCCCCAACTGAACCGCAGGGGCGCCAGGCTGATGAACACCGCCAGCGGCCGGGCCAGGAAGACCAGGGCCAGGGCGACCAGCACCGCCTCTGCCGCGAAGGGCTCCAGCTTGGACGGGGTCACCAGCAGGCCCAGCATGACGAACAGGGTGATCTGCGCCAGCCAGGCCAGCCCGTCATGGAAGCGGCGGATCAGCCGGTCCGCCTTGTGCCGCTTGTTGCCCAGGATGAAGCCGGCCAGGTACACGGCCATGAAGCCCGACGTGCCCAGGGCCTGGGCCAAGCCATAGACGAACAGGGCCGCCGACAGGGCCAGGATGGGATAGAGGCCGTCGGCCAGCTCAAGCCGGTTGACCAGCCCCACCAGGGCGAAACCGGCGATGACGCCCAGCGCCGCACCGCCGCCCATCTCCAGCACGAACTCCAGGGCCAGGTGCCAGCCGGAGATAGGGCCGGGTGCCGTGACCAGGGTGATGGCCACCACCGTCAGCAACACGGCCATGGGGTCGTTAAGGCCGGATTCCACCTCCAGCGTGGCGCTGACCCGGGCGCGCAGGCCCAGGCCGCGCAGGTGCAGCAGGAAGAACACCGCCGCCGCGTCGGTGGACGCCACGATGGCGCCGACCAGCAGCCCCTCCCGCCAGCCGAGGTCCAGGGCGAGGGCGGCGGCGAGGCCCGTGACCCCCGCCGTGACCACCACCCCCACCGTGGCGAGGCTGAGGGCCGGCCAGCGGGCCAGCTTGAAAGTCTCGGCCCTGGTGCGCAGGCCGCCGTCGAACAGGATGACGGCCAGGGCCAGGCTGCCGATCAGGTAGGCGAGCTGGTAGTCATTGAAGAAGATGCCATAGCCATCCTCCCCCGCCAGCATGCCCAGCGCCAGGAACACCAGCAGCACCGGGGCGCCGATGCGCGACGACACCTGTCCCGCGAAGATGGCCAGCAGCAGCAACAGGCCGGCGAGCAGGATGATGTGGTTGACAAGTTCCACGCCCCCCTCCCCCTTCCAGCCGGTGCCCTTCCTTACTCTCCCACAGGAGAGACGGTGAAGGTGCCACAATTGTGGCGTATCGGACACGAAACGGGGGCGAGTCTTGCTGTCGCGCCACAGTCTGCGCGGGCGGAACAGGCCGCTGTTTCTTGCCGCCGCGCAGATCGATGGTCAGCCCGCCGAGATTCATGCCTTGTGCCTTGTCCACCAGCGCCGCCGCCATCCGCATCGGGCGTCCCCTTCGTTGCTGGTCCCCGGCCCGTGCGCGGGGAATTGCTTGCAGGGTCGGGGCCATGGGTTCCGGGGGCGCTGGGCCGGGGGTAGGGTCTGGCGACCGACCCTTTTGCGAGTTCCCGCCCCATGCCCAGGACACTTTCCGTTGCCGGCCTGTCCCTGATGCTAGCCCTTGTCACCGCCCCGACCCTCGCCAACGACACTGCCCCCGTGGTGGCGGCGGAGCGGGCCTTCGCAGCCCAGGGCCTGGAGCTGGGCTGGGTGGCGGCGTTCAAGCGCAACGCCGCCCCGGACGGCATCACCTTCAGCCCGGAACCGGTGAACGCGCAAGCGAACCTGGCCAAGCTGCCGGAGGGCAAGGACCCGGTGCCGCTGACCTGGTGGCCGGTCTGGGCGGGCATGGCGCGGTCCGGCGACATGGGCTTCACCATGGGACCCTTCGCCATCGGCGACAAAGGCTTCGGCCATTTCTTCACCGTCTGGGTCAGGCAGCCGGACGGGTCCTGGAAGTGGGTCTATGACGGCGGCCCGCGGAACAAGGATAAGTCGCCCCTGGGCCCGGACACGGAACCCGCCAGCCTGCCCCCCGCCACGGCCGCCGCGGGCTCGGCAGAGGCGGCCATGAAGCAGGTGACGGCCCTGGAGAGCGCCCTGGCCGCGCAGGCCGCGAGCGATGCCAGGGCCGCCTACCTTGCCCACCTTGCCCCCGACGCGCGGGTGATGGGATCGCCGGAGCAGCCGGCCACGACGCCGGAGGCTGTCACCGCCGAACTGTCCCGCCGGGCGCCGGCCCTGAGCTTTGCCGCGCTGGGTGGGAAGGCCTCGTCCGCCGGTGACCTGGCCTTCACCTATGGCAGCGCCGCCTGGACCGGCAAGGACGGCCAACCCCACCGGGGCCACTATGTCCGCATCTGGCAGAACCGGACGCAGGGGTGGAAGCTGGTGTTCGACGAGCTGCTGCCGGTCCCGCCGGCCAAATCGTAGGTCGGAACAGGCGCGCACACGCCGTATTCCGACATCGTGAGCGTGTTTGGTGCCGTCGGATTACGAGGCTTCGCCTCTAATCCGACCTACGCCCCCACCCCGTCCAGCCGGCGGCTCCAGTCCTCCACGGCACTGGTCTCGATCCGGCGGAGGGTCAGGGCCTTCAGGTTGGCGCTGATGCCGGCGCAGGCGGCGAGGTCGGCCAGGGCGGTCGTGTCCAGGGTGCGGTCATACAGGGTGGCGATGACCCGGGACAGGGGCCAGGCGGGGTTGGGGCGCTCCACCGGCTCCAGCCGCTCCCCGGCGGACAGGGCGCCGGGCTCCAGCACCCGGTAGTACCAGCCGGTGCGCCCGGTGCGCTGGAACAGGCGGGGCAGCTCCGGGATGCCGAACCGGGCGCCCAGCTTCCAGCAGGGCTGGCGCGTCTGGCAGACCTGGAGCAGGGCCGTGCCGACGCGCACCACGTCGCCCAGGCAGACATCGCCCTCCGTCACCCCGGCGACGGACAGGTTCTCCCCGAACGCGCCGGGCGCTCCCAGCAGCGGGGCCATGGCCGGCTGTTCCGCGGCCCAGGCGGCGTAGTGGTCGCTTGGGTAGAGGTGGACCGCCTTCTCCGGCCCGCCATGCACCTTGGGGTCCCCCACCTGGTCGCCCATCAGGCCCAGCTCCCCCACCGGCACGGGCCCCGTCATAGGTTCCCGCGCCGCGATGCTGCTGGGCACGCCCTTGGGTCCCAACGGTTGCGGGGTGCCCACGAGGACGGCATCGATCAGCATGGGGGATCTCCAGGGTAAGTTCCTCACGCCACACCATGCCAGAGCAGGGCGGCACCGGCCAGATGGGCGAAGAAAAAGCCGCCCGGGTTCGCACCCGGGCGGCTTTCGTCTTGTTCTGTCCGGCTTGCCCCGGCATTGGGGCCGGGGCTGTCGGATTACGCTGCACTAATCCGACCTACGGGGGCCGCAGGTCGGACGGCGCGGGCGTCAGCCCTTCAGGGCCTTCAGCATGGTGCTGCCGAGGCTGGCGGGGCTTTCGCTGATGTGGATGCCGGCTTCCTTCATGGCGGCCAGCTTGAACTCCGCCGTGTCGTTGCCGCCGGAGATCACCGCACCCGCGTGGCCCATGCGGCGGCCCGGGGGGGCCGTGCGGCCGGCGATGAAGCCGACGACGGGCTTGGTCAGGCCGCTGTTCTTGATGTACTCCGCGCCCTTAACCTCCGCGTCACCACCGATCTCACCGATCATGATGATGCCTTCGGTCTCCGGGTCGTTGGCGAACAGCTCCAGCGCGTCCACGAAGTTGGTGCCGTTGACCGGGTCGCCGCCGATGCCGATGCAGGTGCTCTGCCCCAGGCCGGCGGCGGTGGTCTGGGCCACCGCCTCATAGGTCAGGGTGCCGGAGCGGCTGACGATGCCGATCTTGCCCCGCTTGTGGATGTGGCCCGGCATGATGCCGATCTTGCACTCGTCCGGGGTGATGACGCCCGGGCAGTTCGGCCCGATCAGGCGGGTGCCGGAACCAGCGAGCGCCCGCTTCACCTTCACCATGTCCAGGACGGGGATGCCCTCGGTGATGCAGACCACCAGGGGGATCTTGGCGTCGATGGCTTCCAGGATCGCGTCGGCCGCGAACGGGGGCGGGACGTAGATCACGCTGGCGTTGGCGCCGGTGGCGTCCACCGCCTGGGCCACCGTGTCGAACACGGGCAAGTCCAGGTGCTTGGTGCCGCCTTTGCCGGGGGTGACGCCGCCGACCATCTTGGTGCCGTAGGCGATGGCCTGCTCGGAGTGGAAGGTCCCCTGGGCGCCGGTGAAGCCCTGGCAGATGACCTTGGTGTCCTTGTTGACGAGAACGGCCATGTTACGCGGCCTCCTTCACGGACTTCACGATCTTCTCGGCGGCGTCGGCGAGGTTGTCGGCCGACAGGATGGGCAGGCCGGATTCGGCCAGGATCTTCTTGCCGAGGTCGACGTTGGTGCCTTCCAGGCGGACCACCAGGGGCACGTGCAGGCTGACCTCGCGGGCCGCGGCGACCACGCCCTCCGCGATCACGTCGCAGCGCATGATGCCGCCGAAGATGTTGACCAGGATGCCCTCGACGTTGGGGTCGGAGAGGATCAGCTTGAAGGCGGTGGTCACCCGCTCCTTCGTCGCCCCGCCGCCCACGTCCAGGAAGTTGGCCGGCTCACCGCCGTACAGCTTGATGATGTCCATGGTGGCCATGGCCAGGCCGGCGCCGTTGACCATGCAGCCGATGTTGCCGTCCAGCTTGACGTAGTTCAGGCCGTGCTTGGTGGCCTCGGTCTCGCTGGCCTCCTCCTCCGACTCGTCGCGCAGCTCTTCCACCTCGGGGTGCTTGTAGAGCGCGTTGTCGTCGAAGTTCATCTTGGCGTCGAGGGCGATCACCTCACCCGAGCCGGTGACGACCAGCGGGTTGATCTCCACCAGGCTCATGTCCAGGTCCACGAAGGCCTTGTACATGGCGGTGAGGAACTTGGCGGCGGCACCGACCTGCTTGCCTTCCAGGCCCAGGGCGAAGGCGACCTTGCGGGCGTGGTAGCCCTGCAGCCCCTCGACCGGGTCGATGGCGACCTTCACGATCTTCTCAGGGGTGTTGTGGGCCACCTCCTCGATCTCCATGCCGCCCTCGGTGGAGGCGACGATGGTGACGCGGGACGTGGCGCGGTCCAGCAGCATGGAGAGGTACAGCTCGCGCTTGATGTCGGCCCCCTCCTCCACGTACAGGCGGTTGACCTCCTTGCCCTCCGGCCCGGTCTGCTTGGTGACCAGCACCTTGCCCAGCATGGCCCCGGCATTGGCGACGACGTCATCCACGGACTTGACGACGCGGACGCCGCCCTTGCCGTTGGGGTCTTCCTTGAAGCGGCCGGCGCCGCGGCCACCGGCGTGGATCTGCGACTTCACCACCCAGACGGGGCCGCCCAGCTCCTCGGCCACCTTGCGGGCCTCCTCGGGCGTGTAGGCGACGCCGCCGCGGGGAACCGCGACGCCGTATTTCTTCAGCAGGCCCTTGGCCTGGTACTCATGGATGTTCATCGGTCCGCCGTCTTGCTCTGGATGGGAGACGGTCCGGCCCGGCGCGCGGGCAGGACCGCGCGGACCAAGCCGCACGCGAGGGGCAGGTCCCCCACGCGGGCCGCACTTTAGCACCGCGGAAGAAGGGTTCAACCGGCCATTGGTCGCGCCCTGCTGCATGGCAGCGAAGCTTTCGCCACACGATTCCGCGGGACAAGGATAGGTTCTGTCGCGGGGCGATACGGGCGGTGCGGAAAACGAAGCGCGCGCGCAGCGAGACTGGTAGTCGCGCGTGGCGTGTTACCAGGGCACCGACGGACAGGACCCGGCGCGCAAAACAAAAACCCCCGCGCCGGTCACCCGGCGCGGGGGCTGTGTCAGGCTTCGGCGACCGGAGGGGGATCAGCCCTCGCCGGCGACCTTCTTGGTGATGTCGACCAGCTGCTTCACCGCGTCCACGGACTTGGCGAACATGGCCTTCTCGTCGTCGTTCAGCTCGATCTCGACGATCTTCTCCACGCCGGCGGCCCCGATGATCACGGGCACGCCGATGTAGAGGCCGTCCACGCCGTACTGGCCGGTCAGCTTGGCGGCGCAGGGCAGGACGCGCTTCTTGTCCTTCAGGTAGCTCTCGGCCATGGCGATGGCGGAGGCAGCGGGGGCGTAGAAGGCGGAGCCGGTCTTCAGCAGGCCGACGATCTCCGCCCCGCCGTCGCGGGTGCGCTGGACGATCTTGTCCAGCTTCTCCTGGCTGGTCCAGCCCATCTTCACCAGGTCCGGCAGGGGGATGCCGGCGACGGTGGAGTAGCGGACGGACGGCACCATGGTGTCGCCGTGGCCACCCAGCACGAAGGCGGTCACGTCCTCCACGGACACCTTGAACTCCTCCGCCAGGAACCAGCGGAAGCGGGCGCTGTCCAGCACGCCGGCCATGCCGACCACCTTCTCCGGCGGCAGGCCCGTCACCTCCTGCATCAGGCCGACCATGGCGTCCAGCGGGTTGGTGATGACGATGACGAAGGCGTTGGGGGCGTGCGCCTTTATGCCGGCGCCGACGGCCTTGATCACCTTGGCGTTGATGCCGACCAGGTCGTCACGGCTCATGCCCGGCTTGCGGGGCACGCCGGCGGTGACGATCACCACGTCGGCGCCGGCGATGTCGGCATAGTTGCTGGTGCCGCTGTAGCCGGCGTCGAAGCCCTCCACCGGGGACAGCTCGGCGATGTCCAGCGCCTTGCCCTTGGCAACGCCCTCGGCGTCGGGAATGTCCAGCAGGACGATGTCGCCCAGCTCCTTCTGGCCGGCCAGCAGGGCCAGGGTGCCGCCGATCTGGCCGGCGCCGACCAGTGCGATCTTCTTGCGTGCCATGGGATGCGTCCTCGGTTAGCTCAGGTTCGCGTGCGGGAGGCCTTGGGGCCTGCCTTGTTCGGGGCCGCGGCGGCGCCTGTACCGGAGGACGGCGCGTTACCGGGGCCGGGGGTGCTCTAGCCTGATTCCGCAGCCCCCGCAAGAAGACTTGGGGTTAGGGGCCGGGGCGTCCGGGCGGCACCGGCCGGGGATGCGGCGCTGCCGGCCAAACCCTTGTGGAACAAGCGTTGCCGGGGCGGGTTGCCTTACCGTCCCGCGCCGTGCGTCCGCACGCGGGGCCCGCCTTCCCCCTGCCTGCATGCCGAGGCTGCCATGCCGCTACCCCGTCTGCGCCGATGCGCCGCACCCGCCCTGCTCGCCCTGGCCGCCGGGGCGGGCCCGGCCCTGTCCCAGGCGCCCACCAGCGCCACCTATGCCACCACCCCGGCCAATGCCTGCGAGGTGAACTTCAACTTCCTGGACATCGCCATCCCGCCCGACGTGCAGGCCATCCCCTTCATCTTCCGGCCCTTCACCAGCTATGACGAGTGGCCGGAGGACAAGCTGGAGCTGTACCGCCAGTGCGAGGCCTATCTGGCCAACCCGCCGGTGCTGGTCCGGTTCGACGGCAGCGGGCCCGGCCTGCGCCCGGTGAGCCGGATCGGCGACACCCAGTCCGGCCCGCCCCCTGCCCGCCCCGGCCTGCCGGGGGAGCCTGAATCCCGCCTGAGCGACCCGGCCCAGACCCGGGAGCGCGCCGGGGCCGGTGCCCTGAACGGGACGCCGCGGCCGTAAGCATTCTTCCCCCCTTCCCCAGGGAAAGGGGGGATCAGCCGCTGATCCCGAACAGCTCCAGTTGCCACAGCATCTCCACCTCGCCCAGGGGATAGTCGGTGCCGTGGCGGGCGTTCAGCAGCTTGCGCGGCGGGACGCCCGCCTTGGCTTGGAGGGCGCGGGCGCAGCGCATGGACAGGCCGGCCTTCCAGGCGAGCGCCGTGATGGCCTTGGGGCCCTGGGTGTCCAGGATGCGCTGGACCACCGGCAGGGGGATGCGGGCCTTCAGCGCCAGGGCGGCCCGGGTGAAGGTCATGTCGCCCCAGGACAGGGCGTCCCATACCGCCTCCTCGTCCAGCGTCCCCTCCTCCATCAGGCGCAGGGCGCGCTTTTCCGGCGGTTCCCGGTCGGCATAGCCGCGGGCCCAGTCAAGCCGGCGGCCGGTGACGGCCACCACGGTGTCGCGCGCCTCCCGGTCGAAGCCCTCCGCCGCCAGCTCGTCCCGGATGCCGCTGCCCACCACCTCGGCGATGCGGCCGGTCAGGGTGGCGGGCAGGCCCGACCTGACGGGCGGGGGCGGGATCACCTCCACCAGGGCGGTGCCGGTGCCCGGCGAGTGCGGGGCGCCGGGGTTGGCGTGCAGGGCGGCCAGGGCGTCCGGGTCGCCGGTGGCCTCCAGCCTGTCCGCCACCTGCTGGCTGACCGTGGGGCGGCGGGCGATGGCCTCCAGCACCCAGGGCAGGGGTTGGCTGGCGATGATGGACAGCAATTCCTCATCCGTCAGGGTGACGCAGGTGCGCAGCACCGGCTCCGCCACCTCGCGGGAGACGTCGCGGGCCAGGCGGGCCACCAGCCGGGGCGGCGCCACCTCCACGTCGGCCAGGGTGCTGGCCAGGGCCGCCCGCACCCGCACCACCTGGTCGGCGGCCAGGTCGTTCAGCACCTGGTGGGCCAGGTCGCGCAGACTGGCGAGTTCCGCCCCCGTGAGGTGCGGCAGGGCCCGCGCCAACTTGGCCCCCAGCAGGCGCCGCACGTCGGCGTCCGCGTCGCGGGACAGGCGGCGGGCGGCCTGGACCGGGGTCGCATCGTTGCCGGCGATGGCCCGGCGCACGCCCACGTCCGGGTCCTCGGCCAGGAAGAACAGCAGTTCCGGCTGCACGTCGGGGCGCGTGGCCAGCCAGCCGCGCACCGACGGGTCCGGGTGCGCGGCCAGGGCCTTGGCCTGTTCGTAGGGCAGCAGATCGCTCATCCGCGCAGCATCGCCCAGGGGGCATCCCCCTTTCAACCGGCGCGCACCCACCCGGATGCCATAGGTCACGGGCGGGGAGTGACGAGACGCCCCGTGGGAGACCGGGTCGGTTGGCACTATGTTAGGGGCCGTGGACCACAGACCGGGGAGGCCGGAGATGCGCCTGTTCCGCCTGACGCTGCCCGTCACCGACATCGACGCCGCCACCCGCTTCTATGCCCAGGTGCTGGGCCAGCCGGGGCGCCGGGTGTCCCCCGGCCGGCATTATTTCGACGTGGGCCGGTCCATCCTGGCCTGCCTGGACGCGCAGGCCGAGGGGGACGGCGGCTTCCCCGGGCCCCTGCCCGACCATGTCTACCTGGCGGTCCATGATCTGGAGGCTTTCCTGGCAAGGGCGGATGCGGCGGGTGCCGCCTTCGACCTGGCCGTGTCGGAGGACCATGGCGTGCCCGGCCGGATCGAGGACCGGCCCTGGGGCGAGCGCAGCTTCTATTGCCGTGACCCGTTCGGCAACCGGCTGGCCTTCGTGGAGTCGGGTACGGAGTTCACGGGGGACTGAGGCCGCCGGCCCCGGCGCCGGCAGCCACCATTCCGGGCTTTGTCGCCAAACATCGCCTTCCGTGGCTTGTGCCCTGCGCGGCGGCATGGCTTCCTGTGGGCCTGGGGATGACGAGGTCAGGGGCGGCTCCTCATGGCCGTGGCGCAGTGGAGAGGATTGTCCTGGGTTGGGAAAGGGTTCGCCCTGGCCGGCTTGGTCGTCGCTGTCGGGCTTGGCTGGTCCCTGTACCTCGCGGCCTTTTGGGGTTGGCCTTCGTCGTGCGAGACAATCGAGGAAATGGTCGGCGAGCCCCATGACGGCACCCGGATCGTCAAGGTGGATCGGCTGTGCGGGCAGTTGGGCACGTCCCATCGGGTCGCCATCATGATCGTAGCGCCGGGGCAAGAGCCCGTCACCCTGGTCGAGTACGGCCCGGCCTATTCTTTCGTCAGTGCGGGAGAAGCCGATCCCAGCATTTCTTGGGACGGGGATGGGACATTGCTGGTGTCGATCGGCACGGTCGCGTCCCTGGACATCAGGGAAACCAGCGTCGGCGGCATCCAAGTCAGATATGACATCGGTCGGGTGATGTGGAGCCAGTAGCAGGGTGGGCCTCCCTATACCGCAGTGCAGCGCAAGCCCTTGGATTGCTTGGCTTCTTGCGCCCTCCTGCCGTACGGGATAGTTTACCCTCCAAAGTAGGGGCATGAAGCCCCGACCGCGCAGGGGAGGACGGCCGATGGGGAGCGTGCGCGTGACGGGGTGTCTTGGTTCCCCCAGGCCCGCCCATGGCTAGCCCCCGCATCCGCAGCCCCCAGGACGTGGTGGGCGGGCTTGCCCTGGTGGTGGTGGCCGCGGTGGCCTGGTCCCAGCTGGGTGAGCTGAAGATGGGCACGGCCATGCGCATGGGGCCGGGCTATTTCCCCACCGTGCTGTCCTGGCTGGTGGGGCTGTTCGGCCTGTTCATCGCCGGCCGCGGGTTGGTCCATGACGGGCCGCCGCTGGACCGCTGGGGCTGGCGGCACATCATCCCCGTCATCGGCGCCATCGTGCTGTTCGCCTTCGCCATACGGCCGCTGGGACTGGTGCTGTCGGGGGCGGGGATCGTGCTGGTCGCCTCCTTCGCCGCCCCGGACCTGCGCTGGCGGGAGACCATCATCTTCGGCGGCGCCCTGGTCCTGTTCACCGTCCTGCTGTTCAAGGTGGCGCTGGGCCTGCCCTTCGCCGTCTGGCCGAGGTTCTGACCGCCCATGGATGTCTTTTCCAACCTGGCCATGGGCTTCGGCGCCGCGTTCACGCCGCTGAACCTGGGCCTGTGCTTCATCGGCGCCCTGGTGGGGACCCTGATCGGCGTGCTGCCGGGGCTGGGGCCCATCGCCACCATCGCCATCCTGCTGCCCATCACCTTCTACCTGGACCCGCTGGGCGCCCTGATCATGCTGGCGGGCATCTATTACGGCGCCCAGTATGGCGGCAGCACCACGGCCATCCTGGTGAACATGCCGGGGGAGACGTCCAGCGTGGTCACCACCCTGGACGGCCACCAGATGGCCAAGCAGGGCCGCGCCGGGCCGGCCCTGGCCATCGCGGCCCTGGGCAGCTTCTTCGCCGGGACTGTGGCCACGTTCATGATCGCCCTGTTCGGGCCGCTGCTGGCCGCCCTTGCGCAGAAGTTCGGGCCGGCGGAGTATTTCAGCCTGATGCTGCTGGGCCTGGTGGGCGCCACCGTGCTGGCCAGCGGGTCGGTGGTGAAGGCCGTGTCCATGATCCTGCTGGGCCTGCTGCTGGGCACCGTGGGGTCCGACCTGGAGTCGGGGGAGCCGCGCCTGACCTTCGGCATCCCGCAGATCGCCGAGGGCATCAACTTCACCACCCTGGCCGTGGGCCTGTTCGGCGTGGCGGAGATCCTGCGGAACCTGGAAAAGCATGAGGAACGGACGGTCCTTCCCGGCCATATCCACGGGCTGATGCCCACTTGGCACGACATCAAGCAGTGCTTCCCCGCCGTGCTGCGCGGCACGGGCATCGGCAGCATCCTGGGCATCCTGCCGGGTAACGGGGCGGTGCTGGCGCCCTATGCCAGCTATACGCTGGAAAAGAAGCTGGCCAAGGACCGCAGCCGCTTCGGCAAGGGCGCCATCGAGGGCGTGGCCGGGCCGGAGAGCGCCAACAACGCCGGCGCCCAGACCAGCTTCATCCCCCTGCTGACCCTGGGCATCCCGCCCAACGCCGTGATGGCCATGATGGTCGGCGCCATGACCATCCAGGGCATCGTCCCCGGCCCCACGGTCATGACGGAGAACCCGACCCTGTTCTGGGGCATGATCGCCAGCATGTGGATCGGCAACGCCATGCTGGTCATCATCAACCTGCCGCTGGTGGGCATCTGGGTGCGGCTGCTGAAGGTGCCCTACCGGTTGCTGTACCCGGCCATCCTGCTGTTCTGCTGCATCGGCGTGTACAGCATCAACAGCAGCTATTTCGACGTGGTGCTGGTCGCCATCTTCGGCGTCGTGGGCTATTTCCTGATGAAGCACCATTTCGAGCCGGCACCCCTGCTGCTGGCCTTCGTGCTGGGCCCGCTGCTGGAGGAGAACCTGCGCCGGGCCATGCTGATCGCCCGCGGCGACCCCACCATCTTCGTCACCCGCCCCATCAGCCTGGTGCTGCTGCTGGTGGCGGCGGGGCTGCTGGCCCTCGTGCTGCTGCCCTCCATCCGCAAGCGGCGGGAGGAAGTCTTCCACGAGGAAGAGTGACCCGTTCGCCTGTTCCCCAACCAGAAACCGAATCCCCAGGGAGGACCCATGCGCTTCAAGACCCTTGCCGCCGCGGCGCTGCTGGCCGTCGGCGTCTCCGCCACGGCCACGGCCCAGGACTATCCGACCCGGCCCATCACCATGGTGGTGCCCTTCGCCGCGGGCGGCCCGACCGACACGGTGGCCCGGCTGGTGGCCCAGAGCATGAGCCAGAGCCTGGGCCAGCAGATCGTGGTGGAGAATGTCGGCGGCGCCGGCGGCACGCTGGGCGCCGCCCGCGTGGCCAAGGCCGACCCGGACGGCTACACGCTGCTGCTGCACCATATCGGCCAGGCCACCAGCGCCACCCTGTACCGCAAGCTGCCCTATGACCCGGCCAACGACTTCGCTCCGGTGGGCCTGGTCACCGACGTGCCCATGACCATCGTCGCCAAGAAGGACTTCCCCGCGAAGGACCTGAAGGAGCTGGTGGAGTACGTGAAGAAGAACGCCGACAAGGTGACCCTGGCCAACGCCGGCGTGGGCGCGGCCTCCCACCTGTGCGGCATGCTGTTCATGCAGGCCATCGGCACCCAGCTGACCACCGTGCCGTACAAGGGCACGGGCCCCGCCATGAACGACCTGGTGGGCGGCCAGGTGGACCTGATGTGCGACCAGACCACCAACACCACGGGCCAGATCAAGGGCGGGGCCATCAAGGCCTATGCCGTGACCACGCCCACCAAGGTCCCGTCCCTGCCGGACCTGCCCACCACCAAGGACGCCGGCCTGCCCGCCGTGCAGGTGGCTGTGTGGCACGGGCTGTACGCGCCCAAGGGCACCCCGGCCCCGGTGGTGGACAAGCTGTCCAAGGCGCTGCAGACCGCGCTGAAGGATGAGACGGTGAAGGCCCGCTTCGGCGAGCTGGGCACCGAGCCCGTGGCCCAGGAGCGCGCCACGCCGAAGGTTCTGGGCGACTTCGTGAAGGCGGAGATCGACCGCTGGAAGCCGGTGATCACCGCGGCCGGGGTGTACGCGGACTGATCCCGCCCCATCCAGGCAACCCGACTGCCGCCCGCCCCGGTCACCCCCGGGGCGGGCGGTGCCGTTCCGGGGGCCTGTCGCCCGCGGCACTTTCGGGTTACCCTCCCCCTCAGGTTGACCATCCGGGGGGAGGTTCACATGCGCGGGTCCATCATCGCCGTAATCCTGGGGGCCGCCCTGGCCCTTGGCCCTGCCGCCGCCAAGGCCGCGGAGACGCTGACCTTCAAGGCTGATTTCTGGTGCCCCTACAACTGCACGCCCGGCAAGAAGCCGGAGGGGTACCTGTTGGACATCCTGCGGGCGGTGTACGAGCCCAAGGGCTACACGGTCACCTATGAGCTGATGCCCTACCAGGACGCCATCGAGGCGGCCCGCAAGGGGGAGATCACCGGCGTGCTGGGCGCCGCCAGGAAGGACGCGCCGGACCTGCTGCTGACCAGGGACAGCGAGGGCTACACCACCTATGCCTTCGCCACGGCCAAGGGCAGCGGGTTCAAGTATGCCGGCCCGGACAGCCTGAAGGGCAAGCGCTTCGGCGCCATCCAGGACTATACCTACGACGACCGGATCGACGCCTATATCGCCGCCAACAAGGGCACGCCGGCCATCACCCTGGTTTCCGGCGACACCGCCACCAAGGACCTGATCACCCAACTGGCCGAGCGCAAGCTGGACGTGATCATCGAGGGCGACGCGGTGCTGGAGTACAGCATCAACCTGATCGGCATGGGCAACCTGTTCGACCTGTCCGTCGCCAGCGAGGGCGCCCCCGTCTATGTCGCCCTGTCGCCCAAGCACCCCAAGGCGCAGGAATTGCTGGCGATGCTGGAGACGGGCGTGGAGGAGCTTCGCAAATCCGGCAAGCTGGCGGAGATCTTGAAGGCGTACGGGCTGAAGGATTGGAAGAAGTAGGGGTGCTTTGCCCCCGGCCCGGTTTTTCTGCTATGGCAGGAAGGATTGACCGGGGGCCGCGCACCTGATGGCAGAAGGCGAATATCCGAAAACCGGGACATCCGGCGATGCCGAACCCTTCCGCCTGGACAGCGTCCTGGAGGAGGCGGACCAGTCCCTGTGCCGGTCGCTTCTGGCGCAGGCCATGGGGCTGCATGAGAAGGGCGACCTGGGCGGGGCGGAGCGGCTGTACCGCGCCATCGTGGGGAAGGGCTATCGGGTCACCGACCTGCTGCCCATCACGGCCAACATGGCTTGGCAGGCGGGGCGGCATGGCGATGCCATGGCCGACTGGAACGCGCTGCTGGCACTGTCGCCCAAGCACCCGGTGGCCCTGCTGGAGTCCGGCCGGGCGCTGGCCCATCTTGGCCGGCCGGAGGAGGCCGAGGCGCGATTGCGCGCCGCCGCCGCGGCCCTGCCGGAAAGCCCGGCCCCCACCGCCGACCTGGCCATGCTGCTGTTCGACCGCGGTCGCCATGGGGAGGCCCACGCCCTTTGCCTGGACGCCGCCCGGCGCTGGCCGGAGGCACCCGTCTTCGCCCACTTGGCCCGGCGCTGCGTGTCCGCCAAGGTGCCCTTCTGGCACGTGCCGATGGTGAACGACACGGCCCGGAACGAGGCGTTCGACACCGCCATCCGCGCCGCCGTCGCGGCCCACGGGCAGGATGCCGTGGTGCTGGACATCGGGGCGGGCAGCGGCCTGCTGTCCCTGATGGCGGCCCGGGGCGGTGCCGGCACGGTGGTGGCCTGCGAAGGCGAGCCCATGGTGGCCGCCGCGGCGCGGGAAGTGCTGGCCGCCAACCCGCTGGGCAAGCGTGTGCGGCTGGTGGAGAAGCTGTCCCAACAGATGGCGGTGGGCACCGACCTGCCCGTCCCGGCGGACATCCTGGTGTCGGAGATCATCAGCAGCGACCTGCTGACCGAGGGCATCCTGCCCACCTTCGAGGACGCGCACGCCAGGCTGCTGAAACCGGGCGCCACCATCCTGCCCCGGGCGGTGGCGGCGGTGGGGTGTCTTGTCGGGGGTGAGGATCTGGCGCGGCAGAGCCTCGTCGGCAGCGCCTGCGGCTTCGACCTGTCCGCCTACCAGAAACTGTCGGCGCCGCGGCTGATCGTGGACGGGCTGGCCTGGCAGGCCCTGTCCCCCGTGGTGACCCTGCTGTCCCTGGACCTGACCCACCCCCACCACCCCCCGACCCTGGCCCCGGTGGAATTCCGCGCCGCGGCGGACGGGGAGGCGGTGGGCATCCTGCAATGGCTGCGGATCGATCTAGGGTTCGGGGCGACCTATGAGAACCCGCCGGGCAAGACCGGCGGCTGGAAGCAGATCCTGCACACCTTCGAGAAGCCCCTGCCCGTGACCGCCGGCCAGCCGGTGCGCATCCTCGCCGGGCATGACCGGAGCAGCCTGGTGTTGCAGCCGTGAGGCGTCCGGCGCCTTACACCAAGCGCCTGAGTTTCTGACTCATGCGCTTGGAGGCCGGCGACTGCCGGCCCGCGGGCCCCCTCAAACAAAGTATGGGCCCGCGTGAGCCAAGCCGCCGGATGGCGGCGCGAGCCTGCCCCGGCCCCCCGAGCCGGGGGCGCCTGAGGGGCCGTTAATCCGTCACGATCAACGGCGGCGGGTATCAGGTCAAATGCTCCGCCCCCAGGTACGTCTCCGACTGCATCTCCATCAGGCGGCTGACGGTGCGTTGGAACTCGAAAGCGTGCTGGCCCTCGGCGTAGAGGCGGTCGGGGGCGGCGTCGGCGGAGAGGATGAGCTTCACCTTGTGCTCGTACAGGGCGTCCACCAGGGTCATGAAGCGCTTGGCCTCGTTCCGCTGGTCGGCCTTCAGCCGCGGCACCCCCTCCACCAGCACCGTGTGGAAGTGGGTGGCGATGGAGAGGTAGTCGCCGGCGCCCAGCGGCTTGGCGCAGAGGTCCTGGAAATTGAACCAGGCGACACCCCGGGCGGCCTTGGGCACCTCTACCCGGCGGCCTGACACGGTGAGGTGGCAGGGCTTGGCCGGATGGTCGCCGGTCAGCTCGGCGAAGGCCAGGGCCAAGGCGGCAGCGGACTGGGGCCCCAGCGGGTAGTGGTAGACCTTGGCCCCCATCAGCCGGGCCAAGCGGTAGTCGCGCGCCCCGGCCAGGTGCAGCACGTCCAGCTTTTCCTTCAACAAGGCGATGAAGGGCAGGAAGAGCTGCCGGTTCAGCCCGTCCTTGTAGAGGTCATCCGGCGCCCAGTTGCTGGTGGCCACCACCACCACGCCCTGCTCGAACAGGGCGGTGAACAGGCGGCCCAGGATCATGGCGTCGGCGATGTTCACCACATGGAACTCGTCGAAGCAGAGCAGCCAGGCCTCCCCCGCCAGGGCCTTGGCCAGGGTGGGCAGCTCTTCCCCCGGCTTGGCGTCGCCGGACTGGCGGAGGTCGTGCAGCCGCTGGTGTACCTCCAGCATGAAGGCGTGGAAATGGACCCGGCGTTTCTTCTCCACCGGCGCCGTCTCATAGAACAGGTCCATGATCATGGACTTGCCGCGGCCCACGTCGCCATAGACGTACAGCCCCTGGGGGGCGGGGTCGGGCCGGCGGGCCAGGCCGAAGCGGGCGCGCCAGCCGGTCTGGCCCGTGGCGGGGCGGTAGTCCAGCAGGGCGTGCCACAGGCTTTGCAGCTTCTCGGCCGCCAGTTCCTGCGCCGGGTCGGCCTTCAGCGTGCCGGTGCCCCGGCGGGCGCGGTAGAGGGCGAGCGGGCCTTCGGTCATGGCGGGGGCAAGTCCGGACGGAGGGGTCCCTTTCCTAGCCGACAGGCCCCGCCGGGGCAAGGCGGGCCGCGGCGCGGCTGCCGTGTCGGCGGCGCAACGGCAAGGGGGTTTTGCACACGAACATAGGGTTCAACACCTTTATCCCTGGCGAATACCCCTTTCGCGGGGCATGGTCCGGGCATGATCGGTTCGGCCCGAAAACCATTGAGAGCATCCCGGAACCCGGCCCAGGGCGTCGCGCTGGCGTTCGCCCTGCTGCTGCTCGCCGTGCTGCCGGCCGAGGCGGCCGACTGCGCCCTACGCTTCGCCTGGTGGCCCTGGGAACCCTACCATTACTTGGACGAGGACGGCCGGATGCGCGGCATCGACCACGCCCTGGTGACGGAGGCCGCCCGCCGGGCCGGATGTTCCGTGACCTGGGAGCAGGTTCCGCGCAGGCGCAGCCTGGTGTTGGTGCAGGAGGGCTTGATCGACGCCGTCGCCGGACTTGGGGTGACGGCGGAGCGCCAGGCCATGGGCCGCTTCTCCCGCCCCTTGCGCAGCGGGCTGAACGTCCTGCTGGTGCGCAAGGGGGAGGCCGACCGCTTCCCCGCGACACGGTTGGCCGACCTGGCGGGACAGGGTTTCCGCCTGGGCGTCATCGCCGGGGCCCGCCACAGCGAGGAGATCGACCGCTTCGTGGGGGACCCGCGGGTGGCCGGGCGGATCGTGGGCGTCCCCAACAGCGAGAGCGCCTTGACCATGCTGGCACGCGGGCGGCTGGATGGCTATGTCGACGGGTATGAGGTGGCGCGCCGCCTGATGCCGCGCCTGGGCCTGGACGACGCGGTGGACATCCACCCCGTGCGGCTGGAGGGCAACACGGCCCACATGCTGTTCAGCCGTGCCAGCGTGGCGGCGGAGCTGGTGGCCCGCTTCGACGCGGCGCTTTCGGCCATGGAGGCCGACGGCACCAGCGCCCGGCTGGCCCGGGCCGAAGGGCTGGAATAGCTGGTGCGGCCTTGCCCGGCGCGGGTCCTTGTCTTGCGCAAGGCAGCCCAGCGGCGTTCCTATGTTGCGCCGCAAAGCACGCACATGGCACAAAACCACCCGAACCGCCTTATGACCGGGATCTGCTTATGGACAAGTTCACCCAACTGACCGGGGTCGCGGCGCCGCTGCGCCTGATGAACGTCGACACGGACATGATCATCCCGGCCCGGTACCTGAAGACCATCAAGCGCACCGGCCTGGGCGCCGGGCTGTTCGCCGCCCTGCGCTTCAACGAGGATGGCAGCGAGAAGCCGGACTTCGTGCTTAACCAGCCCGCCTATCGTGACGCCAAGATCCTGGTGGCGGGGGAGAATTTCGGCTGCGGCTCGTCGCGTGAGCATGCGCCCTGGGCCCTGCTGGACAGCGGCATCCGCTGTGTGATCGCCCCCAGCTTCGCCGACATCTTCTTCAACAACTGCTTCAAGAACGGCATCCTGCCCATCGTCCTGCCCAAGGAGGTGGTGGACCGGCTGATGGCCGCCGCCGACAACGGCGCCAACGCCACCTTCACCGTGGATCTGGAGAGCCAGGCCATCCAGACCCCGGACGGGGAGCGCATCCCCTTCGAGGTGGAGCCGTTCCGCCGCCAGTGCCTGCTGAACGGCTGGGACGACATCGGCCTGACCCTGCGGGACGCCCCGGCCATCGACGATTACGAGTCGCGGCAGAAGCTGGGCCAGCCTTGGCTCTGGGCCTCCTGACCGGCCGGGGGACGGCGGATTGACCCAGCGCCCCTTGGGCTTTTGCCAAGGAGCCGGGGGCTGGTTTACATGGACGCGGGGCGCCCGGCTGCGGGGCGCGAGACAGAACGAACGGGAATGATCTGATGGCCAGCGCCTCCCAACCCTATTCCTTGCTCCTGCTGCCCGGTGACGGCATCGGCCCCGAGGTGATGCGCCAGGTGCGCCGGGTGATCGACTGGCTGGCGAAGAAGCGGGGCCTGGAGTTCAAGGTGGAGGAGGCCCTGGTGGGCGGCGCCTCCATCGACGCCCACGGCGTGCCGCTGACCGACGCGGTGATGGCCAAGGCCCACGCGGCGGACGCGGTGCTGCTGGCCGCGGTGGGCGGCCCGAAGTGGGACGGGCTGACCTTCGAGAAGCGACCGGAGGCCGGGCTGCTGCGCCTGCGCAAGGAAATGGACCTGTTCGCCAACCTGCGCCCGGCCGTGGTGTTCGACGCGCTGGTGGACGCCAGCACCCTGAAGCCGGAGGTGGTGCGCGGCCTGGACATCATGATCGTCCGCGAGCTGACCGGCGGGGTATATTTCGGGGAGCCGCGCGGCATCGAGGACCTTGGCAACGGCCAGCGCCGCGGCATCAACACCCAGGTCTACACGACGGACGAGATCCGCCGCGTGGCCCGCATCGCCTTCGAGCTGGCCCGCGGCCGCGGCAACAAGGTCTGCTCCACCGAGAAGTCCAACGTCATGGAGTCCGGCCTGCTCTGGCGGCAGGAGGTGACGGCGGTCCACAAGGCCGAGTACCCGGACGTGGAGCTGAGCCACATGCTGGCCGACGCCTGCGCCATGCAGCTGGTCCGCAACCCCAAGCAGTTCGACGTGATCGTCACCGACAACCTTTTCGGCGACATGCTGTCGGACGAGGCGGCCATGCTGACGGGCTCCATCGGCATGCTGCCCAGCGCCTCGCTGGGCGCGCCCGACGCCAACGGCAAGCGCAAGGCCCTGTATGAGCCGGTGCACGGCTCCGCCCCGGACATCGCCGGCCGCGACATCGCCAACCCCATCGCCATGCTGCTGAGCTTCGGCATGGCCCTGCGCTGGTCCTTCGGCCTGCATGAGGAAGCCACGCTGCTGGAGCAGGCAGTGCAGAACGTGCTGAACACCGGCATGCGCACCGGCGATATCATGCAGCCCGGGATGGCCAAGTGCTCCACCTCCGTGATGGCCGACACCATCCTGCGGGAGATGGACAAGCTGACCGCCGGCTGAGGCCCCGTGGCCGCCCCGCCGCCCGCTGACGCCCCGGCCGTGCGGCCGGGGCGGCCCGAGGATGCGGAGGTAGCCGCCGCCCTGCTGGCATCCCTGGCGGGGGAACACGGGCTGGACCGACCGCTGCTGACCGCCGCTGCCTGGCGCCGCCAGGGGTTCGGGCCCAAGCGACTTTTCGAGCCCTTGATTGCGGAGCTGGGCGGCCGGCCCGCGGGCATCGCGCTGCTGACCCGCGGCTATGACAGCCAGACCGCCCAGGGCGGGGTGGTGCTGGAAGACCTGTATGTGGAGCCCCTGTCCCGCCGCCGCGGCGTGGGCCGGGCCCTGCTGGCCGCCGTGGCCCGCATCGCCAAGGAGGAAGGGGGCGGCTGGGTGGCCTGGCACGTGCGCCGGGACAATGTCCGCGCCCAACTCTTCTACCGTTCCCTGGGCGCCGAATCGGAACCGGTGGACCTGATGGCCGTGGCGGGGGAGGATTTCGACCGGCTGACGGGGTGACACGTCCCCAGACGCCCACGGCGGGGAAGCCGTGGGCGCGGGGGTGGAAAAGGCGTCAGTCGATGGCCTCGACCCCCTGGGCCCTCAGCCGTTCCAGGGCGGCACGCATCTCCTGCAACCGTTCGGGCGGGTGCCCCTGCCATCCCGTGACCTCCGCCACCACCCGCAGCGGCTCGCGGGAGCGGTAGGACCGCGTCGGGTTGCCGGGGAACTTCTTGTCGGTGAGGTTGGGATCGTCCTCGATGGGGCCGGTGGGTTCCACCAGGTAGATGCGTCCCGGCCCCTCGCCCACCGCCAGCTCCGCCCCCCAGATGGCGGCATCCAGCGCGGCCGCCATGTAGACCCAGGAGGCGGGGTTGCGCTTGCCATAGTTGGAGGGGCGACCGGCCACGATCAGGTCGCCGGGCCGCAGCTCGGCTTTGGTGCCGTGGAAGAACGGCGTGGGATAGGAAATCTCGCTGGCGCGCATGGCATCTGTCCCTTCGCTAAGGTGTGACGGGACAGTGTTTCTAGACCAGGGCCGGGGGCTTGCCGCAAGCCCCCGCCCAGGGTAGAAGATGAGCATGGCAAGGACGGCCGACGGTATCCGGCCCTTGCGCCGGGGCCTCGCCTGCCCTATCCCTGCCGCCATGCTGGACATCTACATCGACGCCGATGCCTGCCCGGTGAAGGAAGAGACCTTCCGGGTGGCGCTGCGCTACGGCCTTCAGGTCTACCTGGTCTCCAACGGCCCCTTGCGCGTGCCCGCAGAGGGCAAGGTGCAGCTCGTCGTCGTCTCCGACGGGTTCGACGCGGCGGACAACTGGATCGCGGAGCATACCAGCCCCGGCGACATCGTCGTGACCGCCGACATCCAGCTGGCCAAGCGCTGCCTGGACAAGGGCAGCAAGGTCATCGGCACCAACGGGCGCCCCTTCACCCAGGCCAACATCGGCAGCGCCCTGGCCGCCCGCGCCCTGATGCAGGATTTGCGCGACATGGGCGTCGTCCAGGGCGGCGGCCCGCCCATGAGCAAGCAGGACAAATCCCGCTACCTGCAGGAGCTGGACAAGGCCGTGAACGAGGCGAAGCGGGGACGGTGAACCAGGGGGATGGTGGGCCCGGCAGGATTCGAACCTGCAACCAGACCGTTATGAGCGGCCGGCTCTAACCGTTGAGCTACAGGCCCACGCGGGGCGCACTCTGCCCCAAAACGCCCGCGGCTTGCAACGGTCCAGCGCGGGTGGAAGCGATATGTCCTACCCGCCCGCGGCGAGGTCGGCCATGACCGCCTGGGCATCCAGCTCCTTCTCCAGGGCCTCGTGCAGGGCCAGGATGTAGAACTTCACGCCGCCGGAGATGGCTTCCCGGTCGTGGCGGCGGTGCTCGGCATGGATGGGCAGGGTGTCCATCACCACCCGCACCGAATGGTTCGCGATCTCATGCGGCGGCTTCGGCGGGTTGGCCTGGGCCTCGGCCAGCCGGGCCAGGAAAGTGCCGGTCAGGTCGTCCCAGCCGTCGGGGCGGTGGGCGGGCCGCTGCTCCGCCGCCAGGCGCTCCCCATAAAGCCGCCCCAGCCGGTTTCCCAGGCGGGTGACACCGGCGGGGTCCCCGGACAAGGGGCGCAGCTTGGTCTCCGTGATCAGGATGGCGTCGGCCAGCACGGCGGCGAACGCCTCCCACCGGCAGCGGCCCAGCTCCTCCAGGAAGGCGGGCTCGGAGAACAGCTTGTTGCGGTTAACACCAGCCTTCACTTCACAATAAGTGGTCGTCGACCGCTGTGCAGCATAAGCCGCCTGGGAAGAGAGGAAGACCCCAACACTGCTGAGGGTATCCAGTTTTTTGCGACTGCGAATACCAAACCAAGTCAGCAGCCCCATGTCCCCATCCCTTGTGTGACTTCCGCTTCTATACGGATATGTTGCCACGAACTTCGGTCGATGTTACAGAAGTCAAACCTATCAAGCCGCTACGCCTTTGTATTGGGCGAAAGCATGACGTCCCGGCCAACGGGGCGCAATAGGGGATCAGGTCTACTTTTCCGGGCAGAGCTTTCAGCCCCGGACCAGGCGCTGTTCAAAACCCCAAATCGTGGCAGTGAGGGAGGCTTTAGTGTCGGACACGACCATCACGCCCGAGAAGGCGAAAGCCTATTGGAAGAAGACATCCACGCTCATGTGGACCGTCTTCGCCATCTGGTTCTTCTCGAGCCTTTTCATCCATCTGTTCGCCCCGTCCCTGAACACCATCAAGATCCTGGGCTTCCCGCTCGGCTTCTACATGGCGGCGCAGGGCTCGCTGATCATCTTCGTCGTGACGCTCTTCTGGTTCGCCCGGAAGCAGAACGCCATCGACGAGGAATTCGGCGTGGCCGAGGACTGAGGAGGACACCATGGCCCAACAACAGTCTTCGGATTTCCTCAGCAACCTGGGCAGGATCTACGGCTACTACACCGGCGGCTTCGCAGGCTTCGTCATCATCCTGGCGATCCTGGAGCAGATGGGCGTGCCGGACAAGATCATCGGCTACCTGTTCGTCTTCCTGACGATCGGTGTCTATGCCTTCATCGGCATCATCAGCCGCACCCAACAACTGTCCGAATATTACGTGGCGGGGCGAAGGGTGCCCGCCATCTACAACGGCATGGCCACCGGGTCCGACTGGATGTCCGCGGCCAGCTTCATCGGCATGGCCGGCTCCCTCTACACCCTGGGTTATGGCGGCCTCGCCTTCATCCTGGGCTGGACCGGCGGCTACATGCTGGTGGCCATCCTGCTGGCGCCGTACCTGCGCAAGTTCGGCCAGTACACCATCCCCGATTTCCTGGGCGCCCGCTATGGCGGCAACACGGCCCGGCTGATCGGCGTGGCCGTGCTGGTCACCGCCAGCTTCGTGTATGTCACGGCCCAGATCGTGGGCGTGGGCACCATCACCCAACGGTTCCTGGGCCTGTCCTTCGAGGTCGCCTGCTTCGTCGGCCTGCTGGGCATCCTGGTCTGCTCGCTGATGGGCGGCATGCGCGCCGTCACCTGGACCCAGGTGGCGCAGTACATCATCCTGATCATCGCCTACCTGATCCCGGCCGTCATGATGTCGGTTGAACTGACCGGCGTCCCGCTGCCGCAGATCATGTACGGGCAGGCGCTGGAACAGATCGCCGTCCTGGAGCAACAGCTGGGCATCGCCCAGGCCCACACGGCGGCCTTCGTGGGGGCCAATGGCCAGTTCAACATGAACTCGGCCGTCAACTTCTTCGCGCTGACCTTCTGCCTGATGGTCGGCACGGCGTCCCTGCCGCACATCCTGATGCGCTACTTCACCACGCCCAGTGTGCGTGAGGCGCGGCAGTCCGTGGCCTGGTCGCTGTTCTTCATCTTCCTGCTGTACTTCACGGCGCCGGCCTACGCGGCCTTCGCCAAGCTGGAGGTCTACCAGCACGTCCTGAACCAGCCCATCTCCGCCCTGCCCCAATGGGTGCAGACCTGGGGGGCCATCGGGCTGGTGGGTGCCTGCGACGCGGCCAACGCGGCGGAGCTGTTCAAGATGTGCGCGGGCGTGAAGGGCAATGCCGACGGCATCCTTCAGCTCGCGGAGTTCCGCATCAACAACGACGCCATCGTGCTGGCCACGCCGGAGATCGCCGGCATGCCGTACGTCATCGCCGGCCTAGTGGCGGCGGGCGGCCTGGCGGCGGCGCTGTCCACCGCCGACGGCCTGCTGCTGGCCATCGCCAACGCCCTGTCCCACGACGTCTACTACCGCATGATCGACCCGCAGGCCCCGACCGAGCGCCGCATGCTCGTGTCCCGCGTCCTGCTGCTGGCCATCGCGGTGCTGTCGGCGTGGTTCGCGGCAAGTGCGGGGGCCGACATCCTGTTCCTGGTGGCCTGGGCCTTCTCCATCGCCGCGGGCGGCCTGTTCGCGGCCTTGGTGATGGGTGTCTGGTACAAGGGCACGACCAATGCCGGCGCCATCTGGGGCATGGCCGTGGGTTACCTGGTCACGACAGGCTATCTGGTGTGGTCAGAGTGGGGCGGCATCGGCTTCGTGGAGACCTTCGGCAGCGCCGCGGCCATCGCCAAGGCCTATGAGGTCGCCAAGATCGCCGCCCCGGCGGAGATCCGGGACGGCATCATGCATACCCTGTCCGGCGGCCTGCTCTGGGCCGACGGCGGCATGCAGCGTGGCCGCTTCGTCGCCCGCCTGTGCGGCATCAACAACATCTCCGGCGCGATCTTCGGCCTGCCGATCTCGTTCCTGGTGATGTATGTGGTGAGCCAGTTCACCACCAAGCCGTCCCAGGCCATGCAGGACTTCATCGACAGCATCCGCATCCCCAAGGGCGCGGTGAAGCTGGTCGATGCCAAGTCCGCGGTGGATTGATCCCTTGAACACATGACTGACGCGGGCCTGCCCTGACCGGCAGGCCCTTTTTTTGCCGGAACCGAGCCCGGGAGATCATGGAACACGCCGCCTTCTATTGGGCCCACCTGCCCTTCTGGCTGGGGACCTATGCCCTGTCCCTTCTGGCCTGGACCTGCCTCGGCCGGTTCGTGCTGTCCTTCATCCTGCCGCCCGACTCGGGCAACTACATCTGGCGCTTCTTCGTCCTGGTCACCGCCTGGCCGGTGAAGGCCACGGGTTGGCTGACGCCACGGGTGGTGCCCTTCATCCTGCTGCCGCTGCTGGCGACCCTGTGGCTGTTCCTGGCGCGGTTCGCCTTCTTCACCGTAATGTTCGCCGCCGGCCTGGCGCCCAGCCTGGGCAGCCTGCCGTTGGGCCAGCCCCCCGCCGCCACGGCCCCCGCAGCCCCGGGAGGGACCCGCTGATGGAACGCCGCCACCTTGCCATCGCCATCGCCTTCGTCGCGGTCATCAACGGCATCTTCTCCCCCGCCCTGCTGCTGGTGCTGGCCTTGTCGCCGGTCTGGATGCCGGAACTGCTGCCCCGCACCGGGCCGGTGATGTTCTACGCCTCTTCCCTGCTGCTCTCGGCCCTGACGGTGATGCTGTCCGGCGTCCCCGCCGCCATCTATGAGCGGGTGCGGGGGCTGAAGGACAGCGACGGCACCTCGCTGACCATCTGGCTGGGCGGGGCCGTGCTGCTGACCCTGCCGGCGCTGCTGACGGCGGCGCGGCTGTGATCGACCCTTGCCAGCGTGTGTGTGGATACACATCATGAGGAGCCGTGAGATCATCACCGCCTTGAAGGCGGACGGCTGGTTCCAGGTCGGGCAGGAGGGCAGCCACGTGCAGTTCAAGCACCCGACCAAGAAGGGCCGGGTCACGGTCCCGCACCCCAAGCGGGACGTGCCGCTGAAGACGCTGCTGAGCATCGAGAAGCAGGCCGGTTTGCGCCTGCGCTGAGGACGGACGCCATGCCCCACTACATCGCCCTGATCCACAAGGACCCGGACAGCGACTATGGTGTGTCCTTCCCGGACTTCCCGGGCTGCGTCACGGCTGGGCGGACCCTGGACGACGCGCGGGCCCTGGCGGAGGAGGCCTTGTCCTTCCACGCCCGCGGCATGGCGGAGGACGGTGAGACCCTGCCCGCCCCGTCCAGCCTGGATACGGTGTCGGCCCTGCCGGAATTCGCGGGCGCCGTGGTCGCGCTGGTCCCGCTCACCACCGCGCGGCAAGAAACGGCGCGGGTCAACATCACCATCCCCACCGACGTGCTGGCGGAGATCGACCGCTTCGCGGCGCGGGAGGGCTTCACCCGGTCCGGCCTGCTGGTCCGGGCAGCGAAGAAGCTGATGTCGGACGCCGCCTGACGATTCACCCTGGCGCCAAGCCATCGGCGCGATACATCCTGTTCCGAACTGTTGCACAGCCCCGTCACGATGATGGAGGGTGCGGTGGAGCGGATGGAGACGATCCGGCGGTGTGCGGACCTGTCGGTGCGGCGGGGCTGCGGCTTCGCCGGGCTTGGCATCTTCTGCATGGTGGTGGGGTTGAGCTTCGACCCCTTCGTGGCCGCCAAGTCCGGCGCCATCCTGTGCAGCCTGATGGCCATGACCCTGGCCTTGATGGCCGGGCGCGCCACGGCCCGCCCCTACCGCCGGACCGAGGTCTTCATCATGCTGGACCGGAAGACCGGCCTGCCGGACGAGGTGGCCCAGCGGCTGGTAGGGGAGGCGCTGCGTGACAGCCTGTTCCAGCATGCGGAGCTGGCCGCGCTGGTGGCCTTGGGCCTGTGGATCGTCGCCGGGGTGGCCTGGGCGGTGGGATAGGGCGGTTGCCGGCCAACCGGGAACCGCCCCGGCGGCGACTGCCGCCGCGCGACCCCGTGGTCGCGTAAGCCAAGCAGGCGGAGCCTGTGCCGGCGCCTGAGGAACACTTAATCGTAAGGCCGCCGTTCCATCAGCCGCATGAAGCCGCGGATGACCACATAGACGTTGTAGAGCCAGACGGCGAACAGGATCACGAAGCCGATGCCGATCCAGACCGTGATCCAGCCCAGCGTATAGCCGATGAAGCAGATGATGCCGCTGCGGATGACGGCGTTGAAGTGGCTTTCATACACGGTGCCGACCGAGTCGCCCCGCTTCACCAGGGCGACGACAAAGCCGATTGGCCCCGTCAGCCAGGAGGAGAGCAGGCCCACCGCGTAGCAGATCCAGGCCACCAGCGCGGCGTTGCGCAGGCCCTCGCTCCGGCTGCTGACATCATATTCGCGGTAAGCCATGGCCCTGCCCCCTTTCGCCGTGTCCCCTAAAGGCTTGGGGATGCGGGGGGCCGTTGTCAACGCCCGCCCGGGCCCGGGGGCTTGCCAGCGGGGGGCCGTTCCTGGCAAGGCTTGTGGGACCACCAACACCCCGGAAGCGCAGGACCATGCCCGCCCCCATCCGCGTCGAGTTCTATTTCAGCCCGGCCAGCCCCTATTGCTACCTGGCCGGCACCCAGATGATGGCGTTGCAGGTGGAGACGGGGTGCCGGGTGGACTGGGTGCCCCTGTCGGCCCGGCTGCTGGCCAAGGCGGCGGGCTATGACCCCAGCCTGGCCACGCCCCATTCCGGCCAGTACGAACCCGCCTACCGCGTCACGGACCTGCAGCGCTGGTCCCGGCTGTACAAGGTGCCGTTCCGCAACCACGCGGACGTGACCATCCCCGACCCGAAGCGGCTGGCCCTGGCCTGCGTGGCCGCCCGGCGGTTCGACGCGGGGCAGGTCTTCGCCCGGGCGTTGATGAAGGCCCTTTTCGTGGAGGGCAGGAGCCCGGCGGACGACGCCCTGTGCCTGTCCATCGCCAACGACACCGCCGGCATCGAGCCGCACCTGTTCAAGCCAGCCCTGGAGGAGGCGGAGACCGCCCGCCTGCTGGAGGAGAACATCCAGGCCGCCCTGAAGGCCGGCTGCTTCGGCGCCCCCAGCTTCGTGGTGCACCGCCCGGACGGCACGACGGAGATGGTGTTCGGCAACGACCGCTTGGCCCTGCTGCGGCAGGCGGTGGCGGAGGCGAAGGCGGCGGGGTGAGCGGTGTGCTTGTGATGTCGGGTTTCGCTTCGCTCACCCGCGACCTACGGCGTAGGTCGGGGTGACCAACGGGAACCCCGACATACCTCACGCCAGCGTCTTGAACCGTTCCGTCGCCTGCACCAGCGCGGCGCGCACGCCGGGTTCCATGGCGCTGTGGCCGGCGTCGGGGACGACGATGTAGTCCGCCTCCGGCCAGGCGCGGTGCAACTCATCCGCCGTGCGGATGGGGCAGACGATGTCGTAGCGCCCCTGCACAATCACCGCGGGGATGTGGCGGATGCGGTGCACGTCGTCCAGCAGCTTGGATTCCGGGGTCAGCCGGTTGTTGCGGAAATAGTGCGCCTCGATCCGGGCGAGGCCGAGGGCATGGGTGTCCTCCCCCGACGCGCTGACCAGTTCCGGGCTGGGCAGCAGGGTGGAGCAGGCGCCCTCATACACGCTCCAGATCCGGGCGGCCTGCATGCGCACGGCGGGGTTGGGGTCTGACAGGCGCTTCCAGTAGGCCTCCAGCAGGTCGTGCTGTTCCGACGGCGGGATGTAGCCGGCGAAGTTGGCCCAGGCCTCCGGGAAGATGGTCCGCATCTCGTACAGGAACCAGTCGATCTCCCGCTTGCGCATCAGGAAGATGCCGCGCAGCACCAGGCCGATCACCCGTTCCGGGTGGGCCTGGGCATAGGCCAGCGCCAGGGTGGAGCCCCAGCTGCCGCCGAACACCATCCAGCGCTGGATGCCAAGCTGGCCGCGCAGCAACTCCAGGTCCGCGACCAGATGGGGGATGTCGTTCTCCCGCACCTCCCCCAGCGGCGTGGACCGGCCGGAGCCGCGCTGGTCCAGGATGACGATGCGGTAGAAGGTGGGGTCGAAGAAGCGCCGGTGGGTGGGCGAGGCGCCGGCACCCGGGCCGCCATGCAGGAACACCACGGGCATCCCGTTGGGATTGCCGCACTGCTCCCAATACAGCGTGTGCAGGTCGCTGACCCTCAGGCGCCCGGTCTGGTAGGGGTCGAGGGGGGAGAAAAGGTCACCGCGCGGCATGGCCTGTCCCGAGTCGGCCCGATCGTTGACCAGGCAAAGGGTTGGGGGGTGTCACAATCCTATTGAAGCCGCGCGCGCAACGCAAAGGGTCCGCGGCGGAGAACCAACCGGTCCGGCCCAACAGCCGGGGCGGGCCATCGTGCCCAAGGCGCGCCCGCTCAGCCCGTCCCCGCCGGCCAAGCCGCCATGGCCATCCCGGCCACGGCCTCCAGGTCCGCCGCCGTGGCGCCGCCGCGGGCCTGCACCGCCAGGCCGTTCAGCACGGTGGCATAGAAGCGGGCCAGGGTGGCGGCGTCCGTCCCTGCGGGCACGTCCCCATCGGCGAGGCCCCGCTCGATCCGGGCGCGGATGGCCCTTTCCGTGCCGGCGCGCTTGGCGGCCAGCATGTCCTCCACGCCCGCGCATTCCCCGCTGCCGGACAGGGCGCCGTGGACCAGCAGGCAGCCCGTCGGCTGGTTACCGGGCGCGGCCAGCGCCGCGGCAGAGGCGGCCAGCAGGGCGGCCACCCCGTCCCGCGCCGTCGGTGCCGCCGCCAGCAGGCGCAGGCCCGGGGCCGCGGGACCCGACAGGTAGCGGTCCACCGCCTTCTCGAACAGGGCGGCCTTGTCGCCGTAACAGGCATACAGGCTGGGGCGGTTGATGCCCATGGCCTCGGTCAGGTCGGTCAGGGACGCGCCGTCGAAGCCCTTGCGCCAGAAAACCTCCAGCGCGCGGTCCAGGGCCGCGTCCGCGTCGAACTGCCGGGGGCGACCCCGGGGCATGGCAATCCCTCCTTTTATACTGACCAGTATATAATTCTCTTGACGACAGGGTACAACGTGCCGATTTTCATACCGACCGGTACATATGACGCACCGGGACAGGTTCCGGCGACAAGCCATGGAGGATGAAGATGGGTGCAGAGCTTGAGTTCGCGGGCAAGGTGGCCCTGGTGACGGGCGGCAGCCGCGGCATCGGCGCGGCAACGGTGCGGGCCCTGGCCGCCAAGGGGGCGGCGGTGGCCTTCAGCTATGCCGCCTCTGCCGGGGCTGCCGAGGCGCTTGTGGCGGAGCTGCGCGGCAAGGGCGCGGAGGTGACCGCCTATCGCGCGGACTCCGCCGACCCGGCCGCGGTGGCGGAGCTGGTGCGGGCGGTGCACGCCGCCTTCGGCCGGCTGGACATCCTGGTCAACAACGCCGGCGTCTTCCTGGGCGGGCCGGTGGACCAGATGGACGAGGCGGAGTCCCTACGCCAGTGGACCATCAATGTCGTGGCGGTGCAGGCCGCGGTGAAGGCCGCCGTCCCGCTGCTGCCCGAAGGCGGGGCCATCGTCACGACAGGCAGCGTGCTGGGCCGCCGGGTGCCGCTGGCGGGGGTCAGCGCCTATGCCGCCAGCAAGGCCGCCGTCGCCAACCTGAGCCGCGGCTGGGCCCGAGACCTGGCGCCCCGGGGCATCCGGGTGAACGTGGTGCAGCCCGGCCCCATCGACACGGACATGAACCCGGCCGATGGCGACCTGGCCAGTGTGGTCCGTCCCCTGACGGCCATGCAGCGCTATGGCAAGCCGGAGGAGGTGGCCGCCGCCATCCTGTTCCTGGCCAGCCCCGCCGCCAGCTACATCACCGGCGTGGCGCTGGACGTGGATGGCGGGATGGAGGCGTAAGGCTTGTCGGTGCGGGGGCGGTCCTTTCCGGGGACCGCTCCCGTGTCGAGGCGTGGGTCGGGAAAACGGATTTGGACGGATCGGAACGGATGAAGACGGTAGTTCCATCCTGCCTGGGGACGTGCGTTGCCCCAGCAGTCAGGATGGCTACGCCTGCGGCGCGATCAGTTTCCAATCTCGGCAAAGCAAGCGGCATGTCTCGCGCCCGACCTTACCGTTCCAATCCGTCTTGATCCGTTCAAATCCGTTTTCCCCAAACACCTCCCCGCCGCACCACCCCCGTGACAACCATCCCCTGCGACCATGCGCGGCTTCCCACCCGACCCGGAAAGGCCTAGCTGGTCGCGGGAACCGAAGGGACAGGGATCATGGGCGCGTTGGTGGGCGCGACGTTGCTGATGGCGGCCAGCCATCTGGGGCCGGGGTGGCCGGGGGTGAAGCCGCGGTTGATGGCGGCCATGGGGCGTGGGCCCTACATGGCGGCCTATTCCGCCCTGTCGCTGGGCGCGCTGGTCTTCCTGGTCTGGGCCTGGCAGGCCACCGACCCGGCGCCGTCGCCCCTGGACTTGGGGTTGGGCTGGAAACGGGCGGCGGTGCTGCTGATGCCGGTACCCCTGTTCCTGATGCTGGCGCGGGTGACCACCAGGGAGGGCGGCATCCACACGCTGGTGCGGGCGCCGGGCAGCGTGGGCGTGACCCTGTGGGCCCTGCTGCACCTGTTCGCCGTGTCGGACGCGCGGGGCGCCGTGGTGTTCGCCGGCTTCGCCCTGATCGGGCTGGGCTCCCTGCGCAAGAACCTGGCCCTGGCGCCGCCCCACCCGACGCGGGTGGACTGGCGCGGCATCGGCCTGTGGCGGCCGGCGGCGACGCTGGCCCTGTGGGCCGGGCTGCTGGCCCTGCATCCCCTGGCGCTGGGGGTCGCCCCCGCCGCCTATCTCCGGACCTGAGCCATGACCGAGCGTTTCGAGACCATCGACGACGAGTCCATCGCCGACCTGGTGATCGCCTTCTATGACAAGGCCCGCTACGACCCGCTGCTGGGCCCCGTCTTCGAGCAGGCCGTGGGCACGGATGACGAGGCCTGGAAACACCACCTTCTTAAGGTCCATGCCTTCTGGTCGTCGGTGATGCTGGCGACGGGGCGCTATGGCGGCCGGCCCATGCAGGCGCACGCCATGCTGCCCGGCCTGGGCCCCGACCATTTCCGCCGCTGGCTGGCCCTGTTCGCGGAGACGGCGGCCAGCCTGTACGTGCCCGAGGCCGCCGCCCAGTTCCAGGAAAAGGCGGAGCGCATGGCCGCGGCCCTGATGCAGGGCATCGCCATGGCACGCGAACAGGGTCTGGCGTAAGCCGCCCCGCCTTCTTACATATCCCGAGGACGCCCGGGGCCATCCGCCCCCGACCGCCGGAGCCCCCGTGACCGAGCCCTTGCACCCCTGCCCCGAACCCCTGCCGCCCGCGCGGCCGGCGGAGCGTTGGCCGGCGGAGGGGTTCATGCTGGGCCTGTTCGCCCTGTTGCTGGCCCTGGTGGGCGGGCAGGGGCTGGGCCCCGCCGGGCCATTGTCGCTCGAGGGTCCGCGGGCCGCCGCCAGCGACGGGGCGGAGGCGGGCCGGGCCCTGGCCGTCGCCACGGCCACCGCCGAGTCCCGGCGGGAGGTGCCCCCGGCCCCGCCGTCCGGCCCGGATGCCACCCTGCCGGCCGGTGACCACACCTTTGCCCCTGCCCTGCCGGCCGCCACCCCCTGGCCCGCTACGCCAGACCTGGTCCCCCGACCGGTGCGCACGGGCCCGCGCCAGCCCACCGGGCCGCCTTCCCTTTCCCATGCCTGAGGCCCCCGGGCCCGCTGAACCCTGACAGTGACACCCCGCGCCAGGACCGGTGCCGCCAGAGCCGCGGCCGGCCTTGCGCGAACGCATGGGATACCTGACCGATGAAGCGCACCCTGTTGATCTATGGCGCCCTGATCGCCGCCGCCGCCGCCCTGTCCACAGTGGAGCGGCAGTGGGGCGGGCTGATGCTGCTGGGCACCATGCTCGCCTGGTTCCTGCACAGCGTCTTCGCCAGCACCAGCGACACGCCGCGGGTGTAGGTCGCAAGGGGCGGCCCCGGCCGGTCCGGGGCCGTCCACGGCCGCGACCGCAGCCGCGCGGGCCCCCCTCAAACAAAGTATGGGCCCGCGTAAGCCAAGGGTGCGGATGCGCCCGCCCGGCGCTTGAGGGAAAACGTAAACACTCCCCCCTTGACCCCGCCCGGCCCCTTCGTCTTCATGGCGCCGCTTGATCCGTCCCACAGGAGCCGCTGCGCCATGGCGTCCAAGGTGTCCCCGCTCGCCCCCGCTTCCTTCCCGACCCTGCCGCCCGTGGCGGGGGTGCGGTTCGCGGCGCACCGATGCGGCATCCGCTACAAGACACCCCGCAACGACACGCTGGTGGCGGTGCTGGACCCGGGCACGACCGTGGCCGCCGTGCTGACCCGGTCCCTGACCGCCTCCGCCCCCGTGCACCGCTGCCGCGCCAACCTGAAGGGCGGCCATGCCAGGGTGGTGGTGGTGAACGCAGGCAACTCCAACGCCTTCACCGGCAAGGCGGGGGAGGCGTTCGTGGACGCCACGGTGGCGGCCGCCGCGCGGCTGGCGGGCTGCAAGGAGAGCGAGGTGTTCCCCGCCTCCACCGGCGTCATCGGCCAGCCCATGGAAGCCGACCTGATCGCCAAGCACCTGCCGGAAGCCTTCGGCAAGCTGGCGCCGGCCGAAGGGGCCGCCTGGGAAGAGGCCGCCAAGGCCATCATGACCACGGACACCTTCCCGAAGGGGGCCGCCGCCTTCGCGGAGATCGACGGCAAGACCGTCACCGTGGCCGGCTTCGCCAAGGGCAGCGGCATGATCGCACCCGACATGGCGACCATGCTGGCCTATGTCTTCACCGACGCCGACGTGGCCGCCCCCCTGTTGCAGCATGTGCTGAGCCGGGCCACCGACCGCAGCTTCAACAGCATCACCGTGGACGGCGACACCTCCACCAGTGACACGTTGGTGCTGTGCGCCACGGCCAAGGCCGGGCACATGCCCATCCTGGAGGCCACCGACCCCCGCCTGGCCGCCCTGGCCGCGGCCATCGAGGAGGTCTGCCTGGACCTGGCCCAGCAGATCGTGCGCGACGGGGAAGGGGCGACCAAGTTCGTCAGCGTCCGCGTCACCGGCGCCGACAGCGACGCGGCCGCCAAGCGCATCGCCCTGACCGTGGCCAACAGCCCCCTGGTGAAGACCGCCGTGGCGGGGGAGGACGCTAACTGGGGTCGCATCGTCGCCGCCGTCGGCCGGTCGGGGGAGCGGGCGGACCGCGACCGGCTGGTGATCAGCATCGGCGGCGTCCAGATCTGCCGCGACGGCATGGAGGTCCCCGGCTATGACGAGGCCCCCGTCGCCGCCCACATGAAGGGGCAGGAGATCGACATCCAGGTGGACATCGGCCTGGGCCACGGCGAGGCCACCGTGTGGACCTGCGACCTGACCCACGGCTACATCGACATCAACGGGAGCTACCGGAACTGAAGGGCCCCAAGGCTTCCCGCCGGATTTTTGTTTCCCCCGCGAAGGCGGGGGCCCACAGTTTTCAGCGACGGCCCCACCGGACCTGGGTCAAAGAACCGTGGACCCCCGCCTTCGCGGGGGAAGCGGTCTTCCAGGTGGCGAGGGTTGTGAAAGATCCTGACGCGTAAGCCGCCCATGCCCTGGCCCACCCTGCTCCACACCCCCCGCCTGACCCTCCGCCCCCTGGTGGAGGGGGACCTGCCCGTGCTGGTGCGGGAATTGGGCCGGTGGGAGGTGGCGGAGTGGCTGATCCGGGTGCCACACCCCTATGCGGAGGCGGACGCGCGTTGGTGGCTGGAAGACTGCGCGGCCAAGGAGGCGAGCGGCGACCGGTTCCACCGGGCGATCTGCCTTCGGGGGGCGGAGGACACGATCCTGGGCGCCGCCGCCATCGGGGTGAACGACTTCGCCCCCGGGGACGGGGAGTTGGGGTACTGGCTGACCCCCGCCGCCTGGGGCCGGGGGATCATGACGGAGGCCGCGGGCGCCCTGGTGGACGCGGCATTCCGGGAGATCGGCATGGTCCGGGTCCGCTCCGCCGCCGACCCTGGGAACCATGGCAGCAACGCGGTGCTGCGCAAGCTGGGCTTCCGCCTGGACCGGGTGGACCCGGCGGCACCCCGCTACCTGCGTGGCGATCCGGGCCCGATGAACCTGTACCGGCTGGACCGGCATGACTGGGAGGCCCGGCATGGCCGAGGGTGAGACACCCTGTTGGACGAACGCCGCCCCCCGTGGCCCGGTGAAAACCCTGCTGGTGGCCGCGGTGGCCCTGGTGGATGCGGACGGCCGCGTGCTGCTGGCCCAGCGCCCGCCGGGCAAGAGCATGGCGGGCCTGTGGGAATTCCCCGGCGGCAAGGTGCATGAGGGGGAGACGCCTGAAGCCGCCCTGGTGCGGGAACTGAAGGAGGAGCTGGGCATCGACACGGCGGAGAGCTGTCTGGCACCCTTCGCCTTCGCCAGCCATGGTTATGAGGCGTTCCACCTGCTGATGCCGCTGTTCGTCTGCCGGGTCTGGAAGGGCACGCCACAGCCGCTGGAAGGCCAGCAACTGGCTTGGGTCCGGCCCAACCGCATGGGCGACTACCCCATGCCGCCGGCGGACATCCCGCTGGTGGCGCTGCTGCGGGACTTGCTGTAGGAAGCATCCGGGCCGCATGGGTGCAGCCGCCCTCACCACCCTATGCTTGTGAACAGGTTAAACAACTGGACCGGGGGTGTTATTCAACCACCCCCGTTGCCGTGGCGGCATCCTGTCCATGCCCCGCCCCCGATCATCCCGGACCATGCAGAAGCCCGTCACCCCGCACGGCCCCAATGAGCAGTTCACCGTGCAGCTTGCCCAGCACGGGTTGTTCCTGCGCGGCCGCGGGGGTAAGCGGCTGGAGTCGCGGCTGGCCAACCTGTCGGGGCTGAAGCTGGCGGGCTTCGACCTGTCCAAGTCCACCCTGCTGGCCTGCAACCTGTCCCAGGCGGACCTGCAACGCTGCCGCTTCGTGGAAGCGGACCTGTCCAACAGCCTCTTCATCGGCTCGGACCTGAAGCATTGCGACTTCACCCGCGCCAACTTGCGCGGAGCCCGCTTCTACAAGTCGGACCTGCAGCAGGCCAAGCTGGACGGCAGCGACCTGCGGGTGGGCTCCTTCACCCTGCATCGCCAGGGCAAGAACGGCGATGAGGTGGTGAGCCGCGAGTACATCACCGACCTGTCCTATTGCAACATGGAGGAAGCGTCGTTGCAGGATGCCGTGCTGCGCAAGGCGCGGCTGCGGGGGGTGAACCTGCGCAACGCGGATTTGGGCAGTGCCGACCTGTCGGACAGCGACCTGACCGGCGTGATCCTGCTGGGCGCCCGGATGCAGGGTGCCAATTTCCTGAACGCCAACATCGCCGAGGCCGTCTTTACCGTGGACGACCAGGCACGGCGCATTTTCCACGGCCTCCCCGCCTTCCAGGAGCACCTGAAGATGCTGGCGGAGGTGGACCGGATCGTGGCCCGGCATGAGGCCTGGGTGGAGAGCCGGGGCAAGGAGGGGCAGCGGGCGGATTTCGTCGGCAAGGCGCTGCGCGGGGTGGATCTGCGGGGGCGGGAGCTGTCGGCCATCAGCTTCCGCGGTGCCGACCTGACCGGTGCCAAGCTGGCCCATGCCAAGCTGGCGGCCAGCGACTTCCACGCCGCGACCCTGGCCTATACCGACCTGTCGGGGGCGGACCTGCGCGGCGCCAGCTTCGAGAATGCCACACTGCGCCACACGGTGCTGGAGGCCGCGGACCTGGGCGACCTGGAACTGGCCCGCGGCGGACGGCTGCCGGCCCGGTTCGGCGGGGCGACGCTGGAATGGGTCGCCCTGACCAATGTCCAGGTGCCACCCGGGCGGCTGGATGGGGCGACGCTGCGGGATTGCGCCCTGCCGCCGCTGGTGGGCTAACCCCAAGGGGCGTGTACCGGATTCAGCCCTCCTTAACTTGCACGCCCGAAAATGCCCCCCATGACGCGTGCGGGGAGGCTGTGATGGTCGAGGTTTTCTGGCTTGTCGTGATCGGGTACCTGCTGATCGGTCTGGGGGAACTGATCCCCACGGGCTTCCGCACCCAGGACACCGGCCGGCGCGCCGACATGGCCGTCTGCCTGTTCGCCCTGCGCTATGCCCTGTCATGGCCCCTGCGCTATCTGCGCCCGGCCCACGACGAGTAAGCGTCCCGTAGGTCGGATCAGCGGCGCAAGCCGCGTAATCCGACACCCCAGCGCACTGCCTGCCGTCGGATTACGCTTCCCTGATCCGACCTACAAGTCGCGCACATCCCTGACGAAATCGGCGGCCGCCACCCACCAGCCGGGGTTGGCGGCCGTCAGCGTTTTCGCCGCGGCGTCGGCATCCGCCCGTGAGGCGTAGAGCCCGAAACAGGTGGACCCGCTGCCCGACATGCGGGCCAGGTGGCAGCCTGACGTGGCCGCCAGCGCGTCGATGACTTGCCCGACCACGGGGGCCAGGGCGATGGCCGGGGCCATCAGGTCGTTGTCCCTGGCGCCCAGCATGGCGACGAACTCCCCCACCTCCCGCGCCGCCCGTTCCAGCCGGCCGGATTGGCTCCAGGGACCGGTGCGGGCCTTGAAGACGTCCTTGGTGGACAGGCCGACGCCGGGGTTGACCAGCACCAGCGACAGGCCGGGCGGCAGCTCAGGCGCTTGCTCCACCAGTTCCCCCACCCCGCCGAAATAGGCGGTGCGGCCGAACAGGCAGACGGGCACGTCGGCGCCCAGGTCCGGCGCCACCCGGGCGGGTGCCGGGTCATCCGGGTCCAGGCCCCACAAGGCCGCCAGGGCCCGCAGCGTGGCCGCCGCGTCCGATGAACCGCCGCCGATGCCGCCCTGCACCGGCAGGTGCTTCTCCAAGGTCACCGCCACGTCCGGCGCACGCCCCAGCGCCGCGGCCAGGGCCCGGGCGGCGCGGGTCACCAGGTTGCGGGACAGGTCCTCCGCCAGCAGTGGGGCGGCGAAGGGGCCGGTGATCTCCAGGCTGAAGCCATCGGATTCCCGCACCGTCACCACATCATGCGGGCTGGCGAAGGCCACCAGACTGTCCAGCAGGTGGTAACCGTCATCCCGGCGGCCCAGGGCATGCAGGTAGAGGTTCAGCTTGGCCGCCGCCGCGGCCCGCACCAGGGTCGGCATCACGCCCCCGACAAAGCGAAAGGGCCGCCAGCATAGCGCCGGCGGCCCCGGATGCCAGGGGTCTTGGCCTTGAAGGCCGTCACTCCCCCTTCGGTACCACCGTCTCTGCCGTCTTGGGCAGGGGCAGGCCGTTCTTCAGCTTGTCCTCGGCGGCCTGCTTCAGGTCCTTGTCCGCGCTCTGCTGCGCGGCGCGGGTCCATTGGAAGCGGGCTTCCTGCTTGCGGCCGGCGGCCCAGTAGGCATCGCCCAGGTGGTCGTTCATGGCGGGGTCCAGCGGGTGCAGCTCCACCGCCCGCTCCAGCAGCTCCACGGCACCGGCGATGTCACCCTGCTTGAGCTTCACCCAGCCCAGGCTGTCGATGATGTAGCCGTCGTCCGGCTTCAGGCCGACCGCCTTTTCCAGCAGGGCGCGGGCCTGCATCAGGTTCACGCCCCGGTCGGCCCAGCTGTAGCCCAGGTAGTTCAGGACGGAGGCGTTGTCCGGGTTCAGCTCCAGCGAGCGCTTCAGGTCCGCTTCCCCCTCGGCCCAGCGGCCGGCGGCATCCAGGGACATGCCGCGGACATAGAGCAGACCCGCGGTCAGCTTGGGGCTTTCCCCCAGCCGGGTCAGGGCGCGGGTGTAGGCATCCGCCGCCTCCCCATAGCGTTCCTGGCTGCGCAGCACGTCGCCCAGCCGGGCCAGGGCATCGGACCGGGCCGGGCGTTCCGTCGCCATGGCCTCCAGCAACCTGGCCGCCTCGTCCACCCGGTCCAGGCGGCGCAGCATGTCCGCCTGCCGCAGCCGGGCCATCCAGGCCACGGCACTGCCGCCGCTGTCCACGGCGGCCTTGTATTCCACCAGCGCGTCGGCATGGCGGGAGCGGGCCTGGAGCACGTCGCCGGTCATGATGCGGGCCAAGGCCTGGTCCGACCGCAGGAACTGCGACAGGCGGCCGAACATCAGGGCCATTTCCTGGGCGCTTTCCTGGTGCATGGCAGAGGCCAGCTCGAACAGCGCCTCCGCCAGCCCGTCCTTGGCGTCGGCCACCAGCCGGCGTGGGGCGGGACCATCCTTGTCGAGGCGGGCCAGGGCCTCGTCCGCCGCCAGGCTGTCCGGGTTCTCCGCCTTCACGGAAAGGTACAGGGCGCGGGCGGCTTCAACCCGGCCCGCGCGCTCATGGAAGTTGCCGGCGAGCTGCATCAGCCGCAGGGGCGTGCCGCCCTCCAGCGCCTTGGCATACAGCTCCCCCGCCACGGCGCCGTTGCCGCGCAGATCCTCAATCAGGGCCGCCTGCAAGCGGTGCAGGGGCACGAAGCCGGGGGTCTGTTCCAGGACGGAGAGCTTGGCCAGGGCCGCGTCATGCTGGCCCGCCGCCACCTCCACCCAGGCCGCCAACAGGGGCACGACGAACTGGCCGAGGCCGTCGGCGGGCACCTCCGCCAACCGGGCCCGGGCCTCGGGCAGCTTGTTCCTGGAGAGAAGGTCGGAAACCTGGAGCGCGCCGGCCAGGAAGCTGTCGGCGCCGGAGGTCTTCAGCTTGGCGGCCAGATCCAGGGCGTCGGCGTAGCGGCCCTCCCCGAGCTGGATCAGGAAGGCCTGGCGGGCCAGGGCGGTGTTGGCCGGGTCGGCCCGCAGCGCGCCGGTCAGGCGCTTGGCCGCGTTGTCCCAATCCCCCGCACCCCTGGCGATGCGCCCGGCCAGGTAGTCGGCATAGGCCTGGGCCGGGGCGGACAGGCCGGACCTGACCTCGGAGGATTCGGCAAGGGCGGGGGCACCCCCTGCCAGCAACGCCACGACCGCGACCCCACACCACCGACCGAAACCGCCCATGCCACACAAGCTCCCGCCCGAGATCCCACGCGCAAGAACCCGTTCCCCCACGAGCCCCCGCACGACCGAAGCGTACGCGGGAAGGGCTTAACGGTTCAATAAGGCTGCTGGGGCGAGAGGGGCTGAGTTGTCGGTCAGGGCAAGGGAAGCGAACCCCGACGTCCGACGGTCGTCCATGGATCGTCGGGGTTCAGCTCGCGCGTCACCCCGACTCAGGATTCCCGACCTTTACATATTCGGGTAGTTCGGGCCCCCGCCGCCCTCCGGCACGGTCCAGACAATGTTCTGGGTGGGGTCCTTGATGTCGCAGGTCTTGCAGTGCACGCAGTTCTGCGCGTTGATCACGAAGCGCGGGTTCTGGCCGGCGTCGTCGCGCACCACCTCATACACGCCCGCCGGGCAGTAGCGCTGGGCCGGCTCGTCATAGAGGGGCAGGTTGTGGGCGATGGGGACCGCTGGGTCCTTCAGCTTGAGGTGGCTGGGCTGATCCTCCTCATGGTTCGTGTTCGAGATGAACACGGAGGACAGCCGGTCGAAGCTGATGATGCCGTCCGGCTTCGGGTACCGGATCTTCGGCGCCTCATCCGCCTTCACCAGGCTTTCGTGGTCCGCCTTCTTGTGGCGCAGGGTGTAAGGCAGCAGCTTGCCGAGGCCAAGGTCGTGGGCCCACATCTGGACGCCGCCATGCAGGTTGCCCAGCGCCAAGCCCGCCTTCAGTCCGGGCTTGACGTTACGGACCTTGTACAAATCCTCGTGCACCCAGGATTTCTTCCAGGCGTCCTCATAGCTGTCCAGCGTGTCGCCCTGGGTGGCGCCGGCCTTCAGCCGCTCGAACGCGGCCTCCGCCGCTAGCATGCCAGTTTTCATGGCGTTGTGGGTGCCCTTGATGCGCGGCACGTTCACGAAGCCGGCGGAGCAGCCGATCAGGGCGCCGCCGGGGAAGACCAGCTTCGGCACGGACTGCAACCCGCCCTCGTTGATGGCGCGGGCGCCGTAGGCCAGGCGCTTGCCGCCCTCCAGGTACTTGCGGATGAAGGGGTGCTGCTTGAAGCGCTGGAACTCCTCGAACGGGCTGAGGTGCGGGTTCCAGTAGTCCAGGTTGACCACGAAGCCGATGGAGACTTGGTTGTCCTCCAGATGGTACATCCAGGACCCGCCGGCGGTCTTGCCGTCCAGGGGCCAGCCCTGGGTGTGCATGACCAGGCCCTGTTTGTGCATCTCGGGGTCGATCTGCCACAGCTCCTTGATGCCGATGCCGTACTTCTGGGTGTCCACCCCATCGCGCAGGTGGAACCGCTCCATCAGCAGCTTCGACAGGTTGCCGCGCACGCCCTCTGCGAAGAAGGTGTACTTGCCGTGCAGCTCCATGCCGGGGGTATAGCGGTCGGTATGCTCCCCGCCCTTGCCGATGCCCATGTCGCCGGTGGCGACGCCCTTGACGCTGCCGTCGTCGTGGTAGACCACCTCGGCCGCGGCGAAGCCGGGATAGATCTCCACCCCCAGCGCCTCCGCCTGCTGGCCCAGCCAGCGGCACAGGTTGCCGAGGGAGATGGCGTAGTTGCCGTCATTGTGCATCAGCGGCGGCAACAGAAAGTTGGGGATGCGGATGCCGCCCTTGTCGGACAGGACATAGAACCGGTCGTCGGTGACAGGGGTGTTGAGCGGGGCGCCCTTTTCCTTCCAGTCCGGGATCAGCTCATTCAGGGCGCGGGGGTCCAGGACGTTGCCGGACAGGATGTGGGCCCCGACCTCCGACCCTTTCTCGATCACGCAGACGCTGACCTCGTGGCCCTGCTCCGCCGACAGTTGCTTCAGCCGGATCGCGGCGGACAGCCCGGCAGGGCCGGCGCCGACGATCACGACGTCGTATTCCATGAATTCCCGTTCCATAACCCGGTCCCACCCCTACGCTTTCTTGTTGCCGACGCTTGGGCGCCCTGGTTTTTCGCCCGTTGAACGGGTCGGCATTTCGCCCGTGTAAGACACCATAGGCAGATGGTAGGGTCAAAGCATGAATGCTCTGGTCCACAGTGTCGCGGTGCTGAGGTTCCTGGCCGAGATCGGCGTGGACGAGGCCGTGAACGATGTTCCCACCGACTGGACGACGGTGGGGCCGCGGGCCCGTGCCGCCGCGGCGCCACCCCCGGGCGCCCCCCCTGCCTCCCGCCCGGTGCCCGCCCAGGCCATGGCGCCCAACCGGGCCG
>MOEB01000129.1 GCA_001939945.1 Aerophototrophica crusticola | reverse complement strand
GGCGGCCTGCGCTGCACGCTGGCCGTGGCTGCCGGCGCCCTGGCCGGGGCTCCCGCCGTGCCGGCCTGACCCGCGGCGCCCGCGCCTTAGCTCCACCGCCGGCTCATTTGGGCGGGAGGGGAGAGGGGTGGGTGGTCCTGCGCGGTGCGAAACAGCACGCCGGCGCGGTTCAATGCCCTGTCGCCTCGCATCCGGATCAATGGGCGTCCAGGGCGACCTGGCGCGGTTGGCTCCGGCACTTGCGGAAACGCACGACCTGATCGTCTACCGGACGTCCTGACCGGATTGCTGGGCGACAGTTCCCGGTGCTACGGAAGGCCATGGCGCGGTGCCGGCACCCCCGTCGACCGGGTATGACGGCACCGCCTTCCGCGCCAAGATCCCTGGCTTCACCGCCAGGTCCGCCGGGCCGCCCTGGGACGTGCCGGCCTTCCGGTCGTGAGTGGGATGCCGGACATGGGGCAGCCGGCCTGTCGCGGCCAGCCCGCGAGCCTTCAGCCGAAGACCTCGGCCGCGTGCAAGAGGTCGGTGTACTCCTTCACCCGCGCGACCTTCCCCGCCCGGACGGCGATCAGGAAGTGGTAGGCATTCGCGTAGACCCGGCCGTCCTTTGTGGTCGCGCGTGAGGCCACCTCCGCCGCGACCTCCTCACCCTCGGCGACCATGCCCGTTACCGACATGTCGAGGCCGCCGTCGAGCCTCGCGTAGAGCTCGCGCCAGACGCGCCCCATCTCCTCTTTCGACCTCACGCCCGCCCCCGCGAACAGGTGCGGCTTGCCGACGACCGTCCAGGTGGCGTCGTCGCTCATCATCGCCAGGACGCCGTCGATGTCGGATCGCGCGAAGCGGCCCATGTAGGCCTCCACGACCCGCTTGTTGTCCGTGGTGCCCATCGCCGTTCCTCCTGCCTGTGCCAAGGTGAGGTCGGCCCCGCGTGATCGACCGGGCCGACCGGGGGTTCGGGGGGCCTCAGTCGTTCCGGACGATCAGCTTCCTGCCGCTGTGGCTCCCGTCGAAGAGGGTGAGGAGCGTGCCTGGGAGCTTGTCGAAGCCGTCGACGAACTCCTCGCGGTAGGTGACGCGGCCTTGCGTCACCAGGGGCGTCATCTCGGCCAGGAACTCGGGGAAGGCGTCCATCACGTACGGCGTCGCGAACGCCTTGATGCTGAGGAACCTGTAGTGGATGATCGTGACCAGCCGCGGAAGGTAGTTGGTCCCCTTGGGCAGCTCCGTGTCGCTGTAATCTGAGATGGTGCCGCAAAGCGTCATCTTGGCGCCGGTGTTGAAATGCTCCATCAGCACCGGGAAGACCGGCCCGCCCACGTTCTCGAAGAACGCGTCGATGCCGTCGGGCAGCGCGCGCGCGACCTGTGCCTCAAGATCGCCCGCCTTGTAGTCGATGGCCTCATCCAGGCCGAGTTCGTCCTTCAGGAACGCGACCTTGCGGGGCCCGCCCGCGACCCCGACCACCCGCAGCCCACGGAGCTTGCCCAGTTGCGCGGCGATGGAGCCGACGGACCCGGCGGCACCGGTGACCACCAGCGTGCCGTCGGGCTTGAAGTCGTGGACCTTGGTCATGCCATACCAAGCGGTGAAGCCGGTCAGGCCAAGCGGCCCCAGCGCCGTGGAAAGCGGCGCCACGCCGGGGTCCAGTTTCCGCAGGCCCGCCCCATCGGCCACCGCGTAGTCCTGCCAGCCGGCCCAGGATTGGACGTGGTCGCCTACGGCGAAGCCCGGGTGCCTGCTGGCTTCCACGACGCCCACCGTCGGGCCGCCCATCGGCTCGCCGATGTCGATCGCCGGCCACTCGGACGAGCCGTTGCCCATCAGGTTGCGCTGGTACGGGTCGATCGAGAACAGCGTGTTCCGGAACAGGACCTCGCCCTCCTTCGGCGACGGGACCGCGCCCCGCACCAACGCGAAGTCGCTCAACCGGGCGGCGCCCTCGGGGCGGGCCGCAAGGGTGAACTGGCGGTTCGATGCGTCGGCCATCTTGGTTCCTTGCGCCTCAGTGAATTCATAACAAGCGTTACGTAACGGTTGTTATGATGCTCGACCGCCGCCGTCAAGCCGTTTTATAACAACCATTATGAAACATGGCGGGAGGCAGTGGTGCCGCGGCCCCGGAAGATCGATGCAGACGCGGCGCTGGAGGCGGCGCTGGGCGTGTTCTGGCGCAAGGGCTATGAGGGCACCTCCTATGCCGACCTGGTCGCCGCCACCGGGGTCGAGCGGCCGGCGCTCTACGCCGCCTTCGGCAACAAGCAGGCGCTCTTCCTCCGCGCGCTCGAACGCTACGGCGCCAGTTACGGCAGCTACGTCTGGGAGGCGCTGGGGGAGCAGACCTCGCGGCAGGTGGCCCTGCGCGTGCTTGAGGGTGCCGCCGAGCTGAGCACCCGGTTCGAGGACCGGACCGGGTGCCTGGGCATCAACGGGGCGCTGGCCGGGTCGGACGACGCGGAGACCGTGCAGCGGGCGCTGGTCGAGTGGCGGGCNTTTCGAGAGGGCCAAGCGGGAAGGGGACCTGCCGGCGGACGCCGATTGCGCCGCGCTCGCCGCCTACGTCCTCGCCGTGGCGCACGGGATGGCGGTGCAGGCCAAGGCCGGCTTTTCCCGCGAGCGGCTGATGGCGGTCGTCCGCCAGGCGATGGCCACATGGCCCGGGCCGGCAACTGCGTGACGGGCGGGACCGGGGGCGGCGAGCGCGGGCAGGGCCCCCACGGGCTTCGCGCCGGGCGGACCCGGGGGCAATCCCCACCGCGCCAGGGCCACGGCCCCGGTCGGGCGGGCCGGGACCTCCCCCGAACCGGATAGGGGGATCCCCGGAAGCGCGGGTCCCCCGCGCCGACGCCATCCGCGACGATCCCGCCGGCCGGGCAGGGACCGGTGGCCGCCGGCCAAGCCGCCCGGCGGCGAAGACACGCTACCGCGGAGACACCCCCCGATGACGGACATCCTGCTGAATCCCGCCCTGGGCGATGAGGCGCGCCGCGAGCGCGCCTTCGCCGGGGACATCCTGCTGCTGACCGGGCGGGCGGGGCTGCTCGCTCTGGCCGGCCATGCCGACGGGCTGCTGCGGGAGGCGTTCGGCGGCCTGGACCCGCAGGCCGCCCAGTTCAGCCTGCCCGTGCCCGAGTTCATCAGGGTCGTCGGGCCCGCCAAGTCCCGCTTCACCAACGACCGGCGCACCCACGAGCTGCTGGCGGCGGCCCTGGCCGACCTGGGCTGTGACCCCGGGGAGACCTATTTCGACCTGCCGCGGCTGCGCGCCGTGCCCAGCGGCGGCTATCTGACCGCCGGCGTCAGCTACGCCTACAAGGCGCACCGCGACACGTGGTACGCCCATCCCCAGGCGCTGGTGAACTGGTGGATGCCGGTATACCCTGTGCTCCCGGAATCGGCCATGTCCATCTTCCCGGCGCACTTCGCCAAGCCCATCGCCAACGGGTCCCGCGGGTTCGACTACGGGGACTGGCTGGCCAACGCCCGCTTCGCGGCGGCCAGCCAAGTGTCGGCGGACGCCCGGCCCCACCCCCTGCCGGAGGAGCCGGTGGACACCGCGGGCGAGCTGCGCGTCGCCGGCCAGGGGGGCGACGCGATGGTGTTCTCCGGCTGCCAGCTCCACGCCACGGTGCCCAACAGCAGCGGGCGGACCCGCTTCAGCGTCGACTTCCGCACCGTGAGCCTGCGCGACCTGCGGGAGGGCCGCGGGCCGGACAACCTGGACAGCGAGGCGACGGGCACCACCCTGGGGGACTTCCTAAGGGTGTCAGACCTGGCACCGCTGGATCTGTCGGGGCTGGACTTGTCGGTGGCGCACAAGCCGCCGCGCTGGCAAGCCCGCGCCGCCGCCTGACGAGGGCAGGGGGCGTCGCCCGCGGCCGCAAGGGCATGCGGCGCGGGGCCGGCCTC
>MOEB01000128.1 GCA_001939945.1 Aerophototrophica crusticola | reverse complement strand
CGGATGACCGGGGGCGAGCCGGGATGGACAGCGGCCACGGCGGGCCGACCGGGCATCCCGCCCTGGGCCGGGAACTGCGCGTGGCTTCCCGCGATGCCCAGCTCGCGAAGCCCGCCGGAGGGAGCGAGCCCGGCGGCCCCGGCTTCGCCCATCAACCTCGCGCCGGGCGCGACACGTTCAGCATGGCGCAGACCCGTGCCATGTGCAGCTGCCAAATGCCTCAAACCGCTCCGCCACCTTGGCTAGGGGCTCCGACCGGACCAGCTCATGGAGCTCCCTCCTCGAGACCATGGCCTGTCTCCCCCCGTCGGCCCCGCCCCGCATGGCCGGCCGGGACGGGCTCCCCCCGCCCGCTGCCGAGGTGCGACCGCCTGCCGCCGGGATGGTCACGGTGCCATTCGGGCGAGGCCCACCCCGCACCTCTTCCCACGACCGAAAACATGCATCCCGGCGGGAGGACGCAGCCAGCTTCAAGCCGACAACAGAAACTAAGTGGACCCAGGGGGAAACTGGGTATATCTCCTTCGTATGACCGTTCCATCCACGACCGCATGAAAATGACCCAGGGTTCCCGGGAAACGCACCTCACACGAACCTGCTCGGTAAGGCTGGGTGACGGCGCACGATACACGGTGCGGTCCCTCCTCGCCGAGCCAGGGACGTGTCTTCCGAAGGGCACCCCCGTCCTGGAGCTTTCCGTCACGCGATCACGTCGGCAGGGCGATGAGACGATCGACGAGACGGTCTTCGAGACGCGCCGCTTCGAGGTCGACCGGTACGCGTCGCCCCGCCTCGCCCATTTCCTCGTCGTCCCCGGCCAGGAGCTGGCGCCGGGGGAGGTCCCGATCCTGGAGTACGTGGTCGAGGACACGTTCGCCAACGTGGTCGAGACGGCGGTGCGGGGGATGGCGGCTAGCCCTTCCGACCTGCACGCCGCCCCCGCGATCCCGGAAAAGAAGCTGCGCAACGCCACGCAGCACTACGCCAAGGGCGTCGACAGCTCGCGTGTGTTGTTCCTCTATGACGACACCGTCTTCGGCAGCGCGAAGGACGGTTACCTGGTCACCGACAGCGCGTTCTACTACAGCAGCACCGGCAGGGCGGCCACGATCCGCTTCAACGACCTCAAGGGCCTGCGCCTCGCCATGCGCACGGTGCAGGAGGGCGGGAAACCCGTTTCCCGCCAGTGCCTGTATGTCCGGGCCGGCGACGGCGAGGTGGAGATCGACGGGCGCTGGACGGGGCTTTCCCTCGACGGCCTGGAAAGCTTCCTGGCCCTGGTGGCGCGGCTGAGGGAGGCGGGCCAGACCAAGGACGTGGACGGGTATGTCGTCGTCGAGCACATGCCCGACGCCGTCAAGTCGGCCTACCTTGGCCTGCTGGTCTGGCTCACCTACCAGGACGACGGCACGATCGACGAGCGTGAGCTCTCGGAGCTGCAGGTCCTGATGACCCAGCTGGACTTCCACGCCGAACTGCGCCATGCGGTGCGGGCGATGGTCGGGGACCCCGCGCTCCTCGACGCGGAGGAGATGGTGCGGCAGATGCTCGCCGCGACGCCGTCGGGGTCGGAGCTCGCGCTCAGCGGCTCGCTGGTCAAGGACGCCATCCGCGTGCGGCGGGCCACGGGGCAGGGGCCCGCGGCTGGCCAGCCGGGCGTGCGCCGCCTTGCGGGGATGCTCGGCATCGGCGACGACCAAGCCGCCTTCATTGAGGAGGCCGCCGTGCAGGACGAGCGCATCCTCGCCGGCGAGCTGTCCGACGACCAGGTGACCGTCATCGCCAAGGAGATGGCGGCGAAGGCGTCGGCCGTGGGCGTACCGATCGCGGCCGTCTACCTCAGCGGCAGCGTCACCGGGCTGAGCGCCGCCGGCATCACCAGCGGCCTCAGCGCGCTGGGGCTCGGGGGCGTGCTGGGCCTCTCCTCTATGGTGACCGGCATCGGCGTCGCCATCGTCCTGGGCGTCGGCATCTACAAGGGGATGCAATGGCTCATGGGCGGGACGGCCCGCGACAAGGCCTCGCGGCGTGAGCTGATGCTGCAGGAGGTGCTGCGCATCCACCAGAAGGCCATCGCCAACCTCGCGGAGGACGTGGCCTTCTTCGCCCAGAAGCTCGTCACGCTGACCGTGGACGTGGAGAGGAACAAGGCCACTATCGACAAGCTGTCGAGGGAGCTGACCATGTTCGCCACGGCGATCGCGCGGCTTCGGGCCAAGGAGAGCAGCCTGGAAGGGTCGCTCGAGGCCGAGACGAACAAGCGGGCCGCCTGATGGCCGGGCGCGGCAAGCCGGCGGAGGGCGAGCGGGCCGCCCTCGCCCAGCGGGCGCAGATCGACGCGCTCTCCGGCCACCTCGGCAGCCTCCAGGCCCATGCCGGCAGCCTGGGTCAGGCCACGGCTGAACAGGCCAAGGGCTTGGCCGACATCGAGGCACAGCTGGCAAGCCTGTTCGCGGCGGCGGGGCTGGAGCGGCCGGGCGAGGCCGAGCTGGAAGGCATCGCCGTGTCGGCGTCACTCCAGGTCTCGGCAGGGGAGGAGGCGGCGCTGCGGGCACGCCTGCCTGACCTCGCCCCCCAGTGGCGCGTGCCGGACGCCTCGGGCGACTGGACAGCCTACATGCGGGAGGTGGACGCCATCCTCGCCGAACGCGGCATCGACATGGAGCGCGACCCCTTCGAGCAGCTGCTGACCCCCGCCCAGGTGGCGGGCGTCGTCCGCCGCTTCGACGACGCCTTCGGCCCCCTGCCCTGGGACGCCTGGGACTATGGCGTGGTCGGCTTGGCGGTTCTGGTTGGGGTCCTCGCCGACTATTTCATCGTGGCGACGCCCCTGGGCGGCACCTTCAAGGGTGTGGCACAGCGGGGCAGCCCCGTCACGACGTGGCTGCGCGAACAGTCGGCCCCTCTGGCCCCAGGCGGCGGCGCCATGGAGCGCAACAAGTTCCAGGCCTGGATCAAGTGGCTTGTCGAGCAAGCGGAAGAATACGCGAAGGTCCCCTATGATTTGGCCCGAAACGGGGCTACGTCCAATCCGCTGGAGGCTCCGGTCAAGGTCGCGGGCCTACGTCCAGCGCTGCACCGCCTGATCAGTCCCGGCCATGACCCGATCCTGGGTTTGGTCTTCGGCGTCATCGACATCCTGCGCAACACCTGCACCCTGGTCGACCAGCATGGTGCCTGGCAGGTCATCGAGCGCCAGGGGGACCCCGTCACCAGCGACCCCCCGGAGGCGCTGGCCCTGGTCCTCCTGCACCACTTCTCCGACATTTTCACGGCCCAGGGGCTGCCGGCACCGTTCATGAGCGCCTTCCTGGGCGTGACAGCGGATTCCGGGTTCTCGCTGCGTGAGGGCGGGCCATCCGTGCCTGTCAACGACGTGGTGCGCTTCATGTATGCCAACGGCTACGACCTGCGGCATTTCATGACCATGTCGATCGTGCCGGCCGCGGCGGAACTCCTGGTCCGCGCCTACCACGCGGTGCGCTGCGGCCCCGATGCCGCCAGCATCCGGGGCCGGGTGAAGCTCGCCCAGATGCTGGCGGCGACGCATGCGCTCCTGGCCTCGGGCAACCTGGTGAAGACCGCGCTCTATGGTTGGAACCCGGCGGCGCTGAACCTGGCGCAGTTCCTGGCCTTGGGCAAGCAGATGTTCTCCCTCCTGGGCGTGGCTCTCGAACGTGACCGGCATATGCAGGAGGCCCTGGCAGAGGGCTGGGCCGATTTGCTGGAGGAGGCTAGGCT
>MOEB01000127.1 GCA_001939945.1 Aerophototrophica crusticola | reverse complement strand
CGCCGGGCGGCGCCAGGACGGCGCGTCCGCGCCCGGGGAGACGCCCGGCTCCAGCACGTGCACCGCCACGATGCCCGCGCCCCACTCGCGCGCCAGCTGTGCCGCCCGGTCCAGGGCCCGGTCGCAGCGCGCGCTCAGGTCCGTCGCCAGCAGGATGAGCCCAGGCCGGGCCGGCGTGGTGGCCTCGTCCGTCATCGCAATGCCCTCCGCAAAGACTGTCGCCCGACCCGGGCCGACAGGGAGGCTGCGACGGCCGCTCGGCCGTCGCAACCTGTGAACCCTCACAGGTCGCGGCCCCACCGGCGCACGGCCAGCTTCTCCACCTCCAGCACGGCGAACAGCAGCACGCCGGCGGCCAGGATGGGCAGCAGCTCGGCCGGCCCGAGCGGCCGGGTGTGGAACAGCACGCCCATGAACGGGGCGTAGGTGAAGAGGAGCTGCAGCGCCGCTACCGCCGCCACCGCCAGCAGCACCGGCCTTGTGCCCAGGATGCCGCGGAAGGTCAGCGACGGGGCCCGCAGGTAGCGCACGCTGAACAGGTAGGCCACCTCCATGGCCACCAGCGTGTTCACCGCCACGGTGCGGGCCGTGTCCTCGTCCGCCCCGTTCAGCAGCGACCACTTGAACATGCCGAAGATGCCCAGCGTCATCAGCGCGGAGACGAACAGCACGCGCCAGGCCAGGAAGCGGGACAGCAGCGCCTCCCCCGCCGGGCGGGGCGGGCGCCCCATTACGTCGGGCTCCGCCGGCTCGAAGGCCAGCGCCAGGGCGAGGCCTATGGAGCTGACCATGTTGACCCAGAGGATCTGCAGGGGCGTGATCGGCATGGACAGGCCCGCCAGCAGGGCGATGACGATGCTCGTCGCCTCCCCGCCGTTCACCGGCAGCAGGAAGACGATGGCCTTCTTCAGGTTGTCATAGACCGTCCGCCCCTCCCGCACCGCCCAGGCGATGGAGGCGAAGTTGTCGTCGGCCAGCACCATCTCCGCGGCCTCCTTGGCCGCCTCCGTCCCCTTCTGCCCCATGGCGACGCCCACGTCGGCGCGCTTCAGGGCCGGGGCGTCGTTCACCCCGTCGCCGGTCATGGCAACGGTGAAGCCCTGCGCCTGCAACGCCCGGACCAGGCGCAGCTTGTGCTCCGGGCTGGCGCGGGCGAAGACGTCCACCCCCGGGGCCACGGCCGCCAGCTCGGCGTCGCCCAGGGCCTCGATCTCCGGCCCGGTCAGGGCGGCGCCCGCGTTCTCCAGCCCGAGCTGGGCCGCGATGGCCCGGGCCGTGGCGGCATGGTCCCCGGTGATCATCTTCACCCGGATCCCGGCGGCCCGGCAGTCCCGCACCGCGGCCACGGCCTCGTCCCGGGGCGGGTCGATCATGCCGACCAGGCCCAGCAGCACCAGCCCGCCCTCCACGTCGTCGAACCGCAGCTCCCGGTGCCCCGGCGCCACGGGGCGCGTCGCCAGGGCCAGGACCCGCTGGCCCTGCCCGGCCAGCGCCTCCACCCTGGCCAGCCAGCCGTCCCTGTCGAGCGGGACGGTGCCGCCGTCGGCGGCGCGCAAGGCGGCGCACATGGCCAGCACCCGCTCCGGGGCGCCCTTCACGTAGATGGTCCCGCCCCCGTCATGGTCATGGTCATGGTGCAGCGTCGCCATGAAGCGGTGGGCGGAATCGAACGGGACCAGGTCGGCCCGGGGCAGCCGGCGTCCCTCCGCGGCCGGGTCGATGCCGGCCTTGTGCGCCAGGGCCAGCAGCGCCCCCTCCATGGGGTCGCCCTCCACGGCCCAGCCGGCGGCGTCCTCCCGCAGCACGGCGTCGTTGCACAGCGCCCCGGCGCGGGCCAGCTCCACCAGCCCGCCCACCCCGGCGGGAAGGCGGTCCTGCCCGTCCAGGCTGAAGCCGCCCCGCGGCCCGTAGCCGGTCCCGCCCACCGCCACGCTGCCGCCGGCGACGGCGACGGTGCGGACGACCATCTCGTTGCGGGTCAGCGTGCCCGTCTTGTCGGTGCAGATGATTGAGACGGAACCCAGCGTCTCCACCGCCGGCAGGCGGCGGATGATGGCGTTGCGGCGGGCCATGCGCTGCACGCCGATGGCCAGGGTGATGGTCAGGATGGCGGGCAGGCCCTCCGGGATGGCGGCGACGGCCAGGCTGACCACGGCCATGAACAGCTCCCGCGCGCCATAGCCGTGCAGCAGCACCCCGCCGGCGAAGACCAGCGCGCCGATCCCCAGCACCACCGCGGCCAGGGTGCGCGCGAACACCGCCATCTGGCGCAGCAGGGGCGTCTGCAGCTCCTCCAGCCGCGCCATCATCCCGCTGATCCGGCCGATCTCCGTGGACGCGCCGGTGGCCACGACGATGCCGCGCCCCTGGCCATGGGTGACCAGCGTGCCGGAGAAGGCCATGCAGGCCCGGTCCCCCAGCGGCGCGTCCGCGGCCACGGGGCCCGTGCCCTTGCCCACCGGCACGGACTCGCCGGTGAGCGCCGCCTCCTGGACATGCAGGTTCTTGCACCAGGCGAGCCGCAGGTCGGCCGGCACCTTGTCGCCGGCCTCCAGCAGCACCAAGTCGCCGGGCACCAGCCGCTCGGCCGGCACCGACTGCCGCCGCCCGCCGCGCAGCACGGTGGCGTTGGCCGACAGCATGGCGCGGATCGCCCCCAGCGCCTGCTCGGCCTTGCCCTCCTGCGCGAAGCCCACCGCCGCGTTGAGCACGCAGACCGCCAGGATCACCCCGGCGTCCGTCCAGTGGCCGAGCACCGCCGTGACCGCCGCCGCGGCCAGCAGGACCTGGATCAGCAAATTGTCGAACTGCGCCGCGAACCGCCGCAGCGGCCCGCGGGCGGGCGGGGCGGGCAGGCTGTTGGGGCCGTGCCGCAGCAGCCTTTCCCCTACCTCCGTGTCGGTCAGCCCGCCCTCCCCCGCGCCCAGCAGGGCCTGCGCCTGCCCGACGTCCAGCACGTGCCAGGCCGGGACGTCGGCCAGGGGCGGCATCCCTGGCGGCGCGCATTCCCGTACGGCCGGCGTGGCCTCACCAGCTTGCATGTCCAACCTCCCGGTCTTGTCCCAGGCGCCCCGGCCACCCTCAGCCCTCGGCGGGGCGGTTGGCGCGGGCGTTGAGGAAGCTCTCCAGGTCGCGCACGGCGACGCGCCACTCCCGCCCGAAGCGGATGGCGCGCAGGTCCCTCGCGTGGATCCACTCGCGCACCGTCTCCTCCGACACCTTCAGGACGGCCGACACGTCGTGCACGGTCATCATGGGCCTGCTGAGCATGGTTGGCACCGGTTTGCCTGGGTTGAGCGGGGCGGAGCGTGCCAGAGGCCGGTTCACCGGGAATTGACCCAGGTCAAAAGCGCGCGCCGGGGATGCCCGGCCGGGCCGGCGGGCCTTCACACGGGACCCGGGCGCCCCGACATGGGGGACGACGGCCGGTGCGCCGTGCCACGACACGAGGGAGGCAAACCATGGGGTTCAAGGACATCCTGCTGCCGGTCATCGGCCATCCGGAGGCCACGCCGCCGGGCGCCGCCGGGACGGCCGCGGCCCTCGCCGGGGCGCTCGGGGCCTCCCTCACCGCCCTGCGGGTGGAAACCGACCTCGCGGTGCCCTCGAACGCGCTCGCCAACGCGCTGCTCGACCTGCCCGGCATGGTCGCCGAGGCCCGCCGGCGTGCCGCCGCGGCGGCCGAGGCCTGCCTGGGGGAGCTGCGGTCGGCCACGGGCGCCGCGCCGACGGTCTCCACGGCCAGCTGCGCGGAGCCTTGCCTGGGCGACCTGCTGGTCGCCCAGGCCCGGGTGCACGACCTCACGGTCATGGCCCTGGGCAGCCCCGGCGGGCCCCTGGCCTACCTGGCGGAGCAGGTGGTCTTCGGCGCCGGCCGCCCCGTCCTGCTGCTGCCCCGGCGTGACGCCCCCGGGCCGGCCCCGGCGGGGGCCCCGGCGCTGGTGGCCT
>MOEB01000126.1 GCA_001939945.1 Aerophototrophica crusticola | reverse complement strand
CGTGCCCCCGACGCCCCCAGGGGGCGCGGCCGGCACCATGCCGCGCCGATCCGGCCCCGGGCGCGTGACGCTGGCGGCGGTCACGGCGTCGGCGGCAGGCCCGGGGCCCGGCGGGGCATCGGGCATCCCGGGTATTGTGGGGGCATAAAGTTTCACTGTATAAAACTCTTTACGGCTTGCAGTTTCACTAGAACAGCCCGACTATTATTTGACAAGTGGAAAAAACCGAGGCAGTGTCGGACTGCAACCCCAGGCGACGCCGCCGCATGAAGGTTTCATTGTATGAGACAGCCATCGCCATCCCGGGAGCTTCCCGCCGACGCCGGCGAGACGCGCTCCGTCGAGCGGGCGGCGCGACTGCTGCGCGCGCTGGTGGCGCGCCAGGGCGGCGCCCGCCTGACCGACCTGGCCGCCGCCGCCTCCCTGCACAAGGCCACGGCCCTGCGCCTGCTGGGCGCGCTGGAGCGCCAGGGGCTCGTCCGGCGCGACCCGTCCACCAAGCTGTATGCCCTCGGGATCGAGCTGCTGGCCGCCGGCTGGATATCGGTGGAGGGCAGCGTGCTGCGCGACCTCGGCCGTGCCGCCCTGGAGCGCGTCGCCGAGGAGACGGGCGACACCGCCTACCTGACGGTGCGCCTGGGGCTGGAATCCTTGTGCGCCGACCGCCAGGAGGGCGACTACCCCATCAAGACCCTGACGCTGCACGTGGGCGCCCGCCGCCCGCTGGGGGTCGGGGCCGGCAGCCTGGCCCTGCTGGCGTTCCTGCCCGACGGCGAGTGGCAGCGCGTGGCGGCCCAGGTGACGCCGCACGCGCGGTCCTACTACAACGACGCCCCCGGCACCTTGGAGCGGCTGGTCGAGGAGGCGCGGGCCCAGGGCCACGCCGCCAACCCCGGGCTGATCATCCCGGGCATGCAGGCGGTGGCCGTCCCCGTCATGACGGCCGGCGGTGCCCCCATGGCCGCGCTTAGCGTCGCCGCCATCACCGGGCGCATGGGCCCCGAGCGGATCCCGGCCATCGTCGCCGCCCTCAAGCGGGAGGCGCGCCGCATCGAGCAGGCCCTGTGGGCAAGCCCGTAACGAACCGGCCCCGGCAGCGGCCCGGCGGCACAAAAACCGAACAGGAGGACGCCTGAAATGAGGAAGTGGAAGCTCTTGGCCGCGGTCGCGGCCCTGGCCGGGCTGGGTTTCGCCGGGCCGTCACCGGCCGGCGCGCAGGCCTACAAGGCGGAATACAAGCTCTCGACCGTGCTGGCGCGCCCGTCGCCCTGGGGGGTGGGGGCCGAACGCTGGGCCGAGCTGGTGACCGAGCGCACCGGGGGGCGCATCACCGTGCGCGTCTTCCCCGGCCCCTCGCTGGTCGGCGGCAACCAGACCATGGAGTTCGGCGCGCTGCGCCAGGGCGCCATCGACCTGAGCGTCAGCGGCACCAACAACTGGTCGTCGCAGGTGAAGGAGCTGAGCCTGTTCGGCCTTCCCTTCCTGGTGCCCAACGCGGCCGCCCTGGACGCCCTGACCGGCGGCGAGGTCGGCGCGGAGATCTTCCGGGTCCTCGAGTCGAAGGGGGCGGTCGGCCTCGCCTGGGGCGACAACGGCTTCCGCCAGGTGTCCAACTCCAAGCGGCCGATCCGCACGCCCGAGGACATCAAGGGCCTGAAGATCCGCTGCGTCGGCTCGCCGATCCTGCTGGACACCTTCACGGCCATCGGCGCCAACCCGACGCAGATGACCTGGAGCGATGCCCTGCCGGCGCTCGCCACCGGGGCGGTCGACGGCCAGGAGAACGCCGTCTCCATCTTCGTCAGCGCCAAGCTGCACACCATGAACCAGAAACACATGACGATGTGGCACTACATCGCCAGCCCGCTGATCTTCGCGGTCAACCGGGACGTCTGGAACAGCTGGAGCCCGGAGGACCGCGCCATCGTCAAGCAGGCGGCGCTCGACGCTGCCAGGGAAAACATCGCGCTCGCGCGCGAGGGCGTGCTGACGGCGGGCGACGCCGTCCTGAAGCAGCTCGCCGCCGAGGGCGTCGAAACCATCGACCTCACGCCGGGGGAACGCGCGGTGTTCCGCAAGGCCGTGCAGGGCGTCTACGACAAATGGACGCCGATCATCGGGCAGGACCTTGTGGCCAAGGCCCAGGCCGTCGTCGCCAAGCACTGACCCCCTCCCGACGGAAGCGTCCCATGCCCCAACCCGATCCGCCCGGCGCCGCGGCCCCCGCCGAGCCGCGGCCGTGGCTGCCCCCCAAGGTCGAGGCGTCCATCGCCGCCTTCTGCATGGCGGCCATGACCGCCATCGTCTTCGCCAACGTCCTCGTCCGCTACTTCACGAACGCCTCCCTGGCCTTCAGCGAGGAGTTCGCCGTCTTCCTGATGGTCGCCATGACCTTCTTCGGCGCCGCCGCGGCGGCGGCCGGCAACCACCACATCCGCATCACCATCCTGGTGGACCGGCTGGGGCCGCGCCGGCGCGCCATGGTCGACCTGCTGGTCGAGCTGCTCTCCGCCGGCACCTTCGTCTGGCTGGCCTGGCTGTGCGCGGTGCAGACCCACGACGCCTGGCGCTTCGAGGACGTCTCGCCCGGCATGGCCATCCCCATGTGGCTTTACTGGATGTGGCTTCCGCTGCTGTCGCTGGCCATCGCGCTGCGCATGGCCGGCCGCTGGCTGCGCTCCCGCCGCGCGGGGGAAGGGGGGGGCGATGTGGCTTGATCCGACCTTCCTGCTGTTCGGCGGCATGTTCCTGCTGCTGTTCCTGGGCGCCCCGCTGGCGGTGGCGTTCGGGCTCACCGGCATGGTCGTCATCACCGCGCAGCAGCTCGGCGTGATGTCGATACCCATCAACGTCTACTCGGGCGTTGCCAAGTATCCGCTCCTGGCGTTGCCGGTGTTCATCCTGGCCGGCATCCTGTTCGAGCGCGCCGGCATCGCCATCCGCCTCGTGCGGGTGGCCCAGGCGCTGATCGGCAACCGCAGGGGCGGGCTGGGGCTGGTCGCCATCGTCGTGTGCATGTTCCTGGGCGGCATCTCCGGCTCCGGCCCGGCGGACGCCGCCGCGGTGGCCGCCGTGCTGCTGCCGGCGATGACGCGGCAGGGCNATCGCCGCGGCCGGTTCGACCGCCATCCTGATCCCGCCCTCCGTCGCCTTCATCATCTACACCGTCCTGATGCAGGGCGTGGCGGTGCCGACGCTGTTCGCGGCCGGCATCGTGCCGGGCATCCTGGCCGGCGTGGCGCTGATGGTGCCGACCCTGTGGCTCGCCCGCCGGCACGGCTGGGGCGGCGGCGGGGGCGAGGAGCGGCTCGATCTCTGGCGGTGCCTGCGCGAGGCCAGCTGGGGCCTGCTGGCCCCGGTGGTCGTCCTCGGCGGCATGCGCTCGGGGCTGTTCACCCCGACCGAGGCCGCGGTCATCGCCGCCGCCTACGGCCTGGCGGTCGGCATGTTCGTCTACCGCACGCTGGACCTGCGGACCCTTTGGCAGGCGGTGAGCGAGGCGGCCGAGGTCTCCGCCGTGGTGATGATCATCGTGGCGCTGGTCGCCGTCTTCGCCCACGCGGGATCCGCCATCGGCTCGTTCGAGGCCGTGGCGCACGCGCTGGTGTCGATGTCGGCGAACGACACGGTCGCCATCCTTTTGATCGTGGCGTTCCTGCTGGTCGCCGGCATGTTCCTCGACGCGATCTCCATCTACCTGGTCTTCGTCCCGGTGTTCGCGCCGGTCGCCAAGGCGTTCGGCTGGGACCTGGTGTGGTTCGGCGTGGTGATGACCATGTGCCTGGCGATCGGCCAGTTCACGCCGCCCATGGCCGTGAACCTGATGGTGACGGCGCGCGTCGGCAACATCAGCATGGAATCCACCGTCCGCTGGGTGCTGCCGCTGGTGGCGTCCATGGCCGTGGCGGTGTTGTCGGTCGTCTTCTTCCCCGACCTGGCGCTGTGGGTGCCGCGCACCTTCGGCTTCAGGTAGGCGCTGGCGGCCGGCGGGGGCGCCGCCGGCCGGGCGCCGGCCGGGCGCC
>MOEB01000125.1 GCA_001939945.1 Aerophototrophica crusticola | reverse complement strand
CCGCGCCGGTTTTGTTACGCGCTCTTAGCAGTGCCTAGGGCGATCCCATCGCCGGTCCTAACGAGCGGCCCGGCCAGGGCGGAGAAGCCCGCGGCCAGGAAGCCCGAGCCGAAGCTGCCGCCGCCGGCCGCCGGGGCCAGCCCGCCGATGGTGCCATGCAGGCCCACCCGCAGCAACTCCTTGCCCGGGTCGCTGGCGTTGGCGAAGAAGGTGGCCTTGTGGCCCAGCGCCTCGCCCACCCCGGCAAGGGCCATGCCCTGCACCGCCTCGTACTCGCGACTTGGTTTTTTGGGGCGGCGCGAGGGCGTCGGCCTTGTGGCGGACCACGGCCAGCAGGGCGAAGGCCAGCATCACCAGGGTGACGTGACTGTACCAGCCCTGCCAGCTGCGGGTCTCGTTGTGGACGAGGCCGAGTTCGGTCTTGGCCGTCCCGGAGGCGTCCCCGGTGGCCCAGCGGCGGCCCTCCACCAGGGCCAGGGTCGCCAGCGGCGTGCCCTTGGGGCACTAGGTGGCGAAATAGGCGAGCGCCCCGTCGCCCGGGGGCCGCCACACCAGCAAGCCGCGCGTCCAGGTGCCCAGCCCCTCCGCCCCGCCGTACATCCCGGGCCCCAGGTGCGCCAGCTCCAGGTACGCCCAGTCGTACAGCCTGGGGCCCTTGGAGCCGTCCCCTGCCGGCAGGCGCGCCCAGGCCTCCGGCGGCAGTGCCTTGGCAACCTTCGCCGCGGTGCCACCGACCGGGACCGGCAGGTCCCACGTCTTGACGTGGTGGCTGCCGGTGACGCCGAGCACAATAGCCCTTGCCGGCCCGATGCAGGGTGTCCTCCAGCTCCCAGGTGCCGTAGACACTGTCTGCCGCCACCCAGGCGATAGGCACGTCGGCTGCGACCGCCCGGCGCACCATCCCCGCGGCGATGGCCGGCTTGGTGGCGAACGCCTTGCCCCCCGGCACGAGCGCCGCGGCCAGGCGGCCCGGCTGGTCGGTCCAGGCTTTGGGGAGGTAGAGCTGGCGGTCCACAAGCGCATGGCCCTTGGGCGAGACGTAGGCGGCGAAAACCCCGACCTGGCAGTTGGTGACCTTGCCCGCCGAGCCGGTGTACTGGCGGCCCACGCCGCACGACGCGTTCCCCTGCCTGCGGAAGCCAGTCTCGTCTACCACCAGCACCCAGCTGGTCCACCACCAGCGCCAACCGCGCCTCCGCCCCGGCCGCCAACCCTGCCAAGCCGGCCGCCGCAGCCAGCCCTTGGTCCACCGCGAACACCACCTGGTCCGGGCTCACGCCCAACTGGGCAGCGATCCGGTCGGGGGGGGTAGCACAGCCCCACCAGCTATGGCAGCGCCGTCTCTGCCAGCATGGCATTGGCGAGGGACGCCAGCGGCGAGCCCGGCGCGTCGCCTGGCCGGAACACGGCATATCGGCAGAGCGCCACCCGGCCGACCAGGCCCGGCAGCATCAGGTCGGGCAGCAGGCCGGCCTTGACCAGCGACGACTTGCCAGAGCCGGATGTCCCCAGGACCAGAACGAAGGCGGTGCCCCGAGCCGCCTGCCGGGCCAGCAGCTCGCGCAACTGGTTGCGCGCCCGGGTGCGGCCGAAGAAGATTGGCGCGTGCTTCGGCTCGAAGGATGACAACACACGGAACGGGCTCTCATGCCACAGCTTCGGCGCCATCTCCCCGGCCGCCGGCGCCTCCCCCTCCAGCCGGCGCAGTAGCAGGGCACGCAGGTTCGCCTCCAGCAGCTCCTCGAAGGCGGTGACGTCGGCGAACTCCCGCAAGGCAGCTTGGCTCACTAGCGCCGCGTCGTAATCGAGCGGGGCGAAGACGGGGCGGTCTTGCGATAGACCAGCAGGTCCGGGCGCCCATCGGCGCGGCAGGCGGCGAGGGCATCCTCGAACTCCCACTCCGTGCCGGTGACGGGGACCTTTCCGGAGACGGCGCCCCGGAAGTCGTCGACCGGCAGAGGCATGCCCAGGCTGGACCAGAGGATCACCACGGCGATGTCGGTGCTGCGAGGCGGCGGGATGTTGCGCAAGTCCTGGAAGGGGGGCGCCGCCAGCAGAGGCTCCCGTTCCAAGATCACCGGCCCGACCCAAAGATGGCAGGCGAACTCCCGCTCCAGGCGCCGGACCAGGCGCTCGGCGATCAGCCGTTCCGGGCGGACGTCCGACGGTGAGGAGATGAACACGCGCAAGAGCCGCCGATCCCCGGCTGACATGCCGACCTCCCTGGCCCGCTGGGCACGAGTTTATTACCTGCTTTCTCCACCTGGAGAGGTAAGTTAACTGAGAAGGCTTGGCAATCTCCGCACGCGTTACTTGCCGCAGGAGGTCGCATCCGAGAGACCGTCGAGAATCGGCGCATGCAGGTGTGGACAGGTGGCCGGATGGAGGCGACCCTGGGGGCGGGATGAATCGGCGTCTGCTGATGGGAAGCATGGTTGACCCGCTGCGCGCCTCCGGGCGATGTCGGGGGTGGGCGCGCCCCAGGTGGGACGAGCCCATACGATGCGCCGCCCTGCGGCTGCAGCACCTGCTGGCCGAGTTCGCCGCGGCACGTGCGGCCTCCAACGCACCCGGGCTCTCATCGTTGAGATGGCGGAGGCCATAAGCGCGGAGCTCGAGCTCTAGGCCACGGTGTACCGCCACCGGCCCCTCACCCTGCTACGCTGAACATCGCCACCCAGGGCCGCGGGCCGCGCGGTGGAAGACCGGAGACGAAGCTTGCCGCATACCGCACCCGACGCACAATTGCCGCTCGCGGACGGGCCGGCGGGGACACGGAACCCTGAGGTGTGGCACGTCGACCTGGACCGGGCAGAGCGATGCATGGGGGCAATGCGCCTGTTCCAGGCGGCACAGGCGCTCTCGGTCGTGCTCCTCGCCAGTGTCCTTCTCGCGTGGGCCTTGTCCCAGGTCGCCTCCGCCCGGACGCTGGGTGACCAAGTTACCCATGGCGCCCTGTCACCGGTCATCACATACCTCAGCGTGTCGGCCGACCATGTCGTGCTGTTGGTCATCACCTATGTGGTCGCCACGCTGTCGCTCTATTCATCACCGCGCGTCATCGCGGCCTTCGGGGCGCTGGCGGCCGTGCCGGGCCTGGTCAGCGACGGGCGTGCACTCGCCGGCGGGGTCTTCGCCCTGTATGTCCTGGCGGCGGCATGGTCGACCGGGACCGTTTATTACTTTGGCTATCTGCCTGCTGGCGTCGGGCGTCGTTGCGCTCATCGTCTGGCTTTCGCCCAGCTACGTCGCGGCCTGCCTGGACTTGGCGCGCGCCCAACCATGGGAGTGGGTGTTGGCGTGAGGCTTCCTGCCAGCGCCCCTAAACATCCGGGGCGTGGCGTGGAACGGCGCCGGCGGCTGGCTGACCCGCTCGCAGTCCCGGCAGCGCACCTTCTCCCGCACCGTCCGGATGAGCTTCCAGGACGCCGGGACGCGCTCGGCGCTCTCCGTCACCGTCCCGCCCAGCCTGGACAGGCGGGCCGACCCGCGGCACGGGCAGCTGGCGGGCGACGGGATGACGACCCGCTCGCGCGGCAGGTGCCCGGGGAACGGCTTGCGCGCCGGCCGCTTTTGGGTGAACGGGGCGATGGCCGTTGCCCGCGCGGCGGCCCGTTCGGCGGCGAGCTCGTCCTCGCCGGCCGCCGTCTCCAGCTCCTCCAACTCCAACTGGTCGAGCAGCCGCGCCTTGCGCCCGGAGCGTTGGCCGTAGAGCTCCCGCCGGAGCTTCTCGATCTCCAGGGCAAGGGTGGCGATCCGGGCCCCGTCGTGTACCGCGGGTTCCGCCAATCGGTCCCGGAGAGGAGATAAGCGAGCTGGGCCCCGGAGATGGCCACGCAGCCGCCGCTCGGGGCCGGCCAGATGAACTTTCCCCGGTCGAGCCGCTTCACGTCTGGCAAGCCATGACCTCTGCTACTCGTTTGCGTCCGCGCGAAGACGCGCCCCGCAAACATCAGCCCACCATGCCAACGGAACAAGGCGGCGCTCGGCGGAGGCTTACCTTCGTCCACGCGGTCAGCCAGGAGATACTGGCCTCGCTGCCGAAGGTGCTCAGCCTCGCCAGGGACATCATGGCCTAGACCCGGTCCGGCGCCAGCGTGCGCGCCCCGGTCGGCAAGACCGGTCGCGGGGGATCGCGAGATCCGTCCGGGTTGGCGGCGCGTCCCTGGGCAGGGGGCGGACCCGACGCCCCAGGCC
>MOEB01000124.1 GCA_001939945.1 Aerophototrophica crusticola | reverse complement strand
GGGAGACCCTGGTGGCCAGCGGCGCCGACGCGGCGGGGCTGGCGCTGGCCGGTGCCGGCGACGGGACGGTGGCCGCCGTGGTCACCCTGCGCCTGCGGACGGCCGACCCGGCGGCGTGACGCGTCGCGATACCGCCCGCGGAAGGGGTGGGGGTGTGGCAGAGGTCGAGTCCGGGGCCCGGCTGTTGCCCCGGCAGGCCGCCTTCCCTAGGGTCCCTGGCCTCCCAAGCACCCCGGAGGTTGCCATGACGGCCCTGACCCGCCGCACCCTGGCCCTGCTGGCGTTCGCGCTGGCCGCGCCCCAGGCGCACGCCGCCCCGCGTGCCGACACCGCGTTCGAGACCGTGCGGGTACCCGGCTCCCCGGTGACGATCGACTACCCGGCGGGCCACTATTCCCGGCAGGGGGGCGACGGGCCGGCCCGGTTCGTTGCCAAGGACGGGGCGTCCGAGTTCACGCTGGAATCACGGCCCAACACGGGCGGCTGGACGACCAGGGAGCTGGCGGAGGCCGCCGGCGACCATGTGGCCGCCAAGGGCGCCCGCGGCATCTACCGGCGCGTCGCGGACGACTGGCTGGTCCTCTCGGGCCTGCACAAGGGGAAGGTGTTCTACTACAAGGTCGTCCTGTCCGAGGCGCGCACCCGGGTCAACACCTTCCAGCTCGACTATTCCCAGTCGGAGCGCAAGGCGTACGGGCCCCTGGTGGCCCGCATGTCCCGGTCGTTCCAGCCCGTCCCCTGACACCGGCGCGCTCAGGCCCGGCCGTTCCGGCGGGCCAGTTCCAGGAACAGGGCGCTGTGGTCGCGCAGGCCCTCGCCACGCGCCTCCAGGGCGGCGAACAGGGCGCTGCCCAGCTCGGAGAAGGGGAGTTCCAGGCCAAGGTCGCGGGCCACGCCGACGATGGTCGCCATGTCCTTAACCTGGGTGGACACCTTGCCGCCGGGGACGAAGGTCCGCTCCACCATCCGGTTGCCGTGGACCTGCAGGATGCGGCTGTCGGCGAAGCCGCCCATCAGGGCCTGGCGCACGGCGGCCGGGTCGGCGCCCGCCGCCTCCGCCAGCAGCAGCGCCTCCGCCACGGCGCCGATGGTGATGCCGACGATGGCCTGGTTGGCCAGCTTGGCCACCTGCCCGCTGCCCGCCGGGCCCACATGGGTGGCCTTGCCCAGGGGCGCGAAGAGTGGGGCGGCGCGGGCGAAATCCGCCGCCGTGCCGCCGGCCATGATGGCCAGGGTGCCCGCCTTGGCCCCCACCTCCCCCCCGCTGACCGGGGCGTCCAGGTAGCCGCAACCCCGCTCCGCCAGCCTTGCCGCATGGGCCTTGGCCGTGGCGGGCGGGATGGAGGACATGTCCACCACCAGGGCGCCGTCCTTCAGCGCCGCCGCGGCCCCGCCGGGCCCGAACAGCACCGCGTCCACCGTGGGGCCGTCGGCCAGCATGGTGATGACCGCGTCCGCCCCCGCCACGGCCGAGGCGGGGTCCGGGGCGACAATGGCGCCCAAGTCCGCCAGGGGTTTGGCCTTGTCCGCGGTGCGGTTCCAGACGGTGACGGCAAGGCCGGCCCGTGCCAGGTTCGCCGCCATGGGCGCCCCCATGATGCCGGTGCCGAGCAGGGCGACGCGCATGACCATCACTCCGCCGCCTTGGCCGGGGCGGGGGCGAAGCGGCGCTCCATCTCCCGCCTTATCCGCACCGCCTCGCTGTCCGCCACCTCCACGTCCGCCCAGCGCACCACCTGGCCCGCGGGCACGTCGCGCAGCAGCTTCACCTTGTGGGCCAAGCCGATGGGCAGGGCGCCCTCCGCGGCGCTATGGGCCGCCGGCAGCACCTTGCCCCAGACGGTGTAGCCGCCTTCCCCGTCCAGCATCTCCCCCGCCCTCAGGGGGCGCTTGGCGACGGAAGCCACGTCGCCGTTCCAGGCGCGGGTCTGCCCCGTGGGCTCGTTCCGCAGGGCCGCGGACAGCACGCTGATGCCCAGCTCCAGCCCGATCAAATGGTAGGGCTTGTACATGGCGGCGTAGCGGCCCGACGCGTCCGTCTTCAGCCCGTACTGCCGGAAGCAGGCGGCGGCATAGTCGTTGGGCGCCTCCAGCACCACATAGACGCCCCAGCGCAGGTCGCGGAAGACGGGGCGGCCGTCCCGCTCCAGGCTGCTCACCACCTCCACCATGCCCGCCTGCTCCAGCACGCCGCCGGCCTCCCGCGGGCGCAGGACGTGGGGCAGGTCGTCCACGCCGCAGGGCGGGAACAGCAGCCCGTCCCGCGGCACGGCCAGGTCGCAGGCGTTGGATATCGCCGCCATCTCGATGGCGGACTTGGTGCCGTCCAGGAAGCTGTTGAACATCTGGGCGTTCATGCCGCCCGCCTTGGCCTCGGCGGGGGTCAGGCCGTAATGGGACCAGACGTCGTCGGGGGTGACCGTGTGGTAGAGCGGCAGGTACTTGGTGCCCTTGCCGGCGGCCACCACCCGGAAGCCCGTGGCCCGGGCCCAGTCCACCAGCTCCGACGTCAGGGCCGGCTGGTCGCCATAGGCCATGGAATAGACGACGCCGGCAGCCCGCGCCTCCTCCGCCAGCAGCGGGCCGGCCAGCACGTCCGCCTCCACGTTCACCATCACCACATGCTTGCCGGCGCGGATGGCGGCCAGGGCGTGGTGGATGCCGGCCGCGGGGTGGCCCGTGGCCTCCACCACCACCTCCACTCCGTCCCGCTGACAGGCCTGGACGCCGCTGTCCACGAAGGCGGTCGCGGCGACCCGCCCCTCGTCCCAGCCCACGGCGCGGCAGGCGGCGCGGGCGCGGTCGGGGTCCAAATCGCCGATGACGGCCACCTCCAGGCCAGGGGTGGTGGGCACCTGGGACAGGAACATGGAGCCGAACTTGCCGGCCCCGATGAGGCCGACGCGCACCGGCCGCCCCGCGGCGGCACGCTGTTGCAGCAGGTGGTGCAGGTTCATGGGCGCTCTCCCCCTACTCCGAAGTTATTCCGCCGCCATGGCGCGCCGCGACCGGGCATAGGCCAGCAGCGCGTCGTCCGCCACCGGCTCGATGGGGGTGAAGTCCCGGTGGGCGATCCAGTCGGGGCGGGTGGGCTTGCGGATGTGGTTGGAGACGGCGCAGAGCGTCAAATAGACGATGGTGCGGCCGAAGGGCGTGATGTTGCCGGCGCTGCCGTGCACCAGATTGCCGTGGAACATCAGCACCCCGCCGGGCTTGCCCGTGGGCGCGACGATGCCGCCCTCCGCCGCCAGCTTGGTCACCGTGTCCTGGTCCAGGGTCCAGAGCGGGTAGGAGGTGGTCTGTTTGTCGTGCCCCGCCGGCAGCACGCCCCCCTTGTGGCTCCTGGGGATCAGCATCAGCGGGCCGTTGATGGGCATCACCTCGTCGATGAAGACGGCGATGTTCATGGCCCGCGGCTCGGGCATGCCGTCGTCCCGGGCCCAGGTGCCATAGTCCTGGTGCCACTGCCAGACCTCGCCGCTGAAGGCGGCCTTGGCGTTCACCTTGAACTGGTGCATGTACAGCTTCTCGCCGAAAAGCTGCTCCACCGGCCCGACCAGCCTTGGGTGGGCGCCCAGCAGGCGGAAGGCCTCGTTGTAGGTGTGGGCGGCGAAGGCGGTGCGCGGCGCGCCGGACTTCTCCCGCCAGACCTCCTGCCGGTCGCTGGCATAGATGGCTTGCGCCTCGTCGCGCAGCACGTCCACCTCCTCCTCCGTGAAGCAGCCGGGCATGAACAGGTAGCCCTGCTCGTCGAAGTCCCGCAGTTGCTCGTCGGTCAGCCGCATGTCCTGTCTCCTCCGGTTCCCGGCTCTTGGCGGCCGGTTGGGGGTGATGGCGCCGGCCGCGGCTCAGGCGGCGGGGCGCCGGGAAAGGCTTCGGGCGGTCTCTCCGCCGGCCCGTTCGGCATGGCGGCGGGCGGCCTCCGCGGCGGCAGTGGCGTCGCCGCGCAGGATGGCCGCCAGGATGGCGGCATGCTCCGCCCAGATGGCGGGGCGGCCGGTGCCGTCGGCCAGGACCACGCCCATGGAGCGCTTCAGGTGGGGCCACTGGGTGGCCACCGTCTCCTCGATGGCGGGGTTGCCGGACAGGCGGTAGAGCGCCGTGTGGAAGGCCACGTCGGCGGCGATGAAGTCCGCCACCGGGGCGCCCCCGCCCAGGGCCAGGCCGTCGGCCAGGGCCCGCTCCGCCGCCTGCCGCTCCGGCGGCGGCACGGCCCCGG
>MOEB01000123.1 GCA_001939945.1 Aerophototrophica crusticola | reverse complement strand
GCCTGCTGCCCGCCCTGGCCGGGCTGCCGGAGGCCTTCACCGCGGCGGACGCCGCCGCGGCCCTGTGGCTGTCCCGCGCCCGGCCGGCGGGCCTGCCGGACCTCTTGGGCACCCTGCTGGACGGATCCCTGCTGGAGGAGGCGGGCAGCCCCGGCACCTACCGGCTGAACCCGCTGGTCCGCGCCCATGCGCGGTCGCTGGGCCCGGCCTGACCGCCGGCCTTTGCTAATTTTTACCGGAAGGGCCGCCGCCGGGTAGGAAGGGCCCGGGCCGCTGGCGTTGGCTTTGGCCTTCTTAACTTGCCGCCGACAGGGCCCGGATTGTTGAATCCGGCAACACCAGGGAGGCCTCCCTCCCCCCGCGTGACACCGGGCGGCCCCACCCCGCGACAGGGACCCCCAAGCGCCAGACCCGCCGACCCCACGGGACACCCAGCCGGGCGGACCCGACGCCCCCGCCTGCCCGGCCGCCGCCAGAGGAGGACCCGATGCTGCACCCCGCCCCGGCCAGCCAGGTCGCCCCGCCCGCCGCGTTGCCCACCCCCTTCCCACCCGTCCCCCGCGCGCCCGTGCCGCTGGACCCCGCGGCCCTGGTTCCCGGAGACGGGCCGGGGCCGCTCCGCCTCAGCCACCGGCGCCTGCGCAGCGTCATCCGCCACGTGCATGACAACATCGACGGCCGCATCACCCTGCGCGACCTGGCGGACGCCGCCAACCTCAGCCCCTTCCACTTCGCGCGCTGCTTCCGGCGGCAGACGGGGATGAGCCCGCTCCGCTATGTCTGCGCCGCCCGGGTGGCCCATGCCTGCCGGCTGCTGGCGGGGACGGGGGAGGGGCTGGCCGTCGTGGCCGTGCAGGCCGGGTTCGCCAGCCAGAGCCACTTCACCACCGCCTTCGCCCGGCTGGTGGGCACCACCCCCGGCCGCTGGCGCGACGCGGCACGCCGCGGGGGCGACGCCCTGGGCCAGGCCGAGCGCGCCGCCGGCACCATCCTGCGCAACGCCGCCGACACGCCGGCACGGGCGGCTTTCAGCCGGGCTTAACGGCCCTGTCAGGCCCGGCGCGATTGTCCGCGCCCCCGGTGCCGCCCAGCTTCGGGGGCGTCGCCAGGACAGCAATCTGGCGGAAGAGGCCCCCCCGCCCCGGTCCCCACCTGGGCGGGGGACGCCAGCCGCCCGCGCCGCCCCCGGGGACCGGCGCGCGGGCGGGACCAACCCGGTCCCCCAGGAGACGGACCCATGAGCCGCATCCAAGCCACCGTCGACGAGGTCAAGGGCAAAGTCGCCATCGTGACCGGCGCCGCCAGCGGCATCGGCCGCGCCACGGCCGAGCTGCTGCACGCCCGCGGCGCCCGCGTGGTGGCCGAGGACATCGACCCCGCCGTGGGCGACCTGGCCCGCGACGGGCTGGTGCCCCTGGTCGCCGACATCACCAAGGACGGCAGCGCCGAGCGCGCCGTGGCCACGGCGCTCGAGCGCTTCGGCAAGCTGGACCTGCTGGTGAACAACGCCGGCCGCATCCTCTACAAGCCGATCCTGGAGATGACGCGGGAGGATTGGGACTGGCAGATGGAGACGAACGTCACCGGCGCCTTCCTGCATTCCCGCGAGGCCATGAAGGCCATGGTCCCCAACCGGTCCGGGGCCATCGTCAACATCGCCTCATACGCCTCCTACTTCGCCTTCCCCGGCATCGCCGCCTATACCGCGTCCAAGGGCGCGTTGGCCCAGCTCACCCGAACCCAGGCGCTGGAGGCGATCGAGCACGGCATCCGGGTCAACGCCATCGGCGTGGGCGACGTGGTCACCAACCTGCTGAACCACTTCATGGAGGACGGCCGCGGCTTCCTGGCGGAGCACGGCAGGAACGCGCCGATCAAGCGCGCCGCCGACCCGGCGGAGATCGCGGAGATCGTGGCCTTCCTCGCCTCCGACCGGGCCAGCTTCATCGTCGGCTCGGTGGTCATGGCCGATGGCGGCATGAGCGTGGCCATCGGCTGACCCACCCAGGCGGCCCCCGACCCCGGGGGCCGCACGGCCCACCCCCGACGCGGAGGGACCCATGACCGCGCAGAGCACCCCTGTCACAAACGTCGCCTTCTTCACCGCCCGCCCCGGCCTGGGCGAAGAGCTGGGCCGGGGCCTGCTGGCCCTGGTCGCGCCCACCCGGCGGGAGCCCGGCTGCCTCCGCTACGAAATCTTCCAGTCGCCGACGGACGCCGACGCCTGGTTCGTCTATGAGGACTGGCGCGGCCCCGCCGACTTCGACGCCCACATGGCGGCCCCCTACGTGCGGGACTTCATGGCCCGCCTGCCGGGCCTGTGCCAGGGCGACCCCGACATCCGCGGCTATGTGCGGCGCTCCCCCGCCGGGGCCCCGCGCCAGGCCGCCTGACCCCCTCCCCGCGCAGAGGAGACCGACCATGAAAGGACGCACGCCCCTCACCTGGCTCGTCACCGGCTGCTCCACCGGCCTCGGCCGCAGCATCGCCGCGCACCTGCTGGCCAGCGGCCAGCGCGTCGTCGCCACGGCCCGCAAGGCGGAAACCCTGGCCGACCTCGCCGGCCACCCGGAGTGCCTCGCCCTGCCGCTGGACGTGGCCGACCGCGCCCGCTGCGCCGCCGTGGTGGCGGAGGCGGAGGCCCGCTTCGGCGCGGTCGACGTGTTGGTGAACAACGCCGGCATCGGCCACTTCGCCGCCGTGGAGGAGACGGGGGAGGCCGAGGCCCGCCGGCTGTTCGAGGTGAACTTCTTCGGCACGGCCAACGCCATCCACGCCGTGCTGCCGGGCATGCGCGCCCGGCGGCGGGGCACCATCGTCAACCTGACCTCCGTCGGCGGGCTCTCCGGCTTCCCGGCGGTGGGCTACTACGCCGCCAGCAAGTTCGCGGTGGAGGGCCTGTCCGACACGCTGCGGCAGGAGGCGGGCCCCCTCGGCATCCATGTCATGACGGTGGAGCCCAGCGCCTTCCGCACGGAATGGGCGGGCTCCGCGGCGGAGACGACGGCCCCCATCCCCGACTATGACGCCACGGCCGGCGCCGCCCGCCGCGCCTACCACGCCTCCGTCGGCCGGCAGGCGGGCGACCCGGGGCGGGCGGCGGCCGCCATCCTGGCCGCCGTGACAGCGGACCGGCCGCCCCGCCGCCTGCTGCTGGGCAACGAGGCCTTCGAGGTGGCCATGGCGAAGCTGGAGGAGATGCGGGCCGACTTCCTGGCCTGGGAGGAGACCACCCGCGGGGCCGACTTCCCCGCCTGGGACCGGGCCGCTGCCGCCTGACCAAGACAGGGGAGACAGGACATGGGACGTTTCGACGGCAAGGCCGCCATCGTCACGGGTGGCGGCTCCGGGATCGGCCTGGCCGCGGCCAAGCGGCTGCTGGAGGAAGGGGCCTCGGTCACCATCTCCGGCCGCGACCAGGCCCGGCTGGACGAGGCGGCCGCGCGGCTGCCGCGGGGCCGGGTGCTGGCGGTGGCGGCGGACGTGTCGGCCCGGGCGGACTGCGACGCGCTGGTGGCCGCCGCGGCGGAGCGCTTCGGGCGGCTGGACACGCTGGTCAACGCCGCCGGCATGAACCTGGTGGGCAGCGTGGCCGAGACCTCGGACGAGGACTGGCGGGCCTGCCTGGACTCTGACCTGGGCGGCGTCTTCTACATGACCCGCGCCGCCCTGCCCTACCTGGTGAGGACCCGGGGCTCCATCGTCAACGTGGGCTCCGTCTCCTCCCTGGGCGGGGGCTGGAGCCACGCGGCCTACTGCGCCGCCAAGGCCGGGGTGGCCAACCTGACCCGCTCAGTGGCCTGCGACATGGGCCGCCACGGCGTGCGCGCCAACACGGTGGCGCCGGGCCTGACGGTCACCGGCATGGTGGACGCCATCATGGGCGACGAGGCCCTGCTGGAGAAGGCGTGGGAGCGCATCCCCCTGCGCCGGGCCGGGCAGCCGGAGGAGGTGTCCGCGGCCATCGCCTTCCTAGCGAGCGACGAGGCCGCCTGGATCACCGGGGCGACCCTGGCCGTCGACGGCGGCCAGACCTGCACCGACGGCGGCCCGGAGTGGGGCAAGTAGCCCCGGGAGGACCCGGGGCCCCAGCGGCACGGGCACCTCGCCAACGCCTCCTCCAGCGCCGGCCTCGCGCCGGCGGCGGGAAGCGGGCCCTGCGGCGCGTCGAGGGCCGCCCCGGGGGCCCTGCCCGTCGCCCCGTGGCAGGAAGCCGGGCC
>MOEB01000122.1 GCA_001939945.1 Aerophototrophica crusticola | reverse complement strand
GCGTCCAGCCCGGCGCCCCAATAGAGCAGCGGACAGCCGGAGGCCCGCGCCGCCGGGGCGAGCGCCTCCAGGGCCGACCGGCCGCCGGGGCCCGGGAGCAGGCTCCCGCCGGGACCGGTCACGAAGGCCGGGCGCACGCCGAGCGGCCGGGCATGGTAGGCGTACATCGCCTCGGCGGGCCCCGCGAAGCGGTGGGCCGGCACCGTCGCGCCGCGGCAGGCGGGGTGCGCTTCCAGCAGCTCGGCGGCCGGGTCCCAGGCGGGCTTGCGCTCGTGGGCGGCCCACCAGGCCGTGGCGCCCAGGTTCAGGGCGGCGAGCAGGACCAGGGCGGCCGGGGCCAGCCCCGTGCCGGCGGCGCGGGCCGCCATTGCGGCGAGGAACAGGGCCGGGGGCACCAGGACCACGTAGTTGCGCGGCGTCGCCACGGGCGTGTGGAGCGACAGGAGCAGCGGCAGGGCCACCATCCCGGCCAGCGCCAGCAGCCAGGGCGCCGCCCCGCGCGCCAGGGCCGGGAGGGTGCCGCACCGGGCGGCGCGGTACGCGCACCAGGCCAGCAGCGCGGCGGCGGCCAGCCAGAGCGCGGACCGCCGGCTGAACAGGCGTGCCGCGCCCTCCAGGGTGGCGAGCGGCTCGAACGGGATCCAGAATGCCCCGCCCGCGTGGCTGCCGAGGTGGGGCAGGTGGGCGAGCAGCCAGGCCGCGGGCGGGACGGCGGCCAGCCCGTAGGCGGCGAGCAGCGCCAGGGCGTCCCGGGGCCGCGGCGCGGCGGCCAGCGCGACCAGCGCGTGGCAGAGGGCGGCCACGTAGCCGAAGTAGTGGGTCAGGCAGGCCGCCACCATGCAGGCGAGGTGTGCCAGCAGGAGCCCGCGGCCCACGCGCCCCGCGCGCAGGCCCCGCACCAGCAGGAGGGTGGTCCAGAGCAGCAGGGCGCAAAGCAGAAGCAGCAGGGCGTAGGCGCGGGCCTCCTTGGCGAAGTACACGGTGAAAGGCAGCCCCGCCGCGAGCGCCGCCATGACGGCGGGCCCGCCCGGCCCGAACCAGGCACGCTCGGCGCGGTGGAGCGCGAGGAGGGCGCCCGCCGCCGCGAGGAGGCTGAGGGCGCGGTAGGCGGCCTCCGACGTGCCCACCAGCGCTGCCCAGCCGCGGGCGACGAGGTAGTAGAGGGGCGGATGGACGTCGGGGAGGACCACCTGGGCGAACACCTCCGCCAGCGGGCGCGCGGGGTCGGTGGCGGCGAAGGTGAAGAGCTCGTCGAACCAGAGCCCCTGGCCGCCGAAGGCCCAGACGGACAGGGCAAGCGCGGCCAGCCCCAGGAGCGCGGGCGGCCAGGGCGACGCGGCGGCCCCCGCCCATGCCGGCGCGGGCACCAGCGGAGGGTGTATGGGTCGTGGCATGTTTCCCGCCTCCTTCCGGGCGCGGGCACGCTACCATCGCCGCGCCGCGGCACGGCGGGTCCAGGGGCGGTACGCCCGATGCCGGGAAGGGACCGCGCCGGTACCAGAACTGGCGGGGAGCCCCGCCCCGGTTTAGTAAGCCTTCCGCGACCCGCCTGGGCCATGCCGACAGGAGGGCCCGCCGGCATGGGAGGCAGGGCGCGCCTGCCCCCTCGGCCCCCTTGGCGCGTGGCCGCGCCTGCCCCACGGCGGGCACGGGCCGCCCGAGGCCAGCCGGCGGCCCGGGCGCACCAAAAGCCTGGCTTACCTGCCAGCCCGGGCAGGCTCGCCCCGGGGGGCCGGGTCATGGGCTGGCCCTCGTCCTCTGCGCCTGGATGCCGGTCCAGGCCGTCCCCGGCAGCTGGTCGCGCGCCGAGGCGCTTTGCATGGCGCCGGCCGGGATTGTCGCCACCCTCCTCGCGATCGCCGTCCTGGTGGTCGTCAAGCCGTCCTGAGGGCAGGCCCGCGTATCCCCCTTGCCTGCCGCGCGGCGGCCTCGGCCCACCCTCACCTAGCCACCCTCCCGGCCGGGAAGCCGGCAGCCCGCGGTCAGGCGAGGCCCGGGACCCTGGCGACGACCTTGACCTCGAAGTCGAAGCCGGCCAGCCACTTCACGCCCACGGCCGTCCAGCTCGGGCAAGGCGGGCCGGCGAACACCTCGTCCTAGACGGCGAGGACCGTCCCGAACTGGACCTCCGGGTCGGTGTGGAAGGTGGTCACGTTGACGGCATCGTCGAAGGTGCATCCGGCAGCGTCCAGCACCGCGGTGAGGGGACCGGGGCGTGGCCCCCGTCGCTTCCCGGACGGTTGGGCGGCAGGGGCGCGGATTGCGACGCCCCCCGTGCCCGGTCTTCAGGCCGGCGGCCGGTAGCGCACGTGATCGACCAGCGCGCGCAGCTTCGGGGCCATGTTGCGGCGGTCCGGGAAGTAGAGGAAGAAGCCGGGGAAGGCCGGGCAGTACGCCTCCAGCAGCGGCACGAGCTCGCCGCGGTCCAGGTAGGGCCGGAACGTCTCCTCCATCCCGAAGGTGAGCCCGCCGCCCGCGCAGGCCATCCGCACCATCAGCCACATGTCGTTGGTGGTGACCTCCGGCTCGACCGCCACGTCGAACTCCCGCCCGCCCTCCGCGAACTCCCAGCGGTAGGGCGCCGCCCGCGGCGTGGGGCGCCAGCCGATGCAGCGGTGCCGGGGCAGCTCCCGGGGGTGGGCGGGGGCGCCGGAGCGCGCCAAGTAGCCGGGCGCCGCCACCACCAGCTGGCGCTGGGGGCCCGAGACGGGCACCGCCACCATGTCCTGCCCGATGACCTCGCCCAGGCGGACGCCCGCGTCGTAGCCCTCGGCGACGACGTCGAACTCGTTGTCGGTCACGGTGACGTCCAGCCGCACGCCCGGGTACGCGGCGGTGAAGCCGGCGAGCAGCGGCCCCGACAGGAACCGCTCGGCGATGGAGGAGACGGCGAGGCGCAGGAGCCCGCTGGGCGCGGCCTCCAGGTCGCGCGCCGCCTCGACCGCGAGCCCCACCTCGGCGATCGCCGGCCCGACCCGGCGCAGCAGCGCCTCCCCCGCCTCCGTCACGCTGACGCTGCGGGTGGTGCGCTGCACCAGGGCCACGCCCAGCCGGTCCTCCAGCTTGCGCACCGCTTGGCTGACCGCCGAGCGCGTGACGCCGAGCCGCTCCGCCGCGCCCCGGCAGCTGCGGGCCTCCGCGACCGCCACGAAGGCAGAGATGCCCGCGAGGTCGATGCTCATTGTCCAGCCACACTAACCATGGCGTACAGGATTGGGCGGATTGTGTGCCCATGCCCGCTGGCTATCCTTCGCCGCGCGGACCCTGCTGCAGGCGCCGGGCACGTCAAGCCGGACGGCCTTGCCGGCCGGGTCCCGCCTAGACGTGAACCAACGGGAGGCACAGATGATGGGCATCCGGGGGATCGCCGCCGCCTTTGTCCTCGCCGCAGTGGCAGCCACAGCCCAGGCCGGCCCCGCCGGCCCGGGGGGCGGGCCCACCGCCCCGAGGCGGCGCGGCCAGCGCCGTGCGGGCCGCCTTCGCCGACTGGGCGGCCGGCGGCAACGGCTTCTTCGAGCGCATCCTCGCCCCGGACGTGCGCTGGACGATCATGGGCTCCGGGCCGGCGGCGCGCACCTACGTGGGCCGCGACGCCTTCCTGCGCGAGGCGGTCGCGCCTTTCGCCGCGCGCTGGCCCAGCCGATCCGGCCGAGGCTGCACCAACTCGTCACCGAGGGCGACACGGTCTCGGCTTCCTGTGCTGCCGGGTACGCGGGCTAGGCGGCGAGCCCATGAACACGCCCGAGGTCGCCTGGCGGGAGGGCGCGGGCTACGCCGGGTGGGACCGGCTGCTTGCCCACGGCTTGGTCGGGGTACGGCGCACTGCCCTGATCGGCAACCTGTTCCCCGCCGCCACCCTGCGCGACTTCCCGCCGCCCTCGCCGGACGTCGTGATGTGGGGCGAGGACGGCGACGTCACCCTGCGCGTGGCCGAGGCCCGGCCCGCCTACCTGGTGGCCTCGGCCGGCGCGGTGCACCTACGCGCCGTGTCGGGCCGGCTCGACCCGCCCACCGGGCCCGACCCCGCGGGTCGCGGGCAGGGCACTGCTCTACCGCAACACGCTCTACTTGCGGCGGCGCTCCTATCCGCCGGCCGAGGTGCTCATGACCCTGGCGGACAACGCGCGCCTCGTGGCCTGGGCGGTGCTGCGCGGCACCCTCGGGGGCCTCCGCTTCCGCCCGGCCCGCCCGCCCGCGGGTGACCCGGGCGCGATGGCCGGTGCCCGGCTC
>MOEB01000121.1 GCA_001939945.1 Aerophototrophica crusticola | reverse complement strand
CGCCACGGGGCCGCGGCAGGCGTGGCCCAGCGCAGCAGGAGGGCACCATGTCGACCATCGGCCAGTTCACCCGCGACGGCGACGGCTTCACCGGCTTCATCCGCACCCTTTCCTTCACCGCCCGGGTGCAGTTCGTGCCCGAGCCGGGGGACAGGCGGCCCGGCCACCCCGACTACCGCGTCCACGCCGGCCGGGTCGAGATCGGCGCGGCCTGGCGGAAGACCTCCGAGGCGGGGCGGGAGTACCTGTCGGTGGCGCTCGACGACCCCTGCTTCCCGCAGCCCATCAACGCGGCGCTGGTGGAGGGGGAGGGCGGCGCCTTCCAGCTCGCCTGGAGCCGGCCCAGGCCGCGCGGGTAGGGACCCCGGCGCCCCGCCCCGGCGGCGGGGCGCCACCCCCCGCGGGTGGCAGGTGGCGGGAGGGTCCTGTCCCGGCCCCTCCCGCGCCGTCGCGAATTTGTATCGAAAAGCCTGCATTTTGCTCCGGAGTTTTGCGACACTTCGGAGCCAGGGCTCTGCTCAAGACGGGATGCTGTCGCGGAACTTACGAATTCTGCGACAGGGTTGGCGGGGTGCCATGCTGCCCAGGCTGCCCGCCCCGCAAGCCCCGGGCCCTCGGTCAACGTCGCCAGCATGAACCGCGAATGGCCGCGGCTGGCCTCAGTGCCCGGCCGGGTGGCCGGCGCGCGGGGCGTCGTCGCCGTGGGGAGCGACAAGGCAGGCCCGGACGACGTGCCCCGGAGGCGTGTCACCGCTCGATCCAGAGGTCACGGACAGGATGGACTGTTGTGCGGCTCGGAACCAAGACCCAGGTTCAAGCCAGCGTAAGTACCTAATCCTGAACTAGAAATCGAGACGCAGTCGGGGCTCATACGAGCGCCGAATGTCACCCCGGCCGTTCCGGAGACCCGGGAATTGCGAAAGCCACCAAGACATGCCAGGGTGAGGTCTCTTTCCCGAGCCAGTCGACACTGGGCCGTTCCCTGCGCCATCAGGTCAACGTGTTGGCGGCGCTCCCAGCCCAAGGCATTGGCCTGCGTTCACTGACCGCTACGAGTTCATTAATCCCCAGACAGCGCTTTCTGGCGCGCCCTCAAGCCGCTCACCCAAACCAGAACCTGTTGTACGTCACTCAGGACCTCATCAGGGGGCGGGGGTGCAGCGTTTCGGCCGCGCGCAGGATCATGGGCGTCGGTCTGGTCACAACATTTCTTGAAAGCCCTCGACCAACCCTCCACGTCCGCCTCGGTCAGGGCCACCACCTTCATGAGGTCCTTCGCATTGATATAGTCCCGGTGCCGATTGAGGACGTTGCAGAACGCCACATCCTCAAGGGCCCGCTCCCAGGTGCTCCGGAGCCGGCTGTAAATCCTATAGGCAGCCTCGGCGTAGCCCTCATCGTCTTGCGCTTCGTAAAGCGCGCGTGCCCCGCGGGCCTCCTTTTCCAATTCGTCCACACGCTCCTTTACCTTGGCACCAACCCAGGGCAGCCCACTGTTGACCACGCCAGCCCCCTTCGTAGTCTGCGCGAGCCAAACGGCATCGTTGCCGACACCGTGCTGGTCGGCCAACGTCAGCAGGTCGTTCAGGAAGACGAGATCATGGGTGAAAACGATGATTTGCCTGTTTCCTGCCTCCTCCACGAGCCGCTCCGCAACCTTCTTGCGCCAGCGGTGGTCGAGAGAGGACACAGGGTCGTCGAACACCAGGGTCGACTTGTGGGACGCCGTGGACAGCTCCGTCAGGAACGCCGCGAGCGCCACGCAGGTCTGCTCGCCCTCGCTCAAGACCGATGCGACCTTCGCTTTGTCATTGTCAAACAGGCGCACCTGGTACTGCGGGGACCCATACCTGCCGCCGGATCGGACAATGTCCACCCTCACGCGTGCCGCGGAGAGATTCTGAATCTCCTTTTCGAAGCGGTCGCGGACGCGGGGCGTAATCAACTGGTCAGCGATGGCGTTACCGAGGCTCGTGATGGCGTTGGTCGCCGTTTCCTCCAGGCAGCGCTTGAGCAGCGCGACAGTGCGCAGCCTGCGCACCTCCGCCTCCGCCTTCACGAATAGCTCCTCCAGTAGCAGCCGGTCCCGCAGCTCGTCCCTCTCCCTCTCAAGACGTTTGCGGCCGTCCGCCGTGGCTGCTGTGGCCAATTCGTCGGCATAGCGGGCGGCCTTCCCGGCAAGGTTCCGCAGCGCCTGGACCGGGCTCCCAGCTGGCTCGGGAAGGACGGCGCCGGTGCCGTCGGCGACCGCCTTCAAGCACAGCGCTCGGCGGAGCCGCGCGACGGCGAGCGCGCGGAGGATGCGGGCAGCCAAGTCAGGGTCATCAACCATGAGCTGTCGGCGCTGCGCGAAAGCAGAGATTCGCACTGGATGGGCCGCGAGTTCCCGCCGGGCGTCCTGGGACGCCTTCTCCGCCTCCGCAGCCTGCCGTTCGGTATCGGCCTGCACGAAGGCTTCAAACGCCGTCATCCGACGTCCTGCCTCGGCAGACACCGGCTGGTGGCATAGCAAGCACAAGGCATCCTCGACTTTAGGAAACGGATCTCCGGGGAACGCTGCTTCCGCCGAATACCGGCGGGCGGCCTCCCAAAGGCTGCGCCACGCCCTCTCTCCTACCCCCGTGATTGCCGCCCCGCCGAAGGCTGCCGCCGCCGCCGCCTGGGCGGCACGCCTCTTCTCCCGGGCATCTTCGGCCAAGGTCAATAGACGTATGAGAGCATCATCCGACGTCGCTGCCAGCTGGGCGCCCAAGCCGTCCGCCATTCTGGCAAGCATGCTTCCAAGGGCACGTTGCTCCGCTGCCGCCTTGGCCGGGTCTTTCGAGATATCTTCATTGAGGCGTTTAAGCCGCGCCATTTCCTCGTCAGACAGGCCGCGTAGCGCCGCGAGGGCCCCCAGGTCCGTCTGGGCGGAAAGGTTCGCCAGCATTCTGCCCACAGCCGTGTCAGCACTGAAGGCTGGCTTCGTGAACGCCGCGTCCCGAGCCGCCTCCGCTTCCTTCAGCTCCGCCTGCAGCAGATCCTTGAGTTGCACGCACAGGCCCGCCAACTCATCAGGGATGTCCAGTCCGAAAGGACGGAAGGCGACCTCGTTTTTTTCCGCCACATGTACCCTGGCGCAATCCCGGTCGAAGACGCTCACCGCGGAGAGGACTGGGTGCGGTCCTGACCCGTCCTCCCAGCGGACCGCCGCCGGCCCTACGGCTGAAAGATAGGCGATCGTCGCGGCAGCGTTCCTCGCCGCCCCGGGATCGAAGGCGTTGGGGAGGATTTCGCCGGGAAAGCGCGCCCGGCATGCCCGCTTCAGGATGCGCGCATAGCCGGACTTCCCGACGCCATTGTTCCCGTAGATCACGGTGAGTCCATTTGCCCGGAAGGCAAGCGTCTGGCCTGGGGCCAATCGGTTGACCCCAACAACATCCGAGACCGACGCCAGGGCCACCGACCCCAAATCGCCCCTTGCAGCCGGCACGTGCTCGGCCCCGATCGGGATCGCCTCCAACTCGATACCGTCTGCCCCGCAGCCTTTCTTGCAAAGGCTGGAAAGTTCCAGCAGATCGTCTTCGTCCAGCTTGCCCTTGGCAACGATCCTTCGTAGGGCGTCGCGCTGCCAAGCAGGACGCGCCGACGCCCACGACAGGACCATCTCGAAGACCGATCTGGGTCTGTCGGTGACCGCGCTCATGCCACAGCTCTCGTTGGGTATGAATCGAGAGTATAATAACCATATCTATATAAATACCAAGTGGCCATGCTGCGCAACCAGCGCCGCTTGTTGGGCATAGGGTCCGGATCATGCCTCTCCGGTTAACCGGGACGCCATCGTAGGCCACAAGACCAACCCCGGTGCGGCCTGGTCGGCATGGTGTTATCCTAGCGCGAGAACAACTCTGTTACCGGTCTGGGATCACCTACCCTGGTCTACTTCAACGCGCTGGGCCTTGACAGAAACCTGACCATTGTTGTGCCGCGCCGGTGGCCAACGACGCCGGCCAAACCAAGGCTGCCGCCGCCGCGCCAAGCGGGGCGGCTACCCCCGTACCCCTAACGCCTCTCCCCCCTTGGGGCAGAGGGGGTGAGGCGGCGCCAAGGCGGGAGGCATCATGTCGGTGGCCGCCGCGGCCCCGCCTGCCCCGTAATCCCGGATCCCGTCCCGCAGCCGGGGCACGCGCGGACGTGGCCCGGCGACGCGGCCGGCCCCTCTGCCCTCGCCACAGATTTGAGAACTTCCCGTCTCCGCCCCCGGTGCCGTTGCGCCGCGGGCAGCAGGTGACCGTCCCGTAGGCCCATGCCGGGCCGGACGGCCCTTTGGCGTGGGGAGGGCGGGGGCACCGCCGCCCTCCCCCGCGAGCGCCGGGCCAGACCGGGCAGGGCCGCCGGCCGCGCGGGC
>MOEB01000120.1 GCA_001939945.1 Aerophototrophica crusticola | reverse complement strand
AGCTCCTCGTCGTCGACCGGCCCCCAGGCCGCTGACGCGGGCCGCCGCGGCCCCTGTCGCGGCGCGGCACGCCATGGCGGCCTTCCCGCCGGCGCCGGAACGTGCCGGCCGCGGGCACGTTACGCCCGGGCATCCCCGTCGCCCCGGAGGCACGCCGTGCTGCTGGTCCTGCTGCTGCTCCTGTCCATCGCGTTCATCGTGCTCGCGACCGCGCGCCTCAAGCTGCACCCCTTCCTGGCGCTCCTCATCACCGCGTTTGGCTTCGGCATCCTCTCCGGCATGCCGCTGGCCGACGTGGTGAAGGCCGTGAACGAGGGCTTCGGCGGCACCATCGGCTCGATCGGGATCGTCATCATCGCCGGCACCATCATCGGCGTCTTCCTGGAGAGGTCCGGGGGCGCCTTCCGGCTGGCGGCCGGCATCCTCCGCGTCACCGGGCAGAGGAACGCGCCGCTGGCCATGTCCGTCATGGGCTACCTGGTCTCCATCCCGGTCTTCTGCGATTCCGGCTTCGTCATCCTGTCGTCCCTGAACAAGGCGGTGGCGCGCAAGGCGGGCATCAGCCTCGCCGCCACGTCGGTCGCGCTGGCGCTCGGCCTCTACGCCAGCCACACGATGGTGCCGCCGACCCCGGGGCCGGTCGCGGCGGCAGGGATCCTCGGCGCCGACCTGGGGCTGGTCATCCTGTGGGGCATGGGCATCGGCGCCATCGCCACGGCCGCCGGCTGGGCCTTCGCCGTCCTGTTCGCCGCCCGCGTGCCCATCGAGCCGTACCGCCCCGGCGAGGACCCCGGCCAGGACGCCCCCCGGGCTTACGCGGACGCGCCCTCGGCCGCCAAGTCGCTGGTGCCCATCGCGGTCCCCATCCTGCTCATCGTGCTGCGCTCCGTCGCCGAACTGCCGGCCAAGCCCTTCGGCACCGGCGGCCTCGTGCCGGTCCTCTCGTTCCTGGGGCAGCCGGCCGTGGCGCTCCTGGCCGGCGTGGGGTTGGCGCTCATGCTCCCGCGGCGGCTGGACCGGGAGATGCTCTCCACCTCAGGCTGGGTGGGGCAGGCCGTGGTCGACGCGGCGATCATCATCACGATCACCGGGGCCGGCGGCGCCTTCGGCAAGGTCCTGCAGAACTCCGGGATCGCCAAGGTCATCGGCGACAGCTTGGCGAGCGCCAACCTCGGGATCTGGCTGCCGTTCCTGGTGGCGGCCGGCATCAAGACGGCGCAGGGGAGCAGCACCGTCGCGATCATCACGACCGCCGGACTCATGGCCCCGTTGCTGCCCGCCCTGGGACTTGGCGGCGACACGGCCAAGGCGCTGGTCACCGTGGCCATCGGCGCCGGGGCGATGGTGGTCTCCCATGCCAACGACAGCTTCTTCTGGGTGGTCACCCAGTTCTCCAACATGACCACCCGCGATGGGTACCGGCTGCATACGCTCGGGACCCTGGTCCAGGGGACGGTCGCCGCCCTGGCCGTCTGGGCGGCGGGGATGCTGGTGCTGTGATGGGCGCGGGCGGGTCCCCGGGGTTTACCTGTCACGCGGGCCCGGGCACGGCCATCCCCCCGGTCAGCCGGGCAGGGCGAGGCGGCGGGCGGCCACGGCGCGGCGGAAGCGCTTACCACGTGGCCGCGTTTTCCCGGCCAGCGCCGCCATCCCGCCGGTGGCCGGGTGGCCGCGAACCTCCATCCTGCCGAGAAGCCGGAGCTCCAGCCGGGCCTCGGCGCACCGCCAGCGGAGCGCCTGGCGCGACCAGCGCCCCAGGGCCCAGCCCCAGGTCGCGTCCACCTCGGCCTTGCGCGCCGCCAGCAGCGCCAAGCCCTCGCTCGCCGCGGCCTGGGCCACGGCGTTGCGGTAGCGGAGGCAGAAGAAGTCCAGGGCCGGTCCCCGGCGCGATGCCCCTGGGGTCAAGGTCGGCGACATGGCAGGCTCCCAAGTATCGGACTGGGGATAGCCTAGGACCGGAATAGTGAAGCGGGCCTTGACGGGCATGCCCCATCTGCGGGCGCAAGGGTGTTAAGCCGCGCTGCCAAGGAGTTAATCCCCGGCGTCCGTCGCCCATGGCGCGGCACGGCTGCCGCCAAGCGGCCGGCCCGCGCGCCCGTCACAAGGGCGGCGCGTCGACGAAGCCGCATGACCCGCTGCCCGGCCCGGCGTCGCCGCCGGGGCCGCCGAGGGTGGCGGCGAAGAGGGGCAGGAGGGCGGGTCGGCGGCCATGGCGGCCTTCCATCCGGAGGGGCGGGGGCACGGCACCTCCCTCGGCCACCCGCGGCCGCGACCCATGCCGGGATGCCACCCACATGGTGTCAACACCAGCTGAAAACTGGGCCAGTGTGGTGGTGTGAGCCACCAACCGAAAACGGGGCCACCCTGGTGGTCGCGGGGGGGGGCATGCCCACCCCCCGCGGGCGCCGCGGCTCAGGCGCTCTCGGCCTTGGCCGCGGAGTTCTTGGGCACGAGCCCGGCCTTGCGCTTGTCCTTGAGCCGGTAGCTCTCGCCCTGGATCTGCACCACGGTCGAGTGGTGCAGCACCCGGTCCACGTGGCCGCAAACCCCTTCGCGGGGGCCACCGTCGGCCTCTCGCTGCTGTACGGCCGGGCCAGCTATGGCCGGATCGAGCGGCGGACGCCGCTGGGCGCCGTGGCGGCCGGCCGGGCCAAGGGGGAGACGGACGCCCCCATGGCCGCGGCCCGGGTCGGGGTCGGCTACACCTTCGCCCTCGGGGACTGGGCGCTGTCCCCCGGCGTCGCGCTGACCTACGCCCACGCCAGGACGGACGGCTACGCGGAGGCCACGGGCCCGATCTCCCTCGTCTACGGGGACGCCACGGCCACGGGCCTGAAAGGGACGGCGGGGCTGCGGCTGGCGTTGGCCAAGGGCAACCTCCGCCCCCACCTCGGCGCGGCCGTGGAGCACGAGTTCCGGCGCTCGCCCACCGCCGTCCGGGTCGGGCCGACGACGGACCTGCTGGCCCGCCACGAGAGGGGGCGCGGGGACCGGGACCTGCTGCGGCTGGACGCGGGGCTGTCCTGGCAGGCCGCGCCGGGGGTCACCGCGGCCGCCTCGGTCAGCGCGGAGCGGGACCTGGGCGGGAACGGCACTTGGCGGCCGCAGGCGCGCCTCGGCGTCACGGTGGGGTTCTGACGTGCGCCGGGCAGGGCCGCGCGGCGCGGTCGCCCTCCTCGCCTGTCTGCTGGCCACCGCCAGCTGCGCCGGGCCCTGGGAGCCCCGGACGGCGCTGCTGGACCGAAAGCCCGTCCGGTACGCGCTGGCCGGGGAGGGCGGCCCGACCATCGTCTTCGAGGCCGGGCTGGGCGACGGCATGGACAGCTGGTCGGGCATCTTCCCCCAGGCGGCGGCCCTGTCCGCGGCCTTCGCCTATGACCGGCCGGGGTACGGGGGCAGCGTCACGGCGGCGCGCCGCCTGCGGGACCTGGCGGACTTCCTGCCCGGCTCGGAGGTCCTGGACCTCGCCGACCTGGCCATGGGCGGCCCGGCCCCGGTGGACGCCGCTGCCGCTGTGGACCGGCTGGACCGCCTCCTATCCTTGGCCGGCGCCCGGCCGCCCTACGTCCTGGTGGGCCACTCCCTGGGCGGGCAGTACGTCCAGGCCTACGCGGCGCGCCATCCCAGCAAGGTTGCCGGGATCCTGCTGGTGGACGCGCGGCCCCGGCGGATGGACGCGGAATGCCGGCGCCTGGGGCTGGACGTCTGCGCGGGCCCGCCCCTGCCGGCGTTCCTGTTCCCCCCGGCGGAGCGGGCCGAGCTGGCCGGGGCGGCGGCGGCGGCGCAGGTGCCGGGGCCGGGCGCGCTGGGGGACATCCCGGTGGCCCGCCTGGTGCGCGCGAAGCCGGAGCCCTGGGGGGCGCCGACACCCAGGCCCTCTGGGTGCGGCTGCAGCGGGAGGAGGCGGCCGGGCAGGCTGGAGGGGGCGTGGAGGTCGTCGCGGACGCCGGCCACTACATACACCACGACCGGCCGGACGCCGTCCTGTCGGCCCTCCGCGGGCTCCTCCGCGCGGCCCGGGAAGGCAAACCGGGGTAGACAGGCCCGGGGCCATCTGGCCCCGTGGCCATGGCCGGGACCCTGGCTAGGGCACTATCATCTGCGGCCTTGGGCGCCGGCGCACCATCGCCCTGCTGCCGGACCGGGAGCCGGCGACGGCCTGGGACCGGCTCGCCGGCCAGCCGCAGGTCGGGGTGGTTGCCAGTGACCGCGGCGGCGGCTACGCGCTCGCGGTGGCCAAGGCCCTGACGGACGCCGTCCAGATGGCCGACCGTTGATAGTGTGGACGCCGCGGGGGCGCTGAGCCGTGGCTGCCCCCCCCCGCGGGCGGCCCTGCGCGCCGCCCACCCCGCCGCAGGCCTCCTGGCCTTGGCGTCGGTGTCCCTGCCCCTGGCAGCCACCGTGGCGGCCGAGCTTTCCGGCTCGGCCGACCTGGTCACGCGGGTGAAGCTGGCCGCGGCCCTGGCCTGCGTGGGTGGGCCGCAATCGGTGCTCCCCGGCCCCCGGGGCGGCCAGGTCTGGCGCTTCACCTCGGCCCAGCCGCGGGACGGCCTGGGCCGCGCCACCCCGGTGGCGCCCGGCGCCATGCCCGGGGTCGCCGCCTGCGTGGTGGACGCCGACGTGCGCGACGGGCGCGTCGCGTCCATCCGGGTCGAC
>MOEB01000012.1 GCA_001939945.1 Aerophototrophica crusticola | reverse complement strand
CTGGCCGCCGCCGCCATCCGGGCGCTGCTGGGCCGGGCCGCGGACGCGCGCATGGGGGAGCCGGCGGCCACGGCCACCGCCGGGCCCGCCGCCAACGATGCCGGCTTTGCCGCCCTGCTGATGGACCGGACCGTGGAAGTGGCGGTGGCGATCAACGACGCCTCCATCGCCAACGCCCAGATGGTCAACCAGCTCAACGACGTGAAGGTGGACGCCCAGGCCATCGCCGCCGCCACCGAGGAGACGGTGACCGGCGTGTCGGAGATCGCCGCCCGGGCTGAGGACGTGGTGCACATGGCCCATGACACCAACCGCGCCACGTCCGAGGGCCGGCACACGGTGGAGGCGGCCCTGGCCCGGATGGAGGCCATCGCCGGCGCCGTCAGCGAGGCCGCCCGCCGGGTCGGCGACCTTGCCTCCGCCTCGGAGCGGATCGCGGAGATCGTCGGCACCATCGAGACCATCGCCAAGCAGACGAACCTGCTTGCCCTGAACGCCACCATCGAGGCCGCCCGCGCCGGCGAGGCGGGCAAGGGGTTCGCGGTGGTGGCGGCGGAGGTGAAGACCCTCTCCAACCAGACGGCGAAGGCGACGGAGGACATCCGCGCCCGCATTGCCTTGCTGAAGGAGGAGATGGAGACCATCGTCGCCGCCATGCGCGACGGCACCAGCGCCGTGGCCGCCGGCCAGGACGCCATGCGCGCGGTGGACGAGCAGATGTCCGGCATCGCCCATGCCATCGACCTGACGGCCGAGCGGATGGCGGAGATCTCCAGCATCCTCAGCCAACAGACCGCCGCCGCCAACGAAGTTTCCGCCGGCGTGGGCCGCATCGCCGACCGCAGCGCCGGCAACGCACAGGCCATCCTGCGCAACGTCCAGGCCACCAAGGGGGTGGAGCGGCTGCTGGGCCGCCAGCTCAAGGAGCTGCTGGACCAGGACATCCCGCACAAGATCCTGAAGATCGCCAAGGTCGACCACGTCATGTGGAAGAAGCGACTGGCGGACATGCTGGCGGGGATCGAGACGCTGAGCAGCGACGAGCTGGCCAGCCACGAGGCGTGCCGACTGGGCAAGTGGTACTACGGGGCGGGTTCCCTGCCCTACCGCCAGCACCCGGCCTTCGCCGCCCTGGAGGGACCGCACCGGCTGGTGCACCAGCACGGCAAGGCGGCGGCCGATGCCTTCAACGCGGGCCGTTCCGCCGACGCGCTGCGGGAGATCGCGGAGGTGGAGGCGGCGTCCACAGACGTGGTCCGCCTGCTGGACGCGTTGCAACAGCAGGCGGATGGGGCGGGGGCCGGCGGCGCGGCGTTCTGACCGTCACCCGGCCCGGAAGAACGCCGCGGCCATGCCCAGCCCCACCAGGATCACGAAGCCCCGGACCAGCTTGGCGGGCAAGCGCCGGCCCACCCGCGCCCCGGCATAGCCGCCCGCCGTGGCCGCCAGGGCCATCAGCAGCGCTTCCGGCCAACGGACCGCGCCGCCGGCGGCATAGGCCAGCACGGCGATGCTGGTGAGCACGGCGGACAGCAGGTTCTTCAGCGCCTGCGCCTGGTTCAGCCCGCCGCTGCCGGCGACGGACAGCAGGGCCAACAGCAGGATGCCCAGGCCGCCGTTGAAGTAGCCGCCATAGGCGGAGACGACGAACAGCCCGCCATACAGCACCCCCCTGCCCTGCGCCTTGGCCATCCCCCGGGACAGGCGCGGCCCCAGGGCGAACAGGCCCGTGGCCAGCAGCAGCAGCCAGGGCACGATGGCCCGGAACAGGGCGTCCGGGGTCAACAACAGCAGCGCCGCGCCCAGCAGCCCGCCCGCCATGGAGACGAGGCAGAGCCGCCCCACCCCCGACAGCGCGCCAAGGTCCTCCCGGTAGCCATAGGCGCCGCTGGCATAGCCGGGCAGCAGGGACACCGTGCCCGTGGCGTTGGCCATCACGGGCGGCACCCCGGCCCAGACCAGGGCCGGCAGGGTCAGGAAGCTGCCGCCCCCCGCCACCGCGTTCATCGCCCCCGCCAGGAAAGCCGCCGCCAGCAGCAGGGGTGCCGCGGCCAATAGGTCGCCCGTCATTTCAGCCGTTCACCGACGCGGCCCTTCTGCGCGTCCGCCAGGGCGGCGCAGAGGGTGATCCTCTCCAGCGACTGTTCCAGCGTCCGCGGCCCGCCGGGGGCATCGGCCATCAGGGGCTGGAGCGTGGCCTTGACCTCATCCCGCCGCGCGGTCGTGCAGCCATCCTCCACATAGCGGGACAGCCGGGCCGTGCCGCCAGGGCCCACGGCCTTGCTGAGCTTGGCGGCGTTGTCACGCATCCAGGCCCACAGCGCGTCCCGGTTGGCCGGCTCCTCCGCGTGGGCCTCCAGCAGGCGGCGCACCTCGCTGACCCGCAGCAGCTCGCCGAAGACCAGGTCCCGCACCTCACCGGCCAGCTCCGGCTCGGTCACCCGGGCCATGGCGCGCAGCCGCTCCACCCGGGCGAGGCTGTCGGTGGACGCCGCCACCTCCTGCCCCAGCCGCTCCACGAAGGGCCGACCCAGCTCCTGCGCCGCCACCGCCAGGGCCGTGTCCGACAGGTCGCCCGGGAGGGCCGCCGGCTCGGCCGGGACACCGAAGCCGATGCCGCGCCGTGCCATGTCGGTGAGCTTGGCGCGGGTGTCCGGGTCGCGCAGGTCCAGGGCGAGGAAACGGGCCAGCTCCGCCCGCAGCAGGCCGGTGTTGATGGGGTCCGCCTTGTCCGCCGCCCCGCCGGGCACAAGCCCGACGCGGTCCAGCACCGGGCGGTAGGCGCGGGCCAGGGCCTGCTGCGCCGCCGGCCGTCCCGCCGGGTCCAGCAGCGTGTCCAGCACCGTGCGCAGCCGCCGCAGGTTCATGGAGGTCACGTCCTGGGTGCCGGCCGGGGCCACGGACAGGGCGGCGCCCATGAACTCCCCGGCATCGGCATGGCCGGCGGCGACACCGGCCCACAGGCTGTCCAGCACCGCCAACTGCTCCGCCGGCGGCAGGGTCGGCAAGGCGGAAACCAGTGCCGCCCACTTGTCCGCCGGCACGGTGAAGCGGTAGTACCCGGCACCGCCCGCGTTGGGCACGATGGCCGCGGGGCACTGGTTGGTCGGCAGGTCGAACCGGGCCGCCGGCCCCTCCACCAACCCGCAGACCTCCTCCCCACCCGGCCCGGCGCTGCGCAGGCAGACGGGCAGCGGCCAAGCCTGTTTGGCCTCAATGGCGGAACCCAGGGGCGCGTAGCGGGACTGGGTGAGGGTCACCGTGGCCTTGCCGCCAGCGTCGCAGGTCCAGTCCGCGCTGACCAGCGGCACGCCGGTCTGGCCGACGAAGGCCTTCAGAACCTCCACCAGCCGTGGGTCGCCCGCCGTGTCGGCCACCGACCGGAAGAAGTCCTCCGACGTGGCGACACCGCCGGCATGGCGTTTCAGGTGGGTGCGCACCGCCTCCCGGAACCGGTCTGGGCCCAGGTAGCGCTCCACCATGTTCAGCACGCCGCCGCCCTTGCGGTAGGTGATGGCGTCGAAGGCGTTGGAGATGTCGTTGACGCTGTCGATGGGTTGGCGGATGCGGCGGGTGCTGGCCAGGCTGTCCAGGTCCATGGCCTCGATGGCGTCGCCCTGCACCACCCGCTCCAGCCCCTGGCCGGGCTGCCACTCCGCCACCGCCTTGGCGGCCATCCAGGTGGCGAAGCTCTCGTTCAGCCAGAGGTCGTCCCACCAGGCCGGCGTCACCAGGTCGCCGAACCACATGTGCGCCAGCTCATGCATGTGGGTGTTGGCATAGGCGCGCAGCTCCGCCGCCGGCGTTTCGTCGCCCACCAGGATGCGCCGCTCCGCATAGACGATGGCGCCGGCGTTCTCCATGGCCCCGGCGCCGAAGTCCACGGCGGCGATCAGGTCCAGCTTGTCGAACGGGTAGGGCATGCCGAAGTATCGCTCCAGCACCTCCACCATGGCCCCCGTCTCCGCCAGGGCGCGGCGCATCCGCTCCCCCTTCCCCTTCCCCTTGGCCGCGACGCCGCGCAGGGGGACGGGGTGCTTGCGCACCGCGTTGGGCGGCAGGGCCGGCCCCTCCACCACGTCCAGCGGGCCCACGGCGAAGGCAAGCAGGTAGGTGGGCAGCGGTTCGGTCGTCCGGAAAACGACCTTGCGCCGGCCGTCGGGCAGCGCCTCCTCCCGCAGGACGCCGGTGTTGCTGACCGCGGTATCGCCCGCTTTCACGGTGACGCTGATGTCGAAGGGCGTCTTGAAGCGCGGCTCGTCGAAGCCGGGCCAGGCCTTGCGGGCACTGATGGCCTGGAACTGGGAAAACAGGTAGTGGCGCCCCGCGTCGGTGGTCTTGTAGATGCCGGACAGGCGCTTGTCGTAGTCCGCCTTGTAGCGAAGCACCAGCGTATGCCGCCCGGCCGGCAGGGCCGCGGGGAAGCTGACCCTCGCCACCCCGTCCTTGTTGGCCTGCGCCCAGGTGCCGGGAACCGGCGTGCCGTTAGCAGGCACAGCCGTGACCGAGTCGACCGCCAGGTCGCGGCCATGCAGCCAGATGGTGGCGGCCGGCTTGTCCAGCCGGACGGCGATGCTGGCCGTGCCGGTGAACCCGTCCTTGTCCGGATCGAGCTCCAGGTCCAGGGCATAGCGCAGGGGCGTGACGCCCTGGGGCAGCCTGCCGGTGGGAACCTCCTCCGCCGGGGCGGAGGCTGCCGGTGCCGGGGCGGATGGCGCAGACTGGGCCACCGCGGGCTGTACCCCCACCATCAGGGCCAGCACCGCCACCGCCGCCACCCGATCCAACAGCCCCATGACCCACCCCTCCCCCGTCTTACGTTGGGCGCAGGCTAGACGGCGGGGGGACATGACGGCAACCGGTTTGGCCGGGGTATCGGGGTGGAGGTCCCGTCAATCCCCGGCAGGCAAGGGCGGCTGCTCCCGCCCCTCCGGCATGAAGGGGGCATCCCCAAGCCGGTCCATGGCCGCGAACCACTCGTCCGGGTCGGCGACGCGGCGGGCATCATCCTGCGGCGTGATGACCTTGCCAGGACCTGGTTTCCGAACCCGCGCCATCCTGACTCCCTCTCAACTCCGCCGCGCCTGCGCCGCGGCGGCGTAGGAGAAGCTTTCCAGGTAGTTCTCGGCGATGCGGAACCATTGGAACTGCTCGTCCCGGAAGGGCTTCCAGCTCTCATAGACCTTCTTGAAGCGCGGGTTCGTGGCCGCCAACTCGTCATACAGCTCGAAGGTGGCCTTGTAGGCGGCCTGGAGGATTTCCTTGCTGTAGGGCTGTAACTTGGCCCCGGAAGCCACCAGGCGCTTCAGGGCGGGCGGGTTCAGGCTGTCGTAGCGCGCCACCATGCGCACGTTGGCCTCCGCCGCCCCGGCCTCCAGGGCGGACTGGTAGGCCTCGGGCAGCTTGTCCCACTCGGCCTTGTTGACCATCAGGGCGAAGGCGGGCCCCGCCTCCCACCAGCCGGGGTAGTAGTAGTTCTGCGCCACCTTGGCGAAGCTCAGCTTCTCGTCGTCATAGGGGCCCACCCACTCCGCCGCGTCGATGGTGCCCTTCTCCAGGGCGGGGTAGATGTCGCCGCCGGCGATCTGCTGCGGCACGGCGCCCAGCCGGCTGAGCACCTGCCCGGCCAGTCCGGCCACGCGGATCTTCAGGCCCTTCAGGTCGTCGGGAGTCTTGATCTCCTTGCGGAACCAGCCGCCCATCTGGGCGCCGGTGTTGCCGGAATAGAAGGTGACGATGTTGTAGGCGGCGTACAGCTCCGCCATCAGCTCCCGCCCGCCGCCGTAATAGTGCCAGGCGTTCTGCTGCCGCGCGTTCAGGCCGAACGGCATGGCGCAGTCGAACGCGAAGGTCGGGTCCTTGCCGATATAGTAATAGCTGGCGGTATGCCCGCACTCGACCGTGCCGTTCTGCACGGCGTCCAGCACCTGCAGGCCCGGCACGATCTCCCCGGCCGCGAAGACGCGGAGCTGGAACCGGTTGTCGGTGGCCTCGGCCACGCGCCTCGCGATGATCTCCCCCGCCCCGTACAGCGTGTCCAGGCTCTTGGGGAAGCTGGAGGCGAGGCGCCAACGGACCTCCGGCTGCGATTGCGCGATGGCCGGGGCGGCGGCCCCTGCCCCGGCGGCCACGGCACCGGCGCCAGCACCGGTCAGGAACTTGCGGCGTTCCATCATCCTCTCCCTGTCTTGCCCGGGGGTTCGGCCCCCCTTTTCGTCCCCGGACCCTAGCGCCATAGGGTCGCAGGGCCGCGTAAGACCTTGGTCAGAGGCACCGGGCCGACCTGCCGGACCGGCACCCTATCCTTCTCGACATATACCCTTCGCGGGAAAGCTGAAACAGAGTCGCGCCACGGGCCCGACGACAGCAGGGCCGATTCGGGGACCTGGACTTGGCAGGCAGCAAGCGCCAGCGGATGCCGCGGGATGCGGCACCTTTCGCGGACCTGGCGGCGTTGGAAGCCGCCTGGATGCCCGCCTGGATCTTCGACTCCATCCATGAGCGGATGGCCTGGGCCAACCGCGCGGCGCTCGACCTGTGGGGATCGCCCGACTTGGCGGAGCTGCGGGCCCGCAGCTTCTCCGACATGTCGGAGGCCAGCCGCAGCCGCCTCGCCCTGATCCTGGCGCAGGTCAGAGCGGGGGAGCAGCCGGAGGACGAATGGACCGTCTATCCCAGGGGCCGCCCGCTGCGGGTGCGGGTGCGGCGGCGGCTCTATGTCCTGCCTGACGGCACGCCGGCCCTGCTGCATGAGGGCATGCCCGTGGATCCGCCGGTGGACCCGGCGCTGTTGCGTGGGGTGGAGGCGCTGCACCATACGCGGGAGCTGGTGTCCCTCTATGGCAAGGACGGAACGGCCCTGATGCGCAACCCGGCGGCGGCCCGGCTGCTGGGGCCGGTGGACCGGCAGCCGGGCCGGCTGGGCACCAGCTTCGTGGACGAGGCGGACCGCGCGGACCTGTTCGCCACCCTGTCCCAGGGGGCGGTCTTTGCCCGGGTCCTGCGCGTGGCCACCACCGCCGGCCCGGCCTGGTACGCGGTGGAGGCGCGGCCGGCCACGGACCCGGTGGACGGGTCCCCGGCGGTGCTGGTGAATGCCCGCGACGTGACGGAGCTTCAGGAAGCCCGGCAGCGGGCGGAGGCGGGCCAACGGGCCAAGGCGCGCTTCCTGGCCATGATGGGGCATGAGATCCGCACGCCCATGGCCGGCATCATCGGCCTGTCCGACCTGCTGGCCGACGCCCCCCTGCCAGGGGAACACCGGACCCACCTGGACGCCCTGCGCCGTTCCGCCCGGTCGCTGCTGGCGATCCTGAACGACGTGCTGGACTATTCCAAGGTGGAGGGCGGCGACGCGACCCCGGCCCTGGCCGACACGGACGCCGCCGGGCTGGTGCGGGAGATGGTGGACCTGTTCGCCCCGGTGGCCTGGGACAAGGGCCTCTCCCTCTCGGCGGAGGTGGCGGCCGGCGTGCCACGGACCCTCCGGCTGGACGGGCCGCGGGTGCGGCAGGTCCTGTTCAACCTGGTCAGCAACGCGGTGAAGTTCACCCCGGCGGGCCGGGTGACCCTGTCCCTGTCGGCGTCGCCGCTGCCGGGCGGCAGCTGGGATGTCTGCATGACCGTGGAGGACACCGGCATCGGCATCACGGCGGAGCAGCTATCCCACCTGTTCCAGCCCTTCGCCCAGGGCGATGACAGCAACACCCGTCGGTTCGGCGGCGCCGGCCTGGGGCTGGCGGTCTGCCGCCGCGTGGCGGAAATCCTGGGTGCCCGGATCACCGGCGAGGGCCAGCCCGGCCGGGGCAGCCGGTTCCGGATGTGCCTCCGCGCCGAGGAAGGCGAGGCCCCGGCCGCCCCGCCCACCCCCGCGCCGACCCTGCCCCGGCCGGGGCGGGGCGCCCGGGTGCTGGTGGCCGACGACAACCCGGTGAACCGCATGCTGTTGGCCGCGCGGCTTTCCCGCTCCGGCCACCACACCGTCCTGGCGGAGGACGGGGCCAAGGCCCTGGCCGCGGCCCGGGAAGGCGGCTTCGACATCATCCTGATGGACATGCAGATGCCCGTCATGGACGGGGCCACGGCCACCCAGGCCATCCGCCACCTGGACGGCCCGGCCAGCCGGGTGCGGATCGTCGGGGTCAGCGCCGACGCCTTCCCGGAGCAGCAGGCGGCCTACCTGCGGGCAGGGTTGGACGGCTACCTGACCAAGCCCGTGGATTGGGACCGGCTGGAGGCGGAAATCCAGGGCGCCCTGCGGCAGTCCGGCATCACCCGGGACGGGACACCGGCGTCCCCGTCCTTGGCAAGCTCCGTACCCGACCTTGCCGTGCCGTCGCTGAACCAACCGGCCCTCGACCCCCGCACCCTGCGCGACATGCGGGATTCCCTGGGGGATAAGACGCTGGCGGAGCTATTCTCGCTGCTGGACGGGATGTTGGACGCGGAGCTTTCACGAATCCGGGCCGCAGTGACAGCCGGGGAGCCTTTGGAGGCAGCCGTCCACAAGTTGAAGGGCACGGCGGGCAACCTGGGCGCCCGTTGCCTTGCCGACGCGCTGTCGGCCCTGGGCAAAGCGTCGGCGGAGTCTGCCCCCCGCCTGATGGTCGCGGTGGACCAAGCGGTGCACCGGCTTCGGGAGGTCATCCCGACGATTGCCATGTCCATGCCCGAGACGTTGGGCCAACGCTGAGGGAAAGCTGCGGACACCCGGGACGTCCGCCGATGACCGGACCGGTCAGCGGCAGGCGGAGGCCGCGGGGCCCTGGTCACGCTTCGCGCGGCTGCTCGCGATCACGGACTGGATGATCCGCTCCCACTCTTCCTGGTAGGCGCGCTCCACCTGGGCGGCGACGCTGGGAGCGGGTACGGGTTTGCTGCTGGCGGACATCGGGCGCCTTCCTGCTGCACTGCAAAACGGTAACACTCCAGCAGGGCGGAAGGCCACGGCCTTTTCGCCGCACTGCGGAAGTAGCCCCTCTGCACCGGCCTGTCAGGACAGGGCGTTCTTGATCAGGAAGTCGGCAAAATCCACGGGCTTCACCTTCAGGCCCTTCTTCTCATCCTCCCCCGACATGGCGAGGGACATGATCAGGGAACGCTGCACGCTGGCCTCATCCACCCGGAAGACCCCGGTGGCGCCTTTCAGCTTGGGGTAGTAGCCGGGATCCACGGGCTTCACCCGCTTGCCGATTCGCTCCAGGGCCTCCTCCTCGCCCAGGCCACCGGAGTCCTGGGCCTTCAGCAGCTTCCAGTCCGCTTCCCCGGCCCAGCCTTTGGCCACGATGTCGGCCGGGTCCCCGTCCGTGACGCCGACCTTGTAGATATGCTTGCCGAGGCCCACGTCCCCGGCCCATTTCAGCAACGCGGCACTGCGGGCGACATAGATGGTCGGCATGGCGGTTCCTTCCCCCGTGGTCCAAGCGACTGTGTTTTAGGCCAGAATCCCCCCGTTTCCAGCCCTGATTCTGTCACACGGACCCGTGGCCCGCCCGGCCGCGGTTGCCGCCGGGGTGCGGCCATGGCAAGTGTGGCCGTGGACGGGAAGCCCTTTGGGGGAGCGGTGGTCGGCGATCTGGAAATGGCGGGGCGTCTGCGCCGCGGCCTGGCAGAGGTGCGCGGCTTGGCCGGCGACGTGGTGGCCACCTGCGGGCGCCGGCTGTGGCTGGCGGGGGCACTGGCCTTGGCCGCCGCTGCGGCCGAGGGCGCGGGCCTGCTGATGCTCGTCCCCATCCTGCACATGCTGGGCTTGGTGGGAGGCGCCACACCGGGGCCGTTGGCGGCCTTGGGCGAGGTGCTGGGCCTTGGCGGCGCACTGGCCCTGTTCGTCGGCGCGGTGGCCCTGTCCGCCGGGGTCGTCTTCGCCTTCGCCGTGGTGAGCAACGACCTTGTCGTCGCCTATGGCGACGCGTTGCGGTTCCGCATGCACGCGGCGGTGCTCGGCATGGGTTGGGGGGCCGAACCGATGCGCAGGCCGACCACCCTGGTGCATGCGCTGGTCGGTGAGGTGGGGCAGGTTTCCTATGCCGTGGAGCAGTTGCTGCGCTTTTCGGCGCTGCTGGCCCAGCTCCCGATCCTGCTGGCGGCGGCGGTTGCCCTGTCGCCCCTGGCGACTGGCGGTGCCTTGGTGCTGCTGGGCGGGTTGTCGCTCCTGGTGCTGCCCTTGAACCGGCGGGCCCACGCGCTGGCCACGGCCCAGATGCACTTCCACCGGGCGGTGCATGCGGAAGTTGCCGACCAGCTTGCCGGGTTCCGCATGCTGAAGGTGCTGCGGGCCGAATCGCGGGGGGCCGCGTCGCTTGTATCCAAGGCCCAGGCATTGGGCGACGCCCGCCGACGGCAGGCCATGGCCCTGGCTGCCGCCCGCTTGATCCAGTCGGTTCTGGCTGCCGCCTTCCTGGCCATTGCCCTGTGGGGTGGCACGCGGCTGGCGGGCCTCGCCCTGTCGGAACTGCTGGGCCTCGTCATCCTGTTCGCCCGGCTGGCCATGGTCGGCAACCGGCTCCAGGAAAGCTGGCGGCAGGTGCTGCGGGTAGGACCCATCCATGCGGCGCTGCAGGCCCAATTGCAGGCCTGCCGGGCCGCCGCCGAGCCACGGCCGGCCGACCCGGCCCCGGTCCTGCGCCAGGGGATCAGCCTGGAAGCCGTGGGCTACCGCCATGCGGGGGAGCGTGCGCCCGCCCTGTCGGGGGTGACCGCACGCATCCCGGCCTTCGCCACGACGGCCCTGGTGGGCCCGTCCGGTGCCGGCAAGTCCACCCTGGCGGACCTGGTCATGGGCTTGGTCGCCCCCACGGCGGGCGCGGTGCTGGTGGACGGGGTGCCCCTGGACGGGCCTGCCCGCGTGGCTTGGCGGTCCCGCCTGGCCTACGTGCCCCAGGACCCCTTCCTGTTCCATGACAGTATCAGGGCCAACTTGCTGCTGGCGCGGCCCGACGCGGACGACGCGGCCCTCTGGCGGGCCCTGGAGGATGCGGCAGCCGGGTTTGTCCGGACCCTGCCACAGGGGCTGGATACCGTCGTGGGGGACCGCGGGACGCGACTGTCCGGCGGGGAGCGCCAGCGGGTCGCGCTGGCCAGGGCGTTGCTGACGGCCCCGGACCTGCTCGTCCTGGACGAGGCGACGAGCGCGCTGGACACTGACACGGAGGAACGGGTGCTGGATGCCCTGCGCCGGCTGCACGGGCGCCTGACCCTGCTGCTGGTCGCCCACCGCCCTTCCACCATCGCCATGGCGGACCACGTGATCCGGCTGCGGGACGGGCGGGTGGAGGACGCGCGGATCCCGACCGGTGCCGCGGCCGCCCTGTGACAAGAAGGGAGCCGCCGCCCGTCTGCCCGCCAAGGCTGCCCGCCGCATAGACAGCGCACCGGCGGGCGGTTAGAAGGAAGCGGTACTCCAATTGGGACGACGCGGTGATGATCCAGCTTACCAGCATCGTGACGGTGAACGCCGACCTGCTCTCCACCGAGATCGACGGGGAGATGGTCATGATGGACATGGACAGCGGCCGTTACTTCAACCTGGACGGCATCGGCTCCGAGATCTGGAAGGGCTTGGCGGAGCCGCGGGAAGTTGCCGCCCTCTGCCGGTCACTGGGCGAACGGTATGACGCCCCGGCGGAGGTGATCGAGCGGGACGTTCTGGGCCTGCTCGGCCAGATGCTGGACAAGAAGCTGATTCGCGTCCAGGGCTGAGCGGCAGTCGCGTGCCATGACGAACCCCGCGATGCCCCCGGCCGATCCGCTGCTCCCGACGCTGGATGAGGTGCTGGCCCGGTGGCCCCTGTTGCGCAGCCGGTCGGCACTCGACTGGGCCGGCTTCGCGCAGGTCCTGTCCGCCAAGGGCAAGGCCATGGACGCCGCCGTGCTGTCGCTGGCCGTGCTGGACCGCGTGGATGCGGGTGAGGAAGCGGCCACCTTCGTCCGGACCACCCTTCGCCAATGGGTTCCCACTTGGCACTGGTTCATGGTGACCGACACCGGGCGCAACGACGCCTATGAGGCGGCGATCCGCGGCGCGGTCACGCCGGGGGACCTGGTGCTGGACGTGGGTGCCGGTTCCGGCCTGTTGGGGATGATGGCTGCCAGGGCGGGTGCCGGCGCCGTTTATGCCTGCGAGATGGTGCCGCTGGTCGCGGCCATCGCCGATCGCATCGTCCGCCGGAACGGGTGGTCCGACACGGTGCGCATCCTGCCCAGGCATTCGGGCGACTTGGTCCTCGGGACCGACCTTCCGCGCAAGGCCGACGTGATCGTGTCCGAGATCGTGTCGAACGGCCTGCTGGAGGAGGAGGTGCTGGCCACACACCGGGACCTAGTCCCCCGGTTGCTGCGCGACGGCGGGCGGGTCATCCCGGGCAGGATCAGCGTAATGACCGCTCTGGGGCACGACGCGGCGCTGGAAGCCACGGCCATGGGCGTCACCAGCGGATTCGACATCTCCCCCTTCAACGCCATACGCCCCGCCCCCCTGAACCGCCGGGTGGAAAACCCATCCATCGCGCTCCGCTCCACGGCGGCGCCCCTGTTCACCTTCGACCTGGGTCGGCCGGACAGCTGGCCCGGCGCCAAGGCGTCGGTCGCCGTGGAGGGAACCGGCGGCCCGGCCAATACCGTCCTGCAATGGATCCGCCTGGACATGGACCCGGAAGGCTCGCCGGGGCTCGGCTATGAGAACCGGCCCGGCTCCCTGCCCATGTCCTGTTGGGAGGTACGGAGCTACCCGCTGGCCCGGCCTGTCGTGGAAACGGGCGGGCATGGGTTCCGCGTCGCAGGCTCCCGCTCCGACCAACGCCTTTGGCTGTGGCTGGAGGGCGGCCCGCCGCCCCAGTCCCCATGAACCCGCCGAAAGGCGCGAACCGCCCCGGCGCCGGCCTTGTCCGGTGGTTGCTGTGGGCGGAGGCGGGGCTTGCCCTGGTCCTGGCTTGGCTGCTGGTCTTCGTGCTGCCGATCCGGTGGACGGGGCGGCTGTTCGGGACCCCCCGGGTGCCGGAAGCAGCGGCGGCCCCCCTGCCCGGCCATGACCTGGACCGCGCCCGCGTGGCCGTCCGCCGGCTGGCTCGGGTCGCGGCCCGCCTTCCCTGGCGTAGCACCTGCCTGGTCCGGGCGGTGGCGGGCAAGCTGCTGCTCGCCCGGCGCGCCATCGCCGGCGGTGTCGTCCGCATCGGCGTGCGCAAGCGGGAGGGCAATCTGGAGGCCCATGCCTGGCTGCTGCTGGGGGACATGGTGCTGCTGGGCGGCGAGGAGGCGGAGGGTTATCGCCCGCTGGCCGACATGGGGCGCCTGACATGAGCCTGTCGGCCACCGTGCAGCCGGCCAGCCCGGTCCCGTCCCGCCTGTACCTGGAGCGGGACCAGGTCACGGCCGATTGGGTGGACATCGCCGGCACCGACCCGGCCCTGCCTTTCCTGTCCGACCGGATCGCGGCAGCGGAGGCCAAGGGCAGGACCGCATGGCAAGCCCCCCTGCCCGAAGCGGGGGAGCATCCCGCCTCGGCCCCGGCCGGGCTGATCCTGCACGCCGGGCGCTGCGGTTCCACCTTAGTATCCCGGAGCCTGTCACTGCTGCCCGGTTGCCACGTGCTGTCCGAGCCGCAGGCCCTGAACGACGCGCTCGCCCCCGCCGGGGCCTGGGCCTTTGCCCGCGTGGCCGTGAGGCGGCGGGCGGTGGAGCAGGTGGTGGCCGCCCTTGGCCGCGCCGCGCCGGGGGAAAGGGACCGCTTCATCCTGAAGCTGTCGAGCTGGAACGCCCTGCATCTCCCCCTGCTGGAGGCAGCCTTCCCGGCGGCGCCGTTGGTCTTCGTCTACCGGGAGCCGGAGGAGATCCTCGTCTCCCTCCGCGATGCCCCGCCCATGTGGCTGCGCTGGGCGGCGGACCCGGTCCGGGCCGGGTTGTTCCTCGGCGTCGCACCATCGCGGGCGCCCCGCTCACCCCTGGCCTTCGCCGCGCAGGTGGTGGGGCGGGTCCTCGCCGAGGTGGCCGCCAGTGTCGGCCGCAACCCGCCCGGGCGCTGGCTGCTGGTGCCCTATGGCGCCCTGCCGGGGGCCATCGCAGGGCAGGTCGCCCCCCACCTCCGCGTCCCCCTTGGCGGGGATGCGGAGGCCCGGCTTGCGCTCGCGGCAGGCAGACATGCGAAGGATCCCACGGGGACCCGCCCCTTCAGCCCCGACGGCGCGCGCAAGCGCGCCGCCGTGACGGAGGAGGTGGCGGACCTGGCCCGGGACTGGATTCGAGACCCTTTTGAGCGACTGGAGAGCCTGCGCGGGCGGGCGGATGGGGTAGCGTGGTGACCGCGGTTCATCGATACGGCTATTGCGGCCTGGTGCTTGAGTCGGCGGCGGCGCTGCCGCTGTTGCCCGGCGCGCCGGGGGATCGGCCTGCCGACGTGGCCTTGTCCTTCGGGCCGCTGCCCGAGCCGGCGGCCGATTGTGTCAGGGCCAAGCCGCATTTCCACGTCTATGCGGACGGGAGCTGCGTGCTGCGCTCGCCCCAGGGCATCCGCTTCCGCCTGGACAGGGGCCGGTCCCTGCGGGTGGAGGTACCGGACGGCGTGGACCGCCAGACGCTGCAGACCTGGCTGCTCGGCCCCGGCCTCGGCATGCTGCTGCACCAGAGGGGCACGCCGCCGCTGCATGCCAGCGCCATCGCGGTGGGTAGCGCCGCCGTGGCCATCGCCGGCGACTCCGGTGCCGGCAAAAGCACCACGGCCCGCGCCCTGTTGGAGCGGGGCCACCGGCTGTTGAGCGACGACCAGGTCGTGGTGGACCCCGCCACCCTGCTGCTCCATCCCAGCCTCCCCACACTGCGGCTGTGGGCGGAGGCTGCCGAGGCCTTCGGCGACCCCACCGCCGAGGAGGCGCGGGTGACGTCGGGCGAGGACAAGTTCACCATCGGCCTGGATGCCCGGTTCGAGGGGAGGCCGCGCCCGCTGGGGGCCGTGGTGGTCCTGTCGGGCGATCCGGCGGAGGACGGCCCGGTGGCGGAGCGGCTGTCCCCCGGCATCGCCGCGGCGGCACTGCACCGCCACGTGTTTCGTGTCCGGCTCGGCACCTTCATGGGCCAGGGTTCCACCATCTTCCGCTGGGCCACGGCCCTGGCGGCAGCGGTGCCCGTCTATTCCCTGAGGCGCCCGCGGGACCTGGGCCGCCTGGATGCCCTTGCCGCCTATGTGGAAGGGCTGGTCGCCGGGGGTGCGGCATGAGCGCCATCGCCGGGGTCTGGTACCCGGGCGGCCGCCCCGGCGCCCTGCGGGACTGCGACCGGGTCAGCCGGGCCCAGGCGCTGTACGGCCCGCACCGGGACGGGTTGTGGGACGGGGGCGAGGTGGCGCTGGGCCACCGGCTGATGCGCTTCCTGCCGGAGGACCGTTTTGATCGCCAGCCCTTGTTGGGCAAGGGCGGCCGGCTGGCGCTGGTGGCCGACTGCCGCATCGACAACCGGGAAGAGTTGGGTCGCGCCCTGGGAATCGCGCCGGCGGAACAGGCGCTGATGTGCGACGCGGCCTTCATCCTGGCGGCGCTGGAGCGCTGGGGCGAGGGGGCGCTGGACAGGCTGAACGGGGATTTCGCCTTCGCGGCCTGGGACGCGGACAACCGTACCCTGCTGCTGGCCCGCGACCATCTGGATGGGCGTCCCCTGCATTACCATGCCGGCCAGGGCTGGTTCGCCTTCGCCAGCATGCCCAAGGGGCTGCTCGCCCTGCCCGATGTCCCCACCGGACCCGATCCGGTACGCCTTGCCACATGGCAGATGCTGCAACCCCTGGTGGGGTCGCGCAGCTTCTACAAGGGGGTGAGCCGGGTGGAGCCGGGCCACCTGGCCGTGGTGACGGCGGACGGCCAGGTCCGAACCCGCCGCCACTGGGACGCGGCGGCCATCCCCCTCCGCCGGCTGGCGCGGGAGGAGGATTATGCCGATGGGCTGCGGGAGGCGCTGGACCTCGCGGTCAAGGCCCGGCTGCGGAACACGGGCGGCACCGCCATGATGCTGAGCGGTGGCCTGGACAGTGCTGCCGTGGCCACCAGCGCGGCGCCGCTGCTGGCGGCGGAGGGCAAGCGCCTGACCGCCTTCACCAGCGTGCCCCTGCCGGGCACCGTTCCCTATCGGGCGGGCCTGAAGGTGGACGAGGGGCCCCAGGCGGCGCTGGTGGCGGCACGCCACCCGAACATCGACCACCGGCTGGTCCGCGCCTTCGATGCCGAGCTGGTGCCAGTGATCGAGAAGATGATCTTCCTGGCCGACCAGCCGGTGATGAACCCGGCCAACACGGCCTGGATGCACCTGATCTATGCAGCGGCCGGGAAGGAGAAACTGCCCGTCGTGCTGTCCGGCATCCGGGGCAACATGGCCCTGACCTATACCGGCGAGCACCTGTTGGCCGAGCATGCGCGGCGGCTGCGTTGGTTTTCCCTATGGCGGGACGCAGGCGTGCTGGCGGCGGAGGGGGTGCGCCGCAGCCGGGCCGCGGCCTTGCGGTCGGCCCTCCGCCCCTGGATCCCGGAGGCGCTGCCGGCCCTGTGGCGACGTTACAAGGGCACGGACAAACCCCCGGTGGATCTGTATCCCGTGCGTCTGGACAGGCTGGAGGAGCTGGGCCTGGGCCGGGATGCCTGGAAGGACGAACCGGTTCCCACCAAGGTCAGGCGCTGGCAAGAATGGAGCGCTCTGATCTTTAGCTTGATGGACGGCGGGCCGCTGAACGCCGCAGCCAACGCTGGGTATGGCGTGGACCGCCGCGATCCCACCGCGGACCGGCGCGTTTTGGAGTTCTGCCTGGCCATGCCGGCGGACCGCTTCCTTCGCGGGGGGCGCTGTAAGGACGTGTTCCGCCGCGCGTTCGACAGCCGCATCCCGGCGGAGGTGCTGGATGACAGGTTGGTCGGGCTACAGGCCGCGGATTGGAAGGAGGTCTTCCTGAAGGCCAAGCCGGCCATCCAGGAGGAACTGGCCCGCCAAGCCGGAACGCCGGCCTGCACGGATCTGGTTGATCTGCAGTCGCTCCGGCACTTGGCGGAAACACTTGAGACGGCACAGCCTGACAATTGGACCTCAACCATGCGGTTTCATCTGAAACTGGCTCGCGGCTTGTCGGCAGGGCTGTTCACGCGCCGCGCATCAGGCGGAAATGCCTGACGATGCGCCCAAGGTCCTATAATTTCTCTAACGCTTGACAATTTACCTATTTCCGATTAACCCTGCCGAAGCAACGCGGCAGAGGAGGATCGGGCCATGCGTGAGGAGAAAAACGGACCCTTGTCCGGGATCGCAGACACGGGGGCGCCGTGATGCCCTATCACCATCCCCCCCGGCCGGACCTGTCCGGGCTGGCGCCATCGCACAACCCGACCTTTACGGGAACCCCCCTGGCCCACGCTCTGGCCCGCCCTGCCGCCTTGATGCCCGGGATGGGGCGCCATGTGACGGCAGGGCTGCTTGCTGGTTACACGGCGACGCCAACGGATTCCTGGTCGGGCGCCGTGCTGGCACCGGACGGCAGGGCATTCTGCATCCCCTTCGGCGCGCCAGACATCCTGGTCATCGATCCGGCAGGTCAAGCCACCCGGCTGGCCCCCGGTATCTCCATGGCAGACCAGGGTAAATGGTTCGGGGGCGTGTTGGCGCCTAACGGCATGATTTACGGCATCCCGAATAACGCGGCGGACATCCTGGTCATCGACCCCATGGCCGGCACGGCGACCCGCACCCCCCTGGGCGCCGTCATGGCCGAGCAGACCAAATGGCAGGGCGGGGTGCTGGGAAGCGATGGCAAGGTCTATGGCATTCCCGGAACCGCCCCGGACATCCTAGTGATCGACCCGGCGGCCGGCACGGCCACGCGCAGCTGCCTGGGGGCAGACCTGTCCGGCACCTTGAAGTGGCGGGGCGGCGTTCCCGGGCCGGATGGGCGGATTTATGGCATCCCCTATAACGCCCCGAACATCCTGGTGATCGACACGGCCACGGGCAGCGCCATCCGGACATCCATGGGGGCGGCGCTGACGGACGGGAACAAGTGGGCCGGCGGCGTGCTGGCCCCTGACGGCCGCATCTTCTGCATCCCCTTCAACGCCACGGACATCCTGATCATCGACCCAGTCGCAGACACCGCGACGCGGGAAAGCTTTGGCCCCGCCTTGGTCGGCACATCGAAATGGGCGGGCGGCGTACTGGGCCCAGACGGCCGCATCTACGGCATCCCGTCGATGGCCATGGATATCCTCGTGATTGACCCCGTGGCGGACCAGGCTTCCCGTCTTCCCATTTCGGCTGCTGTGCCAGACAGCATGAATAAATGGCGCGGCGGCGTTGTGGGCCCAGGGAACGCGATCATCGGTGTGCCGCTTGGCAGTATTGCCCCCCTGCGCATTGGACCCTTCCCGGTCAACTTCCCGGCAGATGTCCTACGTAGCCCAACCCTGAACCGACTCTGAGGAGATTCCTGACAGCGGTTTACTACCTGTCTAGCCGACTGAGCGGGCAGTTCGCACGCTCCGGTGCCGGCCCCGTGGACGGGGCCAAACTGGGCAGTACCATCAATCCGAGCGTCATGGAGGAGGACGGCCCTTATTCCCGGGTCAGCAGGACAAGAGAACGGCGGGCCAGCCGTGACACCGCATCCCGCGTCTCCCAAGGTGGCAACCCCGCCCGGGATTCGATGTCTGAGAGTTGGAGGGCGTCATGCTCCAACAAGGCTGCCAGGATTGCCCGTTCAGCGGGGTCCAAGGTGGCTTGTACCCCATTGACGATGATGGTCGCCCCTCCTTCCGCCGGCAGGGTCGGCTTGCGGCGAAGGGTAGGCTGCACCCAGGTATCCGGGGTGAGTTCCGCCGACAGGCCCAGGTTCAACGGCAACAGCGTCGACCGGGCCGCATCCTGGCCGGCGAGGAAGGCCCGAAGGTCCAGTGTGTCGGCAAGCCGGCGCAACGCCGCCCGCAACTCCGCTTCGCGCTGCGCCAGTTCCTCCGTTCCGCCGTATACCGGGACGTCCGCGTCCAGAACCGGGTCAGTTGCCCCCTCTTTGGCGAGCCACTGCAACAGGTCGGTGCCGCGCGGCCAACCAAGCTTGATGGCCAAGTGCAGGCAGGCGTCGCTTTCCACGGACGCACGGTGCACGTCGCCCCGCGGGATGAACAGGATATCGCCGGGCTCCAGCACATGCTCCCACTCCGGCGCCCCCAACTCAGACTCAGGGACCATGGCCCCTTCCGCCCGAGGGCCATCCTGGTAGCCGTAACAGAACCAGCGCTTGCGGCCATGCAGGTGCAGGACCAGCACGTCATGGCCGTCATGATGGGCGCGGAACGCGCTTTCCCTGCCGAAGCTGGCATAAAGGTTGGTCTGGCTCTCACACCCCAGCGTTCGCTCCAGCATGGCATTCAGCGCTGCAATGGCCGGGAAATCATCCTCGATCCAGGTCGCGGCGATGCTCAGCCCCTCATGGCAGAAACGCTGCAATAGGTCGGGAGCCAGCCGCCGCTGGAAATCCCTGTCGACGACGCTCAGCATCTCCAGCGGCAAGTCGCGTCCCCGCCGGGCCGCGCGGCACCGCCCCTGAACCAGCTTTTCCCAGGTAATCAGCTGGTTCAACGCCGACCAAGGGAACAATCTCTGGAACGCGTCACGGTTGTTCGTTGGCAAATGCAGCCGTTTGCGGTCCCGCAAAGCAGCTTTGAAAGTGGCGGTGTGGTGTGGCACCAGCAAGTCGGCCAAAGAAGGGATCATGGTCAAAGTTCAGAATGTGGCTGCAAACGAAGGATTAGGTACCACACTACCAAGATTGGCTGCCGCCATCCTGCGACCATTTCGTTCCACGGCCGCTGATGCAAATTCTTTTGCTTCCAGGATTACGTCACTGCATTAAAAAAAATATAATAATGACAGAAATTCGAGTTGCCATGATCCAAAGCACCAAAGCGCATCCCATTCCAACCAAACTTGGAATGGGATGCGCCATTTGATGCCCTAAAGATCACTCGGTGGTGCTATGAGCCCAAGAGAACAAGGCCCAATGCTCTATTAGGACGCTCTATTAGGATCGGCATCGGCAACGACGCGTCCGCCTGCGAGGGTCGCGCCAGCCAAGTCGATTTCCATCATGTTGGGCCGTTGCCACACGAGCTTGGCCGGATTCGTTGGCGCCGTATCATTATCTGCGGACTTGATCAGGGGAGACATGCTGGGTGGCCCTGGCTGACGGTTGCTGAGATGCCTCAGGATTACTTCTTTTGAGGAGGTTGTCAAGTTGTTGCCATCCGCCATTCGACTTGCCGCAGCATGGATGGTTGATTCCTTCCTAAAAGGATGGGGTGGCGCCAACCCATTGGAAATAGCCTTTATATGACCGAAAAACTTTCTTCTGGACAGGGGCATATGCCCTCCGCCAATCTCTCATCGGCCCGCCCTGGGCCAAACGGCTAATACCACCGGACGCGTATAAGCCAGGGAGGATCTCTGTGACAGATTGTTTCCTCGGGGAGCTGAGGATTTTCAGCTATGGCTGGGCACCTCAATACTGGGCCCTGTGCAACGGGCAGACGCTGGCCTCTGCCCAGAATCAGGCGCTGTATGCCCTGATCGGTACCCAATTCGGCGGCACCAGCAGCCAGTTCGCCCTGCCCAACCTGCAGGGGCGGGTGGCTTTGGGTATCACTACATTCCCCAACAACAAGCCAAACGGTGTGGTCAGCAACTACACCAACGGCACCACCGGCGGTGCCGAGACGGTGGCGATCACCTTGGCCCAAACACCGGCGCACACCCATGCCTTTGGTGCGACCGATGCTCCGGCGACCAGCCCCCAGCTGCGTCAGAACATCTACGCGGACGTGATCGGCACGCAGCCGACCTACGTCACCAACCCGACCGCTGCCCAGATCGTCAACCTGGACCCAGCAGCCATCGCCCCCACCGGAAGTGGCGCCGGGCACGCCAATGTGCAGCCGTTCACCGTCGTGAATTTCTGCATCGCCACCACCGGCGTCTTCCCGTCCCGGAACTGACCCGGCACCCCGGATACATGGAGATCGGTCATGGATTATTATCTGGGTGAGATCCGGATGTTCGGCGGCATCTTCGCGCCGCAGGACTTTCTGCAGTGCAACGGCAGCATCCTGGACATCCAACAGTACACGGCCCTCTACTCGCTGATGGGTGTGGTGTATGGCGGCAATGGGACGAGCAATTTCGGCATCCCCGACCTGCGTGGTCGCGTGCCGATGGGACAGGGCACCGGTACCAACCTGACCCCCCGCGCCATGGGCGCCTCGGGGGGCACCGAAACGGTGAGCCTCGCGGTGGGCAATATTCCGGCCCACAGCCATACCATGGTGGCTTCCAGCGCCCCGGCGAATTCCCAGAACCCAAACAACGCTTTTCTGGGCACCGTGCAGGCCGGCATGGGGCAGTTCGTGCCGAACAGCACCGCGGCCGGCGCTGCACTGCGCCCCATGTCGGCCAACGTGGTCGGCTACACCGGGAGCGGTGTTGCCCACAACAACATGATGCCTAGCCTGCCGATCACCTACATGATCTGCGTGCAGGGCCTTTATCCGTCACGCGTGTGAGGGGGCAGAGAACATGGAAGCGTTCACCGGCGAAATCCGTATCTTCGGCTTCAATTACGCGCCGATGGACTGGGCCTATTGCAACGGTTCGACCGTGCAGATCGCCCAGTACCAGGCCCTGTTCACGATCCTGACCACCCGCTATGGCGGCAATGGCAGCACGACCTTCAACCTGCCCAACCTGCAGGGCTGCGTGCCCATCGGCCAGGGGGCCGGTCCCGGCCTGACGACGCGTACGGTCGGTCAGGTGGTCGGCACCGAGGCCGTCGTCCTGAACCAGACGAACCTGCCGGCCCACAACCACACGGCCAATCTGGCGACTACGACGATCCCGGCGAGCAAGACGCCCGGTCCGGCTACCACCGCGCCGCTGTCACTTGGGTCATCCGTGCTTTCCAACAGCGTCAACGTCAACACCTTTGTTCTCGACCCGGTCCTGCCGAACATCAACATGAACCCGAACGTGATCCAGCCCACCGGTGCGGCAGCGCCGACGGGCCACGAGAACCGGCAGCCGTTCGTGGCGATGAACTACTGCATCTGCATGAACGGCTATTACCCGATCAACCCGAACTGACCGGCGGGCCATGAAAGCCGACGAGCCGTTCCGACTTCCGGGAGTGGCCATCCCGCAGCGGGCCCCGCGCCCGCTGCGGTTCCCGGTGCCGTCCACGCCCGAGATGGACAGCCACGGGATCACCCTCCGCGCGGAAACGCCGGACGACATCCCCTTCATCCGCCGCCTCTACGCCGGCAGCCGCGCGGCGGAGATGACGGCCCTGGGCAGCATGTGGGACCGCGACACGAAGCGCGACTTCGTGGAAAAGCAGTTCGCCTACCAGTACCTGCACCACGCGACCCATTACGCGGACGCGGACTTCGCCATCATCCTGCGCCACGGGCAGCCCGTGGGGCGCATCTACCTGTTCTGGGGGGCAGGCGGCCTGCGCGACTGCCGGCTGTTCGAGTTCATGATCCTGCCGGACTTCCGGGAGATGGGCATCGGCAGCCTGGTACTGGCCGCGCTGCTGCGTCTCGCCCGCTCCATGCAGTACAGCATCAGCCTGAACGTGGAGCCGACCAACCCGGCCCGCCGCCTCTATGCCCGCTTCGGCTTCGTGCCGGAGGAAGGCGGCTTCAACCGCGCCTCCATCCCCATGAAATGGCAGGACGGGCCGATCCACCAGGGGCTCCGGCTCGCCGGCTGACCTCGGGCTTGCGCGATGGCCGGACATTCCTGGGGGCGGGCCCGCTGTGCCCGCCCCCTTTTCGTGTCAGCTGAAGGCGGCCTGGTAGAGGATCGTCCCATTGTCCGGGTCCTGCCCGATGGGGACGATGAAGATCTCCAGCGTGCCCAGGCCCTCATGGGCCATGGGGTGCATCTGCTGGTTCAGCACCAGGTTCGGCGTCGTCCCTTTGAAGAACAGCGAGAAGGGAAGCCGCTTGCGGCGGGGGTCGCCGTCTGTCGGGCTCATCTTCACATTGGAAAGCACCAGCTCTTCCGTCACGTCGGGCCAGCGGACCACGAAGCGCTGCCCCACCAGCGGTTCGAAGGTCGCATGCGTCACGTCAGCCAGGGACACGGACTCGGCCATATGTCAGCTCCTTACTGTGGCGCGCGAAGATAGCCGCTGGGAAGCGAACAGGCCATAGCCTTCCTACTTTGGCGTTATGACTTTCCGGGCAACAGGGCCAATAAATGCCCCATTTCGTGCATCAGGGCTGGTGACCCGATTCCGTCTATCCCTTATCCTGACGGGTATGCGCGCCCAGGCCGTTCGGGCAGGTCCCCCGGCGGTGGGCGTAGCCCTGTGGACTCAACTGGTCATCCCATGCGCCTGAAAGCCCTTGCCGCCCTTGCCCTGCTGTTGCTGGCCCCGGTACCGGCGCACGCCTTCCGGCTCGTGCCCATCGAGATGGAGTTCGAGCCGTCTGGCCGCGGCGCCACCCAGATCTTCCGGCTGGAGAATGAGAACCGGGACCCCGTGGCCGTGGAGGTCAAGGTCATGGCCCGGGCCCAGGACCCGGACGGCCAGGACGTGCTGACGGAGGCGGGGGACGACTGGGTGGTTTTCCCGGAGCAGGTGATCCTGGAGCCCGGCCAGAACCAGTCCGTCCGCGTGCAGTGGGTGGGCAACGCCGCCCCACCCGTGGAACTGGCCTATCGCCTGATCGCGGAGCAGCTGCCGGTGGACATCGGCAAGGCACCACCCCAGGGCGGGCAGGTGCGGCTGCTGGTGCGCTATGTGGCCTCCCTCTATGTCATGCCCCAGGGCGTGCGTCCCAGCGTCGGCATCGTCTCCGCCGGCAAGGCCGCCGACGGCCGGCTGGAACTGGTGGTGCGGAACAGCGGCACCTCCCGCCAGATCCTGCGGGAGCCGACACTGACCCTGCAGGGCGGCGGCAAGACCGTGACCCTGGCCGCCGACCAGCTTGAGGGGCTGGCGGGGGAGAACCTGCTGGCCGGGACCACCCGGCGCTTCCTGCTGCCCTGGCCCGCCGGCCTCGCGGCCGGCAGCGTCACCGCGAGCCTGAAGGTGCCGTGACCCGAGGCCCCGCCCCCCGACCGCACCGGCCTTTCCCGCGGCTGGCGCCCCTGGCGCTGGCCGCGCTGATTCTGTGCGTCGGCATGCCGGGGGCCGGTGCGCAGGAGCCAGCCCCCGGCATGGACCGGGACGCCCTTTTCCATAAGGCCTTCGGCAACAAGAAGAAGGAAGCCAAGGCCCGCCAGCTTGACCTGCCGGTACGGTTCGACGGGCGGGAGCTTGGCCTTGTCCCCGCCCGCGTCGCCGCCGACCCGAAGGAGTCCGCCATCGACCTGGGCCGCCTGGCCGACCTGCTGGCCCCCGTTGCCCAGGACGCCCCGCGCCAGGCGATGCGGGCCATGGCCGGGCCGGACGGCTACGGCCGGCCGGGGACGCCCGCGCCGGACACCATCGGCGTGGCGGTGGACCCGGGCGACCTGGTTGTCACGGTCACCATCCCGCCTGCCCTGCGCAAGCGCCAGGCCCTTGCGGTGCTGGAACGGGGGGATGCGGCCCGTGGCTACCTGGTGGTGCCCCAGGCGGACATCAGCGCCTATGTGAACGCCCGCGCCGCCCTGGACTATCTCCAGGTGCCCGACGGCTTCGGCGAGACCGGCCTGCTGCCCCTGAACGCCGTGTTCGAGCCGGCCCTGAACATCAGGGGCTGGGTGCTGGAGGGGGAGGCCTATTACCGGGAGGACGGCGACCTGCGCTGGTCCCGCGGCGCGACGCGGCTGGTAAGGGACTGGACCGGCCCCGGCATCCGCGCGCAGTTCGGGGACGTGGCCATGCCGGTGGTGGGTCCGCAGGTGGGCCGGTCCCTGGGCGGGCTGTCCGTGGCCCGCAACTTCGGCCTGCAACCCTACCGGGCCGTGCAGCCCGCCGGCCAGCGGGAGTTCATCCTGGAGGCGCCCAGCACCGTGGAGGTGCTGGTCAACGGCCGTCCCAGCCGCACCTTCCGGCTGGAGCCGGGGCCCTACAGCCTGGGCAACTTCCCCGGCACGGCGGGCACCAACGACGTCACCATCCGCATCACCGACCAGTTCGGCCGGCAGCAGACCATCGACTTCCCCTTCTTCTTCGACAGCCAGCTCCTGGCCAGCGGGGTACAGGAGTTCGGCTATACCCTGGGCGTGCCGTCACGCACCGACCGGGACCGGGTGCTGTACGACCGCGACCGGCCCACCTTCAGCGGCTTCCACCGGGTGGGGGTCAGCGACCGGCTCACCCTCGGCCTGGGGCTTCAGGCGGACCGGACCCAGCAGCTCCTGTCGGCGGAGGCGCTGCTGGCCACCACGCTCGGCACCTTCTCCCTGGAGCCGGCGGCCAGCTTCATGGACGCCACGGGCTCTGCCGTCACCTTGCGTTTCCGGGATTACCGGACAGGCCAGGAGGTCTGGGATAACCGCACCGTCACGGCCCAGCTCGGCTGGCGGGACGGCGCCTATCGCGGGTTCGGCAGCACGGCGCCGGGCGATACCGGCCTTGACGCCGCCTTCCGCGTCGGACAGCCCATCACCACGGACCTCAGCGCCACCCTTGGCGGGCGGTGGCGCGAATCCCGCTCCGCCATGGCCGCCGACACCTATTCAGTCGACCTCGCCCTCCGCCGCCGGCTGTTCGACACGGGCAGCGCCGACATCACCCTGTCGCGGGAGCGGAACAGCGACGGCAGCACCGACACCGGCCTGTTCCTGTCCTTCCGCATGACCTTCAGCGGTGGGGAACACAGCGCCGGGGCCACCGTGGACACGATATCCCGGGAGCAGCGGCTGGACTGGCGCTACCAGACCCTACGGCCGGTGGACAGCCTCACCGCCTCGCTCGACGCGGTCAACGTGGCCGGCGCCAATGACCGGGTGCAGGGCAGCCTGGGCTATGTGCATCCCCGTTTCCAGGTGGGGGCGCGGCACGACGCGGCCCTGCGCCAACTGGGCGGGCAGAAGGGGATGGAGCACCGCAGCCAGGTGAACCTCGCCACCGCCCTAGCCTTCGCCGACGGGAAGGTGGGCGTCAGCCGGCCCATCACCAACAGCTTCGCGATCGTCGTGCCCCATCCCCGGCTGAAGGGGCGGGAGGTGGGGGTGGACCCGGTGAACGGCAACTACCTGGCCCGCACCGATTGGCTGGGGCTGCCCGTCGTGCCCAACATCTCCCCCTACCTGGTACGGCCGCTGCTGCTGGACGTACCCGACGCCCCCGCCACCTATGACCTGGGCGAGGACCGGCCGGCGGTGCAGCCGGGCTACCGGAGCGGCACCCTGGTTCCCATCGGCACCGATGCCACCGCCGCGCTGGACGGGATGCTGAAGGCGCCGGACGGGACGCCCGTCGCCCTGCTGTCGGGCGTGCTGCGGCCGCTGGACGGCGCCCCGGCGAAGGAGGTCCAGTTCTTCACCAACCGCAAGGGCAGGTTCCGGGTGGAGGGGCTGCGGCCCGGCAAGTGGGAGCTGGCCGTCTTCGGCCTGGATGCCATGCCCTTCCCCATCGACATCCCGGCGGAGGCAGACGGCGTGATCCAGTTGGGGGAAGTCAGGCTGCACCCGCCGCGCTGAGGAACGCCCGCCGCCAAACCACGGCAGGCCGGACCCGGTACAAGCCCCCTACCCGCCCTGGTTACCCTGACTTGGCGGGTCGTGTCCGCCTGCCCAGCCGACTATCATCCCTGCACACATCCGTTCGTAGGCAGACCAGGACATTGGTTTAGGCATGTCCGACAAGGGATGGACCTGGTGGCCGAGGGGCGAGGACCCTTACCGGGCGGCACTCGTCCTGATCGCCGTGCTGCCGACGCTCGTGCTGGTGCTGGCCCTGAACGACGGCTGGCAGCGCCTCTATGCCAACGCCAAGGAGACGGCTGCCGAGCGCGCCGCCACCATCACCGAGCACACGGCCAAGCTGTTCGACACCCATGAACTGGTGCTGGACGACTTCAACCGCCGCATCCACGGGCGGAGCTGGGAACAGGTGGCCGACGACCGGCGGCTGCACGAGGCGCTGGGCGACCATTCCCGCCGCTTGCCCCAGGTGAGCATCCTGCTGGCCATCGACGCCGCGGGCAAGGTGCGCCTGTCCAGCGCGGAGTTCCCGGCGCGCCCGCTGGACGTCACCGACCGGGACTATTTCCAGGCCCAGATGCTGGTCGACCAGGGCACCTTCGTCAGCCTGCCCTATGTGGGCCGAACCACCAACCGCTGGGTCTTCGCCCTGAGCCGCCGCCGCAGCGACGCCCAGGGGGCCGGGTTCGACGGCATCATCATGGTGGGCGTCGCCGTCCAGTACCTGACGGAGTTCTGGCGGTCCCTGATCACCAATGACGGGATGGCCGCCGCCATCGTGCGGGCGGACGGCATGGTCATCGCCCGGGAACCCGGCAACAAGCTCGGCCAGTTGGGCATGGAGACCCTGCCCATCGGCGGCGGTGCCTCCGGCTGGTTCCGCGCCGTGTCGCCGGTCGACGGGCTGGACCGGCTGTACGCCTACAGCCGCGTCGGCAACCGACCGGTCTATGCGCTCTATTCCGTCTCCATGGCCAGCCTCCGCGCCGCCTGGCTGCGGGAGGCGACGGTCTACGGCCTGTTCTGGTTCATGGCCACGGCGGTGGTCCTGTCCGCCCTGGGCTTCGTGGAATCGCGCTACCGCCGCGAGCGCCAGGCCGTGGCCCAGTGGCGGGAGACGGCGGAGAAGCTGCGCCAGGAGATCGAGGCCCGCGCCCAGGCGGAGGCCGCCGTCCGCCGCATGCAGAAGCTGGAGGCGGTGGGCCAGCTCACCGGCGGCATAGCCCACGACTTCAACAACTTGCTCCAGGCCGCGGGCATGCACCTGAGCCTGCTGGAGGGTCGGCTGACCGATTGGGAGGCTGGCCGCTACGCCCAGAGCATCCGGGAGGCGCTGGACCGCGGCGGCAGCCTGGTGCGCCAGTTGCTGGCATTCGCGCGCAAGCAGGAACTCCAGCCCGTCGCCGTGGACGTGAACCAGCTCACCGCCCGCCTGCGGGAGCTGCTGTCGCGCACCATGGGCGGCGCCATCACCGTGGAGACGGCCCTGGACCCGGCCTGCAAGCCGGCCCTGGCGGACCCGACCCAGCTGGAGATGGCCCTGCTGAACCTGGCCATCAACGCGCGGGACGCCATGCCGGGGGGCGGCAGCGTCATCCTGCGGACCCGCCCCGTCATGGGGCCGCTGGCGGTGGGGGAACAGGCCCTGGCGGCGGGGCCGCATGTGCGCATTTCCGTTGCGGATACCGGCACGGGCATGCCGGCGGAGGTGCTGGCCCGGGCCGTCGAGCCCTTCTTCACCACCAAGGAGGTGGGGCGCGGCACCGGCCTGGGCCTCAGCATGGTGCATGGCTTCGCCCTCCAGTCCGGCGGCGCGCTGGACATCAGCAGCCAGCCCGGCTGCGGCACGGAGGTGAGCCTTTACCTGCCCTGCGCCCCCGCCGGCGCGGCGGTGCAGCCGGCACAAGCGCGCCCAGCACCGCCGGTTGCGGAGACGGGTGCGCTCCAGGGCACCATCCTGCTGGTGGACGATGACGCCATCGTCCGCCTGGGCACCGCCGCCCTGCTGCGGCAGCGGGGCTTCACCGTGGTGGACAAGGGCGGCGGCCCGGCCGCCCTGGCCTGGTTGGAGGAGGGCAACGCGGTGGACCTGCTCCTGACCGACCAGGCCATGCCTGCCATGACGGGCACCGAGCTGGCCAAGGCCGTGCGGGCCAGGCACCCCGACCTGCCCATCCTGCTGCTGACCGGCCATGCCGACCTGCCCGCGGACCTTCCGGATTCAGCCCTGTCCGGCGTGCTGACCAAACCCATCGCCGCTCACCAACTGGTGGCGGCCCTCCGCGACGCGCTGCGGATGGCGAAGCCGCAGCGGCAGGACGCCGGGACCTAGACCCGTTTCCCGCAGACTGGAAACGGGTCTAGCCTTTTGGGTTCCTCACTCGCCCCCGGATCGGGGTCCGGGGCAGGCTCCGCCGCATCCGCGGCTTGGCTTACGCGGGCATGGGCCCGCGCGGCGGCAGTCGCCGCCGGAGCGTGTTTACGGTCAGCGTAAACACGCTCTAATTCCCGGTCGGGGACTCCAGGGGCTCCACGGTGAGGACCTTGCCATCCCCGTCCAGGCGCAGGCGGAGCAAGGCGCCCTTCCCGCCGCTTGCGGCCTCGCAGCCGTGGTCGAACTCGACCTCGTCGCCGGGCCTTGCCCCACCTTTCTCCACCTCGACGGCCTTCGCCTGGAACAGGCAGGGGCTGTTCGCCGCATGCCGGTGGCCCACATGGTGGAGGACGGCCGTCAGGACCAGGGCCGCGTCGTCCCCGCCCTCCCGCAGCACGCCGGCGCAGCCCGGGAACGGCGGGTCCAGCTCCTCCCTGGCGAGGCCCTCACGCACGCTCTCGGACGGCTGGATGGACGTGGTCTCAAGCGCCGCGGCATGCCCCAGGACCTGGAACCGGTAGCGCTCAAGGCAGTACCAGCGCCGGCTGGCCGCCCCGGGCGTCAGCGGAATGGCAGCCGCAGGGGGTTTCAGCAGCCGCTCCCGGATGGCGTTGAGGCGGGGCTCATGCACGCTGTGCTGCACGGTGGGCATGTAGATCTTCATGGTTGCCACCTCATGGGCGGCCTTGCGGACCAGATGCACCTCCGCCAACGCCGCCTGCCACTGCGGGTCGTCGGGAACCGATCCCGCCTGCGCGGCCAGGGACGGCATCAGGAAGGCCAGGAAGGGCAGAAGGCGGCGCATCGGGAGCTCCGGGGTCTCGGCCCGGGAACCCTACCACTTCCGGCGCGAGCGGTCGCTGGGGATCCTAAGTGTCGTCAGGCGGCTCCACCGAGCCCCGCCGTTGCAGCCAGACCGCCACCACCCAGCAGCCCATGGCCCAGGCCGCGCCCACGCACCAGCCGGCCATCACGTCGGTGGGCCAGTGGACGCCCAGATAGACCCGGCTGGCGCCGATCAGCAGGGTCAGCACCAGGGCGACTCCGACCAGGTAGGTCTTCACCCGGGGCCGCGACTGCACCCGGGCCAAAAGGGCCGCCAGGGTCAGGTACGTGACCGCCGACAGGGTGGCATGGCCGCTGGGGAAGCTGGCCGTCAGCACCTCCACCCCATGGGGCACCAGGTCGGGCCGGGGCCGGGCGAACAGGTTCTTCAGCCCGGCGCTCAGCAGCATGCCCCCGCCGATGGACACCAGCACCAGTAGCGACGCCCCCCATTTCCGCGCCATCAGCAGGAAGCCGATGACGCCCAGGGTCATCAGCGACAGCACGGGATAGCCGCCCAGGGCCGTCACGTCGGTGGCCGAGCGCTCCAGCCAATAGGGCCCGATGGGGTTGCCCAAGTCGCCGGGCTCCCGCAGGGCCAGCATGATGGCCGTGTCGAAGTGCTTGGTCTCCCCCTCCGACACCTCGTCCGCCAGGCTGACGAACCCCCAGCCGCCGCCGGCCACGCACATCAGTGCCAGGATGACCGCGATTTCCCGCTTGGCGCGGGGGAGGAGCCTTGCCAGGAAGTCCCGCCCCGCCGCGGGCGTATGCCCGGTGTCCGTCGCCATCCTCATCCCGCCCTTGCCTGGGGGGTGGCCTCCGCCGGCTGGTCGGTGGCCGTCCAGCGGCTGGTACAGGCGATCTTCGACCGGTCGCAGCGGTGGGCGTGGCGCTGGGCCACGCGGATCACCTCCTCCATCAGCCCGTCGGACAGGCTGGTGGGCTTCAGGCCCAGGTGCAGCAGCGTGTCGTTGACCACCACCAGGTCGTTCTCCGGCGCTTCCTTGCGCGGGTTGCCCATGGGCTGCACCGGGACCCCCGTCATCGCGGAGACCATCCGCGCCAAGTCGCGCACCCGGTGCGTCTCCGTCATCTGGTTCAGGATGCGGACCCGCTCCCCCCGCCTGGGCGGGGTCAGGGCGGCTAGCTCCACGCAGCGCACCGTGTCCCGGATATGGATGAAGGCCCGGGTCTGGCCGCCGGTCCCGTGCACCGTCAACGGGTGGCCGATGGCCGCCTGCATCAGGAAGCGGTTCAGGACGGTGCCGTAGTCCCCGTCATAGTCGAAACGGTTGACCAGCCGCTCGTCCAGGTCCGTCTCCGGCGTGGAGGTGCCCCAGACCACGCCCTGGTGCAGGTCGGTGACCCGCAGCCCGTCATTCTTCGCATAGAAGTAGAACAGCAGTTGGTCCAGGCACTTGGTCATGTGGTAGACGCTGCCCGGGTCGGCCGGGTACAGGATCTCCGCCTCCGCCTCCATGCCGCCGGACCGCAGCCTGGCCGGCAAATAGCCCTCCGGGATGGGCATGCCCTTGGTCTTGCCATAGCCGTACACGCCCATGGTGCCCAGGTGGACCAGGTGCGCGTCAGGGCAGGCCTCCACCATCGCCGACAGCAGGTTGTGCGTGGCGCTGGTGTTGTTGTCGACGGTATAGCGCTTGTGGGCAGCGCTCTTCATGGAATAGGGCGCGGCGCGCTGCTCGGCGAAATGCACGATGGTGTCGGGCCGCAGCCGGGCCAGCGCGCGGGTCAGCCCCTCCGGGTCCCGGGCCACGTCCAGCTCTTGGAAGCCGACGCGGCGGCCGGAAACTTCCGTCCAGGCACGCAGCCGCTCCTCCAGCGGGCGGATGGGGGTCAGGCTCTCGGCCCCCAGTTCCACATCGGCGCGGCGTCGGGCGAAATTGTCGATGATCGTCACGTCGTGCCCGCGGGCCGACAGGTGCAGCGACGTGGGCCAACCGCAGAAGCCGTCGCCGCCCAGCACGAGGACCCGCATCTCCCCCTCCTCCTTCACCCTTGTTCCCGAGGGGAACATGCGATGGGGGCCATGGGTTGCTTCACGCGCGCGTGACGCTTCCGCGTCATGCCCAGCCTTCGGAGCGAGCGTGCGGATCCTGCTGCCCACCGACGCGTGGTACCCCCAAGTCAACGGCGTGGTCCGCGCCCTGTCAGCCACGGTGCGGGAGCTTGGATCGCTGGGGCATGAGGTGCTGGTGGTGGGGCCTGACCGGTTCCGCACCGTGCCCGCCCCCTTGTACCCGGAAATCCGCCTCGCCCTGGCCCCTGGCCGGCTGCTGGCCCGGCTGGCGGATAGGTTCAGGCCCGATGCCGTGCACATCCCGGTGGAAGGGCCCATCGGCCTTGCCGCCCGCCGCCTCTGCCGCCGGCGCGGCTGGCGCTTCACCACCAGTTATCACACCCGTTTCGGCCATTACCTGCAGGCCTGGGCCGGGGTCGGGGGCAGCCTGCCGCTGGCCTACCAGCGCTGGTTCCACGGGGCCGGGGCCGGCTTCATGGTGCAGACGGACACGCTGGCCTGCGAGCTGAAATCGCAAGGATTCCACCGTATCCGCCGTTGGAACCGGGCGGTGGACACCGACCACTTCCGCCCCTTGCCGGACCGCGACTTCCTGGGCCTGCCGCGGCCGATCTTCCTGAACGTCGGCCGGGTGTCGGCGGAGAAGAACCTGGAGGCGTTCCTGGCCCTGGACCTGCCCGGCAGCAAGGTGCTGGTGGGCGACGGGCCGCTGCTGCCGACACTGCGGGCCAGGTACCCGGGCGTGACCTTCACCGGGGCGCTGTCGGGGGAGGCGCTGGTCCGGCATTTCGGGGCGGCGGACGTGTTCGTCTTCCCCTCCCGCACGGAGACCCTGGGGCTGGTGACGCTGGAGGCGCTGGCCTGCGGCACGCCGGTGGCGGCATTCCCCGTGCCGGGGCCGCTGGACGTGATCGGCGACAACCCTGTGGGCGTCCTGGACGATGACCTTCGCCGCGGTGCCCTTGCCGCCCTCTCCATCCCGCGGCAGGCCTGCCGCGACTTCGCGCTCACCTTCTCCTGGCGGCGCTGCACGGAAGAGTTCCTGGGCAATCTGGTGCCGGTGACGTCAGCCGCGTAAGGTCGTGGCCGCAACAATGTTGTCACGCATTAGTTCAACCTACTATAGTGCGGCAGGTCTGGTCAGATGGGTGGGGGTATGGGGGATTTCCTGGACAGGCTGGGGCCGAGCGGGCTGGAGCCCCTGTTCCGTCTGTGGTGCGCCCGCCGGTCCGGTGGTGAGGTCCCCGCGCGCGAGGCCTTCCAGATCTGGGATATCCCGCCAGCCCTGCTGCCGAACCTTTTCCTCTATGCCAAGGAAGATTCCCGTTTCCGCTGCCGCCTGTTCGGCACCACCCTGGTGACCATCTTCGGGGAGGAGGCGACGGGCCGCACCCTGGACGAGCTGATCCCCGCCCCGGCCCTGCCGGCCCGCCAAGCCTTGTTCGAACGGGTGCTGGAGACGGGCCTGCCCCTGCTCTATGAGGGCAATCTGGTGGCCCGGGACCGGGAATGGCGGCGGTTTTCCCGGTTGGTCCTGCCGGTGACCAAGGCGGGCGTGCGCGACCATGTGCTGGGTGCCGTCACCTTCCCCTCCATGCTGGGGGCACAGGCCACCGCCGACGAGCCGGCCGCCGACCTGGCCTGGGTGGAGGCGACGGAGGAGGAATGCCGCTGCTGAGCCTGCCGCGCCGTCACAAGGCCCGCCGCGCCCGCAACGCCGCGGTGAGGGTGCCGTCGTCAAGGTAGTCCAGTTCGCCGCCCACGGGCACGCCATGGGCCAGCCGCGTGATCTCCACGTCGCAGGAGGCGAGGCGGTCGGACAGGAAGTGGGCCGTGGTCTGGCCGCCGACGGTGGCGTTCAGGGCCAGGATCACCTCCCGCACGCCCGGGCGGCTCGCCCGCTCCAGCAGGCCGGGGATGGCCAGGTCGTCCGGCCCGATCCCCTCCAGCGCCGACAGGGTGCCGCCCAGCACGTGGTACTGGCCGCGGAAGGCGCCCGTGCGCTCCAGCGCCCAGAGGTCGCCCACCTCCTCCACCACGCACAGCGTGCCGTTCTCCCGCGCCCGGTCGGTGCAGATGTGGCAGGGGTCGGACGTGTCCAGGTTGCCGCAGACATGGCAGGTGCGGATGCCCGCCGCCGCCGCGGCCAGGGCCTCCGACAGGGGCTCCATCAGCGTGTCGCGCCGCTTGATGAGGTGCAGCGCCACCCTGCGGGCGGAACGGGGGCCCAGCCCCGGCAGCTTTGCCAGCAACTGGATCAGGCGGTCGATTTCGGGTCCGATCATGACCCCGACAATATGGGGGAGTTTGTGCTTTGTTCCAGCGGAATCAGGCCGCGCGGGGCCTAGAATGCCGCCTGCACACACCCGCCCCCCTTCACCACCCGGTCGGCCCGCGGCGGGTATTTGGCCAACATGTCGGCGGCGCGGGTGGGCCGCGGGGTGAAGCCGCCGCCGCAATTGGGGCAACGGCTGCCCAGCACCGTCCCCGCGCAGGTCCGGCAGAAGGTGCACTCGAAGGAGCAGATCAGCGCGTCCGTGCTGTCCGGCGGCAGGTCCACGTCGCAGCACTCGCACCCCGGGCGCATCTCGAGCATGGGCCTGCCTCCACCTACATTCAGGCCGGCGACCGCCGGCCCGCTGCCACATGGCCGCGCAAGCCAAGACGCCGGACGGCGGCGCGAGCCTGCCCCGGCCCCCGAGCCGGGGGCGCCTGAGGGAACAAGGACTTAGAACGGCATCTTGAAGCCCGGCGGCAGGTTCAGGCCGCCCATCAGCTTCTGGGTCTCGGCGGCCATGTGGGCCTCCACCTTGCCCTTGGCGTCGTTGAAGGCGGCGAGGATCAGGTCCTCCAGCACCTCCACGTCCTCCGGGTCCACGGCCTTGGGGTCGATCTTCAGCTTCCGCATCTCGCCCTTGCCGTTCAGGGTGACGCTGACCATGCCCGCGCCGGAGACCCCCGTGGCCTCATGCTCGGCCAGCTTGGCCTGCATCTCCTGCATCTTGGCCTGCATCTGCTGGGCCTGCTTCATCATCTGGCCGAGGTTCTTCATGGCTCAGAAATCTCCGTCATAGTCGCTCTCGTCGCCCGGGGGCGGCGCATCGAAATAGGGGTTGTCGGCGCCGTCGTCACCAGAAAACGCCATGTCGTCGTCCTCGGGCACGGCGGCCTTGGGCGGCGGGGCCTCCTTGGCCAAGTCGCGCACCGCCTCGATCTTGGCGCCCGGGAAGGCGGCCAGGACCGCCTGCACCAGCGGGTGGGCCGCGGCGGATTCCTTCAGCCGGGCGGCAGCCTGCCGTTCCTGCTCCGCCAAAGTGGGCTCCCCCGGCGCGCCGGACACGGTGACCACCCAGCGGCGGCCGGTCCACTCGGTCAGGAACTGCCCCACCTTGCCTGGCAGGTTGGCCGGCGCCATGGGCAGGGGCCGCAGCTCGATCAGCCCGGGCTCGAAACGGACCAGGTGGACCAGGGACTGCAACGCCGCCCCCAAGACCCCCTCCCGCTGCTCCAGGAACAGGGCCGCCACCTCGGCGAAGCTGGTCGGGTCGGCCAGCGGCTCCGCCTTCGCCACGGGCGCGGCCTTTGCGACCGGGGCCTCGACCGGCCGGGCCGCCGCCACCTCCATCGGCCGTGCCATGGCCTGCGCCCGGCCACCGGCCACCATGGCCATCGGGGCGCCGCCACCCCCACCGCCCGCCATGGCCATCGCGCCGGGGCCGCCACCGCCGCCCGGGGCGGACAGGGCACGGGCAACCGCCTCCGCCCCGCCGGCCTCCTGCACCTTCTTCATCAGATCGCCGGGGGTGGGCAGGTCGCTGGCATAGGACAGGCGGATCAGCACCATCTCCAAAGCCTGCATGGGCACGGGCGCGTGTTGCACCTCGCCCAATCCCTTCAGCAGGATCTGCCAGGCGCGGGTCAGGGCGGCCATGCCCAGCTTCTGGGCCAGGGCCACGCCGCGGGTCCGCTCCGCCTCCGGGACCGACACGTCGTCGGCCGTGCCCGGCACCACCTTGGCCCGGGTCAGGAAGTGGGTGAAGTCCAGCAGGTCCTGCACGATGACGATGGGGTCGGCGCCCCGCTTGTGCAGGTCGTCCAGGATGTCCAGCGACTCGGCCGGCTTGCCGGTCAGGGTCGACTCGAACAAGTCCACGATGCGGGTGCGGTCCGCCAGGCCCAGCATGTCCCGCACCTGGGTCACCGTCACGGCCCCGCCGCCCAGCGCGATGGCCTGGTCCAGCAGCGACAGCCCGTCACGCACCGACCCGTCCGCGGCGCGGGCCACCATGGCCACCGCCTCCGGCTCCACCGGCACGCCCTCCTTCCCCGCGATGCGGGTGAAGTGGCCCACCAAGGTGCCATGGTCCACCCGGCGCAGGTCGAACTTCTGGCAGCGGGACAACACCGTCACCGGTACCTTGCGGATCTCGGTGGTGGCAAAGACGAACTTCACGTAGGGCGGCGGCTCCTCCAGCGTCTTCAGGAGCGCGTTGAACGCGCTCTTGGACAGCATGTGGACCTCGTCGATGATGAACAGCTTGAAGCGCGCCGCGGCCGGGGCGGTGCGGGCGATGTTGATGATCTCCCGCATGTCGTCGACGCCGGTGTTGCTGGCGGCGTCCATCTCGATGACGTCGATGTTGCGGTCCGCGGCGATGGAGACGCACTGGTCGCAGACGCCACAGGGATTGATCGTCGGCCCGCCGGTCCCGTCCGGCCCGACGCAGTTCAAGGCGCGGGCGATGATGCGGGCGGTGGTGGTCTTGCCCACGCCGCGCACGCCGGTCAGCATGTAGGCTTGGTGGATCCGGCCCGACTGGATGGCGTTGCGCAGCGTGCGGACCAGCGCGTCCTGGCCCACCAGCTCGTCGAAGTTCTGCGGGCGGTATTTCCGCGCCAGCACCCGGTAGGCGGCGCCTGCGGCGGGCGCTTGGGCCTTGGTCTCGGCCACGGGATCGGCCATCGGATCAAGCGTCAGGTCGGTCACGGGTAAGGCACGCCCCAGGGTCTTCGGGAAACCGGGCGCCAGTCTAGTGGCCGCCGGCGCGCTTGTCGCTAGCGAAGAGTCAGAGCCCGATGATGTGCGGGGGGAAGAGGGTGGGAGGCTGGACGAACGACCCGAGCCGGAACTCGTTACGGCTGCTTCCTTCCGGACCTGACCGGGTTGGCGAGGGACCCGTCCGCCGCCAACCTCCCGCCGCCTATATGGGGGACGGGGGCGGTTGGGGGCAAGGGGAAAAGCGTGGGCGTCAGGGTACCGGCGGGCGCAAGGCGGCCTCGACGGCGGCGAGCAGGGCGGCGAGCAGGGCGGCGAGCAGGGCGGCCGCACGGTCCAGGATGCCGGGTACGTCGGTGAGTTGGACGACGTCCCGGACATAGTAGTCCGCCTCGACCTTGTACTCGTAGCCTTCCGTCAGGAACTCGGCATGGGCGACGGCGAGCTCGCCTGACGCGTGGCAGAGCATTCGTAGCTGGGCGCGGGTGCCGCTGTGGGAGCGGGGCAGCTTGCCGGTCCGGGCGAGGATGTAGGCATTGGCCGCGTGCAGCGCAGCCAGATAGGCCTCGCGTGCCGCTATCGTCGCCTCATGGTAGCCGTAGAGCCGGCGTGCGCGGTCCAGGAGGTGCTGCGACGCCGCCAACTCCTGCAAGACCTCCGGGGTCACAGGGCCACCCCATCCTCGCGGACGGTCATCATGAAGGGGGTGCGCTCCGCCCAGGCCCCTTCCGGGAAAACCCGCACGTCGACCTCCGCCCCGGTCTGCTCCCAGATGCCCAACTGAACATCGCCGAGAGCCCGGGCCTCGGCGAAGCGGTCCACCGGTCCCCGAACGAAGGCCGCCACGTCGTAGTCGCTGTCGGGCCGAGCCTCACCTCGCGCCCGTGACCCGTAGAGGACCAGCTTGACCAGCCGGGGCCCGAAATGGGCACGCAACGTCTCCCCGATCCGCGGCACCGCCGGATCGGCCATCACGCGCAGCCCAGGGACAATGCCTCCGTCCATGACACCACCTTAACACAACAGGTGCGCCCTTTGCAGATCAACCAGCGGGCCGGGGGGCGGTCGGCCAGCACGCGCTCGAGGCTTCCGTCCATGCCGTGCAGCATAACACACCTGCCACCTTCTTCGCCCCCCTGGCAAAACCCCGCGGCGCGTGTCACTTCTCATCCCATGACTAAGCTGAACCTCTATGCCGGGAGTGGCCTGGACCGGGCCGCGCACCGGCGCAAGGATGCGGAGTGGCTGGCCGGGGCCCTGGCCAGCCCGGCGGCGCGGCTGTTGCCCTACTGGCGGGGCAAGCACCTGGTCACCGGCCCGCGGGAGGCGCCGGAGCCGGTCTGGCTGCCCGTGGGCGAGCGCTGGTGGCAGGACCTCGGCACCGTCGGCCCCACCTTCCTGGGCTTGGAGGGGGAGGTGCCGGTCTTCGCCGTGGACCTGTCCGCGGTGGAGGAGCCGAAGGAGCACCCCGCCCTGTCGGCCCTGGGCGCCTTCGTTGACCTGCGCACCCTGTCCCCCACCCTGTCGGCGCCGCTGGCGGGGACCTTCGCCTATGTGCGGGCGCTGATGCTCTGGCATGAGCGGCACCGCTTCTGCGGGGTCTGCGGGTCACCGACGGAGATGGCGGAGGCCGGCCACTCCCGCCGATGCACCAACCCGGCCTGTGCCAGCAGCCACTTCCCCCGCACCGACCCGGCGGTGATCATGCTGGTGCATGACGGCGACCGCTGCCTGTTGGGCCGCCAAGGCCGCTTCCCCCCGGGCATGTACTCCACCCTGGCCGGCTTCGTGGAGGCGGGGGAGAGCCTAGAGGAGACGGTGATGCGCGAGTGCCTGGAAGAGGCCGGCGTGCAGGTCACCGACGTGCGCTACGACAGCAGCCAGCCCTGGCCCTTCCCCTCGTCCCTGATGCTGGGCTTCCACGCCCGCGCCGTCACCACCGACATCCGCACCGACGATGACGAGCTGGAGGACGCGCGGTGGTTCACCCGGGACTACCTGCTGGCCCCCCATGAGCCCGAGGAATTCCTCCTGCCGCCGAAGGACAGCATCAGCCGCCGCCTGATCGACACCTGGCTTTTCGGGCAAGTCTGACGGAAGGCCTCAACCGATCCGGACCCGGATCGAGAAATCCCGCCCCTCCCCCGCCGGGATGTGCATCAGGCCAGGCTTGTCGCGGAACTCCCCGTCGAAGCCCTCCGGGTCGGCGATGCCGTGCCATGGCTCGACGCAGATGAAGTCCGCCGGCCTGCTCCAGATGCCCAATTGGGGGAAGCCGTCCCAGGACACCTCGACCACGGGGCAGCCGGGCGCGGTATAGGTCACGGACCGGCTGGCCACCGGGTCCCAGACCAGGGCGTCGTCGGCGAACAGCGACTCGTCAAGGGCCAGCACCCGCCCGCGCACGGGCGACGGTTTCGGCTCCGGCCCGATCAGCCCGTCGGGCGTGACCCGCCTCAAGGCGCCTGGCTCATCCGTTTCGAACTCGATCCGATGCTCCGTCTTCGCCACCCCGTCCCGCAGCGGCCAGCGGAAGGCGGGGTGGGCGCCAAGGGAAGCGGGCAGCAAGCCCTCCCCCCGGTTCTCCACCCGATAGGTGATGAGTAGCGCGTCCCCCTCCAGCCGGTAACCAAGCTGCAGCTTGAAGGCGAAGGGGTAGAGTGCGCGGGTCTGGTCGTCGTCCACCAGCTCCAGCAGGCAGGATTCCGGCCCCGTTTCCACCCAGCGGAACACCCGGTCCCGGGCGAAGCCGTGCTTGGGCAGGGCATGGTCCCGGCCATCCACCCGCATCCGGTCCCCGGCCAGCTTGCCGATGATGGGGAACAGGACGGGGGAGTGCTTCGGCCAGGCCGGCCCCGCCTGCCAGATGACCTCGTTCCCAGCCGCGTCGCGCAGGGATGCCAACTCCGCCCCCTTGGCAAGGATACGGGCGGTCAGGCTGCCGTTGGTCAGGGTGTGCTGGTCCATGGGGAAAAGATCCTTCCTGGTCGTCCGCCGTGTACCACCAACCGCCAGTGCCACCGATCGGCGCTCCCGGCTGCAAGTGGTGCTGGCAGGGCCTCCTCAACGTTTCTGGCCGGTAAGCGTGAGCACAAGATGTACGACCTGGAGCTGGTACTCAGGTTGCGGCGGGTGCTCCACGAGCAAGGCGGCGGCCCCGGCCGGATCGGTTGATGCCATGGCTTCCGCCAGGGCCAAGCTGGCCCGGGCCCTGTCCTTTGGTGTCGCGATCCGGGCAAGCCTTTCCCCCGCGGCGTCCCTGTCACCCGTGATGGCCCAGATCGCCTTGGGCCAACCGGGCTGGTCCGTGGGTTGCCGCGCAAAGATCGTGTCAGCCATTCCGACGGCCTTCTCGACACCCGGCTGGTCATCGGCAAGCCGCATGACCCGCCCGGCTGCCTCGACGGCATGGGCCGTCAGGCTGTCAGGACTCGCCGCCAGGATCTGGCGCGCCACGGAAGGAAATGGCTCCGCGACACCCCGTTCCCCGCCGGCGTCGGCGATCTTGACGAGCAGCGGCAGCCTATCAGGCTCGGGGGCTGTCTCCGCCAACGCCAAGGCACCCCTGATGTCCCGTTGTTGCAAACGTGACCACAGGAGGGAGGATCGCCGGTCGGGTTGGCGCTCTCCCGGTTCATCAATGAGGGAAGCGGCGCGCTGGCTGGCGATCTGCATGGACCATGCATCGCCGGCTAGGTGGAACAGGTCCGACAGGCGGATCCAGGTCCGGAACTGGTCATCCGTGCTGGATCTTATAGCCAAGGCGGCTGCCGCCAGCGCGGCGTCGGGCTGCTTGGCGGCGACGAGGGCGTGCAGCAGGTCCCAGAGTTCATTGACCTGCTGCTGCCCCCAATGCTCCTGGCCGGCCAGGGATTGCCAGCCGCCCAAAACGGCCGTCGCCTCATCCAGGTCGCCGGCACCGGCCCACAATCTGGCGAGGGCATACGTCGATCCCGGTTCGACCGTCTTGCCGGATGCCTTGAACCCGCGGAGTACTTGTGCGGCCCGGGCTTTGTCACCGGCCTGGAGCAGTGCCCGGGCCACCTCAAGCCAGGCGTAGGGCTCACCCTCCCGCGACAGCAATGCCATGACCCGCTCGAACGGCTCGGGCCTGTCGGGCATCCGGATGGCGACTTCGATCCAGGTCTCGCAGGACAAGCCGGGCTGGCCAGAGGAGCGGGCCAGGGCGTCGACCTCCTCGACCTTGTCCAACCGGCCCAGGGCCGCCCAGGCGCGTGACATGCTTGCCCGGGTATAACCCGGATAGTCGGCTTGATGCTCGGTCTCCTCGCCAGGTTCAGCATCGCCGCGGGTCTCGTCGCCGCCCCGTGCAGCGACCTGGGCAAGCAATCGGGAAGCCTCAGTCAGCAGGGCTTCAACGTCCGCCTCGGCTCCTTTTTCCGAAAGGATTTCGGCCACTTTGGCCAGGACGTTGGCTTCGTAGGCAAAGCTCTCCCCATCGCCATCGGGTTCAGCCGCCTGCCAATCGCGGAGCAGGGCAATGGCGTCCCCGGCCAGTCCGGCGAGGGCAAGGGCTTGTGCGGGGGTAAATGCCAAGCCCTCCGGGTCTTCATTGAACAGAAGGGATTCGATGGCGGCCGGATTTTTCGCCGCAATGGCGCGGAATGCCCGCATCGTCCAGGGGTCAGCCTGTGCGAAGGTCGGCTCCAAATCCCTGATCATGGCCTGCACCACGCAATCCACGGTGGGCGTGGCCTTGCAGGATTGCAGCGTCAGGGCCGAAACGGGCGTGGCGGCAGCCGGTCCGTAGCTGACCACCGTGGCCAGGAGGAACAGGGCAACAACGTGACGGCCGGACATGGCGCTGGTCCGCCCCCCTCAATCCCCCCCGACCCGCTGGGCCTCCTCCAGGCGGAATGGGTTGGCGGGGTAGACGCCCAGGATCTTCACCTCGCGGGCGAAGAAGCCCAGCTCTTCCAGGGCCAGCCGCAGGGGGCGGTCCTCCGGGTGGCCCTCCACGTCGGCATAGAACTGGGCGGCGATGAAGCGGCCGTCCACCATGTAGCTTTCCAGCTTGGTGATGTTCACGCCGTTGGTGGCGAAGCCGCCCAGGGCCTTGTACAGGGCAGCGGGCACGCTGCGCACCCGGAAGACGAAGCTGGTCACCGTGGGCCCGCTGCCCCGGGCGGGAACCTTGGGCTCCTTGGCCAGGACCAGGAATCGGGTGGTGTTGTGGGCGGCATCCTCGATCCCTTCCGCCAGCACCTCCAGCCCATAGATCTCGGCGGCGAGGCGGGAGGCGATGGCGCCCCGCGTCGGGTCGTTCCACCGGGCCACGTCCGCCGCGGCGCCGGCCGTGTCGGCATGGGTGACGGGGGCCAGGTTGCGGGCGCGCAGGTAGCCGCGGCACTGGCCCAAGGCCTGGATGTGGCTGTGCACCTCGCGCAGGTTTTCCATGGTCGCGCCCTTTGGCGCCACCAGGCAGTGGATGACCCGCTGGAAATGCTCCCCGATGATGTGCAGGCCGCCGTTGGGCAGCAGATGGTGGATGTCCGCCACCCGGCCGGCGACGGAGTTCTCCACCGGGATCATGGCCAGCCGCGCCTGCCCGCCATGGACGGCGGCGAAGGCGTCCTCGAAGCTGGCGCAGGGCAGCGGGGTCATCTCCGGGAAGACGCTGCGGCACGCCAGGTCCGAGTTGGCGCCGGGCGCCCCCTGGTAGGCGATGGTCTGCGACGGCATGGGGTACGGCTCCTAGCGGCGCGCCAGCAGGGCGCGGGCTTTCTCGAGGTCTTCGGGGGTGTCCACGCCCAGGGGCACGGCGTCCACCAGGGCGACGGAGATGGTCATGCCGTTGGCCAGGGCGCGGAGCTGCTCCAGCTTCTCCCGCTGCTCCAGCGCCGCGGGCGGCAGGGCGACGAAGCGCTGCAACGCCGCCCGGCGGTAGGCGTAGAGGCCGATGTGGTGGTACAGGTCCCCCTCCCCCCAGGGCGCGGTGGCCCGGGTGAAGTAGAGGGCGCGGCCCTGGCGGGCGCCGGGGACCAGTTCCAGCACCGCCTTCACCACGTTGGGGTTCGTGCGCTCCGCCGCGTCCGTGATGGCCACGGCCAGGGTGGCGATGTCCACGCCGCCATCCGCCAGGGGCCCGAAGGCGGCCCGGATGGTGGCGGGTTCCACCGTCGGCAGGTCGCCCTGCACGTTGACGATGGCGTCATGCCTCCCGTCGGGGTCGAGCCTCGTCACCGCTTCCCAGATGCGGTCGGAGCCGGAGGGGTGGTCGGGGTCGGTCAGCACCGCGGTGCCGCCATGGTCGCGCACGGCAGCGGCCACCTCCTCCTCCGCCGCGGCCACGACGACGGGGCCGATGTCGGCCTCCATGGCGCGCTTCCAGACCTGCACGACCATGGGCAGGCCCTGGATGTCGGCCAGGGGCTTGCCCGGCAGGCGGGTGGAGGCCATGCGGGCGGGGATGAGGACCAGGGGGTTCTTGGGCGCGCTGCTCATGCCCGATCCCGTGCGACATTTGGTCCGGCGGGTCAAGGCCGAAACCGCATGTGCGACGCCGGGTCCATCCGCTAATTAACCCCCTGAACAGTCAGCCGGCGGGGCATGGACGTGCCCGCGCCTTGACGCTATTGTGCCCGCGCCCAAGCCCCGGAAGAAGGGGCAGGGCCATAGGGTCTAAAAGGGTTGGGACAGATGGCAGGCAGTACCTTCAACAAGATTTTCATGGCGATCCTCACGGCGACGCTGGTGGCGCTGCTGGCGGGCTTCATCTCCAAGAAGCTGCTGCACCCCCACATCCCCGAGGAGCGCGCCTACAAGGTCGAGGTGCCGGAGACCCAGGCCGCCGATGCCGGTGCTGGTGCCGCCGCTGCCCCCGCGGCGCCGGAGCCCGTCGCCCCGCTGCTGGCCGCCGCCGACGCCACGAAGGGCCAGGGCGTGGCCAAGGCCTGCGCCGCCTGCCACAGCTTCGAGAAGGGCGGCGCCAACAAGGTCGGCCCGAACCTGTGGAACATCGTGAACGCCCCCCATGCCCATGCGGAGGGCTTCGGCTACTCCGACGCCATGAAGGCCCTGCACGAGAAGCCCTGGGACTATGAGGCGCTGAACGTCTTCCTGGCGAACCCGAAGGCCGCCATCCCCGGCACCAAGATGAACTATGCCGGCATCAAGAAGGCCGACGACCGCGCCAACTTGATCGCCTACCTGCGCAGCCTGTCCGACAGCCCGGCCCCGCTGCCGTAAGCGGTGGGATCAAGGGTGCGGTTGGCAACGGGCGCGGCCTCCGGGTCGCGCCCGGTTTGTTTTCTGGGAACTCCCGGTTCAGCCCCGGCAAGGGTGGATCATCCCCAGCCGAGGGCCGCCGCCGCTTCCCCCATGTCCCGCGCCCAGGACAGGACCGAGTCTTCCAGCACTGCGGCCGGGCCCGCGGATAGCCGCGACCTCCCGTCGGCCAGCGCCTCCCGCCAGGACGGGCCCCGCTTCCACGCCTCAGCCCAGGCCTCCCCCACCTCGAACCCCCGCCGGGTCTCGCCCAAGGCGGCGAACAGTGTTCCGGCCTGGGCGACGTCCTTGGCCGCCTTCACCATGCCCACGGGATCGCGGCGGCGCCGGCTGGCGACGATCAGCTTGTGGACGGCAAAGCGGCCTGGGGCTGGCACGACCACCGGCACTCCCGCCCGGTGCAGCAGCACGGCGCGCACGGGCTGGTAGATCAGGAAATCCAGAAAGCGGAGCGGTTCCGCCGCGGCCCCGCCCAGTGCTGGCATCATTGCAGGTTTCCCCTGCTTGTCGTCACCGGCACGGTTGGGGGTCAGGAACTCCACCTCGAGCTTGGCGCCATTGACGAAACGGGTCGAGCGGATCGGGTCCGCCATATGGGGCATGCTTCGGAAGCTGGGGTCCACGCCGCGAAGCACTTCCAGGATGGGCGGCAGGCTGTCTTCCACCAACACGGAGATGCTGTGGAACTGGGCGATGTCGATGTCACCGGTCCGCATCTGCGCGGCGGGCAGCCGAACGCCCAGCAGGGCTGGGTAAGCCTGGAACGCCGCGGTGCCCACCAGCACGCCGCGCAGGCGGAACACCCCCGCCCGCCACAGGGCATCAAGGATGTCGCCAGCCAGCGGGTCCGCCGCCGGCAGGCCGCCCGCCACCAGGGCCGCCACGATGCGTCGCCGCTCCGCCGCGTCCGCCTTGATGGCACGGAATCGCTCCACCCGCCCCCGCAAGGCCGGGTCGTCGGCCGGGCCGACATATTTCTGGACGCGGCGGCCCCCGTCATAACCCTGGTAATAGAAGTAGGAGCGGCTGTTCCGCTGCTTCAGCAGGAACTGCCCGCCCTCGTCGAACTGCTGGTCGAACTCCGCGTCCAGCCCGCGCTGGACCAGGTCCGCATACATGGTCTGGAGGGAAAGGCTTACCCGAACCATCCCGCTGCCCTGGATTGCCATCACGCTCGAATTCTGATGGCAATCCGGTTGTCATGCAAGAAACCACCAGCATTTCAGAGCCATGCCATCACATTCCGGCTCTGATGGCAACACGGCAGGTTGGTGCCGCCTCCATCCTCCCGCCTTGATCCCCCGCCCCCGCCCGGCCCATGATGCGGCCTCACCCCGCCACCGGGCCGCAGAGCATGACCGAGCACGCCGTCCCCCCCGACTTCGTCCCCCTGTCCGTCCGGCTGGCCGATGCCGCGGGCGCGGTGGCGCGACGCTATTACCGCACCCCGGTGGCGGTGGACGCCAAGGCCGACGAATCGCCCGTCACCATCGCCGACCGGGAGGTGGAGGCGGCGATCCGCGCCATCCTGGGCGCCGAGCGGCCCGGCGACGGCATCCTGGGCGAGGAGCATGGCAGCCAGGGGCTGGATGCGGAGTGGGTCTGGGTCATCGACCCCATCGACGGCACCAAGTCCTTCATGACAGGCCGGCCGCTGTTCACCACCCTGATCGCCCTGCTGCACCGGGGCGTGCCAGTGCTGGGGGTGATCGACCAGCCCATCATCGGCGACCGCTGGCTTGGCGTCTCCGGCCAGGGCACCACCTTCAACGGCAAGCAAGTCCGCACCCGGCCCTGCGGTGGGTTGGCTGAGGCGACCTTGGCCGCCACCATGCCCTTCCCCCAATCGGGCTTCGCCCGGGTGCTGGAGAAGACCCGCTACCAAGTCTGGGGCGGCGACGCCTTCGCCTTCGGCATGCTGGCCGCCGGCCTCCTGGACGTGATGGTGGAGGCGGGGCTGCAACCCTATGATTGGGCCGCCCTGGCCCCGGTGATCCAGGGGGCAGGCGGCATCATCACGGACTGGCAGGGCCAGCCCCTGCGGCTGGGCACATCCGGCGACGTGGTGGCGGCCGGCGATGCCCGCGTGCATGCGGAGGCGCTGTCCCTGGTGGCGGGCTGAGTCCCATGGGCGGCTACGTCGCCCGCCGGCTGCTCCTGGTCCTGCCGACCCTGTTCGGCATCCTGCTGGTGAACTTCATCATCGTGCAGTTCGCCCCCGGCGGGCCGGTGGAGCAGCTGATGGCCCAGTTGGAGGGGGCGGATTCCGGCCTCGCCGGGCGGCTGGGCGGGGGCGAGGGGGCGGGTGCCGCCGACACCGGCAGCTACCGCGGCGGCCAGGGGTTGGACCCCGCCTTCATCCAGGAGCTGGAAAGGCAGTTTGGCTTCGACCGCCCTGCGCATGAGCGGTTCCTGCGCATGGTGGGCGACTACCTGCGCTTCGACCTGGGGGAGAGCTTCTTCCGCAACCAGCGGGTCGCCGACATCATCCTGGAGAAGCTGCCCGTCTCCCTGTCCCTGGCGCTGTGGACCACCCTGATCGTCTATGCCGTCTCCATCCCGCTCGGCATCGCCAAGGCCGTGCGGCAGGGCAGCCGGTTCGATGCTTGGACCAGCTTGGCCGTGGTGGTTGGCTATGCCGTGCCCGGCTTCATGGTGGGCATCCTGCTGGTGGTTCTGTTCGCCGGCGGCCAGTATTTGAGCTGGTTCCCCCTGCGCGGCATCGCCAGCGAGAATTGGGCAGACCTGTCCTGGCCGGCGCGGGTGGCCGACTATGCCTGGCACATGGCCCTGCCGGTGACCACCCTGGTGCTGGGCGCCTTCGCCACCGTCACCTTGCTGACCCGCAACAGCTTCCTGGAGGAGGTGGGCAAGCAGTACGTCACCACCGCCCGGGCCAAGGGCCTGTCCCCCCGCCGGGTGCTGCTGGGACATGTCTTCCGCAACGCCATGCTGGTGGTGGCGGCCAACTTCCCGCAATACCTGCTGGGCCTGCTGTTCGGCGGCGCCCTGCTGGTGGAGGTGATCTTCAGCCTGGACGGCATGGGCCTGCTGGCGTTCGAGGCGGCCCTGTCCCGCGACTATCCCGTGGTCTTCGGCACCCTGTTCGTCTTCACCCTGGTGGGTTTGCTGGCCAACCTGCTGACCGACCTGCTGTATGTGCTGATCGACCCGCGGATCGACTTCGCCGCGCGGGGGACGTGAGCGCCGTGCCGGCCCTGTCGCCGCCCGCCCGCCGCTGGGCCCGGTTCCGGGCGAACCGGCGGGCCTTCATGTCGCTCTGGCTGTTCCTGGCCCTGTTCGGGACCTCCCTCCTCGCAGAGCTTTGGGCCAACGACCGTCCCTTGCTGCTGTCCTACCAGGGCCAGCTCCACACGCCCCTGTGGCGCGTCTACCCGGAGACCGCATTCGGCGGGGAGTTCCCCACGCCCGCCGACTACCGCGACCCGTTCCTCCGCGCCCGGATCGAGCGGGAGGGCTGGGCCCTCTGGCCCCTGGTGGAATACGGCCCTCGCACCGTGAATTATGCCCTGCCCGCCCCGGCCCCCACCCCGCCCTCGGCGGAGAACTGGCTGGGCACCGACGACCAGGGGCGGGACGTGCTGGCGCGCTTGGCCTATGGGTTCCGGCTCAGCGTGCTGTTCGGCCTGGCCCTGACGTTGATGGCCGCGGTGATTGGCATCCTGGCGGGCATGGTCCAGGGCTATTTCGGCGGGAAGGTGGACCTGGTGTTCCAGAGGGTCATCGAGGTCTGGCAGGGCCTGCCCGCCCTCTACCTGCTGATCATCCTGTCCAGCCTGGTGCAGCCCACGGTGGGCTGGCTGCTGCTGATCCTTTTGCTGTTCCAGTGGCTGAACCTGGTGGGGGTGGTGCGGGCCGAATCGCTCGGCGCCCGCGACGCGGAGTATGTGCGCGCCGCCCGCGCCTTGGGGGCCGGCGACCTGCGGGTCATGCTGCGCCACGTGCTGCCCAACGCCCTGGTGGCCGCGCTGACCTTCCTGCCCTTCGTCCTGAACGGGGCCATCGCCTCCCTCACCGCGCTGGACTTCCTCGGCTTCGGCCTGCCGCCGGGATCGGCATCGCTGGGGGAGCTGCTGGCCCAGGGCAAGGCCAACCTTTCCGCGCCCTGGCTGGGGCTCACGGCTTTCTTCGCGCTGGCATTGCTGCTAAGCCTCCTGGTGTTCATCGGCGAAGGACTGCGTGACGCCTTCGACCCCAGGATGCGGGAAAGCTGAGGACGGGAGGGAGCCATGGCGCAGGCGGTACCGGCGGGTGAGCCCATCCTGGTGGTGGACGACCTGGCCGTGGAGTTCCGCACCAGTGCCGGCGCCTTCCCTGCGGTTCGGGGCGTCAGCTTCCAGATGGCGCGGGGGGAGACCCTGGCCCTGGTGGGGGAGTCCGGCTCCGGCAAGTCCGTCACCGCCCTGTCCATCCTGCAGCTCCTGCCCTACCCCGCCGCCCGGCACCCCAGGGGCAGCATCCGCTTCCGCGGGACGGAGCTGGTGGGCGCGCCGGAGCAGGCCCTGCGCGCCGTGCGCGGCAACCGCATCGCCATGGTGTTCCAGGAGCCCATGACCAGCCTGAACCCCCTGCACACCATCGGGGCCCAGGTGGCGGAGGCGCTGGAGCTGCACAAGGGCCTGCGCGGCCCCGCGGCCGCCAAGCGCACGCTGGAGCTGCTGGAGCTGGTAGGCATCCCCAACGCCGCCCGCCGGCTGGGCGCCTACCCGCACGAGCTGTCGGGCGGCCAGCGCCAGCGGGTGATGATCGCCATGGCCCTGGCCAACGAGCCGGACCTGCTGGTGGCGGACGAACCGACGACCGCCCTGGACGTGACCATCCAGGCCCAGATCCTGGCCCTGCTGAAGGATTTGCAGCGCCGCTTCGGCATGGCCCTGCTGCTGATCACCCACGACCTCGGCGTCGTCGCCCGCATGGCCGACCGGGTCTGCGTGATGAACAAGGGGGAGATCGTGGAGGCCGGCGCCACCGCGGAGATCTTCCGCGCCCCGAAACACCCCTACACCGCCAAGCTGCTGGCGGCCGAGCCCAAGGGCACCGCCGGCCCGCCCGCCCCCGCCGCCAAGCCGGTCGTGGCGCTGGACAACCTGAAGGTCTGGTTCCCGGTGAAGGCCGGCCTGCTCCGCCGCACGGTGGACCACGTAAAGGCGGTGGACGGCATCTCCCTCACGGTGCCGGAGGGGCAGACCGTGGGGGTGGTAGGGGAGTCGGGCTCCGGCAAGACCACCCTCGGCCTCGCCTTGCTGCGCCTGACCGCGTCGGAGGGCGCCATCCGCTTCGACGGCACCGACATCCAGGGCTGGGACGGCAAGCGCGTCCGCCCCCTTCGCCGCCAGATGCAGGTGGTCTTCCAGGACCCTTACGGCTCCCTCTCCCCGCGCATGTCCGTGGGCCAGATCATCGAGGAGGGGTTGCTGGTCCACAGGCTGGGCGGCAGCAAGGCGGAGCGGGAGCGCGCCATCGCCGCCGCGCTGGAGGAGGTGGGCCTGGACCCCGCCGCCCGCCACCGCTACCCGCATGAGTTCAGCGGCGGCCAGCGCCAGCGCATCGCCATCGCCCGGGCCATGGTGCTGAAGCCCCGCTTCGTGGTGCTGGACGAGCCCACCTCTGCCCTGGACATGTCGGTGCAGGCCCAGATCGTGGCCCTGCTGCGGGACTTGCAGGAGAAGCACCGCCTCGCCTACCTGTTCATCAGCCACGACCTGAAAGTGGTCCGCGCCCTGGCCAACAGCGTGGTGGTGATGAAGGACGGCAAGGTGGTGGAGTCCGGGCCCACGGAGCGCATCTTCGCCGCCCCTGAACAGCCCTACACCAGGGCCCTGCTGGCCGCGGCCCTGGACATGCGCGCCGTGGGCGACGGGGCGGTGCGGACGTAGGTCGGGCTAGGGCGAAGCCCGTAATCCGACGGATCACCTTTCCAGCAGAAGGGATCGGACCGGAGGGCGCTCCAGGCGGTTGTCGGATTACGCTCCGCTAATCCGACCTACAGGTTCCCCACCGGCACGCTCCGATACAGCCGTGAGCCCGGGAGGGTGACGGTCACGGTGGTGCCGACGCCCGGGGTGCTGGTGATGGCCAGGGTGCCGCCATGGGCCTCCGCATAACCCTTGGCCAATGGCAGGCCGAGGCCCGCGCCGGGCTGGCGGCGGTTGTGGCCGCCCTCCACCTGGCTGAAGAGCTGGAGCGCCACGCGCACCGCCTCCGCGGTCATGCCCACGCCCTGGTCGGCGATGCTGAGCTGGAAGTCGCCGGCCTCGTCCACCCGGGCGGCAACGGTCACCTGGTCGCTCTTCTCGCTGAAGCGGATGGCGTTGGTCAGCAGGTTCACCAGCATCTGCTTCAACCGCACCTCGTCCGCCAGCACGCGCAGGCCGGGCGGGGTGATGCGGGAGGTGAGGCCGACCCCCTGCTCCGCCGCCCGCTGCTGCACCAGCCGCAGGCAGCGGTCCACCAGGGCCTGCACGTCGATCCAGGCCTCGCGCAGTTCCAACTGCCCGGCGTCGATGCGGGCGATGTCCAGCAGGTCGTTCACCAGCCGCAGCAGGTGAAGCCCGCCCTCATGGATGTCCAGGGCATAGTCCCGGTACTGCGGGTTGCCCAGGGATCCCAGCAGCTCGTCCCGCAGGATCTCGCTGAAGCCGATGATGGCGTTCAGGGGCGTGCGCAGCTCGTGGCTGATGTTGGACAGGAACTGGCCCTTGGCCCGGTCGGCGATGGCGGCCTGGGTCTCCGCCTGCCGCAGCCGTTCCCGGTCGGCATGGAACTGGGTGCGGTCGCGGGCCACCAGCACCCGGTCCGCCGCCCCGCCATGGTCCACGGGCAACAGCGCCACCTCCACGGGGATGGTGCCGCCGTCGGCGCGGCGCAGGCGGATGTCCGTCCAGGCCACCTGACCCGGGGCGGAGGGCTGCCGCACCAGGCGGGCCCAGACGGCCTGGTCCTCCTCCGCCACGAACCCGGCGAAGGGCCTCTCCAGCGCCGGGCCCACCCCGTCCGTCCCCAACAGCCCGGCGCCGCCGGCGTTCAGCAGCACCAGGGTCTGGCCCCGCAGCAGGGCCACCAGGTCGGGCATGGTGTCCACCAGTCGGCGATAGCGCTCCTCACTCTGCCAGAGGGCCAGGGCGATGCCCACCTGCTCCCCCGCCAGCCTCTGCGCCCGGGCCAGGAAGATGGCGGTCAGGGCGACCATCACGGCGATGATGGGCAGCAGGAACCAGCGGATGCTCCCCAGGAAAGCCTGCGCCGGGCGTGGCGGGTCCCAGTGCAGCACCGCCACCCCCGCCCCGCCCTGCGCCGTGAGCGCCAGGGTGGAGTCGCGCGCCGGCTCCCCCGGCGCGGCGACACCGATGTCGCCCAGCAGCAGGGGCGCCGCGATGTCGGAAAGGAGGCCGCCGTCCAGCCGCCGCAGCATGACCAGCTGGCCGCCCGGTTCCGGGCGCCCCTTCTCCTGTTCGTACCGGATGTCGGCCACGGCGGCCATGAAGGGCTGGCCCTGGTAGCGTACCGCCCCGGTCACCGGCTCCGGTAGGCCGGGGGGCGACCGGCGGGCCAGCTCCACCAGGGCCAGGATGTCGGGCCCCGGGTCGGGCGCCGCCGCGGCCGTGCCCTCGGGCACCAGACGCTTCCCGTCCGCCATGGCATAGGCCACGGCACCGGAATCGAGCACCACGAGGCTGGCGGAGATGTTGAAGGCGCCGTGCAGGTACGGGCCGACATTGTTGTCGGCCCAGTCCAGGTCGAGCTGCTCCAGCAGGTTCTGCGCCGCGTCGTCCCAGCCGGCATAGTCCCGCGCCGTGCCCGCCATGGCCCGGGTGGCCTGGCCGAGGGAGGCCTCCACCATCCGGACGGAACGCCGCGCCGCCTCCTGGTCTTGCTCCCGCGCGGTCAGCAGCAGCACGCCCGCCACCGCCACCACCGCGACGATCAGCAGCATGACGACGGGCGTGGTCAGGCGCAGGGTGCCGACCCCGGGCACGGCCATGGCCGGCGCGGCCATGGCGGGCGGGTCTGCGCCGGGCGCGGGATCGACCGTCTTCTCAGGCGCCGTCTGGGTGTTCATCAATTTCCGGATCGGAGGGTAGGACCCTATACTTTCGCGTCCGACCCCCGATTTCAACGGATTTGGCGAGGGCACCGCGTTGCCCCACCCGCGGCAGGGCGTGCGGCGCGAGTCCGCCCCGAAGAACTTCACGCCACGGGTTGTGGCTGCCTAGTCCCCACGCAAGGGAAATCGCGCGGCTGGCAAGCTGGACCAAGGTCTTGGGCGACGTTCCGTAGTGTCTGTTGCAACACAACCACAGTTGCGCGGGATCACAATCCCGTAATAAAACCGCAACACCGCTTGCATTCCTCCATCCCTCCAAGAATCGCCACCAAAATCAAGGTCAGGACCACCGCCGCACGTTTTACGGCACGCGCCACCCTGGCGGGTGCCATTGGCGGGAAGCCTGGAACCCAGAAGGGAGACCGACAAATGACCACCAGGAAGTCCTTGCTGGCCGGTACCATCCTCGGGGTCGCGGCCCTGGCGACCACGCCCGCCCTCGCCCAGACCACCGCGCGGAGCGCGGCCCCGGCCACCCCGGCGCCGGCTCCCGCCGCCACCGCCGCCCAGGTGGACGCGCTGAACAAGCAGATCCAGGCCCTGCAGAGCCAGCTCGACGGCCTGAAGAGCCAGGTCGACAAGGACATCAAGGCCGTCGACAAGCGCGTCGCCGACGCCCCGACCGTGACGGTGGCCAACGGCCGCCCGCGCATCCAGTCCGCCGACAAGGCGTTCGACTTCGCGCTGACCACCCGCGTCCACCTGGATTACGGCTGGTGGTTCCCCGACCAGGGCATCACCACGGACCTGCCGGACGGCTTCAACGTCCGCCGCGCCTTCCTGGGCATCACCGGCACCGCCTTCAAGGACTGGGGCTACAACATCACCTTCGACTTCTCGGGCCGCGCCAACAGCTCGGGCCGCGTGCAGAACATCGGCATCAGCTACAACGGCATCAAGAACTGGGCGTTCGACATCGGCGCGTTCCAGCCGTCCTTCACCCTGATGGACAGCATCAGCTCCAACGACATCCCGTTCATCGAGCGTAGCCAGACCACCAACATCGCCGTCACCCACGTCTCCGGCCCCGAGGCGCGCACCGCCGTCGGCTTCCGGCACTGGGGCGAGCGGTACCGCGTCTCGGCCTACCTGACCGGCCAGCAGATCGGGCAGACCGCCGGCGGCACCAACGACGACCAGGCCTCCGGCATCGTCCGCGCCAGCTTCCTGGCCGCGACGGACAAGGAGTACGACGTCCACTTCGGCCTGAACTACGGCTACATGTGGGAGCCGGGCTCCAACGCCACGCCGGGCCCGACCAACTACAGCCTGAGCGACCGTCCGGAGACCCGCATCGGCGGCCTGGGCGCCACCGGCCTGGGCTTCAGCACCGGCAACATCAACACCGACAACCTGGCGGTCTACGGTGGTGAGTTCGGGGCGAGCTTCAAGAGCTTCTGGACCATGGCCGAGTACTACCGGAACGACTTCGAGCAGAAGGGCGGGCCGGACGTGGACTTCGACACCTGGTACGTCGCGGCCGGCTACATCCTGACCGGCGAGCGTCGTCCCTACAGCGTGGCTGCCGGCAACTTCGGCTCCCCGCGCGTCGCCTCGCCCTTCGGCGTGGGTGGCGGCATGGGCCTGTGGGAGCTGGCGGTGCGCTACTCCGTGGCCGACCTGACCGACGCCGGCGTGGCGACGGGCGGCTCCACCACCAGCGCCGCGGCCATCCTCAACCGCGCCCTGCAGGGTGAGCAGAAGGTCTGGACCTTCGGCGTGAACTGGTACGCCAACGCCGCGGTCCGCTTCATGGCCAACTACAACATGGCCAAGATCGACCGCCCGGCCGGCGCGACCGACACCGAGGTCGACGCCCTGACCCTGCGCGCCCAGTTCGCCTTCTGAGAAGGCGGCCCTCGGGCCTGTCGTTTGGAACCCCCGCCGGAGCGATCCGGCGGGGGTTTTCCATTGGGGCCCGGCATGGGATAACCAGCGCGACCGCACGCCACAGGGATCCCGGCCGATGACCGCCAAGCCGCTGCTGCTGTTCGTCTCCGCCCATGACAACGCCGACCCGTGGGTGGCGGAGCTGAAGGCCCAGTTGCCGGAGGTGGAGGTGCGCGTCTGGCCGGATTGCCCGGACAAGGCGGCCGTGGACTATGCCCTGGTCTGGAAGCCGCCGGCCGGCCTGCTGGCCACCCTGCCGAACCTGAAGGTGATCTTCTCCCTCGGTGCCGGGGTGGACGGGCTGCTGGCCGACCCCGCCCTGCCCGACCGCCCCCTGGTCCGGATGGTCGAACCCGGCCTGACGGAGGGGATGACCGAGTATGTCTGCCTGCACGTCCTGCGCTGGCACCGCGACTCGCCCCTGTGGGAGCAGCAGCAGCGTGACCGGGTGTGGAAGCAGTCCGCCCATGTGCCCCTGGCGCGGGAGCGGCGGGTGGGCGTGATGGGCCTGGGCGCCCTGGGCAGCGACGCCGCCGCCATGCTGGCCGCGCTGCGCTTCGACGTGGCGGGCTGGAGCCGGTCGCCCAAGGACATCCCGGGCGTCAAGGGCTTCCACGGTGCCGACCAGCTTCCCGCCTTCCTGGCCCGGACGGAGATCCTGGTCTGCCTGCTGCCCGCCACGGCGGAAACCGACGGGCTGCTGGACGCGGGGCTGTTCGCCGGCCTGCCCCGGGACGCGGTGGTGATCAATGCCTCCCGCGGGCAGGTGCTGGTGGAGGAGGACCTGCTGGCGGCCCTGGACAGCGGGCACCTGCGCGGCGCCACGCTGGACGTGTTCCGGACGGAGCCCCTGCCCCCGGACCACCCCTTCTGGACTCATCCGAAGGTCACCATCACCCCCCACGTGGCCGCCATCACCCAGGCGCGCACCGGGGTGCAGCAGGTGGTGGACGGGTTCCGGCGCCACCAGGCGGGCCAGCCTCTGGTCAACCTGGTGGACCGCTCCCGCGGCTACTGATCCGGCCCCACCCTTTCAGGGTTGCAAGGGACGGGCGCTTGCCACCCGCCTTACGGGTGGGCACCCTGCCGGAAGCCCCCACGGACGGTGGGGGCGGCCCGACCCCGGATGCCCATGACCCGATTCGCCCGCGCCGCCGCCCTGGCCCTCGCCCTCGGCCCGCCCCTGTCCCTGCCGCCCCTGGCCGCGGCCACCGCGCAGGAAGCGCCGAAGCCCGATCCCGCCCTGGCCGTGCTGGCGCTGGAGGCCGGCACCTGGGACGCGGACATCACCTTCCCCTCCCGCGAGCCCGGCAAGCCCGACGGCAAGGCCAAGGGCGTGCAGGTGAACACGCTCCGCTCCAACGGCATGTGGATGCTGAACCAATTCTCCGTGGAGGGGACGCCGTATGAGGGCACCGGCCTCTGGGGCTACGACCCCAAGACCGGCAAGTACCGCGGCATCTGGGCCGACAACAACGAGCACCGCATCCGGGTGGACGAGGGCACCTGGGACCCGGGCACCCAGACCATGACCTGGACGGCGGAGATGGTGCAGGCCGACGGCAGCGTCGCGCCGTTGCGCTTCACGGAGGCCTTCAAGGGCGACGTGCGCACCTTCCACATGGTCGCCATCGGGCCCAAGAGCGGCAAGGAATTCCCGCTGCTGGACATCACCTTCACGCGGCGGAAAACCTGAGGGCCTGAAAAAGAAGCGGCCCGCCACCCCTGGGGATGGCGGGCCGGGATTTCCCGTTTTCAAGCTGCCGGGCTTACAGCCCCAGCTCCTTCGCCAGGGCCTCGGCGCCGTAGACGGTCTTCAGCGCCTGGGCCATGCCGCGGACGTCCACCCAGACGGACCGGTTGCGGCGGCCGTCATAGCCGTAGTCGCCCGACAGGCTGTGGATGTTGCCGTCGAAGATCAGGCCGATGACCTCCGCCTTGCTGTTCAGCGCGGGGGAGCCGGAGTTGCCGCCGATGATGTCGTTGGTGCTGACGGCGTTGAACGGCACCGACATGTCCAGCTTGTCCTTCGCCTTGATGAAGGACGGGGGCAGGTCGAACGGGTCGTTGCCCGTGGCGCGCTCATAGATCCCGGAATAATAGGTGAAGGGCTTCACCTCCGTCCCGTCCGGCTCCGTCCAGCCCTTCACCTGGCCGTAGGACAGGCGCAGGGTGAAGGTGGCGTCGGGGTAGACGCTGTCGCCCAGCAGGGCGAAGCGGGCCTGGGCGATCTTGGCCTGGGCGGCCTCGACCGGGGCCTCCACCTGCTCCTCCATGGCCTTGCGGACGGCGCGGGCCTCCGGGTCCACGGCGAGCATCAGCTTGATCATCGGGTCGTCGCTGGCCTGGACGGCCGCCTTGCCGCCCTCGAACAGCTTCTGGCGGACGGCGGGGTCGCCCAGCTTGCTGCCCTTCACCAGCTCCTCCGCCGCCTGCTCCGGAGAGCGCTTGCCCAGCACCGCCTTGACGATGGCGTGGTCGGGGCCGAACTGCTCCCGCAGCTTGGTCAGGCCGAAGGACAGGGTGGCGATCTCCAGCTCCGGGTAGATCGGGGCCGGGTTGGCCAGCCGCTGCTTCAGGGCGGGCAGCCGGGCCTCGCCGAACTCGCGCAGGCGCTGCTCGTTCGGCTTGGCGCTCTCCTCCGCGGCGCGCACCAGCAGGCGGGCGAAGTTGGCCAGGTCGCTGTCGAAGGCGCGGCGGCCCTCCAGGAAGGCGTACTTGGGGAACAGGACCGTATATTTCTGCTCCGCGGCGGCGATCTGCTCATAGGCGTCGCCGACGATGGCCTTCAGCTCCGGCTTGCCGGCGATGGCGCCGCGCAGGTCGCCCTCCTCCGACCGCTTCTTGGACATGAATTCCGGGTCCAGCAGGGCCTGGTGGCGGCCCTTCCATACCTTGATCCCGTTCTCCAGGCCGGTCAGCTTGTCCAGCGCCATGCGGCGCTCCTCGGGGCCGCGGTTCATGAACTCGATCAGGCGGCCGCGCTTCTCGGCGTTGTGGATCAGGTAGCTGGGGGCGAACACGTCCCGCGCCGTCTCCAGCTGGGCCATGGTGTCCAGGCGGCTGGTGGAGCCGGGATGGCCGGTGACGAAGACCGCCTCGCCCTCCTTGGCGCCCACCTTGGACCATTTGAAATGGTTGGGGCTGCCGATGGGCTTGCCGGCGGCGTCGTAGACGCGCAGCAGCGACATGTCCAGGCAGTAGCGCGGGAAGTTGAAATTGTCCGGGTCGCCGCCGAAGGCCGCCACGTCGAACTCCGGCGCGAAAGCCAGCCGGACATCCTGGTAGCGCTTGTACTTGTACAGATGGTACTTGCCGCCCTGGTACAGGGTGACCACGTCGCAGCGGGTGGTGGCGTCGCCGCCGGCGCACTCCTTCTCGGCCGTGGCGATGGCGGCGCGGCGGGCGTCGGCGAAGGCGGCGCCGGCCTTGTTGGCCGTGGCCTTCTTGATGGTCTCGGTGACGTCGGTGATCTGGACGAGCTGGTTGATCTCCATGCCCGCGCAGCGCCGCTCCTCCGCCTGGGTCCTGGCGAGGAAGCCGTCCTTCATCAGGTCTTCCTTGGCGCTGGACAGTTCCGCCACGCAGTCGCTGACGCAATGGTGGTTGGTCATCACCAGCCCGTTGGGCGACACGAAGCTGCCGGAGCAGCCGCCCGCCAACCGCACCGACGACAGGCGCACATTGTCGATCCAGGCCTGGTCCGGCTTGAAGCCGACGGCCTTCTGGATGGCGTCGGCCGGCACGTTGTCCAGCGTCCACATGCCCTCGTCGGCCTGCGCGCTGCCGACGGACAATGCCACGATGGCCGCGGAGGCCGCGGCGATACCCTTGAGACCCATTGTTGGCGGTTCCTGAACGGTTCACTCCCAGGGCGCGCACTTTGCGCCGGGTCCGTTGTCCGGGTCAACGAGTTCGGGGAATGGGAACCGGCCGGGTCCGCCGGAGTGGCTCTTGCCGTTCGTTTTTGCGTCTTCCTCAAGCGCCCCCGGCTCGGGGGCCGGGGAGGCTCCGCCGCATCCACGGTGCCCGTGGACGCGCCTTACCCGTTCGCGGCCCGGCGGCGCAGGAAGTCGTCCATGGCGTCGCCCATCTCCGCCAGCAGGCCCGCCACGGTGGGGTCACTGCGGGCCACGTCCCAGACCTGGGCCATCCTGGGATGCTCACCCAAGGCACGGATCTTGCCGAAGGCCGGCAGGAACCGCTCCAGGAAGAAGCAGGCCGGCACCAGGGCGCAGTCGCCGAGCGTCAGCGTCGGGCCCGCCGACCAGGGGCCCAGCAGCAACGTTTCCAGCCCGTCCATGCCGCGGCGCAGCTCGGCCAGCTTCTCATCCACCAGGGGCTTGTCGCGCGTGACCGGGTTCATCTGGCCCAGCAGGCCCAGCAGGGCGGGCAGCACATACAGGTCCACGGCACGGCTGACGGTGCGGCTGCGTGCCCGGGCCAGGGCGTCGCCGGGCAGGATGGGGTTCTGGGGGAACTTCTCCTCCAGGTATTCGCAGATCACCTCGGACTCGATGATGCTGGCGTCCCCGTCCACCAGGGCCGGCATCTTGCCGAAGGGGTTGATGGCCAGGTACTGCGGCGACTTCAGGCCGCCCGGCGGCTCCGCCAATGTCACGTCCAGGCCCTTGGCCCGCACGGTCAGCAGGACGCGGGCCACATAGGGGCTGAGCTTGGTGCCGTAGAGGGTCAGGGCGGTCATGGTCTTCGGGTCTCCGGCCGGCGTCCCGGCGTCGCTGTGCCATGCCTTTCTAGCGTGACTGGACCGCGAAGGGTAGCACGCGCAAGGCTTGGCGGCACCGGCAGGCGCCGGTATGTGGCTCGCCAGGGTTGCGCGGCGGGCGCTGCCGCCGGTGGGCAGCCTGGACCCGGAACACTTGCCCCACGACCTGCTGCCACACCTGGCCATGTGCAGCGGCTTCCTGCCCGGCAGTCGGGTGGGAACCCCACCGAGCCTGGACGGCTGGAGCGGGTCCGCATGTTCCAGGCGGACCTGGCGCTGATCTCCCGCGACAAGAACAGGGAGGTGCCGGACTATGTCTTGACCGGCGTTTAACCCCGCCCCACCACTCTGCCCCGAATGGCTGATGTGGTGACCCGAATGCGCGACCGCTCCCCTTCCCCGATCCTGCTTGCCATCCTGGCGATCCTGCTGCCGGTCCCGGCCCATGCCGCGGGCCTGGGGGCCTTCGGCGTGGGGCTGGTCGCACCCCTGGGCATGCTGGTCCACCTCGCCGGGCTGCTGGTCCTGGGCCTGTGGCTGGCGGCGGAGGGCGGGCGGGCGTCGGGCCAGGGGGTGGCGGTGGCCCTGGCGGCAGCGGTGCTGTTCGCCGTGCTGGCCGCCTTCGGCATCCGGATCCCCTATGTGGGCTTGGTCCTGGAGGGAAGCCTGGTCGTCTTCGGCGGGCTGGTGGCCCTGGCCATGACCCTGCCCGCCGCCCTGGCCATCGTGCTGGCGGCGGTGGCGGGGGCGGCCCATGGCGTGGCGCTGGCCGGCTGGGCGGGCGTGCCCACCAAACCCTGGCTGTTCTGGCCGGGGCTGGCCTGCGGCGGGCTGCTGTTGTCCTGCGCCGGCATCGGGCTGGCGACCGCGTTGCCACAGGTGGCCGGCCCCACTTCCGTGCGCGTCACCGGGGCGCTGGCGGCGATCCTGGGGGTGCTGATGCTGCTCGGCGTGGTCTAGCCCAGGCCGGGCTGCCCCCATGTGGCGGAACTTTCGAATTCGAAACCCGGCGGTCCCCGGCCATGTCAGCGCCGGGCCAAGGCTTTCCGGCCGGGGGATGCCTGCCACCCCTGCCGGGTGATGACCCAGGTCACCGCCGTCCAGCCGCGGCGGGCCATCCAGTCCGGCCCGTCAGCCGCTTCCGCCAGGGTGGCGCCGAACCAGCGGGCCAGCCTCTCGACCCGGCGGTTGCCGCTGCTGGTCTCCCCCACCACCCGCTCCAGGCCCAGATTGCCGAAGCCGTGGGCCAGCAGGGCATCGATGGCCTCCACGGCCAGGCCATGGCGGCCCCACTGGTCGGGTGCCAGCTCGATCCCCATGGTGGCGTGGCCCGGCGGCTGCCCCTCCGTTCGCAGGCCGATGCAGCCGCACAGCGCCCCGTCCCCGCGGTCCAGGATGGCGACCTGCCAGTTCCGGCGCGGCGTGGCCCGCTGCCAGTCCAGGAACATCTCCAGCAGGCGGCGTGATTCGGCCCCGCCGTCCTCCGGCTGGTCGCGCAGGGCCCGATAGCGCGGGTCCGCCTGGTAGGCCTGGAAGGCGGGCAGGTCCCCGGGCACGAAGTCGCGCAAGGTGAAGCGAGGTGTCTCGATCTGCATGATGGCTCCCGACTTGCCCCCGTCCTGCCTTGGCATCGCGACAATTGCGCCACAGGACGGTTCAATAAATCAAATGCCCCGGATATCCCCGGCCCCCCGCCGGTGCCGGGGACCCAATCCCGTTGCAGCCGCGGCCGGCCCGGCGCACCATGGAAACGAGGACCATGAGCGAGCGGGCGCGCCCAGCCATGCGGACCCCACCTTATCCCGCCTCCCCCCGTGCTGCCGCCCCGCTCGGCCGGCGGGCGCTCTTGCGGGCAGGCCTGGGGCTTTCCGCCCTGCCCCTGCTGGGCGGGGTCGGGCTGACGGCCCGTGCCCAGGCCATCAAGTTCTTCCAGATCGGCACCGGCACCACGGGCGGCACCTATTTCCTGGTGGGCGGCATCCTGGCCAACGCCATCAGCAGCCCGCCCGGGGCCCGGCCCTGCGACCGGGGCGGCAGTTGTGGCGTGCCCAACCTGATCGCTGTCGCGCAGGCGACCTCGGGTGCCGTGGAGAACATCAACCTGCTGCGGGAGCGGCGGCTCGAGTCGGCCCTGGTCCAGGCCGACATCGCCCATGCCGCCGCCCTGGCGGAAGGGTCCTTCGCCAAGCTGAAGCCCTTCGACGGGCTGCGGGCCATCGCCAACCTTTATACGGAGACGATCCACCTGGTGGTCCGCGCCGACGGCCCGATCAAGACGCCCGCGGACCTGAAGGGCAAGCGCCTGGGCATGGGGGAGGAAGGGTCGGGCACCCTGGTCACCGCCCGTGCCCTGCTGGCCACCTATGGCCTGTCGGAAAAGACCGTGAAGCCGCTCTACCTCAGCCCCGGGGCTGCCGGCGACCGGCTGGTGACGGGGGAGGCGGACGCCTTCCTGATCGTGGGCGGCTATCCCCTGCCCGCCGTGGCGGACCTGGCCCGGCGGCTGCCCATCCGGCTGCTGGCCTTCGACGACCAGCGGGCGGAGCAGTTGCTGAAGCGCCTGCCCAGCTTCACCCCGGCGCAGATCGAGGCAGGGTCTTACGAGGGCGTGCCCGCCGTGCGTTCCCTGGGCGTTGGCGCCCAGTGGGTGGTGCGGGCCGACGTGCCGGAGGCGCTGGTCCATGCCGTGACCGGCGCCCTGTGGAACGACGCGACCCGCAAGCTCCTGTCCGAGGGCCATCCCAGGGGCAAGAGCATCCGGCGGGAGACGGCGCTGAAGGGCCTGGCCGTCCCCCTCCACCCCGGGGCCGAACGCTGGTACCGGGAGGCGGGCCTGCTGGGCGACGGGCACCAGGCCTCCACGCCCATGCGCTGACGGCGGCCCGTCACATCGCCAGGTAATCGATCTCCCAAGGCTCCGCCCGGGCCGCCTCGGCCCATTCCCGGAAGGCCGGATGGGCCTGGACGGCCTCCACATAGGCGCTGGCGACATCGTCCATCGCCACGCCCCAGCCGGTGAAGCGGGCGGTGACCGGGGCGTAGAAGCAGTCGGCGATGGTGAAGCGGCCGAACAGGAAGGGGCCGCCCGCCCCGAACGACTCGCGGCACTGGCGCCAGAGGGACTGCACCCGGGCGATGTCCGCCGCGGCTGCCGCCACCCGTCCCAGGGCGTCGTGGCGGCGCTTAAGGTCCATGAACAGGTTGCGGCGCAGATCCTGGAAACCGCTGTGCATCTCCGCCGCCACCGACCGGGCCACGGCCCGCGCCCGGGCATCGTCCGGCCAGAGGCCGGCGGCCGGGGCCAGCTCCGCCACATACTCGCAGATGGCCAGGCTGTCCCAGATGGTCAGCTCGCCATGGCGCAGGACCGGCACCTTGCCGGCCGGGTTGACGGCCCGGATGCGGTCACCGGTGTCCGCCTGGCGGAGGGGGACCACCACCTCCTCGAACGGCAGCCCGGCGGCGCGCAGGGCCAGCCAGGGGCGCAGGGACCAGGATGAATAGGCCTTGTTGCCAATGAACAGCGTCAGCTCTGCCATGGGTCGGTTCCGCCGGGCCGATGGGGAAGGGATGGCGAAGGTAGGGCGAAAGGGCCCGGAACCGGAAGGGCCATTTCCCCCTTTCCCTGGCCATGCCCGTCGCGGCATGTTCACGCCAACGAGAAATCTCCGAGGGTCCCCCCGTGCTCCCCTGCCTGCTTGACGCCCCCCGCGCCGACACCGTCCCCGTCACGCCGCTGCGCAAGGCGGAGCTGGAAGGTTGGCTGGAAACGGCGCCCGAGGCGGCGCGCGCCTGGGTGAGGTCCACCGGCTTCACTGCGGCCCCGGGCAGCCATGCCCTGGTCCCCGGGCCGGACGGCCGGCTGGGCCGCGTGCTGGCGGGGGTGGGCGACAAGCTCGACCTCTGGTCCTTCGCCGCCCTGCCCGGCAGCCTGCCGGCGGGCAGCTACCGCATCGACGCCGACTTGGGAGGCAAGGCGGCCACCGCGGCGGCGGTGGGCTGGGCGCTCGCCTGCTACCAGTTCACGCGCTACAAGAAGCCGACCAAGGAGTTCCCGGCCCTGGTGCTGCCGACGGGCGCCGACGGGGCGGCGGCGGATCGCACCGCGCGTTCCGCCTACCTGGTGCGCGACCTGGTGAACACCCCCTGCGAGGACATGGGCCCGCCGGAGCTGGCCGCCGCGGCGGTGAAGCTGGCGGAGGAGTTCGGGGCCCGGGCCACGGTCATCAGCGGCCAGGACCTGCTGGCGCAGAACTACCCCATGGTCCACGCCGTGGGCCGGGCGGCGGCCAAGGCCCCCTGCCTGATCGATATCCGCTGGGGGGAGGCCGGGCACCCGCTGGTGACCCTGGTGGGCAAGGGCGTCTGCTTCGACACGGGCGGGCTGGACATCAAGGGCTCCGCCAACATGCTCATGATGAAGAAGGACATGGGCGGCGGCGCCCACGCCCTGGCCCTGGCCCGCATGGTGATGGACGCCAGGCTGCCGGTGCGGCTGCGGGTGCTGGTCCCGGCGGTGGAAAACGCCATCAGCGGCAACGCCTTCCGCCCCCTGGACATCCTGCCCACCCGCAAGGGCCTGACGGTGGAGATCGGCAACACCGACGCGGAGGGCCGCCTGATCCTGTGCGACGCGCTGGCGGAGGCTGACACGGAGAAGCCTGCCCTGCTGCTGGACTTCGCCACCCTGACCGGGGCCGCCCGCGTGGCCCTGGGCGTGGAGCTGCCGGCCCTGTTCTGCAATGACGAGACGCTGGCGGCGGACATCCTGGCGGCCTCCAAGGACGCGGACGACCCCATGTGGCGCCTGCCCCTGTGGCAGGGCTACCGGCCGCAGCTGGACAGCAAGATCGCCGACCTGAACAACGCCCCCTCGGGCGGCTTCGCCGGCGCCATCACCGCGGCCCTGTTCCTGGAGCAGTTCGTCTCCAAGGACACGCCCTGGGCCCATGTGGACCTTTATTCCTGGAACGGCTCGGCCAAGCCCGGCCGGCCGGAGGGGGGCGAGGCCATGACCCTGCGGGCCTTCTTCACCTTGATCGAGCGGCGGTTCGCCAAGGCCTGATAACGTCCGACGCGCAGGAACCCTTCTCGATACCCCGAAAGAGTGCGGCAGGCTTGCCGTACCCCTCCACTTCCGGCACACTCCGTTCCGCGTCCGGTGCAATCCAAAGGGCGGGCGCGGAAAACGGGGCGGGGGGCTGCATGTCGCGTAACCTGGAGGCGCTGCAACTCTGGCGGGGGGCGCTGGTGGCCAGCGTCCGCAAGGATGGGCCGGATTTGTCGGCGCGGCAGTTGGCGCTGCTGCTGACCGTGTACCTGACCAGCCCGCCGCACACGGTGCGGGGGCTGGCTGCCACCCTGAACGTCTCCAAGCCCGCCATCACCCGGGCCTTGGACCGGCTGGGGCGGCTCGGCTACATCAAGCGCAAGCGGGACCAGGATGACCGGCGCAACGTGCTGGTGCAACGCACGGTCAAGGGGTCCGTCTTCCTGACCGAGTTCGGCCAAATGGTGGTTGACGCCGGCAAGCAGGCGGCGGGAATGTCCGAGGAGGAGGCGTTCGCCCTGGAGCAGGCGGCCCTCATCCCCATACCGGAGCCCCTGGCCACCGTGGCATGACCGACCAGACCAGCCTCGACCCCCGCGTCCACCCCTACCGGCCGGACCTGGCCGCCGCTCACCTGAAGGGCAGGGTCCAGGCGGCCCGCTATGTGGAGGGGGTGCCCTGCCAGGTGCGCAGCGGCTTCGTCTCCCTGCGCGAGGGGCCGGGCTTCGAGGCGCGGCAGTCCAGCGAGCTGCTGTTCGGGGAAAGCTTCACCGTCTATGAGGAGCAGGACGGCTGGGCCTGGGGCCAGAACGGCACCGACGGCTATGTGGGATGGCTGCGGCTGGAGGGGCTGGACGCGGACATCAACGCCGCCACCCACCGGGTCACCGACCTGCGCGCCTTCCTCTACCCGGCGCCCGACCTGAAGACCCCCTTCGTGGACATCCTGCCCATGGGCGCCCGCGTGGCCGTGGTGGGCGAGCAGGGCAACTGGCGGGAGCTGGCAGGCGGCGGCTGGGTCTACCACCGCCACCTCTCGCCCCTGGACGCCACGCCGCTCGACCCGGTGGACACCGCCCTGCGCTTCCTGGGCACGCCCTACCTCTGGGGCGGGCGGACCAGCATCGGCATCGACTGTTCCGGCCTCATCCAGGTGGCCCTGGCGCTGGCCGGGGTGGACAGCCCGCGGGACAGCGACCAGCAGCGCGCATCCCTGGGAACCCTGGTGTCGGCGGACGGCACCGGCGTGGACTACCGCCGCGGCGACCTGGTGTTCTGGCCCGGCCATGTGGGCATCATGGCCGACGCCACCGACCTGGTGCACGCCAACGCCTTCCACATGCAGGTCACCCGCGAACCCCTGGCCGACGTGGTCGCCCGCGCCGGGGCCAGCGGCATCAATGGGGTCCGGCGGCTGTAGGACTCAGACCTCCGGCCGGCGCTCATGCCAGTCGGTGGCGCGCTGGTAGGCGTGGCCCAGGCCGATCACGGCAGCCTCGTCCCGCGGTTTGCCCAGGACCTGTAGCGATAGGGGCAGGCCGTCCCGGGTGAAGCCGCAGGGCAGCGCCAAGGCCGGCAGGTCCAGCCAGTTGGCGGCGCGGGTGAAGGGGCTGAAGGGCAGGGTCGCCTGGTCCGACCCGTCCAACACCGGCGCTGGGACCGGGACGGTGGGGGTCAGCAGGCCGGCGAAGTCCTGCACCCAGGCGTGGAAGCGGCCCTGGTCCGCGCTGCGGGCGGCCAGCAGGCGGGCATGGTCGGTGGCGGTCAGGCGGCTGCCGCCTTGCAGCCGGGACAGGGTGCCGGGGTCCATGGCCGGCGCGTTGCGCTCGACCCAGCCGCCCCAGCTCTGCCAGGCCTCATAGGCGATGAGCTGGCCGGTGGGCTCCACGCAGGTCGACAGGGCGACGGCCGGCCGCGCCTCCGCCAACCGGGCACCCAGCCGCTCGAACAGGGTCACGGCCTCCAGGTATGCCGCGCCCACCGCGTCGCCGACGCCGGCAAGGTCCGCGTCCCGCAGCACCGCCACACGCTTGTCCTTCAGGTGCAGGGCCAGGGCGGCCTCGGCGTCGAAGGGGTCTGCCCCTGCCGTGGCGGGGTCCGCCGGGTCGGGCCCGGCCAGGGCGGCGAACATCCGGGCGACCTCCGCCACCGTCCAGGCCATGGGGCCCACCGTGTCCAGCGTGCCGCTGAGGGGCAGGCAGCCGGCGCGGCTGACCCGGCCCACCGTGGGCTTCAGTCCCGTGAGGCCGTTGAGGGCGCAGGGGATGCGGATGGAGCCGCCCGTGTCCGTGCCCAGCGCCGCGTCCGCCAACCCCGCGGCCACCGCCACGGCGCTGCCGCTGCTGGAGCCGCCGGGGGCGCGGTGCCTGTCCATGTCCCAGGGGTTGCGCGGCGTGGCCGTGGCCCAATCGGTGCCCCAGGTGCCGAAGGCCAGCTCCACCGTGTTCGCCTTGCCCACGGGGACCATCCCGGCGTCCAGCAGCCGCTGGACGGCGGCGGCGTTGGCCCGCGCCTCCTCCACATGCGGGGTCCTGGAGCCGCCGCCGGTGGGCAGGCCGCGCAGGTCCAGCAGGTCCTTCACCGCCAGGGTGCGCCCGGCCAGGGGGCCGCGCTGCCCGGACTTCTCCAGCCGCCACGCCGCCTCCCGCGCCAGTTCCGGCGTGGTCAGCGCGAAGGCGTCCAGCTTGGGCTCAAGGCTGGCGATCCGGGCCAGTTGGGCTTCGAGGTCAGGCATGGCGGTCTCAACCTATCCCGTGGGTGCGGAAGTCCGCGGGATATAGAGGCCAACCCTTTCCCCGGCGCAAGCGGGGGAGAGGGCCGGGTCACCCTGCCCTCACCGCTCCAGCGCCGTGATCAGCGCCTCGGTGGCATAGCCGTCGGGGATCAGGCCCAGCTTGGCCTGGGCCTGGCGCACCGCCTCCCGTGTGCCGCGGCCGACGCGGCCGTCGGTGACGAGCTGGGCATAGCCCTTCTCCGTCAGCAGTTGCTGGAGCCGGGCCACCCGTTCCCGCTGCAACGGCTTCTCCGCCGGGATCGGGCCGCCGAAGGCCGGGCCGCCCATCAGCCGGTCGCTGAGGTGCCCCACCGCGATGGCGTAGGAGATGGAGGCGTTCCAGCCGGTGATGGCCTTGTAGTTGGCGGCATAGACCAGGTAGGCCGGCCCCGTGTGCCCCTGCGGCAGCAGGATGGCCGCGGGCTGCGCGTCCCCCGCCAGGGGGCGGCCCAGGCCTGTGACGCCGGCGGCGCGCCAGTCCCGCACCGGCTTGGCGTTGGCCAGCTCAAGCTGCGTGTAGTCGAAGCCCCTGGGCAGGGTGACCTGCATGCCCCACGGCACGGACTTGTCCCAGCCCAGGGCGCGCAGGTAGTTGGCGGCGCTGGTCAGCGCGTCCGGCACGCTGTCGCGCAGGTCGCGGCGGCCGTCCCCGTCGCCGTCCACGGCGTATTTCAGGGCCACCGACGGCATGAACTGGGTGTGGCCGAAGGCGCCGGCCCAGCTCCCCTGCAGGTGGGTGGGGTCCACCCAGCCCATGTCCACCAGCTTCAGGGCGGAAACCAGCTCCCCCCGGAAGAAGTCCGCCCGGCGGCCCTCATAGACCAGGGTCGCCAAGGCCTGGAACAGGTTGTTCTTGCCCAGGATGCTGCCGAAGTTGGTCTCCAGCCCCCAGAAGGCGACAAGCGCCTGGCGGGGGATGCCATAGGTCGCCTCCAGCCGGTCCAGCAGGGCCTTGTGCTGGGCCATCATCTCCTGGCCCTTCCTCACCCGCGCGTCGTTCACGGCAGAGGCCAGGTAGTCCACGAAGGCGCGCACGGATTCCGGCTGGGTGCGGTCGCGCTGGATGATGGCCTCGTCAAACCGGATGCCGGTCAGCGTCCGGTCAAGGGTGGCCCGGGAGATGCCGGCCTTCAGCGCCTCCGCCCGGAAGCCTTCCAGGAAGGCGGGGAAGCCGGCGGGGTCGGGCATGGGCCGCTCCACCGGGTTCACCAAGACCGGGCCCGGCGCCCGGGCCGCGGCGGAGGCCTGCACCACGCCGCCCGACGGGGCCGCGGCAGACGGGGACGGGGCCGGGGTGCTGTTGCCGGTGCCCGCGCACCCGGCCAGCGGCAGGCCGATGGTGAGCGCAACCAGGGCCGCTTCAAGACATGCACGCGCCTTCATCACCACTGATCCTGCCTTGTCGAATTCCGGATACCGGGGCCTTGCCCCCTCGGGGGTAGGTAGACCGGGGCAACCCGCGGGCGCAACCCGCATCTTGGCGACCAAGTGGGGACCATGTTGCGTCATCGCCGGCGCTTGGCCGCGGCACCCCGCCATACCGGGGAAGGTTGGGCCGGGACACGGGGATGCAAGCCCCCCTCAGGCCGCCCGGCTCTGCCGTTCCGGGGTGGCCGGGGCGGATCTGCCCGTGACTTGGGCGAACAGCTCCAGCAGCCCGGCCACCGTCGCATCCCAGGAAAACCCTTCGGCATAGGCGCGGGTGGCCGCCCGGTCCGGCGGGGCGGCCAGCAGGGAGCGGGCGGCGAGGGCGATGGCCTCGACGCTGCGGTCCTTCGACATCAGGCCGGCGGCGGGATCGGCCACCACCTCCGGCGTGCCCCAGACCGGGGTGGCGACCACGGGCGTGCCACAGGCCATGGACTCCAGCAGGACGTTGGCCCAGCCCTCCCGCGAGGACGCCAGCACCAGCGCGTCCGCCGCGCTGTAGAGGGATGGCAGGTCGGCGGACCCCACCCGCCCCAGCAGCCGCACCCGATCACCCAGGCCCAGGCGGCGGGCCAGCTTTTCCAGCGCCGGCCGCTCCTCCCCCTCCCCCGCCACCAGCAGGCTGACGCCGGGAAGGCCTAGCAGGGCGCGGATGACCCGGTCATGGCCCTTGCGGTCGATCAGGTGGCCCACCGAAAGCAGGGTGGGGCCGGTGATGCCCCAGCGTTTGCGGGCGGTCTCCCTGTCCTGCGGGGCGAAGTGGCCGAGGTCCACGCCGTTGCGCAGGGTCCGCACCTTGGCCATGTCCACGCCAAGGCGCCGCAGCGGGTCCTGCAAGGCGTCGCAGACCGTGACGATCCCGTCCGCCCGGCCGGCGGCCCAGCGGATCATCCGGCGCGGCAGGGCGTGGGCGGGGATCAGGTTCAGGTCCGTGCCCCGCCCGGTGATGAGCAGGGGCTTGCCAAGGGAGCGGGCGACCAGGGCGGCGGCGACCCCGTCCGGATAGAAATAATGGGCGTCCACCACGTCGACGTCCGCCGCCGTCAGCCCCAGTTGCGCCATGCCCCGCCGGAAGGCGCGGGCGAGCGCGACGGGCGCCAGGGTCATCCCCACCTTGGGCAACACGGCATACCGGGGATGGGCGACGGGGAGGCCGAAACGCTGCTCCAGCGGTGGCGCCCCGGCATGGTCGCGGTAGCGCGGCAGCCCGGCCAGGCCGGCCGGCACCCAGGGCACCGGCGCCACCACGCTGGCCCGCGCGCGCCCCGTCGCCACCAGGTGGCGCAGGCGCGTCTCCACGAAGATGCCGTGGCTGGGGGCGCCGGCATGGGGGAACAGGGTGGTCAGGCTGAGGATGCGGTAAGGTTCGGCGGGCATGGGAGTTCCCGGGGGCACGGCTTGGCTCTCCCGCAAAGGTCGTGGCGCGGGTCGCCCGCAACAACGGCGCAGGCGCGGCCTAGCCCGTTGCGCCGACCTACCCCTATCGATCCAGGCAGGTGGCCGCCCGCACCGGGGCCCCGCACCGCCGCCTTTGGCAATCTGGGGCCGCCAGACCAACGGGACCCCCGCCATGCGCCACCTGCTCCACATCTTCCCCAGCTTCGACCTGGGCGGCCAGCAGGTGCGGTTGCTGGACATCGCCAGGGGCTTCCGCACCCGCGCCCGGCACACGGTGGTAGCCCTGGACGGGCGGACGGGCTGCGCCGACCGGCTGCGGGCCGTGGCCCAGGCCACGGTGATCCCCCTGCCCATGGACAAGGGCCGCACCCTGTCCAACCTGCGCCGCTGGTCCCGGCTGCTGGGCGTGGTCGGGGCGGACACGCTGTGCACCTACAACTGGGGCAGCATCGAGTGGGCGCTGGCCAACCGGCTGGGCCCCCGCCTGCCCCACCTGCATTTCGAGGACGGCTTCGGCCCGGACGAGGGGCCGGACCGCCAGCATCCCCGCCGCGTCCTCGCCCGGCGGTATGTCCTGTCCGGCCGCGGCAGCCGGGTGGTGGTACCGTCCCACACCCTGCACAGGGTGGCGACGGACGCTTGGCGCCTGCCGCCGTCGCGGCTGCACCTGGTGACCAACGGGATCGAGCTTGACCGCTTCGCCACCCAGCCGGACGGGGAGCTGGTGCGGCGGTTCGGCCTGGCGGACGGGCTGGTGGTGGGCTGTGTCGGTGCCCTGCGGCCGGAAAAGAACGTGGCGCGGCTGGTCCGGGCCATGGCGCTGCTGCCGGAGGGGTCGGGTGCCAAGCTGTGCGTCGTCGGCGACGGGCCGGAGCGGCCGGGGCTGGAGGCGCTGGCACGGGAGTTGGGCATCTGTGGCCGCGTCATCTTCGCCGGGCGGCTGGAGCGGCCGGAGCGGCTGCTCGGCCGGTTCGACGTCTTCGCCCTGTCCAGCGACACGGAGCAGATGCCCTATGGCATCCTGGAGGCCATGGCCGCCGGCCGGGCCGTGGCCGCCACCGACGTGGGCGACGTGTCCCGCATGGTGGCGGGGGAGAACCAACCCTTCCTTGTCCCCGCGGCGGGGCCGGAACCGCTGGCCGCAGCATTGTCACGGCTGCTGGCCGACCCCGCCCTGAGGGTGCGGCTGGGGGCGGAGAACCGGCGGAAAGCCTGGGCCGAGTACGGCTTGGACAGCATGCTGGGGACCTATGCCGGGCTGTTCGGCCTTGCGCCAACGAGGCAAGCAACAGCGTATGCTGGGTAGGCCAGCCCCCTTCGCAGACTGGATCGGAAACCCGCCACAGAGATAAGCAGTCCCCGGGCGGCACCCCGCGGGTAAGTCTTCGCAGTTTCCCTGCGCGTGTCCTTGCATGCCCATTCCCGCCGGCAAGCTGGACTGTGCCAATGCTTAAGTTTGTCCCTTTCCTGCCCCCTTCATGTCCCCTGCCTCTTAAGTTCGGATTAACCCCCGAATCCGGAGAGTCCGTCGCGGAATTCGCGTCGGCTGCCCAGGATTGAAGGGGGAAACCATGGCCCGCATCGCCGTCACCAGCGCCGCAGGGGCGCCAAGCCTGGCCCTGACCAACGCCTCCGGCGCGGAGGACAAGGGCGTGGGGCTGAGCATCACCACCGCGGCCACCGCCCTGGTCACCATCCGCGGCATTCCCTCAGGGGCCAGCCTGACCGCGGGCACACGGCAGGCGGACGGGTCCTGGCTGGTCGCGGGGTCCCAGCTTTCCGGCCTGAAGCTGCTGCCGCCCAAGAACTGGCATGGCGCGCTGGCGCTGGAGGTCAGTAGCGCCGCCATGGCCGGCGGCCCGGCCTCCGTCGGCACCATCCCGGTCAGCGTGGCCGCCCGGGCCGACGCCCCCAGTCTGGCGGCCCCCGCCAAACTGTCTGTGCCCGCCGGCGACGGCGGCAGCGTGAAGCTGGGCCTGGCTGCCGCCCTGAAGGACACGGACGGGTCGGAGACCCTGTCGGTGCGTCTGCTCGGCCTGCCCGCCGACGCGCGGCTGAGCGCGGGCAGCAAGCAGGCGGACGGAAGCTGGCTGCTGACCGCTTCCCAACTCGCCGACATCCAGGCGACCTTCGCCAAGGGCTTGGCCGCGCCCCTGTCCCTGACGGTGCGGGCGACGGCCACGGAAACCTCCAACGGGCACAGCACCACCATCGAACGGGTTATGCTGCTGGAACCCGTGGCACCGCCCCTGGGGCTGGTGGCGCAGGCGGCGAGCGGCCGGGAGGATGCTGGGATCGCCCTGTCCATCCAGGCAAACTCTGCCCCGGCCGGCGGGTCCCTGGCCGTGACCCTGTCGGGCCTGCCGACAGGGGCCATCCTGTCCGCGGGCACCCGAAACGCCGACGGGAGCTGGACCCTGGCCGCCGACCAACTACCGGGATTGACCCTGACACCGCCCAAGGACTGGTCCGGCAGCATGGCGCTCACCCTGCTGGCCCGCGCCGTGGACGCGGCCGGCAAGGTGGCCACCGCGGGCGCCGTGCTGGCCGTTGGCGTCGCGGCCATGGCGGACACGCCCAGCCTGTCCCTGCCCGGGGCCGTGTCCGCCACCTTGGCGGCGGGACAGCCGACCACCCTGGCCCTGCCGGTCACGGCGGCCCTGGCGGACATGGACGGGTCGGAGGTGCTGTCCCTGGTGGTCCGCGGCCTGCCCGCGGGCGCCAGCCTGAACCGTGGCACCCTGGCGGCAGACGGGTCCTGGACACTTTCGAATTCGCAAGTCGACGGTCTGGCGATCACGTTGCCGGCCGGCTGGTCCGGCAGCGGCACCCTGTCCGTCACCGCAACGGCGCGGGAACAGGCGAACGGTGACAGCGCCAGCCTGACCAAGACCGTCACCCTGGCCGTGAGCAACGTCGCGCAAGCCCCTGCCCCGCCGACGACGCCACCACCGGCCGGCGACAACCCGACCTCCCCGCCCGACCCGGCGATCAGCAACCCGGGCCTTGTCCGCGCCGACCCGCCGGACCCCAGCAGGCCGGGGGACTTGGCCGGCCTGGTGCTGGACCACCTGGGCAGTGGCAGCCCGGGCGGCACGGTGGTGACCTTCGGCCATGTCTTCAAGCCGGGGGACCTGAAGCCCGGTGAGGGGCTGGTGTTCCGGCTGGCCGACGGGTCCCAACTGGCCGTGCAGGTGGACGTGAAGGCCAGCCATGGCGACGGCAGCGTGCGCCATGCCGTGCTGTCCGTCGCTACCCCCACCGGCAACGGCACGGCCGACTTGGCCGGCGTGCTGGCCAAGGGCGGCGTGGCACCGGCCGGGGCCGGCCTGTCCGTGAACGACATCCTGTCAGCGGGTTACGACCTGGACCTGACCTTGAACGTCAGGAACGCGGACGGCACGACCGGCACCCTGGCGGTGGACGCGGCCGACCTGTTGCGCAAGGCGGTGGCGGCCGGGACGGTGGAGACCTGGCTGAAGGGCCCTCTGGCCGCCGAGTTCCGGGTGGAGACGGCGCTCAACAGCGAACTCCGCGCCACCTTCGACATCCGCGTGGGCAAGGACGGGCAGGTGACCACGGACGTGGTTGTCAGCAACGCCAACACCTTCACGCCCGGCATCCGCACCGTCACCTATGACGCGGCCATCACCCAGGGCGGCAAGGTCGTGTTCCAGGAACTTGGCCTGGCGCACCACCGCAACGCCACCTGGCACGCCACGGTGACCAGCAAACCTGCCCATGACATCCATGTGGTGTTCGACCCGGACTACTGGGTGGAGAGCGGGGCCGTGCCGCGCTACGACACCAGCCTGGGCGTGTCGGGCGCGCGGCTGGACTACCTGTCCAAGCTGCTGGACACCAAGGACACCGGCCCCATGGGCCCGGCCCTGGTCACCCCCTACATGCCCACCACGGGCATCCGGGCCGACATCGGGGCGGAGCCGGAATGGGCGGCGCAATGGCTGGTCAGCCAGGACCCGCGGGCCTGGAAGCTGATGATGGCCAACGCCGACGCGGCGGGCAGCGCCCCCTGGCACTTCCGGGATGAGAAGACGGGCCGCCCGGTCACCCTGGACGATCACCCGAAGCTGTGGATCGACTACCGCGGCACCGGCACCCAGTACGGCGCCGACCAGCTGCCCAGCCCCTACAACACCAAGGACACGGGCTGGACGCCGGAGCGGGCGCATGTGCCATCCCTGTCCTACATGCCGTACCTGGCAACCGGCAGCCATTACCGGCTGGACGAGATGCTGTACCAGGCATCCTGGGACGCCGGGAACGAGGGCGGGCGCGTGGTCACCGGCGGCCAGGTGCGGGAGATCGCCTGGAGCCTCCGCGACTACGCCAACGCCGCCTACGCCACGCCAGACGGCCACCCGCTGAAGGCCTATTTCACCAAGCTGGTGAATGAGAACCTGGCCCACTACGTGAAGCTCTATGCCGCGGGCACCGGTGGCGACTGGCAGGGGGCCATGGAGGGCTGGTTCGACCCCAGCGCCGGCCAGAACCCGGAGAACCGGCCCTGGCAGCAGGACTACATGGCCGTGGTGCTGCGCTATGCGGAGCAGCGGGGCTTCGACGCGGCGGGCACCCTGCTGGACTGGATGGAGAGCTTCGTCGCCGGCCGCTTCGCCAGCGGCGACCAGGGCTTCGACCCCCGCTTCGGCGCCGCCTACATCCTGAACATGCGGGACGCGGCCGGGACCGCTTACAAGAGCTGGGCGGAGGTGGCCAAGGCCAGCTTCCCCGCCGGCACTGCCCCGCCCGCCGACTTCGGCAGCTATGCCGACAATTACGGGGCCAACGCCAAGGCCGCCCTGGCCAGCACTTTCAGCTCCACCCACGACCCGCTGTCGGCGGAAGCGTTCGGCTTCGTCGTCTCCATGACCACCAAGCAGCTCGCCGACGCCACGCTGAAGCCCACCTGGCAGATCGCCATGGAGATGCCGGATGGGACCCTGCTGCGGCAGGACCGGGTCTGGGTGGCGCCCGCGGGCAGCGGGCCGGTCACGAAGGCGGGCAGCGACTGGGCCGACCTGCTGCATGGCGGGGCGGGCAACGACGCGCTGTCCGGGGGCGGGCGGGACGACATGCTGTTCGGCGGGGCCGGGAACGACCGGCTGCTGGGCGGCACGGGGACCGATTACCTGTTCGGTGGCGACGGGGCGGACCGGCTGGAGGGGGGGCCGGGGTCGGACTTCCTGAAGGGTGGGGCCGGGGCGGACAGCTTCGTCTTCCGCGCGGAGGAGGCCGGGGCCGACCGGGTGCTGGACTTCACCCCTGGGCAGGACATGCTGCTGTTCCAGGGCACGGGCCTGACCCTGGCCGCCCTGCTGGACGGCGCCCGCGCGGACGCACAGGGCAATGCCGTGCTGGGCCTGGGCGGCGGCCAGTCCGTGGTGCTGGTGGGGATCAGCCTGGCGGAGCTGGGCAAGGTGGGGATGGCGTTCGAGGGGTGAGCAACGCCGCCTTCAACCGCCGCAACCCCTCCTCCGTACGCCAGGGCCAACGGTCGGGCGTGGCGGTGAGCCAGAACATCGGCGCGCTGTGTGTCGCCAGCTCCCGCTTGTACCGCGCCTCCCCCGCCATCAGGTCGTAGGCGGCCAGGCCCCTGCCCGCCGCCCAGGCAATGGCGGCTGCATGGGCGGACAGGCCGGGTTTCAGGCGGTTGTCCGTCTCCTGCACGAAGCCGGACTGGTAGCTGTGCGCCCAGCCCCGGCCGAACAGCAGGTACAGGTAGCCGATCGCGCGGTCCCCGGCGCGGACGCGGAGGATGGTGGCCAGCCCCTGCGGCACCGCCTCGGCCAGGAACTGCCGGTGCACCGGCCCGAAAGCCGGGTTGGCGAAGGCGCCAAGGTGCCCCTCACGCTGCCAGCGGACCACGTGCAGGTCGCGAAGCGCCGCGAACCAGTCGAGCGCGTCGGCCACGCCCCCTGGCTCGTCTACGTGTAGCTCTGAGTAGAGGCGGTTGCTGCGGCGGATGGCGGCCCGGGTGGCGGGGGAGGCCCAGGTCAGGGAGGTGGGGCCGTGGCGCCGGGCCTCGTTTAGGTCCACCCAATAGCGGGGGGCCTCCCGGACCGTCCGGACCCGGTGGCCGGACAGGCCCGCGGCTTGGTGCAGGTCGGCGGCGAACCCCGCATCCACCCCGCCGAACACCACCTCCCCCGCCGCCTGCGCCAGCAGGAGGGACAGGGCGGCCACACGGTCCACCCCCGGCCGGCAGGGCAGGCCGTTGTCCTCCACCGCCAGCCGGTCGAACAGGGGGTCGCCGCTCTCATGCAGGAAGAACCGGCGGACCGGCCAGACACCCAGCACGGCCCGGTCGCGGCGGACCAGCAGGCCATCACCGAACCGGAACACACGGGCACCCGCCGGCAGGTGGGCCTGCCAGGCGCGCAGCCAGGGGGCGGAGAGGAAGGGGCCACACGCCCGCTCTCCCTGGGCAGAGGGTGCCCGCGCAAGCGGGCGGGTGGGGGAGGTGGGCGTAGGGACCGACGGCAGGCCTGCTCCCGGCACCCCCTCACCCCAACCCTCTCCCCGGGGGGGAGAGGGGGCGGTCTTGCTGCTCCCACCTCCCTCACCCGGCGCTGACGCGCCACCCTCTCCCCAGGGAGAGGGGACATCATGCCCGGCCAGGCTCACCGCTCCCACTCGGCGAGCAGCTTCGCCGCCTCCGGCCTCGGCTGGCCGTCCGTGAAGCTCGCGCGGAGGATCTTCGCCGCCTGGGGGCGGTCGCCAGTGGCGGCGACGGCGCGGGCGTAGGTCAGGTGGATGTCAGGGTTGCCGGGCGCCAGCTCTGCCGCGCGGCGGGCGTGCTTCAGGGCCTCCGCCGTCTCCCCCCGTGCCAGGTGGATGGCGCCCAGCGTGTCCAGCACCTCCGGCGCGTCGGGGGCGAGGGTGACGGCCCGGCGGGCCAGGTCCAGGGCGTCGCCGCCGCCCGCCTCGTGCCGCAGCCAGGCGAGGTTGTTCAGGGTCACCGGGTCCTCCGGGGCGGCGACCGACAGGCGGCGGTACTCCGCCTCCGCATTGGTCCGGTCGCCGGCGGCCATGTAGTGGGCGGCCAGCAGGCGGCGGCTTTCCAGGTCCCCCGGTTCCCGGGCCAGCCAGCCTTGCAGCCCGGATAGGGCCGCAGCGCTTTCCCCCTGCGCCATGCGGGCCAGGTACAGGTCGCGGGCGACGCCGGGGGCGGGGCTCTTCTCCGCCAGGTCGGCCAGCAGGGCCACCGCCTGGGGCAGGCGGCCGGACCGGGCCAGCACCCGGGCCTTAAGTGCCGTGCCCTGCACCGGGTCGGCGGCGGCAAGGCGGATTGCCGCCGCCTCTGCCCCCGTCACGTCCTGGGCCGTGAGGCGCAAATCCGCCAGGGCGGTCAGGATGGCGGGGTTGCCGGGCCGGCGCTTGTCAAACCCGTCCAGCAGGGCGATGGCGTCGGCCCGCCTCGGCCCCGTCATCAGGGTGGCCAGCAGCAGGTGGGCCGGCGCGCTGTCCGGGGCCTGGGCGACGAGGCTGGCGGCCATGCGCTCCGCCTCCGCCAGTTCCCCCGCCGCGGCCAGGGTGCGGGCGGCGCGGTCCAGGGCTTCCGGCCTGTTGGTGGCAGCCAGGCCGCGGGCGGCCGCCACCAGGGCGGCCTTGTCCCCGCCGCGGCGGGCGAGGTCCAGCAGGGCGAGGCGTGGCGGCAGCAGGTCGGGCGACCGGGCCGCCGCCTGTTCCAGCACGGATCTGGCCTCCGCGCGATTGCCCTGCCGGTCCAGCAGGCTGGCCAGCAGCATGGCGGCACCCGGGCCACCCTTGTCCAGGTGCCGGCGGACCAGCGCCACGGCACTGCCCAGGTCACCCGCCTGTTCCCGCAGATTGGCAAGCCCGGCCAGGGCCTGCGCCTCCGTCGGTTTCAGGGCCAGGGCCTGGGTGAACGCGGCCTCCGCCCCGGCGGCGTCGCCGCTGCCCGCCAGCAGCCGCCCTTCCAGGGTGGGGTACAGCGCCTCTGCCGGGTTGGCGGCGCGGAGTTCCCGCATCAGGGCAACCGCGCCGGGCGTGTCGCCGGCCCGTGCCCGTTCCGCCGCCAGCAGCAGCTTCTGGCCGGTGGCGTCACCCTGGCCCGGCATGGCCAGCAGGCCCAGGCTGGCCTGCGCTTCCCCCGCCGCGGGGCTGCCGGTGGCCGCAAGGCGTTGGAACAGGGCGGCCGCGTCCTCCGTCCGGCCATCCTGCACATAGGCGCCGGCCAGCAGGCGCAACAGGCCCGCCGGGGCCGTGTCGCGCCCCGGCTCCAGCAGCTCGATGGCGCCCTTGGGGTTGCCGTCCCGCAGTCGCAGGGCAGCCAACGCCTGCAAGGCGTCCGGCTGGCCGGGCATGTCCGAAAGCAGGCGCAGCAGGTAGCGTTCGCCTTGCGCCGACTGGCCGCTCTGAATCTTCACCAACGCGGCCAGCACCAGCATGTCCGGCTGGGCCGGAAGCTTGTCCTCCACGGGCAGCAGCGCCTGGGCGGCGTCGGCGTACTTGTCCCCGGCGGCCAGCGCCAGGACCAGGGCGAGTTGGGCGCCTGAATTGCCGGGGAACCGGCGCAGCATGGCGCGAGCGGCCTGTTCCGCCTCTGCCGCCCGCTTGGCCCGGACCAGCAGCTGGACGCGGGCATAGTCCACGCGGGGGTCCTGCGGTGCCGCCGCCGCGGCCCGCTCCAGGGCGGTGAAGGCATCGCCCAGCCGCTGGCCCTTCTCCGCCAGGGTGGCGGACAGCAGCAGGGCCTCCGCGTTGCCGGGGTCGCGGGCCAGGACCGATGCCACTTTCGCCGCGGCATCCCCGTCCCGCCCAGCGGCAAGGTCGAGTTGGGCGAGGCCGGTGGCGGCGTCGGCCGACGTCGGGTCCAGCTTGGCGGCAAGCGAGTAGGCCTTCGCGGCCTCGTCGGCGTCGCCCAGGGCCAGGTGGGCGCGGGCCAGCAGGAGGGCCTGGTCGCGCTGGAGCATGGGGTCGGCGGCGGTGGCGCGCAGCCTTTCCACCACCGCCTCGGCCTTGCCCTGGGCCAGTTGAGCCTGGGCCAGCAGCAAGGCGGTGCGGTCATCCGGCAGGCGGCCCAGGGAGCGGGACAGCTCCTTCTCCGCCGCCGCGGCGTCGCCGGCGGCCAGGTACAGCTCCCCCAGGGTGCGGCGGTATTCCAGGTTCTCCGGCTCCGCCTGCACGGCATTGCGCATCTGGACCAGGGCGGCGCGGGGGTCGCCCTTCCTCAGCAGGCGCTGGGCGTCCTCATGGAAGCCTGCGCCCTTGCCCTGCTCGGCCGGCAGGGCGGACAGGGCGGTGCCGGACAGCAGCAGGGTGGCGAGGCCGGCGGCAAGGGCGGTGGCGCGGATGGTCATGGTGAGGTGCTCCTCAGGCCTCGGCGGCGGTCAGGTCTTGCGTGGGGCGGGCCAGATCGTGTTGGCGCAGCAGGTCGTAGAGGGTGGGGCGGCTGACCCCCAGCAGGCGCGCGGCGGCTGAGAGGTTGTCACCGGAGACCTCCAGCGCCTGGAGCAGCACCTGCCGCTCCGCCCGGTCCCGCGCCTCCCGCAGGGGCAGGCAGGGCGTGTCGCCGGGGCCGGCGGGGGCGGACAGGCCCAGGTCGGATGCCGTCACCACCCCCTCTTCCGCCAGGATCAGGGCACGCTTGATGCGGCTTTCCAGCTCCCGCACGTTGCCGGGGAAGGGGTGGGCCCGCAGGGCGGCCATGGCATCGGCGGACAGGCGGGGGCGCTTGCGGGCGCCGCCCGACTGCCGGTCGATGAAGAAGCGGGCCAGCAGCACCGAATCCTCCTCCCGCTCCCGCAGGGGCGGGATGTCGATGGTGACCTCGGCGATGCGGTAGTACAGGTCCTCGCGGAACCGGCCGTCGGCGATCAGGGCCTGGATGTCCTTGTTGGTGGCGGCGACCACGCGCACGTCCACGGGGATGCTGTCGCGCCCGCCCACCCGCTCGATCCGCCGTTCCTGCAGGAAGCGCAGCAGCTTCACCTGCAGGGCCATGGGCATGTCCCCGATCTCATCCAACAGCAGGGTGCCCTTGTGGGCCAGCTCCACCTTGCCCTTCACCTGCCGGACGGCGCCGGTGAAGGCGCCGCGCTCATGGCCGAACAGCTCCGACTCCAGCAGCCCTTCCGGGATAGCGGCGCAGTTCAGGGCGACGAAGGGGCCGTCACGACGGGGGCCGTGGGCGTGCAGGGCCTTGGCCAGCACCTCCTTGCCGGTCCCGCTTTCCCCCAGCAGCAGCACGGAGACGTCGGCCGGGGCCACCTTCTCCACGGTGCGGCAGACCTTGGCCATGGACGGGCTGGCGGTCACCACCCCGTCCAGCCGCCCGGCCCCGGCCTGGCGCAGGCGGCGGTTCTCCGCCTCCAGCTCCGCCAAGCGGAAGGCGCGGTCCACGATCAGCGGCAGGGTGGCCGCGTCGATGGGTTTCTCATAGAAGTCGTAGGCGCCCAGGGACACGGCGGCCAGGGCCTTGTCCCGGTCCCGGTTGCCGCTGACGATGATGACCTTGGTGGCGGGGGCAGCGTCCAGGATGTCCCCCAGGGTCTTCAGCCCCTCCGACGCGCCGTCGGCGTCGGGCGGCAGGCCCAGGTCGAGGGTAACCACCTGCGGCCGCTCCGCCTGCAACAGGGACAGGGCCTGCACCCGGTTGCCGGCCACCAGCACGCGACAGCCCTCGAACAGCCATTTGAGCTGCCGTTGCAGGCCGGGGTCGTCCTCCACCACCAGCAGGGTGCGGGCCGGGGTCTCAGCGCTTGCCATGTCGGGTCTCCGGCTCATGACGGGATGGCGAGGGGGATCGGGGCGGCGGGGAAGGCCAGGGTGACGCGGGTGCCCCCGCCGGGGCGGCTGTCCACGGACAGGCTGCCGCCCCACTCCTCCGCCAGGCAGCGGCACTGGTGCATGCCGATGCCGAAGCCGCCCTCCTTGGTGCTGGCGAACGGCGCGAACAGCCGCGTCTCCACGAAGCTGCGGGTCATGCCGGGGCCGTCGTCCGCCAGTTCCAGCAGGATGTCGGCCCCGGCGCGGCGGAGGGTGAGGGTGAGGGAGACACCCCCCTCCGCCGCCTCCACCGCGTTCTGCACCAAATTCTCCAGCACCGTGGCCACGGCCAGCGGGTCCGCCTGGGCCAGGAAGGGCCCGCCATCGGCCCGGACGGTGAAGGCGCTGGCCAGGCGGCGCTTGCGGTCGGCCAGTTCCGCTGCCAGGGCGGCCAAGTCCAGGGGGGCGGCAGAGCCGGGCTCATCGTCGCGCAGGCGCACCAGCAGGGCGCGCAGCCGGCCGACGGAGTGGCGCACCGTCTCCAGCGCGTCGGCCAGGAATTCCGGGTCGTGGCCGTGCCGGTCGGCCTGGCGCACCACCAGGTCCAGCTGGCTGACCGTGGTCTTCACGTCGTGGGCGACGAAGGTGAAGCGGCGGCCCGTCCGCTCGAACCGCTGGGCCACGGCCAGGGCGCGGTTGGCCTGGTCCTCCCGCAGGTAGCTGGCAACCTGGGTACCCAGGACCTGGAGCAGCTCCCGCTCCTCCCAGCCCAGGGCACGGGGCGCGCGGGGCTGGCCCAGCAGGATGACGCCCAGCAACTGCCCGCCCGCCAGTAGAGGCACGGCCAGCCAGGGCCGGTCCAGGCCATGCAGCCAGGACAGCAGGGCAGCGTCGTTCCCCACCGCCGCGTCGGTCAGGTCCACCGGGCCGCCGGCGGCGCGCAGCCGGTCCAGCAGGGGCGCCGGCAGAGCCAGAAGGCTCGCCGCCTCCGGCCAGCCATGGCGGGCGACCTGGACATATACATCCGCCCGCTGGTGCAGGAACAGGGCCCCGCCGGCACAGTCGAACACGTCCGCCACGGCGCGCACCGACCGGCGGTACAGGCTGGCGTCGGCGCTGTCCTGGGCCATGGTCTCGATGAAGCGCAGCCATTCCCGGCGGTAGTCGTAGGCCAGGGGGAACAGGTTTTGACTGGCCCAGCGGCGGGCCTTGGCCTTCGCCTCCGCCGACAGGACCAGCACCGCCAGCACCAGGGCCGCCCCCAGCATCAGGGCCAGCCGCGCCACCTCCGCCCACGCTCCACCCTCCCGCAGCCCCTGCGCCGCCACGGCCACGGCGATCAGGTACAGGCCCGCCCCCACCAGGGCGGTGCCGTGCAGCACCAGGGCGCGGGAGACGGAGATGTCCGCCACCAGCCCGGGGAAGCGCCGCAGGCTGACGGCGACAAGCGGTGCCGCCAGCGCCGCGACCAGCGGCCGGCTGGCCATGGCGGCCCGGTCGCCGGAGCCGTAAAGGACAGCGTCCGCCAGGGCGAACAGGTCGAAGGCGTAGACGGCACCCAGGCCAAGCAGCAGGTGCTTGCAGGCCCAGCGGCGGCTTTCGCCGGCGTTGCGGAACACGTTCTCCACCAGCAACAGGCCCAGCACGTCCAGCCCCAGCCGCGCCAGCAGGTCAAGGCCGAGGCCTCCCACCGCCGCCGTGCCGGGGCCCAGCGCCACGCCGGCGATACCCAGCACCAGCAGCACCCCCAGGGCCGCCACCAGGCCCCCCGCCCGCTCCCCCGCCCCGGCCACCAGGCCCAGCAGGAAGACCAGCACCGCCACGCCCGCCCCGGCCCTGGCGAGGTCGGCCAGGGCCACCGCCCAGGGCGGCACCGATGCCGGCGCCAGCAGCAACCCTGCCCACAGCGCCGTCAGCAGCAGGGAGCCTGCCACCGCGGCGCGCAGCCGCCGGCCCGGCCCGCCGCCCAGGGCGGCCAACGCGGCGCCCAAACAGGCCAGCACGGCCAGCAGGGGGATGAGGGGGAGGACGAGCATGGCGGGCCGGCCCTCAGCGTGCGCCGTCCGCCCAGACCACCACCCGCACGGTCTGGAGCAGGATCAGCAGGTCCAGCACGAAGCCGCTGTTCTTCACGTAGAAGAGGTCGTAGCGGAGCTTCTCCAGCGAGTCCTCCACCGTGGCGCCATAGGGATAGTTCACCTGGGCCCAGCCCGTGATGCCGGGCTTGACCTGGTGGCGCAGGGCGAAGGCGGGGATGTCGCGCACCAGGTCGGCGACGATGCTGGGCCGCTCCGGCCGGGGGCCGATGAAGCTCATCTCCCCCCGCAGCACGTTCAGCACCTGCGGGATCTCATCGATGCGCACCAAGCGGATGAAGCGGCCGATACGCGTCACGCGGGGGTCACCCACCTGGGCGAAGCGGGCCTTGCCGTCGGCTTCCGCGTCCACGCGCATGCTGCGGAACTTCAGGACCTTGAAGGTCTTGCCGTCCAGGCCCACCCGTTCCTGGGCATAGAAGACGGGGCCGCCATCCTCCAGCTTTACCAGCAGGGCGGTGACCAGGGTGACCGGCAGGGTCAGCAGCAGCAGGAACAGGCTGAGGGCCAGGTCGAAGGCGCGCTTGCCGACCTTGTCCAGGCCGCGGATGCCCTCCGCCGCGTCGTCGAACAGCAGCCAGGGGGCGTCCGGGTCGTCGGCGGGAAGCTGCCCCCGCTCCCGCTCCAGGAAGGCGGCATAATCCACCACCCGCAGGCCACGGCGGCGGCAGGCCCAGAGCGTGTCGGCCACGGAGGGGGGCAGGGGCCCGTCGGCGGCCACCACCAGTTCCCGCACGCCCAACCGCTCACACAGGCGGGGCAGGTCGTTGGTGGACAGGGTCCGGTCGTCAGGCAGGGCCTGCCCCTCCCCCGCCAGCGGCAGGAAGCCGGCCACCTGTACCCGCTCCAGCAGGCCCTTCTGCCCCAGCCGGTCCAGGTCGGCGGCGCGGGTCCCGGCCCCCACCACCAGGATGCGCGACGGCCGCCCCACCACGACGGTGCGCGGGGTGAGCGACAGGCGCAGGGCCAAGGTGAAGACAAGGCCGAGGAAGATCCCCGCCCCCACCCGCGGCAGGCTGGGCAGGGTGGCATCCTGGGCCAGGGAGAGCAGCGCGCCGGCGCCAGCCAGGGCCAGCAGGGCCACGGCGATGCGGGCCAGCAGCACGCCACTGGGGCCCCCCGCCTCCGCCCGGTACACGCCCATGGCGTAGAACATCAGCAGGCCGAGGGGGGGGATGGCCAGGGTGGATTCCGGGGTGGCATACCGGGCGCCCAGCTCATCAAGCCCGGGGATGGCGGCGGCGACCTGCCAGGCAACCCCCAGCAAGGTTGCATCCGCCAGGGCCAGGGCCATCAGGGTCAAGGGGACGTACAGATTGAACAGGCGAACCATTCTCCGGACCTCGTGCCACTAGCCACGCGGAAGGTGCGGGAACGATGCCGAAGGGGTCAGGGAAAGTCACAAGACCGTGCGACTAGGGGGTAGTGGGTTTCGGGAGGCCCCCGAACGGGCGAGGAGATTGCCGGATACGGGGTTAATCACCCACTTTGGCGCAAAACCGGAAATGAAGTGGGGGTAGATCGGCTGCCGGTCGGGATCGTGCAACCGGCGGCACGCGACCCGGCTACGCGTGCCGGGGCCATGCGCCGGTCAGGACAGCAGCGACTTCACCAGCCACCAGATGCCCGCCCATCCCAGCAGGCTGGCCGCCAGCACAACCAGCAGGCCACCGCGCAGGGACATGCGGTCGGTGGGATGGTGGTCGTCCCTGTCCAGCGGGGGCATGCGGACCGGTGCGGCCTTTCCATGGCTGGGCGCCGCGCGCAGGGGACGGTCGAGGGTGTCGGTCTCGATCGTGCGCTCGATGGTCCGCTGCATGGGATGCCCCTCCGGCCCTTTGGGGCGGCTCAGGCCCGCCCCCTTGTTCGTCCGAGGCCCAGCGTATGGGCGGGGCGACCGCCCGTCGATCCTACCAAAGGGATGGTTGCCCCGTTCGTACGTAGCTCACAAGGGGGGTAGGGTCGTAAATTACCCCGTATTCGCGACAAGTCCGGATCGTTTCAGGCCAGGGCGAAACCCGGCCCCGGCGCGCGGGCCCCGGCGGCCTGCATCCAGCCGTCCAGCCAGGCGCTGGCACAGTCGTGCTCCTCGCCGAAGGGGTTCTCCAGGGCCGTGTCGCCACGACCGCGGGCCGCCATCCCCATGACATGGGCCAGCAGGGCAAAGCCGGTCAACTCGGTCTGGGCGGCGGTCTGCATGGTCTGGCCCTCATCTGCGGTGTGGGGCCAGACTATGCGTCGGCGGGCGAACCGTCCTTGACCTGGATCAAGAAGCCGGGGCGACCGAACCATTCGCCGCCCCGGTGGACATCCTGGGTTCCCTAACACGCCGGGAGCTGCATCTCGAGCTTGGCTTGCGCCCTCACGAGGGCGCGGGCCGGCAGGGTCATAGCCCCCCGTGTTTGGATTACGCCGCCTCGAGCGTCCGGGCGATGTAGCGGCGTTCCTGGGTCAGCCCGCCGAAGCCATAGGCGTCGGCCTTCACCTCATGCACCAGCACGTAGGATTCGGGGTGCAGGTCGCCCAGGTGCCGGCCCATCAGGGCGAACACCTCTGCCAGGTAGCGGGCCTTCTCCTCCTTCAGGTTGGTGCCGTCGACCACCTTGATGTCCAGCCAGAAGCTGGCCTTCCCGTGGTCGGCCAGGCTGCGGCCGCCGACGATCCAGTGCTCCGGCGGGGTGAAGTCGATGGCGACGGCGGTCAGGGCCGGGTCCTTGCGCAAGACGCGGCTGGTGACCTCCACCAGGTCGCGGGCCACGGCGGCTGCCAAGTCTGCAGAGGGGGCGGCGGAAAGCTTCACGGTCAGGATCGGCATGGGATGTCTCCCGGTCTGGGGTGGGTGATGGGCCGATCCTGCGCGCCCGCCTCCATTCAGTAAAACGGGTTTACCTGAGCTTGTGATTAAGCGAAACTGAACATCATGGGACCGCGGAACCTGGACATCGGCGTGCTGCGCACCTTTTTGCTGATCGCGGAGGGGCACGGCTTCGCGCAGGCCGCGGCCCGGGTGGGCCGGTCCCCCTCGGCCGTCAGCCTGCAAGTGCAGAAGCTGGAAGAGGAGCTGGGCACCCGCCTGTTCCGCCGCAACAATCGGGAGGTCGCCCTGACCCTGGCGGGGGAGCGGCTGCTGGGCTTCGCGCGGCGGCTGGTGAGCCTGAACGACGAGGCGACCCTGGCCTTCCGCCCCGGCACCGCCCCCGGCCGCCCCCTGCGGCTGGGCACCACCCAGGACTTCGCCGAGACCACCCTGCCCGAGCTGCTGCGCCGATTCGGGCTGGAGCACCCGGAGGCGGAACTGACCCTGCGGGTGGACCGGTCCGCCGCCCTGGTGGAGGCGGTGCGCGACGGCGGGCTGGACCTGGCCGTCGCCATCCGCCGCGACGACCCGCTGGCCCAGGGGGTGCTGCTGGAGACGCCCATGCTCTGGGTGGGGCGGGAGGGGGACCGCCACCCCGCCGACCGCCCCCTGCCCCTGGTGCTGTTCGAACCGCCGTGCAGTTTCCGCGCAGCGGCCCTGGAGTCGCTGGCCCGCGCCGGCCGCCCCCACCGGGTCGCCTTCACCAGCCCTAGCCTGTCAGGCCTGCGCTCCGCCGTGCTGGCGGGGTTGGGGCTGACGGTGCGGACCAAGGCGCTGCTGGGGCCGGGGCTGGCCGACCTGGGCCCCACCCTGGCCCTGCCGCCCCTGCCCCGGGTCGAGTTTTCGCTTTACGTCGCCCCGGCGGACGGGTGGTGGGCGGCGCGGGACGACATGGTGGAGATCATCCGGCGGACGGTGGGCTAGGCCCCGTTCAGGCCCGGCCTGTCCGGCTCCACCGCGAACTTGGCACGGGTGGAGAGGGTGCCGCCGGGACGGCTGACCTGGTCCAGCACCTTGAACTCCGCCTCCCAGCGGTCGCGGCTCAGGTCGCAGACAAGGTAGCCGCGCTGGTCGTTGATCAGCTTGACGTGCGGGTTCTTCTGCAACAGCGCCGGCGTCAGGGGCCGCTGCTCGCCGCCATCCCCGCCGGAGCTGATGGACGTGGCGACGAACTCCGTCATCACGGGGGCGGAGGTGGGGTCGCGGTCGTCGCGCCTGATCTCCCCCGCGTAGCCCTGGTGCTCATCGCCGGTCAGGACGACCACGTTGCGGCGCTTGCGTTCCTCCACCCCCTTCACCAGCCGGCGCCGGGCGTCGGCATAGCCCTCCCAACTGTCCATGTTGCGCAGCGGCTCCGCGTCCGGCGTGCGGGCGAGGGTCATCACCATGATCTGCTGCGCCAGCCCGTTCCAGCGGGCCTTGGAGGCGGCGAGCCCGTCCAGCAGCCAAGCCTCCTGCTTCTGGCCCAGCACCTGGGCGCTGGCGCGCATGCGGTCGGCGCAGCCGGCCTTGAAGTCGTCCCCGCAAGGTTGCTCGTCCCGGTACTGGCGGGTGTCGAGCACATGCAGGTCCAGCATGTCGCCGAAGGACAGGCGGCGGTAGAGCTGGATCGCCGACCCCAGCGGCCACGAGGAGCGGCGCAGCGGCATGTGCTCATAATACGCCTGGGCGGCGGCCACCCGGCGCAGCAGGAACACCTCCGGCGGGGTGTCGCGGGAGTCCAGGTCGCCCACCCAGTTGTTGTCCACCTCATGGTCGTCCCAGACCGTCACCCAGGGGGCGGCCGCATGGGCGGCCTGCAGGTCGGGGTCGGACTTGTAGTGGCCGTAGCGCAGCCGGTAATCGTCCAGGCTGATGCTTTCCGGCAGCAGCAGGCGGCGGGGCTTGGCTTCCTCCTGGTTCGTATACCGGCTCAGGTAGGTGGCCTTGTTCGCCCAGCCCTCATAGATGTAGTCGCCATAGTGGAAGACGAAATCCAGCGGCTCCCGCGACAGGTGGCGGTAGGCGGTGTAGAGGCCCTGCTCATAATCCTGGCAGCCTGCCACGCCGAAGCGGACCCGGTCCGTGGGCGCCCCGGCGGCGGGGGCGGTGCGGGCCCTGCCCCTTGGGCTGCGGTAACCGCCGGCGGTGAAGCGGTAGAAATAGTCCCGCCCGGGTTCCAGCCCCGACAGTTCCACATGCACGGCGTGGCCCAGCTCGGGGAAGGCCGCCTTCGTCCCCTGGGCGACGATGGTCTTGAACGACTCGTCCGCCGCCACGTCCCACGATACCTCCACCGGCACCTTGGGCATGCCGAAGCCCGGCTCCAGCGGTCGGGGCGCCACCCGTGTCCAGATCACGAACCCGTCCGGCCAGGGGTCGCCCGAGGCGACGCCGAGCTGGAAGGGGTAGTCCAGGTACGGCTCCTGGGCGATGCCCGCGCGCTCCTTCCCCAGGGCGGGCAGGGACAGCGCCGTGGCCGCCGCGGCCCCGAAGGTCTTCAGTAGGTGGCGGCGGCTGGGAAGGAAGACGGGCATTCTGGGGGACCTTGGGTCGGGGCTGCGCCTCGCGCCGTCATCCGACGCCGGATGTTGGAAGGCGCCGGCCCGGGGACCAACCACGGGCCGGCCGGGGGGGTCAGGCGCCGATGGGCCCGCCGCCCTGCTTGGTGATCACCACCACGCTGGGGCGGGGCGGCATCTTGGGGTCGAAGTCGGGCCAGCGGGTGCCCGGGTCCTCGAAGGTGGAGCCGTTGCCGCTCTTGGTGAACTTCTCGCAGCCGTCCACGCCCGGGTGCTGGACCGCCAGGAACAGGGTGGTGCCGTCCTCCGTGAACCAGGGTCCACAGACCTCCGCCCCCACCGGGGCGCGGAAGAAGCGGCGGGAGGTGCCGCGGTTGGGTCCCTCCGTCTCCACGGCGAAGAAGCCATCGGCCATGCCGGTCAGCCGGTCCCACTTGTTGCCCTGGTCCGTGGCCACCCAGAATCGGCCCTGGCGGTCGAAGGCGCAATTGTCCGGGCAGCTGAACCAGCCATTCTCCGTCGTCGCCGGGTTGAAGCTGGCCCCCTGGTCCGGCTTGGCCGGGTCGCCGGCCTTCAGCAGGATCTCCCACCGGAACGTGCCGGCCGTGTGGTCGCCGTCCGGCGGGGTCATCTCGATGATGTGGCCATGGCCGTTCGCGGGCCGCGGGTTTGCGGCGTTCACCTGGGCCGCGGCGGGATATCCGGGGCGCACCGGGGCCCGGTCCTCGTTGTTGGTCAGGATGACGTAGACCTTGCCCGTCCGGGGGTTCGGCTCCACGTCCTCCGGCCGGTCCATGCGGGTGGCGCCCAGCAGGGTGGCGGCGATACGGGCGTTGATCAGCACATCGCCCTGGTCCTTGAAGCCGTTCGCCGCCGTCAGCGGGCCCTGGCCGTGCACCAGGGGCAGCCAGGTGACGGTGCCGTCCTCGTCATAGCGGGCGGCATAGAGGGTGCCCTCCTCCAGCAGCCTCATGTTGGCGGCGCGGTCGCCCTCCTTGAACCTGTTCTTGGAGATGAAGCGGTAGACATGCTCGAATCGCTGGTCGTCGCCGCTGTAGACCACCACGCGGCCGTCCTTGGAGATGACGGCGTTCGCCCCCTCATGCTTGAAGCGGCCCAGCGCGGTGTGCTTGCGCGGGGTGGACTTGGGGTCATAGGGGTCCACCTCCACCACCCAGCCGAAGCGGTTGGGCTCGTACGGCTCCTTGTTGACGTCGAAGCGCTCGTCGAACTTGGCCCACAGGTACCGGGCGCTGGGCACGGTCATGCGGTCGTGGTTGCGCTGCTCCGGGTGGGATTGGTCAACCTTTCCCATGAAGTAGCCGTCGATGTTCTCCTCGCAGGTGAGGACGGTGCCCCAGGGGGTCACGCCGCCCGCGCAGTTGTTGACCATGCCGATGACCTTGCGCCCCGTCGGGTCGGCCTTGGTCTGCATGCGCTTGTGGCCCGCGGCCGGGCCGGTCAGCTCGAACACCGTGTCCAAGGCGTTGATGCGGCGGTTGAACGGGCTGTCCACCACCGTCGCCCACTTGCCGTCCTTGCCGCGGCGCACCTCCACGATGGAGCCGCCATGGGCGGCCATCTCCACCTCGCAGATCTCTTTCGTGATCAGGGACGGGTCGGGCCGGTCAGCGTTGGGCGGGGTCAGGCCGGGGAACATGACCTCGGTGCTGGTGTACTCATGGTTGGCCCAGAGCAGGCCGCGGTCGCCGCCCTTGCCGCTTTCCGGCAGGGGCAGGAAACCCAGGAAATCGTTGTTGTAGCCGAACTGCTTGAGCTGGGCCGCCGCCGTCTGCTTGTGGGGGTCGAACTTCGGCGCATCCTTGAACAGCGGGTCGCCCCAGCGGACCAGGATGTCGGCATCATACCCGGCTGCCACATGGTGCTTCCCGTCCACCCCCTTCGCCACCTCCGCGAAGCCGAAGCCCGCCCCGCCGGGAACGGCACCCCCTGCCGCCGCCTGGGCCGAAGCCTCCCCGCTCCCCAGCACGCCGCCGGGCAAGGCCGGGCCCACCGCGGCCAGCGCCGTGCCCGCCAGCATGCCCCGCAGCAGCGCGCGCCGGCCGAAGCGCCGCTCCGCGACTTGCGCGAAGGTGGGGGCGTCGGCCGGGCTGCTGGGCCGGTCCTGCAGCTGGTCGAATTCCTGCTGGGTCAGCGGGAAGGGCGTGGTCATCTGGCGCGCTCCGGCGGGTCGGTTAAGGGAGGGAGATAGGGCAAAAGGGGCAGTCCGGCCAAGGTTTTCCCATTTGCGCCGACGCCCCGTCGCGTCCGCTTATAGGGCCCGAATGCTACAATCCCTTGACAGCGTGCCGCCAAGCGCCCGGGCCTGCGGCAGCCCGTCGCAGCAAGGATGGCACGCCCGTCCGGAAAGCGTTGGAATCTGGGGGGCGGGGGCAACCCGACCTTGCCGCCGCCCCCCGAACTGATTAGCTTGACGCCCCATCGCCACAGCACCCCAACCTATTGCCGGCGCCGCGACCGTGCGCCCCGTGGAAAGCCTGACGATGACCTTGTCCCGCCGTGCCGCCGTCGCGGCCCTGTCCCTGCTGACCGCCGGCTTCCTGTCCGCCTCCGCCCAGGCAAAGGATTTCGAGCCCGCCATCGTCTTCGACATGGGCGGCCGCTTCGACAAATCGTTCAACGAGGGCGCCAACAACGGGGCGGAGCGCTTCAAGAAGGAGACGGGGACCAACTACCGCTTCTTCGAGGTGCAGAACGAGGCGCAGCGGGAGCAGTTCCTGCGCCGGCTGGCGGAGCGCGGGGCCGACGTGGTGGTGGCCGTGGGCTTCAGCATGGCCCCGTCGGTGGAGAAGGTGGCGAAGGAGTTCCCGAAGACCCGCTTCACCGTCATCGACGGCGTGGTCAACCTGCCCAACGTGCAGTCCGTCACCTTCGCGGAGCATGAGGGCAGCTACCTGGTGGGCATGCTGGCAGCCCTGGCCAGCAAGACCGGCACGGTCAGCTTCGTGGGCGGCATGGACATCCCCCTGATCCGCCGCTTCGCCTGCGGCTATGAGCAGGGCGTGAAGGCGGTGAAGGCGGACGGCAAGGTCATCGTCAACATGGCCGGCACCACCCCCGCCGCCTGGTCCGACCCCACCCGCGGGACGGAGCTGGCCAAGAGCCAGTTCGACCGCGGGTCCGACGTGGTCTTCGCCGCCGCCGGCCAGACGGGCCTGGGCGTGCTGCAGGCCGCGGCCGACGCGGGCAAGCTGGGCATCGGCGTGGACAGCAACCAGAACCACCTGTTCCCCGGCAAGGTGCTGACCAGCATGGTCAAGCGGGTGGACGTGGCGGCGTATGAGGCGTTCAAGACCGCCAAGGACGGCACCTGGCAGGGCGGCGCCCGCACCCTGGGCCTGAAGGAGGACGGGGTGGACTGGGCCCGGGACGAGCACAACGCCAAGCTGGTCACGCCCGAGATGAAGGCCAAGCTCGACGCCGCCGCGGCGGAGATCAAGGCCGGCACGCGGAAGGTCGCGAACTACAGCGACACCGAAGGCTGCAAGTACTGACGCGGCCCCGGACGCCCCGCCCCGTGACGACCCTTCCCCTCGCCGCCGCCCAGGCCAGCCCCGCGCCCTTCGCGGTGGAGCTGGTGGACATCGACAAGCGCTTCGGCCCCGTCCACGCCAACCGCGCCGTCACCCTGCGCTTCGCCCCCGGCACCATCCATGGGCTGGTGGGGGAGAACGGGGCCGGCAAGTCCACCCTGATGAGCATCCTCTACGGCTTCTACCAGGCCGACTCGGGGGAGATCCGGGTGCGCGGGGAGCCGGCGCGGATATCCACGCCCCAGGACGCCATCCGCCTGGGCATCGGCATGGTGCACCAGCACTTCATGCTGGTGGAGACCTTCACCGTGCTGGAGAACCTGCTGCTGGGCCATGAGGAGGGCCCGCTGCTGGGGGCGGCCAAGGCCCGGGCGCGGGGCGAGGTGGAGGCGCTGGAGAAGGCCTTCGGGCTGGAGGTGCCGCTGGACGCGGTGGTGTCCGACCTGCCGGTGGGCGTGCAGCAGCGGGTGGAGATCCTGAAGGCGTTGTACCGCGGCGCCGACGTACTGATCCTGGATGAGCCGACGGCCGTGCTGTCGCCGCCGGAGGTGGAGCAGCTGTTCCGCATCCTGGACCGCCTGCGGGCGGAGGGGCGGACCATCCTGCTGATCACCCACAAGCTGAAGGAGATCATGGCCGTCACCGACCGTGTGTCGGTGCTGCGCCAGGGTGCCGTGGTGGCGGAGTTCGACACGGCCCAGACCAGCCAGCAGGCCATCGCCGACGCCATGGTGGGCAAGAAGGCGGTGCTGACCCTGGACAAGGCCCCGGCCACGCCGGGCGCGCCGCTGCTGTCGGTCCAGGGCCTGACGGTGGTGGACGGCCGCGGGGTGGAGACCCTGTCGGACGCCACCTTCCAGGTGCGGGCGGGGGAGGTGGTGGGCATCGCCGGCGTGGCGGGCAACGGCCAGTCGGAGCTGTTGCAGGCCCTGGCCGGCATGCTGCCCTTCAACGCCGGGCGCTTCACCCTGGCGGGGACGGAGGTGGCGGCCGGGTCAGGCTATGACGCCGCAAAGGCCCGTGCCCTGGGCGTGGCCCACGTGCCGGAGGACCGGCTGCGGCTGGCGGTGGTCAAGGCCTTCCCCGCCTACCAGAACGCCGTGCTGGGCTGGCAAGGGGACAAGGCGTTGGGCGGCTGGAAGCTGGACTGGCGCAAGGTGATGCTGAAGACGGCGGAGCTGATGGAGCGGTTCGACGTGCGGCCCCGGGCCCCGTCCCTGCGCACCAGCCTGTTCTCCGGCGGCAACCAGCAGAAGCTGGTGATGGCGCGAGAGATCGACCGGAACCCGGACGTGCTGCTGGTGGGCCAGCCCACCCGTGGCGTGGACATCGGCGCCATCGCCTTCATCCACCGGCAGCTCCTGGCCCTGCGTGACGCGGGAAAGGCCATCCTGCTGGTGAGCGCGGAGTTGGATGAGATCATGGCCCTGTCGGACCGCATCCTGGTCATGTGCGGCGGCCGCATCGTGGGTGAGCTGCCGGCCGCCGAGGCGACGGAGCAGCGCATCGGCAGCATGATGGCCGGCATCGCCGAGGAGCCGGCCGGCGAGGGGATACGGGCATGACCGCGCGCGGCGCTGACGGGCGGCTGCCCTGGTGGGCCACCGCCATCCTGATGCCGGTGCTGAACGTGGCGGTGGCGCTGGCCCTGTCCGCCCTGGTCATCCTGCTGATCGGGGAGGACCCGGTGGGCGCCCTGGGCACCATGGTGGTGGGCGCCTTCGGCTCCGGCACGGGCATCGGCTATACCCTGTATTACGCCACCAGCCTGATCTTCACGGGCCTTGCCGTGGCCATCGCCTTCCATGGCGGGCTGTTCAACATCGGGGCGGAGGGGCAGGCCTATATCGGCGGGCTGGGCGTGGGCCTGGCCTGTTTGGCCTTGGGCGGCTGGCCCTGGTGGCTGGCGCTGCCGGTCACGGTGCTGGCGGCCATGGCCTTCGGCGGGTTCTGGGGCTTGGTCCCGGGTTGGCTGCAGGCCTATCGCGGCAGCCACGTGGTCATCACCACCATCATGTTCAACTTCATCGCCTCGGCCCTGATGGTCTACCTGTTGGTGAACTGGCTGATCCGGCCCGGCCAGATGTCGCCGGAGAGCCGGGAGATCGACCCCAGCCTGTTCCTGCCCAAGGCGGATGAGATGCTGGGCGCGTTGGGCCTGGAGGTGGCGAACAGCCCCCTGAACCTGTCCTTCCTGCTGGCCCTGCTGGCCTGCGTGGCGGTCTGGCTCTATGTCTGGCACACGCGGCCCGGCTTTGCCCTGCGCACCGTGGGCGCGAACGAGGACGCGGCGCGCTATGCCGGCATCGACCCGAAGCACGTCATCATCATCACCATGGCCCTGTCCGGCGGGCTGGCGGGGCTGCTGGGCGTGAACGAGATCCAGGGCGTGCAGCACCGGCTGCTGCTGAACTTCCCGGCGGGGCTGGGCTTCACCGGCATCGCCGTCGCCCTGATGGGGCGCGGCCACCCGGCCGGCATCGTCCCGGCGGCCATCCTGTTCGGCGCCCTGTACCAGGGCGGGGCGGAGCTGGCGTTCGAGTACCAGACCATCAGCCCGGAGCTGGTGATCGTCATCCAGGGCGTGGTGATCCTGTTCGCCGGCGCGCTGGAGCATCTGTTCCGCCCGGCCCTGCTGGCCCTGTTCGCCCGCCGCGGCAAGACCAAACCGGTGGAGGCCTGAGCCATGGCCGACTCGCTCCTCTGGCTCCTCTCCCTGCTGGACAGCACGGCTCGGCTGGCGGTGCCGCTGCTGCTGGCGGCCCTGGCCGGCTTCTATGCGGAGCGGGCGGGCATCATCGCCCTGCACCTGGAAGGCAAGATGCTGGCCGGCGCCTTCGCCGCCGCGGCCACGGCGGCGGTCACCGGCTCGGCCTGGCTGGGCCTGCTGGCGGCCATCGCGGCGTCGCTGGCGCTGGCGGCGGTGCACGGTTTCGCCAGCATCAGCCAGCGCGGCAACCAGGTGGTCTCCGCCGTCGCCATCAACACGGTGGCCCTGGGCCTGACGGCGGTGCTGGCCAACGCCTGGTTCCAGATCGGCGGCCGCACCCCCAACCTGCCCGCCGACGCCCGGTTCGGGGAGGTCACCCTGCCCCTGGCCCAGTCCCTGTCCGGTGTGCCGGTGCTGGGCCCGATCTATGCCGAGCTGGTCAGCGGTCACAACATCCTGGTCTACCTGGCCTTCCTGCTGGTCCCCGCCACGGCCTGGGTCGCCTACCGCACCCGGCTGGGCCTGCGCCTGCGGGCGGTGGGGGAGAACCCGAGCGCGGTCGACACGGCCGGCATCAACGTGGCCCGGCTGCGGTACCAGGCCGTGCTGATCGGGGGGGTGCTGTGCGGCTTCGCCGGCGCCTACCTGTCCACGGCCCAGGGCGCCGGGTTCCAGACCAACATGACCGCCGGCAAGGGCTACCTGGCCCTCGCGGCCCTGATCCTGGGCAAGTGGCGGCCGGTGCCGACGCTGCTGGCCTGCTTGCTGTTCGCCTTCGCGGACGCGCTGCAGACCCGGCTACAGGGCGTGGCCCTGCCGGGCATCGGGCAGGTGCCCGTGCAGTTGATCGAGGCGCTGCCCTATATCCTGACCGTGCTGCTGCTGGCCGGCTTCGTCGGCAAGGCCGTGCCGCCCAAGGCCATCGGCCAGCCCTACGTCAAGGACCGCTGAGCCGCCACGCCCGCCCCCTCCCCGCCGGGCAGGGGGCGGGTATCACGCCGGCAACTGGATCTCCGCAAGCTTGTGGTGGAACAGTTCCATCATCACGGGGAAACCGTCCGCGGCGTCCTCCAGCTCCACGCCGACCGCGTTCTCCCCCGGTTCCACCCGGCGGACGATGGACCGCAGGGTTGTCCAGGTCTCCCCGTCGTTGCGCAGGATCAGCAGGCTGACGCGGGAGCCTGGCGCCAAGTCGCCTGTGCCGAACTCCATCCGCACGCCCAGGCCGCCGAACGACCAGTCCACCAGCCGCGCCGGCTGGCCGTCCACCAACAGGTAGAAGTGCGGCCCGCTCACCCGCGGGTGGACCCGGCGGTCCGTGTCATCATCGTCGATCCCGGTCATGACTACCACTTTCGCGCCGGACCGGGTCGGGTGCAAGGGGGCGGATGGGCGTAATCCGCGCCATTTCCCGTTCGAAAATGGAAACGGGCGGTCCCGAGGGACCGCCCGTCTGCCTTGTCTGGAACACATCGCCCCTTTTGGGCGGATGCGAGGGATCAGAACTTCAGCGACACCGACACCTGGGCGATGAAGGGTGCGCCGACCGAGTAGGTCGGGGCCGAGCCGCCGGCACCCAGGGCACGGGTGCGGCTGCTGATGTTGCCCAGGTACTTCTCGTCCAGGATGTTGTCCAGGTTCAGACGGACCTCGGAACCTTCCTCGCCGATGAAGTTGGAGATGTCGTAGGACACGTCGGCGTCCAGGACGAAGTAGGCGTCCGACTTCTCGTCGTTCACGTCCGTCGCCCAGCGGGAGCCGACATAGCTGCCCTTCACGCCGAAGGTGAAGCCGGCGATCTCGTACTGGGCGCGGGCGCTGCCCTTCCACTCCGGCGTCTCCACCAGCTTCTTGCCCTTGGTGGGCTCGAAGGCAGTGGCGGAGATGCGCAGGTTGTCCTTAACTTCGCTGTGGTTGTACGAACCGGACAGGTAGAAGGTCAGGTCGTCGATCGGCTCAACGCCGATCTCGGCATCCACGCCCCACAGGTCCACGGAACCCACGTTGCGGGTGATGTTGATCTGCAGGTCCTGGTCGAAGGCACGGACGATGCGGTTCTTGAACTTGTTGTACCAGACCGCGACCGAACCCACGACCCGCTCACCCTGGTAACGATAACCCATGTCATAGGCCGTGGTCGTCTCCGGGTCGGAGCTCGGGATCTGGATGTCGTACAGGTCGTCCGTGCGCGGCACCGAGATGCCCTCGGCGTAGCTGGCATAGACCTGGTGGACGTCCAGGAAGCTGTAGGTCACGCCGGCATTCGGCAGCACGTCGTCATACTTGCGGGTGGCGCTGAACGGCGCGCGCACGATGGTCCCGGTTGCGGTCGTCGGGATCGTCGCCGCGGAGGTGCAGTACTGGTTGCTGTTCAGCGTGGCGATCTGGCCGGTGGCGAACCGCTCCACCACGAAGCAGTACTGGTTCAGCTCGCGCTTGAAGAACGGCGCACGCAAGCCGAGGTTCACGCGCAGGGCGTCATCCAGGAACTTGCCGGTGTACTCGCCGGCGATCTGGTTCAGTTGCGCCACGGAGTAGCGGTCGCGGGTCCGGATGAAGTTGCCGTCCGCCGTGGCGATCGGCGTACCCTTCTTGCCGCCGAAGATGTTGGGCGGGTTGCCCTGGGCGTCCAGCAGCGTGGGCTCACCGGTCTGACGGTGGCGGCCGTAGTCGAAGGTGTAGGCCACCCGGACGCGGTGGTCGTCGTTGATGTCGTAGATCAGCGAGCTGTTCAGGCCCGGCCGCCACGTGTTGGTGTTGTTCGGGGAGTAGAGCCGAACCTGGTCCAAAACGTCGCCATCGCCGTTCAAGTCCCGGCCGGTCACAGTGGCACGGCCGATCAAGCGGGGATCACGCTCGTTGAGCAGGATCGTGCCGCCGCCGTTAGCCAGCGTGTACTGGATCGACGGGTCGAAGGTCAGCGTCAGCTGGTCGGTCAGGCTGAACTTGGACTGGGCGCGGAGGTTGCCCGTGTCGGACGGGTTCACGCGCAGCTGGTAGTAGCTGTCGTTGGCCGACGGGTCCACATCGGCCAAGCCGGGGCGCACGGTCGGCCGGACATAGGTCGCGTTCTGCTCAAACTCGTCGCCGAACTGCTCGTACTGGGCCTTGGTCGGGTTCCGGTACTGGTTGTTCCGGTTCTCGTTGTAGTGGAACGCAAGGCTCAGGAAATCGTCGCCCTTCAGGGGCTGATAGATGCGGCCGTTGAACTGCTTGCGCTCAAGCTCGCCAGGACCCTTGAACTTGTTGTATTCCTGGTAGGAAGCGGCCAGGAAAGCCTTCGTCTTGTACGGTCCCAGCTCGCCCGTGTCGGCGACCGCGAAGAAGCGGCGGAACGCGTTGGTGCCGACAGACACCTTGCCCATGATGGAAGGGTCGGCTTCCGGCAGGCGGGTCACATAGTTGATCGTGCCGCCGGTGGCCGAGGCAGTGGGGCTGTCCACATCCGTGGTACCCAGGTTCACGTTCACGCGGCTGATGATCTCGGGGTCGAGCTGCTGGTTCGTGTAGACCGCGTAGTTGCCCGTGTCGTTCAGCGGGATGCCGTCGAAGGTCAGCGAGACGCGGTTGCCGTCGAAGCCGCGCAGGCGCAGGTTGCCGCCGCTGGCGCCATACGGGTCGTTGTTGACGAAGTTGACGCCCGGCAGCAGGTTCAGGGTCTGGATGATGGACTGACCGGAGGCCTGGGTCCCGATATATTCCTGACCGATGGAGGAACGGCTCTTAGCCGCCTGCTCCGGCGTGATCAGGCCGCCCACATACTGGGGCCCGCGCTGACCGGTGACGATGATCTCTTCCATCTGCGACGCGGTGGACTGCGCCATGGCCGGCAGGGCCCAGGTGGAACCGATGGCCAGCGCCAGGGCGCCGGTGCTGAGCTTCAAAAGGGTGGCATGCCGCCGCGCCGCGGCAGTCCTGGTGTCGCTGATCTTCATGGATGTCCCCAAAAGGCGAGCCCGAATGGCGCGCATAGGAACCATGGACCTATGGCGCTTCCGTAAAGGATTTATGACAGTAGGATTACAAAGCAGACGCGGGCTAGCCCGACCGGGCGTGTCCGGGTTATATCTTCGGGGCCGTAGCAAACGCGCCACACCTTCGCAGCGCAGCATGGCTGCTCCGGCAAGTCCTGTTTAAGTTTCGGTTGCAGAAGAATTAGCCGGTACCGCATTGCAGCATCGCGGGTCGGCAAAGCCAGGGGAGACTCAGGTGACGACTACTGTTGCATGCGGACGTGTTCTTACCGGCGCTTTGCTGGGCCTTGCGGTCCTGTCGTCCGCGCCCGCCATTGCCGCCGGGGAGCGGGCGACCCTGCAGGTCCTGGCCACCACCGACCTGCACATGTACCTGAAGGACTATGATTACTATGCCGACCGGCCGGAGGCGACCGTCGGGCTGGTGCGCACCGCGCCGTTGGTGCGCCAATTGAGGGCACAGAACCCCAACACCCTGCTGCTGGACAATGGCGACCTGATCCAGGGCACGCCCATGGGCGACTGGGTGGCGCGGGAGCGCGGCGTCGGCAAGGACCGGCCCCACCCTGCCACGGCCGCCCTGAACCTGCTGGGCTATGACGCGGCGGTGCTGGGGAACCATGAGTTCAACTATGGCCTGGACGTGCTGGCCGACAGCTATGCCGGGGCCAAATTCCCCGTGCTGGCCGGCAACGTGTTCAAGGTGGACGGCGACCAGGACCCCGCCAACGACCCCACCCTGTACCCTGCCTACACGATCCTGGAACGCACGCTGAAGGACAGCGCCGGCGCTCCCCACCCCGTGAAGGTGGGCGTGCTGGGCCTGCTGACGCCCCAGATCATGACCTGGGACAAGGAGAAGCTGGACGGGCGCGTCACCACCCGCGACATCGTCGAGTCGGCCCAGCGCTGGGTGCCGGAGATGAGGGCCAAAGGGGCGGAGGTGGTGGTGGTCCTCTGCCATGGCGGCCTGACGGCCGCGCCCCGCCAGGGCGGGGAGGAGAATGCCTGCAACTACCTGGCCGACGTGCCGGGGGTGGACGCCATCGTCACCGGCCACAGCCACCGGGTCTTCCCCGGGCCGGACTTCCAGGGCTTCCCCGGCGCCGACCTGGCCAAGGGCACCGTGAACGGCAAGCCGCTGGTCATGGCGGGCAACTTCGGCAACCATCTGGGCGTGCTGACCCTGACCCTGGAGAAGGGCGCCAAGGGCTGGGCCGTGGTGGACGGCACTGGCCAAGCCAAGCCGACGCAGGAGCGCAAGGAGGGCCGCGTCGCCAGCGCGACCGAGCCGGATGCCGAGCTGGCCGACCTGCTTGAGCAGGACCACCAGGGCACCCTGCGCTATGTGCGCCGCCCGGTGGGCCGCACGACCGGCGCCATCCACAGCTATTTCGCCTTCCTGGGCGACAGCGCCGGCGTCGACCTGGTCGCCAAGGCGCAGCGGGCCTATGTGGAGCGGGCGTTGCAGGGCACGCCGCACGCGGGCCTGCCCATCCTGTCCGCCGCGGCGCCCTTCAAGTCCGGCGGCCGGCCGGGGGTGGACTACTACACGGACATCCCCGCGGGCACCGTGGCGATCCGCAACGTGGCCGACCTGTACATCTACCCGAACCAGTTGGCCGCCGTGCGCCTGACCGGTGCCCAGGTTCGGGAGTGGCTGGAGATGTCGGCCCGCGCCCTGAACCGCATCGACCCGGCCAGCACGGCGCCGCAGATGCTGGTGAACCGCCGGGTGCCCAGCTACAACTTCGACGTCATCGACGGCGTCACCTACAGCATCGACCTGACCCAGCCGGAGCGGTACGACCGCGACGGCAAGCTGGTGAACCCCGACGCCCGCCGCATCAGGGACCTGGCCTTCCAGGGCAAGCCTGTGGCGGACGGGCAGGAGTTCATCGTCGTCACCAACAACTACCGCGCCAACGGCGGCGGCGACTTCCCCGGGCTGGACGGCAGCACCGTCGTCTACCAGTCGCCGGACACGGCGCAGCAGGCCATCGTGGACTATGTCCGCGCCAAGGGCGTGGTGGAGCCCAAGACCGACGGCACCTGGAAGCTGGCGCCCATCCCGGGGGACGTCACGGTGCTCTACGACACCTCCCCCAAGGCGCAGGCGCTGCTGGACCAGCAGCCGGGCCTGGGCTACCACGGGCCGGGTGAGAACGGGTTTGCCCTGTTCAAGGTGGACCTGTCCGGCAAGGGGGCACGTTGATGGCGCGACCGAGGATCTATCTGGCGGGGCCGGAGGTGTTCCTGCCGGACCCCCTGGCCGTGGCGGAGTCGCTGAAGGCCATTTGCGCCGAACTGGGGCTGGAGGGGGTGTTCCCCCTGGACAACGCCCTGGCCCCCGCGGAGGGGGAAAGCCCCGCCGCCTTCGCCGCCCGCATCCGGCAGGCCAACCTGGACCTGATCCGCGGTGCCGACGGGGTGGTGGCCAACGTCTCCCCCTTCCGGGGCCCGTCGGCGGATGACGGCACGGCCTATGAGATGGGGTTCGCCACCGCCCTGGGGAAACCGGTGTTCCCCTATGCCAATGACCTGCGGCCCCTGCTGCAACGGACCCAGAGCCGCTTGCCCCTGGCCCATGACGGCAAGGAGTGGCGGGACGCCGACCAGATGGCGGTGGAGGAGTTCGGCCTGCCGGTGAACCTGATGCTGGTGGACCCGGCGACCGGCCCCGTCCACCGGGACTTCGCCAGCGCCGCCGGGGCCGCGGCGGCCTTCCTGGTCCGCTGACGCCCGCCGCGCCATGAAAAAACCGCCCGCCGGAGCGATCCGGCGGGCGGTCCTGCATCTGCATCACCCATGCGTGTCAGGCGGCGGACTGGGCCGTGGCGACCCTGCGGAACCGCTCGGGATCCGTGACGACTTCCAGCGCCAGGGACAGCCGGTCGCTGGCCCGGCCTTCCACCAGAAACTCCACATGCGTCGGGTGGCCGGGCCGCTGGTGGACGGCGTGGACGAGCAAGCGGCGCTTGGGAAGCTTCACTTCCTCCATCCAGTCCCCCGCCTTGGGTGACTCAACCGTGCGCCTGGACAACACCATGATGAACTCTCCTGGGACATCGGCGCGGGGCCGCCACCGGATGGCCACCCCGGCCCCGGCGCGCCCCCGATGGCGCGGCCCGGAAACCTGAAGTGCTACTATAGCCGAACTCGCGCCGTCGGCGATATCCCCCGCTGGGCCGGCGACCCATCCTTTCACCGACCGTGGCATGCCAGGCGCACCCGACGGGCCCGCCCCCTGGATTGCTGCCGCTGCCTCCTTATATTCCCGGTGCCACACGCGTTCGAGGGGGTCGCGCCATGTCGTTGGGTATCTGGGAAATCCTGCTGCTGCTGGTCATCGTGCTGGTCATCTTCGGCGCCGGCAAGCTGCCGGCGGTGATGGGCGACCTGGCCAAGGGCATCAGGACTTTCAAGCGGGAAATGGGCGGCGGCGAGCCGGCGGTCGAGCCCGCGCCACCGACACCTGCCCCGGCATCGCGGATCGAATCGGCACCGGCCGCCGTTACGCCCGCCGGGACCCCGGTCACCGGCACCCCCGCCTCGCCCCAGGGCTGAGACCGGCGGGCCGCCGGGCCGGTCCGCGACCGTCAAGCCGTCACCGAGGAACCCGGCGCCATGTTCGAGTGGGTATTGCAGGTGGTCGGGCAGGCCGGATATCTCGGCTTGGCCCTTCTGATGTTCCTGGAAAACCTTTTCCCGCCCATACCGTCGGAGCTGATCATGCCGCTGGGCGGGTTCCTGGCGGCGCGGGGGGACCTGAACCCCGTCCTGGTGGTGCTGGCGGGCACGGCGGGGTCCGTGCTGGGGGCGCTGCCCTGGTACTGGCTGGGCTGGAAGGTGGGCAAGACCCGCCTGATGCGCTGGGCCGACCGCTACGGCGCCGTGATGACCATCGACCCGCCGGAGGTGGAGCGCGCCTATGACTGGTTCCGGCGGCGGGGCTGGACGGCGGTGCTGTTGGGCCGACTGGTGCCCGCCGTGCGCACGCTGATCTCCGTCCCGGCCGGGCTGGCCTGCATGCCCATGGCAGCCTTCCTGGCTCTGACCACCCTGGGTTCGCTGGTCTGGAGCAGCGTGCTGGTGGGCGCCGGCTATTTGCTGGAAAGCCAGTATGAGCGGGTGGAGGCCTATGTGGACCCGGTGTCCAAGGCCATCGTCTTCGGCATCGTCGCGCTGTATCTCTGGCGCCTGGGCAGCCGTTACCTGCGGCCACGCGACGCGGACAAGGCCCGCTAGGCCCCGTCCAGCGCCGCCATCAGCGCACCGCGGACCTGCTGGTGGTCCAGCACCAGCGCGGCGCTGCGCAGGGCCACCTGCAAGGCGGACCGCTCCTCCTCCGTCAGCACCACGGGGCGGCCGTCCGCAAGCAGGCGGGACAGGTGGACGCGCAGCCGGGCGGACCGCTCCGTCAGCAGCCCGTCGGGCACGGTTTGAAGGAAGGTCTCGACGAGGTCGTTGTCGTCCAGGGGCAGCATCGCGACCGGCAGCCTCACCGGACCCGCTTGAAGCGGCTGCTGTCGGTCACGGCCTGGAGCGACAGGCTCAACCGGTTCACCGGACTGCCATCGATCGCCATTTCCACGTTGGCGACGGGGTGCCCGGGCTTGCTGTGGATGGCCAGGACTTGCAGGCGCCGACGCGGGGGCCGCGTCTCCTCCACCCAATCGCCCGGTGACAGCGGGTCGACGTCACGGGGCATGATCCCTCCGATTTAGCGCGACTATCCTTTTTATTTAGCCCAATCGGCAGGGATCAGGGAAGGGGTGGAGACCGCATGGCCCTTCCACCCACCATACGCAAACGCGGCGCCTCAGCCGGCGGCAACAGCCCCACGGGCGCGGATCATGCCGATGGCCAGCAGGGTCATCACCACCGTGTCGTCCTGGTTCAACACCTCCACCCGCTGGCGGACCGTGCCCCGGTCGGGCTTGCTGCGGGAGCGGAGCACCTCGAGCATCGTCACCCGGACCCGCAGCGTGTCACCCGGCCGGACAGGGCGCAGCCAGCGCAGCTCGTCGATGCCGGGGGAGCCAAGGGATGTCTCCGGCGACAGCAGGTGGTCCACCATCATCCGCATCATCAGCCCGGCCGTATGCCATCCGCTGGCCACCAGCCCGCCGAAATGGGTCTGCCTGCCCGCCGCATCGTCCAGGTGAAAGGGCTGCGGGTCGTAGCGGCGGGCGAATTCCACGATCTCCTCCGCCGTCAGGGTGTGGGACCCGAATTCCAGCGTCTGCCCCGGCTGGAAATCCTCGAGGTAGCGGACCTGTTGCGCCATGTTTTTCCTCCCGGCTCATGGTTTCCGGGCATGGTGGCGGAAGGGCGAGCCGGGCTCAAGGGCTCGTGGCCGCCTGGGGATGCCGGCACAACGGGCACGGGACGATGCGGCGGGATGATCGTCGGTTTATGCGGACAGTGCGGCCCGGCCGTGGCATGGTGGGGACCCATCCCGACCGCTTCCCAGGGCCCGTACGACCATGCAAGGCGATCCCGTCGTCATCCGCCACTTGAACGCCATCCTCGCCAACGAGCTGACGGCCATCAACCAGTACTTCCTGCATGCGCGCATGCACAAGAACTGGGGCTTCCAGAAGCTGGCCAAGAAGGTTTACGACGAGTCCATCGGCGAGATGAAGCACGCCGATTACCTGATCGAGCGCATCCTGTTCCTGGAAGGCCTGCCCAACCTTCAGGACCTGCACAAGCTGCTGATCGGTGAGGACGTGCCGGAGTGCTTCCGCGGCGACCTGACTATCGAGCAGCGCAACCGTGACATGCTGCTGGAGGCCATGCAGTACTGCGAATCCGTGCGGGACTACCAGACCAAGGAGATCTTCCGCCGCATCCTGGAGGACACGGAGGAGCATATCGACTGGCTGGAGACCCAGCTTGGCCTGATCGACAAGGTCGGCGTGCAGCTCTACCTGCAGAACGAGATCGGCAGCGGCGACCCCACCTGAGCGCATCCCATGCGGGCCCTGGCGCGTTAACCCACCAAACGTTTGGAGGGGGCGTCCATGGACCTGCGACAGGGATATGAGGCTTTGCTGGCGGAAGGGCGGAAGACCGGGACCCTGACCCTGGGCCAGGTCACCGCCCACCTGCCGGTTGAGGAGATGGACACCCTGGCCCTGGCCAGGATCCTGGAGAAGCTGGAGGCTGCCGGCATCCAGGTGGATGTCGACCCCGACCTTGCCCGCGGGCGCCTGGACACCGGGGAGGAGGGGGAGACGGTGGCCGACACCCTGCCCGAATACGTCCCGCCCCCGCCCGCCACCCCCGCCGCGCCAATGTCCCTGGGCGAGGGGCGCGAACGCCGGGGTGGCGGCAGCCTGCCTCCCCCGGCCCGGGGCCCCATGCCCGCCCGCCCCTGGTCCTTCTGGACGGTCATGGCCGCCCTGGCCATCGTGCTGGTGGTGGCCCTGGGGGTGGTGGTCCTGTCGATGGCCTAGGCGGTGGCCTTCAGCCGCCGTGCCCAGGTGAGCAGGGCTTGCATCTGCTGGGCGACGAAATCCCGAGTCGGCCCGTCTGTCAGTTCACCCTCCGGGCTGAACTTGCCTGGCGCGCTGCCGACGAACACCTCTGGCTTGTTCAGGGGATGCCCGTCCAGGAATACCAGGATCTGGCGCAGGTGGTACTGTGCCCGGGCGGTGCCCAGCGCCCCGGCGGCGGCCCCCATGATGGCCACCGGCTTGCCCGCGAAGGGTTGGTCGGGCGGGCGCGAGGCCCAGTCGATGGCGTTCTTCAGCACGCCGGGGATGGAGAAGTTGTATTCCGGGGTGGCGAAGATGATGGCGTCTGCCGCGGAAAGCTGGTCGCGGAACCGCTGCACCGCCGGGGGCAGGCCCTTGCCCCGGACATCCTCGTCATAGATCGGGATGTCGCGCAGGTCTGCCAGCTCCACCTCCAGCCCCGCCGGTGCCAGGGCCATGGCGGCGCGCAGCAGGGCCGTGTTGTAGGATCCCTGGCGCAGGCTGCCGGATATCGCCACGGCGCGAATCGTCTCTGCCATTCCCAAACCTTTCCTGTGGGGCAACGCGGGTGACCGGGCGGCGACGCGCCGGACGGGAGACAAACTGGGGTCGCTGCGACCTTTGATCCAGGTCATTGCAACGCGATTGATGTTGCGACTGACTTGCAGTATCAGGGTAGCCATCCGACGGCGGGGCCGGCTTTGCCCCCTCCCCGCCGCCCAAGTCCGGGGTCCGCATGATCGTCTGTGTCTGCAACGCCATCAACTGCCGCACCGTACGGCACACCGTGACCGGGGGGGCCAGCAGCGTGGCCGGTGTCTTCAAGGGTTGTGGCAAGAACCCGCAATGTGGGCGATGCTTCCCCACCATCCGCGGCATGATCAACGAGCACGCCCCTGCCGCGGCCAACGCCCCGGCCATGATGGCCGCCGCGGCGGAGTAAGCCGGTACCTCACGGGTAAGGCAGGGAATTCACGGGGGTGTTCCCGGTCTGGTCGGGGGACACCCTTTTTCATGGGGGCCGCATTCATGGGGGCCGCAGCGCCGTCTGGCGCCGGGCCCCGGAAAGCGAAAACCCGCCGCGACCAGCCCCAGGGACCGTTCGCGGCGGGTTCGCAGAGGGGGCGGGCAGCCCCGCCCCCGTCACATCACTTCGGCAGGGCGGCGAGGTTCTGCTTCGCCAGGTCCGCCAGGGTCACGCCGGTGCCCTTGCCGTCCGTGGTCTCACCCACCTTGTCCTGCGGGTTCAGCTGGACGACCTTCTGGTAGTTCGCCTTCGCCTGCGGCAGGCGGCCGGTGTTCTGGTACACCACGCCCAGGTTGAACAGCGCCCACGGGTTGTTGGCATCGCTCTTCAGCATGTCGCCATAGAGCTTCTCCGCGGTCACGTAATCCTTCGCGGCCAGGGCGGCATAGGCCTTCTGCGGCGTTTCGTCCACGAACAGCGAGCAAGCCGCGGTCATGAAGCTGGCAGCAACGACCGCCAGGAGCTTAAGGCGCATGTGGATCCCCCATAATGGATAAATCGACGGAAGGGTTAGCTATTCGAGGTATGGAATTATGCGAACTTCTGGGCTGTTGCAAATGGAATCTTCCATTTGCCCGCGGCACGTGCCGGGACCTTGCGCCTGGCCGTGATTGATTGCGCCGGCACAATGGTCGCAGGACGGGTGGCGAGCACCAGGGTCAACGGCCGGCAAGCATCCGGGTAACGGACGGGCCGGCCAAGCGGCTGTAAAGGCCCAGGGTGCGGGCCGCCACGTGACCATCGCCGAAGGCCGGGTCAACGACGCGCCGGCTGGCCGCGGCGAGGCGCCGGCGGTAGCCGGGCTCCGTGGCAAGCAGCCGGAGGGCTTGCGCCAGGGCCGCTGGGTCGCCCGGCGGGACCAGCACCGCGTTGACCCCGCCGCGGGCCACATCGCGCGTGCCGGCCACATAGGTGGCGACGATGGCCCGGCCGCAGGCCGCCGCCTCCAGCAGCGTCTTCGGCACCCCTTCCCCGCCGCGGGAGGCAAGGAGGGCCACATGGGCACGGGCCCAGACCTGGCGCACGTCGGCCACCGGACCCAGCCACTCCACCCCACCTTCCGCTGCCCAGGCGGCAAGCTGGCCGGGGGGTATGGCCGCCGGGTTGTCGGCGTCGCTGGCGCCCGCCAGCAGCAGGCGGATGTCGAGCCCCTCGGCGCGCAGGCGGCGCACCGCGGACACCGCGTCCTCCACGCCCTTCAGGCTGAGCATCCGGGACACCTGGGCGACGGTGAAGGGGCCGTCGGGCTCCGGCAGCGGCACATAACGGTCCAGGTCCACGCCCGACCCGGCGATCAGCCGGACCCCCGGCACGGCGGGCGCAGCCTTCAGCCAGGCGCGGTCCTCGGGATTCTGCACGACGACCGCGGAGCGCCGCCCCAGGGAGGCGAGCCGGAGCACCAGCCGCACCGCCACGCCGGCCGCCTTCGGCAGCGGCCCGGAACCGGAAAGCGCGAAGCCGCGCCCGGCCAGGGTGGTGATCATGGCCGGCAGGCCCGTGGCCATGGCCGCGACGGCCCCGAATACCGCCGGCTTGATGGCCACATGGTGGGCGAGTTGGGGCCTTTCCTGCCTGTAGAGCCGGATCACCGACGACAACTCGGCCAGGGCCGCCCACGGCGTCCGCGTGCCCCGGTCCCAGGCCAGGGGCACCAGCCGGAACCCCTCGGCCCGGATGCGCTCCCCATGCTCGGCCACGCGGGTCGCCACCACCACCTCATACCCCGCGTCGCGGGCCGCGCGCGCCACCGGCAGGCGGTGGGACCAGAAGTACCAGTCCTCCGTCACCAGGAACAGCAGCCGCGGCCGGGCATCGCCGCCGGGCCGCACGACGGCCGGGCGGGCGGGCGGGCCCCTGCCGTCGCCTTCCCCCGTCCAGGCCTCAACCGCCATCGTTCCCCGCCCGACCTATACTTCCGCTCATGTCCCGTTTTTAGGCGCCCGGCGGACCCGGCGTCAGTCACCCGTCCGTGGTGGAAGGCCAACCCTTTCGATGGAGGAACGGCCAGGCCTGGACCGGGCCCTCATCCAAAGGTGTTCGGAATGACTTAAAGCGCCTGACTGAAAGTGGTATTCATGGCGTCCGGGCCACATCGCCCGACCCGGAATGCGTGGATGGACAAGAAGCTTCTCAAGCTGACCCTGACCTCTGGTTCGTCGAAGGTCTTCAATGCCCTGGAGATCACCCGGCACGCCGCGGCCGCGGCCGGTGAGGGGGCCGACGTCCCAAAGCTGTTCTCCGTCCGCGCCCTGAATTACGGCGTCTTCTTCAAGGAGCCCGCCCTGGACGGCAAGTCGGCCCGGTCCGACAAGCTGGCCATCGATACGATGCTGTACTTCCCCTACAACGCCGAGCGGCTGCTGGACGGGGGCGCCTCCGTCTCGCTGAACGACAGCCGGTTCGAGGCGGTGGTGCGGGAGTTCGCGGAGACCTTCGGGACATCTGGCCACTCCAACGCGGCCAACGACCGCAACATCCTGAAGGTGCTGAAGGAGTCCCCGTCGCTGGACCCCTTCCTGCTGAAGACCAACTTCCGCCGCCACGGGATCGAAGTACCGGGCCAGTACCTGCGCATCACCGACGACGAATGGAACGCCATCCGGGACCATGTCCGGACCAAGGTCCAGCCGATGATCGAGTTCGGGCTGACCGACAAGTCCGCCACCACCATGCGCAAGGTGGACGATTTCATCGAACGGATCTGGGACGGCAGCGATATCTCCAGCCTGTTCCCCCTGCTGGCCGCGTTGTCCATCCCCCTGTCCGACGGGAACGAGGTGATCTTCGCCTGGAAGGGCGTCACCTTCTTCGAGTTCCAGTACCTGCGCCGGTATGAGGCGATCAAGCAGATGGCCACCTGGCTGAAGGAATACTCGGCCCCGGTGGACTTCGTGCCCCAGGCCCTGCGGCTGCAGATCGAGGGGCGGGGCGACACGGTGAAGGCCCTGCTGCGCGACTGCTGGCGCAAGGTCGCCACCATCGTGAACACCTACCAGGCCAGCTATTCCAAGCTGTTCCTGAAAAAGCAGGGCGCGGGTGAGTTCCAGCAGTTCCTGAGGGACTGCCGGCAGCACTACCTGGACATGGGTGCGGCCTTCAACAAGCTGGACCACAGCATCGAGATCTTCAACAGCTTCACCAACCAGAGCCCGCAGAAACGCCTACGCTCCGACGAGCTCGAAGAGCTCTTCGACATCCTGGCGAACGTCCTGCGCTGATCTTTCCGCCTCTCGGCTGTTGTCTTCCCCAGGGAACACACCGGGGGAGGAAACCATGCACGGGCGTCTGCAGATGGTGGAGGGGCTGGCGCGGCTGGGCTATGTGGCCCGGGGCGTGGTCTACCTGGTGGTGGGCTGGGCGGCGGTGCAGGCCGCGCGGGGCAGCGGCTCACCCACTGACACGCGTGGCGCCCTGTCGAAAATCCTGGACGAGCCCTTCGGGCAGGTGATGCTGGCCGTCGTTGCCCTGGGCATGGTGGGCTATGCCCTGTGGCGCGGGGCGCAGGCCCTGCTGGACGTGGACGACCATGGCACCGACGCCAAGGGGCTGGCGGTGCGGGGCGGCATGCTGGTCAGCGCCGTGATCCATGTCGGCCTCGCCATCGCGGCGGTCACGCTGCTGGCAGGGACGGGCAGCGGTGGCGGCGGGGACAGTTCCACCCAGGACTGGACCGCCTGGCTGCTGGAGAAGCCCTTCGGCCGGTTTTTGGTGGCCGGCGTCGGGCTCGTGGTCATCGGTGTGGCGGCGGCCCATGTGGTCAAGGCCTATCGCGCCAGCTTCATGAAGCACATCACCCCCGACCCGCGGGTGCGTGACCTGCTGCTGAAGGCCGGGCGGGCCGGGTTGGCCGCCCGGGCGGTGGTCTTCGCCATTGTCGGCACCTTCTTCCTGGTGGCGGCCTGGCAGTCGGACGCGAGCGAGAGCGGCGGCCTGGGTGCCGCGCTGCGGGCCCTGCGCGACCAGCCTTACGGGCCCTGGCTGCTGGGGGCGGTGGCGTTCGGGCTGGTGGCCTTCGCCATCTACAGCATCCTCCAGGGGCTCTACCGCCGCATCGACAGCCCGGAGGCCGTGCGGCGCCTGAAGGCGGTGACCTGAGGCAGCAAGAACGCGGCCTTGCCTGTTGTTTCCCTGATGGACAACGACAGGGGAGCAAGGGACATGCAGGGACGGGATTGGCTGGCCGGCGCCGCGGGCGGGTTCGCGGGCACCCTGCCCATGACGGGCGCGATGCTGCTGCTGCACCGCTTCCTGCCGGAGGGGGAAAGGCTGGCCCTGCCGCCGCGGCCCCTGACCATGCGCATCCTGGGCGGGGCCGGCCTGCCCTGGCGGGACCTGCCGGAGCCCGCGCGCCTGGCTTTGGTCCTGGCTTCCCACTACGGCTACGGCGCCGCGGCCGGCGCCCTGTTCCCCGCCTTCCGCCGCTTGGCCGGCGGGCGCGCCGTCCCGGCCGGGGCGACCTATGGCATGCTGGTCTGGGCGTTGAGCTACCTGGGTTGGGTGCCCGCCGCGCGCCTGCTGCCCCCCGCCACCCGTTGGCCGCCGGGGCTGGTTGCGCTCATGCTGGGCGTGCACGGGGTCTGGGGCGGCACGACGGGTGCCGTGGCCGAATCCCTGTCGAGCCCGCGCCCCCCGCGCCCCTGACCCGCGGATTGTCCCAGGGTCGCTCGCTTGAAAACAGGACCGGCCCGCTCCAATATCCCGCGCTTCCTATGCGAATCGGGTTAGTCAGGTCAGTGCAGATGCGTCAAGAACCAGCGCGGGTCGGTTTCGTCAGCCTTGGGTGCTCCAAGGCCCTGGTGGATTCGGAGCGGATCATCACCCGCCTCCGCGCGGAGGGCTACGGCATCGCGCAGAGCTACAAGGACGCCGACGTGGTGGTGGTGAACACCTGCGGCTTCCTGAACAGCGCCAAGCAGCACTCCCTGGACACCATCGGCCAGGCCATCGCCGAGAACGGCAAGGTCATCGTCACCGGCTGCCTGGGCGTGGAGCCCACCCGCATCCGGGAGACGCACCCCACCGTGCTGGCCGTCACCGGACCGCAGCAGTATGACGCCGTGCTGAAGGCGGTGCGGGAAGCGGCCCCCATCGAGCACAACCCCTTCACCAGCCTCATCCCGCCCGGCGGGTTGAAGCTGACGCCGCGCCACTACGCCTATCTGAAGATTTCCGAGGGCTGCAACAACACCTGCACCTTCTGCATCATCCCCCAGATCCGCGGCAAGCTGGCCAGCCGCCCGGTGGGCGAGGTGCTGAGGGAGGCGGAAGGCTTGGTGAAGGCCGGGACGAAGGAGATCCTGGTGGTGTCCCAGGACACCTCGGCCTATGGCGTGGATACCCGCTACCAGGCGGACCTGTGGCGGGACAAGGAATACCGGACCAAGCTGATCGACCTCTGCCAGGGCCTGTCGGAGCTGGGGGTCTGGGTGCGGCTGCACTATGTCTACCCCTACCCGGAGGTGGACGACATCATCCCGCTGATGGCCGAGGGCAAGATCCTGCCCTACCTGGACATCCCCTTCCAGCACGCCAGCCCCAATGTGCTGAAGGCCATGAAGCGCCCGGCCAACACGGACAAGACCCTGGACCGGATCAGGTCCTGGCGCGCCGTCTGCCCCGACATCGCCATCCGCTCCAGCTTCATCGTCGGCTTCCCGACGGAGACGGAGGCCGACTTCGAGTACCTGCTGCAATGGATGCAGGAGGCGGAGATCGACCGCGCCGGCTGCTTCCGCTACGAGGCGGTGGACGGCGCCCGCGCCAACGCCCTGGGCGCCGTGCCGGAAGAGGTGAAGGATGAGCGGTTCAACCGGCTGATGGAAACCCAGCAGCAGGTCAGCGCCCGCGTCCTGGCCCGCCGCGTGGGCCGCACCACCCAGGTGCTGGTGGACGAGGTGGACGAGGAAGGCGCCATCGGCCGCACCAAGTGGGACGCGCCGGAGGCCGACGGCATCACCTTCCTGCAGGGGGAGACGAAGCTGCGCCCCGGCGACATCGTCACCGCCCGCATCGACGAGTCCGACGAGTATGATTTCTGGGCGACCAAGCTGGATGCTTGAGTTCGCCCTCGGACGCCCGCAGTTCGGGGACCGGGGCAGGCTCGCGCCGCATCCGCGGCTTGGCTTGCGCGACCACCACATCGCGTGGCGGCAGTCGTCCCCGCAAAGCCTTGTCCCGCCAGCATTGCTGGCTCATGCGGCAATGCTGGGGACCGGTCAAAAATCGCCTTGATAATCACCGGACTCATCGCTATAGGGTTCGGCCTTCTCAGTCTGGAGCTACAGAGTCTATGCCGACTATCAGCCAGTTGATCCGCAAGCCTCGCGCCGCGGTCGTTAAGAAGGAGCGCCGCCTGGGCCTCCAGGGCAACCCGCAGCTGCGTGGCGTCTGCACCCGCGTGTACACCGTCACCCCGCGTAAGCCGAACTCGGCGCTGCGCAAGGTGGCGCGCGTCCGCCTGACCAACGGCCACGAGGTCACCTCCTACATCCCCGGCGAGGGCCATAACCTGCAGGAGCACTCGGTGGTCCTGATCCAGGGCGGTGGTCCGAACGACCTGCCGGGCGTGTCCCACCGCATCATCCGCGGCACGCTGGACGCCCAGGGCGTGAAGGACCGCAAGCAGAAGCGGTCCCGCTACGGCTCCAAGCGGCCGAAGTAAGCACCTCTTTCTTCAGAGGGCTCCGGGTTTGGGGGCGACCAGGTCGGCTGGTCGCCCCTTTTCCTGTTTGTGCGAAGGCTCTACGACCTTTTCAGTCCCACGCGGAATTACTAATAGCCACAGCGCGGAAGTACCAACAAGCAGGTTGCTGGCCCGCATAAGACCGGCAGGATTCCTGGTATTCCAGCTATTGTACCAGGGGCATCGCCGCCCCTAATCATCCTCCTCCACCGCCTCCAGGAAATCCCCCTGGCGCAGCGGCCTTTGCGGCGGTTCGGCGGGCTTCTGGAAGTCGGGCAGGTCGGCCCAAGGCGGGGTGGGTTGGTCGATCCAGTCCTCGGCCTTGGCGTCGATGTTGGAGCGGCGGTCGCGGCTGGCGCGGCGCCAGGTGGTCTCCACCACCCAGAACTTGCCGATCTCCCCCCGCATGGCCATCAGGGGGCCGAGGTCCTCGACCTTCACCAAGCCGGCGTCGATGGCCCGGCGGATCAGCAGCCGGATGGCGCGGGAGCGGGAGGGCGGGGTCAGGTCCGCGGCCTCTGTCCGGCCGACGGGGCGGCGGTAATAGTCCTCGATGGCCATCATGTCCAGCACGGCCACCTCCAGGTCATTCAGGTGGGCCACGACGGACGTGCCGATGCGGCTGTTCCGGTCCTGGATGTTGCGCTGGCGCCAGCGGCGCTGCCGTTCCCGTTTGCTGATCCGTGCCCGCGTCGCCGCGTCGTCCATGCCGCTTCCCCCGTGATCCGGTCGGGCCCAAGCTGGCCCGGCGGCGGAGTCCGGGTCAAGGGCGCAGGCGCTTCAGCCACCGCGCGCCCAGGTTCCGCGCCGCCAGCGCCAGCCCCACCGGCCGGCGCGGGTCATAGGCGGCAAGGCCCCAGCGTTCCCGCCGCCGGGGCAGCCAGAGCTGCTTGTAAGGGTCGTCCCCCCGCCCCAGGTCGATCTCCGCTAGCGCCCCGCCCTCCAGGTGCCGCCGCATCAGGTCGCGGCTGAGGACCGAGCCGGGGGAGTAGCGGTCCCAGGCCGAATCGTGGGCCAGCTTGAAGATGGTGGCCCGCCCGTCCCCGATAAGCCAGAGCTGCGCCGCAATGGGCTGGCCGTCCGCCAGCAGCACCGCCATCTCCCCCGCCCCGTGGGCGAAGGCGGCCTGCACCAGCCCCGGCATGAACAGGGGGAAGGGTTCCGGCTCCTTCCAACTCGCCGCCTGCACCTGGTCGTACAAGGCCGCGGCACGGGCCGACTCCGCGGGGCGGGACAGGAATAGGGTCTCCACCCGGTGCGCCCGGGCCAGGGCCCTGGCCTTGCGGTCCACGCTGTTGCGCAGCCGCCCGTCCCGCGCCGCCCAATAGGCCTCGAAGCCGAGTCCCCGGCAGTCCAGGTACCAGTTGCCGAACTGGGCGAAGCCCTCCACCCAGTACCCCGCCGCCTTCAGCCCCGCTGACAATCCCGCGAAGCCGGGGTGCGCCGGGTCCAGCCCCTCGAACAGCACCCGGTCCGGTGCCGCCCTGCCCGCCCGCAAGCCCCGGGCCCAGAGCGCCACCCGCGCCGCCGTGTCCGGCAGGTCCAGGCCCGGTGGCTGGTACAGGGTGGTGTAGCAACCGGTCAGGCTCCCCGCCTCCCGCACGGGCAGGCCGTGCCAGCGCGTCGCGCCGTGCGACACGGGCAGCAGCAACGGCCCGCCGGGGCCGTCCAGGCGCACCGTCTCCGCCCGCCGGCCCGGGGCCAGGGCCGTGTCGCGCAGCAGGGCGAACCAAGCGGCGGATTGCTCGAAACTGCCTGCCTTGCCCGCCTCCTGGATTCCTCGCAACTGGCCCAAGGCCCTGCCCCTTTCGTTCGTGGCAGAGACCAGGGTGCCGCAGGGGCCGGCGGACCGGAACCGCCAGGGGTGGGTACCCGCTTCGGGTGGATGCCTCCCGAATGGATCGAAAATCGAACGATCGGGAGCCCGGCCGGGCAGGCGAACGGGCGGTGGGGGATCATCCCCCTAGGAGTTTGAAAGTTCCATCCTCCCCGCAAGATCATGGCACCAACACACCGGCCGGGACAGCCACTTACCCGGCCGATCGGAGAGTCCAACAACGCGCCATCATGGGCGCCGACCCGGTGACGCCGGGACGGCGCCGGGGGGAGTCGCATGCGCAAGGTCCCGTCCCACCTGCCCGGCCTGCTGGCGGCAACGCTGGCGCTCGCCGCCTGTGCCGAGAGCCTGCCGCCCGCACCCACACGGTTCGCCGACGGCCAACCCACGGCCGAGTACCGCATCGGCCCGCTGGACACGCTCCAGGTCCATGTCTGGAAGGCGCCGGAGCTGTCCGGCAGCTTCCCCGTCCGCCCCGACGGCCGCCTGTCCACGCCCCTTCTGGAGGACCTAGTCGCGGTCGGCAAGACCCCCACCGAACTGGCGCGAGAGATCGAGAAGAGCCTGGGCCGCTATGTGCGGGAGCCCAGCGTCACCGTCATCCCCGCCGGCTTCAACGGCCCCTTCGAGCGGCAGGTGCGGGTGGTGGGCCAGGCCGCCAGCCCCAAGGCCCTGCCCTTCCGGGCGGAGATGACCCTGCTGGACGTGCTGATCGAGGTGGGCGGCCTGACGGAGTTCGCGGCCGGGAACAGGGCCGTGCTGCTGCGCGGCCAGGGCCAGGGGCAGCAGCGCTATGCCGTGCGGCTGGACGATTTGCTGCGCGACGGCGACACCAGCGCCAACGTCCCGGTCATGCCCGGCGACGTGCTGATCATCCCCGAGAGCTATTTCTGAGCCGGGGGCGCAGCGAATGGCGACGTCCCCCCTCGACACCGTCCGCGACCTGTTGCGGCGGGTGCTGCCCGGCCTCTGGGAACGGCGGCGGCTGGTGCTAGCCGTTGCCTGGGGCGTGGGCCTGGCCGGCACGGCGGTGGTGGCCGCACTGCCCGACCGCTTCACCAGCAACGCCCGCGTCTATGTGGACACCCAGACCCTGCTGAAGCCGCTGCTGACCGGCCTGACCGTGCAGCCGGACCTGAAGCAGCAGCTGGACATCATGCGCCAGACCCTGATGACCCGGCCAAACCTGGAGGAGCTGGCCCGCATGGCCGACCTGGACCTGAAGGTCGGCAGCCCGGCGGAGATGGAGGCCCTGGTCCAGGACCTGAAGCGCGACATCACCTTCCGCACGGAGGGGCCGCAGCTCTTCTCCATCGCCTACACCCACCGCGACCCGCGCACGGCCCAGAAGGTGGTGCAGTCGCTGCTGACCATCTTCGTGGAGCAGAACCTCGGCTCCAACCGCCGTGACATCGAGAAGACCCAGCGCTTCATCGGGGAGCAGATCGCCGAGTACGAGAAGCGCCTGCGCGAGACGGAGCAGCGCGTCGCCGACTTCCGCAGCCGCCACGCCGAGCAGCTTGTGGGCAAGGAGGAGATGGCCCGCCGCCTCGCCTCGGCGGAGGCCCAGGCCCGCCAGACCGACACGGAGCTGCAGGCCGCCGTGTGGAGCCGCGACCAGGTGGGCGTCGAGCTGGCCCGCACGCCCCGGACCCTGCCCGCCGGCCAGGCCGGCCCGGCCGGGCTGACGCCCCTGCAACTGGCGGAGCAGGAACTGGCCGGCTTGCGCCTGCGCTTCACCGACGACCACCCGGACGTGCGTGATGCCCGCCGCAAGGTGGACGGCCTGAAGGCCGAGGGCGGCGCCCGCGACGCGGAGGCGCCCGCCGGCCCCGCCAACCCGCTTCACGCCGAGCTGTCCGCCAAGGCGCGGGAGGCGGAGCTGAAGGTAGCCATGCTGACCCACCGGTCGAAGGAGACCACGGCCCTGATCGCCCAGGTCAAGGCGCAGCTCGACCAGCTCCCGTCCCTGGAGAACGAGCTGGCCGCCCTGAACCGGGACTATGAGGTGCTGCGCCAGAACCACCAGGAGCTGATCGCCCGGCGCGAGTCCGCCCGGCTGGCCCAGCAGGTGGGCGACCGGACCCAGTCCGTGGACTACCGCGTGGTGGACCCGCCCCAGGTGCCCATCACCCCGTCCGGCCCGCCGCGGGTGCTGTTCATGCTGGCCGTGGTCCTGGCGGGCCTCGGCGCGGGCCTGGGTGCCGGCCTCGCCGCCCTGCACATGAAGAGCCCCTTCCACGATGCCGACCAGTTGCGTGACGCCTTCGGGCTGGACGTGATCGGCACCGTCACCCGCACCGGCCCCGCCCCGGCCGTCGCCCTGCCCGCCATCGCCCTGGCCGCATCGCTGCTGGTGCTGCTGGGCCTCCAGGGCACCGCCATCGCCCTGTTCGGCGCGACCGAGCCCCTGGGCGGCCCCGTGGGCGAGGCCCTGCGCGCCGCCCGTGCCCTGTGGCCGTGAGGACGGAGACAAAAGCCATGAGCCTGATCTTCCGCGCCACCTGCGAACTGTCCCCCCTGCCGCCGGAGCCGCCGCCCGTTTCCCGGGCGGAGCCCGCGACCGCCCCCACGGCCCCCCTGCCCCACTGCATCGCCGCCCCGCTGGAATTCCGGGTGGACGAGGCCCCCGCCGCCCGCCTGCCCGGCGCGCTGGTGACCCGTGAGGCCCAGGGCACGCGGTTGGCGGAGGAGATGCGGCTGGTCTGGCGTCGCCTTCGCCAGAAATGCGCCGACGCGCCCCGGGGCGCCGCCCGCGTGCTGGTGGTGACCAGCGCCGAGCCGGGGGAGGGCAAGACCTTCACCGCCGTGAACCTGGCCCTGGCCTGCGGGCTGCAAGGGGTGCCGGTGCTGCTGGCCGATGCCGACCTGTTCCGTCCCTCGGTGGCGGAGCGGCTGGGCGTGGCCCCGGGCACCGGCTTGGCGGAGTGGTTGGCGGAGCCCGACGCGCCGGGCCTGCCCGGCCTGCTGGCCGACCCCGCCTATGGCCTGCTGCTGGCCCGGGCGGGGGAGGAGACCGCGGGCGCGGTGGACCGGCTGACGCATGATGCCGCCGCCACCCTGCTGGACCGGCTGCGCGCCCAGGTGCCGGGCGGGCTAGTGATCATCGACACCCCGCCGGTGCTGGCCGCCGGGCTTGGCACCCTGCTGGCGGAGCAGGCGGACACGGTGCTGCTGGTGGTGCAGGCCCGCAAGACCGGGGCCGCCGCCGTGCGCGCCGCCCTGGGCCTGCTGGAGGGGGTGGGCGACCTGACCCTGCTGCTGAACCAGGCCACCCATGCTGCCAGCGAGAACCGCTTCGGCAGCTATTACCCATATGCCACCCGGGCCAAGGGCTGAGCACCCCATGCCCTTCGCCCCACCTTCCCTGACGCACAAGCGTGCCCCTCGGCCTGCATCGGGGCCGAACCTCGCCCCCGCGTCCCCTCCCCCAGAGGGGGAGGGACAGGGAGAGGGGTTGCACGGCTTTCGAATTCGAAAGTCGCAGAAACGGGCCTGCTGTCCTGGCCGAACCTCCCCTCACCCTGTCCCTCTCCCCCTGGGAGAGGGGACGGAGTGGCGCCGTTCGACCCCCTTCGGCCCCGGCGTCGCCACCCTGGCCCTGGCCGGGATCGCGCTCGCCCTGCCCGCCGGTGCCGAGCCGCTGGTGGCGGAGCTGCTGGCCGCCAGCAAGGTGACCCTGACCGACAACATCGACCTGGAGCCCGCGGGCGCGCGGGAGGCGGCGCTGGTCTGGACCAACAGCGCCGGGGCGACCTTGCGCCAGCAGTCCGCCCGCACCTACCTGTCCGCCGACTACCGGCTGGACTTCGACAGCATCTTCGGGGAGGAGCGAACCGAGTCCGACCTGCGCCACACCCTGGACGCCATGGCGCGGGGGGAGGCAGTGCGGCGCCTGCTGTTCATCGAGGCCCAGGCCACCGCCACCCAAGTACCGGAACGCACCGGCGTCGCCCCGTCCCCGTCGGACAGCAGCGGCAACCGCGACCGGGTGGGCTTGCAGACCATCCGCCTCAGCCCCTCCCTCACCCCCCGCCTGGGCCGGTTCGGGGCGGCGGAGCTGCGCTACGAGTACGCCCGCGCCTTCACCGCGTCGGACCTGGTGGCCGAGCCGGAAAGCCATCTGGGCCGGGCGCAGGTCGACTTCGGCGGCGCCCGGCACCGTCTGACCCTGCTGGGGGAGGCGGAGACCACCGACGGACGCGGCCGCAGCGCCGACTCCGAGCGGCGCACGGGGGAGCTGCGGTTGGCGGGCGCCGTCAGCCGCGCCCTGACCCTGGAGGCCATGGCCGGGTATGAGGATCTGGACTCCGACAGTTGGGGCGATCCCTTCAAGGGCCCCGTCTGGACGGCCGGCCTGACCTTCACGCCCGGCCGGCGCACCAAGCTGGAGGCCCGCGCCGGCCGCCGGTACGAGGCGCCGTTCCTGGATGCCCGGTTGAGCTTCGACCCTTCCCCCCGCACGACCCTGGCGGCGGAGGCGGTGCGGTCCTTCACCGCCGGCATCGACACCCTGGCCCCCGCCGCCTTCGTGCTGGACCCCGCCACCGGCGCGCCCGTCGCCCTGCCGGGGGTGGAGACGCGGGACGGGTTCGGCATCACGGACCAGTCCTACCGCTTCAGCCGGGTGGCCCTGTCGGCCAGCACCCGGCGCGACGCCAACCGCTATGCCGTCTCCTTCCGCTGGGAAGACCGCGACTACCGCGCCCGCCCCGACGAGTCCCTGGCGGAGGCGCGGCTGACCTGGGGGCACGCCCTGTCCCGCCGCCTGACGGTGGAAACCAGCGCCTTCGCCCGCCGGGCGGAGGTGGAGGGCAGCGGCACCCGGCTGGCCGGCGGGGGCACCCTGTCGCTGGACTGGCGCCTGTCGGAGCGGCTGTCCCTGACCACCGGCCTGGGCCACGCCCGCGGCGAGGCCGGCGACGACCGCCAATACCACGAGACCACCCTGACGCTGGCCCTGGGCTGGAGGTTCTGAGAGATGTTCGAGCGCGCCTATGGCCTGTCCGGCCCGCCCTTCCGGCTGACGCCCAGCACCGACGGCTTCTTCCGCTCCAAGGCGCATGAGAAGGCCCTGTCCTACCTGCGCTACGGCTTGCAGCAGGCGGAAGGCTTCATCGTCGTGACGGGGGAGGTGGGCACCGGCAAGTCCACCGTCGTCAACCATTTGTTTGCCGAGCTGGACCCGGCCCGGCTGGACGCGGGCCGCATCGCCACCACCCAGGTTGACGAGGACAGCGCCCTGCGCCTGGTCCTGGCCGCCTTCGGGCTGGTGCCCCGGGCCGCCGACAAGGGCGGGCGGCTGGCGGAGCTTGAGGCCTTCCTGGCCGGCCGCCGCCGGTTGGGCCGGCGGGTGCTGCTGGTGGTGGACGAGGCACAGAACCTGCCCACCCGCACGCTGGAAGAGATCCGCATGCTGTCCAACCTGACCGGGGACGGGCAGCCCCTGTTGCAGACTTTCCTGGTGGGCCAGCCCCAGTTCCAGCGCCTGCTGGCCAGCCCGGACATGGAGCAGTTGCGCCAGCGGGTCATCGGCTGGTGCCACCTGGAGCCGCTGGGCCGGGAGGAACTGGGCGCCTATGTCCGCCACCGCCTTTCCAACGTCGGCTGGGCCGGCAACCCGGAGCTGACAGAGCCGGCCCTGGACGTGGTCCACCGGGCCAGCCGGGGGGTGCCGCGGCTGGTCAACCAGCTTTGCAACCGGCTGCTGCTGCTGGGCGCGCTGGAGGGGCTGTCCCGGCTGGACTCCCCCCAGGCCCAGGTGGTGGTGGACGACTTGGCGCTCGAATCCGGCATGTCGCTGGCCGCCACGGCGGAACCGGCGGTGCTGCGGCCCGCCAAGCCCCTGCGCCTGACTATCCCCGAACCGGCGGAGGCCGAGATCGACCAGCTGCGGCGGGAGGTGTCCCAGCTCCGCCGCCACCTGGACAGCCATGACCGGGTGCTGCGCCACCTGCTGGGCCTTGTCGGCCAGGCGGGCGCTGCCCGGAACCAAGAGGAGCTGCACCGTGCCTGACGTGCCGATGCCCGTCGCTTCCCCCATCCCGGCCAACGGCCTGTCCGTGGACGTGGAGGATTATTACCAGGTCTCCGCCTTCGCCGACGTGGTCAGCCGGGACCAGTGGGGCCGCATGCCCGACCGGGTGGTGTCCAACACAGCCCGGGTGCTGGACCTGTTCGCCCGGGCCGGGGTGCGGGCCACCTTCTTCACCCTGGGCTGCGTGGGTACCCGCCACCCCAGCCTGGTGCGGGACATCGTGGCCGGCGGGCATGAGCTGGCCAGCCACGGCTGGGACCATGAGCGGGTCACCGACCTGACCCCGGACGAGTTCTTCCGCGACGTGGACCGCACGAAGCGGCGGCTTGAGGACATCGGCGGCGTGCCGGTGCTGGGCTACCGCGCGCCCAGCTTCTCCGTCAACCGCACCAACTGGTGGGCCTATGCGGAGCTGGCGTCTGCCGGCTACCGCTATTCCAGCAGCCTGAACCCCATCCGCCACGACCATTACGGCGTGCCGGACGCCCCCCGCTTCCCGTTCGAGCCCATCCCCGGCCTGCTGGAGGTTCCGGTGACCACCGTGCAGGTGGGGCGGCAGCGGCTGCCCTGCGGCGGCGGCGGCTTCTTCCGGCTGGCGCCCTATCCCCTGTTCCGACGCGGGCTGGAGCACCTGCACCGCACGGACGGCCAGCCCGCCATCTTCTACTTCCACCCCTGGGAGGTGGACCCGGAGCAGCCGCGTGTCGCCGGCCTGCCGCTGAAGTCCCGCTTCCGCCACTACGTCAACCTGCATGCGATGCAGGGCAAGGTGGAGCGGCTGCTGCGCGACTTCCGCTGGGACCGCATGGACCGGGTGTTCCTGGGCGACGCCGCCGCGGCCCCCGTTCGCCGGCAGGAGCCCGCCCTGGCCGGGGGCGTGGCATGAGCGGGATCACCGTCGAGGCCCTGTCCGCCGCCAACCGCCGGGACTGGGACGCCTATGTGGCGGCCTGCCCCACGGCCACCTTCTTCCACCAGGCCGGCTGGCTGGAGGCCGTGGAGGCCACCTATGGCCACCCCGCCCGCGGCCTGCTGGCCCGCCGCGCCGGGGCCCCTGTGGGCGTGCTGCCCCTGTCGCAGGTGCGGAGCTGGCTGAGCGGCCATGCCCTGGTCTCCGCCCCCTTCGCGGTGGAGGGGGGCATCGCGGCGGACGATGCCGACGTGGCGTCCGAACTGGCGGAGGCCGCCGCCCGGCTGGGGCGCGAGCGGGGGGCCGACCACCTGGAGCTGCGCGGGCCCGCCGACGGCAGCGCCGGCTGGGTCGCCCGTTGTGACCGCTACGCCGCCTTCCGCCGGCCCATCCATGCCGATGAGGAGGCCAACCTGAAGGCCATCCCCCGCAAGAAGCGGGCGGACGTGCGCAAGGGCATGGGCGGCGGCCTGGCCGTGGAGGTCACCCGGGACCTGCGCGACTTCCACCGCATCTATGCCGCCAGCGTCCACCGGCTGGGCACGCCGGTCTTCCCCCGCCGCTGGTTCGAGGCCCTGTGCCGCGCCTTCCCGGACGCGACGGAGGTCAGCCTGGTCCACGGCCCCGACGGGCCGGTGGCGGCGCTGCTCAGCTTTTTCTGGCGGGACACGGTGCTGCCCTATTACGGCGGCGCCCTGGACGCGGCCCGGCCCCTGCACGCCTACGACCACATGTACTGGTCCCTGATGCAGCGCGCCGCCCGGCGCGGACTGACCTGCTTCGACTTCGGTCGCAGCAAGGTCGGCACCGGCGCCTACGACTACAAGACCTACTGGGGGTTCGAGCCGCAGCCGCTGGCCTACCACCTGCTGCCCCTGTCCGGGAAGCCGCTGCCGGACGTGAACCCGCTGAACCCCCGCTACAGCCGCTTCGTGGAGATCTGGAAGCGGCTGCCCGCCACCGTCGCCAACACGGCCGGGCCCGTGCTGGCCCGCCATCTCGGCTGAGGGGAGGCCACCATGCCCCGGATCCTGTTCCTGGCCCACCGCCTGCCCTATCCCCCCAACAAGGGGGAGAAGATCCGCGCCTGGCACATCCTGCGCCACCTGTCCGACCGGGCCACGGTGGATTTGGCCGCCTTCGTGGACGACCCCGCGGACTGGCAGTACCGTGACGCCCTGGCCGGCGTGTGCGACGCCGTCTCCCTGGTCGGCCTCAACCCGCGCCTCGCCAAGCTGCGCGGCATGGCCGGCCTGTTGTCGCGGGAGGCGCTGAGCCTGCGCTATTTCCGATCCGCCACCCTGGCGCGGTTCCTGGAGGAGCGGCTGGCCGCGGTGCGCTACGACCTGGTTTATGCCTATTGCTCCGCCATGGGGGCGTACCTGCCCTTTCCCGGGCCGGACCGGCCGCCCGTGGTGGTGGACTTCGTGGACATGGATTCCCAGAAATGGGCCCAGTACGCGGAGGCCAGCCGTGGCCCCATGGCTTGGCTATACCGGCGGGAGGCGCGGCTGGTGGCGCAAGCCGAGGGGCTGCTGGCCGCCACCTGCGACGCCGGCCTGTTCGCCACGGAGGAGGAGGCGGACCTGTTCCGCGGGCGCTGGCCGCAGCTGGCCGGCAAGGTGCATGCCGTGCACAACGGCGTGGACACCGACCGCTTCGACCCTGCCCACAAAGGCCCCGACCCCTACCCGCCCGGCGGGCCGGTGCTGGTCTTCACCGGCGTGATGGATTACCGCCCCAACGTGGAGGCGGTGACTTGGTTCGCCGACGCGGTCCTGCCCCGGCTGCGGGAGCGGCATCCCACGGTGCGGTTCTGCATCGCCGGCGCCCGGCCGGCGGCGGACGTACAGGCCCTGGCAAGGCGGCCGGGCATCATCGTCACCGGCACGCAGCCCGACCTGCGCCCCTATTTGGGCCACGCCGCCCTGGCCGTGGCCCCCTTGCGCGTGGGCCGCGGCATCCAGAACAAGGTGCTGGAGGCCATGTCCATGGGCCTGCCCGTCGTCGCCTCACCCGAGGCGTTCCGGGGCGTGGAGGCGGTGGCCGGCCGTGACCTGCTGGTTGCCGACGGGGCCCAGGCCTGGGTGGAGCAGCTGGGCCGCCTGCTGGACGACCCCACCCGGCGCGCCACCCTGGGCGACGCCGCCCGGGTGCAGATGCTGCGCCGCTATGCCTGGCCCGCCCGCCTGTCCACCCTGGACCGCGTGCTGGACCGGGTCGGCTGCCCCCTGTCCGACGAGGGCGCCCGCCTCTGGGCCGCGGGGGCCGTGGCATGAGCATCGGGCTCGGCATACGTGAGGGCAAGGCCAGCCCCGGCATCAGCCTGACCGCCCCCTGGCCGGCGGCGCTGCTGCGGCTGGGCCTGCTGTGGGGCCTGGCCCTGCTGGCGGCATGGCCGGAGCTGCGCCAGCTCACCGGCACCTGGGCCGGCAGCACCACCTATACCTACGCCTTCCTGGTCCCGCCCCTGTCGGCCTGGCTGGCTTGGCGGGAGCGCACCTGGCTGCCCCGGGCCGTCCCAGCGCCGTCGGCGAGCGCCGCCCTGTTGCTGTTGGGCGCCGGCACCCTGCTGCTGCTGGGACGGGCGGCGGAGGTGGCGGTGGCCGGGAACCTGGCCCTGGTGGCGATGGTGGCCGCCAGCGTGCCGGCGGCCCTGGGCTGGGCCATCGCTTGGCGGCTGCGCTTCCCCATCCTGTTCCTGTTCACATCAGTGCCCCTGGCCGACCCGCTGGTCCCCGCCCTGCAGGACCTGACGGCGGACCTGGCCGTGCCGCTGCTGCGCTGGGCGGGCATCCCCGTGTTCCGCGACGGGGTGCTGCTGCTGACGCCCACCGGCGTGTTCGAGGTGGCGGAGGCCTGCGCCGGCCTGCGTTTCCTGATCGCCAACATCGTCCTGGGCCTGCTGTTCGCGCACCTGTCGTTCCGCAGCCGGGTGCGGCAGGCCGGCTTCGTCGCCCTGTGCCTGGCGGTGCCGGTCCTGGCCAACGCTGCCCGGGCCGCCGGCATCGTCGCCATCGCCCACTGGACGGACATGCGCCACGCCGTGGGCGCCGACCACATCGTCTATGGTTGGGGCTTCTTCGCCGCCATCCTGCTGGTCCTGCTGCTGCTGGGCCATTGGATGGCCGACCGGCCGGCGCCGGAGCCCGCCACCACGGCCCCGCCCGCGCCGTCGGCGGCAGTCAAGCCCCTGGCCCTCCCCCTAGCCGTGGCCGCCCTGTTGGCCGGACCCGCCTATGGCTGGGCAGTGCTGCCGCTGCCCGCCACGCTGCCCGCCCTGCCCCAAGCCCTGCCCGCCCCCGCGGCCGAATGGCAGACCGTATCGCCCGGCCCCTGGCGCCCCGCCTTTCCCCAGGCGGACCGCATTTGGCTGGAGAGCTTCCGGGCGCCCGACGGCACCGTGGACCGCGCCGTCGCCGGATTCGCCCTGGAGCGCCCGGGCGCGGAGATGGTCCACCATGACCACCGCGCCTGGGACGAGGCTGCCTGGACCCGCCTGGGCAGCGGGGCCGTCGCCCTGGCCGGCCCCGGCCTGCCAGCCCAAGCGGCCCTGCACCGGCTGGTGGGCCGCGACGGCCAGCCCCGGCTGGTGCTGGAGTGGTTCATCGTGGACGGCCGCGCCGTGGGCACCCCGTGGCAGGCCAAGCTGCACGGCCTGGCAGCCCGCCTGTCCGGCCGCCACCCGCCCGCCGCCCGGGTCGCCCTGTCCACCGATGCCGCGGACGGCCCCGGCCCGGCCCTGGCCCGCCTGACCCGCTTCGCCCGTCAGGACACCACCCTGCAAGCCCTGGAGACACGCTGATGTGCGGATTGGCCGGCCTGTTCGATTTGCAGGGCACCCGGGCGGTGGACACCCGCCGCCTGGCATTGATGAGCGCCCGGTTGCAGCACCGCGGCCCCGACGGGGCCGGCACCTGGCTGTCCCCCGGCATCGGGCTGGCGCACCGGCGCCTCGCCATCCGCGACGTGGATCATGGCGCCCAGCCCATGTCCGGCGAGGATGGCGCCATCACCGTCGTCTACAACGGCGAACTCTACGGCATCGCGCCCACGGTGGCGGAGCTGGAGCGGCGCGGCCACCGCTTCCGCACCCAATGCGATACCGAAATGATTGTCCATGGCTGGCGGGAATGGGGCCGGGCTGCCCTGGACCGCTTCGCCGGCATGTTTGCCCTGGCCGTCTGGGACCGGCAGGCCCAGACCCTGACCCTGGCCCGCGACCGGTTGGGGGAGAAGCCGCTGTATTACGGCGTCACGCCCGACGGCTTCCTGGCTTTCGCGTCGGAGCTGCCGGCCCTGCTGGCCGCCTTCGCCGAGGTGCCGCCCCTGGACCCGCAGGCGGTGGAGGAATATTTCGCCTTCGGTTACGTGCCGGAACCGCGCACCATCCACCGCGGCATTTGCAAGCTTCCCCCCGGGCACCTGCTTTCGATACGGCTACGGAACGGTTCCGTTCCGCTACCGGAACGCTATTGGGACATTCCCCTGGCCACCCCGCGGGAGCCGGCGACCCCGGCCCTGGAGCTCGCCGACCGGCTGCGGGAGGCGGTGCGGGAGCGGCTGGTGGCCGACGTGCCCCTGGGCGCCTTCCTGTCCGGCGGGGTGGACAGCTCCGCCGTCACCGCCTTCATGGCGCTGGAGCTGGGGGCCACGCCGCGCACCTTCTCCGTCGGGTTCGACGACGCCCGGCATGACGAGACGCGCTATGCCGCCATGGTCGCTGAACGGTACCGCACCGACCATGCCGTGCTGCGGGCGGAGGCGGACGCGGAGATCATGGTGGAGCGGCTTTCCGCCACCTATGGCGAGCCCTTCGCCGATGCCTCCGCCGTGCCCACCTGGCTGCTCTGCCGGGAGGCCAAGCGCCACGTGACGGTCGCCCTGTCCGGCGACGGGGCGGACGAGGTGTTCGCCGGTTACCGCCGCCATGCCTTCTTCCGGCAGGAGGAGCGGGTGCGGTCCCTGCTGCCCGACAGCTTCCGCAGCCACCTTCTGGGGCCCCTGGCCGCCGCCTGGCCCCGCGGCGACGGCCTGCCCCGGCCGCTGCGGGCCAAGGCGACGCTGGAGTCCCTGGCGGGGGACGCCATGGCGGGCCTGTTCCGCGGCATGACCCTGCTGCCCCCGGCGGAGCGCCAGGCGTTGTTCAGCGGCGACTTCCGCCAGGCCTTAGGCGGCTATGGCGCGGTGGAGGTGCTGCGCGGCCACGCCGCCCGCGCCGCGCACACGGACCCGCTGACCCGCGCGCTGTATGTAGAGACCAAGGTTCTGCTGCCCGGCGGCATGCTGACCAAGGTGGACCGGGCCAGCATGGCCCACGGGCTGGAGGTGCGCGCACCGTTCCTGGACCACCGGCTGGTGGAATGGGCCTTCACCCTGCCTTCCCACCTGAAGCTCGCCGGCGGCACCGGCAAGGCGGTGCTGAAATGGGCGCTGGAGCCGTATTTGCCGCGGGAGGTGCTGTACCGCCCCAAGCAGGGCTTCAGCCCGCCCCTGGCCG